>CAWGCE010000009.1:0-662845 GCA_963821085.1 uncultured Planctomycetales bacterium | reverse complement strand
GAGCAAGCGGCACAAGGAGGCACGATGGATTCGGGATGGCAATTAAAAGTCTCTAGTGACGGGCGCACCCTGGAAAAGGCGGATGGGTCTCCCTGGTTCTGGTTGGGCGACACGGCCTGGTCGCTGTTTGTTCACCTGGATCGCGAGGACGTCCGGCGTTATTTTGAGGACCGGCGGGACAAGGGCTTTACGGTCATCCAGGCGGTGGTGCTGATGGGGTATAATGTAGCGTTTAACGCGGCGAACGCGTACGGGCAGCGGCCGCTGCTGAACAACGACCCCACCCGGCCCGACGTCTCCGGTGGCGAGACCTTTTGGACGCACGCGGACGCCATCATCGACATGGCCGCCGAGTACGGCCTCTATGTCGGCTTGCTGCCTACCTGGGGATATCACGTTTCGGGCGCGCAAGGCACGCCGGTGGCGTTTACGCTCTCATCGGCCAGGACGTATGCGGCGTGGATTGCCAGGCGCTACCGGGACCGGCCGAACGTGATCTGGATCAACGGCGGCGACATTGCCGGCGACGAGCACGGCGAGACGGACGTCGAGATCTGGCGGGCGATGGGACGGGCGTACAAGGAGATCTGTCCCGACCATCTGGTGACGTTCCACCCGAACGGGATGCACTCTTCGGCGACCTGCTTTCACGAGGACGATTGGTTGGATTTTAACATGATCCAGAGCGGGCATAGCCACCTCGGCAATCGCAACGACGAGATGATCGCCAGGGATTACGGAGCGGCAGCCGGCCAAACCGATCCTTGACGGCGAGCCCCGCTACGAGGATCACCCGGTAGGATGGAAGCCGCACAATGGGTTCTTTGACGACTATGACGTGCGGCAAGCGGCCTATTGTGCGCTGTTTGCGGGCGCGTTTGGCCATACCTATGGCCACGTGAATCTGTGGCGCTTTAACGTGCCGGGTAAGGTGCGGACCCGAGAACGTTTCGACATGATGGACCTGTACTGGATGGACCTGCTGGACTCGCCCGGGGCGTGGCAGATGCGCTACGCCCGGCAGTTGATGCTGTCCCGCCCGCAAGGGGGACGGGTGCCGGATCCAGCGCTGTTGGCCGGCAATGAAGATGGGGAGCGCCGCCAGGTGGCGACGAGCGGGCAGGGGCACGCGTTTGTCTATACCCCCTATGGGGACACGATTGTGATCCGCGAGCAGCGCATTCCCTGGACCGATTGGCGCTGCTGGTGGTACGACGTCCGCACCGGCGCGTCTCGCCGTGTGATGGACAGCGGGAGGGCCGTTTCGTGCGCTTTCAGCCTCCGGGCAATCCGTACCGGGGAAATGACTGGGTGCTGGTGGTGGACGAGCAAAAAAAGGGAGGCATCGATGAGGGACGGTAATTGGTGATGTTGGACGCGGAAGAACACGGAGGAACGCGGATGGAAACCCAAGAAGAGGGGGATAGATGACATCATATTGCCTTTCATTTCAAAGGGAATAGTGACGACAATCAATTGAGGAGGACCGATATGGCGGGCAAGATGAGATTGAAAATTGGCCTTGTTTTTCTGTGCATGCTCCTGGTCGCCTGTATCGGCAAACAGGGCAGGATCGGTGGGAAACGGGCTGACGGACGAACAGCAGGCGATAGACGCGGCATGGGCGGCGTTCAAGCCCAACACCTCGACGCGCAAGCGGGCAAACTGGGAAGTGGTCGAGGTACGCCAGGTGAGCGGGCAGGAGGTCGCCAAAGAGTTTGCCGGCGAGGCCGCGCCCGGCTGCTCGGTGGGACCGACGCCGCCGCCCAACGGGACCATTGACGCGTCCGAGACCTATTGGTACGTCTCTATGAAGGCCCGGTCAGTCACGCCACTGCCGTCGACGGGCACCGTGCCGCCCACTGCACCGCCTCGCATCCCCGAGGCACTTGTGCGCCAGGCCTGGTTTTTGTTGGACAGAAGCGACGGTCAGGTCGTGGCGCGCAAGATTTATTGTGTCATCTACTGACGGCTGTAGTGGATTGTGATTGTGTCGGTGGCCTTTTTGTGGCTGGCGACGACAATTGGCTATGGGCCATTTTAATGATCAAGAAACGCGCCGCGCGGCAATCCATTATGGCCCGTTCTTGAAATCGGAAAGACGTTCCGCAGACGGAGAATTGGACTGGAATAGGAGAGATTATGCAGAATTTCGCTGCCAAGGGCATACCTTTTTTGCTTTCGCTGATTGTTGGTGCGCTGGGTTTGTTTCTTTTGCCGTTGGGCTTGATTCGCGCCCCCGTTCATTCTTTTTCCTCTGCTCCTGGCCATGATCGCCCTTTTATCGTCTCTGAGTGCCAGTTGGTTGAGCGCGCTTTTTGTGTCCAACCGGGATTATGGCCGGCTTTTACCCATCGTGTGCGTGACCGAGGCTGCCGCCGCTGTCATTGCGCTGGCCATTGTGCTATGGATATGGCTGGTTGGCGGGCTGCCGATCAGTCTGCTTTTTGGTGTGGCCACGTTGATCATCGTCTTGAGCGCGAATGTGGCAACGTGGCGATACCGACGTGCCGAACGCGTGTTGGTTCAAGATATTCTGGTGACAGTAGGGCTGATCGTCCTTGGGTTTCTTGTTTGTGCAGGGGCGTATCTTGTCGGCTTGCTCTTGGGTTTGATCGGTCCGTAAAGAAGGTGTCACATCAGTTTGACGCGATACGAAAAAAAGGAGCTATTTGATGAATTCTCGACAGCGCGTACTGACGGCGTTGCGCCGTGACGGCATCCCTGACCGGGTGCCGATCCAATTTGATCTATGCCGTTCCCTGCTGGAAGCGTTTGGCACAAAGTACGGCATACCTGTTGATTATACGCCCTCCTATTATGAGGATCTGATGTACCGATCTCGGCAAACGACCTGCGCATTGCCATGGGCAGCGACTGTGTCGTTGTGGGAGGAAGCTTGCCTGCGTGCCTAAATCAGGTTATGCTGCCAATTCACAGGCTAAAAGTCTGTGCTGCTGCGGTAGTTGCTCAACTCAACGGCCTGACCCCAGGTGAACCTTCATATGTCAACACCTGCTACAGTATCGTTGCACCTGAACACGGGTTTTCGGTTGCTGCGGTTTATCGATTAGAGGATGGCAATATTGTGCCGGTCAAAGGTGCGGGTGGTTTGTCGCCTATGGATGCCAGTAAAGAGACGCGTGCCATTGAAGTGCAATATGCTCTGGGGTGGTTCAAGAATATTACCGCGGATATGTTTACCTGAGTCCCTTAAATATGCCTGTAAGGGAGTGAGCACTGTATGAACACCCGTACAGGTTAATATTTTTCATCGTCATTAGTAAGCTGGTTTTTAATTAAGCCAGCTTTTTTATTGTAAACTTAAGCTTCTTTTACACATTGCTAAATACCTTCACTTTATTCCTTCTGTTTATCCTCATCAGCGGATTTTCTTCTGCACAGGAAAGCACTCCTGCGGCCGATTGTTGGCTCGTCGTCAACGATCGTTCAACTTGCTCAACCACGGGCTCCGACAGGGAAACGCCGTCGTCCTGCATTCGGCGCAATAGCCACAGGAATAGCTGTTCGCTGTCGGTTGAACCCAGGCGAAAATTCTGCAGAACTCCACTTTCACGGGCCATTCCATCCTGCAAGACGTCAAAACCAGTCACCGTGCCATGATGAGCAAAGGTCCAGTTTTCGTGCGTGAACGGATGCGAATTCGTGGGGCCTACAAAACCGACACTAGCCAATCGCACGTGGGCCACGACCGTCTCTGTAAAAGTAGACTCGGCCTGATGGCTGAAGTGGTCGCTGTCAATCGCAGCCGTCGCATGCCGCACAAGCTCGGGATACGGCTGCACGGACTGACTCAAGTCGCCATAACAGGCGATACCCCACCCATCCGCACGGGACCGACCGATCTCGTCACTTCGGCACTTGGTCAAAATCGCGTTCTGGGATCGCACCAGGCTGCAGTCAACTTTCGTCATTTCATTCGCCCGGAATCCGTAAAGCCTGCACATACTTAAGCGTCCTTTCTTGTCAACTCGGTCCACACGATCTTGCTCGACCGCAGTTGAATCAGCTCATCCAAAGCTTCTTTCTGATCGCATTCGTCCATTTGCGACAACCGGCTAATCAACGTTCCGCAATGTTCCGCTTGCTCGACTCCAAGGCGAAACGCTTCAGTAACTTCAGCCAACCGTTGTTCGTCGGACTCATCCAGTCTCAGCAACTCGGTCAGCGCTTTGACAATCGTCTGATGCTCGCCATATAGCTGTCCGACGAAGCCACGATCTTGGGTTGCCGCGTCGATTGCCGGATAGAGTACAGCCTCTTCAAAAGCGATGTGCGGACCGCCGACAGCATTTAACTCGACACCCAGCGTTTTTGCTCGCGAAATATCTCCGCATTGCAACGCCGCGTGCACATCCACAAGCAGCTTCATGAACTTCTTATGGTCCACAAGAAAGGCCTGTACTACGGCGACTTTCGGGATGGTAGACATGATGGACTCCCACATCGATTTATTGGATGCCCGCCCCTGGGCGATCGTCTTGACCTGTTCACACTCCCGCAATCGTTGTGCCATGCCGCTTCATCGTCAAATTCCGCCGACGGCGGAAACAACAGCGCCGCACAGGTGTGCTCAAGAGCACACAAGTCGTTCCGCTCGCCATTTCCCGGATAAGACAAACAGCTTGGAGAGGTCATACCGCCATCACTGACCTGCCACCTCCACATTCCCAAACAAGGCGGAGATGTTCTTTTCACTCGGTGAGAGCCAGACGACGGGTTGGTGGAACAAAGTAATTGCGGGTCCAGAAAAGAGTCAGATAACTTGAGCCCCGGATGGCGCTTTACCCGGGCCCAAACCGCCCGGTATACCGCGAGCTTCCAAGGTCTGCTGCTACGACGCTTCCGTCGCCGACGAACTGCAAGCCACGACGACCGATATCGTGCAGCAGCTGCAACACGATCAGCACCATTGTTCATTACTCCTCGCCAAATCAGCTCCCAATTGGCGTTCGTCGGGCTGAATTGGCAAATGCGGGCCGCATACGGATCGGACAGTATCGCGCCCAGAGGCAGGCAAGAGGCGCTGTTCCGCACACATGACCAGTGCGCGGAGAACCGAAGTGCCCTCGATTTGCGGATTTCGGCCGAAACTGGCCGAGCCCCCCGCCGGAGCTGGGTGGCTGTCTTTGGCATGACTTGTGCTTCATGATGCTAATATGATTGGCCCGTTCCATCGCAGGGAGACAGTCATGTACGTCATCCAGACAGGCACACTACACCGAGAAATGCTGGAGTTTTTTGCGGAACAAGAGCCCGACCGCTCGGTGGGCGACCATTTTGTCGAGCAGTTCGAGCCCTGGCGTAACCCAACGCGTGAGATGTGGTCGGACGACGACGTGGAAATGCTGGTGCGTAACACACGCCGTCGCAGGCACTCAGCGGACACGACCGCAAGTCACAGGCAAATCACAGCAACAGAGCAAGAAGGACAATCGCCATGATCAAGCGTATTCTGGCCGGCGTCTGCGACCCGCAATACACCGCATCCGTGTCGCGGTACAGCACGGAGATCGCGAAGCGATGCTCCGCCGAAGTAACCGCGATCTCTGTCACGGACATCGAGCGACTTCGAAACGTCGGCCCGGTCGCGATTGGTGGCGGCACATTCGCCAACGACTTGGTGTCAGAACGTATCGAGATGAACGACAAGGCCATTCTGCAATCGCTCGACATCCTGACACGTTTATGCGACGAGGCCGAGGTCCCGTGCCATGTGGTTCGCGCGGGTGGTTCGCCCTACAAAAAGCTGTTAGACGCTTCGCGATATCACGATTTAATGGTTTTCGGCTTGCGCGGTTTGTTCGAGCACGGTGTGATCGGAGAACCGCCCAATGAGCTGGTCCAATTGATCGAATCGGGCGTTCATCCCGTGCTGGCCGTGGGGCCCAACTATCGACCGGTTCATCGCGTCCTGGTGGCCTACAGCGGCTCGGTCGAATCGGCGAAAACGGTACGCAACTTCATCCACTTGGACCTTTGGCCGGACGCGGAAGTCAAGGTGATCCACGTCGGCGATAGCGAGGATAGTGGCCACGCTTTGCTGACCGATATCAGTGAGTACTTTGCAGCTCACGGCAGGAAAGTCGAAACCGAATTGATGGAAGGATCGCCCAACGAAGTTGTGTTAAAACAAGCCGGCGAATGGGACGCCGAACTGATTGTGGTAGGCAACAGCGCGAAATCATTGATCCGCAGGCGAGTTTTTGGTGAAACAGCCTTGGTAGCCATTCGGGATTCCGAATTGCCGCTGTTCCTGAGCCAAGAACGCACCAAAAGGAAGGGACACACACTTGAACAGTGCAATTGAAAGAATCGTTGGACTTCGCGTCGAAGATGTCATGAATACCAACGTGCTGACGGTATCGGAATCGGATGATATGCAAGACGCGGCTCGACGTCTATTCGACGCCGAAGTGACGGGCGCTCCCGTCGTCGACGCATTTGGCAAGTGCGTGGGAGTTTTGAGCTCGAGTGACTTTGTGGGACGGGACGCCGGTCGGCACGATCTGCAACTGTTGACGCGTTCCAGCCCGAATGAGCCGTATCAAATCGAATGCCTGAATGATAATCTCGTCGCGTCGCACATGTCGCCGCTGGTTCAAACGGTTGCCGCCAAGAGCAGCATCCTGGATGCGGCTCGGCTGATGACCAAAGAGGGAATTCATCGACTGGTCGTGGTCGACGATGAACAACGACCGGTCGGAATTGTGTCCACACTGGATGTGACGGCGTCACTTGTAAATGCCATTGAAGAATAGCGCCAAATCAGAGCACCGTAGCTAACCATGGAGGTCCGCATGAACCCGCAACGAATACTTTGCCCCATCGACTTTTCCCCCTGTAGCCAACAGTGCTCGCCAAGGCCAGCCAGATTGCGGAAGAGTCGAACGCGAAGCTCTACGTTGTTCACGTTGACCATGGCGGCCAGTTTACTCCTCCAGGAGCGACAGGTTATGTCGAGGAGTTTGACGAACACAAGCGATTGCTCGAGGAAGGAGCTGTGCAGAACCCAAATGTGGATTACGAATTGCACTACTTGAAGGGCAACCCTACCGACGAAATTCGTCGCTTCACCGTGCTGAGAAACATCGACCTGATTGTGATGGGCACGCATGGACGAACCGGTCTGGCTCGCGTCCTTCTTGGCAGCATTGCCGAACGTGTCACCCGGACCGCTCCTTGCGAAGTCATCCTGGCCTCACCTCAAGGCAGTACGGCCAGGGTCGACTCCTGATACCGATCCGGGTTGGAACTAACCCATCAACGGAGAATTGCCATGCCAACCATCACCAAGATTATCTGCCCCGTCGACTTTTCCGAAGCCAGTCACCAGGCGTTCCTGTACGCCGATGATTTTGCCGCGCCGGTGGGAGCCGACATTGTGCTCGTCCATGCCTTCGACATTCCGGAATCCTACAGCAGCAGTGGCCAGCGAATACCGGCCGACCCATCGATCACCAAACAGCTGGAAGAAATCAAATCCCGGCACGAGAATGTTTCGATCTCGCGATTGGCACACGCCGGACCAGCGGGTGATGTGATTTGCTGGGCTGCGGAATATCTCGGCGGTAATCTGATCATCATGGGCACTCACGGGCGAACGGGACTGAAGCGGGCATTGTTCGGCAGTACGGCCGAACATGTATTGCGACATGCACGTTGTCCGGTCCTGACCATCCGGGAACAGGAGCAGCATGCCAATGCGCTCCCCGAGCCGTTTGTCACACCCTACGCGGCACCTCGATTCATGTAGTTTTCAGCAACTGCGCCACGTGGGAGCCTTCGGCAGCTGCACCCGATTGCGCGAAGAACGATGGATGACGGATGACTCGAACTGCAAACCCCGGAGATCAACGCCAAAGCCAACTGGAGGCGCTGGTCCACAATGCCGTCGACGCCATCCTGACGATCGACGAAAAGGGAATTATTCAAAGCGCCAATCCGGCTACGGAAAAGCTGTTTGGCTTTCCCGTCGGCGAAGTGGTGGGCCGCAACATCAAAATCCTCATGCCGTCGCCATTCCATGAAGAGCATGACGGATACTTGGCAAACTACCTGCAATCCGGTGAGAAGAGGATCATTGGAATCGGTCGCGAAGTGATGGCACGCCGCAAGGATGGTTCGACGTTTCCTATTCACCTCGCCGTCAGCGAAGCCAGCGTAGGCGATCGCCTGTTGTTCACCGGCATCGTGCGCGATATCTCAGATCTGAAAGAAGCGGAAAAACGGCTGGAAGCACTCAACGACGAACTGGAACGGCGAGTGCAACGCCGAACCGATGAATTGCGTCAGGCTCAAGCCGAACTGCTGAAAAAAGAACGACTGGCAACGCTTGGCCAGGTTTCCGGCGGAATTGCCCATGAGATCAGAAATCCGCTCAACGCAATCAAGACGTCGGCCTTCTACCTGATGAAAGCCAAGAATCCGACTTCCGAGAAAACGCACGAGCATCTCGAGAGAATCGATCGCCAAGTCACCATGATTGACAACGTGATCACGGCACTCTCCGACATTGCCCGCCTGCCCGCACCAAATCGTGAACCACATTCCATCGTCGAAATACTGGCCCATATCCTGCAAACAGTTTCGCTTCCCGCCGTCGTCGAAGTCGACTTGAGGACCGCTGATGATGTGCCCGACGTCCTGGTCGATGAACACCAAATGCCGATTGTGTTTCGGAATCTCATTCGAAACGCAAGGGACGCCATGCCCGACGGCGGGAAACTTACCATCGACGTGAAGACGAAAGAAGGACGGGTTCAAATCGATGTCATCGATACAGGGCACGGCATTCCGCCAAGCGACCTCGATCGCATTACCGAACCTCTGTATTCCACCAAAGCTCGAGGCATTGGGCTGGGACTGGCAATAACGGTCGCGATTCTGGACAAAAACTGCGGCAAACTGCAGATCACCAGCGACCTCGGAAAAGGTAGCCGATTTCGGGTAGAATTGGAGGCGGCCAGCAGACCGAGGGCAGGGCATGATGCAGCATTCAATTCTGGTCGTCGATGACGACATTGATATCTCGTCCAACGTACAGGACATCCTGCAAGACTTAGGCTACCGGGCCGATGTGGCTCACGACGGGAAGTCTGCCTTGCAGCTGGTTGCCGAGAATTCCTACGACGTCGCAGTGCTAGACTACAAAATGCCGGGAATGGACGGAGCCACGCTCTTCGAACACATTCACCTCCTGCAACCCGGGATTGTCGCCATTATGGTAACGGCACACGCCGGCAGCGATGGGATCCAACGTGCAACAGACGCCGGGACCTGGCAGGTGCTTCGAAAGCCGGTCAACGTGCAAAACCTGCTCGGACTGATCGACGAAGCAACTCACGGAGTCGCTTGAGGCGGCATTTCCTGGGTTCATTGCCGGCAGCCCATTTCTCGCCTGACCCGTGCCAGCGCTGGCCGCTTGTGCGAATCAGCACACCTGATAGCCCACCATGGAGACGCCGCTCGCTCAATTGCGGCGAATCGCATGGTTTTGACCACGCTTCACAAAGAATCTGCTTGGCATCAGTTTTGCGACGAATCGAAGACAGCTTGGGGCGACTCATGCCACCACGAACCCGTATAGCCGACGTTTCGGATGTCCACGAAATCCCATCCCCGCCGACCAATGGATCGAGAGACCGTCGAGTCGCTGCGGATTGAAAAAGCCATGTTGGTCTATTTCGTGTCGATTTTTTCGCTCGGGTTTGCCTTCGGGACCATTCGAGTGCTGTTGGTCGAACCGCGTTTGGGCGATCGCCTGGCAGAATTGCTGGAAATTCCATTAATGGTGGTCGCAATCCTGTTGATTGCTCGTTGGTTGGTTCGCAATTCGACAATCGACGCAGTCGTCGAGTGGATCACGGTTGGCGTCCTTGCGTTGTGTTTGCTGCTGTTCGCCGAGGCCATCATGGTGGTGCACGTACGGGGCCTGACGATGAACGAATACCTCGCGAACCGCGATCCGGTAAGTGGCATTGCTTACCTTGTCGGACTCATCGTCTATGCCGCCGCGCCCGCCTGTTTTGCGGCTCGCACCAAATCGCGGCTGGCGGGGCATTACCCGCCCATCACCGCAGCGACCACTGAAACGCTGGAAGATCCGCCACATCCTCATCCCTGATGGAGCAAGTGACCATGAGTACCTATATGCTGCCCGCATTTCAAAAGACGCTTCAGAAAACCGAGCGGTGGTTAGATGAGATCATGGAACTCCTTGATTGGAGTGACCGGCAGCAGGCGTACAAGGCTCTTCGCGTGGTACTTCACACCCTGCGGGACCGCTTGACAATGGAAGAAGCCACCGACCTGGCAGCTCAACTGCCAATGCTGATTCGCGGGCTATATTTCGAGGGATGGAACCCCCACCATCGAGAATCGGAGATCACGTCGATTGAAGAATTCGTCGGCACAGTCAATGAACACTTCAATGAATCAGAGTTCATCGAGCAGATGGATATCACCCGAGCAGTCTTGAAGGTTCTGGCCAACCACATTTCCCGGGGCGAAGTCGAAGATGTCATCTACTCTTTGCCCATGAAGCTGCAGGCCCTGTGGGATTAGTCCGGCTCGTATATTCACAGGCCATCGAGAGAGCGCCGGAATTGCAGCTATGATTTCAACCTGGTTTATCGAATTGCCACCCGTCTGGCAGGCGATGCTGGCCGGCATCTTTACCTGGTCCATCACAGCAGCCGGAGCCGCCCTGGTTTTCCTGACAAGCAGCGTCAACCAGAAGTTGATGGACGGGTTGCTCGGGTTTTCTGCGGGAGTCATGATCGCAGCAAGCTACTGGTCGCTGCTTGCACCTGCAATCGAGATCGCTGAGCACGGTTCGTCGCCGGCATGGTTGCCGGCCGCTGTTGGTTTTCTTGCGGGTGGGTTCTTTCTGATGGCCATCGACAAGGTGCTGCCCCACCTGCACCCCGGAATGCCCATGAACGAGGCCGAAGGTCCGGCAACCAGTTGGCAACGTAGTGTTCTGCTCGTCCTCGCCATTACGCTGCACAATATTCCGGAAGGCTTGGCCGTTGGAGTTGGCTTTGGAGGTGTCATCGCTGGTCAGAGCGCAACCGGAATCGGAGCCGCAATAGCGCTGACGATTGGCATCGGACTTCAGAACTTTCCCGAAGGCATGGCCGTCGCGATGCCGTTACGGCGAGAAGGCCTATCGCGTGGGAAGTCGTTCTGGTTCGGCCAATTGTCGGGGGTCGTCGAACCGCTTGCCGCAACGGTCGGCGCCGTCGCCGTCGTTTACTCGGCGGCCATCCTGCCTTACGCGTTGGCCTTCGCCGCGGGAGCAATGATCTTTGTTGTCGTCGAAGAATTGATTCCCGAATCGCAGCGGGCCGGCAATGTTGACCTCGCGACGATGTCGCTACTGGTCGGTTTCACCGTGATGATGGTGTTGGATGTGGCCCTGGGCTAACGCGAAGCCCTCACCACAGACGGCCAGGAAACGCCAGTGCCAGTCGCGCGGACGTACGAGTCAAGGGTGAGGCGTAGGGATAGCAATTTCGGAGCGCAAAAAATCACTGCATTGCTTCTCACTGCACTCTAGATCGCCTTCACGAGGTCCATGGTGGACACCATCCCGATCACTTCGTCGCGAGCATTGCACACCGGCACGTGGTGCACTTCGTACGTCAGCATCTTTTCTGCCACCGCTTTCAACGACTCCTCTTCGCCGACTTTCAGAACGCGAGTTGTCATCACGTCCTCGACCCTGGACTCCATGACCTCGTCGAGGCCGACACCGAAAAACATGGCCGCCAGGTCATTTCGCGGAGTTTCCACCTCGGCGTCCAGGGCGCCTGCCAATTTGACGATGTCTGTTTTCGTCAGCACGCCAACGCACTGCCGGGCCGAATTCAAGACTGGCAGCGCAGACAGGTCCAGATTGACCATCTTCTCGACCGCCGCGTGAATCGTATCGGTATCGCAAACCGTGTCGGCGCCTCGTGTCATCACGTCCCGCACTTGCATTTCGTAGATGCCAGCGTTCATTGTTGCTCTCCTGCAGAAAACCTCGCAATGTGGATCAACTGAGTGCACGTTTCAGGCCATTTACGGGCCACCACAAACCACGGCCTGTGATGATATGATGCTCTCCAGGGTGTGCGTAAACGCACGCTTCCCGGAGAATACTACTCGGTAACCGCAAGGGAAATCGGAGAACATGAGCATGTCAAGTTTAGTTGGTTCGGCCGCAATCCCATTTACGCTCCCCGACCTGAACGGCAAACAACATCGTTCGTCCGACTTCGTTGGGGCTTGGCTATTGATCGTATTTCACCGGCACCTGGGCTGACTTCCTTGCCGTGAGCACCTGTCGCAGTTGCGGCAGCACGAACACGAACTCCGACGAAGGGGAATCGAGGTGCGCATCATTACCTTCGACGCCAACCAAATGGCGCAGAGATTACGATCAGCAGATGAACTTGCCGTGGCCTTTGCTGATCGACAAGGACCGAAGCCTTTATCGAGGCTATCACATGGGCCGCGGTCGTTGGTGGGCGATCTACGGCCCTGCCTCAGTTTGGCATTATTTGAAGCTGATCTTCCGCGGAAAGCGATTGCAGCGACCCGGTGCGGACTGGCGTCAATTCGGCGGTGACGTCCTGATTGACCCCCATGGCACGGTGCGAATGCATTTTGTGAGCACTTCTCCACACGACCGTCCAGCGGTAGACGAGATACTCCAGCGCGTGACAACCGGCCAACAAGAATAAGGACTGACACAGAATGCAGCGGTGTGCCCATTGTGCGGTTTCGCACACATCGCGGAGTCGTCAACAGCTCGCGATTCCAACCCCTTCCACCACCAGCGGTTTGGGGCGGATGGTTTCCGGCTTGGCGTATGGCACCCCGATTGCACCAACGACGACCACGACGCGTTCGCGACAGAAAATGAAAGCGAGATTCCCGATGCAGAACTATGAGCCACCGCGTATTTCCAAGGAAATCCCGGCCCCGGACCCGGGTCCCGGTGAAGTACCACCGTTGAAAGACCCGGTGCCACCGCCTCCTCCGCAGGAGGTGCCGTTCGTCCCGGAAGGCCCGGGCCCGGCAGCTCCGCCCGAGGTGCCCAAGCCCAACGACCCGCCCGAACCAACCCCGCCGCAAGCCGGCTGACAACCGGCGTCGCGTCCACCTTTGAAGTACGAAAGGAAGAACATGCCTTTTCGGTTTGAGAAGCTCACCAACAAAGCCCAGGAATCGATACAGTCGGCACAGGGGATGGCCCGGGAGAATGGGCATCCTGAAATCGACTCACTGCACCTGCTCGCCGCGTTACTGCAGCAACGGGATGGCATGGTGAGCCCCGTCCTGGAATCGATTTCAGTCAACTCAACCGCCTTGAACCAGCTGGTCGAGAAGGAGATCGCCCGCTTCCCCAAGGTTAGTGGAGCAGCCGAACCCTCCGTCAACCAGCCGCTGCACCAGGCACTGGACCTGTCCATGAAAGAGGCGGAGCGACTTTCAGACGAGTTCGTTTCGACCGAGCACTTGCTGCTGGCGCTGTGCAAAACCGACTGCAAAGCACAGAAAGTGCTGCAAGTTCAGGGCGTTGCAGAAAATGATATTCTCCAGGCGCTGGCCAAGTTACGTGGCAGCCAACGGGTCACTGACCAGCATCCGGAAGACAAGTTTCAAGCGTTGCATAAGTACGGGATCGACCTCGTAGAAAAAGCCGAACAGGGAAAAATCGATCCGGTCATTGGTCGAGACCAGGAGATTCGTCGTGTCATTCAAGTGCTGTCGCGGCGGACGAAGAACAACCCTGTGTTGATTGGTGAGCCGGGCGTGGGGAAGACGGCCATCGCCGAAGGGTTGGCATTGCGCATCGTCGATGGCGACGTGCCCACACCGCTGAAGAACAAACGCGTGGTGGCGCTGGATATGGGAGCCCTGATCGCCGGCGCAAAGTTCCGCGGCGAATTTGAAGACCGTTTAAAAGCGGTTATTCGGGAAGTCAATGATGCCGGCGGGAGTATCATTCTGTTCATCGACGAACTCCACACGGTCGTCGGTGCGGGAGCGACGGAAGGCTCGTCCGATGCAGCCAATTTGCTCAAGCCAGCGCTGGCTCGCGGTGAGCTCCGCTGCGTCGGCGCCACGACACTTGATGAGTACCGTCAGTATGTGGAAAAGGACAAAGCGCTCGAACGGCGTTTCCAAACGGTCTTCGTTGATCAGCCGACAGTCGAAGATACGATCTCCATCCTGCGTGGCGTCAAATCGCGCTACGAAGCTCACCATGGTGTCAAAATCCGCGACTCGGCCCTGGTCGCTGCCGCAAAACTATCGGATCGTTACATCACCGACCGATTCCTGCCCGATAAAGCAATCGACCTGATGGACGAGGCGACCAGCCGCATCGCCATGGAGCTGGCGAGCGTCCCAACCGAAATCGATGAAGTGCATCGTCGCGTTCTGCAGCTGGAATTGGCAGCCCGACAATTGGCCGAGGAAAACGACGAGTCGGCGCAACAGCGGTTGGCGGAAATCGAAGGCGAGATCGAGGAAAACAAGCGACAGCTCGCCGGACTCCGGGAACAATGGGAGGCCGAAAAGCTCGGACTGGGAGACATGAAGTCGATCCGCCAGGACTTGGAAGCGGCCGACCTTGCCTATCGAAAACTCGATGCGGCGGTCAAAGAGAAACAGTCGGCGGGCCAACCGGTCATGGAGAGTGACTTCCAGGAGTTGTACGAACTGGACGTGAAACGCCGTTCGCTAAGTGAGCGGCTTGAGCAGGAGGGAGACGAGGGAGACGAGTCTGCTGGCTTGGAGAAACGCCTGCTGCGGCAGGAGGTTACTGAAGATGAAATTGCCGAGGTAGTCAGCGTCTGGACTGGAATTCCCGTTTCCCGCATGCTGGAAACCGAACGTGAAAAGCTGTTGCAGCTGGAAGATCGACTGCACGAACGGGTCGTCGGGCAGGAAGATGCTGTGACTGCAGTCTCAGATGCCGTTCGCCGAAGTCGCAGCGGAATGCAGGATCCCCACCGCCCGATCGGTTCCTTCATCTTCCTGGGTCCGACAGGAGTTGGCAAAACCGAATTGTGCAAGGCCCTGGCCGAAGTCATGTTCGATGACGAAGCGGCAATGATTCGCATCGACATGAGCGAGTACATGGAGCGGCATTCGGTCAGCCGGCTGATCGGGGCACCTCCCGGATATGTTGGCTACGAAGAAGGAGGCAAGCTGACCGAAGCGGTCCGCCGTCGTCCCTACTGCGTGGTGCTGCTGGATGAAATCGAAAAAGCCCACCTCGATGTATTCAACATCCTGTTGCAGGTTCTTGATGATGGCCGCCTGACCGACAACCACGGCCGCACGGTCAATTTTACGAACGCGATCATCGTCATGACCAGCAACATGGGCAGCCAACGCATTCAGCAAGTCAGCGAATCGGGCGGTGACAGCGAAGAACTGAAGAAGGTCGCCATGGAAGAACTGAAATCACGACTTTTGCCAGAGTTCATTAACCGCATTGACGAAGTCATCGTCTTTCAGCCGCTCAACCGGGATCAGATTCGCCAGATTGTGGATATCCAGATCAGCGCACTGGAACGGATGCTCGAGGATCAGGACATCGCCATGGTGATAACAGAAGCCGCCGCCAACGAGATTGCCGTTGAGGGCTTCGACCCCGCCTTCGGTGCCAGGCCGCTGAAACGCGTGATTCAACAGCGAATCCAGACCGAGATCGCCAAGGAAATCCTCAGGGCCGAATTCAAAGTTGGAGATACGATCAAAGTCGACTACCACGATGGCGAATTCCAATTCGCCCGGATGAATGCAGAGGAGGGCAAGCGGGATGCCGATTCGATTTCGTCACCGTAAGGCAGGCAGGTTTGACGCCAAACAGCCGCATCGAAGAGCTTGACGTGACGCTTCGGACCCAACGAAATTGAACATGGACAGACAGCAACCCGCCGGGGACGCCGTTGCCCAGATGGGCGAACGACCCGTCTTTGCGGCTCGTGGCGTTACCAAGGTCTACAAGACGGGCGACGTGGAAGTCCATGCTTTGCGCGGGGTCGATCTCGATCTGCACCGTGGTGAGTTCGTCGTATTACTGGGCGCTTCCGGCAGTGGCAAGTCGACGCTGCTGAACATACTCGGTGGCTTGGATGTCCCAACTTCGGGGACGGTGCAGTACCTCGACCGAATGCTGACCGAGTTTGATGACGCAGCGCTGACGCGATTTCGACGCCAACACGTCGGCTTCGTGTTTCAATTCTATAATCTGATTCCCAGCTTGACTGCCAGGGAAAACGTCGCGCTGATTACAGAAATCGCCGACGACCCGATGCGACCGGAAGAGGCACTCGAATTGGTCGACATGAGTGATCGGATGAACCATTTTCCAGCTCAGCTTTCCGGTGGCGAACAACAACGTGTGGCCATCGCCCGAGCCGTGGCAAAACAGCCCGATATCCTTCTATGTGACGAGCCAACCGGCGCGTTGGACGTGAAAACGGGAATCGTTGTGCTGGATGCGATTCAACGGGTCAATACCGAGCTTGGTACGACGACCGCAGTCATTACACATAACGCAGTCATCGCCAAAATGGCCAACCGTGTCATTTCGCTGTCGGATGGCCGCATTTCAGATACGCTGCGGAACGAGCATACGGTCTCGGCAAAAGACCTGGTGTGGTGAGGTATGAGCGCACTGAACCGCAAGGCAATCCGCGACCTGCTTCAGATTCGCGGGCAGGCGCTGGCCATTTCGCTGGTGATAGCTGCTGGAGTCGCCGTGTTGATCATGTCGCTCAGTACGCTCGAATCCATCCGATCTTCCAAGGACATCTTCTATGATCGATACGGTTTCTCCGATGTTTTCGCGCACCTGAAGAGCGCCCATCGGGCGGTCATTGGTCAGATTGAATCGATTCCTGGCGTTGCCCGGGTGGAAGCCCGCATCGTTTACGACGTAACACTGGATGTTGCAGGAATGGATGAGCCCGCCTTGGGCAGGTTGATTTCAATCCCCGATGGAGGCAAGCCGCGGTTGAATGGACTTTACCTCCGCCGAGGACGCTGGCCGGCAGCCTTCCACCGCAACGAAGTCCTCGTCGGAGAACCGTTTGCCGAAGCCCACAAGCTTGATCCGGGTGATGAGATCGTCGCAGTGATCAACGCTCGTCGGCAGAAACTGAAAATCGTCGGCATTGCTCTCTCGCCCGAGTACCTGATTCAAATTGGTCCAGGCAGCATGATTCCCGACGATCACCTGTTTGGCGTCTTCTACCTGGGATACGAGGGACTTGCGGCGGCACTTGACCTGGACGGTTCGTTTAACGACATCTCGCTCAAGTTGATGCGTGGTGCCTCCGAACCAGAGGTGATTCGGCGATTGGACGCCATCACGGAACCGTACGGTGGAACCGGTGCCTACGGACGTGACGAACAGGTTTCCGATCAGTATATCTCGGACGAAGTGCGACAGTTGCGAGGTATGGCCACCGTGGCGCCGACAATTTTCCTTGGCGTGGCGACCTTCCTGTTAAACATTGTCCTCTCTCGATTAATCAATACCCAGCGTGAGCAAATAGCGGCGCTCAAGGCATTCGGGTATTCGAAATTCGAGATCGCCTGGCATTTTGTGCTGATGGTTTTGCTGATCCCGATCGTAGGCGTCTTTCTTGGTACGCTTGGTGGCATTTATCAAGGCCAGGTCATGGCCAAAATGTATGCCAGGTTTTACCGGTTCCCGGTCTTTTCCTTTCAACTCGACCCACGTGTTGTGATGCTGGCACTTGCTGTCAGCATTTTCGCCGCCGTACTGGGGACGCTCGTGGCAGTGCGCCGTGCGGTCGTGATTGCACCCGCCGAAGCCATGAGACCCGAACCACCTGCCAACTATCGACAATCGCTGCTCGACTATCTCGGCATCGGTGCGATGTTTCCCCAAACGTTACGCATGATCCTGCGGACGTTGCAGCGGCGACCGATAAAATCAGCGTTGACCGTCTTCGGCATTGCGCTGTCGGTCGCCGTTCTCATCCTGGGCGGCTTCATGTTGGACGCCCTCAATTACTTGATGGACGTCCAATTTCGATTGAGTCAGCAGCACGACGTCAGCGTGAGCATGATTGAAGCGAACTCGCATCGCGTCGTGCACGAATTTGAGCACCTTCCCGGGGTTCAGCAATGCCAACCGTTTCGTTCCGTCGCCGTTCGGCTGCGGTATGGGCACCGACATAAACGAACGGCAATCCTTGGGCTGAACAATCATGGATTGATGCGACTGATCGATCGCGACGAACACGAAGTCGAATTACCTGACTCGGGACTGGTCCTCTCCGACATGTTGGCGCAGAAGCTACATGCCAAACCGGGTGACGAAATCACGGTCGAAGTCCTGGAGCAGGAACGAAAGGTGCAGCGGATTCATGTTACCGGACTCATCTCCGAGTTTGGCGGCATGAACGCGTACATGCAACTCGATGCCTTGCGCACCATGCTGGAGGAGGGCGACACGTCGAACGGCGCCTACCTCACGGTCGACTCGAACTTGGCAACGGTGCTCTACGAGCAGCTCAAGGAGACACCGCAAATCGCCGCAGTCAATATCAAACGAGCTGCCCTTCAGAGCTTCGAACAGACGGTCGCCGAAAATCTGCTGAGAATGCGACTCACCAATATCTTCTTCGCCACGATCATCGCCTTTGGCGTCGTCTACAACAGCGCCCGAATCTCCCTCTCCGAGCGCAGCCGCGAACTCTCCACGCTGCGGGTAATCGGATTCAGTCGTCGCGAAATATCGGACATCCTCCTGGGCGAACTGGCGATCCTGACCCTGGCTGCAATTCCCCCCGGATTCGTTATCGGTTACGGTTTTGCAGCGTATATGACTCGCGGTCTGCAGACCGAAATCTATCGCATTCCCCTGGTCATCGAAAATCCAACCTACATTTTCGCCGCTATCGTCGTGATCGTGGCGGCGACAATTTCCGGGTTGATCGTTCGTCGACGGATCGATGAACTCGACCTGGTCGCTGTCCTGAAAAGCAAAGATTAGCATGAACTTTTACCGATCTGTGTGGAAGTGGGTCGTCTATGCTGGCGTCGGTGGTGCCATAGCGGTCGCCGTCTATTACTACATGCAACCGAGCCCCTTAAGCGTCGACGTCGCCCACGTGACGTCAGGCGAGATGGTGGTCACGGTCAACGAAGACGGCAAGACGAGAATCAAAGAGCGATACATCGTGTCGGCTCCGTTGTCTGGCATTACCTTGCGAGTTGAACTGGATCCGGGAGATTGGGTGCTGGAAAAGAGCACGCGTCTGGCAGCAATCGCCCCCCGTAATCCGGAACTGCTGGATAACCGCGAACGGCAGCAAGCCGAGATGCAGGTTAAGGCGCGGGAAGTCGCGATGGAACAGGCCATTCCGGCTGCGAAGAGCCGAATCGGCATACAGGTATGCGAAGCAGAACTATGACCGCATCAAGGCGCTCGTTCCGAATCAGGCTGCAACGGCCGACGATCTTGACCGGGCCATCATGGACTTGAATGTGCGTGAACAGGACGCTCGCGCTGCCATATATGCCCAACACATCGCCAAGTATGAACTCGATCTTGCCAAGGCGGCGTTGATTCGCACGCAGACCGACGAGGAACCAGACTATTCCGACTTTGAGATTTATTCGCCGATCACGGGACGCGTCTTGCGCGTGTTGCAAGAGAGCGCCACCGTCGTATCGCCTGGCACACCACTGATCGAAGTTGGAGATCCAACCGACCTCGAGGTTGTCGTCGACGTTCTATCGAGCGACGCAGTCAAAATTACCGAGGGAACCGATGTCCGCCTGGAACGCTGGGGCGGTGAAGAAACCCTGAACGGGACGGTTCGGCTGGTCGAACCGGCCGCATTCACGAAACTTTCGGCGCTGGGCGTCGAAGAACAACGCGTCAATGTAATTATTGATCTGGTCGAACCGGTCGAGGAGAGGAAGACGCTGGGTGATGGCTACCGCGTCGAAGCCAGGATCGTCGTCTGGCGGGAAGCGGACGTCGCCAAAGTCCCCAGCGCCGCACTATTCCGTGAACAGGGCGAATGGGCGGTGTTTGTCGTCGATGAATCACGGCTCGCACGGTTGACGCACGTGCAGCTTGGCAAACAGAACGACGAGTATGCCCAGGTCGTCGGCGGCCTGAATGCTGGTGACACGGTGGTAATGCACCCCAGCGACAAGCTTGACGACGGCGTCAAAATAGTTCCTCGGTAGCATCTGAAAACGCACGCCGCGTTTGCCGACACGGTCCACATCCGGGGTCACATTGCAAATTCCATGGCATCGATCAAATGCTGCTCCTTGGCTTCGTGCAAGCTTAGCTGAATGACGAACTTGCTGAACTTCTCTTCGGCCGTTGCCCACCACACGGGAGTCAGACTCGGCTCGCGCGTCAGCTCCATCAGGCTGTCCAATTGCGACTGCAGCGTCTCATGCTCTTCACAGAGTTCGAAACACTCGCAGGCGAGCTCCCGGTCTTTCTCCGCAGCATTGTGAATGCAACCGGACTCCTCATCTTCCAAGTGAGCCGTCACGCGTTCGTACAACGAACGAAACAGCCCGGTAATACGTGCTGGCGGTTGGCATCGCTCCGCAAATACTTTCAGCAATTGCGCTTCGAGTTCACCAATTTCAGAATACTCTTGCCGTAGTCTTTCGGCAGTGACCGTTGCGTGTCCGTTCATGGCATGCCCTTTCTCGGTTAGCGGACACTCGGAATCCGGTTTCGAAGACTCCGAAGTCCAACAAGGCTGACAAGGTACATTTCATTCAACCAAAAGCCGCTTCAGGTTCCGGCAGCATTGGCGAAACCTCTCTACTACCTGAAAACTCGACCGGATGGAACAGGTAATTCAGCGTGCTGGGAGTGTGCGTTACTGCGCGCTCCAATGGAGCACAAGGCGCAGAGCAGGGGAGTGACAGGCCTAAAGATAAGCCAACGGTCCACGGCATGGCGTTTGCGACTTCATTTGATGAACGCCGGGCCCCCTTTTCACATGGAGCCGACCATGGCCGGAAACAGACAACCCTGTTCGATGCAACCGCCCGTCTGCCTCATCGCATTGGCCTGCGGGTTGCTGACTTTCGCCAGCTGGAACGGCCGTGCTGCGGCACAACGCCGTAACGCGTGCGCGGTGCCTCCGTGCGTTGTAAACTCGGCACCTTATACGCTTCATCGAACCTACAGTGGCCGCGTGTATTTCACTTTCCCGAACTACACCGTTTACAGTTCGGGCGCGCCGCGAAACGTCGACGAAGCCATCGCAGGCGTTGGGCGAGGCCGATCGGTGATCTACCGAGACGGTGCCGGCATGAGCTGGGACGGCAGGGGCTACTTTACGCATCCCGCGTACCACCAGGAACTGGTGACTCGTTACCACTACGCCAACCGGACGATTCTCTCTCAGCAGTCGCCGACGGTCTTCAGGCCAGCCACGGTGACGACAACAGGATTACCCGCTCCGCGCTACGCAATTCGCACCACAGCAACATCCCAGTCTTACCTGCCGACGTCTGGGAGCTTCGTACGGAGACCACCAGCAGCTACGCTGCCGCCGCTCGCACCGCCACCTGCGGATGTCGAACAACCAGAATCATTTTCCTACCCGGGTTCCGATCGCGCAAACCGTTCACCGGCCCGTGTGAATCCGCAAATACCAGCAGCGATTCGCCCGAACTACTGCGGCTCGGAAAACGCCGTTTCCACAGCCATTCAGCCGCTAACAGACTGTCGGCCCTAGACCTGAGGACCTCACGATGCCCGTGCGACTGTTCCCTAATCCTTGCGAATTCCAATTCCATATCGGCCGCCTCGTTTCCATCTTCGTCGCTGTAACCGTCGTGAGCGTGACTCCTGCGTCAGCTCAACTTCCCGGTGCGGACGTGCACGAGCAGCTCATGGAACGGAAACTGGAGGCAGTGCAGCGGGTTGTTGAAGGACTGGCTCGAGGTGATTTTGAGCGGATCGCTATCGAATCTCAGAAGCTGGACCTTTTGAGTCGCGAGGCCGGCTGGAATGTTCTGGCAACGCCGACCTACCTTCGACTCAGCGAAGACTTTCGCTCCACCGTGCAACAGTTGAAGCACGCTTCCGAATCCGGGAACCTCGATGCCGCAGCACTCGCCTATGTGAAACTGAGCATCTCCTGTATTGACTGCCACCGATACGCCAGAAAAGAAATGCCCCGCGTAGGCACTCGCTGGTTACAGCCCGGTGACAAGATGCCGCAGAGGAAATAGACGATGAACATCCTGATGTTTACCAATACCTTTACGCCCCACGTTGGCGGAGTCGCCCGCAGCGTTCAACAATTTGCTTCCGAGTATCGAATGAGGGGTCACAGGGTACTGATCGTGGCACCTGAATTCACTCCGCACATCGACGATGAAATCGACGTCGTCCGCTTCCCGGCTCTCCAACAATTCAACGGCAGCGATTTTTCCGTGGCGGTGCCCATACCCGGCTTCCTCAACGCGGTCGTACACGATTTTCAACCGGACATCGTGCACACCCACCATCCCTTCGTCCTCGGCGACACCGCGCAACGCTTTGCTGCCAAGTACGATGTCCCGATTGTTTTCACGCACCATACGCAGTACGAAAAGTATACGCATTATGTACCTGGTGACTCGCCGTTGATGCAACGATTCGCTGTCGAGTTGGCTGTTGGCTACTGCAATCTGTGCGATGCGGTGATTGCGCCGAGCGCAACCATCCGCGACCGATTGATCCAGCAAGGCGTTGATGTTCCGATCGAAGAAATACCGACGGGAGTCGACACGATGGCGTTCGGACAGGGTGACGGCGCTGCGGCGAGGCGCACCTACGGGATTCCGGCCAATCGCTTCGTGATCGGTCATGTCGGTCGATTGGCGCCGGAAAAAGGGCTCGAGTTTCTCGCGGCTGCGGTGTCTCGTTTTGTCGTCGATCACCACGATGCCTGCTTCCTGGTCGCTGGCAGCGGTCCTTCGGAACAGACGATCAAGGCGGCGTTTTCAGCAAACGGCATTTCCGACCGACTTGTGCTTGCCGGGCAACTCGAACGAGAACAGCTCGCGGACGCTTATGCCGCCATGGACGTCTTCGCTTTTGCTTCGCAATCGGAAACTCAGGGAATGGTCTTGACCGAAGCCATGGCAGCGGGCATTCCAGTGGTCGCGGTGGATGCTGCGGGCGTTCGCGAAGTGCTGCGATCCATGCAGAACGGAATTGCTCTGACGCGGGAAGACACCGCACTGTTTGCTCAGGCGCTGCTCACCATTGCAGCTATGTCACCCAAGAACTACGACTTCCTTGCCAAAGGAGCGCGACGGACGGCAGACAAGTTCTCGATCACGTCGACCACCGATGCGGCGTTGAATCTATACGAGCGACTGATCGCACAAGGAGCCACAACGCCCAAAGACAACACTGCGTGGGCAATGGCACGACGCCGCATTCACCAGGAATGGCTGCTCTGGTCAAATGTCGCCAACGCGGCGGCCCACTCGGTCGTTTAGGACGTATCGCGTATGCGGCGGCGGGGTGGCGGCCTGCAATAAGAGGAAAGCCGCTGCGTTTATGGCCCATGGGCTCCAGGATACGCGATCCATCGCGACTCCGCTGTACCGCAGGTCAACAGATCAGAAATCCCGAGTCACCGGTGTATGCCCGGCCTTGATCCGGTCCGTGGCATACAGCCGCACGAAATCGTAAGGGGTCAGCACGCCAACGACTTTATCATTCTCGGTCACGAAGATTCGGTGTATCCGCTTCTCGTACATCAAATCTGCGACGTCGTGCAGGTGATCCTTGGGTGAACAGGTCACCACCTCTTTTGTCATCACATCCTTGACGTGCAGTTTCGATTCGACTTGGCCGACCGAATCGGCAATCGCATGTCCCAGCAAATGCGCCGAATCCGAAAGTCGGGAAATATCGAACGACGGATTCAGTGCCTTGATCAAATCCGAATTGGAAACGACGCCTACCAGTTCACCGTTTTCTACAACGGGGAAACCGGAAACACGATGCTCAACAAACATTGCTTCCAGTTCTTTCAGTGTTGCGCTGGGCGAAACAGTGAAAACGTGTTCTTGCACCACTGCAGAAACCAACAGGTCCATGTGGTCCTCCGTTCTTGTTGATTTTCCTGTTCGAACTGGTAACGGCATCTTGTCGATTGTCGGGGCAAATTGCGTTCCAACGCTCCACAACGGCCAAACTACAAGTAAACAAGCCACGAGTGTGCTGTCACGCACACCTAAAGTGTGCCAAATAACCTGCCTCATGGGAACTTGACCGGGCCACGCTTGAGGCAAAATGCCCATGCTATCCGCCCGGGATATTCAGGACATCGCGCATGTAGGCCTGGAAATCCGCGATGTCGGTGGACGACAGAACGTGCTTCACCCAAGCTTCACGCTCGTGGAACAACACCGCCAACTCCCATACGCAGGCGATCGTTCCATCCACAGGACCTGGCTGGAATTGATCCGGTTGCGACAACGGAGCTCGAAACAGAGAATGACGTAGAATGTCGTTCGCCCACAGGTCAACCATTAGCCACACCGCTTCTTCACCGGAATGGAAGGTGACAAATCCATATCCCGTTTCGGCATCACCCCAGTCAACGTTTTGCGACACGTGCCAAACAGCAGCGTCGACGACGTCGGTGTGCAGTTGGCAACCATGGGCGCAGATGCCGTACACTTTCAACTGCCAACCCTTGATCTCGCGCACGTCGATCAGCCAGGTGCGGCGGTCACGGTATGGCGCCAGATTGACCGCGTTCATCGTCGCCTCTTCAATGATTCCGCAGCCTCGGTACGGGCGAATGAGAGCGGCCAACGCCGGAACCAAAAACACTTCGCGGCAGACTCGCATCCCGCGTTTCACTTCGGTGACGATGGCGAGCTGGGCCGATGACTTGTCACGATCCGGTCGGCACAAAGCTGCGCCTGAAACCGTGTATCCCGTGCCGCCTACCACAACGCCCAGGTACCCGTCATCACCACGTAGATCCCCAATAACAAGTTGGTGATCGAATGCGCGACGACGCAGTCCCAGATGCTTTTCGTCTTGAGGTACAGCCAGGTCACCATACTGAACCAGACGATGGCAGCCAACGGCTCGAAGGTATGCGAAAAAACGGCGTAGATTGCCACACCAATGATCGACAATTTCGTCGCGAACCCCAGCGGAATTCGGTCCCAATCGGGGTGTTCGATATACCTCATCAGGAAGCCACGCAAGAAAAATTCCTCGATGATCGGCACGACGCAGACCAAGCCGAAAAAGCGGATCACCATGAACTGGTTCTTCCAGTCAGGTGTCGAAGCCAGCTCCTCGAGTGGATTGAATGCCTCGCGTGCTCCACTTCCCATCATTGCCGCCAGTCCCAAGACGTTCTTATCCAGCCACCACAGCCCGATCCAGACGACGATACCGGCAACGCCAACGACAACGGACAACCAGCTGACGGAAAAAGGAGCGCGGAAATAGAGCGGAAAAACGACGATCACGGACAACAGCGTCAACCCGATTACGATCGTATAGGTTGTGGGGTACCAGGAACGATCTCGGGGAAACCACTGCGTGTCCGGGTTAACGCCAGCCGGCGTCTGGTCTTCTTCCGGAAAACGCTCGTAGTAGTCCAGCAAGACGGGTCGCAGTTTGTGCTCTTCCTCGTAAGCCAATAACTTGTCGAGAAACTCGGCGGGCTCTTTCACCTGTTCGTACAAGGCGGGAAACCAAGGGCGACTCTCGTCTGGTGGCGGACCATTCATCAATGGTGCGATCATCTCACGCACTTCTTTCGTTTTGAATTCGGCCCAAACACCAGCGTTCTTGTCGAAATCGCCTAAACCGATCTCACTGAATTTCTGATTCAGAAAAGCTTTCCGCGATGCCAGGTCGGTGCGGCCATCGGGTTGCAGGAAACTCTGACCGGATTCCGCGACCAGTTGATTCCCGGCCGGTGTCAAAAACACTTCTATCACCCGATGCACTTGTCGGTCGATGCAGGTGTGTGCTCTGCCGCTTTCCAGCCAACCGGCGAACCCCAGGCCGCCAAGGTAGATCACATAGGGAACGACAGCGACCAACCAGCAGAATTTGCCAAACACGGGTTTGCCCAATGGCAACTTCGGCTTCTTTTTCTCCGGCTTCCCGGCGATCGCCGTGTCGCCATGATCGTCGACAGGCGACTCCGCGTCCGCGTTGCTCGCAGGTTCGCCTTCCGAATCGGGATGAGATGCACTGTCGGTCATGAATGGTGCCAGAGGGGAAAATTGCCGCGAGATCGATCGTACCAGGTGCCGATCGGCAGATCGACTTGAGGGTCAAGTATAGTCGCGCGTCGAGAAACGTCCTACCGGGAACGCATGTTTCATTCGCGTGAACCGGGAGTCACCTCCAATTCGATGCGATCGTCACGTCGAACGACGACGATTTTTACCGTCGTGCCGATCTTCAGGGCCTCAATGGCGTAGGTGTAATCGTAGATATTCTCGATCTTCTTGCCCGGCGAGCTCGACAATGACATCACCGCCCTTCACGCCGGCCTTGCTCGCCGGCCCCCCAGCCGAAACGCCCGACAACATGACACCTGCCACACCGGATTCTGCGTAATCCGGCACGGTGCCCAGGTAGGCACGCAACCGAGCTCGCGGTCGATCACTTGCGGATGCCGTTTGGTTGATGAAGTCCGGCTCGTCATCGCGAACTGCCAATTCGCGAGTAATCAGCGCCATCAACTGAGCAATCCGAGCAGCTCCGTCGTAATTCAGTTTTTCTGGCGTATCGCGTGGAGTATGGTACTCCGAGTGTGAACCAGTGAAGGCGGTCAAACTGGGTACGCCACGCGAGAAAAAAGTACTCGCGTCGGTTGGCACGTAACTGTCATCCTGCAGTGTAATGGGCAATCCGACGGGGACATTGCGACGTTCAATCAGCGACGACCAAATCGACGACGAACCGATACCTTGCAACACCAACTTTTTTTCCAGGCGACCGACCATGTCAAGATTCACGCAGGCTGCGATCTCCGGATAGAGCGAATTGTCATCGCCTTCCACTCCCTTTGGGTGATCGGCCGCGTGACCGTGGCCAGCTTCCTGGCCAGAATGGTCCGCTGAGTGATGCGACCCTTCCGCACGCTGCTTGGCGTAGTGGCTTGACCCCAGCAATCCAAGTTCCTCCCCGGACCAGGCCGCAAAAATCAGGTCGCGAGTCGGCTGGAATGACCCTGCATCTTTGCTGGCCGCCAGAAACTGCGCCATTTCCAAAATTGCCGCGACGCCGGACGCATTGTCGTCAGCTCCCCGATGGATTTCGTTCGCCTCATTTTCCTTGGCCAACGAAGAACCGCCTCCACCCCGCCCCAGGTGGTCAATATGAGCGCCCACGATCACGGCCTGCTTCGATTCCTGTCCGGCGACCGCTGCCAATCGCCCCAACACATTGCGGCCCGTTCTTTTTACTCGCTCAATATCAATCGAGGCGGAGAGTTTCGGGTCCGGTATTACGAAGCCCATCATGGCCTCACCGGTATCGAGTCTTGCTTGCAGGGCGTCCAATTGTTTGTCGACCGAGCCAAGCCACGTTTCCGCAACGTTGTCCGTGACGCTGATCACGGGAATGCTGGCCCCGGCCAGCGAACCGTCAAACCGCAAAGGAATCAGCTGGTCTTTCACCTGGGCTCGCGGCCCACTGACAATGATTAACCCGCGGGCTCCACGGTCCCGGGCCACCATCGCCTTGAAGCGTGGATGCGAGAAGCGGCTCAGGTGCTGACGGCGCTCGGCCGAAATATCATCCGGCATGTAGCGGAAGACCATCACCCACTTGTCCTTTACGTCGAGGTGCACGTACGAATCGTATTCTTCGCCCTCGGCAGCATCCTCATCCTTGGGAGCCACGATGCCATACCCGGCGAACACGATTTCAGCCGGCTCGACCTTGCCGGTCCGCGAAAACGCGAGCGGTCGCCAATCGGCATCGACTTCCCAGGACTTGTCACCCCAACTCAGCTGGTTCTCCTCATCCAGAGCGACACCAGAAGTGAATTCAAATTCCTGGAACCAGGAACCATCGTCACCCGCCGGGACCAAACCCAATCCATCCAGGAAGGCTGCGACATAAGCTGTCGCCTGTTTCTCGCCGTCCGAACCGGTTAAGCGGCCCCCCAGTTCCTTGCGACAGAGGTAATCCACATGCTTCAGAATATCGTCCGGCGAAAAATCTTCTGTCGTCGTTGACAACGATGCGCCGGCGACGGTTTGCGATGATTCTGCGGGAAGCAATTCGCTCGACAGTCCCAACATTTCGCGTGCTTCTTCGTGATCCCACGCAGCCACAAATATCTGCGACTGCTTGTTCCCGGTACGGTTCGACGTCCACGAAATCTGGGTCCCGTCTGGAGTGAAGGTTGGCAAACCATCAAAGCCGTCGCTGAAGGTTACTCGCACAGGATCATGCTGTGCGTCGACGTCGATCAGGTAGAGTTCGAAGTTGCCAAAGCCATGTTTGTTCGTCGTGAAGATCAGGTATTCGCCTGAAGGGTGATAAAACGGGGCCCACGACATGGCACCCATGTGGGTCAGCTGGCGCTGGTCAGTGCCATCAATGTTCATCGTCATGATTTCGGCGCAGACGCCATCTTCCGAAAAACGGCGCCAGCAGATTCGCTGTCCATCCGGTGAGAAAAACGGCCCCCCGTCGTAGCCAAACGTATCGGTCAGGCGTTTCACATTCGATCCATCGGCATCACAGATATAGATCTCAGCAAACGCAGCTTTGTCTTTTTCGAACAATGCCCGCTGCTTCTCGGTCAAGGGTTGCTCGAAAGCACTGCGATTCGAAGCGAAAGCGATTTTGCTGCCATCGGGCGACCAGGAGCCTTCCGCATCGTAGCCCGGCGTTTGCGTCAGGTTCGAGTACGTTTTCTGATCCCGGTCAAACACGTACAGATCAAACGCCTTGTCGTAATCCCACGAGTACCGCCGCTCCGTGCCGGAAGCGCGGAAATCGAGTTCTTCCTGCTGTTTGCTCTTTGCCTCGTCATCTTCATGCGTTGATGCGAACAGCACCTTGTCACCTGTCGGGTGAATCCAGGCACACGTAGTCTTCCCGATCCCCGGGCTCACCTTCTCCATATCGCCGGTCATCAGGTCAAGCAGGTAGATTTGATAGAAAGGATTCGCAGGATCGCGTTCGCTCTGGAACACCATGCGTTTCCCATCGCGGCTGAAATAGCCCTCTCCTGCCCGCTTCCCTTCAAACGTCAGCTGGCGAGTCCCCCGCATCAATCGCAGCTCGTCGGCTGGATTCGCAGACTCTTCGGCGCGAATTGATGTGGCAGATCCAGACATAACAACAGCACAGTTACGGTCTTCGCAAACTTCACGTGGACAGCTCCGAGAGAAGGTAAAGCAAATGAGAGCGGACGCTTCTCCGGTGAATTGTAGCGATTTCGAGCCCGTCGACGACGAGAGTGGCGTGTTCGAGGGACGTTTGTCGCTTGGTTTGTGATACCGGAGAACAGAGATACCTGCACTTCTGTGCCAAGTTTTGCGAAGATTTCCAGCAGGTCAACCTCAGAACTACTCCTGGTTGTCCCTAGGACGTAAGATTCCGTAGCGAGTTTTTTTGAATTTGATCTAGCGAAAGGCCGGCGGATGGCACGAGGCGACCATTTATTCGTCCAATGTCTGGGATACTCACACCATGGCATCGACTGCGGTGGGGGCCGCGTAATTCACTTCGAATCCGACCCGTGGCGCAAGCTGGTCGGCTTGGCTGTCGGACCGACGAAACCGTGCATTCGCGAGACGTCCATCGAAGAATTCAGCCAGGGTCGCGAGGTATTCGTCCGCCAATACGAACTGTCGGACGAAGAGAAAACCGTTTTGTGGCGAGCACGGCAGCGGCTTGGCGAGTCGAACTATGATCTGTTCGGTAACAACTGCGAACACTTTGCAGTCTGGTGCAAAACCGGCCAGCAACATTCGAGCCAGATCAACGACGTCGTTGAGGCCATCAAACCGGTGGCTCGCAACGCAGCCTGGGTCCCGATCATCATGCGCTCATCTCGCTACCTGCCCGTTCGGCTGCGTCCACTCGCTTACGGCGCAGCTGTCGCCGTGACGGCCGGCGCGTTCCTGAGACGCTACGCAGAAAATCGCTGGCGTACCGTCGACCGTGGTGACGCCTGACGCAGAAATCGCGCCACGGTGTTTCGGCGTTCGAACTCGGTGGCCAATCTTCGAATGAGGTTTTCAGATGGCCGACAATCCAAGCTCACATCTCAAATTTCAAGACCCACCGTGCCTTCCTCACCCAATTGGACCGAACTGAATCAGCGCATTATCGATTGTGCGCGGTGCCCGCGATTGATCAAACACTGCCGCGACGTCGCGGAAATGAAACGCAAGGCGTATGTTGAATTCGAGTACTGGGGCAAGCCTGTGCCGAACTTTGGGGCCAAGTCGGCGAAGCTGATGATTGTCGGCCTGGCACCGGGAGCCCACGGGGCCAATCGAACGGGACGAATGTTTACGGGTGACCGCAGCGGAGACTGGCTCTATCGGGCGTTGCACCGAGCCGGTCTTGCCAGTCAGCCCACATCAACCACGCTTGACGACGGATTGCGGTTGAAGAACTGCCTCATTACCGCTGCCTGCCATTGTGCTCCACCCGGCAACAAGCCGACCGGCGAAGAACTGGCCGCCTGCTCGGACTGGTTTGCACGGACAGTGCAATTGTCACGGCCCAAGGTCATGGTTGCGTTGGGCGGTATCGCCTGGAACAGCATTTTTCGCTTGGCCAAACAGCAGGGTTGGCACACTGCTGCCCGTCCCAAATTCGGTCACGCTGCAGAACACAAGGTCAAGGACCGATTCACGATTATTGGCAGCTACCATCCAAGTCAGCAAAACACCTTCACTGGGCGCCTCACCGAACCGATGCTGGACGCAGTCTTTTCCCGAGCCCAACGACTGCTTTAATCCTGCTGTTGGTTTGCTCTCCGCGGCCAATTAGCGGCGACAAGCAGGGCAGTACATGCGGTAGCCAGAAAGACCGCCTCGACGGGACGTGCGAACTTCGCGGATACTGCCGCAATGAGGGCAATAGTCGACATCTTCCGCCGGTGTTTCTCCACGATCATCTTTCGACTGGCAGGCGGCACACAGAGTTGATTTCGGAAACACTTCCAGGCGTTCCGCCGCAATCATCTCGCCGCAACCATCGCACATTTTCGCCTCACCCCAATCAGCTCCGTCCAGCTCTGCTGTCACCTGGACGAGAGCCGCTGCCCCACAATCTGCACAGCGGAAATTCGGCATCGCCGACCTCCACAGCTCAACCAACAAGTCCGATTCCGGTTCGGCATTGCGCCGCAGCATATTGTGATCACCCAGTTTTTCGACCATCTGATCGCGCTGGAACAGCTGTTCCGAACCGCAGTCGGTACAGCGAAGGACGGCGGGCCAGGGATCGCTGCTCATTCGACGGGCAACTCACCATCCAGTAGCGCCAGCAGTTCGACCATTGCAGCTGCGTTTTGAGTCTCGCGCGAAGCGTGAAAAATCTGGATCAAGTTTCGCAGCATGCGTGAAATCCATTGGCGATGCGTCGCCGGACGCAACATGTCACCGCTGAAGGTAACGGATCCACCCGAATGTGTTTCGATCAAACATCGAGCATCGTCCAGATTCAGCTGGCGGCCTTGATGAAACGGGTCGACGAGGATCGTCCCCGTATCATCGGCGACGCGGACCAGGAAATGGGCCGGTGCGTTGATCCCATCGGCCCTCAAACCGAGTCGGCGAGCGACTACCGTGTAAATCAGCGAAAGCGAAATCGGGATCCCATAGCCGGATTGCAGAATCACAGGCACGTAACTGTTGCTGGAAGAATAGTAGTTCTGCGAGTTACCTCGAAAGGACCTGCGTTCAAACAACTCCTCATGCAAATGAGCCAACATCGCTCGCCGCGAATTACCCTGCACGCGACAGCGAACCGTTCCTGAAAGGCTGGCGACTTGCCGTTCGACCTCAGCCGGTTGGATGTCGGCCATCTCATGCATCGCGATGGCCACGGCCGTGCGCAACAATCCGTCATTGGTCGGCAAGTGCGCCAGCTGTGCCCGAAAAACTCGAACGCTGCGGGTCGACAGGCAATCGGAGGAGAAAGTTTCAAGAACGCCTGCCTATCCTGCTAGGTGAGACAGTTGAAGAAGATCGCCGCCGCTTTGCCATTTCACAACTTCTCTGTTCGCGCGGTGCGATGCTTGCCGACTCAACTGACCATCCACAAAAAGTCATCATGCTTAAATTGATCGGCGCTTCAACAGCCATCATCAGCATTTGCAGATCAATCGCGGTTGCCTCCAGCATACAGGAATACCCTACAGTCGCTCATTTTTTCGTCGACTCGTCTTGATTCCGCGAAAGCGGCGGAAATCGATTGCTCGGTGCGTTCGCTGGGCGGTAGCCGACTCACCGTGACCAAGCAATCCTCTGAAAACGTCGAAATACTGGCATCCAGTTGCCAAATTGTCTATAAACACACGAGCTCGTCTGTTTTGAATCGGATGGAAAGCCAATGACCCTGCAACACCTGTGCCGACAGCCTCTCAAGGCGAATGGTCTACGACTCGCTTTCTGGCGAGCAGCTGGTGTTTCGGGGTCTACTTGTTCAAGCCACAGTCCGAATCTCTTCGACAATCCGCACGGCCAAAACGATTCGCCTCCCTGCGCCGGATTGAAAAGCGTCTGTTGACTCCATGGAAGGGCGTGATCCTGGAAGGACCCGCAAGACTGTCCCGGTGGTGCTAATGAACCCATGAACATTTCAAGAACGTTTCTCGCATTCGTGTTAGCCAGTGTGTCCACGATAGCGTCTGCCATGACGCTGAGTGATGAAACCCTTTACCCAGGGTCTGCGGTGATTTCAAATTCCGAAATGGACATCATTTCTGTGGTGCAGTTCGGCATAGGGAACCTGCCTCCGGTCGACGAGGGAATCGAGTATGTCATTCGGGATATTCGCGTTCGCCTCGATCTTGACCACAGTTGGGCTTCGGATGTTGAGGCAACTTTGACTTTCAACGGACTGACAGTCGGCCTGTTCCACGACGCCGGTCGAAGTGCCGACTTTGCTTCGGGAAATGGTGCCGAATACTGGTTACACTCCGAAGGCGATGCTTTGCCCCTGGAGGGAATTATCCCCTCGGGCGTCTATCGACCCAGCGTTGGCGACAACGCCGCGCTGCGTGATGACTTGTCCTTATTCGCCGGCATGAATCCCACGGGTTTTTGGATGCTACGGTTATCCGACGACTTCGCTTCGGATGACGGCACCTTCTACGGCTGGAAGGTTGAACTGGAGCTGGATACGGTCGTCGTGACCCCGGAACCACACGCGTTGTGGCTACTATTGGGTTGGATTCCGTTCCATGCCGGGAGGCGGCGGGTAAGTGACGAACGAGTTGATTGTCGAACGCCTTGAGGCGGAGAAACGGCCTCCGCGGCCAGCAAGTATGCACTGAGCCCGCCTAGTCGACGGCGTGTTGCTTCAATTCATCGAGCGTCGCAAACTCGATCGTAGACATGTGCGTCGACGCCAGGACGACTTGAGGGGCCATACCAGCATCACAAGCTTCCTTCCAGCGGAGGGCACAGAGGCACCAACGATCACCGGGCTTGAGGCCCGGGAAAGAGTACATTGGATTCGGCGTCGACAGGTCATTGCCTCGCGCTTTGGAAAACTCCAGAAATTCGGCCGTCATTACGCAGCACACGAGATGCAGACCCACGTCTTCGGGACCGGTGCGGCAACAGCCATCCCGATAGAATCCCGTCATGGGGTCGGTACTACAGGGCTCGATATCTGTACCAAGAACGTTTTTGGCTGGCATTGGGTGCAATAGAGCGGTTCTCAGGACTGCCCATCATGAACTTCGTTTAGTTAAGAATCTCGGCAACTTCGCCAGCCGCCCGTAGCGCCTTACGAGCGTTGTCGAGCCCACCACAAATCCGGATAAAGCGTGCTGCAGCCAATACCGCCTCAGGCGAAGAGCCACCGTTGCTCGCGCCAGAACCATTGATACCATGCCGGATCTTGAACTTGATGTTCGAAACGTAGGCTGGGCTGATTCTGTGCTTCTTCAACGCCTCGGCGACCTCGCTCGGCCCCGCGTCAGGGTGCTGATCAAAGTAGTCTCGCACCAATTGCGTCTTGTTTATCTTCCTCTTTGCCACCTTGACGCCCTCCCACAGTAGATTGTTATCCCAAGTGAACTCTAGCACATAAACAGATTGTGGCCAGCAGATGTGGCAGCAAACCGCGCAGTGGCTAGAATTGGGGGCAACGCGAGCAGCGTTGAGACCAGCTGTTCTGAATTGCACGAATCGCAGGACCTACAAACTCACCAAGCGTCCCCTATCTCGTATTTCTGCAACAACGTGGGGGCTTTTCTCCCCGTCGTCACTTGGGTGACTCATTGAACGCATCAGACAGCACTTCAGCAGACCTCAAACGCCGACGACCCGGCGCATTTCATGATTGCGTCAGTACATGGTTCAACACAACGTTCCGCTCACCAACATCGGCTCAACAGAAGGCTTGGCCAGCCATCGCTTCCGGCGCCAACACTCTATTGCTGGCCCCCACCGGATCAGGCAAGACCCTGGCAGCATTTCTTTGCGCCATCGACCGCTTGATGTTCCCTACCTCGGTGGACACTACCGCAATGACTTCCGATCCGGATCAACACCGGGCCGGAGTAAAGGTCCTGTATATTTCGCCCTTAAAGGCGTTGGGCACGGACGTAGAAAGGAATCTGCGAGCACCCCTGGTCGGCGTGCCGCGCAGTGGCACAACGCGAAGGAGTCACCTTCCATTGGCCGACGATTGGGGTTCGCTCGGGCGATACACCACCAGATGAACGGCGTCGGATGAGCCGTCATCCGCCTGACATCTTGATCACAACTCCCGAGTCGCTTTACCTGTTACTAACGTCCCGTGCCCGAGACATCCTCACATCGATCGATGCCGTCATCATTGACGAGATACACTCGGTGGCTCGCACCAAGCGCGGGTCGCATCTGTTTCTATCGCTGGAACGACTCGAGTATCTCCGCCGGCAGGCGCGCGGACCTTCCGTACGCACGATGCAACGGATCGGTCTGTCAGCAACCCAGAAGCCACTCTCTGAAATCGCAAGGCTGCTTGGCGGCGTAGAATTCAATCCGAACGAAGATTCATCGCCAACTCCGCGACCGGTTACCATCATCGAGGCGGGACGCCGCAAGTCGATGGAGTTGACGATTGAAGTGCCAGTCGAAGACATGACGCAAATGGGCTCCGATTCGGCAGTGAGCGGACCCGCGTCGGGTCCGAACATCCCGTCCATCTGGCCCGCAATTCATCCACGGCTTGTGCAGTTGATCCGTGACCATCGTTCCACCATGGTCTTCGTCAACAGCCGGCGACTGGCCGAACGATTGGCAACAGCGATCAACGAACTGGCTGAGGAAGAAATCGCAGCGGCTCACCACGGGTCGATCGCCAAGGAAACTCGCAGCCGAATTGAAGACCGACTAAAACAGGGACAGCTACCCGCCATCATCGCGACCTCCTCGCTCGAACTCGGAATCGATATGGGAGCCGTTGATCTGGTCATTCAGATCGAAGCGCCACCGTCCATCGCCTCGGGGATTCAACGTATCGGCCGAGCTGGGCATCAAGTGGATGGTGTCTCGAAGGGGATCATATTCCCAAAATTCCGTGGTGACTTGCTGGCTTGCAGTGCTGCAATCCGGCGCATGCAAAACGGCGATGTCGAAACAACATCCTTTCCACGAAATCCACTCGATGTTCTGGCCCAACAGCTGGTCGCCATGGTGGCACTGGAACCGATGCCGATCGAAAAGCTTTTCGACGTCGTCCGCGGGGCAGCTCCCTTCGCGGAATTGCCCCGATCCTCATTCGAAGGCGTCCTGGACCTGATGTCGGGGCGTTATCCTTCCAGCGAATTCGCCGAACTGCGCCCAAGAATCAATTGGGACCGGATTACGGGCGAGGTGTCGCCACGACGTGGCACTCAGCGAATCGCCATCGCCAACGGCGGCACAATACCCGACCGCGGCCTCTACGGCGTTTTCCTCGCCGAAGGTCAAAACGAACGCACAACACGGGTGGGCGAGTTGGATGAAGAGATGGTTTTTGAGACCAACCCTGGCGACGTCTTCCTGCTAGGTGCATCCTCCTGGCGAGTGGTCGACATCACCCACGACCGCGTGTTCGTCGTGCCGGCACCTGGCGAACCCGGTCGGATGCCATTCTGGCGTGGCGACAGCGTCGGTCGACCGTTCGAATTTGGCAAGGCTATCGGTCAACTGACGCGCGAGTTGTTGGCGATGAATGCGGGTGAGGCGAATCATCTGCTGATCGAGCAACACGGAATGGAACCACGAGCCGCGACAAATTTGTTGAGCTATCTCAGCGACCAGCAAACGGCCACCGGCGAAGCGCCAAGCGACAAGACGATTGTCGTGGAATCTTTTCTCGACGAAATCGGCGACTGGCGTGTGGTCCTGTTGACACCGTTCGGAGCCCGCGTTCACGCGCCTGGGCGACCGCGGTCTCCGCGGCCCTCCGCGAGGATGCCCAGGGCGAAGTCGACATGATGTGGAGCGACGATGGAATCGTTTTTCGGCTGCCCGGTTCCGACTCGCCCCCGCCTTTGCAGGCTTTCTTTCCAAGCTCTGAATCGATCGAAGATATCGTGGTCCGCGAACTCGGCTCGACCGCACTCTTCGCATCGCGATTTCGGGAAAATGCCGCTCGAGCGTTGCTCCTTCCCCGTCGCCAACCTGGGCGCAGAACGCCACTTTGGCTCCAACGTCGCAAATCGGCCGACTTGCTGGCAGTTGCTGCCAACTACGAGCGGTTTCCGATCATGCTCGAGACCTTCCGGGAGTGCCTTCGCGATGTCTTCGATTTGCCTGGCCTGAAAAGGACGCTGCGCGATGTGGAACAGCGAGCCATCCGTTTGCATCAGGTGGAAACGACGGTGCCATCCCCATTCGCGGCTTCACTGCTGTTCATGTATACCGCCAATTTTCTCTACAACGGAGACACGCCATTAGCCGAACGCCGAGCCGCAACGCTCTCGCTGGATTTGACGCAGCTGCGTGAATTGCTGGGCGATGCCGAACTGCGGGAGTTACTGGATGCAAACGTCGTGGTGGAAGTCGAGGCCGAACTTCAACGGCTCGACCCCGCGTATTCGCTCCGCGATGCAGACGAATTACGTGACCTGCTGGTGCGACTGGGAGATTTGTCTCGCGACGAGCTGGCAGCACGTTGTGGCTCGGAAGTCAACGGAACGACACAATTGCGCTGGATTAACGATCTCGTCAAACATAACCGAATCGTCGAAGTGACCATCGCCGGCAAACCACGTTGGATCGCAGCAGAGGATGCGGGGACTTATCGGGATGCCCTGGGCATTTCACCGCCGCCGGGACTACCCGCTGCTTTCCTCGAAATCGTCGAAGAGCCGTGGGCTCAATTGATGATGCGCTTTGCCCGAACGCACGTGCCATTCACGCCCGAAGACGTGGCCCAACGGTTCGGCGTCGGGGTCGCCACGATTCGCCCAACACTGCAAACGCTGGTCAATACCGGTCGCTTGCTCGAGGGCGAATTCCTGCCAGGCGGTCGACAGCGGGAATGGTGCGATGCCGGCGTCTTGAAAAAAATCAAGCGGCGATCATTGGCGCGATTGCGAGAGCAGGTCGAGCCGGTGTCAGCGACGCGATTCGCCCGGTTTCTTGCCGAATGGCAGTACGTCCGCGAACCACGACGCGGACTGGACGGTCTTCTGGATGTCGTTGAGCAATTGCAGGGGCTGCCGATTCCGTTTAGCGAACTCGAAGCACAGATCTTGCCGCAGCGGATTCAGGGATTCAAGTCAGCCGATCTGGATGAATTGTGCGCGGCCGGCGAAATCGTCTGGCGGGGCTGCCAACCCTTGGGTGTCAGCGACGGCTACGTCGCGCTTTATCTCGCTGAATCGGCAGGATTGCTGGCCCCACTTCCGCAACCAATCCCAGCCGAGCAAGACCTCGATGTTCAATTGATCGAGTTGCTGCAATCCCGAGGCGCCATGTTTTTCGATAGCATACTTGCGCAGACGGGCGGCTTCAAACAAGATCTCGCCGAAGCACTTTGGCGGCTCGTCTGGAGGGGTTACGTCACCAACGACACATTGGCTCCACTGCGTTCGCTGGCCCGCAGCCGATCTTCCAGAACAAAACAACGGACTCGATCCAGGTTTCGATCAGTCGCGTTTCGATCACGTCGTTCGCAACGAGTTGCAGGAGCCGAAGGGCGCTGGTCCTTGTTCTGCAAGTCGCCGGAAACGGCCACCGGCACCGAACGGCAGACGGCAATCGCCACGCAATTACTCGAGCGTTACGGCATCGTTACCCGCGAGATCGTCCGCAGCGAGGAAATAGCGGGCGGATTTTCCGGGCTCTACCCGGTGCTAAAAGAAATGGAAGAAGCTGGTCGGGTCCGTCGTGGCTATTTTATTGAAGGGCAGGGGGGAGCCCAATTTGCGGCGCCCGGCGCGGACGATCGCATTCGGGCCGAACGGAATCCGGCGGACGATAAACGTAATGAACCGCTGGTCCTGGCAGCAACCGATCCGGCAAACCCTTACGGCGCCGCCATCGCCTGGCCGAAAAACGATCAGGATACTCCGCGGTCGCGACGAGCGACCAACGCCCATGTGATTCTGCAAGATGGCCATTTGCTGGGCTACCTCACGAAGTGCGGCAGTCAGCTGAGCACTAACTGGCCCGATGAAATACCGCGCGATGACGCCAGTAAATCGATCGTCAAAGCACTCGCAACATTTGCTCGAAACGGTGTGCCAGCCTTCCTTTCAAGCGTCGACGGCAAGGACGTAGGATCGTCAACCCTCGCGAGCGAATTGCGCAACGCCGGTTTCGTCTCTTTCAGCCAGGGCTATCAACTAAGGCCTGACGGAGCCTCAACTGGATAGTCACTACTCGCTCCGAAAGCCCAACGCGCCAACTATCCTGCTCGAAATCGCTGGTTGAAACGATCCAACAATTCGCGTCGCGCCGCTTCCTGATCACGATCCATGTTCGTGTCCTTGCGGCGCGGCAGCGGCCCCAGCGTTTCGCCATGCTCGGTATACAGATCCATGTCTTTACACCACCCGTGACATTCCAGGACAAATACTCGTCCTGACGCGCCTGATTGATCAGGGCCGGAAAATTCGAATTCGACTTCCTCGCCGGGGCCAATAATCGCCACTGCGTCGTCGACTTGGGCCAACAGCGGAGTCGCCTCGCCAAAGTTCGTGTAGTAGCCCGGCGCGTGGCGGGTGTCCCACAGCGGAGCTCGCTTTCGATAGTCGTAGAACGGTTTACGGAAGTCACCATTGATCCGCTGTGGAAAACCAACCTCGCTCACCGTCGCTCGCTGCAGCGCCAGTTCGGTCCGTTCGGCTCCGTCACACGGTTCTTCAACCGCAACAAACATCCGGTCCCAGTAAACTTCCATCGTCGTGCTTAGTCGTAGTTCGATCGTCCCATCGGGCAGGTCTTCTTTTTCGATCGGTACCGACATTTGCCGTGGCATGCCTGCCGGGTAGCCAAATTGCTCGTACACCACTTGCCACTCGCCACCGACTGAACGAGCTTCCAAGGTTGGAGCCTCATACGACGCGTTGGCCTGCCAGGATGCGAACATCGTCTGCGAGTAGGGATACTCGACCCAACCGTCGATCACCAGCACCGGCCGACCGTTCAAGTCATCGAGGGGCTGATCGAATTTCAGGGTAATGGAAAATGGTTCGGTATGAGCCAGAAATCGTGGATCACGTTTCCCGGCTGGAAGTGGCTGTCCGTCAGCGGCCCGGATTGCTCCGCGCACGTCGTTGCCATCGGTATCGGTCGCGACAACGGGCTCCAATACCTGGCGATAGAAGATCGGTTTACCCGTCGCGAAAGGTGCATTCACGGCCTGGCGTTCATCCATCGTCATATTCCAACCTGCCGGCAGATCGTAGGTGACCAATCGGATAGCGTCGAGATAGCACGCTTCCTCCATGGGCTCGCCGATCTTCAAGCGGATGGAACCTGCTTCTGTCACCGCGGGCAGGTGAAGCGGCAACATCAAATTTTCCCAGGGACGGGCGTCGTGATAGACGCCTCGACCGCCGTTAAATCCCAACCCGCCGACTCCCAAAACGTCGGAGACGAATTCGTAATTTTCGCCATTCCAAACGAACAGCACCGGACAGCTGGATACCTGCCTTTGCGTTTCTTCGATTCTGTGCGTCTTGCCGGCCGCCAGTCCCAATTCGGTTTGAAACAGTCCATCCGGCCAAAGCAGCTTCACAAATCCGATCGATCGTTCGTCCCCCAGCCCTATGGCCAGCGGCTGACTACTTTGTCCGGGGCCCGATTGATCGCGAAAGGTCTGCAGAGCTGTCCAGCGGCCGCCAACACGTGCTGCTGCCTGAATTCCGATGCCGGAAGCGTTGGAACGCATCTGATCTGCCTTGCTTTCCTTCCCGGAAAAAAGGACGTCGGCGAACGGATAGCGTCCCTCGCCGGGGCTCCAAAGACGAGGCTGACCGCCGCTGGCATCCACCAGCGAATAACCGCTCCCCGGGTCGACGTTGACCAATCCCCAGCTCGCATCCGTGTCGGCTTCCGAAGACAGCAACACCTTCGCGTCTTCGCCGAAACAATCCAGCACGGCCCATCCCGACTGCGTCGATGCGACAATGTCCAATCTTCCGTCACCATTGATATCCTGGACAGCAATCGGACCGGCGCCGGGCTTCACATCGGTACCGCCAAGTCGAATCAACATCGCGGACCACGTTCCATCTTCGGCGCGAACCCACTTTCGCCAGCCATCGGAAGATGATGTAATTAATTCGATGTTGCCGTCCGCATCAATATCGGCTGCGACGGCCGCAAATGCGGAAGTCGAAACGAATTCATCAAAACCTTCAGCTTTCGAATAATTCCACAAGCGGTCGTTCAAGAACACTTCGTGCGGAGCCCCTTTGTTCAAGACGATCAAGTCAGCGTCACGGTCGTTGTCCAGGTCCGTCACCACGACTCCTGTCGATTGCACATCTTCGCCGGCGATCCCCTGCGCTGCGGCAATCGGGCGAAATGTTCCATCCAGGTTATTGTTCAGAAGCTCGTTTTTTCCGTCCGCGTTGACCAACCATAAGTCGAGGTCGCCGTCATGATCGGCGTCGAATAGAGCTCCATCAACCGTGTCAAATTCGCCGCCTGCCGTCTGCGTGGATTCCGTGACCTCGTCCCATCGGCCGGCTTCGACTTGTCGCCAAAGCTGATTCGGCCCTGCGCGGCACAAATAGACGTCTACCAAGCTGTCATTGTCGTAGTCGCCCCAAAGCGCAGCATTGACGTCGGCGACCTTGGCGAGCGGATGGTCAGTGCGTTGATTCCAGGCGTCACCATTCTGTTCCAGGACGACGTTTTGAGCTTCGACATCGGAGGAGGAAGACGCGGAGGACAGGAATAAGTCGACGTCTCCATCTGCATCCAGATCGCAGGCCGATATCGAAGGTCGTCGAGCTGGCGTATCCGAGCTCGCCCAGACAATGCCCTCGGAAAAACCTTGCACGGGCTCGGCGAACCAGCGTCCCGTGCGTGGGCCGGAAGCGGGGGGCGTCGCCCGTACGGTCATCGCTTCTGCTTTCGGACCCATTCGGGAGTACTTGATTTCTGCCGACCTGGCCTGAGGGTTATCGGCCAGCTTCTGAAACATTTCCAGCGACTGTTTGGCCTCGTCAATTCGCTTCAAGCGTTGCAGGGTTTGGAACGCGCCGTAATACGAGCTGCGCAAGTAAGGATTCCGCCTTGGAGGCCCGGCGGAAGTACTTCAGTGCAGATTCGTATTGCCGCGAGTCCAACAAGCACTGACCCGCGTAATACGTGGCGTAAGCGTCGCCCGGATCGGCTTCGGCAACCTCTTGGAAATACTGCATGCACGTTCGGGCTCGGCCGCGTACAACAGCAAAATGGCGCGACAGTACTTCGCCCGCAACTTGTCCGGATGGGAACGAATCACCGAGTCCAACAAGGCCTCGGCGTTTGCGACGTCATCCGGCTCCCTGCGGTTCAACTTCGAAATCGCCAGATCAATTTTGACATCGGCCCAGGTGGGATGCTGTTCCTCCAACGCAGCGAACACGTCATGGGCTGCTGCGTAGTCAAATTGCCCCATTAGAGCCACGCCCCTGTCGTGTTGCTCGATGACTGCAGGCGGCGGAGTAAAATCAGCAGCCTGGCTTCGATCGCTCTCCCCGACAGCATCTGTGGAGTCTGATGAGACTGGCTCCTGGCAACCCTGAACGAGGAAAGTGATGCAGCAGAGGATGCCGGCAAGCGAACGACGATAAGGACCAGTCATGCTATTAATCCAGAGGCTGGCGAATGTTGAGTCACGATTGTAGTTTTAACCTACGATACATTGTTCGAGACAATATCGTTTCGAGGAGCGTAGCACGACGCCTATTTCATTCAAAGCGGCGAGGCTGGTACCGTGAGTGCTTGGAACCGTCCTCGCAATCAGGTTTCCCTGGCCCGCGGATTGCCATCACAACTTACAACCATGCATAAATTTCCATTACCATACCGCCTTTGCCTGCTGGCGACGCTGGGCGTCATCGCTCTGACCTCCTGTAGTAACGACGCGGCAAACACGGCCTCGCCGGGCACGGCCACCCATGAGGACTCCGGAACCGCGTCGCCGGACACCTCCCCGCATTCGGACTTAACCGCAAACCGCATTGTTGAGAAACCGTCGGCTGGCAACTCGCTCATTGTGGAAGTCACCGGCGATGTTGGATTACCGGTAAAAGAGGCAATTTGGCCGGACGGTGAGTATCACACTCCGGAAATCACGCCCGGCGGTGTCGCCTTGTTCGACTTTGATCAGGATGGTGACCTGGACATCTACCAGGTTTGCCATTGCGAGCCCGGTCCCTTACCGTCCGCCTTCAGCAAACCGTCACCCAATCGACTGTTCGAACAAACCGCCGAGGGCAAGTTTGTGGAAGTCGAGGGAGCCGCCGGCATGGATGATCCTGGCTTCGGGCACGGTGCTTCCGTGGGCGACATTGATAACGATGGCGATGCGGATGTCTTCGTAACCAATTATGGTCAGGACAAACTGTACCTGAACCGCGGAGATGGTACGTTCGAGGACATCACGGCCACCTCGGGCATCGAAGGTGACGTGTGGAGTTCCGCTTCTGCGTTTGTCGATTACGATCGCGATGGCGATCTGGATTTGTTTGTCGTTCATTTCGCCACGTTTGACCCCTCGAAGCGATGCGGTAGCGCCAGCGCCGACTACGAAGTCGACTATTGCGGCCCACACCTGTTCGACGGCAAACAGGATCAGCTTTACCGCAACAACGGCGACCATACGTTTACCGACGTCAGTGATGAGGCGGGTATCACGACTCCGGCACGTGGTTGGGGCATCATTGCACTCGACGTCACCGAAGACGGGTGGCCCGATCTTTACGTATGCAACGATGAGGAACCCAATCAGCTGTGGGTCAATGGCGGCGATGGAACCTTCATGGATGAAGCAGTATTTCGTGGGGTCGCGTTCAATGGTTTCGGCCGCGTCGAGGCCAGTATGGGAATCACCATCGGTGATGTCGACGGCGACCACACGCTGGACCTGTTCATGACGCACGTAACGAGTGAAACGAACACGCTTTATACAAACGACGGCGATGACATGTACTCCGACAGCTCCGCCCGCTGCGGCACTGCAGGTGTTGACTTGCCCTATACGGGCTGGGGTTGTGGTTTCTTTGATATGGAGCACGACGGCGATCTTGACTTGGCCGTAGCGAACGGTCGCGTGGCCATCGGAACGGTGGCGGCAAATTCCAATCATGGAAACTACTGGAATCGATATGCCGAACCGAATCTGTTGTTCGCCAACGATGGGCAGGCCAAGTTCTCGGACGTCAGCGATAGGTCGGATACATTTGGCACACGTCCCGAGGTGACTCGAGGTCTGGCCTTTGGCGACCTGGATAACGATGGCGACCTTGATTTGGTAACCAACGATATCGCGAACCGTCTACGGATTTTTGAAATGATGCGCCGCAGGCTGAGGGTAATGAAAACCACTGGTTAGCAATCCGGGCCATGACCGGCGACCGCTTTGCGATCGGGGCAACGGTGACTGTCTGGAAAGGAGACCAGAAGTTCGTGCGACCGGTGCTGCGTTCCTACAGCTACTTGGCCAGCAACGATCCACGCGTCCATTTTGGTTTGGGGAATTTGGATGCGATCGAGGGCATTGAGGTTCGTTGGGCCAATGGTTCGAAAGAACGATTTGCCGGGGGAGTTGTCGATCGAGAAATCACGGTGCGCCAGGGTGAAGGGCAGGCCATCGAGTAAGCTTGTGGCGTTTGCAATGCCTGACGCGATACTTTCGAAATCGACATTGCTCACCTGCATCGGCCGTTCCTGAACTAGCGAGCTGGGTGGCTGGAGCAGCCTTCCCAAGATACGTGGCCAACAAGATAGCCGGATTCGCACGAATTCGGGCGTTGATCATACCTGAAGTCTCGCAACGCCTTGCCACTCCAGCTTCGAAAAAAAGAGTGCTATACAGCGCCGCCCACGCTACACGTCCCCGCGACTCGCACTCGTCCTTATTTAGGCGATGTACGCCATGATTTGCCCGGCGGTTGCCATGCTCATCGCTTTGCTCGAAGGATCGCGACGCCAAACATGGCCAACCATCCTAAAGCTGGTTCCGGAACGCTGGCCACATCACTCGACGTGAATTTGTTGTCGTTCCACAGCAGAAAATCCTGACCGTTGACGTTGCCGTCGGCGTTAAAGTCGCCTGCACACCAGGCGGGATGGTCGCTGAATTTGTGGGTGTTCCAAATCAGGAAATCCGCTCCGTCGACATTGCCATCCAAATTGGCGTCGCCCGGCAGATAGGCGTTTCCGGATACCGTATTGGCACCTCCTCCCAAGACGAGCCATTCGGTTAGGTCGGCCTGATCCACGAATCCATCGTCGGTGAGATCGAAGAGTGCACCGTGGTTTCCCTCCACAATCTCGACGACCAATTCGTCGACATCGAGGCAGTTGATGAAGGTGTCCCCATTGAAGTCGGCGGCGGAAAAGTCGGGCGTCCCGGTTCGAAGCTAAAAACCGATACGCGGTGGCCGCGTTCCTCGGTGACATAAATCCTTCCGTCTGCGACGGTGATCGACGTCGGATCGAATAGCTGGCCAGGGTCCGTACCTTCACTGCCAAATGTGGTCAGAAACGTGCCCGACGCGTCAAAGATCTGCACGCGGTCATTGTCATGGTCGACGACATAAATCTGTCCAGTGCCCTCCTCGACCGCGATGCCGTAGGGCTTGTCAAACTGCCCTGGTAGGGTGCCGAAGGATCCGAAGCCGAACTGGTAATTGCCAGAATTATCAAATACCTGCACGCGGTCATTGAAGGAATCGGCCACGTAGATATTCCCAAGAGAATCGACAGTGGAAAATCTTGGGTTATTGAATTGGCCGATGCCTGTGCCTTCGTCGCCCAACTCAAATTGGAATTGACCGGTTGGGCGAAACACTTGGACGCGGGAATTGAACGTGTCGGTCACGTAGATGTTTCCTGCGGCATCCAGCGTCAGTCCCGATGGGCCGTCGAATTGGCCTGGGCCCGATCCCATGACTCCAAATTGCGACTGATAAATTCCGCCACTGTCGAAGAGTTGTACGCGGTGATTGCCTCGTTCGGCGACATAGATCGACCCGAGTGGGTCAACTGCAATCCCGATTGGGTCAATCAACTCGCCAGGTCCCGTTCCCGCGACGCCAAAAGTCGATCGAAAGAGGCCGTCTCCGTCAAAGATTTGCACCCGATGATTTGAAAATTCCGTGACGTATACATTGCCTTGTTCGTCCAGGGCGATTCCGTCGGGTTGATCAAACTGCCCTAAACCCTGGCCCTCGCTGCCGAACGAAAACAGGAACTCCACTTCCTGGCCGACAAGTAGCGATTGACTCTGTGTGGTGACAATCGTGACGACCAAAATCGGGAAAATGCCGCAGTGGATTATTGTGCCCGGAATTGAATTGACGCGTGAAAAATGACGGCCCAGCCATAGCATTCCGAGTACGGCCAGGGTCCAGGAGATGCTGGGCTCGGGTACGCTGGCCACATCGCTCGACGTGAATTTGTTGTCGTTCCACAGCAGAAAATCCTGACCGTTGACGTTGCCATCGGCGTTAAAGTCTCCTCGGCACCAGGCGGGATCGTCGCTGAATTTGTGGGTATTCCAGATCAGGAAATCCGCACCGTCGACATCGCCATCCAGATTCGCATCGCCAGGTAAGTAGGGGTTGCCGGATGGGAGGTTCGCCGCTCCGGCTTGCAATCGCCACTCGTCTAGGTCATCGGCGTCGACTAACCCGTCGCCGGTCAGGTCAAAGCTCGCATCGTTCGTTCCGTCCACGATCTCCACCACCAGGCTGTCCACGTCAGCGCAGTCCGTCAGCCCGTCGCCGTTAAAATCCGCGTCAGGAATTCGGCACCAAACCGATATGCGATGATTGTAACGGTCGGCGACATAGATGCGGCCCAGGTCGTCCACAACAATTCCACGTGGGCTGTCAAATTCTCCGTTGCTGGTTCCGTTGTTACCGAAGGCGAATTGAAAGGTACCGTCACTGTTGAAGACTTGCACGCGATGATTGCTACTATCGGCGACGTAAATGTCACCCACGGCATCCAGTGCGATTCCGCGTGGGTTGTCAAATTCTCCGATGCCATTCCCAAAGCTGCCAAATTGGAATTGATAGTCGCCTAGGGCATCGAATACCTGCACGCGATGATTGCTCCCATCTGTCACATAGGTCGTGCCAGTCGCGTCAATCGCGATTCCGAAAGGATTAAGAAACTGCCCATTGCCGCTCCCCTCGCTGCCAAATTGCGACTGGTAATTGCCACCGCTATCGAAGACTTGAATTCGGTTGTTTCCGAATTCCGTCACGTAGATATTGCCATTCGGAGCCAGGGCACTTTGGATCGGCCCGGAGAACTCGCCGTTACCAGAACCACAACAGCTGCCAAACGTGAATTGGAAGTGGCCCTCGCCGTCCAGTACGTGCACGCCATTGCCTGACCAATCCGTCACGTAAATCGTGTCCGATCCCTCGTCAATCGTGATCCCGGTAGGCTGGTTGAAATACCCCGAACCGAATTGGGACAGATAGTTGCCTGTGTTATCAAACACCTGAGCGCGATCATTTCCAGTTTCCGTCACATAGATATTGCCGGCCGCGTCAAGCGTAATCCCATAAGGCTCATCGAAAAATCCGTTCGTGCTACCTGGAGTACCAAATGAGAACAGAAATTCAGCATCGGCCATCACCGTGCCCAAAGTGAAGAGCAACGGTGATAGAAGAGCAGTAAGGTTGACAGTGATCGAAATTAATTTCGTGGGGCAAGAAATCATTTTGAGCCCTCTTGTAAGCGATTGAATTTGTTGGATGAAGTGTGCGACGGATTCGTCAGAGTCCCTGCCCGTTTCTCGTGACTGTTAAACTCGGAACATCTTGAATGCACAAGAAGGATCCAATAATGTGGCTTTTCGCCTTGATCGAAAGATGGCGAGCCCCATCACAACCAACCATCCGAGATCGGGTTCCGGAACGCTGGCCACATCGCTCGACGTGAACTTATTGTCGTTCCACAGCAGAAAATCCTGACCGTTGACGTTGCCGTCGGCGTTAAAGTCGCCCGCACACCAGGCGGCATGGTCGCTGAACTTGTGGGTATTCCAAATCAGGAAGTCCGCTCCGTCGACAGTGCCATCCAGGTTGGCGTCGCCCGGCAGGTACGGATTGCCGGAGGCCGTATTGGCGCCGCCACCGAGGATCAACCACTCGCCCAGGTCGTCCTGGTCGACGTTTCCGTCGGCGGTCAAATCGAACAGCGATCCCTGGTATCCGCCCGCGATTTCGCTGACCAGTAAATCGATGTCGCGGCAGTTGATCAGGCTGTCGCCGTTGAAATCGGCCGCCGAGTAATCCGGGGGGGCCGGGCCGAGGCTGAAAACGGATACGCGGTGGCCAAATTCCTCGGTCACGTAAAGTCTATCGTCACCTACGGCGATGGCCGTCGGTTGAGTGAATTCGCCCGGACCAGTACCCGCACTACCGAACGTGGTCAGGAAGCCTCCCAACGCGTCAAACACCTGAATGCGGTTATTATTATGGTCGACGACGAAAATATTCCCTGTACTGTCGTCAACTGCAATTCCGTACGGCTTGTCGAATTGGCCCGAGTCGGTTCCGAACGAACCAAATCCAAACTGAAAATCACCCGCGCTGTCAAATACCTGGACGCGGTCGTTGAACGAGTCGGCAACAAAAATGTTCCCGGCAGCATCCACAGTCGCGAACCTGGGGTTTTCGAACTGGCCCATGCCGGAGCCTTCGCTGCCCAGTTCAAATTGGAATGCTCCCGTCGGGTCAAACACCTGAATGCGATCATTTTGCGTGTCGCTGACGTAGACTCGTCCTGAGAGGTCTAATGCCAATCCTCCGGGGGAATTGAATTGGCCAGGCCCGATTCCCTCACTTCCGAACTGCGATTGGTAGACGCCGCTGCTGTCGAAGACCTGCACGCGGTGATTGTTTCGATCGGCAACATAGATCGCCCCAAGTGCGTCGACCGCAACTCCAATGGGTGAGTTAAACTCTCCTGGCCCCGTACCCTGGACGCCAAACGTCGATTGAAAGAGCCCGTCGCTGTCAAAGATCTGCACCCGACCATTGCCAAACTCGGAAACGTAAACATTGCCATCGGAGTCCAGGGCGATTCCATCTGGTTTATCAAAACTTCCAATACCTGTTCCTAAGCCGCCAAACGAAAACAGAAACTCCACTTCCTGGCCGACCAAACAGCGTTGGCTACCGAGAATCAATGTTACGACCGTTAGGAAAAGCGTCATCCAGCGAGTGAGATGGAATTGCATATTCAGGCTGTCCTTGGTTTGGACGAGAAGTGGTTGTGATCCCTAGGCCATGTTCGATCCGTTAGCAAACCGATGCTGCGATCCATGTTTGAATGGACAGAACATAGATATGACTACTCTCCCTCGCTGCAGCGTCGGGTTACCTGGCAGCGCTCCAGCGCTCGCCGAGCCACGTTGTAGTTGGGTTCGATCTCCAGCAGCTCCTGCAGGACCTTTTCAGCGCGGTCGAGTGCCGCCGCGGCGGCACTCGAGTCGCCTGACGCCTGCAACCGTTCGGCTTGCGACTGGTAGGCGCGACTCAGGCTCAATCCATACCGCAGTTTGCCCGGGCGACGCTCGTACAGCCCCTGAAAGATCGCGATCGCCTTTTCGATCGCAGCCTCGGGGGTGCTGTTTGTTCTGATCTCGCCTGTGCCGGAAGCTTCCGAGTCAAACAGTCCTGACAGCCAGAACTCCCCTAGCAACTCTTGAGCCGATTCAGATTGAGGCGCGTCGTGTACGGCAGACTCAATCAATTCGCAGCCCAGGCGACGATATTCGGTGTTTTCGTTCAGCAGGCTCAACGTGCCGTAGGTGCGAGCCAGGGTTCGGCGATAGTCCGTGCTATCGGGCTGATGTGCAACGACGTTCCGCATCGGCTCGAGCTCCCCTTGCAGCTCTTCCAGCGCTTCGTCCTGGCGACCTTGATCGATCAGCATCCGAGCCAGCTCCTCGCAAAACCAGCAAGACATGAAGACGTAAACGTCATCGGGGTCTTCTTCCTGCAGCGAGTGAGCCAGTTCCAACGCTTGGCGAAACAACTGCTCGGCGCGAACGTAGTCACCCAGGTCACGGTAGAGGCCGTGGATAGCTTTACGACGAAGCCGTCAAAGCTTCCTCCGTGAATCGTATCGCCCCCGCCTGAAACCCAATTAGATGAGTCCGTTAATCCAGTCGCAAATACATTGCCTCCTTCATCAACCGATATGCCCTCGCCGATGTCAGCATCTCCGTCCCCGCCCAGGTAAGTGCTCCAAAGGTGCCCTCCGTCAGTTGCAAGTTTCACGACAAAGGCGTCCCTTTCCCCGCCGTTGTAACTGACGTCCCACCCGCCTGATGCCCAGCCTGAACTCTGTGTGTAGCCAGTTACGAGAATGTTGCTGTTTGCGTCGACTGCTATTCCGTAAGCCTTTTCGTCACCTATTCCCCCCACATAGGTGCTCCACAGGTGTTCGCCATCGGGTGAGAGTTTCACAACCATCGCGTCGAGCTCCACCGGCGTAGGTTGTATCCCATCCTCCGGATATCCAGTCGTCAGAATTGGTCGAGCCTGCGATAATCACGTTGCCATTTGTGTCGGTTCGACATCTCTCCCTGTATCACCACCGCTGCCACCCAGGTAGCTACTCCACGTCAAGTCGGGATCGATGACCAGCTCGACGCTTGGATCGTAGGCGCCGGTGATGTCAAACGTGTACGTGTCGTTATCGAGTAAAAGGAATTGACCGGCGACTTCGACTTCCTGGCCGTCAATCAACTGATAGATGTAGGGCGCGTCGTCCACCAGTTCGCCCAGTTCGGTCGTGACACGTAGCGACCCCGCGTCGTCGATCCGCAGCCCGTCGATGCCCTCGTAGCTGACCGAAATCTGTTGATAATCGGCACCCGGTGCCACGTAGAATTCGTACTTCAGGCTGCTGCGGCGTCCAAATGTGTGCAGGTCGATGCCGTCGTACAGGCTTGGGTAGGCCACCGTGGCATACCCGGCGACGTTCGATCGGTGCTGATCGATGTCGCCGACGAAGTAGTTGAATCGCGTCTCGGCCTGATCGAGCCCCACGGCTTGTGTGGCGTTGGCTCCGTCAAACGCGACCGAGAATTGCGTGGTCTGCGTGACGGTAGCTTCGTCGCGGTCCAAGGCAGCAATTCGTTCTGTAAATATCGCGGCCAGTGTGTGCGTCAGGTTCCGCCGCTTCTTGCTGCCATAACGTGAAGTCTAATCGCTGATCGGCAAAAGCGATCTTGTACACCGTCTGCCTGATACCCGTACCGCACGTCGCTGTCGGTCCACTGCCCCTGGTTCTCAACAAACAATGCTGTTGACGTGTCGAAGAATTCCGGGAGCTCGGCACCTGCGGCGACGGCCAGCAGTCGCCGATCTTCCAGCGACTCGCAAGCCAGCCATTTGCGGCGATGAACTTTCGCGCCGCGACCGCGTGCCGCACTGCGAGAGAATTTAGCGGATGAAAGTACTGACGCCGCCAAACGAGGACGCAAATACAAGCTCATGGTATTCTCGATTCTGTATTCAGGTTGGGCGTTGTGCCCAAGTTGCAGTTTAACTCGATTCCCCGCCCGAAAAACTTTTCCAACGACGTCGTCAGCTGCTGATGCCTCGTAGGCTTTGTCAATAAGTTCTGGGGCTTGGCCGCAGCATCGCACCGTACGTGATTCGCGGGAGAAATCCATGTGCTCTGAGCCTTCGGCTTTCGAACTGTTATCTCAAATCTCGTGGTGGAGATGGCGGAGTTGCATTTTGTTGATCATTACGTCCGGATGATGGCACAAAACATAATGCGGATTTCGCGCTACACGCGTCGGCAAGAAAATGTGTGGAATGCCAACGATTCCCAGAAGAATTCCCGCGTTGGTCGATGAGGCGGCGCGCAAACGCATGATAAGAAACGGGTTGCGTCGCTGGTCGTGACGACCGAGCATCACTGAAAAAACGGCGAGTCCGGTCGTTTCGCGGTCCAGGAACGAGCATTATGCCCTGACGCGGCGGGTAACTGACGCGTGACTTTTGACCAACTTCGCGATGTGAGATTAGAATGCGGAGATGACCGATGTGACCATGATCCTCCGGCGTCTGGAAAATGGGCAACTGCAAACGGTCGACGAGCTATTTTCGGCGGTCTATGACGAGCTCCGTCGGTTGGCGACCAGGAATTTCCAGACTCAGCGTCTCGATCATACGCTGTCTGCCACCTGTTTGGTGCACGAGGCCTATGTTCGTTTGGTCGACGACAAACAGGCAAAACGCTGGGACAGTCGAGCTCATTTCTATTCTGCTGCGGCCCAAGCCATGCGTCACATTCTGGTTGACCATGCGCGAGCCAAGATGGCTGCCAAAAGAGGCGGCAATTTCGTGCGGCAACACATGGAAGATGAACTGACAACCTTGCCTGACGACCCCAGTCTGATCCTCGAACTGAACGAGGCTATCGATCTGCTGCAAGCGTCTGACACGGAGTCGGCAGAAATGCTGAAGCTCGTGCTGTTCGCCGGGGTATCGGTCGTGGAGGCGGGACGGATGCTCGGTATGACGCGCGACGTAGCCTATCGCCACTGGGACTACACCAGGTCATGGTTCGTCCTGCACGGCGACACGTCGATGAACTGAGATTCCGCGAAGCTGGGATTTCGAGAAATTGGAGCCCCCTCATCATTCCTCTGCCTCGGCGTAGAGCGCATTCACAATACGTGTGGAGCTGTGCGCCTATTGAAGAATGCTATACCAGCGCCCCACACGCTACACGTCCGTGCGACTGGTACTAACTCGCAGATGCCGATTGCATCTGCTCCAGCTGCTCTTGCAACTCATCGATCAGCTCGCCTGCATACCCATTCGCCCGCGCCGTTTCGAGTGCCTCGCGAAGGGGTTGCTCCCAACCGGTCCGTTGCCAGCTGGCTTCGCGGAAGTGGGGAATTGCCTGTACCGCCCGTTCATCGGCGACCAATGCACGCGCCAACTGGTAATGCGCATCTGCATCCTCGGGGGCCGTCTCCAGGATCGACTCGAATTGATTCGCCGCCAATTTCCATCTTCCGAGCTCGCCGATCAGTAAGCCAAGTTCAAACTTGCTCTTTCGATCGCCAGGGCTGTGTCGCAAGGCTTCCGTTAGTCGACTGGCCGCCCGCTTCATGTCGCCCATCCGCTTGGCCACCATTGCCGCTTCGAAATGGGCCCGATAGTAATCAGGCTTCTCCTTGGTCACCCATTCAAACTCGGCCATTGCCTCATCATGTCTTCCTGACCTTGCTAATGCTCGACCCAGATTAAAATGGGCATCTACGTATTCAGGGCGAAGCTCAATCGCCGATCTGAGGAACTTGGTAGCCTCAGTCAATTCCCACTGTTCCAGCAGCACCAGACCCACGTTGTAGTTGGCATCCACGTGACCGGCATCCAGTTGCAGCGATTTGCGAAAGCTATCTTCGGCAGCTTCCTTCTTGCCCAACCGCATCAGCACGACGCCATGGTCGTTATGCACCGAGGCGTCGTCGGGATTCAGTTTGACGCCATCGGCCGAGACGTTCGACGCCTGCATGTAGGAATTGTCGGATAACAGGAGGCTGACCAGGTCACGACGAATGTCGTTTCGTTTCGGATCGACTTGCAACGCCGCGGTCATTTGGTCGGCAGCCGCCTTGGTTTGTTGGGTCATATTCAAGACCAAGGCATAGCGGTGTCGAAAGTCGACGTTGTCTGGATCCACCTTTAGGGCGAGATACCTGTAATGAGCCACGCCTTCGTCGGTGCGGCCCATTTTCATCAGCAGCGCCGCCAGGTCGAGCCGCGCTGTGGCATAGTTTGGCGTTGCGGTCAACGCCTCACGAAACTTCGCTTCCGCGTCAGCAAGCTTGTCCGCCCGATACATCTCGATGCCCAGGCGGTGGGCCTCGGTCGCGACCGCGCTGGGGTCCTCCTGTCCTGGGCAAGGGGAAGCGTTCACGACCAGCACCATTGTCATAGCTGCTGCGATTATTGCCCAGGCGCGAATCCAAACCACACATGATTAACCTGCCGTTCATGTTGCTTCACTGCAAGTTGGTCGAGTTCACTAGTCCTTGACCAACAACACATTCACTGCCTTGACCAATACACGGACCTGATCGCCTTCCTTGATTCCCAAGGCTGCCAGCGAATCGGCCGTCATGACCGACGACAAATCAAATTCGCCGGTGACTTTAACTTTAGCCTGTGCCATCAAATCGCCAGTACGAATTTGTGTCACTTGCCCGACAATGTCATTCCGTGCGCCATGTTGCATCTTTGCGTCCTTAAAATTGCCGGGGGAAACGCCTGCGCGGCGAGATTTTCTTTGTGTTCTCGGTGAACGGGTCACGGCCGGTGACTGGCGGCAGCCAGCTGAACCTCGAGACCGTCCGGATCGTCAAAATAGATGCGACCGTCATCGCGAACGACGCGGGGCTCGAACCCCTGTTGTCTTAGTTTCTGTTCGGCCGAATTCACATCGTAGTCGATCACAGAATAGCAATAGTGGTCCATTCCCGGTGTCTTGTTTTGGAACAGCGCGACAAATCCATCTTTGCAAGTCAGGAAGCAGTTGCGTTCTCCGCCATCACGAACGACCTGCAGCCCCAAATGCCGTTTGTAGAATTCTCGCGACCGCAGCACATCTGTCACCCGTAAAGCGATATGATTCAATCCAACCGCCCGAAACGTGGGCTCAGCCGGACTTTCCACCGTCTCCACCGCGTCTGCGGTTTCCTGCCCAGCGGCTCGCCCTCGTCCAGCGGCGAACGCGACCAGCGTCCCTAACCCGGCAACCAACTGTCGCCGATCGATGGAACCCTGTTCAAACTGCTTAACCAACTTCGAGATCACGACGTCCATAGATTGACTCCTTCGCTGCAATCGAAACAGGTGACCGGCTGAAAACAAACACATGACAGCCCGATACAATGCGGCGTTTATCTTATCATCTTCCCTCAAGACAGTTGGCGGGGGAATTGCTGGCGAGCCACGCGGTCAGCAAGCTATGACGTACGTGGTGGAATCTACGAGCAGTCACCGGAAGGGGTTGAATAGCTGGTTCTCGCATGCCAAAAAAAGGCAACGTGATTCGAAAAACCTGTTTGTTCCAACTCGCTGAACTTATTGCCTCCACAAGAAATCAAACATGCCAGAGGGTGACACGATTTACCGAACGGCTTTGCAGCTGCGTGCGATGCTGGTCCAACAGGCCGTCCGGGCAACATCTGATGTTGCCGATGTGCGACCGATTTCCGGTTCCAGCGTCGACAGCGTGAAGGCCAAAGGTAAGCACCTGCTCATTCACTTCGATAGCGGTTTCACGATTCACACGCACCTGGGAATGACCGGTTCCTGGCACACATATCAACCAGACGAACGATGGCGAAAACCCAGGTCGCAGTCCGCGATTGCCCTGCAAACCACGAGCGGCAACGTCGCAGTCTGCTTTCATCCCAAAACTTTCGAGTTGCTGTCAGAAGACGGATTGCGACGCCATCCGTGGCTCAATCGCCTGGGGCCTGATCTGCTGGACTCGGGAGTTGACTTCGAATTGATCGTGTCCAATTTCCGGCGGCAACCTGATTTGCATCTCGGCGTGGCGGTCATGGATCAAAGGCTGCTGATGGGTATTGGCAACGTCTACAAGTCCGAACTGTTGTTTCTGGAGAAGCTCAACCCTTTTCTGACGATCCAATGTTATTCGGACGAACAACTGCTGCAGATGCTTCGACGCGGCCAGCGATTGATGCGAGCCAACCTGGACGGAGGCCCGCGTCGGACACGCATGGGTCGAGACGGCAGCCGGACCTGGGTTTATGGGCGTGGTGGCAAACCCTGCCTGAAGTGCAGCGACCTCATTCAAATGCAACGTCAGGGCGACTTGGGGAGGTCGACGTATTGGTGCTTAAACTGCCAGGAAAATGCTTCGAACACGTAGGAAACGGTGCCCGCAGTCCAACTCTCTCGGACCGAGCTATTGCAACCACCTGGCATGATGCTTCCGTGCCAGATCCATGTTTCGGTTGTCTCGCCGTCTTTTTTGTTGCGCCTTGCCTCTTTAAATTGCACCCTGCAAGTTCAAAATCCAGCCCACTCGGTGAATTCTGCACGGAAAGCGACAAAAACTGCTTCCAGATTGATCATAAATCGACAACTTCGTTGACGTCCCTGGAGTGCGCTGAGAAAATGAGAGATTCTAACGTCTGCAAATCTGGAACAGAGGGAAGCAAGGGATGGGGAAAGCAACGAAGCTGCGCTACCGGTCTACCAATCGGCTGAGCGGTCAAGAGTTACTTGAGCGGCGCGATCTGCTCGCCAGCGACGTTCTCGACATTGAACCGGTCGAAACTGCCCACGGTGCAGGTTGCTCCTGCCCCGGCTGTTGTGGGCTACCCGAGGGGCATTTCGTGGGTGACGGCCATGATCACAGTCATGCCGACTTGGGCCTGATCGACATTGACGTCGATGACTTGCCTGGCACCAGTGTAGACGCCAATGATCCGCTTCATCGGGTCGATTCGTTCGGCAACGAGTTCTTTTTTGACCCTGCGCCGAACCCGGACCTGCTCGAACCGCAATTCGACGCTGAATCTTCCGACGGCGATGCTCCATTTGAATCGCGTCCGCTCAACGTTCCGATTTATCACAGCAATCCCACCGCGACCGACAAAATATTTCTGGACTTCGACGGTCATATTGTCACAGGGACCAGTTGGAATCAGTTCAACAACGGAAACCCGATCCACGCGCCGGCCTATTCGCTCGATGGGGATTTGAACAACTTCAGCTCGAGCGAGCTGGATCGCATCGAACAGGCCTATCTGCGTGTCGCAGAAGATTATGCAGGCTTCGACGTCGATGTCACGACAGAAGACCCGGGAGAAGCATTCTTTGCAGCGGGCGGGCAGGGCATACGCGTGCTGATTTCAACCGACGTCGATACCAGCACAGGTAATCGGTGGTACAGCAACGCCGGCGGCGTGGCGTATCTCGGCTCCTGGAACTGGACCAGCGATACGCCTGTCTGGGTCTTCGAGAATAACCTGGGCACTTCCGCCAAGGCCTGGCCGAAGCAGCATCGCACGAAGTTGGACATGCCGTCTCACTGTCGCACGACGGTAACAATTCGTCGAGTTACTACGCCGGCCACGGCAGTGGTGTCACGGGCTGGGCACCGATTATGGGCGTCGGCTACAATCGCACGCTCTCTCAGTGGAGCCGCGGGGAGTATGACAACGCGAACAATACGCAAAATGACGTGAACATCATTCGCAATTTTCTGGGCTTCCGGGACGACCTGCATTCCGATAGTACCAGTAATGTTTCGGCCGCGACTCCCGTGGATGTCGCTGGTGTCGCTTTGAACGCAGAAGGCATCATTCACAATGAGAATGATATCGACGTGTTCAGCATCACGCTCAACGGTGGTGGCAATATCACTGTCAACGCCACCACGGTGGACTTTGGCCCGAATCTCGACATTGAGCTGAGCCTTTACGACGAAAATGGTCAATTGGTCGACTCCGACAATCCGCTCAATGACATTGACGCGTCCATTGCACTGACGAATCTTCCCGGTGGCGTTTATCTCGTCGCCGTCGACGGTGTCGGCAAAGGAAATTTGTCGACCGGTTACAGCGATTACGGCAGTCTTGGGCAGTATTTCCTGACCGGTTCTGTGCAGAGCACGAACGCAAACACAGCGCCAACCGGAAATGATGATGACTTTTCCGGTACCGAAGATAGCCCGATCGTTGTCGCGGCACCCGGCGTTCTGGACAACGATACCGACCCGACCAACGATCAACTTTCCGTCCTGCTTCCGCCGATTACAGACGTTGCAAATGGGACGCTGGTGCTGGAAACCGACGGATCATTTACTTACACGCCCAACAACAACTTCAACGGGACTGACTCGTTCGAGTACCTGGTCACGGATGGCAACGGCGGGGTTGGAACTGCCACGGTTATGCTGACGGTTGCAGCAGAGAATGATGTACCGACGGCAACTGGCGAATCGTACGACGCTGACCAGGGCGCTCCATTCACGACGACGCTCGGGGTGGATGATTTGCTCCTGAATGATTCGGACATCGACGGTGACTTGTTGACGGTCAACACAGCGGCCGTGTCGGGACCAGCCAATGGCAACATTTCACTTTCGTCCGACGGAACGTTTACCTACACGCCGAACGCCGGTTTCCATGGCATCGATTCATTCGTGTACGCAGTGGAAGATGGAAACGGTGGTTCGGCCGAAGCGACCGCGACCATCACCGTGACACCATTCGGAGCATCTTGTAACACTCCGGCTCCTGCTGGCATCCTCGGCGACGGTGCGACCGACCTGATGTACAACCCGATTACCGGGTTGATGACGGTCCGCATCGATTCCGACTTGCCAGGCGATGAAGTCGTGGCCTTTTTGATCGAAGGGCCGGACGCTTTGGATTACTCGCCACCAGGAGCACCATCCTGGGGGGCAACCGCTTACTTTGGCGGAAAGGTGCAACTGATCATTTACAATGGCAATATCAACGCGGGCATGAATGTGGATTTGCCTCTGTTGCAATATGCTGCCGGACTGAGCGCTGCTGATTTCACCAGCTGCGTCGAGTACGGCACGATCGGAAGCACCGGCAATGCGGCTCGGACCGTATATACCAAGGTCACGATCGTCACCGATACCGTAGCACCATCGGCGCAGGCCAGTGCCGCAGATGTCACGATTGCGGGTGGATCGACCCACACCTTTGACGTCACTTTCAACGACAATGTCGCGATCGATAGCGCCGACCTTGCGACCGGAGTTGTTCTGGTGACGGGTCCCAACGGCTACAGCGAAATCGCCAACGTCCTGTCGGTCACGGGCGGCGCCGGTTCGAACACCGCGACGCTGTCGATTCCAGCGGCCGGTGGCACGTGGGACATGGCTGACGAGGGAGTTTATACGGTCTCGGTCGTGGACTATACGGTGACCGATACCAGCAACAACTTCCTCGCCGGTGGTGACATTGGTACTTTTGAAGTCGCCTTGACAACAACCGGACCGACGGGTGACTTCGACAATGACGGTGACCTCGACTGCGATGACATCGATATGCTGAGCGCCGAAATCGTCGCTGGCGGCTCGAACCTGGCCTTCGACGTGGACAGCAATGGTGCGGTCAATGTTGCCGACTTGCACTTTTGGGTTACCGACCTCAAAGGAACGCTGTTGGGCGATGCCAATCTTGACTTCACTGTGGACGGTGCCGACTTCCTGATCTGGAACGGCAACAAATTCCAGTCCGGAACCACCTGGTGCACGGGCGACTTTGACGGAAACGGCATCACCGATGGTGCCGACTTCCTGATCTGGAATGCCAGTAAGTTCCAAAGTGTGGATACTGCCAACGCAACGGAGGCCGTCGATCGTGAAGCCTCCAAGAGGAATCCTGTGGCTGCGGGACCAGTCGCCAAAGCGATCTCGACTGCACCAGCAGTTAACCAGCGTGTCCAACCGGCAGGCATCCCGACCGACTCACTTGGCTCGCTCCACGATCGTGACGATGCTGCGGAAGAAGAGGAAGTTGATTTCCTCTTCGCCGAATTGGGCAGCAGCCTGTAGTCGGACACCCGCCATGACGGAGACATCGGGAAGCCGCTGAACGATTAGGTCAGCGGCTTTTTCTTTGGCATCATCAAGCACAGACTTCGTGCGAGTCGCACGGACGCCTAGCTTGTGCGGCGCTGGTATTGCAGTCTCCAAGAGACGAAAAGTCGCTACACTTATTGTAATACGTTCCAGCAACCACCATCATCGCGTCCGATACCGACTTCGCATGAACGAACACCTGCCACACTGCTTGGCTGCCACTGTGCTGGTGATCCTCGCTGCGGGCGGTTGCGGAGATAGCTCCGATGCGACTCCAGCGTTGCCGCTCACCACGACCCCGGCACCACCAGCGTCGCCAACTTCGTCGTCAGCTGCCGGACCTCATGGCGTTGTGGGCCCGTTCGGGCACCGTGTGAGTGTGTCGACAAGCGAGGCCGACAATCACGATTCCCATCAACCCAGCCTCGATGGGACGAACGCTGCGAACGCGTCGGTTTCGAACAGTGCAGGATCAACGGTAGGCGGTAACCTGGCTCATCACACTGCCAACTGGTTAGCGACTGCCAAGGCGAACTTTCGCGGTGCCAGGCGCCGCGTCGAGGACGAGGCGGTCACGAACCAATTCAGTTGGCTCGTGGAATTGCTTCCATTCCTTGGCCACCAGGAAATCTATGACCACCTGGACCTCGACAAAACGTGGACGAATCGCGTCCACGTGGAAGAGGCTTTTCAAGTGATTCCGGAATTCCAGAACCCGCTCGACGATCGGCGGCGATGGCAAGGTTACCCTTACTCGGGCCTTGCGTGACTCACTTTGTCGGCATTTCGGGAGTAGAGAGAAAACGTCAGGATGTGGCGGCGCGTTACCCGCGCACGCACAAAGACGCCGGAATTTTCGGATACGACGAGATCCTCGCGGCGGATCAGGTCACGGACGGCACGAGTAAAACGATCGCAGTGATCGGCTCTGGCGAATTGGCAGGGCCGTGGGTCTCGGCGGGCGGAGCGACCGTTCGTGGCGGCGAAGACCCGGATATTTCGACGAGGTCACCGGTTTTGGCTCACGCGGTGGCAACCGCTCCGGCGCTGCAACGTTGATGGCGGACGGCGCCGCTCGGTTCATTACTTCCGACATCGACCCGCAACTTTTTGAATCGCTGTGTACGGCTCACGGTTCCGAGTCGCTGGACAGTTCAGCTGCGATTCAGGCGGCTCAGCCGATCCCGGCAGAAAGGGCATTGCGATTTGAGCGGACGGAACTGGAAAACTAACAGCGGATCGCAAGTCATGTTTAGCCTTGCGCATCCGTCTCCATGGCAAATGCTGAGCTCTGCCACGCAGCGGCTGCTGCTCATGACGCTGATCCTTTGCCTGCCAACCAGGGTACTCGCCGATATCGTTGAGTATCGATTGCCGGGCACGACCGCAGATACGGTTATTGTCCTGCAGGGTCGGACGCAGAAAGCCGGTCAATCGATGAGCTATATCCATCCCAAGTTTGGCCGGCTGATCATGGGCGTTGGCGACTACAAACTGCACCCGGTCAAGACGCCGAAACAGCTATTCGAACGGCGACTCTTCAAAACCAAAAAGAGCGGCGACCCGGACCAGCTGATGGAATTGGCAGATTGGTGTGTGCGTTATGGACTCACGAAAGAAGTCTACAAAACCGCCGCCACCGCCCTGAAAATTGACCCCGATCACGAGCGTGCCCTCAGTATCAAAGAACTTTATCGCAAAACGCAGCGCGACCTGGGCGATTCCGCAGAGGAAATGGCATATTTGAAACAGTTGGTTCCCAAGTCGGGAATGAAGTTTGCCAAGAGCGAACATTACCTGCTGTATCATGATACAGCAGGGCAGGGGAAGGACTCCCGCGCGACCGATCGGTTGCGCTTGCTCGAACGGGTTTACGAGTCGTTTTTGCTCAAGTTCTACGCGAGAGGCATCCAGCTGGAAGTTCCCCACAAGCGACTCATGGTCGTCCTGTTTCAGGATCGTGACGACTTTCTTACCTTCAGCAGCAAGCTCGGACCCGACGTCGCAAGCCTGGCTGGTTTCTGGCACATGAAGACCAATGTCGCAGTGTTCTTTGATCAAGGCGCAAGCGATCGCTTTGCGGCCGTGCGGGCAGCGGAGCAGGCCTACCAGGCGCAGAAGCTGCGCAGGCAAAACGTTACCGCAAACGCATTGCCAACGTAAAGGACATCGTTCGATCGGCCGAAGCTTTGACGATGATTCTGAAGATCGTCCGCGAAGACGCCGACATAGAAGTCGTTACTCACGAAGCGACTCATCAAATGGCGGGAAACACGGCACTGCTACCTCGCCAGGTCCAGATTCCGTCCTGGATTCATGAAGGTTTGGCAACTTATTTTGAATCGCCAGAGGACGCAACGTGGAGTGGCGTTGGAGCGGTAAATCAGGCGAGACTGGATCGCTATCGCCAGCTGTCCAGCGACGCTGAGCACTCCAATATCGACTACATCGTCGGCGATCAGATCTTTGATTTTGCCAAGTCGGTGGGAGCTCGACTTCACGGCTATGGGCAGGCATGGGCGCTGACCCACTTCCTGATCGAAAAACACTTTGACGAGTACAACCAGTTTTGTCGGCGGTTGGGAGAAATGCCACCCGACACCCGATTGTCGCCACAGGTCCTTGAGTCGATTTTCAAATCGGCGTTCAAGATCGAAGACACCGCCAAATTGAATGCGGAATGGAAGCAGTATATGCAGGGACTCAGGACAGACACGGCCAGGATCATCGGCTACGAGAAAGGCAGCTAGTGCGTGTCGCACATACGTGTAGCGTTAGTGGCGCTTACATAGCAGTACCAACCCAGCGAAGAGACGCTACAGATAAAGTACATGCACTCTAAGACAACGCCATAGCCGATTGACACAGGTCTCAAACGTCAGATTATTCACCGCGATCCATCCCATTTCGACCAAGATCGTCGCAATTCGACCGAATGCCCCTGCTGTTGGCAAATTTTCTGGCAGAATAAGCTGCAGCCCGTCGCTTAGTCGGAGTCGGGCACTCTGCGACCGACGGCATGACCAACGGCAGCGACTCGTCGTGAAAGCAACCTGCTCCGGGGAACAACCTGCACCGGGGAACTCGCAGCCTCGGTGACAGAAGAAATCAATCCAAAATAGGTGGCGTAAATGCAGCTTTCGATACAGGGCCTTTCCAAAACGTATCCGAATGGAGTGCAAGCACTCGACAACGTCACCATGGAGATACCAACGGGCATGTACGGCCTGCTTGGGCCCAACGGTGCCGGCAAGTCAACCTTGATGCGTACGATCGCCACGCTGCAGGAGGCGGACGACGGGAGCATAACATTCGGCGACCTCGATGTTCTGAGAGACAAACACGAGGTACGCAAGATCCTCGGTTATCTCCCACAGGAATTTGGCGTATACCCCAAAACTTCCGCCGGTGCATGCTCGATCACATCGCGACGCTCAAAGGCATAACGAACAAGACGGAGCGTAAGGCGTTGGTTGACGCGTTGCTGCATCGCGTCAATCTGCACCAGCATCGCAAGAAGGCAATCAGCGGTTTTTCAGGCGGCATGAAGCAACGCTTCGGCATCGCCCAGGGCTTTTGGGCGACCCGCAGTTGTTGATTGTCGACGAGCCGACAGCCGGACTGGACCCCGGTGAGCGTAATCGGTTCTACAACTTGCTCGCCGAAATCGGTGAAAATGTCATCGTGATTCTATCCACGCACATTGTTCAGGATGTCAAAGAGCTGTGTACCCACATGGCCATAATCCACGAAGGCAAACTGCAGTTCGCGGGCTCTCCCGATGACGCCGAGGATGAATTGGCTGGTCAGATATGGGAAAAATCGATCGACAAGGGCGATCTGGATTCCTATCGCGACAAGTACAACGTGATTTCAACAAAACTGGTCGCTGGTCGACCGCTGATTCACATTCGCAGTGAATTCAACCCACAGGACGGTTTCGCCTCGGTCTCACCTGATTTGGAAGATGTCTTCTTCTGCAAAATCGGTCCCACCGCACTGGCATGAAAATCGCAGCTCTAACGGACGACTGACACCATGTTTTCTACGTTCTTCAATTTCGAGCTGCGATTCTGGCTCCGCGGGATGATGATCTACGTGTTCATGTTCATCATTGGCCTGCTGATCTTTGCCGCCGTTTCCAGCGACAACGTACAAGTCGGTGGCTCACTGGAAAACACGCACCGCAATGCTCCGCACGTGATCCAAACGTTCTACTCGATCATGGGGCTGCTCACGATCCTGATGACCACCGCATTCGTCAACGGCGCGGTGTCTCGCGACTTTGCCTACAACACGAATCAACTGATCTTCACCAAGCCGCTGGACAAGTTCGGCTTCTTGATGGGACGTTTCTGGGGCTCGGCAATCGTCTCCATCATTCCCATGTTGGGCGTCTCGATCGGTATTATCCTTGCTCGCTACATGCCCTGGGTGGAACCTGAATTCTGGGGGCCAGTTTCCTGGCAGGCTCATCTTCGGGGAATTCTCGTCTTCGCAATTCCTAACTCCATCTTTGTCGCCGCCGTGATTTTCGCGATCGCAGTTTGGACACGCAGTACAATTGCTTCTTTCGTTGGAGCGCTACTGCTGCTCGTGGGCTATGAAGTCGCCGGCGCTTTCATGTCCGACCTCGACAACGAGAAAATTGGCATGCTGATCGATCCGTTTGGGATCCAGACTTTTAACACACTTACCAAGTACTGGACGCTTTCGGACCGAAATACTCTGACCATCGGCCTGTCGGGGATCATGCTTTGGAATCGATTGCTCTGGTTGAGCATTAGCATGCTGATCCTCGGCATATCGTATTGGCGATTCGATTTCACGGAACGCATGCGTCGTGGACGAGTCAAATCGAGCGAACGAACAGAAACGGCAGTCGTCGCGATGCCGCAGGTGAATTATCACCACGGGCTGCGAGCCCAGTTCGCACAACTCTGGAGTCAGATCAGAATTGACTTCGCGGGAATTATCAAGAGCAATGTTTTTATCGTCGTCGCACTGGCAGCGTTAATCCAGATCAGGCCAACCTCTATTTCCTTGCGGGTGAGGGGTTCGGGCTGACTGCCTTACCTGTGACGTACAACATCATCGGCGTCATTCAAGGTTCGATGTATATTTTTCTTCTGGGCACGATCGTGTTTTACGCAGGCACGCTTGTCTGGCGTGAACGTGAGGCGGGCCTTGATGAAGTCTACGACGCCTCGCCGCAACCAACCTGGATCAGCTACACAGGCAAGTTGATCTCCTTGGTGCTGATGATTTTGCTCGTTCAATTTGTTGGGATGACGGCGGGACTGATCTCTCAAACTTTGCAGGGTTATGATCGGTACCAGATCGGGCTCTATTTGACAGAGCTATTTGTTATCGACTTCGCGTCCCTGTTTTGCCTCGGTGTGCTGGCGATGGTCGCGCATGTCCTTTCGCCAAACAAGTACTTTGGCTACTTCCTCTTCATCGTGTTCGTGATCCTGAACGTCTTTGCGTGGCGGTTGCTTAAGATCGACACGCGCATGGTCCGCTACGGCAGCATTCCAGGGCACACCTACTCGGACATGTATGGCTTTGCGCCCTTCGTCGATGCAATGCGTGGATTCTACGTCTACTGGCTGCTCTTTGCTGGCATTCTGTCGTCGATCGCCGTGCTGCTCTGGCAACGCGGCAAAGAACGTGGCTTCGTCAGTCGCATCAAAGCAGCGTTCTCGCGGTGCAAGGGTCCCGCTCTGGGTCAGCCTGGCATTCGTGTTTGCCTGGATTTGCAGTGCAGCTTGGGTCTATTACAACGTCATGGTGCAGAACGAATTTGAGAATTCAGAAGTGCTGACCGATCGGCGGGCCGAGTATGAAAAGCAATTCAAGGCCGAGCATGAGGATCTGGCCCAGCCGCGAGTGACGAGCGTCAAATACGATATCGACGTCTATCCGGAGCGTCGAGCGTTGCGACTGCATGGATTACAAACCATCGAAAACAAGTCCGACGCTCCTATCGATACGATGTATATCGCATTGATGGATGACTACCAGACCGACCTGACGATTGGACCGAAGGCCAAACCGCGGGGCAAGATCGCCGAAGAGTTTGAGGAATACAACTACCGGATCTACAGACTCGAGCCACCGCTGGAGGTGGGTGAATCGATCCCGATGGAATACACGGTCTCGTACGAGCCAGTTGGGTTCGAGAATTCGGTAAGCAATACGAGTATCGTGCAAAACGGAACATTCTTCAATAACTCGATCGTGCCGCAAATCGGTTACCAATCGAGTTTCGAGTTGCGCGACAAGAAAGACCGCAAGAAACGCGGCCTCGAAAAAGTCCAGACGATGCCTCCGCTGGCCCCGCAGGACTTGGACGCACGTTCCACAACCTACATCGACAAGCACAGTGACTGGCTCGATGTGGAAACGACCATCAGCACGTCGGCCGACCAAATTGCGATTGCACCGGGTTCGCTGCTGAAACAATGGGAACAGGATGGCCGGCGTTATTTCCACTACAAGGTTGACCATCCATCGCTGAACTTTTATTCCTTCATATCAGCACGCTACGCCGTGGAAATGCGCGCAATGGGGCGATGTTGACGTCGAGGTGTATTATCACCCCGAACACCAATGGAACGTGGCGAACATGCTTGAATCGATCAAGAAGTCACTGGAATACTACACAGAGAATTTTGGCCCCTATCAGCACAAACAAGCTCGCATCATCGAGTTTCCTCGCGTCTCCAGTTTTGCTCAGGCGTTTCCTGGCACCATGCCCTACTCGGAAGGCATCGGATTCATCGCCGACATCAAGGAGGAAGACGACATTGATATGGTCTTCTACGTGGTAGCTCATGAAATGGCGCACCAATGGTGGGCTCATCAGGTCATCGGGGCAAACATGCAGGGCGCCACGCTGCTTTCCGAAACGCTCGCCCAGTACTCCGCCCTGATGGTCATGGAAAAGCAATTTGGCCGCGACATCATGCGGAAATTCCTGCAATACGAAATGGACCAGTACCTCCGTTCGCGGGGTAATGAAATGCTGGAAGAACAGCCGCTAAAAACGGTTGAATCGGGGCAGGGATACATCCATTACCGCAAGGGCAGCTGTCGTGATGTATTACCTGAAGGAAATGATCGGCGAAGAACAGGTCAACAAGGCACTCCGAGCCGTAATAGACAAATTCGCATACCAACCGGCCGCCGTATCCGACCTCAGTTGATTTGATCGACGCATTAAAAGCAGAGACGCCGGAAGAATATCGATACCTGTTTGATGACCTGTTCGAGAACATTACACTGTTCGCAAATCGCACCAAGGCTGCAACCTATGTCCCACGCGAGGATGGCAAATACGATGTCACGATTGAGGTCGAATGCAAGAAGTTCCAGGCCGGCAAGGATGGCGAAGAAACGGAAGTTTCGGTAAGCGACTGGATCGAAATTGGAGCCTTCGCGGAACCGGCAGAAAACAAGAAGTATGGCAAGACGCTGCACCGCGAGCGAGTAAAAATCACGCAAGTCGACAACAAGTTTACGTTTACGGTCGATGAGCTGCCCGAGAAGGCAGGTATTGACCCGTTCGCATTGCTGATTGACCGCATGCCGGACGACAACCTGAAGAAAGTGCGCGAAGCATCTTGACCGACTATTTTCCGGTCCAAGGCTCGCGTGCCCTGCCACAAGGAAATTACAAAATGCGTTTCCTGCTCCGCCAAGCTGCGACGGCAGTAAGTCTGTCCATGGCAACGGTGCTGTTGGCGTCGCCCGCTCGTGGCGACTTGGACCAGGCTCTACAGACACTGCAGCAATCGAACTCCGGAACTGCTGCGACTCAATCAGCGGCGGCATGGAAGGTTGTCCAAGCGGCATCTATCGATGATCTGGAAACGCTGCTCACCGCACTCGACGACGCAACGCCAATCGGCACGAATTGGCTGTCATCCGCACTCGACTCGGTCCTGGAACGCGAAAGAAACCACGGTCGAAAACCCGCCAGGGAAGTCCTCGAGAGTTTCATTCTGGACGCCCAGCACTCGTCAATCGCTCGCGAGACGGCACTTGACCTGCTGCGCGACCAAGAACAGGAAGCTGCCGACGCTGCCATCGGTAAGTTGCTTCACGACCCGGTCGCCCGCATGCGCCGACCAGCCGTTGCAGCGTTGATCGAGCAGGCAAAAACCACCGATTCCCCGGCCGATCAACTTGCCCTCTACCGACAGGCCTTTGAACTCGGACTTGGACGAAGACCACATCGTCGCTTGCGCTGTTGCCCTACGCGAATCCGGGCACCCGGTCGACCACATTCGCAAATTTGGGTTCCTGATGCACTGGCAAGTGATCGGGCCCTTCGATTACCTGGATGGCAAAGGCTTCGACACGGCTTATCCACCTGAATCGCTCACGCTCGACAACTACTCGGCCAACGACGGGATGTACTCCTCGGTGCCGCATGAAGGTAAAGAGGGACCCTTGAAGTGGAAATCACTCACCAATACGGCTCGAAATGGAGTCGTTGATCTCAATCAGGCGATTGGCGAGTTGCGCGACTCGGTTGCTTACGCCGCAACGGTTTTCGAATCGGACGGCGAACAGCAAGTACAACTCAGGCTACGACAACAGAACTCCGCCAAAGTCTGGCTGAACGGCGAACTCGTATTCTCGCAGCCGATCGGACATACCGGAAACTTCTTCGATCAATATATCGTGCCGGTAACTTTCAAAGATGGGCCGAATTTGATCCTGGTCAAGTCGTGCCAGTGGGCGGGTCCGGTCTACCACCCGTTTGTCGGCAATTGGCAGCTGGGCGTCCGAGTCACGGATGCTACGGGTAACGCGATTCTGGCTGTTAATCGACCTCCCACTCCTGAATTGGACCCGCTTCCAAGCGCAGCGACGGAAGACGAGGCTGTGTCAAACGACGATCGTGACCATACGGAAGTCGAAACGGGTGCGGACGATACGGCCGACGATGACCCGGCAGCCGAATGAACTGCATCACACCACAAAGAGCGCATTCGATGATTACTTTTAGAACAGCCATCCTGTTTTCCCTGCTATCGATCGGCGCAAGCCAATGGGCGCGAGCCGAATCGGACTGGCTCCAATTCCGTGGTAACGATGCTCAGTCAAGGACGCACTACGACTTGCCCACGCATTTCGGCGGTGACGACGAACTCAACATTACGTGGAAGGCGGCCATGCCGGGACGAGCCGTCAATGGACCGATTGTTGTTCGAAATCAAGTGATCACCACGGCATCCAGCGGCCATCAACAAAGACGCCTGCACGTTATCAGCGTCGACCGTGAGACCGGTGAGATTCAATGGCAACGGAGATTCTGGGCGACAGGCAGAACGTTGTGCCACCCGCTTAGCGCCATGGCGGCACCGACACCATCAAGCGACGGCGAGCGAATCTTCGCCCTGTTTGCGTCGAACGACCTGGCCTGCCTCGACCTGGACGGCAACCTGCTGTGGATCCGATCGTTGGCCGTCGAGTACCCCAACTCGTTTGACGATCGCGGCTTGGCTTCTTCAACTTGGCTTATCGATGGAACGCTAATCGTTCAAATCGCGTGTTCCGGCGATTCCTTCGTCCTTGGTGTCGATGCCGGTGCGGGGAATACGCTTTGGAAAGTGCCGCTGGCCAAGACCACAAACTGGGCAACTCCGTGCTCCATTCAGATCGACGGCGAAACGTTGGCGGTGGTGCAATCGGCCGAACGTCTATTGCTGCTCGAGCCGAAAACCGGGCAAGTTCGCTGTTCCCACGAAGCGGAAGGCAACTTAATTCCTTCGCCTGCGGTTCAAGGAACAACGGTCCTGCTACCGGCAGACGGTCTCACGGCCCTGACGATCGATCCCGGCGTACGCAAAGCCGAAGTCCGTTGGTCGGAAGCAAAAGTTGGAGCCGAATCGGCCAGCCCTGTCATCGCAGGTGACCACTTTTATGTCATTCGACCACCCAGCATTTTAACCGCGGCAAGCATGGACGACGGATCGGTAACCTGGAAAACCCGCCTGGAAGGCAACGGTTTCTGGGCTACGCCACTGCTGACCGACACGCACATCTATGTCGCAAACTCAGATGGCCTGGTCCAGGTCGTCGATCTCGAAGACGGCAACCTGGTCGCCAAGAACGAACTCGGCGAAGAAATCCTGGGCTCACCGGCCGCAGCCGACGACGCGTTGTACCTCCGCGGCACGTCAACGCTGTTCAAGGTAGAAGCCGGCGACGGCCAACCACAATAGTCGCCTTTCGCTCCCGCGAAAGTAGCGGAATCGCACTTGGCCCTGTCCCCTCATGGCACGGGCGAAACCAGTGGCACCTGGAGCGCATGAACAATAAGTTGGCGCCGGTTACCGCCCCGCGGCTCACAGATCGGAACCAGAACTTGACCTACCGGCCCGACCCGTCCTCAGCCTGACGCGGTGTACTTTCGTAGGACATTGCGCAAATCGACGCGTCGTTTCGGCCGCCGCTATCTTGGCGGGTCAGGTCGCCTGACATTCACATCGAAGATTTGCAGCGGGCTGCACGATTCTGGTGTGCGACGCGATAATTCCGCCAGCGCTCTGGCACCCACGTCACCCAGCTCCAGCGTCCATTCGTTGACGTACAGCTCGACATGCTGCATCAACACCGCATCGTCAAACTCTTGAGCGTAGTGGCGCATCGTGGGCAGAGCTGCTTCCGGATCGGAATTCGCCAGCCGCAGCGAATCCAGAATCACAGCTTGAACGGTGGAAATCGTGTCCGGTTCGAGGTCCCGACGCGCGACAATGCCTCCCAATGGCAAAGGGCATTCTGTTTCCGATTCCCACCGAGTCCCCAAATCTTCGACCATCCCGAGACCATGCCGTTCCCAGGTGAAACGGCCCTCGTGGATACAAACGCCAAAGTCAGCCGTTCCCGCTTTCAACCTCGGCATGATTTCGGAAAAGACGGTCTGATCGATCTGCGTCGTCTGCGGGTAGAACATTTGAAACAGCAGGGAAGCCGTTGTGTGCTCACCAGGACAAAGCGTCAACTGTCGCGGATTGATTGGAATTTCATCTTGTCGTGCGGCCAACAACAATGGCCCGACGCCGAATCCCAATGCAGAGCCCGACGGTAACACAACAGTTCGATCGGCCAACAAGCTGGCCGCGTAAAAGCTCGCCTTCGCTACATCAAACTCGTTGCGGAACAGCCGGTCATTTAATTGCTGAATGTCGAGTAGCTCAACGTGAAAATCCAAACCGCGCCAATCGACCTGTTTCGACAACAGGCCGTGGAAGGTGTACGTATCATTGGGACAGGTCGAGATTCCCAGGCGAACGGTGCGCTCCATGACAAGCTTAGCTCCTGGTGTCCACAATCAGTGGTTGAGCCAACTCGGCAACCGCCCGCAATGCCGATTCAATCTGCCAGTTCGAATGGTCGCGATCACCAGCCTGGTTCGATATGCCACGAATAATTTTCAGGGGAACATTCGCTGCAGCCGGCAGGCCACCGCTACTCCAAAGCCCTCCATGTCCTCGGCGACTGCATTTGGGAACGCCCTCCGCCTCAATCGGACATCCTCGGGCCCATTCGCAGCCGCACAAACGGTCAGCAGTTGCCCTGACGCCTGGAACGGGGCGCTGCATCCCAGTTGCAAGCTGTCCCCAATGGACGCGTCGTTTGATTCACCCACCCATTGCTTCCAACCAACCTCACTCGCTGATTGAAAAGCGGAACCAGCGCCAATGCCGACTCCATAACAGGCCACACTGTCGAACAGATAAGCAGCTCCCGGGTTTAACGATGGCGACAAGCTACCGGCGATTCCCAGAAGAACAACCTGCAGCGGACGCCGAGTTGCGAGCAACTGGCTTGTGCGAGCAGCCGCTGCGATCGGACCAAAGCCGCACAGCTCAGCGGCATCAATTCCATGGAGCAACGGCTGGAGCTTTTCGAGCTCCCGTTCCGTCGGCACCAGAATTAGCGTCTTGGTCATTGCAGATTGACAGATCGAGAAAGGTCACATTCACGCTTGCGCTCCGCAAGTCTACCCGTCGCAACCTGAATCGCATAACCGGTTTGCGCGAGTCGAGCTGCCATTCGATGAGATCCCATCGAGCTCAACGCGATCGCTTCCAAAGCCCGTTCGAGATCAACGATTCAATTTTGGCCGGCTCTGCAGCAAAGATAGCGCAACAGAGGTTCTGGAACAGGGCTTGGAACATTTTTCGGCGAATAGGGCCGACCAAACCCGCAAAGCGGTGGCCGAAAACATGATCCTGACCCTTTGGTTTGAAGTCTGACAGACACAGCGCAAGAGTTGATCCAACAGGTTTTCTGCTGAGCAAGTCGGGGCTCGTTTTCGGCCGACACGTTGTCACCGAAAAATGCCCGGCCCGTCCCGATTCACGTTCAGTCGTACCGATTTCGATTTGTCCGAACGGAATCCGAGCGACGGTAGACCGACGCGCTGACGACTCGATTGCCGCCAATGCGGTGGTTGGATCCGCCATAATTCGGGTCGGATTACTGAGGAAATGGCTTCACTTTTCTGCCGTAAGAACTAGACTGAACTCGGCTGCGTGCCACGGGGTCCGACGTTGGTGACGTTTCTTGCATTGAAATGGGCGTTCTAATGAAAGCACTACCTGCTCTTTTCCGCGCCACTCTGGCCGCTGCGTTTTTGACCGTTGCCGGCTACGGCCAAACAACATTTGGGCCTGCTGATTTCCAGCTACTGGCGGTACATCCAGACGCCCTACTTCAACCGCAGAGTTCCGTCGGTCGGACGATCTCCAATATCACTCCATTCGACGGGAAGCTCTATTTTGGCTATGGAGACTACAGTGCCAACACCGGCCCGATGGTGATTCGCGCATTGGCGGCGGACACAGCAACCTGGTCCGACCCGCTCCTTAGTTTCGGATCGGAATCGATTTCCCTTTACCGCAATCTCGGCGGAAAGTTATACACGCCCAACATCGATCCACTTGGTCTGCCCGGCGATAATCAGGGTGGGTATGCGTTGGGAATTCCAGCGGGAGGTGGCGTTGCCTGGAGTCAAGAAGATCGCATCGAAGCCACCCATGTGTTTGACATCAACTCGCTGGATGGTAGCGACTTGTGGATGGTGGGTAGTCTGCTGCAGAATGCGGGCGTTTGGCGGAGCACGGATGGCGGCCAGTCGTTCACGACGGTTCGCCTGGATGCACCCACCAACGGCGGCATTTCAAGATATTTCGGGGCGGCCGTGTATCAGAACCAACTCTACATCCAACCAAGAGACGGCAATAGTGTGGTCGACGCCTCGTTGGTGTTTGACGGAACGGATTGGACCACAGGGCCCGACATGGTGCCGGACGACGGTTCAGCGAATCGATATCCCTGGCGTCCGGAGGTTTTTATCGATGAACTCGTCTATTTCGATCGATTTGCTTCTTCAGCGAATCTCTACCGATTTGATGGAACCCAGGCAGAACTAGCACATTCCGAGGGCATGTACGACTTCTTCGTGACAGCTGACACGCTCTTTGGCTTGACGACCTCTTCGAAAGTGATCGGCACGTCTGACTTGGTGAATTGGACCGAATACGGCACAGCGCCGGAAACTGCGCGGAGTCTGGGAATGGTGGAAGAAACGCTGTACGTCGGCACAACCGATTCCGAGATTTACATGATCACCGTGCCCGAGCCGGCGATGCCATGGCTCGCAGGCAGCCTACTCTTAATCTTCGCGGTTCGGTACGTTAGAACACCTGTTCGATAGTCGCTTTCGCTACGCTGTGGTGCGTTGCCTCTTCATTGGGACCCGAATCCCGCGCTATCGCTTCATCGAGCATTCATCAGCCCAGGCCCAGGGCGTCGATGATCGGCCCGATGTGCTTCTCGTAATGCTTCCAGCGATTGACCGATTTGTCGTAGATCGGCTCCCGCACTTGTTGGTAACTCGCCGTCGCTACGGGTCGCGTATTCTTGTGAGTATCCAAACAAGCCGGTTCGAACTCAAGCTCGCAAAAGTCGAACATGCGGCGAACAACTGGTTCGGTGTCCGAAACGAGTTCCTCGTAATCGACTTCGAGCATTTCGACCGGCAGCTCTCGCCACGCATCCATGACCTTCAAATAGTTGGCGTAGTAGTCACCCAAGTGATCCAAATCGAAAGCGAACTCGCAGCCGTTGGCGAAGTTCTGGAAATAACAGGACACGCAGGTATCCAGAGGGTTTCTGCGGGTGTGAATGATCTTCGCCCCTGGCAATGCCGATTGTATCACCGGCGCGAACAGGTAGTTAAACGGCATTTTATCGGAAACCCGCGGCTTCCCATCTGCGATCGACGCGACATGATCGACATAGGTTTCGCCAATCTTGTGCAATGCGGCTGGCTCGAAAACTTGGGACGAAATGACGCTATGGAAGCCGTCCGCGTTCTCGATAATTTCAAATTTCCCCGCGGGCACCTCCGCTGCAGAACCATGCGTCGCCTTCATCGCTTCGAAGAACGTTCGCAGTTCCCCGGCAGCGTGCACCTGGCTGTGGGCACCGAAGATTTGCTCGGTCAACGACGTCCCGCTGCGAGGCATTCCCAGGATGAAAATCGGGACGTTACTCTCATACCCGGTGGCCCCCTCCCGCTGGTTCCACCCTTCTTTGGCAATCTCGGCGATCTCATCAAATCGCTGCGCGCTCTTCTCGGGATCGAACGGGGTCGCGAAACTCTTCTGACGGGCCTCATTTCCAATCTGATAATTCGCGAAGGCTTTCTTGTGTTTGCCGATCGAGTCGTAAACCTTCCCTAAGAAGAACCGGACTCCCAGTAAATCCAGTGCGTCGGTGTCTGCCTCTTCCGCATCGCGTTCCTCAACGATGGCCTCCAGGACTTCGGCCGCTTCCGCCGGCCGACCCTCGACATCCAGCAAAGTCGCCTCACTCATTCGCACGGCCGTCAGGGCCCGGTCCTCCTCCAAGACTTGATCGAGGACCTTGCGAGCCTCTTCCACGTCTCCCTTTCGCTCCAAATAACGCGACTTGATCGACAGCAGCCCTGGGTTTTTGGGCTCTTCGCTCTCCCACTGGTCCATCAACTGTTCCGCCTCGTCGAAATGGCCTCGAGCAATCAACTGGTTGATCAGCTTGAACCGAGCCCGCTTCATGGATGGGTCGATCTTCAACGCATTTCGCAAACTGATGATGGATTGCTCAGCGTCACCGGCAGCTTCCAGTGCGACCGACAGGTTGTAATAGCCCTGTGCAGACCGAGGCTCTAACTCCAGGTACTTTTGCAAATAGCGAAGCGAATCGATGAACTCACCTGCCTTAAGTAACTGCCCTGCCAGATTGTTGACCGTTTCTGAATTGTTCGGATTCAGCTCGACCGCCTTCTGTAAATGCTCCAGCGATTTTTCTTCCTCATGCTGGCGGCGATAGATCACCGAGAGATTGAAATGTGCGGTTGACGAATTCGGATCGGTTTCGATCGCTGCCAGTAAAAGCTCCAGCGCCCGATCATCATCCCCTTGCCGACCCACCACGATTCCTTGCAGCGTCAACAATTCAGCGTTCTCCGGAAAAACCTCCAACGACTGGGCCACGACGGTCGCAGCGTCGTCCACGCGGTCCATCCGTAGTAGCGCCGCCACGTAGTTGGTGCGATAGCTCAGTTCGCGGGGGTTTAACTCGACCGCCTTTCGCATCCATTCGGCTGCCAGATCATGCCGCCCCGCGGTTCCGGTCAGGGCTCCCATGAGATTCATGGCTGCAGGATTCAGGGGATCGTTCGCCAAGACCTGCTGGCATAACTGGTGAGCGGCCGGCATATCGCCAGCATTAAAGGCTTTAGCAGCCATTTGGAGGGTCATATTCTGCACTTTGTCTTGTTGATGTCGTTGATGTCAACGGAAAACAGTCAACCATAGTCTGGCGAAAGCTGACTGAAAAGCCTGTTTTTGCGCCCCTGTCGCGACGTACGGGAATCCCTCATTCGGAATCGGCCGATCTACATTCAAGAAAAAACTGCTGGATGGTGTCTCCGACAGCCCGGCCAACAGTCCCAGGGCGGTGCACCAGGATGCCAATCAGCGTACCAACAAATGAATCTAAATGTTAATTCATCCAGGTTCATGTCTAACAATGTTTCTTCCGCAAACGTCGCGTATTGAGGACTCGCAGCTGTTTCACCCAACCCTCAAAACTCACCCTTCGCGAATTTCATGGTTCCGACGAACGAGATGACTCTGTCACATTCGTTCCGTCGTCTCCATGTCCGTCCAGCAGCCAGCCCCGCAGCGCATGAACGATAAGTGCAGCGGTTGCCTTTTGCTGACTGCCATTCCAGCGCCGTACACGCTCCACGTCCGTGCGACTCGCACTCGCTGGAACATCATCGTCCAGCTGGCCCGCCGGGTTCCGCAGCGTTTGGTTCGTCGGTGCCGATCGACTCGCGGCGAAGGTTGATTCGATCGGATTGGTTGTTCTCAGCTGCTGCCAGTGCTCTGCTGCGAGGTCATGGACAGTCAGCCGCACAGCTCGATATTGTTTCCAGCATCCGCGCGCTTCAATGTGCTCCTCGTACTTTTCCAGGAAGGCGTCGAAGGGCGTGTTTGCATCATCTCGCGTCGTCGCCATCCAGATTTTATCGACGTCCGCTTGCGGTTACGGTCACCCGCTCTTGCGTAGCTTGTTGAACGTGTCTCCCGTGTTGTCAAACCAACGGCGTTGCTCGCACGGTTCACCGAACACGTCGCCGAGCGGAGCCCACACACCCGAGAGCCGCATGGCCGACGGCGACTTCTGGAGCTTGGCTAGGACCACGTTGCTGTAGGTCAATGAGCAGCTCTTGCCAGCTTGGTTGCGTGGAAAACACCAACACGCCTTACTTTTCCGAAAGCCATCGACGATGGCGAACAACTCCTTGCGACCGTCCGCGGTGGCGCCCTTGAAAACCCGCATAAATTGCCGTTTTTGGGCATTTTCGTCGACAACCACGCATGGACGTGGATGCCGTCTTCCCAGCGATAAACAGATCGCTTGTCCGAAAGATCGCGGCGGCTCCACTCGTCATTTTCGCTACCCCATTTCGCTGTTAGTCTTTTAGTAGAACGACCTCGGTCCGGGGCTCTTCGCGTCACTGCCCCGTGGCCATCGCAAAGCTCACTGCAAGTGGCCAGTAGAAATGCCCTTGTGGTGAAGCCAGGGAATTAATTCGGTCGTTTTGCTGCGATGCAAATGCTGCGACGCAAGGAAGGCGGCCCGATCGACGCCGAGAATACCACCTGTTCTTTTCTCTGTGAGGAGTTGCCGCGAAAGCGTGGCTGGCTGATTTCCAATCGGATAGCTCCGATCCGCAATTCGGGCGACGGCAAAGTAGGAGTTACTCACGAACAGTCGTCTGACGTGCTCGTCTTGCCCTCTGAATGCTGCAGCAAGAACCCGCTTACTTCGGCCTCGATCGCAGTCTGAAACAACTGCCACGTGGCCGTGTGAATGATCTCTTTCAACGAACTCATGTCATCAAGAAGGATCCGAATCACCAACACGAGCGGATCGGTATGCTCATCTGGATTCACATGTCTGTCGCACACTTCACCATCGCTAACTCATGGTGCGCTGTTGATGCGCTGATGAGTTTCACCCCTCTACAGTAGGATACGCCGGCAGTTTTCAACTCATATTCATGTAACACAACATCTGGTTGTATCTCCCTTCAAAGACATCAGGGATTTCCTGATGCCGTTGGTATTAGAGAATCCACGCACGCCACAATTGCTTTGGCTGATTGAGTTTGCGTGCTGCTGATAAGGGCATACTCGGATTGCCAACTGTAAGGCTTGGTCCAAGTGGTTTTTTTTTGCAAAAAGTTTTCCGTGAAGTGCTTTTCTTCTAAATTGCAGCTGATAGCATGGGCCTTGTTTTCCCTACTACCGTTATGATTGCGCCCCAGAATGCACTTGTTTTTCCTCAAATTACCGACTTTTTTCGTCTGTAAAGCAGCCGTGGCGGGGCGCGAAATGGGAGACGACAGCGCGGAATCGGTGGGGTTAAAGAATTTAATTGACTGAACCGTGGAGCTTGGTGAGTACGACCGCACGGCAAGTGTTTCTGAAGTACTTCTCAAATTCCTAACACAAATACAAAACAACGGAATTGTCGTTTGACACCATTAGGAGGTCTTTTTGATGAAGACTCGACTACCACTTAGCAAACCAACCCGACCATCTTCGAATACTCGCCGAAATCGCTGGCGAAGCATTTCTCCCGGACTTCGCTGTCACCTTGGAGCAGCGGTCGAATTGTCGAATCTCTCTGTCGACGCTTCAACGACTCGATCACGCAGGCTGCCGAAATGTTCCGCTGGAACACACGCAGCTACTTGGCTGGTGTTCGCGGCCTGAATTGCGAGACACTCGAAGACCGGCGTTTGCTGGCAGTCGTGATCGATAACAATTGGACACAACTCGTCAATCCAGACAACGGTGGCAACACGGAACTGGTGAGCGGGTCCATCACCAAGATCCCTGCCGGGCCAAACAGCGCCTTGGCCGTTGTTTCTAACTTCACCGCTTCGGACGGTGTCGATATCGAAATCAAGGTCGACAATAACGGCGATGGGATATTCCAGGCGAACGAAGTGTTTACCACGGCTGGATTCGGCGGTGTCGACCTGGAAGCGCTTTCGGTTCCGGGTGGGTCGGCATTTCCTGACTCGGGAGAAGGCATCTTTTCGATTGGCTTTAGCTGCGCAGATCCCTTGGCGGCGGACTGTGGTGGGAGTACTTCACCTGGGACCGATTCGGTCAGCACGGCTGTCTATGTCCATCCCATCGGCTCCAGTTCCATCGATCGGCAGGCGATGGTGACGCTTGTGGGTGGGAATTCCACCGATTTCATCGCCACGATTGGCTCGTACCACAATGTTGATCAAGCAGATCCTGTCGGCGACTCCGATACGATCGGCGACGGAGTCATCTCCTACGACGCCACGACGTTCATGGGCCACAACGATGAAGGTGACGTGGTGACTTCCAGTCCGGCCGGCCTCACGGTCTTGAACTATCCGAACACAGAACCCGGTTTTGGCGTGACGGTGGATCCAGGCAACGCGGCCTTGGATGGAGTCCACGTCCGTTTCGAGGACGACGTCAACAACTCAGCCCGCTCAATCACGGTTGGAGCAGACCAGACCGATATCCTGAACGACGGCAATTTCCCGGACCCGGGGCGGACACAAGGCGGGGCCAGCACCAGCGCTACGGGTGCCTTTGATTGGACATTCACGGATACTTTCGATGCGAACGGGGCGAGGTTCTTCTCCCACGGTGCCGTCGAGATCAACAACCAGGACGGCGTCGTCGATTATGACTACGGTGACTTACCCGCTCCGTATCAGACAACGCTGGCGGACGATGGCCCGCGGCATGGCAGCGGCGGTGCCGATTGCGGAGAGCAGACGGTATCGGGTGGCGAAGGTACGAATGTCAGCGTGTTCGATTTGGGTGCGACGTCGGGGACGTTTAGTTTTGACTATGAGACGTATAGTATTCCAGATTCAGTGATTATCGAGTACGAAGGCAATGTCATCTTCGATGCGGACGGCACGATCGACGGGACGGCTAACTTTGTCTCAACGAATGGCGTAGCCAACGCAACGGTCAACTTCAGCGGACTGTCCAGCCAGATCACCGTGACGGTAGTTGGATCCGCTGCGAACACAGCATGGTTCTACACGGTTGGTTGCCCGACCGGCTCCCGCGGTCCTTCGTTTGGCATAACTCCCGACGCCGAACCAGACGGCCAACCCGAAGCCATGGCTGGCATGATGACGGGCGGCGATGATTTCAATCCCGCCGATAACAGCGCAGTTTCCTACGATTATCCGCCACCAGGTTTCGATACAAACGAATTCTCATCCACCGGTACCAGCGCTGGTGACGCGGGCGGCGTGACTTGGAATTTTGACAACTGGGATGACAGTCAGTTTGAGTCGCTGTTCTTTGGCTTCCGCGATGTGACCGCGGCCCTGGACGGCTCGCCGGATCCGCTCTCGTACTTCAGCTCTGTCGGCGCGGTGGCCACTTGGACCGGCACGACGATGTGGGACAACCCCAATGACGCCCTAGGTAGTTTCCCTGTGCCAATGGAATTCAGGGCGACGGTTAGTGGTGGATACAACGATTGGGAATCAGCAGACCCGTCCATTACCTTGCTCGAACCGGGTATTGGCGAGGTCGTCGACATTTCCGCCGGCGCTGATTTCAGTGTACAGCTTGAGTTCCTGGCGGATACAGGCTCGGGATTCGTGCCGATTAACGAAATTCAACAACCGCAAGGCCCTCCTTTTGATCTAACCAGGTCCAGTGTCTTTTCCGCTTGGTTCGAAGTGAATGCTCCCGTAGGCGATGAAGACGGATTGCTCGATTACTTCAACGTCGGCGCTGCAAATGAGCCCAGCGACGATGTACAAACCGAGATGTTCGTTTCCGATCCCATGAACGAGTCGATGGCGAAAGTCGAACTCGACATCCAGAATGTGTCCGTTGACAACCCGGGTTATGTCACGGCTGGTATTGACTGGAATGGCGACGGCGATTTCGACGATCTTCACGAAGAATTCGCTACCGGTTTTGAAGTGACGACCGAAGGCGTGGTGGCCTTTATGGTCACCATTCCGGCGTCGATGAATGACGCCGTCACGGATGATGGCTTCACGTTCCTGCGGGCTCGAATTCACAGCGATCCGTGTGACACGGGACGAGAGCTGGATCTGGCTGGCGGCCACGCTAATGACGGTGAAGTCGAAGACCACAAGGTCATCGTCAAACTGGGTAACTCGGTTCACGGTGTGAAATTTGAGGACGTTGATGGTGATGGAACGGCGGATGAAAATGTAACCATCCCGAACTTCGCCGAAGGCGACGTGAACGGGGTGGTGATGGAGCTGCAAACGCGAATCAATGGTGTTGGCCCTTGGGTGCCTGCCACGGACCTTCTTGGAAATCCAGTTAACAACATCGAGACCGACGTCAATGGAGCTTACTGGTTCAGTTATTTGGCAGATGGCGTATACCGAGTTCGAGAACGTCTGAATCTGACCGACATTAACAACGACACCATCACGGACAACCAGCAGGGCCTCACGCAGGTCACGAACTCCGAATTCCCAGCCACGCACGTTGTCGATCTGGCAGCGGGTCAGAAAATTGAGGGTCTTGACTTCCTGAACTACGTGGCAACTTCGATCCACGGTGTGAAGTTCGACGATCTCGACGGCGATGGTGTGTTTGATCGTGACGGCAGTGGCGATGGTCTGTTTGGTACGGGCGTGGGCGAAGAAGAGGGTCTGGAAGGCGTTCAGTTCGACCTGTACAGGTTCGTGGCCACGAACGTTTACACGTTCTCCACGTTCAGTGTCGGAACTTGCATGGTGACGACCTACGATTGGACGTTCGACGGAACTGCAACTACGGATGTCCACGGCGAGTTCTGGTTCACGGGTCTGGCCCCGGGCACGTATGTCGTGCGTGAGAACCTGACTGGCGATTTTGAAGACTGGGTACTGAACACCGGTCAGCAGGTGGGCGATCCGGATACGGAAGGCGTGCCCGAAGATTACAGCTGTACTAACACCGTTTCCTTCAACATCGGCGAAAACCCGAATTCCGTACCAGCCGGCGAGCTGCACACGCTTTCCAGCCGTGATGAATTGCAGTGGGATGCCGACGACTTGGTATTCTTCGACAATCCTTACGTCGGACAAGCTTACAACCGCCCCATGGCCGGTGAAACTCAGCAAGAGGCCGATGACCGTACAGCGTTGAAGAACCCCAGTGCTGCGATTCCTTCCTTGATCTACGGCAACTACGATCCGGTCGATATCGTGGGCCAGAAATTCGAAACGAACCTCAATGGTGGTAACGATGGTTTCTCGGGTGTCCAGTTCACCTTGACCGGTATCGACGGCATGGGCAATTTCGTGTCGCTGACCGATGTCACCGACACCAACGGCGATTTCAGTTTCGAAGGTTTGAAGCCTGGCCAGTACACAATCACGGAAGCTCCGATCACCGACGTCAACAATGACGGCTTCGATGACGTCACCGGTTTGACGTATGACAACCGCGTCTTCAGCGTAACGGCCACAAGTGGCGAAACGATTGATGCGGGCGATTGGTTCAACTACGTCTCGGGCTCGATCCATGGCGTGAAGTTTGAAGACCTCGACGGCGACGGGCGCTTTGATCGTGACGCCAATAGCAATGGCGTGTTCGGTGACACATCGATTCAGGAAGAGGGCCTGGAAGGCGTCGTCTTCGACCTCTACACCTATCTTGGCACAACCGCCTACACGTTCGACCCGTACAGCGGCGTGGCTTGCACCGTCACGACTCACTTGTGGGCGTTCGCTGGCACAGCGACCACCAACATCCACGGCGAATTCTGGTTCAGCGATCTGGAACCAGGCCAGTATGTCGTGCGTGAGAACCTGGCTGCTTCGCCCGGTTACGAGGACTGGGTGCTGACCACCGGTCAGCAGGAAGGTTTGCCGTTCTCGGCGTTCGATCCTAGCGGATACGTCTGTGGGGACCCCATCAACGTGGGCCAAACTCCCACGGAAGCAGACGCCTACACGATCTACAGCCGTGATGAACTGCAATGGGATAACGACACCGCCTTCACATCGGCGCCTTTCGGGGGTGAAGCATACAACCGCCGCATGGACGGTGAAACTCAGGCCGAGGCTGATGCCAGAACCGCTTTGAAGAATCCGATCCTGCAAACTTCACTGATCTTCGGCAACTACGATCCGGTCGATATCGTGGGCCAGAAATTCGAAACGAACCTCAATGGTAGTGACGATGGTTTCTCGGGTGTCCAGTTCACCTTGACCGGTTTCGACGGCATGGGCAATTTCGTGTCGCTGACCGATGTCACCGACACCAACGGCGATTTCAGTTTCGAAGGTTTGAAGCCTGGCCAGTACACGATCACGGAAGCTCCGATCACCGACGTCAACAATGACGGCTTCGATGACGTCACCGGTTTGACGTATGACGACCGCGCCTTCAGCGTTGATGCCCTCAGTGGCGAGACGATTGATGCGGGCGATTGGGTCAACTACGTCTCGGGCTCGATCCACGGCGTGAAGTTCGAAGACCTCGACGGCGATGGTCTCTTTGATCGTGACGCCAGTGGCGATGGCGTGTTCGGTAACACGTCGATTCAGGAAGAGGGACTGGAAGGCGTCGTCTTCAACCTCTACACCTATCTTGGCACGGCCGCGTACACGTTCGACCCGTACAGCGGCGTGGCTTGCACCGTCACGACGCACCTGTGGCGCCTGCTGGCACAGCGATCACCAACATCCACGGTGAATTCTGGTTCAGCGATCTGGAACCAGGCCAGTATGTCGTGCGTGAGAACTTGGCTGCTTCCAGCGGTTACGAGGACTGGGTGCTGAGCACCGGTCAGCAGGAAGGTTTGCCGTTCTCGGCGTTCGATCCTAGCGGATACGTCTGTGGCGATCCGATCAACGTGGGCCAAACACCTACGGAGGCAGAAGCCTACACGATCTACAGCCGTGATGAACTGCAATGGGATGACGGCACCGTCTTCACGTCGGTGCCTTTCGAGGGCGAAGCTTACAACCGCCGCATGGACGGTGAAACTCAGGCCGAGGCCGATGCCAGAACCGCCTTGAAGAATCCGATCCTGGAAGCTTCACTGATCTTCGGTAACTACGATCCGGTCGATATCGTGGGCCAGAAATTCGAAACGAACCTCAATGGTGGTAACGATGGTTTCTCGGGTGTCCAGTTCACCTTGACCGGTATCGACGGCATGGGCAATTTCGTGTCGCTGACCGATGTCACCGACACCAACGGCGATTTCAGTTTCGAAGGTTTGAAGCCTGGCCAGTACACAATCACGGAAGCTCCGATCACCGACGTCAACAATGACGGCTTCGATGACGTCACCGGTTTGACGTATGACAACCGCGTCTTCAGCGTAACGGCCACAAGTGGCGAAACGATTGATGCGGGCGATTGGTTCAACTACGTCTCGGGCTCGATCCATGGCGTGAAGTTTGAAGACCTCGACGGCGACGGGCGCTTTGATCGTGACGCCAATAGCAATGGCGTGTTCGGTGACACATCGATTCAGGAAGAGGGCCTGGAAGGCGTCGTCTTCGACCTCTACACCTATCTTGGCACAACCGCCTACACGTTCGACCCGTACAGCGGCGTGGCTTGCACCGTCACGACTCACTTGTGGGCGTTCGCTGGCACAGCGACCACCAACATCCACGGCGAATTCTGGTTCAGCGATCTGGAACCAGGCCAGTATGTCGTGCGTGAGAACCTGGCTGCTTCGCCCGGTTACGAGGACTGGGTGCTGACCACCGGTCAGCAGGAAGGTTTGCCGTTCTCGGCGTTCGATCCTAGCGGATACGTCTGTGGGGACCCCATCAACGTGGGCCAAACTCCCACGGAAGCAGACGCCTACACGATCTACAGCCGTGATGAACTGCAATGGGATAACGACACCGCCTTCACATCGGCGCCTTTCGGGGGTGAAGCATACAACCGCCGCATGGACGGTGAAACTCAGGCCGAGGCTGATGCCAGAACCGCTTTGAAGAATCCGATCCTGCAAACTTCACTGATCTTCGGCAACTACGATCCGGTCGATATCGTGGGCCAGAAATTCGAAACGAACCTCAATGGTAGTGACGATGGTTTCTCGGGTGTCCAGTTCACCTTGACCGGTTTCGACGGCATGGGCAATTTCGTGTCGCTGACCGATGTCACCGACACCAACGGCGATTTCAGTTTCGAAGGTTTGAAGCCTGGCCAGTACACGATCACGGAAGCTCCGATCACCGACGTCAACAATGACGGCTTCGATGACGTCACCGGTTTGACGTATGACGACCGCGCCTTCAGCGTTGATGCCCTCAGTGGCGAGACGATTGATGCGGGCGATTGGGTCAACTACGTCTCGGGCTCGATCCACGGCGTGAAGTTCGAAGACCTCGACGGCGATGGTCTCTTTGATCGTGACGCCAGTGGCGATGGCGTGTTCGGTAACACGTCGATTCAGGAAGAGGGACTGGAAGGCGTCGTCTTCAACCTCTACACCTATCTTGGCACGGCCGCGTACACGTTCGACCCGTACAGCGGCGTGGCTTGCACCGTCACGACGCACCTGTGGGCGCCTGCTGGCACAGCGATCACCAACATCCACGGTGAATTCTGGTTCAGCGATCTGGAACCAGGCCAGTATGTCGTGCGTGAGAACTTGGCTGCTTCCAGCGGTTACGAGGACTGGGTGCTGAGCACCGGTCAGCAGGAAGGTTTGCCGTTCTCGGCGTTCGATCCTAGCGGATACGTCTGTGGCGATCCGATCAACGTGGGCCAAACACCTACGGAGGCAGAAGCCTACACGATCTACAGCCGTGATGAACTGCAATGGGATGACGGCACCGTCTTCACGTCGGTGCCTTTCGAGGGCGAAGCTTACAACCGCCGCATGGACGGTGAAACTCAGGCCGAGGCCGATGCCAGAACCGCCTTGAAGAATCCGATCCTGGAAGCTTCACTGATCTTCGGTAACTACGATCCGGTCGATATCGTGGGCCAGAAATTCGAAACGAACCTCAATGGTGGTAACGATGGTTTCTCGGGTGTCCAGTTCACCTTGACCGGTATCGACGGCATGGGCAATTTCGTGTCGCTGACCGATGTCACCGACACCAACGGCGATTTCAGTTTCGAAGGTTTGAAGCCTGGCCAGTACACAATCACGGAAGCTCCGATCACCGACGTCAACAATGACGGCTTCGATGACGTCACCGGTTTGACGTATGACAACCGCGTCTTCAGCGTAACGGCCACAAGTGGCGAAACGATTGATGCGGGCGATTGGTTCAACTACGTCTCGGGCTCGATCCATGGCGTGAAGTTTGAAGACCTCGACGGCGACGGCAACTTTGATCGTGACGCCAATAGCAATGGCGTGTTCGGTGACACATCGATTCAGGAAGAGGGCCTGGAAGGCGTCGTCTTCGACCTCTACACCTATCTTGGAACAACCGCCTACACGTTCGACCCGTACAGCGGCGTGGCTTGCACCGTCACGACTCACTTGTGGGCGTTCGCTGGCACAGCGACCACCAACATCCACGGCGAATTCTGGTTCAGCGATCTGGAACCAGGCCAGTATGTCGTGCGTGAGAACCTGGCTGCTTCGCCCGGTTACGAGGACTGGGTGCTGACCACCGGTCAGCAGGAAGGTTTGCCGGTCTCGACGTTCGATCCTAGCGGATACGTCTGTGGGGACCCCATCAACGTGGGCCAAACTCCCACGGAAGCAGACGCCTACACGATCTACAGCCGTGATGAACTGCAATGGGATAACGACACCGCCTTCACATCGGCGCCTTTCGGGGGTGAAGCATACAACCGCCGCATGGACGGTGAAACTCAGGCCGAGGCTGATGCCAGAACCGCTTTGAAGAATCCGATCCTGCAAACTTCACTGATCTTCGGCAACTACGATCCGGTCGATATCGTGGGCCAGAAATTCGAAACGAACCTCAATGGTAGTGACGATGGTTTCTCGGGTGTCCAGTTCACCTTGACCGGTTTCGACGGCATGGGCAATTTCGTGTCGCTGACCGATGTCACCGACACCAACGGCGATTTCAGTTTCGAAGGTTTGAAGCCTGGCCAGTACACGATCACGGAAGCTCCGATCACCGACGTCAACAATGACGGCTTCGATGACGTCACCGGTTTGACGTATGACGACCGCGCCTTCAGCGTTGATGCCCTCAGTGGCGAGACGATTGATGCGGGCGATTGGGTCAACTACGTCTCGGGCTCGATCCACGGCGTGAAGTTCGAAGACCTCGACGGCGATGGTCTCTTTGATCGTGACGCCAGTGGCGATGGCGTGTTCGGTAACACGTCGATTCAGGAAGAGGGACTGGAAGGCGTCGTCTTCAACCTCTACACCTATCTTGGCACGGCCGCGTACACGTTCGACCCGTACAGCGGCGTGGCTTGCACCGTCACGACGCACCTGTGGGCGCCTGCTGGCACAGCGATCACCAACATCCACGGTGAATTCTGGTTCAGCGATCTGGAACCAGGCCAGTATGTCGTGCGTGAGAACCTGGCTGCTTCCAGCGGTTACGAGGACTGGGTCCTCAGCACCGGTCAGCAGGAAGGTTCACCAGTTTCGACATTCAATCCTAGCGGATACGTCTGTGGCGATCCGATCAACGTGGGCCAAACGCCTACAGAAGCAGAAGCCTACACGATCTACAGCCGTGATGAACTGCAATGGGATGACGGCACCGCTCTTCACGTCGGTGCCTTTCGAGGGTGAAGCTTACAACCGCCGCATGGACGGTGAAACTCAGGCCGAGGCCGATGCCAGAACCGCCTTGAAGAATCCGATCCTGGAAGCTTCACTGATCTTCGGTAACTACGATCCAGTCGATATTCGCGGCGTCAAGTATGAAGACTTGAACGGCAACGGTGTTGACGACAGCGACCCTCGCTTTGCGAATGTTTCCTTCGATCTGTTTAAGGGCATTGGCACTACGGCCGTCTTCGTGACATCGACCACAACAAATGGCAACGGCGTTTTCCGATTCAATGACCTGGCGCCTGGCACCTACACGGTGCAAGAATCCCCCACGCAGGATACCAATACCGATGGTATCGATGATGTGGGTCCTTGGGACGGTACCGACGGTCAAGGCTTGGTGCTGGATACCCGTGTATTCGAAGTGGTCGCGGAAAGTGGCTCGCCACTGATTCAATCCGGTGACTGGTTCAACTACGTACTGGGCTCGATCCATGGGTTCAAGTTCCGCGACTACGACAGAGACAGCTACTGGGACAGCGGCGACACTTACGATCGCGGGGGTGACAACGAGCCTGACCTTGTCGAACCACCTTTGGAAGACATTAAGTTCGTGCTCTATCGGTACGAAGGGTCGGAGACGTTCCCCTACCAGCCGGTCAGCGGGGTCCCATTCAACGTCACCACGCATCAGTGGTCGATGGCTGGCATGGAGTTCAGCAACTCGAAGGGTGAATTCTGGTTCCTTGATCTGGAGCCAGGCACCTACACGATTTGTGAAGACCTGACCGGTACGGACTTCGAGCAGACGACCAATCAGGTCCAGTGTGGACCGGAGATCAACTCGACCTTTGATCCGGACACCTTTGATCCGAACGCTCCTGATTTCTCGGACATTGGCGTGGGTCCTGACGGCTTGACAACTTGGACGATCGAAAGTCGCGATGAGCTGCAGTGGGACGATGCCACCACCTACGAGGGCATTCCCTCGTACGTCGGTGATGCCTACGACCGTCCGATGGACACCATGGCTCCGTTTGGACAAATCACGCCAGCCGGAAGAATTTGCGGCCCTCGCCTCGACGGCGTTGAAGAATACTCGCTCAGGTCAGGGGCTGGCCGACAGCTCGTTGATGTTCGGTAACAACTACATCAGCGGTCAAATTCACGGCTATAAGTTTGCCGATCTCGATGGCGACGGCGTCTGGGACTTCACACCAGAAGAGCAGTATGTCCCCGCCAGTGGCGAACCGGGAATTGACAACATCCTGATTGGACTCGTCGATGCCAACGGTAACGTCGTGGAGTTGGCCAACGGCATGCCGGCCCTCACGACCAGCATGGCCGATGGTCAGTTCTGGTTCACGGATGTGATCCCCAACCAGGATGTCACCGTCGTCGAATTCCTGAACGATCCGCGTTCCGATTCGAACAACAACGGCGTCGCCGACGGGTTGGAAGGCATGTATCAAACGACTGATCTCAATGGAACAGTCAGTGTCGGACCGGCTGAAGCACTATATTGGAATGCTGACGCCGATCCCAACACCGACCTCATGATCGGCAACGCAGTCTACGGCTCGATCCACGGCTTCAAGTTCGCCGATTTCAATGTGGACGGCGTCTATCAACCGGGCAATCACCATTGGGAAACGCCCATGGAATGGGTCGCCTTCCAGTTGCTGGATGAAAATGGCGACATCGTGGACATCAACGGCGACGGAGTCGGTAACGATGACGACGTGGAATACACTGACGTCGATGGCCAGTTCTGGTTCACAGACCTGCCGATCGGTACGTCGTACACCGTGATTGAACGGCTGGACCTGACCGATCGCAACGATCTGAATGGCGACGGGTTCCCGGACGAAGGCGGAAATGGTGTTCCAGATGATCAGGAAGGCCTGTTCTCCAGTACGCCCGATTCCTGGACCGTGACCATCGGTTACGGTGAGGAATATGTCTGGACGAACGGTGCCTCGGGCATCAACCAAGCGGAACTCCACATCGCTGATCCCGATTTCGGTACTTCCTTCCCGAACGTCACGATCGAGAACATCTGGGCCGACGTTTTGACCTTTGAGGTCTACTCGGACATCGAAGCGACCTTACCCATCACTGTGCCGAACGCCTCGACCGGCGCAAGGGTCTTTGGTCATGAAGACGCAGTGGTGGCGGGTATCCCAGTTGCCGTGATGGCACGAGACGAATTTGCCTTCGCGGAAATCAGCCAGGGAGGTCAATCCAACGTCCTCCGCGCCACGTTTGACCTGGATGTACGTTCGGTCAGCATCGACGTGATCGCGAACGATGACAGCGACCAGGGTCTGCTGGTTGCCTACGATGCGAACGGGGTTGTACTCGGATTCGTCGAGTCGCCAGAACTTACTGCATCCGGTCAGGTCGCCACGATCACGGTTACATCAGCAACGCCAATCGCTTACGTTGAGGCGGGCGGTAGCATGTTCTCCGAAGCTGACAGCCTCTTCCATGGCGGCACGGTAGGTTTGGACAACCTGCGGTTCGAGACGTTCTCGCTGAAGCATGAGGTGTTGGTCGGCAACGACTTGGTGTTCGGCAACTATTACGCGGGTGCCGTTCATGGCATCAAGACGCAAGAAGGCACCGGCGCACCGGCTCCGAATATTGAGCTGGAGTTGGTCGACATGAACCAGGTCGTGCAGTACACGGCCACCACCAACGAAGATGGTGAATACTGGTTCACAGATGTCATCCCCGGTATGTACTCGCTCCGTGAAGTCGAATCGCCGGCCGTAATCACTGGTATCGTACCCTTCCCGGTCGAGGTCACCTACGGAACGGTTTTGGTGTCTGAATCCGGTCTGGGAATGCCTTATCCAGGATTGCAAACCGAAGAATTGAAGTCGCAACTGGCGATCACCAACCTGATCGAAGGTTCGATCCACGGTCTTGTCGTCGATCAAAACGATGCAGGTGTCGAGGGCGTCACGGTCGCACTTTTGGGCACGGGCCTATCGACCGTCACGGATGCCGACGGCGAGTTCCACTTTGACCAATTGACTCCGAACGCACAGTACATCGTTCAAGTCGATGGAGATGAAGTCTCGATCATCACGGTGGGTAGTGGTGAAGAGGAAGTCGCCTTTGAGGATCAAGCACCGCTCGATCCGGGCCAGTATGAGACGGTCAATGGCGACCTGAACAATCCGTCGACTCCCGGTGACTTGGTGTTCCAGATTGATGTAACGACACCACCTGGCCCACAAGTCACGAGCATCAAGGTCGGTTCGGATGGGTGGAATCAGAGCTTCCTCGACTACATCGATCCGGTCGATGGGCTTGGTTACGAAGTTCCTGATGGTGGGACCCCTCTGCCATGGGTCAATATCAATCGGATTTACATCACATTCAGTGACAACGTAAGCATTGATACCAACGACGTCAGTTTGTTGGGTTTCAACGTGGCCGACTACGGCGGTGTAGTGAGCTACAGCAACATGACGGCGACTATCACTCTGGGAAGCGCGATCGGAGCCGACAACTTACTGCTACAAATTGACGACACGGTGACGGATGGTAGCGGGAATCCACTCGACGGTGACGCTAACGGCGAGGCTGGCACAGACTACGAATTCTCGTTCAGTGTCCTGCCAGGTGATGCCAACCAAACGGGAGCCGTAACGGGTGGAGATGTGACAATCGTACGGAACGCTCAGTTCACATCGACTACTTTTGGAGCGTACTCAGAATTCAAAGATGTTAACGGCAGTGGCGCCATCACTGGCGGTGACGTCACGTTGACACGTAATCGGCAATTCACGCAATTGCCGGGAGGCTTCCCGATTCTCAACACACCTACGGTGAATCCGGAATCGGTTGACCGCATGTTTGAGGTGGCGAACGAAGATGTGGACGGTGATGGCGTGAAGAACGCGTTGCCAACCTTCGATCGTTTCAGCCAGAAGTCGTCGCTGCGGCCGTTGGCGCGGCACAACAACAGCAGTGTGAATGACAGCGAAGACGAGCGAGAGGAAGTAACTCTCGTAGACGATTTGTTTGCGAACATTGGCCAGGATGAGTTCGGCTGGTAAATCAAGCACGAACGACGTTGGCTAGATCGCTAATTGCGAAGAGCCCGTCTGGAACCCAGACGGGCCTTTCTCCCTTGTTGTTACGTTGGGGTTGGGTCAAGTTGACCCAATTCATGTTTTCCGAGTTTGTGGCTGAATTTTTGCTTGTGTTTTCAGCCCCATCCAATTAACTTAAGGTTGTTGTTGGTGACACAGTTTGGTCACCAATTAATTTGCATTTTAACTCGCCCTAAGGAGTACGCTAATGTCGACAATTTCGAAGAGTTCTTTCAGATCACTCGCTCGTGTATCCCTCACACTGACGTTTGCGTTTGGTCTTCTCGCCGTGACACAAACGGCAACGGCTTCGCGGATATTCACTTTGCCGGACATCGTGGTCAACGCCGACGGAGTGACAGCGACGCCAGGTCAGATTGTGGCATCGGTCGAGGTGACGGGTGCGGACATCGGCGAAGACACTATTTCGTCGTACAACATTAATTTTGACGTCGATTCCGGTGTCACATTGACCTCAGCTTCCATGGATGCGCCAGGCGTCTATTCTTTTGGTAACTTTACCGACTTTACCGGCGGACAAACGGTTGGAAGTTCCGATGATGGCGGTGCATTGTCTGCGGTAAGTGGCGATTTGGCATTAATCGACTTTGAGATCCCAGCGGGCGTCACAAGCGGCGTCTTTCCCTTGACTTGGCTAAAACAGTCGGCGTTCAATAACTACAACGATGCGTCTGGTGCTGAACTACCCATCACTTTCTTGAGCGGTTCGATTACCGTTGTTCCCGAACCAAGTTCGGTTGCCCTTGGATTGTTGGCTTGTTCGGTGCTGGTCTTTTTCCGCAAACGTCAATAAGAAAACAAGTCTGCAGGTGACGCGACTGTAGTTGACCAAGTAGCATCACCATAATGTCATTTCATCTTGACCCTCCCGCATCAATCGGGAGGGTCTTTTTTTACGTTGCGAAAGCGAGTCGCTCTGACATCGGCGCAATGTGCGGCGGACGGCGTCCGCCAGCTACTATCCTGGCTGGGGCCGCGAACCGTGGTTTCGCATTCAGCTTATCGCGCCTCCCCGGCCACCGGACACCACCGCCGTTAGACTGGGAAGCGTCCCAAAAAATGTTGAAATGAAAGGCGGTCTCCCGTTGGGCTAAAATGCCCGGCGATGAAACCTTAAGCGTCGGCAGAACCGACCGGGAGACCACCCATGGATGAATCTAGACTCTTGCTTGAGCTAGGACAAGCTTCTTCGTCAGAAGCAGGCGTCGTATTTCGTGAGCACCTGCGTGGGTGCGTGCGTCAGATGCTGATCGAGGTGATGTCGGCAGAGGTGACGGAGCTTTGCGGTTGGAAGCACGCTCAGAGTGACAGTGATTGTTTTCGAGCGGGCACCAGTCCGGGCCGGATACTTCACGAGGGGCAGCGTGAGGAGGTCGTTCGTCCTCGCGTGCGGCGAACACTTCCCGACGGCTCGACGACGGAAGTACCACTGGCCAGCTATGAATCGGCGAACAACCCGGACGAGCTTCGTGATTCGATCATGAACCCGTTGATTGCGGGTGTCAGCACGCGCGAGGTACGGCAGACACATCCGAAGTCGCCAGGCGTTGGCCGTTCAAGCGTTTCCCGGCTCTGGCAGGATGTGGGTCACAAGTTTGTAAAAGCGCTTTGGGGGAAGGATTTGTCCGCGCACGACTGGGTTGTGATGATGATTGATGGTATTCGGCTGAGCCGAACAGACGGCGGTGGTTGCCATGGCGATCACCAACCGGAGATATAACCGGAAGTCGTGTTCTTTGAGATGAGAAAAAGGCGGCGTATCCTGCTGGTGATTTGCATTATTCATCAGCGGCCCAACAAGGGCACAAGGAGTACGCCATGAGGAAGGTTACGACAGAACGACGCGTGAATCCAGTAGAGCACACCGATCCAGAAGTGCTGGCCTTTCGGGCCCAGTTTGATGACAAGAGTCCGTTGGATGAGATCATTCGCACGGGCGCTCAGCAGATGCTTCAGACCGCGATCGAAGCCGAAGTGAGTGAGTTCTTGCTGCAGCATTCAGACCGACGCGACGAGCAAGGCAAGCGGCTTCTCGTGCGTAATGGCTACTTGCCGTCACGTGAACTGTTGACGGGAGCTGGCCGATTGGAAGTCAGCCAGCCTCGCGTTCGCGACAACTCCTCAGAGAAGGAAGGCCGCGTGGCGTTTTCGGCTTCGGTCCTGCCGCCCTACTTGCGTCGCAGTAAAACGATCGACGAATTGATTCCCTGGCTCTACCTCAAAGGCATTTCGACGGGCGACTTTCAGGAAGCGTTGCAATCGCTGCTGGGTAATGACGCGAAGAGCCTCGGACCGAATGTGGTCGTTCGACTGAAAGAGAAATGGGGCAGCGAGTACGACGAGTGGAGCCGCCGAGAGCTCTCGGACAAGCGATATGTTTATCTCTGGGCCGATGGCATTCATGCCAATGTGCGGCTGGAAGATACCGCCCAGAAACGCCAATGCATGCTGGTTTTGATGGGCGCCACCGCCGATGGTCGCAAGGAATTGATTGCCATCGTCGATGGCTTTCGCGAAAGCAAGCAGAGTTGGTACGAGCTGCTCATTGACTTTAAGAGTCGTGGTCTTACCCAGGCTCCCAAAGTCGCCGTTGGCGATGGGGCACTCGGGTTCTGGGCTGCGCTGCGCGAAGTGTTCGGGGAAACATGTGAGCAACGCTGCTGGTTTCACAAGACGGGGAACGTGCTCAACAAGATGCCCAAGAGCGTACAGCCCAAAGCGAAGGCAGATATCCATGAAATCTGGATGGCAGCGACGCGAGAAGATGCGAACAAGGCCTTCGACACCTTCCTGGAAAAGTACGGCCCGAAGTACCCGGAAGCGTGCGAATGCCTGAAGAAGGATCGAGATGTGTTGCTGACTTTTTATGACTTTCCGGCCGAGCATTGGAAGCATCTGAGAACCACCAATCCGATTGAATCCACCTTCGCTACGATTCGATTACGGCACCGACGAACCAAGGGCTGTGGAACCAGACGCGCCAGCCTGACGATGATGTTCAAGCTCGGTCTGTCAGCTCAACGGAAATGGAGAAGACTCAACGGACACGAGAGGATCATCTCTCTCATCGAAGGAAAGAAATTCGTGAACGGAGAACTGCAGGAAGTCGTGGAGTGCTCCCCAAATCCTGATTCACGTGTTATGAGAATCTAGAGCCAGAAAGGCAAGGAGATTCTCGATGACGAAGAAACGCAAGCGACGCAGGCCAGAACAGATTGTGAAATTGCTTCAGCAGGGTGAGGCGATGTTGTCGGTAGGCAAGCCGTTGGCCGAGGTTTACCAGAAGCTGGAAATTAGCGATGTAACCTGGAGCCGTTGGAAGAAGCAGTTCGGCGGCATGAAGTCCGATGAGGCGAAGCGACTTGGTGACCTTGAGATTGAGAACCAAAAGCTCAAGGAGATGCTTGCCGAGGCTGAACTTGACAAGCGAATCCTCAAGGAAGCCTTGGAGGGAAACTACTGAGCCCGGCACGGCGGCGTGAGGCGGTCGCACATGTTCAACAGGCATGTGAAGTATCGCAGCGTCGGGCTTGCCGGGCATTGGAACAGCCGTTCAGTACTCAACGTTACAAGCCACTCATCAAAGAAGACGAACCGCATTTGATCCGTCGTATCCTCGAACTCGTTAGCGAGTTTCCTCGTTACGGTTATCGGCAGATCACGCGTCTTCTTCGCGGTGAAGGTTGGCGAGTGAATGCCAAGCGGATCTATCGACTTTGGCGTCAAGAAGGCCTGAAAGTGCCACAAAAGAAGGTGAAACGCAGACGCATGGGCTGCTCGCTGGGTGGAATCAGCCGCCGCAAGGCGGAACACAAGAACCACGTATGGTCGGTTGACTTTATCTTCGACCGTACTATGAACGGGCGTTCGCTGAAGATTCTCGTCGTGATTGACGAGTACACGCGAGAGTGCTTGGCCTTGGAAGTAGGACGTCGGTTTACCGGCGATGACTTCGTCGAACTGTTAGCAGATCTGCTTGCAATCCGTGGAGCTCCACAATTCATTCGCAGTGACAACGGACCCGAATTCGTGTCACAACGTGTTCGCCAGTTCCTTGAACGGATCGACGTGGGAACTTCCTATATCGAGCCAGGCAGCCCTTGGTAAAACGGATACGTTGAGAGCTTTAACAGCCGCTTGCGAGACGAATGCCTTGCGTGCGAAGAATTCACGACGGTCGATGAAGCCAGAAAGGTCATCGAGCACTGGAGACATACCTACAACCACCGTCGGCCGCACAGCTCGCTCGGCTGTCTTACCCCGGCTGCATTTGCGTCGCGTTGTGCTGCTTCCGCTTCGGTCGCTGCGCGACCTCCGCTGCAGCAGCACAAAACCAATGAACCATTTACCCAACCCGTACCCTCATAACGCTGTATCAACTTTTGGGGGCAGTCCAGTCGCCGCCTAAAAATGCCATCCAGAACACGACTATTGCCAATATCTCGGAAGCATCTGAGAACCACCAATCCGATTGAATCCACCTTCGCTACGATTCGATTACGGCACCGACGAACCAAGGGCTGTGGAACCAGACGCGCCAGCCTGACGATGATGTTCAAGCTCGGTCTGTCAGCTCAACGGAAATGGAGAAGGCTGAACGGGCATGAGAGGATCATCTCTCTCATCGAAGGAAAGAAATTCGTGAACGGAGAACTGCAGGAAGTCGCCGCCTAAAAATGCCATCCAGAACACGACTATTGCCAATATCTCCCTTTCTACGTCGCCCTTGGCCTCAACATCCATCGAGTAGCTGCATTTCGAGCGACCGTCGCGTAGCCTGGGAGGGTTGCGCAGAATAGCACTTTCGCGCCGAAGGCTGACAACGAATACTCACAGAAGTCGTCGCCAAAGGCGTGAGCAAAACTGATATCAACGAACTGTGTTTTTGCCGCCGCGTCGACTATTGCCAATATCTCACTTCTCCGCGCCTTCAGGTTCAACCGGCGATTCGTCTTCATTCTTCTTTTCTCGTCGCGCTGCCAACAGCACATCATCCAAGTCGTAACCTGTGAATTTCTCGATGCCGCCGACCAATTTGTATAAAGCGACCATCATCACGGCCATGCTGGGAATGGTGATAACCGGCCAGCTCCAGGCGGTCATCCGACCCATTTCCTCGACGAACGCATCGGTGCCCGTTTCACTGCGGATCAGGTACTTTGCCAGAACGAAACTGAGCACGGCGCTCAGCAGCATCGAGGCAGCCAGCAGCAGGGTGCAATGCACCAGCAAACGCTCGAATTGGGGCCGGTTTTGCTTTGCTTCGAGCGCTGATTCGACTTTGGCAACGTCAAAGATGCCGGGGCTGAAGAGGAACGTGCGGACGAGTGGGAAGGGGGTTTTCAATGAACCAAGGACAGCGACGGCGAAGAGAGCGGGAATCGCGGCTTCTTTGACGGCGATCCAACCCTTGTCCAATTCCATCAGGCCGACTCCGCCGGAAATCAGGATGCTGACGAATCCAATTACCGAAAAGAAGTTGTATTTCTGGCGGGTGATGAAGTCATAAATGCCATAGCAGACGGGAAACGCCAGCGCGATGATTAGCAGCGGCGCCGGTTCCAGATCGAACCAGGATTTTCCATTCGACATCAGCACGGAGGGAATCAGCACATTCAGTGCGATGTTAATCCAGACGTTTTCCTGTTTCGGCGGAGCCGGCGTTGCGCCGCTTTCAGTCGTGGCAACTTCGTTTTCAGACGTATTCATATCGGTTTGCGTTGTACGGATCGCCATCTCAGAGGCTTGGCGTTGGACGAGTTGTTGCTGGGCTTACGAAAAACCGTCGTGTGGAAAGTCGTTGGCTTGCGGACCGTGGTCAGGTCAGCATTTTGCCGCGCGGGATGCGAAACAAGCAGGTGGGGTTCGTGCGACTGATGAGCTGGCCGTATTCGCAAGCATTCGGGGAAGTGTTTGGCTCGTGCGACTCCGGGTACGGGAAAGAGTGGCAGCGTAGCGTTGTACGGGTCTGGTAAATAAAAAACCCTCTCTGGTCGAAACCAGAGAGGGTTTAGTTGTAAAAAACGGCGATACCTACTTTCGCACTTTTGGCACTATCATCGGCTCGGAAAGCTTAACTACCGTGTTCGGTATGGGAACGGGTGTGACCTTTACGATATGGTCACCGAAAAAACGTGGCGGGCGGTTAAACCCGGCCACGCTTCGGTTGAATTGATAGATGACCTTCTTTGTTAGCTCGCTTTCGCCGGCCAACCATTTCCGAATGACCCGCTTGAGTTACGCTGCCTCGTCTTGAAGAGCGTTGAATTCAAGTGGTCAAGCATTCGTCCATTAGTACTGGTTAGCTGAACACATTACTGTGCTTACACATCCAGCCTATCAACCTGGTAGTCTTCCAGGGGACTCTCATCCCTTACGGGAAACGAAACCTAATCTCGGAGCGGGCTTCACGCTTAGATGCTTTCAGCGTTTATCCTTTCCGTAGTTAGCTATCCAGCCGTGCCGCTAGCGCGACAACTGGTACACCAGAGCTACGTCCTTCCAAATCCTCTCGTACTAAAGAAGAACCTCCTCAAGTTTCGTACGCCCACGGCAGATAGGGACCGACCTGTCTCACGACGGTCTGAACCCAGCTCACGTACCACTTTCATTGGCGAACAGCCAAACCCTTGGGAGCTTCTTCACCCCCAGGATGTGATGAGCCGACATCGAGGTGCCAAACCGCATCGCCGCTACGGACGCTCGGATGCGATAAGCCTGTTATCCCCGGAGTACCTTTTATCTGATGAGCGATGGCCCTTCCATTCGGAACCACCGGATCACTAAGACCAACTTTCGTTCCTGCTCGACTTATGGGTCTCGCAGTCAAGCACCCTTCTACCTTTGCGCTCTACGCCTGATTGCCAACCAGGCTGAGGGTACCTTTGCACTCCTCCGTTACTCTTTGGGAGGAGACCGCCCCAGTCAAACTGCCCAACTGACACTGTCCGCTGCCTGGATTCACAGGATCAGCGTTAGAACTAAAACATGACCAGGGTGGTATTTCAAGGTTGGCTCCCTGACAGCTGGCGCTGCCAGTTCAAAGCCTCCCACCTATCCTACACAAGACATATCTCAGCCCAATATCAGCCTACAGTAAAGGTTCACGGGGTCTTTCCGTCTAACCGCGGGTACGTGGCATCTTCACCACGACTACAATTTCACCGGGTCGGTGGTTGAGACAGTGCTCCAGTCGTTACGCCTTTCATGCAGGTCGGAACTTACCCGACAAGGAACTTCGCTCATTTGTTACTACCATTGCTACGGGGCCTATCGTCCAAGTGTGTCTCACGCACTTGATGAGTACCAGGACTGCATCAACTTGAAGTTAATCAAGCAGAAACAACCTGAGGCTGCTTCGAGTCACCCATGGTGACCCTAGTAGATGATCGGACCAGTCATTTCTGCTGGTCTCTGCATGTCGCCATGCAGCTCGGACTATATCTTCACCAAACTGTTACCCAGCCTTTACGTAAGAAAGGGTAGGGAACCTCGCCGTAGAATCTGGTATGAAAAACCGGATTCCTTAGACAGGCTGTCCAGAGTGGGCTTGGCGTATAGTCTCTGAGGATTCCTGGAAGTCGCGAAACTTCCAGGCCTTTCCTGCTGATTGCCTGCACCGATCGGATTGTCACGGGCCACGACCTAAGTCGCTGCCTCGTACCGTCGGATACTCAGGTTTTCCAGCATATGGCCAAGTTTTACTAAGGCAAAAAATGGGCGAAGACATTTTGAAGTTACCTTAGGACCGTCATAGTTACGGCCGCCGTTTACCGGGGCTTCGGTCGAGAGCTTCTCTCCGAAGTAAAGATAACCCGCTTCCTTAACCTACCGGCACCGGGCAGGCGTCAGACTCTATACATCCACTTACGTGTTAGCAGAGTCCTGTGTTTTTGATAAACAGTCGCCAGAGCCGATTCGCTGCGGCCTCCCAGAGCGTGAACCCCAAGAGGCACCCCTTATCGCGAACTTACGGGGTCATTTTGCAGAGTTCCTTAACCACCGTTCTCCCGAGCGCCTTAGACTTCTCGTCTCGCCTACCTGTGTCAGTTTTAGTACGGTCACTGTTGCTTCAACCCTTAGAAGCTTTTCTTGGACGTCCTTCAGATCACTTCCTGAACATAAACGCAGTCGGTCCCCTTCGTCAGCTTATGTGGGCGGATTTTCCTATCCCACACCTTCGAAGAGTCCACGGACATTTCTATTCGTACCGCTGACCATTCAAACGCCGTCCCTCCATCAGTCCACAACAGTGGCGCAGGAATGTTGACCTGCTATCCATCGTCTACGCCTTTCGGCCTCGACTAAGGTACCGGCTAACCCTGGGCGGAATTACCTTCCCCAGGAAACCTTAGGCTTTCGGCGAGCAGGATTCTCACCTGCTTTATCGTTACTCATTCCGGCATAATCACCTGTACACCCCGACACCGCTCCTTTCGGTACGGCTTGTATCTGATGTACAGCGCTCTCCTACCGCTTAGATCATCCGAAGAATCACTAAACCCGCTGCTTCGGTGTAATACTTACTCCCGTTCATTATCGGCGCAGAACTTCTCGACCAGTAAGCTGTTACGCACTTTTTAAATGGTGGCTGCTTCTAAGCCAACATCCTGGCTGTCACAGAAACCCAACTTCCTTAGTGACTAAGTATTACTTCGGGACCTTAGCAGACGGTCTGGGTTGTTTCCCTCTCGACCACGCAGCTTATCCCACGTGGACTGACTCCCAAGATAATTACATCGGTATTCGGAGTTTGGTTCAGTGGGGTACCCCGGGAAGGGCCCCCATCCAATTCAGTATCTCTACCCCCGTTGCATAGTTGACTTGAGGCTATCCCTAAAGATATTTCGGAGAGAACGAGCTATCTCTGAGTTTGATTAGACTTTCACTCCTCCCCACAGGTCATCCCCCCAGTTTTCAACCTAGGTGGGTTCGGTCCTCCACGCAGTATAACCCGCGCTTCAACCTGCCCATGGGTAGATCACTCAGTTTCGCGTCTACCACCTACGACAAATCGCCCTATTCAGACTCGGTTTCCCTGTGGCTTCGGCCCGTAAGACCTTAACCACGCCGCAGACGGTAACTCGCCGGATCATTATGCAAAAGGCACGCCGTCACACATTGCAGTAAACTGCCATAGTGCTCCGACCGCTTGTAGGCACACGGTTTCAGGTTCAGTATCCTCCCCTAGCAGGGGTTCTTCCCATCTTTCAGCTCACGCTACTGAGTTCGCTATCGGTCATCAGAGAGTATTTAGCCTTACGGGATGGTCCCCGTAGATTCAGTCGGGGTTCCACGTGACCCGACCTACTCAGGTACTCCTCAGGAGTCGATTCAACTGTCGCTTACGGGACTGTCACCCTCTGTGGTCGGCCATTCCAGGCCGTTCTGCTAGTCGATCGATTTGTAACTCCCATGTGAAGAGGCCCTACAACCCCGCGAAGGAAAACCTTCGCGGTTTGGGCTATTCCGCTTTCGCTCGCCGCTACTGACGGAATCGATTTTTCTTTCTTTTCCTCCGGTTACTTAGATGTTTCAGTTCACCGGGTTGGCCATGCACACCTATGTATTCAGTGTACAGCATTTCGGGAATCCCGGGATCAACACTCGTTTGTCAATTCCCCCGGGCTTTTCGCAGACTTCCACGCCCTTCATCGCCTTCTGATGCCAAGACATCCCCCATGCGCCCTTAGTAGCTTGACCACAAAAATTCAAAGCTCTTCAGTTGCACGCAAATGCAAAGCCAGGCCACGATCTGTCGCATAATAACCAGATCGATCACCAACTTCCCGAAGTGCACTCTTGTGGGGCACTCGAAAATTTAAGATGCCATCTATCAATCAACCAAATTGTCAAAGAGCTGCCAAATCTTGCGATCCGGCCCGTCACGAAGGACAGGGACAACCACCCGCAACAGGTAACTGTCCCTGACCCTCAGAAGTCCTGTAAAATAGTGAATGGCCAAAAGAGTGTCAACAGGGGCGAAGCCCCCAATCGGACTCAAATTTGATCTTTTTCACAACTTGTTTTTTGACATGCCACCCGACGTGTGCCACGGCAACGATGCGACGTCAGCCTGTCCCGTCAGCCTGTCCCGTCAGCCTGTCCCAAATCGGACCACCAAAGGACCACCAAACATACAAAAGTGGAGACGAGGGGGCTCGAACCCCTGACCCCCGGCTTGCAAAGCCGGTGCTCTCCCAACTGAGCTACGTCCCCAAATGACCTGCAACAAGAGTGCTCTTGCGAAGCGAAAAATGACCGTCTCGCGCGGCCTCGCCCACTAGAAAAGTCTCGCTGCACTTCGTCAAACGGCCTTCATTCTAGATCGCCGTTCCGCCAATCCAAGTGGGCGCACCAAGATTCGAACTTGGGACCTCGTCGTTATCAGCGACGCGCTCTAACCAACTGAGCTATGCGCCCTCTTTTCAGTGCCACCAGAAATTTCCGCAACCCTGATCTGCGTAGTTTAAAACGAAAGTCGTAGCGAACAAGGTGACGGAACGTCGTTCATCGACAGGATTCCTGGCAGCCATCACTGCTGTCTGCCAGATTTGCGGAAAAACTGTGGCTGCGAAGTTTCAATACCGGCTATAAAATGCCAGTCATGATGGTCGATAACATTGCACGCGAGCGTCGCATTCCGTTGGTGAATCGCAAGTATGCAACCATGACATCGACCCGCCGGCCAGGGTTCGCCCAGGCTTCATTCGTGGACCAATTCAACACCTTTTGAGGCTTCAAATGTCAGCTTTCCTCCGTCCGTCCCGACGGCAAATCGGATTCCTGATCCTGACTTTTTCCTTTGGCGGAAACCTGTTTGGCGCCTCAGTCGAGGAAGCGCTAAAACTCGTACCGGTTCAGCGTGACGTCGAAATTGATCGTCCGTCGGCGAAGGAAATCGAATCCTGTTCCGTCGAAACCGAACAAATCAACGGCTCTTCCGCACTCATCGTTCGCGGAGCCGGTGGCCAGGTATTACGGGCATTTGTCGATACCAACAAGGATTCCAACCTGGACCAATGGTCGTATTACTTGAATGGAATCGAATCCTATCGCGACGTTGATTCGAATTTTGATGGCAAGCCAGACCAGTACCGCTGGGTCGGGCTCGGCGGAACCAAGTGGGGCATCGACAAGAATCAGGACGGTCAAATCGATGAGTGGAAGTCGATCTCGGCCGAGGAAGTATCATTTGAAGTTCTGGCGGCTATCCGAGATCAGGATGCAGCTCGCTTCCAGAGGCTGTTGCTATCAAAAACAGAGCTCGACGCACTCGGCGTTGGTAAAGATCAATACAGCGAAATGGCGCGGAATATTGGCTCTGCGACCTCTCGCTTCGCCTCCGCCGTGAAAAGCCAACGCGATGTCGATGCCAGGTCCCGATGGGTGCATTTTGGTGCCACAAGACCCTGCGTCGTACCGGCTGGCACCACGGGAAATCAACGAGACCTGCACGTCTACGAAAACGTCTCGGCCATGATGGAAAACGCCGGGAAACACGGCCAATTGGGCATTGGAGCCATGATTCGCGTTGGCGACAATTGGCGACTGATCGATTTACCGACCGGACTGATGGACGAAGAACAGCGCAGCCGAGTCGGGCTACGTGCTAACCCCAGCACTAAACAAGGTGCCCGACGCTCCACAAAACGCTGCTGACGGAGTCTCGGAAGAAATGCAATCGATGATGGCAGAAGTGGACGCCATTGAGCAGAAGATTCAAGCCGCCAAGTCGCCACGGGAATCGGCCGTTCTTTACGAAGAACAGACCAAATTGCTGCGGCAAATGGCCAGCAATGCCAAGACTCAAAAGGACCAGTTCCTCTGGATCCGCCAATTGGCCGATACTTTGGGCACAGCAGCGCAGAGCGGCGAATACCCGCGAGGATTGAACAAGCTGGAAGAACTGCATCAGGAACTGGCCAAGCAATCCAAGGAGGCCGAGCTGACGGGATATGTGAAATTCCGCTGGATGACGACCGAGTATTCGGTGCAACTCCAACAGAAAGACGCCGATTTCGAGGAAATCCAGGAAAACTGGCTGGCTCGGCTGGAAGAATTCGTGGACGAATATCCCAACAGCCCGGATGCCTCGGAGGCGATGCTGCAACTCGCGATTGCTGAAGAATACGCAGGCAACGACAAGAAAGCGCTTGGCTGGTACGACGGCATTATCAAGCAGGGTGGAGCCAAAGACGTCGTGTCACGCAAGGCGAAGGGCGCAAGGACTCGGCTAACCAGCGTCGGTAAACCGGTCAATATCGCCGGCACAACGGTGCAGGGCAAAACGCTCGAACTCAGCCAATTACGCGGGCGGATTGTGCTGGTCCATTACTGGGCCACGTGGTGCGAACCCTGTAAGGACGACATTCGCAAAATCGACAAAATGGTGGCTCAATACGGCGGAAAGTTTATCCCGGTCGGCGTCAATCTGGACACAGATAAGAACACGCTGGCCGAATTCCTGAAAACTAACCGACTCTCGTGGCCCCAACTGTTCGACGCCGGAGGGCTGGATGGCAAACTGGCTGTTGATATGGGAGTACTGACTTTGCCAACCATGATCCTGTTCGATGAAAAAGGCAATGTCGTGAATCGCAACGCGCATACGTCGGACGTCGACGATTACCTCGACAAACACCTGGCCCGCCAAGCTGCGAGACCATAGTCGCCCACAATTTATCGCTCAATCAATGAGTCGAGGGACGACGAGAAGAAAAAGCAGAAAGCCGATGTCGCCCAAGCGACATCGGCTTTCTTTCATTTGAATTCAGTTGGTTTGCGAATGTTGAGTCAGTTTCAATCACCAAGACCAGCGTTTGTTCCGGCGCTGCCGGATCCCTCCGGGTGAGCCTTGGGGTGCAACTTTGGCACCCCGTCGCCGTGACGCTTTGGGACGGCGTATCGGAAGATTGCGGCGAGTTACTTTGTCTTCATGACGTAGGTCATTGTCGTGATCGTAGCTTTCTCTAAACATTGGCCAAACCTTTCAGAGCGGTGATTGGTTGAACAAGGCTTCCCTCGTGTGCAACAGCAAATCGCAAACTCCGCGCCGACACCGTCAGGACCCGATGCAGAGATCGCAAACTCCTTTAAATAAAGGACTTATATCGATTAACAAGGCTTGGGGAACGCTACGGCAAAAGTAATCGACTCACGCAAATGGTGAGAATCGCACCCCATCTCTCAAACCACTGCCATTTAACGACTTAGGATTCTTGAGGCACCGAGTGCCAAACAGAGAAAAACCTGAGAATTGTCGTAAACCACAACTGAGAAGCGACTTACACGATAATCATCAAAATGGTGAAGGGTTTCACTGTTTTGGTGAAAGCGCGAACGCCTTAGTGTCCGCGGTTGGTTGGACGCGGATTCGTAATAGCGGTCTGGGAATAGCGAATTGATAGGCCCAGCACCAGACCAATCGCTGTGCTGCATTGCGTGGTCAGAAAAACATTCGGCAACGGTAATCGGGGCCCACATCGACTTGTCCTCGCAACTGGCGTCATGCCGCTGCCGGAACTGGTAGGCGACATCCGCTCAGTCATGTCCAAACTTGCAGGAACGCGTGTAAGAATTACACGGAATCGGGCACCCACGGCAGCGGTGCCATCATCGCTACCGGTTCAATATTGGCCAAAAAACAGGGTTTTTCGTGAATTTGAATTGCTACGTCGGCAGCGGTCTGGCGAGTGCATCGCTGTTGGCTGGGGGGTTAACGAGAAGGGAATCTCCAGGAGCCATAATGATCTTCGTCAGCGAAACAACTCTATTCATTGCCGTCGTCCTGACGCAACTTTTGGGGCTGGCCAGCCTCGCTGAGCACCCGACTGGGGCTGCGCCGCAATCGCCGCCAGCTGTGCCAGCTGCTGTTCTTCGGATCGCTCGCAATTGTGGGCGGCATGACAATGATCTTGCTTCAGTGTCGTCACAATGGCTGGCTCGTATGCGCCATTACCCTGTCCGTCATGGTCGTTGGCGCCACGTTTGATGCCGGTAAGAAAAGCGTCGCAACTCCAGCAGCCTGGGCGGCCGAGAATTCGGCCATCAGCTTCTAGTGCGTGTCGCACCTACGTGTAGCGTTAGTGGCGCTGATATAGCAGTACCAACTCAGCGAAAAGACGCTACAGATAAAGTAAATGCGCTCTAGATGAAACGAACCGGAAGGATAGCGACTTTTCGCCTGTGCCAGGCAGCTATACAACGCCACTCAAGCTGCAGGTCCGCGCGACTCGCACGCCAGCGCTGCCTCAGAAAGCATCGCTATCACTAATTCCATCGCTAAAATACAAAAATGCGTTCTAAATTAACGCCCCCACACGCCGACAAATAGTCTCAGGCATATAGAAGCCGTACGTCTCTAATGGGGGGGAACCGATGAGACTTCAACGCGCGGGATCCGTGATCCTGCTTGTCCTGATAGGACTTTCAACCGTAGTGCGAGCCGATGACAACAGCATCGCTCGAGATTTGGCGGACAGACTCCGCCAGTCAAAAACAACCAATGACCTGAGCGGATTCCGAATCGGCGTGAAAGTCGAGAACGGAATTGTCTGGATGAAGGGTCAGGTGAATGATCAATCGCAGCGAGAGCACGCGTTGAATCTGGCTCGACGCATCGAAGGCGTCAAATTGGTCGTGAATGACCTAACCGTAGCCGGCGCGACAGAGGCACCGCCTAGGGAACAGCAAGTCCAACCCGTTAGCGCCGAAGTACCACTCATGGAAGCGCCTCCGGTGGCTGAAACCGAGCCTATTCCGATGCCAAGCAGGTCGCAACCGACGATCGCGCAGCGAAATGCACCGCGGGTCCCGGTTCAGCAGATTCCTACAAGAGCTCCAGACAGAAGACGGATGGCTCGAGCTGGCAGCCCTGTCCCTGTTGGTCACTACGGCCAACGCGTTCGCCCGGTCCAGTACATGGCAAATGGAATGGGATGTCCTGGCGCTGACTGCAATTCGGTGGACTACGGCTCTGGTATGGGAACTCCGATGCCCGATTCGAGTTACGGCGGCGGCTACGGTGGTGGCGGTGGTGGCGTTTCATATGAGTCGCCCCAAATGCCGGGACACGCTTGGCCCAGCTATGCCTCTTACCCAAACTACGGTGCTGTCACGTATCCCAAGCAGTATTCGCCCAACGCGTGGCCCTACATTGGCCCGTTCTATCCTTACCCTCAGGTTCCCCTGGGTTGGCGCAAGGTCTGTCTGGAATGGGACGACGGCTGGTGGTTCCTTGACTTCAAATCGAAGTAGTGGCAACGACATCTGGCCCCAAACAGAAAAGCCCGCCGAAACGGCGGGTTTTTTTGCGCTGCCGGAAGGCCTCAGGCAGCAGCTAACCGAAATGCGCCTAATTTCCTCCGTAATCCTAAAAATCCACAAGTCGCGCCCAGTTTAACTCGATACTAGTTCCAACACGTCTGCGTGACCCCATGGATACGCCGACAACTGAAGAACACTCACAGGGCCTCGCCATGAAGACACAAGCACCATTCCTCTTGCTGCTGATCGTGGGCGCATGCTCGCTGACCGGTTGTGTGGGCACGTTGGGCAACAATTTGGGAATCTTCAGCGTGCCCATCCCGATCACTCCATATTGGCAGAAGTCACTTGAGGACAAGAATTGGGAGCATGAACGGTACGAGCGGGTTCCGATCATGGGTCCGGTAACGTCGGGTGGGCCCCCGTTGGCACTGGATGCCCCCAGTGACGACGAAGTCATGCGGGCGCTCGAGCGAGTTGCTCCGGTCCAAGGTGGCATACCACTGCTTTGGGAGCGGCAGCGAAACAACGTCCGCATCGTCAAGGACTTGATTGCCGATTACGTCGATCCGCCGCGATTCTATCCGTTGGTTGGTCCGGCGATGCAGCATCACGCCCACTACAAGTGCACAATTTATTACTCAGAACGCACGTTCGTGGGCTGGCCGATCCCACACACCCTGGAAGACTCCGATTCGGTCGAAGTGATCTACATCGACCACAACCACCTGCACATGGTCGGCGATGTCGAGGGCGGCCCCAGCTCGAACTATCCAACGTCCGCCTACGGCGGCTAACGCTGGAGACCATCAAACGAATTGAGGGGATGCGGTGTCGGACTTACCGGCACCGTTTTTCTTTGCGCCCTTCGATCCATGACCGAGTCGGCGCCTTGCCATCCAAAATGTGAAGCGATCTGCCCGCTGGACCGAGAGGTCCAAACCGGAGCTTCAACGTGAGCCGGGCTGGAACATCAATGCCGACAAATCCACCCGGTCGTGCGACGCGTCGTTCGATCAATCGGGAGGATGCCGCGTCGATGCTGCCACCGAGATGATGTCCGCTGTTGATTTCAGCGTAGCGCCGACTGTTTGGGCCCTAAGGCTTCGCGTTCAGCATATCGATGGTGGCAATCATGTACGTAACGCCAGCCAAATGCGTAAGAAACAAGAAGGGCAGAATTGGCCGGATCAAACCCGTACCAATGGCTGATGCTACAGCGCCAAGAAGTCCAGAGCCGATTCCGGCGAGAGGGAGCAACAGCAGCCATGCCAACTTCCGTTCCAAAGCTCAGGAAACGTAGACGAAAACAATTGCATTCGCGACCGCAAGGTAAAACATCAGCAAGCTGAGTAGTCATCCGACGGCCGTCAATTCACCCGCCTGCTACAGAAACACCTTCGTCTGGGGGAGCGGCAGCACCAGGTACGCCATCAGGCCAAAGAATTCTGCAAGGCGAATCCTGGCCCTCCATTCCAAATCGCCAGGCGGAGGATTCAGCACGGAACCGACGCCAGGCAGTAGAGCAGCAACACAATCAAACCGGCGAAGAGGATCGGGGTCGCTTCAATATCGCTCGCAGACCAGACAGCGGCAGCCATGATCGCCCACGAGGCGAGCAAAATCATGATCTCGCCACCCACAACGCGAATAATGTGATTGCCCTCTCCGAGCCCCGCATGCGCCGCGAAAACAATCGTTTGACCAAAGAGCAGTCCCGCAAAGCAGCTATCGCAGGAAATCATGATTGCCGGGAAGGTTGGGCGAAAGCCATGGTAGGTAACACAAATCTGAAACGCTGTTACCGTCAAGGTGTCAACGGCGACACTGGAAAATGCCAACATGGCAGTCACGCTCAACGTCGGCGCGACGCTTCCGCGGTGCAATGCTGCCAATGGCTGAAGCAACGCGCGACTTGGATTGGGTGGCATGTTCACCTGCGACCGTTTGCGTCCAGATTTCAACCTCGTGTAGGTCGTGACTGATCCTGGCCATCATTTCGTTCCACGCAATCAACGAACACCTGCCGTCGTCGATTGTTGATTGTCCTCAGGCTTCAGCAGTCGAGAGCCGGAACTTGAGTTGCGCTGAACGCGAAAAGAGTCGAGCAACCGCTAAGTCGCGGAACGGTCCAGAGCAGCGGATCATTCGACGATCACCTGCCGGCGCTGGCATTCGTTACGGTTTGACTTGGAATGGTCACAAGTTGGCTCTTACACCGATAATGCAAGCACTTGGTGTCACGCCGTGGCCGCACGTCCATGAAAGAGACCGGCAAACACATTCGCCAATCGCCAGCAAAGACCATTCACGATCCTGTCGTGCAACGGGGTCGCCATCAACCACGCGGTCACCACTAATGCGACGCAAGCGCTGCCCACGACGATGTCCGTGGCCCAGTCAGCGCCTACGATCAACCTCGGCAGCCCAAACGCCACAACGAACAGCCAAGCCAGCATTTCCTGACGGCTGGAGCCCCGGTAAACGAGATACAGCGCAACGCAGATCAGCACGAATCCGTGGTCGCCGGGAAAGCTGAACCGCGAACTGTCTTTGGATTCAACGTCAGGGACGATTTGAGTCACGCGATGGCAATTCTCAACCAAGCAGCTTGGGCTGGCGCGATGAAATTCACAGACCCCATGCACGAATGCCCCGCACACCAACGACTTGGCCATCAAGACAGATGCTGCCAGAACGCCAATGGAAAACCACCCGGAAAAAATGCACCGTTTTTCATAAAAACGGATGTTCCATAGCAGCAAAACGCCAATCACAATCGCGACGACAATATCCGCTTGCCGACTGTTGGCAATGGCCATCGCCCGGGGCCACCACATATTGGCATTCAGTGTGACATTCAGCAGGCGAAAAGTACCCGCATCATAAAGGTCCCAGATCCGACGCGTGTTCGGCCACAACCAGGACCCAACCAGCGCCCCAGCCAACAGGTGCGATATCAGGAACGGCACCATATGCCAACGAGGTCGCGGGACGGCCACGACGACATGCTGCTGAACTGGTCCCTGGTCATCCCCGTCACTACGTACCGGTTTCCTGCGTCGTAGCATGGTTGCCCCCCTTGCTCGAATAATCGCCTACGAGAATTAGCTATCGGCAAATAGTGCCGAACAGGCCAACTTTAACAGTGTAGATGTCACGAAATGGAATCGCGGGAGCCTGACTTCACTGATGGCAATGCCTTCGGCCTTGCTGTTTTGGCCGGTGTGCGTACGAAGGTTGTTCCGCCTGCGTAATTCGGAGCGGCGACAGATCGTACTGATTTCATCGGCTGGCATTTCTCTGCGGAAAAGTAGGACGGCCTTTGCGGGGAACTGCAGCTCCTCGCCGTATGCGATGCTGGCATTTTTGGCCGGCACCCGATGAAAGACATACGAACCACAACGTAGGGACGCGTATGGTTTTACGTCGAATCATCATCATTTTGCTCTTGGGCTACATCTTCCACCCGCTCCCGGTGTGCGCCGAGGCCGGGTCCGGGACCTTCCACAAGGCAGCCAGGCTCTATCGAGCTCGCGAATGGCAAGCGGCCGCGGATACCTTTGAGGCATGCCTCAACGAGGCAGCGATCGATCCGGAGAGCCGTCGCCTGGCACAATTCTATCGAGGCGAGTCGCTCGTGCAGTTGAAGCAGTATGCGGTCGCCATTAACGCCTTTGATAGTTATTTACAAACGGCCGCCAATGATGACACGAACCGCCAGCGTGCCCTGTTTCAACTCGGATCAGCCGCCGCAGCGACCGAACAGTGGGCTCTTGCCGAACAAAACCTGCGCCTGCTACTCGAGTCCGCGAAGTTGGATGCAATGGACGCGCTGCGAGAATCTGCGACGCTGCGGCTGGCGGATGTTTGCTTTCAAACCAGGAAATTTGCCGACTCCGCCGTGCTATTTCATCAGTTGGCAACTCTTTCAGACGACGCAACGCGACGTTGGGAAGCTGCTTACGGCGAAGCGCGTTCACTGGAACTGGACAACCAATATGCAGCCGCACGGCAACAATACCAAACGCTCGCTGAAACAACAGACGTCGCCGCTGGCGGACGGGCGTTGCTGGCACTCAGCCTGATGGAGTTCGGACAAGGTCGTTTCGAGGCTTGCGTGGCCACGCTACGGGAACTGAACGATCGCTTCCCCTCGTCCGACTTCCGCGGCGAGTCGTACTACTGGCAAGGAAGGGCACACCTGCAGCTTTCGGAACCGGGGTTGGCGTTACGCGACCTGAAACAGGCCCAGTTGCAGTTTGAACGGGGCAGCGACAACCAACTGCTGCGCAGTGCAACGGCCGACTACGTAACCATAGCGGAGCAACGCATCGCATCAGGCGACGCCCAAAGCCGTCCGCAATTACCCAGCCAATATTCGGCAAGCGGCGACGAACATGGCCCGCAGTCAGTCCCCTTTCAGCCGCCCAACCCAGGCTGTAATAGCGGCGGCAACAGCTGTCCTCTCGAGACCTATTCGCTCGACGACGACGTTTGGGCCGAGGCCGAACAGCAGATTTCCAGTGGAAACTATCAACAGGCAACGCGGACGTTCCTGAGGCTGGCGGCGTTACACCCTGGTACGGAAGAAGCCCGCAATGCACTGTCTGCGGCCGCGAAGTGTTACGAACAGGCAGGCCAACTGGAAGACGCGCGGCTTCTTTACTCACGTCTGGTATCCGACGGTGGCGCCGACGTACAGATGGCGCAGCAGAATGCGACGAGAAGGTTTTAATTTCTCTGAAACAGCCGTGCGACGATAGATGCCAAGCAACAGGAACATTGAGTGACAGAATGATGAGTAAGAGGCAAACAACGAATTGGATTCGCCCTTGTCTGTTGGTCGGGTTCCTGACGCCAGCAGCCGCGGCGCAGTCAGACCCTGTGCTGGTACCAGCCGCGACGGGCGTTGCCAGCATCGCGGCAATGATGCAGCAGGGAGGCCCCATGCTGATTCCGCTCATCGCCTGCTCATTTCTGTTGTTTGTATTCGTATTCGAACGAGCCATCAGCTTGCGCCGCGGTCGTGTCATTCCGAAACCGTTTGTCAATCGATTCATCGACCAACTTCAGAATGACGAGCTTACTCCGCGGGCCGCACTGGAAAGATGCCGCGAGAACGGAAGCCCGGTCGCCGAGGTTTTTGCCGCAGCAATCGTGAAATGGGACAGGCCCGCGGTTGAGGTCGAGCAAGCCATCATCGACACCGGCGAGCGCGTATCGAACGGGCTGCGAAAATACCTGCGGCTATTCAACGGCATCGCCACGATCAGTCCGCTGATCGGGCTGTTGGGAACCGTCTTCGGCATGATTCGCGCATTCAACGTCATCGCTCAGGCCGACGCGATGGGGCGGCCCGACTTGCTCGCCGGAGGGATCAGCCAAGCGCTACTGACGACCGCTGCGGGCCTTACCGTAGCCATTCCGGCTTACGTGATGCACCTCTACTTCTCCAGCCGAGCCGATAAGCTGGTCACCGAAATTGACAGTTACAGCCAGGACGTGGTGAACGTCGTAGCCATCGACGGCTGGCGCGAAAAGAAGCCGAAGCGATCCAAAACCCGGACGACGAAAACCGCTGCTTGACGCACGCAAATACAAAATCAGGACACCAGGCAGTTACCCGAAATGCCGCTCAAGACTCATCACGACGAAGCGCCCACACTCAACCTCACGCCAATGATCGACGTGTTGTTCCTGTTGATTATTTTTTTCATGGTCGGAACTCGCTTCACGGATGGTGAGCGAAAAATCAAATTGCAGATTCCCACGGTTGGCCAGGTGGCCAGTGGAGCTCCGCAGAACAACAAGCGGGTCGTTCACGTGTTCCGCGACGGTCGCATATTGCTTGACGCTGAGCCGGTGTCGCTCGAACAGCTGACAAACCAACTGCAGGAAGCAAGTGCCCAACAGCCGGGGCTTAGCATCGCAGTCCGAGGGGACGCCGCCGGATCGTTCCAAAACGTCGCATCCGTTCTTGGAGCATGCAAAGCCGCCGGCGTACGTGATATGGCGATTTCGGTTCGTACGGGCAACGTTACCCGGTAGCGGTTCAACCTTTAGCACTCCGATCAACAACGCCGCCATGCCTCTATTCCAGGAAACCTTGAGAAACATCGACTTGTGGTGGTGGATTCTCGGCGGAGGTTTCTTGCTGCTGCTGGTGACCTTGCTGCTGCTGGCGCGATTGCGCGTCATCCAAACCCGCCCGATTCGAGCCTGCATCGTGCTTTCGGTTCTGGCCCATGTCCTGATCTTCGGATCCGCTCAACTCCTGCGCCTATTCGACGTGCCAAGGTTCCCCGGCGACAACACTATTCAGTTTCAGTTGTCGTTTGATGAAGAAACGACTGAGGCAGCGAAACCTGAACCTGAAGAGGCGGCAGACGAAACGGCAGTGACCCGTCCGCCGGAGCTTCAACTATCGGAAGCTGTGAAAGTGGAACAACAACCGCCAACGCCGGAACAGGCGGAAGTCGCACCGCCGCAGCCGCCTGAGTCCACATTGGTGATGAATGATTCCCCGCCGGAACCAACTCTCGGTCCAATCCCGGAACCGCCGCCACTTGTGCTTGAGCCAATCGACCAGCCGCCCGCGGCCTTGATCGATCCTGCCCCATTGGTCATGGATGCCTGGGAAGAAATCACGCAGGACGAGCAACAGGCCGCCGACGTCGAATCGGACTCACTCGGCCCCGGCAAGAAAGAAATCGACGAACTGCCGGCAGAGCCGCGGCTTGCCGATTCACCCACGACGGCGGTCGCACCCACGCCAACTGCCTCGACCGACAACCTTGATTCGCAGCGCGAACCTGATACGAGCGAAAGAATGGTGGAAGTTCCTCCCGCCTCCACCAAGGCCACCGTCGAGGATGGGGAATGGCGACAACCGACACCAATCGCGTCGCCGGTCGCGCCGCGATACCGGCTACGAGCTCCAGAAAGGCGCACAGCGATCATCAAGAAGCGTGGGGGCACGAGGAGCACGGAAGAGGCGGTTGAAGCGGCGCTCACCTGGCTCGCTCGCAACCAGGAATCGAACGGCAGTTGGAGTGCGGCTCGTCATCAGGCGGGTCGCGGCGGTTTCGTGGATGGGCAGCTGCGGCAAACGACCGGCATTGCTGCCGACACAGGCGTTTCTGGGCTGGCCCTGCTGGCCATGCTTGGGGCGGGGAACACGCATCAAGGCGGACCCCACAAGAAAAATGTTCAGGCAGGCCTGGAATTCCTGATGAGTCAGCAACGGGGCGACGGCTGCTTGGGGGGCGCGGCGAGCGCGTTTGCCCAAATGTACTGTCATGGCATCGCAACGCTGGCCTTGTGCGAGGCGTACGGAATGACCAAGGACGAACGCCTCGAACCGTTTACTCGCCGCGCTGTCGAGTTCACAGTGCGTAGCCAACATCGGGCAACCGGTGGCTGGCGATATTACCCGGGCGATCCGGGCGATACGAGCCAGTTTGGCTGGCAATTGATGGTCGTCGAAAATGCCAGGCAAAGCGGCATTCGGGTTCCGGAACAGACGCGAAGGTTGACGCATGCGTTCTTGTCACGGGTCTCCAGCGGCTCGTTCAACGGGCTTGCTGGTTACCGTCCTGGTCAGGCACCGACCGTTACGATGACCGCCGAGGCGCTCGCTTGCCGGGCGTTTCTAGGTGACGTCGATGAACGATTGCTCCGCGAGGCGGCCAGCTACATCATGCGCCATCCACCCGCCGCGTCGCATCGCAATCTTTACTATTGGTATTACGGAACCATGGCCTTATACCAACTGAATTCCGAAGCTTGGCCCTCATGGAATTCAGCGTTACAAAACGAGCTCCTGCCCACGCAAGTCCGGGGAGGAACACAGGCCGGCAGCTGGGACACCGAAACCGTCTGGGGCGGCTGTGGCGGACGCGTCTATACAACCGCTATGGCGGCATTGTGTCTTGAGGTCTATTACCGCTACGCTCCGGAATTCCCTCACGAGATGGCCCGAAGGCAGTAATTCCGGCACGCATCCCCTTCGCCAAGCTGCTGACCGATCGGGAATCCAGAAGAGCACCACGGCACAACTTGAACGGCCAAAAGTCGCTGCAAGAATACAATCACGGCGGTGACGGCCCGACCGCGTTTGACAGCAAAGGGTCTCACGAAGACAATTAGGGGACAGGCAGTAAGCATTTGCTACCTGCACGAGCTGGTCCCGGCGGCACCCATCTGGGAGGCCGCCCGCTTTCGCCGCTTGGTTGCATGTCTGTCTCGCTCAACGCTGATGGAATCCTGATTCTGACGCGGACGAACGACAACAATCATTTTTCAGCTGCGAGGTTCTCCATGGATGTTTCCACCATCATTCGACCCACCTTGGCGATCTTCGGCGCAGGTCCGCTCGAATTGGTCGTTGTTCTTGTCGTCTTACTGGTCTTATTCGGTAGTCGATTGCCCACGGTGATGCGATCCTTGGGGCAAAGCATCACAGAATTCAAGAAGGGTGTTCGCGACGATTCTCACGAATCCATCACCGACGAGAAAGAATAGAGCACACTGCCATGTTTGGAATGGGAATGACCGAGGTCTTGGTCATCGGCGCACTGGCGGTGTTGCTCTTCGGCAAACAGTTGCCCGAAGTCGCCAAGACTTTTGGAAAAACATATTTTCAGTTTCGCGAAGGCCTGAACGACCTGCAGCGTGAGATGCGCGACGTCAGCAACACAGTTCAGTCCTCGGTCCACGATCCGATTGCCAAGGCGATCACTCACGAACCGGACGATTACGAAGCTCCCTCGGGACCCAAGTTTGAATTGCCGGAAGACGAGTAGACGCACGACCGACATGGTGTCCTTCCGGGTACTCGGCATGCAAGGCATCCTGCTTCATTTCGCCCATCTCCTATTCACTTCCATCCCCAGGAAGTCGCAAATCGGGCTGGCCAGCGGGTCGTGCGGATGACCAAATTCGTGAGACTGCGATATTTGGTTACACGTGGTCTCAGGAAACGGTGGCAGTCTGTCTGGAGAAACTCACTGATGCGCAATTGCCAAAACTTTATTTCGATTGCGGTTCTACTCGCGACTTGCGTTCTTGCTGAACCAACGGGTCGACAATTGACCGACCACAATTGGCTTCGCGATGCTGGAAATTGACATGATGCCAGTCAACGGCAGGACGGCACGACACCAGACAGTCCCTGCGCTCGCGTTGATGTGGCGTCGTCGAGGGAGCAGACTTTCTGGTCTGGAACGACTCGAAGTTTGCACCCGGCACCTGGTCCGATAGCGACTTCCATGGCAACGGCGTGCTGGACGGCAGCAAGTTCACGTCGGTATCGATGGTCGTCCCGGAACCGGAACCAGATGTTGCGAACTGCTTGATCAGCGCATTGATTCTCGCCATGGCACGTGTCGGTCGCTCAAAGCAGATTGACGACTGGAGCGGTCTCGCCTGCATTTGAGACGCGCCCTAGACTAGCCCTTAATCAAGCGTCCGCTGAGTGGAATTGAGCCTGGATCGAAGCGCGCACGCATGCCTCGTCGGCTGTTGCCGTTGTTGTCTTTCTTCGTTTTCTGTGCTGCATACTGTTTGTTTTTTCTGGGCTTGGCGTTGCGGCGGATCGGAGCTTCCGTACTCCGACTTCTTTCTAATTGTTAGCAACGCAGCGGTTGTTGTAGGCGGCTCCAAAGTCTGAAGAACGTGTGTTGCCACTGGTTCCAGGCCAGAAAACGGTAAGTCAGCCGCCGACCACTGCGAATGATCTGAGCCGGTACGTTGATCATTGCTTGGCGGAAAGTGGTGAAGTCCATCCGCAGCATTTTCTGCTTCTCCGCTTCGTGCCGTTCTCGCCAGCGGGGATGGACAGGGGTCAACAAGGAAGCCCACGCCTTGAGGCTCCACGCCAGCGAAGCGATGACCATGTAGGCCCAATTACTCGTCAAGTTATCCAGGGGAGCGGTCAAGGCATGGACGCCGTTCTTCTCTTGCTCGATGAGATTCTCTTGATTGCAGCGATCGTTGGCGTGACGCACAATCGCTTCCGCCGAACTTTCCCAATCATTCGTGATATAGAAGAAGCATTTTGAGTCGTCGAATAGTTTGGCTTGGCCTTTTCTCACTTCAAGATCTTTCCAGACCACCACGACACGATAATCGCGGTTACACTTGGCTGGCCGGTACGAGAACTCAGCCAAGTGTTCCTTGATGAGTCGAATGTCCGTGAACTCACGTTGCTCGACGACCTGTTGCTTCACATCTTGAGGGCGAGCGCGCGGCGATGTCTTGACCTGGTAACGCGGTGGTCGCCGTAATGTTCTCCAGGCATTTTCCGGGAGATGCTCAGCCAATTCGTACAGGTTCGGCATCGCATCGATCCCAAACACGAAGGAAATGTTGTCGTCGTCCCAACTATCCAAGTGCCCGGTTTGTGTAAAGTCGGTGTCGCCTCGAAGGCGGATCTTGCGAAAGCCGGCTTGGCGACATAAACCTGCCGCCTGGTCAAGATAAGCCGCAGCTCCCTCATGACTGGGGCGATTGCCGCTACGGTTGACGATGTACAACGGCTCTTTCGTGTTGGCCAGTGAAACGATCAGCGGATGGTATCCCCACTGGCCTTTGTAATTGATATCGATTCCCTGTTTGCACTTGCCAGTCGTTTCGACCATCGTCCCATCGGCATCAATGATCGCTTCTTCAAAGAACTCTTCAGGCTGTTGGCTCCACACCTTGAGCCGTGTCGCGTTAAGAACTTCCATCAGAAATAAGATCGAGACGCTGCTGAACCGCCGACAGAAATCTCCGGCGGTGGTCGGGTCGGGAATCCGCCTGGCGCCCAACGCATTGAGATAAGCTTCGTCGTTGCGACGTAGTTCCAAGTGATCGATGCAGGTGCCACCAGCGAGAAGGTTGTAGGCCATGTTCAGCACGTGGTCGGATTCTGAATAGGGCGCGTACAGCTTGAACAAGTTCACATGCCGATTGATCATCTGATCCAGCATCAGCCCCCGCACCATTCGATGGATCATTCCAATTCCACCGGCGGCAATCGCCTGCGTCCGATCGGCAATCTCGTACTGAATATTCGACGCAGAGATCATCGGGCAATCGCCACTCAGATTGTTCTTGTCTAACCGCTTCTGGATCCTTCGCTTGCGTAATCTCAGTTGACGTCTTATCTTGGCGTTCACTCGAAAGCTCTCCGTTTCTCGCGTGTGTTGTTGGCTAACACTTCAATAGACGCAAGAAATCGCCGAGGGTTTTCGAGTTTTTTCGTTTCTGCAAAACTTTCTACCAGAAACTCACGCTTGATTAAGGACTAGCGGTGCCAAGATTCGACGAAACCTTGCCGCTATTTAGCCGTTAGACACTGGCTCCCACGGCATCAGAACGTCAAGTGAACTGACCGACGCTTGCGGCAATCAGTTTCGATGCCGGGCGTTAGGACCATTTGGAAATTGCATGAATCAACAATCGATCGACCGTGACGATATTGCGGCTGAATACCTGGCCTCCTTGCCGTTTGAACCCTATCCGGTTCAGGAAGACGCGATGTTGGCCTGGTTTACGTCCGATGCCGGCGTGCTTGTTTGCGCACCGACGGGAACCGGAAAAACCGCCATCGCCGAAGCGGCCATGTTCGAGGCGTTGAAGACGGGGACCACGGCCTACTACACGACTCCGCTCATCGCATTGACGGAACAGAAGTTCCAGGAAATGCAACAGAAGGCGGTCGATTGGGGCTTCCGTGCAGACGACGTAGGGTTGGTCACCGGCAATCGGCGACAGAATCCCGACGCGACAATCCTGGTCGTCGTCGCCGAAATTCTGCTCAATCGATTACTGAATAAGGAAGCGTTCGACTTCAAGGACGTTTCCGGAGTCGTAATGGATGAGTTCCATAACTTCAACGATTCGGAACGAGGCATCGTCTGGGAACTGACCCTGGGCCTGCTGCCTGCTCACGTACGGACGCTGCTGTTGTCGGCGACCGTAGGCAACGCGATGGAATTCAAGATGTGGCTCGAGCGGTCACACAAACGTCGGCTCGAACTCGTGGAAAGCGACGAACGCAAAGTTCCTTTGACATTTGAATGGATCGGCGACGAGTTCCTCAGCGACGTGCTGGTGCGGATGGCAGCCGGAAGTGACGAAGTCCGCCGTACTCCGGCCTTGGTCTTCTGCTTCAATCGCGAAGAATGCTGGAATGTCGCCGAGCAACTGAAGGGCAAGAAGCTGATCGACGAACAGACGAAAACGATCCTTCACTTCGAGATGAAGAAATACGATTGGACCGAGGGTGCCGGGCCGAAAATGAAGCAGGTGCTGTTGCGTGGGGTCGGAGTTCACCATGCAGGTGTGTTGCCGAAGTATCGCCGCATCGTCGAGCACCTTTATCAGCAAAAACTGCTTTCGGTCTGCGTCTGCACCGAAACACTGGCGGCCGGCATTAACTTGCCAGCTCGCTCGGTCGTTATCCCCAACCTGATGAAAGGTCCGTTCGACAACAAACGACTGATCGATCCAAGTTCCGCGCATCAAATCTTCGGTCGCGCGGGCCGGCCTCAGTTTGACGACCGCGGTTACGTCATTGGGTTAGCGCGCATGATGACGACGTGCGGATCGCGAAGTGGAAGGAGCGATACGACAAAATCCCGGAAAAGACGAAAGACCCGGGCTTGATGAAGGCCAAGAAGCAGCTGAAGAAGAAGAAACCAAAGCGCCGCGAAAACTTCACCTATTGGAACGAGGATCACTTCGAAAAGCTGCGTTCTGCACCGCCGGAAAATTGATGAGTAAAGGGCGACTGCCGTGGCGCCTGTTGGCTCATGTGCTGGAAATCTCACCCGATGTCGAGTTGTTGCGCGAGCTCGTCGGCAAGCGACTGATGGATACGGGCAACATGGCGGCCGGCCAGAAACAGCTGCGATCAGATGCTGATGACACTGTGCGCGCACCGGCTACGTGGAACTCGAACCTTCGCCGCCGACCGATGCTGACAAAGAGGCGAAGGCGTCGGCCGATGAAGAGGCGAAAACATCGACAGCACCGACCTCGTTGTTCGGCATGGAGTTGGGCGAGGCGAAAACCGATACGAGAACAACCGGACCCGACAAACCGGGGGCGGATGAAAAAGTCGAGGAAGAGAAACCGCGTTACCGGCCCATGATGGCCTACCCAACCGATGCAATGGCAAAGTTGACGCACTTTCGCAGTGTGCAACCGTTATTCGGCGTCTTCCTGGCAGGGCACATGGGCGGAGCCGATCGCAACGAACTGCTGCAGATGTTCGAGGGTGTGTTGGAGGTGCCTCCTGCGGTCGCCCGTTCGGTACGCGTTCCCAAGCTGGAAGATTTACCACCGGGTCCGTTGGCAACTACGCGAATTGATCCGCAGTTGCTGTCGCTCGGTTTGGCAACCGAAGCCGAATTGATGGGCACACAAGATGAAGAGGAAGACTACGATCCGTACGATACCGATCGCCGGTGGTGGCCGCTGACGTTGATGGAAAAGCTGGTAATGCTTTTCAATCACGATTACCCGGGAATCGAAACCATGCGCACAGGCCGGTCTGGATCGCCGGTGACTTGATGCAGTACGGGGGCAGTTTCAACAAGCTGATTCAAATCAAGAAGTTGCAGAAGCAGGAAGGCATCATTTTTCGCCATCTGTTGCGTTTGATTCTGCTGTTGGGTGAATTCGAACCCCTTTGCCCGCCCGATCTGGAGCAGGGCGCCTGGACCGCCGAATTCGCGAGATTCGATCGTTGATCACCGAATCCTGCCCGCGCAGTCGACGAAACCAGCACGAAGAAAGTCCTCGAAGAAATTGAGGCGTCCGAGGAGAATGCAGGCGAGTCCCTGACGTAGCCACTCTTCAAATCGGTTGGGATACCACTCCTACTTGGTAAAGCCGACGTTGCGGTATCGTTTCGTGTCGGCGAGCGCTCGGTCAAGACACTCCAATTCGGTGTAGAACATCGCGCTGGGGTCGATTTGCCGGTCATCGAGCAGGGTCTGGCGAATTTGATACGCGGGATTCTGTCGCAGTAAAGGAAAGACGCCGAACCAGATCACCATTACCGACGCCACTCCGAGGACGAGCAGGGTGACTCGCTGCGTTGCGGTTGCCTGATTCTCGCTCACCTGAATGCGTCTCATCCTTATTTCACCTTGAAGACAACTTCAAACATCAGCCATGCCATGCCCAGCGTGAGCAACAAGTTGAGCGACTGTCCAACGACATACAGGATAATGGGCTTGCCACCTTGCATCTGCCTGGCCAGTTCGCGGAAGTCGGTGTCGAGCCCAATGCTCACGAAGGCCAGGCAAAAGAACCATCCACGATACACATCGCTCGTGCCCTTGATCATGCTTGTCACCAATGCCTGGCCTCCGACAACATTCTGCACGATCAGAGAAAACACAATCGACGCTCCCAAAAATCCCAATATAAACTTGGGGAACCTCCGCCAGATTTCGCGAGCGTCAGGGCGTGGCCCCTCTTCGTTTGCTTCGACCCGCGTGACCCAGTAGGTCGCGACTGCAAATGCGATCACTCCGATCAAGATGTTTTGAATCATCTTCACGGTAATAGCAACGCTCTCCGCTTCTTCGCCCAAAAAGGCTCCCGCTGCAGCAACGGCACCCGTGGCGTCAATCGTGCCTCCCAGCCAGGCTCCGCCGACCACAGGGGACAAACCCAACCATTGGATGAACTTTGGCATGACGACCATCATGATTGCCGTGAACATCAACGAGAGGCCAACTGCGGTGGAAAGTTCTTCTTTTTTCGCTTTGCAAGCCGCGGCAGTGGCGATCGCGGCGGAAACGCCACATACCGACATGTCAGCAGAGATGGTCATGTTCAATGACGGTGAAGCGATCTTCAAGATCCGTTGACCAAACCAGAACGTCGACGTCAACACGACAGGAGTTACCAGCCACGAGACAAACACACCGGGCAATCCCAGCGCCAGGAGGCGGCCCAAGAGCAATTTTGCACCCAACAGTACGATGCCGGTCTTGATGTAAAACTCGGTCTTCACTGCGGGCTGCAGGAATTTCGGGGTGCCAACGGTATTCGAAATCATCAACCCGACCAGCAGCGCCCACATTGGATATTCGAGATTGTAGTGTTTCACGACCTCATGCGAGGCGAGCAAAAATGAAACGACTGCCAGCATGAATAGCGCCATGAATGCTCGAGCGAAAGCGAACAGTGCGCCTCCCAACGCAACCGCACCAGTACCGAACAACAACAACGACGACGCTCCTACGCACAACACAGGCAACGCCAGTCCGCGACTTGTACCACCTGATACCTTCCGAAAAGCTTCAGCTGGCGAAACTTTCCAGCGTTGAAGCTTGGTGAGGTAGGGAGCCAGCGGATTCGTTGCGAGTTGCTGTTGCAGCCGCTTCACTTCGTTCGATGTGGCTGTCGACGGGTCGGACTCAAGCTCGCTTATTCGAACAGTGAGTTCCCGGTAGTCGCCGGGGCGAGTGGCATAAACGGCTATAAAACCGACCGCCAGGATTACCGCTCCCAGCAGGACAGCCCAAAGGTCTTCCGTGAGCAGCGGCTGCGACGTCGGCAACGCATCGATCTCGTCACAGCAGTTGTTCAAGTTCGTCTACTCGCGTCTGCTAAGGCCAATGTACACTCGTAGATGCCTGTGCCGGTTGCCTGACGGCCGCGCTCCGCACATCTGCGGGCACATTTCGCGAGACGATACCGTCGCAATCCGGCGAATAGCGATAGCAAGTGCCGTCCATTCGTTCCAGCTCTTGAAGCGAGTAACAGAATGGGCGACGATGCAGTCGAGATGATACGGCCTACGTGGCCCTTCTATCCAGTCCAAGCTTGTTGAGAATCCAAATCGATGCGTGGTGCTTTCTTTCTTTGGTTACTGATGGGCCTGGTCGCCCTGGCGATTCTCTATTTCATCCTGATTGTCATCCAGGCTCTCTACGTCACGTTTCAGGACATGTGGACGAACCGTGAATTGACCAAGCTGTCAGATGAGTACTCGGAACGACGCCAGCGCTTAAACGTCGAAGCCGCCGATCGATTACAAAACGGTTGCGACCATCTGTTTGATGACCGGGCCGGCGCTCTGCCGCCTGGCGTCTGTTGTCGATGCGGAATCGCCCTGGAGAAACCGGCGGGCGACTGCGACCACGTCTGGCAGGTGCAGCCTGGAATCATCCCTAGCAGCAAGTGCCGAAATTGCAACGAAGAATTCTTTGGCGTTCAAGTCTGAACCTACCGCTTTGATCAGACTTCGCGCCGCCGCCAACGCGACGCAAGCCTTCCTCCACGGCACAAACCGCACACTGCCCGCGGTCGTGTATTTGATCAAAATCGCGGCCGCCGTCAACAAAATATTTGCTCGTCGTCACCGGTTTTTTGTCCTTGAAGATTTTTTTCAAAATCAACAAAACCTTTGCCAAATGCTCGATTCCTGTGATTATGATCACATACAGTTTCGGGCTTGAATGCTTAACTGTTTTCCAAGTCGGAAACGCTTTTCTTCTCTTCTCTTGGAAAGTTCACCGATGCAAAGCTTCTCTTCTGAGTTACTCAACACAGCAATAGAATGGCAAGAACAGTTTCGATCGATCGAACCTGTTATTCAAGAGTTGGTACAGTGTTATGACTGCTCGGCGCAAGTTGCCAGATCAAATCAATCTGACGTTGCGCCCCGCCTATTAAATGAGCTTTGGAACGAACTGGACGGTGAGTTCCCATCGGAACTTGACGTCCGGGCAGCTGCCGTTCGGTTGTATTCTTTCGACAGCCGCGTCCCAAATTGGCTGGAGAGCCGGATCTCGAACGACTCACGTCCCGTCCCGACGGACGCCGACCTGATCGGTGCCAATGGCCGAACAACGCAGGCGACGTTGGCAACTCCGGCGATCCTGCAATCGCTGCGAACGTTGCACGAACGCGTCGCCAATGAAATGCGAGCGCTATGTCAATTGACGTCCAAGCTGGAAGAAATGCTATCCGAAGAATCGGACGAACCGGTGCCTGCAGCATTGGATACGTCTCTGGAGAGTCTGGCTAACATTAAAGCTGATGACATTCGAGCCGCCGCAGTGCGACTCGGAATCGCCACCGATTCGCATCTGGCCTGGTGATCACAGACGCACCACGTGACAGTGCTCTACCTGGCGCGGACGAAATCGTCGACAATTGGACGCTATTAATCCAGCCAGCGGTTTCATCGAGCATGCACAAGTATGTATCCTCTGCTTGAGTCGGTTTATTGTCCAACTGCGCTGCTGCCGACAGGGTGGGCGAAGCGTGTCCTCATTGAGTTCGGCGGCGAGGGAGCCGCTGCGGGTCAAATCGGCCGAGTGACGGCCGACTGTGATCCACGGGCGACCAGTTTCATCGCCGCAGGGCCCGTCATCCCCGGCATGGTCAATCTCCACTCGCACTCATTTCAGCGTGCCATGTCTGGTCTGGCAGAGCGTCGAGGCAATTCGGATGACAACTTCTGGCTCTGGCGCGAAGTCATGTATCGATTTGCCGAACAATTGGGCCCGGAAGATATCGAGGCAGTCGCAACCCAACTCGATATTGAGTTGTTATTGAACGGCTATACAGCGGTCGGCGAGTTTCACTACCTGCACCATGGACGGGAAGGCGTCCCCTATGCCAATCCGGCGGAATTGTCGCTACGACTCCTCGAGGCGGCCACGCACACCGGCATTCGATTGACCCATCTGCCGGTGATGTACTCGAGGGGCGGATTCGCCGGTCGGACTGTTCAAGGCAGCGCAGCGTAGGTTTTCCTGCGACGTCCAACAACTGATTGACATCCGGGCCCAGGTCGATGCCGCCTGTGAAAACAATTCAAAGCTTTCAACCGGGTTGGCATTGCATTCGTTGCGGGCCGTAGCCCCAGCCGAAATCTCGGACCTGGTTGCGGATATCGCGGCGCAATGCCCTGTGCACATTCATGTTGCCGAGCAAGCCGGTGAGGTGTCTGACTGTAAACTCGCGATGGGAGCTCGCCCGGTTCAATGGCTAATGGACAATCATCCGGTAAATGACAATTGGTGCTTGATCCATGCGACCCACGTGGACGGGGCCGAGCTCGACGCACTGGCTCGCAGTGGTGCGGTGGTCGGCCTTTGTCCAACGACCGAAGCAAATCTGGGCGATGGGATATTTCCGGCTGTTGAGTTCCAGCGGGCGGGCGGGCGTCTGGGCATCGGCTCCGACAGTCACATTTGCGTCTCGGCGGTGGAGGAATTGCGCCTGGTTGGAATACGGACAGCGACTGACCCACCAGCAACGCAACTTGCTGGCCCAATCGAACAGCAGCGTTGGCAGCGAGCTCTACTTGTCCGCGGCGGCCAACGGAGCAGCCGCGCCTGGGATACTCAGGTGGCTGTATCGCGCCGGGTCACGCCGGCGATCTGGTCGTGTTACGAGGCAACCATATCTTGCTGACCGGTCGAGGGGACGACGCCATCGTGGATACCTATGTATTCTCCGGCGATCACGAGCTTGTTCGCGACGTGATTGTCGACGGACGTCACATCGTACAAGATGGCAAGCACCCGCTGTCCAACTCAGCAGCTGGAGAATTCCGAGCTCGCATTGAACCGATTGTCAGATCATTTTGATCATGTAAGCGCGTTATTTTTGATTCCAATAGCATGGATTGTCGGGAGCACATCATGTCGAATACGACGCATGCAGGAAAAGTCGAATGGATTGGACTGCGAGGGGCACGGGACGAACCGATGCAAGCGGTCGAAGAAGTCGCAGTCGATGCGCGAAGCGGACTGCAAGGTGACCGCTACCGATCTTCCGGCCCGGAAGATCGGCAGGTCACATTCGTGCAGCAAGAACACCTTCCCGTGGTGGCCGCTTTGTTGGGGCTCAGTAATATCGATCCCAAGTGCACACGACGGAATATTCTGATCTCTGGTATCAACTTACTGTCGTTCGAGAATCATCAGTTCCGTATCGGCGACTGCCTGTTTCTCTTCAGCGGCCCTTGCGAGCCATGTTCCAGGATGAATAAGACGATTGGCCCCGGGGGAATGGACGCAATGGCAGGACATGGCGGTATCATGGCAAGAGTTGTTCGGCCAGGCACTATCCGGATTGGCGATCCGGTCACACGCGTCGAACGAACCGAAGTGGAGTAGGGCGAATCCAAGGACTGTGGCCGCTCATCGATCGGCAGCGAGTCGAACAATGATCACTGTCTCGTTACCCCCCAAACGACTAGGCGTTCATGCGGCGATCGAAGCAAAACGAACCAGGAGACATTCATGCTGGATGCAGGATTCACGCACATCGCATTGCCGGTGAGTAACCTCGATCGCAGCCTGGCGTTCTACAAGAAATACGCCGCCATGACTCCAGTTCACCGGCGAGCGAGCCTGTCGAGCCCAACGCATGGCGTCGCCTGGATCACGGACCACACCCGCCCTTTCGTGATCGTGCTGCTGGAAGTCGAAGAAGTCGAGCCAATCCTCAGCCCCTTCGCTCATTTGGGCGTCGCCTGCGAATCGCTCGCCTCTTTGAAGCGTCTGTGCGAATTGGCTCGGCAAGAAGGCGTGTTGCTCGACGAGCCCACCGATTCAGGCCCACCCGTCGGCATCTGGGCCTTCCTCCGCGACCCGGATGGACACACGTTGGAATTGTCCTTCGGACAGGAGGTCCAAACGGCAATTGCTGAAGCAAGTTGAGTAGGGTCGCAGAATCTCTCAGAATCTCAAACAACTTCGCCCACACGCGGCAACCATCCACAACAACACGATCCAACCGTCCGTTAGTGGTTCCGGCACCGCGCACACGTGGTTGTTTTCAACCAACTGGTAAAGAACCGCCTGGTCGCTGAAGATTCCCGGTCCATCCATGCCACCGACAGTGGCCCACAGGTTTTCACCAACAGCGACCAGTCCCCGATGATCCATGGTGGGCAGAACATCGCCCTCAAGCTCTACCGCCTCCCACTCGCTCGTCAACGGATCGAACAGCAACGCCTGATTCACGGGAAATGAAGGTTGATCGTTGTAGCCAATGCCGTTGTAGTTATAAGGATTGTCGGTGCCGCCCAACAGCAGCATCCGTCCATCCGTCGTGGCCGTCTGACTGGCGGCACCACGGTACGTTGGGAGCCCGGGATGAGCCGGCAGTTGTTGCCAACTGACAGACGTCAGGTCGTTGGCATCGATCTGTCCCACGAACACGGCATCATTCATGGTGAAGCCGCCTTCCGTCTGCACACCGTCCACAACGACTAGCCGATCACCAATGAGCGTCCCGGAATGACCGAACAACCCACTCTGTGGGCCCGGCATGGAAGTGGCATCCTGCCAGGTATCGGTCACGGTATCATAAACTTGTACGTTCAATACATTGTCGTTAATCGGGCCGTGCCAACCGGCCATTACGTAGATATAGCGATCTTGGTAAACACCAACTGCCGTGTCGTCCACTTCGATGGGTACCTGAGCTAACTGCTCGTACGAGTCGTTCGTCGCGTCATAATGGTAGAGTTCTTTTTCTGTCGTCTTCGCCGCCGCGAATTGTATAGCCGCCCAACAGGTAGACTTCGCCCGCAACCGTGACAGCTGACGCTCCAACTTTCGGTCGAAATCCCTGCACTCCTGGTGCGTCGGCCGATCGCGTCCACTCGCCACTATCCGTATTCAGGCGAAAAGACTTGGCGGTGGCGCGATTGTTGGCGGTGGCACCATCGATGCCCGTAAACGAGTAGATCGAAACACTGCCATCCGTATTGAAGACGGACGTCACCGCGTTATTCGTGATCGGTTCCGGCAGCGACGGCAAGCGTGAAACGCAGAGCTTTTCAGCGTCAGCATTTGACATCAACAGCAAGACTGCCAGCGTTGCACAAGCCAGCGACCAGCGGCGACAAGAGCACAATGTAAACATGGTTGCCTTGGGGCGAGACATGACGGGTACGCTTCGACAACTTGCCGTTAAACAAAGGCGAGCGTTATCAGGCAATGCCCCCTGATTGTATCAGCTGAAGGTCGGTACATGTAGACTCGACACTGGAAGGTGGGAATTGCCGGTTGATCAACCGATCGCCAAGTGGCGACACTCGGCCAAAGCGGCGGCTCGGTTTTTCGCCATGCAATGATGATCGCAAAGTCACCTTTGGCATCGTTGCCGTAGAGACCTCTTGGCGGGGAGCACAAAGCATTGCCGTTGCTTCATTTCGTTCTTACAAATCCGGTCGCTGGACACATCGGGTTTGCACAAGCCGTCCGCATCTGACTCATGGCGCGGCCGCGGCCTCCGGCGGTTTCGCTTCCCAAACCTTTTTGACGTCGTCCGAATACTGGTACCTGATCCCTTCGTCGTTCAATACATCTTCGGTCGCGGACGCCATTTCGTCCGCTCGGAAAACCAACGTCTCATGTCGACCGTAGGGTTCAATGGAAATAAACTCGCCGTCGAAGTCCCGTAACTTGACGACAAGATCGTCCAGGTTTTTTACGTCGACTCCGTTGAGTGATTTCACGACGCCGTAGGGTGCGGTCCCGTACCCCTTCATCGTTCGATTTGTCAGTAATCGATAAACAACCAATTCCTCACCATCTGTCGGCTTGTCCGAGATGCGGCTTAATAAGGACTCTCCATGGCCAGCAGAAATGCCATTCCCTTGGCCCCAGCTCGTTGGATCATTTCGGTCGAAGCAGGCAAGAAAACGAGCGGGCCATAAACGAAATGGCGAGGGTACTCGCCATCCAGCGAAGAAATGACTCGATCCAATTCACGTCGCACCGGGACGCTCACAGTCATCGGTTTCCCGTCGCGGATGATCTTCAAGTCGACCGATCCGTCTTTCGCACGCTGTGGAACGCGATATTGGAACAGTAGCTGCAGGTCTTCTCGCACCTTGACTTTACCCTTGTTGTCAATCGGCTCGTCTCCGATATGGGTGATCACGTCCCATTTCCTCAAGGGATAATCGGCCTTTTCCGAATAGGGTTGCCGCACCATGACACCGGTCGTAGCAGCGTCCATCTGCAATCGTTCTCGCAGCGATTCGTTTTCGGTCGTCTGCAGTTGTTCATACAGAGCCCACTTGCCATCGCGCACCCCATCTTCGCAATCGTTGAGGAACATTCGTATCTCGTCGGCAGGAATCAGGTAGCCGATATTCTCGGCCGCCAGGATGCCGCTGTAGACCAAGCCGATAATTTCGCCGTCAACGACTGCCGGCCCGCCGCTGTTGCCCGGGTTCAAAGCCGCATCAACCTGGATGCGCACGCCCGGAATTGGCAGGACTGTACGAGGCAAATTCGACTCGAGAGATGATTCCTTCGGTCACCGCCATATCGTCCCCACCCATGGGATAGCCGTAGACATTCACCGTTTCTTTGACACTGGGCAATCCTTCAGCGATCGGCAAAGTTGGCCGGCCCTCAAGCTCGGCCGGCTCCTCCAATTCAAGCAATGCCAGGTCCATACCAACCCACAGGTATTTCACTTTCGCGGGCACGCGATCGGTAGTCTGGTGAAACTGTACAAATATCTGGCTCGCGTACAGCACGACATGAGCGTTCGTCAGGATTTGATCGCCCGAGATGATGGCTCCAGACCCGGTCGACTTCTTTGCCGCAGACTTGGTCCACGGTTGCATGAAATCGGGCGCTCGATGCGTCACATGTATCTTCACAACAGCGTCCCGGACTTCGTCGCCTCGAACAGTCGTGGAAATTGTCAGCAGGAATAGACCCAATAATACGAAAGGCTTGGTCACCACGAGGTCCCCGTGCAAGAGTTGGAATGGTATTGAATGGAGGCCAGCATTTGCTGCAAACCAGATACACAGCTTGATGTTCTAACCGACCGTTCGAAGATGTTCCAAGGGTAGCCACCAAGTATGCGTCTCAGGCGATGCTGGCAGCCTCGCAACGTGGATTGCCCGGCTTGGCACGAAAGTAACGGGAAGACTCGCGTCAACCACATTTCGTATTTCAGCAAGCCGGATCGTCCATGAACTGCCGGTCACCCTTCGATTTGGCATTGCCCCAGAACACGACCATACGAGATTTGCCACAGGTCACGCAACGAGCAGGCGAGCACAAGAAGACAAATCCAACGGTGACAATTGCCAGCAGCCCCAGTATGGCCGGATGAAACGAGACCGGCTTGAAGAACTCAGATCGCCAACAATGATGGCAATAGCAATGACGTAAACGCTTGGCGGAATGACGCTTCATATTTATCAACCTGAAGTTTCCTGAATCACTCGAAGCATCCCCTCATCGACCAGTATAATTCGAGCCTTTACAGTGGATGAGCCAGGAACGACAAAGTTGTATTTTTCTGGTCATTTCAATTGTTCAAAACGTAGTAGTTGACAAGACTGCTGACCGTACCGATGCCACCAACTCAACCTGCAGGAATCTATTCATGTCCACCATGGGACACATTCTTCGGTACGTCCCGATTCTGCCCATCGTGTCGATGTCGTTTTTTTGCAACATCGCCGCCGTAGCAGCAACCGACGATCATTCGTTTGCTGAACCAGATCAGGTCTCCGTTCGCCACCTGGACCTGGAGCTGGAGGTGGATTTCCAGCGACGGGTGCTGCGCGGCCGCGCGAGCTGGGAAGTCACGCGTAGCCATCCAACGGCGCAACTGACGCTTGACACTCGCGACTTGAAAATCACAAACGTGTTTGTTAACGACATTCCGACGGCCGCAAGCTTCGAGTTGGGCAACAAACGCCCACACCTTGGACGGTCATTGACGATCGAACTCCCGGTGGACGATGCCGACAACGCGTCACCAACAACGGTTCACATTGACTACGAAACATCTCCGTCCGCGATGGCTCTGCAATGGTTACGCCCCCAACAAACTGCTGGCGGTCAGCATCCATTCCTGTTTTCACAATCGCAAGCGATCTTGGCTCGATCCTGGATTCCCTGCCAGGACAGCCCGGGCGTGAGGTTCACTTACACCGCGCGAAGTCACTGTCCCCTCCGACCTGATGGCTTTGATGAGTGCGACCAACCCGCAGACGAAAAATGACAACGGAGTGTACCTGTTCGAAATGAAGCAGCCCATACCGGCCTACTTGTTGGCATTGGCGGTAGGTGACCTTGAGTACCGCGCCATCGGGAAACGCAGCGGGATTTATGCGGAGCCTTCCGTTGTTGAAAAGGCGGCGTGGGAATTTGCGCTGACGGAACGGATGATCGCCGCCGCCGAAAAGCTATACGGCCCGTACCGCTGGGAACGCTACGACATCCTTGTGTTGCCACCCAGTTTCCCGTTCGGTGGAATGGAGAACCCCCGGCTGACGTTTGCCACGCCGACCGTGCTCGCGGGAGACCGGTCGCTCGTCGCGCTAATCGCTCACGAACTGGCTCACTCGTGGTCCGGCAACCTGGTCACGAATGCAACCTGGAATGACTTTTGGCTGAACGAGGGATTCACCGTCTATTTCGAGCATCGCATCATGGAGGCGGTCAACGGTCGCGAATTCGACGAGATGTCGGCTCAACTGGGAAAGGACGCGCTATTGCGCGAGATGGAAGAACTGACGCCACGCGACACGTGGCTCCATCTGGACCTTGCTGGACGCGATCCGGACGACGGACTGACCGATGTCGCCTACGAAAAAGGGTACTTGTTCCTGCGGCTTCTGGAGGAAACCGTTGGTCGCCACACAGTGGGATCGATTCTTGCGATCGTATTTTGACACGTTTGCATTTCAGAGCATGACCACGGCCAGGTTCCTGGAGTATCTGGATACTGAATTATTGAGCAAGGAGACGGCCGAAACGCGGGACGCATTGCGGATCGACGAGTGGGTCTACGGACCCGGCCTGCCGGCGAACGAGCCGACGATGGACGCAGGCGAACTGGAAGCAATCGCACGCGAAGCGGATCGGTTTACCGACGGAGCCACCGCGGCCAACCTGCACGTACAAGATTGGACGACTCACCATTGGCTGCAGTTTCTGCGCAGCCTTGACCGGCCGCTGGACAAGGTCCGCATGCAAGAGCTTGATGCGAGATTTCGATTCTCCGCCTCACGCAATTCAGAAATCCTGCATGACTGGCTACTGCACAGCATCGCCGCCGAATTCGAACCGGCCATGCAACCGCTCTACGAATTCCTGACTCGCCAAGGCCGGCGTAAATTCCTCATGCCGCTGTATGGCGAGCTCATGAAGACCGACGCTGGCCGAAAGCGGGCGATGGAAATCTACACCGAAGCACGCCCGACCTATCATCCTCTGGCAGTTGATTCAGTGGATGAACTCTTGGAGTGGAGTCAATGATCGACAGACGTCTGGACAGGGGCACTTGTGAAACGATTCGGCCCATTCTCACCTCGATTGAACGCCGGTTTCCGCATGGGAGCGAGGAGCAATCGCCCGATCCAGGACTGTGCGACGTTTTCTACCGAGCACTTTGAAACCATTTGCCGCCTGAGTAGAATTGCCGCTGCGTTGGTTTCTTTCTTCGTTGACGCGGTCAAACCATGTTGTTCCAAAAACGTCGACTATTTCTGCCGACCCTTGTTTTCATGCTGGTTCTGGCTGTCGCTGAGACTCTGTCCGTAGCCGGGCCAACCGAAGTGCGGGGCACGTGGCTGACGACGACGGGCCCCGACCACATCGCGAGCGGGCTGAACACCGAGGCGATCACCGGCCAATTGCGCGAGACAGGCATCAATACCGTGTACGTAGAAGCCTGGAAGAATGGGTTTACGAATTACTCGTCGGACGTCCTGGAAACCATTATCGGTCAAGATCGTTCCCCCGGACTTGGCAATCGTGATCTGCTGCAAGAGACGTTGATTGGTGCGCATCGCAACAACATGATTCACGTCGCCTGGTTTGAATACGGACTTTCCAGCCAATTCGTCGGCAGCGGCGGCGTACCAACCAATCCGCTTTCACAGTACATGTTGAATCAAGGATGGTTACTGAGAGACCAACAGGGAAATTTTGGAAACTCGTCCAACGGCTTCGCCTGGATGAACCCGGCCGTCCCCGAAGTTCGGCAATTGATTATCGACCTTGCCGTTGAGACCGTGCGGAAATATGACGTTGATGGTATTCAGTTCGATGATCGCCTGGCATGGCCGCGGGAATTTGGATGGGATGATACGACAGCCGCAATTTACCTGGCCGAAACCAATCGTAACTTGCCCTCCAATGTGAATGACGCGCACTTCCGCGAATGGCGTCAGGGGAAAGTGACGTCCCTGGCAACGGAACTCTATTCAGCGCTCAAACTTGCCGACCCGGAGATTTTCGTCAGCGTTAGCCCTTCGGTAACGGGCTTCAGCGACTCCCAGTACAACGCTGTCTGGACGGACTGGTTGGATGGTGGTTTGTTTGATGAGTTCGTTCCGCAGGTCTATCGCGATAACCTGAACAATTTTCGCAACACTCTGCCGGCAAACATCGCTCCGTTTGCCAACGCAAATCGATTGGACGACCTGGTCGTGGGAATCAGATTTAATGGAACAGGTGCCGATACGGCGTTGAATGACGTCGAACAGATGATTGTCGACACGGCGCTCGCACAAGACGGCTCACTGTCGGGCCATAGCCTCTTTTACTCAAAAGGCGTCATCGACAATCAATCTGCATTGGCAGGTTTTTATGGCGACGCAACGTTAGGCGTGGCACCTCACCCGTCGTTCGGCCTCGAACACCGTCCCGATCCGGACGTCGCCATCCGGGATTCCGTCAATGCTTCGCAATGGTCGATCGAAGTCGACGAAGCCGGTGATTACCGGATCGCCGTGAAAAGGAACAACCGCTGGGAACAAGCCGACGTTCGGTACTTTGCGGCGGGAGAACACCAATTGACGCTGTTCGGGGCAGATGCGGTCGAGTTACTTGTAAGTCGGCGGATTGGATCGATCGTTGATGGCGATTTCAATCATGATGGCACGTATAACTGCCTGGACGTCAATCAACTCGTCCAACAGATTGCCTACGGCACCAACGACTTTCAGTTTGACATGGACGGCGATGGACTGGTCAATTCGGTCGATCTCACGAACTGGCTCGCGGTCGCGGGTGACGCAATATTTGCTTCCGGCGAACCCGTATTGCCGGGCGATGCGAACCTCGATGGGCTCGTTAACGGCGCAGATTTCTTGACCTGGAACGAAAATAAATTCAGCGCCACGGCCGCTTGGTGCGCTGGAGACTTCAACGGAGACGGTTTCGTCGATGGACTTGATTTCTTGATGTGGAACAGCAACAAGTTCAGTTCGAGCGATCTCATCAACATTCCTGAACCGACAGGTTTGATCCTAACAATCATTTTTGGCCTGTTCGTTTCGATCACGAACCGCCAAGAAGTGGGAGCTGCATGCGTTCGAACTCTCGAGCAACTTCCATGTCGCTTCGAGTCATCTTGAAAATGCGAGGTCTCGGATGCGGGGATACCTTCTCGAATATTTCCATAGGCTAACCCTCATCAGCGCAGCACCTGCTGCTCGTAATTGCTCCTCAGATCGGATTAGCCGCTTCGCCAAAAACTGTCGAAGCCGAAGTGATAGTTGCGGGTGGATCACTGGCGGCACTGGCGGCCGCATTTACCGCTGCTGCAGATGGAGCGCAAACGGTGCTGCTGGAACCGACCGACTGGATCGGGGGACAGCTGACCGCCAGCGGCGTCCCCGCCGTAGATGAAGCTTGGCATCAGTTGAAGGCAGACGGCAGCGAACCACTTAATGTTGCTTCGATTGCCCGTGACCCGCAAAACATGACGCCCTGGTTTCGCGATGTATTGCACGCCATCGGCAATCCTGGCCGAGGCTGGGTTAGCCGTTACTGCTTCGAGCCAAAGATGATCCTGAATGATCACCTTATCCCTCGCGAGCGTTCACTTGAAGATCGACTCACGATTTATCGCGAAACCGTTGTGAAGCGAATGGAAGTGTCCGGGGCACAAATTCTATCGCTCACTGCGATTCAACGCCTACCGCGAACCGGCTTGGCCGCTGCCGGCTACGATCGGCTACCGTCCTCTGACGTTCAAGATTGGTATGCGGAAACCGATTCGGACCGTTTTGAGAAACGCACCCTAAAATTTACCGCGCCGCAGGGGAAAACAGCCATCTTCATTGAAGCGACCGAATGGGGTGAATTATTGGCCCTGTCCGGGGCTCGCTACCTGCAAGGCACCGATCAGGTCGACGGTTCCACGGAAGGCAATGATCAGTGCGGGCAAGCTACGGTTTTCGGTTTCGTGCAAGAACTGCGCGAAGAACGCGCGGACGATCCAGCGAGCCAAGCGAAGGCCCCGGCTCTTGGATGGGGGAAATACGAAGGGCGAAAGGACGCGTGGGAACGAATTTGGACCTATCGCCGAGTTCGCGGAGGGGGCTCGGGGCCGACGATCGGCGACCTGTCGTTGCAGAATTGGGGCTATTCATTGCCGGCAGCAAATGGAGGCAACGACTATCCGTTCGGTTACCTGTTCCTCTCCCAGGCCGACACGGCGCGACAATGCCTCGATTGGCAAGGTGGAGTCAATTTTGATGTTTTGGCAGCCGCGGAGCAGCGTGCGTTAGCTTGGCACCATTGGCTGAAAGAGCGCACGCCGGAACCGTTCCAGCCCGAACAGGTTATTCTGCGACCCGATGTTCTGGGAACGGCACACGGTCTGAGTAAGTTGCCATACATTCGTGACACTCGCAGGTCGATCGGCATAGGTGGCTTTGTCCTGAAACTTGCCGATCTGGTGGGAAAGGCGCCGTCACAGACGGGGACGATTTTTTCCGACCGAATTGCGATTGGATGCTACCCGGCCGATGTGCATCACCTGGCAGTCTGTGAATACCCCGAACATATGAACGAGCACCGGGATACACGCCCCTTCTGCATTCCGTATCGCGCCCTGACTCACGAGTCGTTTGACAACCTGCTGGTCGCCGGCAAGACCATCGGCGCAGAGCTTCATGGCCAACTCGGCGACACGACTGCACCCCATCGAATGGTCAACAGGCACCGCTGCGGGTGCGATTGCCGCATGGACCTATCGGGAACAGGAATCGACACGCAACTTGAGCGACCACATCGCTGAGCTTCAGGCAGTGGTGGCCAAGCATACGCCGATTGACTGGCAATTGGGTGATTAGCGAGTAAGAAGTCGAGCTTTGGTTTCGATTTAACTTGACAACTGCGGCCCGATCTCGAGGCATGATAAATTGCAGGAATCCGGCATGCTAATTCTTGAAACCACCGTCAGCGATTGTTAGCATGCAGACGAAGAACATTTCTTGAGGTGGCTAATGATCTCCGTTTCAACATTGGTTTTCATAGAAGCTCGATCCCGAGCGTCCGTTCCTGCGGGCGATCCGGACCGGGCTTTTTTGTTTTGATGTAACATTTTGGTATGAAGGGATCGTTCTAATGAAATGCGTAACTTGGATCAGGATCGCTGTTGTCTTGCTTGCATCAGCTTCCAGTGCCGCCGTATCGGCTCAGTTGATTGCCTATGACCCATTCCTCAGTGGTAGCGATCGTGGCGCGGGAGAATACACAGCCGGAAGCGACATGCGAACGATGGGCGCGGCTGCCCTGGGTTGGGTTGGCACCAGCGGCATTGACGGTCTCGGTGTCGCACATGCAGGCTCAACCGGAAATTTTCTGGCAAACGCTACCGGAGAGGACTCTGCAGCAGTTACTTACGAGCAAGGCGGGCGTATGCAGTGGCTTGGCGTGGGCGACTCCCCATTCGACCGCAATCTTACCCGCCAGCTGAACCCAACCCCCAGCTCCGGTGAATGGTGGTTCTCTATCATGACGAATCGGTTGGGATGGGCGGACCCACCGGCTGCAGATAATAGCACGTTCGCCGTCGGCGGCTTCACGGACGCTGCCGGAAATGGCCTCCAAGTTGGCTACAGTGATGAAGCTGGCGACGGCATCCCCGATCTTGTCTTGCGAACAAACGGCATCAATGAAACGCTCGCGGCCGACACGGCCTCCAGTGACAATCAGCTGGTCATCGTGCAGATGCTCGTCGACACCATGGGTGACGAGACACTGAATATCTGGGTCGACCCCGCCGTACTCTCGCCGGTGCCAATGGCCGACCTGACGCTGATGACCGATCTGACGAGCTCGTTGATGCCATTCACGCAGTCAAAGTATGAATCTCCCGGCCAATCGGGGGTTGTCTACTTTGACGAAATCCGGCTTGGCCTGGACTTCCAATCGGTGACGGGAGTCCCTGAACCGGCTGGCGCGCTGATGCTGGTGCTCTGCGCTCTCGGCCTGAACATCATCAGACGACGCTAAGTATGACTAAAAGCGGGCTGGGTTCCCTTACAGGCGGGAACCCAGCTTGCGGTTTTTCTAAAAAGACTAATTTCACTTGGAGCAGACGATGATTCTTCGGACGGCGACCGTGGGTTTACTTTGCCTTGCGCTTTTCTCTTCGGCTTTCGCGGTGGACTTCACGGAGATTGCCCGATTCAACATCGACTCGACTGCCACCGACCCGGCCGAACCTGAACCCCAGGACATTGGTTCCAACCCATCGGCCGTCGCGTGGAATGGTTTACAGCTCTACGTTGCCGGATACAACAACTCGGGCAGCTTTCAGGATACGGCGATCGTCGAAGTGACCGGGGCGACCGCTTTGGGAGTCATCGATACTCCGACGTTTTCGAATGCAATCGCACCGATCTTTACGCCCAATGGACGTGGATTCAGCGGCCTGGACATTAGCCCTGACGGGACACAGTTGGCAGCGGCCTGGGATGATGGACAGTCCGCACCAGAAGGACTTCGCGTCTTTGGCACCAGCACCAATTCGCTCTCATGGTCGAAGGAGTTGCGTGGCGCCAGCGGAGTTGCGTTCGACCCCGGATTTCCCGGTGGCGACCCGTCACAGGGGACCGGTGTCGCCTGGGTGAATTCTTTCGACAGCGGCCGACGATCGCTGCAGAATGCCGCCACCGGTGCAGATATCTGGGAACCGGCCGACGGCATGATCTGGCATCCGCTGACTCCGGGTCTGTCGTTCATCACGCGTGACATTGACTTCGACCCGGATACCGGTGACATGTACACGAGGACGGCCAACGAGGTGATCTTTGCTCGCCGCAATGGTGACAATGGCATCGGAGACAAGGGTTTGCTGGCAGACGAAACGGATGGAGCTTTCATCAACAACCAGCACCTCGCCTTCCTCAGTAATACCTCCGACGGTGACTTCGTGATTTACAACGACCGCAATCAAGCCGGTCCAGAGCAGGACTTTTTCGCCGTGACCAAAGTTATTGGCAGCACCGGAGATGCAGCCATTCCCAATTTCACATTTATCGACGACACGCTGCCGGATACAAGTGCAGGCTGGTACGACTACGATTTCGACGCGGCCAGCCAGACGCTGGCAATCCTCGACAGCTCGAATCGCAATGTCCACATCTTCCAGGTCGGCAATATGACGACAATTGACTGCGACTTTGACGGCAACCTGATGTGTGATGGAATGGACATCGACATGTTGGTCGAGAACATCGCGATTGGTCCGGCCGATCCGGGAACTTTTGATCTGAACGACGATGGCATGGTGAATTTGAATGATCTTGATGTCTGGTTGGTGGAAGCAGGAGCGATGAATTTGGCTTCAGGCAACGCCTACCTCGCCGGCGATGCCAATCTCGACGGAGACGTCAATGGCCAGGATTTCCTGATCTGGAACGACAACAAGTTCACCAACGAGGCCGCCTGGACGAAAGGTGACTTCACGGCCAATGGAGCGATCGACGGACAGGACTTCCTGGTATGGAACGACAACAAGTTTCAATCCGCCGATATCGTTGGAGTGCCAGAACCGGGCGTGGGACGTTTGGCCGCAATTTGCCTAGTCGCTTTCGGCAGTTTGTATCGGCGTGCCAGGTCGCGTTGTTGAATTTGCGATCGATCGCTAAAATCGAGGTGGATGCCAAGTTGTCGAATCGAGCTTGGGAAGTGTCGACATGCTGACTGATCAACGTATCCCGCGAACGGCGTTTACACTTGTCGAATTGCTGGTCGTGATTGCGATCATTGCGATTTTGGTCAGTCTGCTGTTGCCGGCGGTCAACGTCGCGAGAGCCTCTGCTCGTCGTATTCAATGCACCAATAATCTCAAACAAATGGGGCTGGCAACCCAGAACTATGTCTCGGCGAATAAGAAATTGCCGATGGGCTATGGCCGGGTCCTGGAAGACGCGACCGATCCAAATCGCAGCTTTGTCAAACGCGGGCTGTTCTCCGAAATCCTGCCATTCATGGAAGAGCAGGCGGCCTACGACGCCATTGATTTCGACTACTACAACAACGGCGCCGGTCCCATGGATGACGTCGCACAGGATGCCATCGTTGCATCGTTTGTATGCCCCGATTGGCCCTTTGGTCCCTCCATACCTGACGCGCAGCGCGAGTATCAGCGCGGTGCGCTGGTGACTTATTCGGGAGTGGGTGGCGCTGTACGAAACCGCGGCGAAAAACTGATCAATTCCGGTTTCGGTCCTGTGCCAAATAATGGTGCGTTCACTCTGGGAGTTGAATTGATCAACGGCCGCTACGAAACGCCCGTCGGGGTCGCTCGCCCCCTGCGTCAGGTCAAGGACGGTGCGAGCAAGTCTTTCTTGATCGGCGAATTCGTGCACATGAATTGCGAGCTGGGTGCCATTACCGAGCCGCCACCGGGCAACGTTCGACCTTGGTACCTGGGAGGATTTGGCGATGCTCCTTACGCTTTCAAGGTCCTCGAAAACCCGCCCAATATCTGCGCGACTCGCCTGGATACAAACTTCAATTACCTTCCCATGTCGAGCTATCACGCCGGCTTGACGCTTTTTGTGTTCATCGATGGCAGCGTCCATACGGTTGTTGATGATATTGACCTGGAAGTGTACAAGGATCACGCCACGATTAACGGAGGCGAGATTGCACAGGACGCAATCTAGGATGCGAGATCAGCAACCCCGGGCAATGATTCACTCAGCCCGCCTGCTTCGAATGCTCATGCTCGTCGTTGCGGTCGCTTGCGGGGGCTGTAATCGCGGACCGCAGATCGTCCCCGTTCGAGGCCTTGTGACCTATGAAGGCAAGCCGCTCGAATACGGCACGATCACGTTTCAACCGGCGCAGGGCCAACCGGCCAAAGGCGTGATTCAACCTGATGGTTCCTTTGTGCTGTCAACGTTTCGGCAAGGCGACGGCGCAGTCGTCGGTGAGCACAAAGTTCGCGTCACCTGCTACGAGTCGCAACGACCGGGTGCCCAGCCAAGCGTGGGCGAACAGACGCTGGGGAAATTGCTGATCCCCCGCCGTTACACGCTGTTCGACCAGAGTGGATTGACGGCAGATGTGAACGGTAGCGACAACCAACCGATTGAATTCCATCTGACGGAATAAGTTGCATCGGCCATGACAGCGGCAGCTCCTTGACAATTGTAAGACATAAGAACACTCCCTGCCGACCCGGTTTGTCTACAACTCATCCGCCATCAGGTTCCGCAATTCGCTCAACAGGATCTGACATTCCATGCGATCGCCCCAGTAGTTCGGCTCGTCGATAATCGTAGCCCAACGTTCTGCGCGACTGTAGAGTTGCCCAGCTTCTTCGTGGAGGCCCAGAATGGTGACAGCCATTGCGCGGAACATCCATGCTGACAACAACGCGTGTCACTCACCAATTGCCCCTGCGACAGCAGTTCTCGGGCGGCCTCATAATTTCCCATTCGCAAATGCACACGAGCCTCGAATTGGTCGACTCCCGTACGCTTGGCAACTTGCAGCAATGCATGATATTTCGACCACCCCGTTCGGCACGAGCGTACACGTCCGGACGACATTCCCCCACTCGATCGGGTCCTTCCATTCCTGACATAACTGCAACGCGTCAGCACGGGTTTTCATAAGCGTCCAGTTCCCTGTCACGAACCTGTAAAACAGCAGCGAGCGAGTGCCAATCGCGCGCCGCGCTTCCGCACCATTCGACATACTTGCCGATATTCCCTTTCGCCGCTTCCCATTGATTGGTCCGCGGCGTTGATCCCTCCCAGGTAAAGGTGATACACCATGTATCTGGATCGACTTCCAGAAGTCGGTCAAACAGCCCCCCGCCCTGTCCCAACGCTCTGCGTGGTACATGGATTTGGCGGTGTCAAATAGTTCCTTCTTTGTTGCCTCCGACTTATTCGAGAGCATCGGCTTACCGGCAGATCGACGTAGGAAAGAGCCTCAATAGCCTTGTTTCGCAAACTACTCAACTGGGCCACACGATCTTCGCAACGGACGACGTACTATATACGTAGTGTGATCTCGCGCACATCAAGCATTGGAGTGCGCTTTGCAAGCTGGCGACGCCAAGCAGCATAAAACGGCCGGTTGAAGCTAAATTTTCCGCGGATTTCGATCGGCCCGCAGCGACTGTGAACACGGACTGACAGTCATTTGTCACCCGTCGTTGTTGACTCTTCCCAGGGGTTGACATCCAGGACGGGAAATTGACGCCAGCCGGGGCATCGTAATGCCACCATTCGGAATCCACGGCTCGAATCCTTCCGCCATCATGGCCTCCTTTAGCAATTGGCGGTTCCGTAACACGTCGACGGGAAATCAACAAAATCGTTGTGTGCCTTTTCTGAGAACTCGTCGAACGCAGTCGGCATCGGCAGTTCCTCGCCGTTCTCATCAACCAATGTAACGTCGACGGCGCTGCCGCGGTTATGGCGCGAGCCCTTGGCCGGATCAGCCACGTAGCGTGTGTCGGGCAGGATCTTCCAGAGCTGTTTTTGGACCGATAGCGGCCGATATGCATCGTAGATTTTCAAACCGAATCGCTGCTGCTGCAGCTTCTTTTTGAACCCGAGTCAGCCGTTCGGCAGCACTACGTTCGAGAAACAACTCGTTGCGTGGATACAGCACCGTTTTCGCCATGTTGTCGGCCGTCGCGTAGGGACTGTCGATGATCCATGTCTTGTCAGCTTCCTTTAAATTGACCAGCACCACTTGATTCATGTCTTCCAGCATATTGAATAACGCCTCCAGCATCGCAATCTGTTCATCAAGATGTCCGTGCTGTGCTTCGACATTGACGTACGGCACACCTTGTTGAGCACAATAGACGGATAACGATCCGTCGTCCGTCACCGTTTCGTTGTTCTGCAAAACGGCGTTGAATCCCTGTTTTGTGAGTGCCTCGAAAAAACGCTGTTCCGTCACAAAGAAAAAGTCATCCGCATCCGAATCCGCTTCGATATGCACCGCCGTCGCGTCGCTTTCGTATTCCTGCCCCTTGGCATAGCTGGACGCGGCGTACCGTTGATCGGTGTTATTGTGTAGCGCAATCACCGCCTGTACACGATCAAGCTGGTACTGCTGGATCAATTGCTCGCCAAACCTCGCCACCTCCTGTTCTGCCGGTTGGCTCGAAGAACTAAGCTTCTCGAGCGTGGCTCGCACGCCGACGGCAGTGAAAATACGGTTCGGATCGCAGCGGTGTTGCTGGCCGTCCACGGAGAAAGCGACCTCGCCTCTCCCGAATGCTTCAGCTCGACCAAACGGCAGGCTCGACGTTTCATCACACGTCGCGCCGCTTCCACCGAGGTGTTTTCATCGTCGTGCAGGTTGACCAGCAGCCAACGTACCGGCTCTTCCGAATCGCTGCGTCGAATGAACACTTCCACTGTTGCGTCGCCCACGCGAACCGGACGAACGACGACGTCCGAGTCCACCAGCTGCTCGTCACCCGTGACCATCGACGGTACGAGAGGCACAGCACAGTTAAGGCAGTCGTCGCGTAGCAAAATCGAACTTTGCGACAGAAAATGATTCGCGGCGACATTCGTAGTCGATATCCAGTGATTCAATGATATCGTGTTAGATCGACTCTTTCAAGAACCGCTCGACCGGATCCCACCTACCATCATCACGGCATTTCGAATGCCTTTCGGCCTACGTCGGCGGACGCGGATCAAAGCAGATTTTAGCGGCAGCACCGCAATGCCGGAAAGGAACAGGGCCACGGCAACGTACGCGTATGTTGTTTCGATCCCCACGCGTTCAATTCCCAATCCGGCCAGTTTTGGACCCAGAAAAGCCAGTGCCCAAGCTCCACCAAGCGTTATCGCCGAGGCCATGCTCGTCCGATGGGGCAACAGTCGCTGGGCAACTGCCATCGAGATCGGAATCATCGAAGCGAAGCCAATCCCCGCCAGCACGGACAGCCCGTAGGCAACGAAGATGCCGTGCTGGGGAAGAAAGTAGATGGCAGGGCTGAACAGGACAGGGATCAAGACCATTGGCCATTTTTCACGACCCGCGGGTAACACCAACCCCGAACAAAGCCCACCGATCCCCATGCCTAGAATCAACATCGCGTTCAAGTTACCCACCCTCGGCGCTGCGACTTCGGCAATCTGCTGGGCCGCCCATGTGGGATGCTCGGCGATCGCCAGCGATTGTACGTAGCGAACGCACAGGAACATCAGGGCCATGTTGACCGAAAAACGAATCGCCGCGGCGACAAACAGACAACCAACCATCCACCAACGCTGACTGACTTCAGACGGCGCAAGTTCAACTCGATCATGTCCCGTTCACGGTGCGAAACCCCGCGCAGCGACCGTTGCAATAGGATCGGCGAACGCCACACCAGGGATCATGCAAAAGGCAACCAGCGAAAACCGCCGGCCAGTATCGCCAGCCGCGGTGCGAGCAGGTTACCTGCCGCCCAGCCGGTCATCCCGGCAACAAAAAACAGGCTGACACCCAGACTACGACGACGCCCGCCGAGGTGACCCATCGTCGCCGCCGCCGCGGGATGAAACATGCCACTGCAGAACATGCCTACCGCATAGAGCAGCAACAATGCCGAATAACTTGTGACCCAGCCGATCAGGCAAAGAGCGACAGCACAGAGCCCCAATCCGATGGGGCCCGTCGCGCGCGAGTTGTACCGATCGTTAAACCAGGCCGCCAACGGTTGGGCCAACCCTGAGCATACGGAACCGACCCCGAGCAGTGTCGCGGATTGTTGAATCGACAGTTGGCAGCGGACCTCGAGCAGCCCCAGCAAGGCCGGTACGAAGGCGGAATACACATCGACGAGGGAATGCGACGCGAGGATCGAACTCATCTTGGCCCGGACATGACCCCGTGAAACAGCTCGCCGCCCCGCGCTGCCCTTGACCGACTCTCGGGCCGCGTGGATCCACGGTCAACTGATCCGACAACTGCATCATCCTGTGGTTTTACGACACTCATCTGAATCCCCTGTTGAGGCACCTCCGAGGCGTTCGCTCGGACGGGAAGAACCGCAAAGACACGGCCCATTCACCGATCGCACCGGATCCGAGATCTTGCAGCTCAGCTTACTGCGGGCAATAACGACTTTGCTAAGCTCACTTGACATTGGTTGCCTGACGAGCAAACGACCTCGTACGTGTCTTGGCTGCTTGGAATAATCGGCCGACGATTGCAGCTTCGGAACACGCGGAAGCCGCGATTTTGCATCAGGCAATCACGTCGTTTCATCTACGCAACAAGCCGGAACGGCGGGCGGCTGTTCCGGCTTGCATTGCGACCGACCTGTGACACGTCGGCCGCCGTGTGAAGATGCAGCATTCCGGCTACGGGAAGACAAAGCGAAACAGATTTCGTACGGGTTGATCCGGGTTAAACACGCGGGGATCGCCGAAGAGGTTATCGCTGACGTAATTCCCATCTCGATCGACCGTTTGTCGATATTGACGATAGTCGTACGATGCAGGTCCCGCGGTTCGGCACGGTGGCGGTACGTCGTACGAGGCTCGAGCCAAATCGCAAGCTGCCACCACGACCCCGGTCCCAGTCGTCGTAGCCCCAACCGCGTTCATCATAGTTTCGTCCCCGGTTGTCGCCGCCCCAGCCCGTGTGTTCCGATGGGCCGCAGGTTGCTCGAATCGCCGGAGCATCGCTCGCCCTGGCAACCTGGATGGTCGTGGCGCGGCAGGCCGCGGAGATAATCATTCTCGTAACGTTCTTCAATGCGGCGAAGCTCCTGCTCGTAGCCGCCGCGATCCTGAAACTGTGGCGGCACCGGACGAGATTGCCATTCAGTCGGAACGCGATACTGTTCGTAACTTTGCGGATCGAACTGGATTCGCCACGCGTGGAGGCGGCAGACGTCGTGCTGGAGCCAGCCGGGACGGACGCGGCCATCCCAACTCGGCGCCGTACTCACGGGAGATGTTGTCTTTTAAATGCCCCGTAGTCGATATCGGCGCGGTAGTTTCGTGTCGCCTGGACGGCATCGCGAGCTCCTGTCCCGATATGCCTCCTTGGTCGCCCGTTGCCTTGATAGTCGCGTGGAGTCAACAGCCGTTCAAAATTCTGGCCGCTGGCGACTGCCGTAAAAAGCGCGAAGACCCAGTAAACAAGTACATCAATGCGAACGGTCATGGCGAGCATCCTTTCAAAGAAGAGTCAAGCAACATCAGCAATACGGAGCAGTTCCCGTGCCGGGTCGATGCTGGCAATGCTAAATTTGGAGCGCGAGCGCCGGCCGCTGAGCCCAAACTGTTAAACGCCCTTGGGCTTACGTTGGAAGCCGCAAACTTCGACGTTCGGCTTCATCGGTCGAACGCGAATCCGGCGAGGGCAAGGAATAATCATCACTTGGCGTGTGTAGCCCTTTCACATTCGGTCGGCCGGTCGTTGAACCACGAGAAAATGGCCCGTATACTGCCACCTGCCGCTGTATTCTCGACCTCTGGAATAAACGCCAATGCCGCTGCGGGCAGATCGATTCCCGGTCACATTGCTGACTTTGGAGCGGCCGGTTTCTTTCGCATCAATCAACCTGCGTTTTATCGTCTTCGCTGCGAAGCCATAATCTGCAATGCGATTTGTGACGAACTGCTTGTCAACGCGCCCATAAACTATCCTTGATCACCTCGATAACCCATTAGGCACATTCTTAAATTAGCGGGAGAAGAACTCATGAAGTTTAGACCACACGTGCTGGCGATGTTGATGCTTGGCATCGCAACCACCGCAATCGCTCAAACTGTCCTGTTAATGACTCGTCAGTTGCGGAACTGCGAGTCGTCCCGGGCAATCGCCTTCGAAACTGCTGCGCAGCCAAAATTACTGGCCAAAACCGGCTGCCAGGCGCCAAATTGGAATCGGCCCGCTTGATTGACCGAACACATATCGCCGTGCGAAAGCCAAGCTTACGTCGAACCGGAGGACCGGCATAATTAGTTTATTCACTCATCAATTGTGCTAATTGCAACGTTGACTAAACTGAGATTTCGGGGCAGACTTATCTGCTTTTTGACGCGATTTCGGACAGAGCAACCCAGGAACAGTTATGAAACGCTTGCTGCGTGCAGAGGCCTTGGAAGATCGTCGGATGTTGGCCGGCGATGGAATCAACCCGACGCTTACTTTGGAAACCACGGTTGGTGATATCACGATTGAGCTGTTTCCGGATGAAGCGCCGTTAACGGTTGCCAACTTCCTCAATTATGTGAATGACGGCGATCTGGATCAGTCGATCTTTCATCGACTGGTACCCGGCTTCGTTATCCAGGGAGGCGGCTTCACCAGCAGCTCCACAACGCTCTGCGAAGAGCCTTGCGACGGCAGGTTCGTTCGACGCCAGCCAGTTTGCAATGTCCCGACCGATGCCCCTGTCCAAAATGAATTTGGTATCTCCAACGTCCGTGCCACTGTCGCCATGGCCAAACTCGGAGGTAATCCGGATAGCGCGACGAGCCAGTTCTTTATCAACCTGTCAGACAACGCAGGCAATCTGGACAACCAAAACGGCGGTTTCACCGTCTTTGGCTGTGTGGTCGATATGACGGTCGCGGACGAAATCGCAGCCTTGCCCCGCGACAACGTCACGGAAGTGTTCTCCGCGTTTACCGATGTTCCCTACACGCAAGACGGCAATGTTCGCGAAGTGGTTCGCGTGAATTCCATCTCCGGCACCTCAGTTCTTGGCGGCACGGTATTCCTCGACCAGAATAGCAACGGCGCATTGGGATCTGGAGAGGGAGGTCTGGCCGACGCGACAGTCTATGTCGACGAGAATGGAAATGGCAAACTTGATGAGAACGAGTTGACCGCAACGACCGATGAGCGCGGCGCTTTCCGCATTCCGGTCGCTACCGGCACTCACACGGTTCGCGTACTGGATTTCAACGCCGAATATGAATTCACGGGATCGTCCGACTCGATTTCCCGAACCGGCGGCCGGGGCGAACTGGTCACCGGAATCAACTTCGGCTTCGCCTATACGGGTACCGACTGGCACAACGTTATTGACGCCGCCAACGTCGACGGCGTCAACGGCATAACGCCCTTTGATGCACTGCTGGTCATCAATGAGCTGTCAAATCGCGACATCAGCGACGCCATCACGGGCGAGTTGCCCACACTCAATTCTCCGCCAACGAATATCGCCTTCCTGGACGTCGTTGAGAATGGGATTATCGCACCGCTGGATGCGCTTTTCGTCATCAACAATCTACCCACCAGTAACAATGCCCTGATCGCACCCAGCAGTGGGCAGGCAACTGCCGCAACGACAAACACCCCAGCAGCTCCGCGGGGGCTCGAACTGGCCTTCCATGGCTCAGTCGAAGACCAGGAGGACTTGGAAGGCTTGGACGAAGCTTCATCGCTGGACCAATTCTACTCGCAATTGGGCCAGTAGCCCTGACGTTGTCTCGCAGGCTCACTGGGACTCGAACCGGCAATCGATCGGTTAGAATTTGGGTGCCCTCGCAAAAGGAGCCCCCATGCGAACCGCCTTGCCTCTGGCATCGTTAGTTGCCTGCTTCATCATTGCCTCCATGTCTCACCTCTTTGCGGCCGACTCCTGGCCGTCGTGGCGTGGACCGTTTGGTGACGGAACCGCGGAAGGCGATTCGTACCCCACGCAATGGGACGCGACAACGAGTATCGTCTGGAAACTCGATCTGCCCGGACCCGGCAGTTCCACGCCGGCAATCCTCAATGGCACGATTTTTCTCACTCACGAACGGGACGACGAAAACCATGCGACCTGCATTGATGCGAACGGTTCAGAAGTCTGGTCGGTCGAGTTGGGCAGTTACGTCAAAGCAAAACACAAGAAAGCGTCAGGCTGCAACTCGTCACCGGTGACGGACGGAAAGCACATCTATTTCTACTTCAAGAGCGGTGACCTGGCGTGTCTCACCAGAGCAGGCGAAGTGGTTTGGCACCACAACCTGCAGGAACTCTACGGCGAGAACACTCTTTGGTGGGATCTTGGCACCTCCCCAGTACTCACGGAAGACAAAGTCATCGTGGCAGTGCAGCAACAAGGTCCTTCGTTTGTATTGGCGTTGAACAAAGCTGATGGCGAACTGGCGTGGAAGAAGGATCGCACGTTTGACGTTCCCAAAGAGGCCGAACAAAGCTACACAACTCCGAATGTGACAATTCATCAAGGCCAGGAGCAGATCATTGTGCTGGGAGCTGATCACATCACTGCTCACGATTCGTTGGATGGCCGCGAGCTTTGGCGTGTAATGGAACTCAATCCTGATGACAACGACTTCTATCGTTCCATCGCGTCGGCGACGCTGATCGGTGACGTCCTGGTCGCCCCCTACGGTCGAGGTTCCACACTTACGGCAGTTCGCCTGGGCGGCGGTGGAGACGTCACCGATTCACACGTGCTCTGGCAATTGGAAACCGATTCCAGCGACGTTCCGACGCCGGCAAACCTCGACGGGAATGTCCTTGTTTGCACGGACAAGGGAAAGGTGCGCTGCATTCGCGTGGAAACGGGTGACGAGATGTGGTCGATTTCCTTGCCCAAAAGCCGCGACAACTTCAGCGCATCACCAATTGTCGCCGGCGGTCATATCTACCTCGTCCGAGAAGACGGAACCACGTTCGTGCTCGACAAACAGGGCACTTTGATCGCCACCAATCGACTGCCAATGGGCATGACCGTTGCCAGCCCGGTATTTGCGGATGGACGACTTTATCTGCGCGGAGTTAGATCGCTCTACTGCATGGGCAGGGCAGGGCCGCCGTAGAAGTGCAATCCAGAGTTCATCACTGGAACGCCACCGAGTTGGACCGTTGCGATCTTCGCGTTTCCGGGGGCTACGGAGCCGCGATACGTCGCCCTGCGATATCCTCCCTAACATCGCCTTCAACAAATCCATCGGCAGCCCAACAACATTGGAAATGCCACCCTCGATAATTTGGACCCATTCGAGTCCGTCCTGAAATCCAAAGGCACCCGCCTTGCCTTCCCATTGGCCGCTATCGAGATGGGCTGCCAGGCGATCTTCCGCCAAGTCCTTCATCCGCAATCGCGTCTCTTCGACATCTACAATCGTCTTGTTCTCGGGAACACTCCACAGGCAAACGCCAGATAAGACCCTGTGCTCGCGACCGCTCATCAACCGCAGCATCTCTTCGGCGTGTTCGCGATCATGTGGTTTACCGAGGACTTGTCCCATGCATTCCGCAACCGTGTCGCATGCTATCACGATTGCATTGTCGACTCGGGACACCACGTCGGCAGCTTTCTGCCAAGCCAGCCGGGCCACCAATTCATGGGGTAGTTCATTGCTGCAAACACCGCATTCGGCTGCGTCGCTGGGCACCACGACATCAAACTCATAGCCGGCTTCCAGCATTAACTCCCTTCGCCGAGGCGAACCGCTGGCGAGAATCAGTTTCTTGTCAGCTTGCATCAACTTGCCTTCCTCGACGCCGATAGCCACGATCAATTGTCACGCGTCTGAGTTCCGAAGCGGAATCGGACCGACCAGTACGACCAGCAAAGTTTAACAGGCCTACGGCGACTCGCCGATGCGTGGCAATCGCCCGGCTTACCCAAACTGCGGAGGATGTATCGATTATGCGTCCAACGAGGAGTGCAAGTAACGCAACGTCCTTTTCCGGTACGGTGCTGGCGCTCAGTCGCACGCGTCGGTAGTTCGATATACCACAAGCGATCCAGATCACGTGATTCCCTTGTGAGACGAATCGATGGCCACCGACCAGTCCATGACGACCCCGAACTTGTCACAGGCGCCGTTTATCACCGGCCCTCCAACAAGTGGGGACGATGGCAGAACCGGGAAAACCGCTTTAACCGGACCCCGTCGGGAGCCGGACCCATCGCGCGACGAAGACTGGACTGGGAAGAATTCGCGGGCCGATCGGCGTCAGACTACGATCGATAGTAGCGACGCTCGTCTGGATCCCTGCAAATCGGCTACCTCAATGCTCAAGAAGCCGCTACCAAACGTCTTGCCGTTACACCTGGCCCCGATCGACCAGTTCTTTTGCGACGATGATACCGCCCGTTATCCGATGACGTCGACGATTCACCTCGACTTCACCGGACAGCTGCAGCGGGCGGAGTTTGAAATGGCGCTCGACGAGGCGCTCGAGCGTCACGTACTTTTGCGCAGCATCATTAAACCGGCAAAACGCAATCTACCCTGCTGGGTCAAAGCTCCAGATCGACTACCGTGGACCGATTGGGGGCCTAAAGACAAGCCACTGATCTTGCCAGGTAGCGAACAGATCGATATCACGAAGTCGTCCGGTTTGCGTTTCTGGATTCGTGGCGACGAAGAGAGTACGCGGGTCACGCTCCAGGTCCATCATGCATGCACCGATGGAACAGGCGTCTACCGATTCCTGGGCGACTTGCTGGCTGCTTACGCTGTGCGCATGTCGGACCAACCGGGTGCGGACGTCGATTTTGCCGAGATCGACCCACTGCTGCTGAGAACCCGTCGACGAAAAATGGCCGATCGGGGTCACCATAACTTTTCCGTCGTCCGCTTCATCCTGCACAGTTTGAAGCAGGCCTACCACGTATTTGGCAAATCGATTCCTGCCTTGCAGGCGCCCAACGGCAAGAAGCCAGCGACGGTTCGCCACGAAGAGTTCCCCGGTGTCCATACGGTTGGCATCGACAAGGCGCAGCACAAGAAGTTGCGCTCGGTCGCCGGCAGTTATGGCGGGACCATGAACGACCTGCTCATGGCGGAGATGTTTCGCACCATCGTCCGTTGGAACGAGAAGTACGGAGCAACTGGCGAGAATCGATGGTTGCGGATCATGATGCCGTTTGATCTACGGGAACAAGTTGATTACAACATGCCCGCAGCGAATATGACGTCATACACATTTGTGACGCGGCGACTATCGGAATGTGCAGACATCAAGCAACTGATGGCGAGCGTCCGGGATGAAACGCTGGCGCTTAAGCATCAAAGGGCCGGTACGCAGTTCATTGATGCGATCATGGCGGCAGCCTACGCCCCCTTTATGCTGAAGTACTTGTTGCGACGCGAGCGGTGCATCGCCACGACCTGCCTGTCCAACATCGGTGACCCAAGCAAAAGGTTCACCGCCGATTTCAAAGGGACAAAGGTCGGATTGTCGCCGGCAACCTGATCCTGGAACAAGTCAGCGGCGTACCACCGATGCGGCAACACACGCATGCCACACTGGCCGTTTTCTCCTACTTACGGCAATTGACCATCAGTGTTCGTTGTGATCCTTTTCTTTTCACCGCCGAACAAGCGACCGAATTTGCCAACATGTTCCGAGCTGGTCTGTTGTCTCATATCGATTCCGACTCGACAGAATCCTAGTCGCCTGATGGACTCACCACAAACTCGCAGACCATCGGTAAGACTTCCAAACCCCCGTCCCGTAGCCGACGTCGTACTGTTGGATTACGTTGTTGAGACTGTCTGACTCCATTGCGGCCCCTGCCAGTTCGGCGATGCCACCAATTAACCTGGCCAGTTGCCTTGAATGCCATCCCCACGCAACCCGGCGATGAACTCAACCGCTACGCTACCGATATTGCGCACAGCTGGCTGAAGAGTCTGAATGCAATCGACACGAGTGACGACCTCCAGATCGAACAGGCCGTCAGAGATGTGATGACGACTCATCTGCAACAGCTGGCGGAGACGCGTGTCTGGGGCACTGACAACCGCACCGCATCCGGTCATATGTGGCGAATCGTTGGCGACCGCCTGTCGGCGGGTTCGTTGCAGCTCCACGCTCGCGAGAAACCGCTGGGATATGCTGGTGATTTCCGGTTGCTGGAACGGATCGGCCAACGCGACGTGCGGGGTAGGGGACTCGACAAGGCGTTTGACCATTTCTTTCAAAACCAGTCAGCCCCCAACGCCGTGCGTAACCGAGCTCACTTGCTGGCAGATGCAATTCTGCAGTTTGCGGAAGGGCGGGACGATCCGCTGCAGATTGTCAGCTACGGCAGCGGACCAGCGATCGAGCTGCGTCAAATTGGACAGCAACTTTCGGAACACGCCAGCAAGTCACTCGATTGCGTCAGCCTTGCCTTGCTCGATATCGATCCAGGAGCACTGGATTTTTCCTCAACCGAGCTGCAGCATCACTTCTCTGCCGAGAACATTGCTGCTCGTCGAGTCAACCTCAGCCGCTTGCCACAACTGAAGGATCGCGACGATGCATTTCCACTCGCCGATTTCATCTTTGCTTCCGGTTTCTTTGATTACCTGAACCATGCCGACGCGGTACGTACCATTCGGTTCTTCTGGGAACGATTACGCCCCAACGGACAGATGTTCATCTTCAATTTCTGTCAGGACAATCCCAGCCGCGCCTACATGGAATGGGTCGGCAACTGGTATCTCACCTACCGCACCGATGACGACATGCGATCGCTTGCGGAGGACAGCGGATTGCCGCGACACTCCTGGCGCACTGACATCGAACCGGCAGGTGTAAACCGGTTCCTGACGGCCACGAAGCCTTCCTGAAAGGTTCATCGGATCGCCGAGTTGCCTTGTTACCCGGCGTCAGCAACAATACCTGCGGTAGCGACGCACCAAACCGGTTCGGCGTTTGGTCACGTCGGTGGAAGGGAAACGGGAATGCGAACCAACACATCGTCCGTAGGGTTAGCTGCCATATTGTTGACCCTCGCGACTGGCGTTCCGAGAGCATCATCGCTTCAAGCTCAAGATGCATCCGTTTCCGCATCAGCGGCGGCAAGTTCGGGCGGCAAGTTTGTGGGCCGCGTCACCTATACCGGCGATCCGATTCCGCCGCGCAAGATCATGATCACCAAGGACGTCGACCACTGCAAAGATGCAGCAGGCGAACTTGTTGAAGTTCGCGTTGACGCTAACGGAGGTCTCGCAGACGTCGTGATCGAGGTGCAAGTCGATGGTGCTGACTGGGAGTGGAACGAACCGGAAGGCGGCTACATCTTGCGGCAAAAGGGATGTCAGTTCGAACCGTGGCTGCTGGTCGTGCCAAACGGTGCCAACGTCAAGGTGTACAACGACGATGAGGTGACTCATAACGTGAATACCGGGCTCTGGAACGAGATGCAGGCGTCCGGAGCCACAGCGGTGGAGAAACCGATCAGAGGCCGACAGGGAATTCGTGTTTCGTGCAACATTCACAGCTGGATGGAAGCCTGGATTTACCCGGCACGATCGCCGTATTTTGCTCGCACCAAGGACGATGGCTCCTTTGAAATCGCCGGCGTTCCGGCAGGAACATATCGCGTCACCGTCTGGCATCCAACGCTCGGCCGCGAGCGACTTCGTGTTGAAATCACCGTTGGTGAAACGACATCTGAAGACATCGAATTCGAGGCGCCTTAGTGCGACCGCCGACCAACTATCATCGCATGCTAAACCGCAAGTCGGTCTTGCTTGCCAATTTCGCCTGCGTCGTCTGGTTTGTATTGCCCAGTGAAGTGCACGCTGAATCGCTGGCACCGCTGCCAGGGATCACGCCTCCCTCGGTCGACCAGGTAGCGCTGGGTAAGCGGCTGTTCTTCGACAAACGACTTTCGGGCGACGCCACGATCAGCTGTGGCACCTGCCACGATCCTCAACGGGCGTTTACCGACGGCATGGCGTTGTCGCAAGGGTACCCGGGCACTCTCTATTTTCGCAACACACCGACGATCATCAACGCTGCCCACCAAAAGTACTTCTATTGGGATGGTCGTATGTCGGGCGATGATCTGCCGTCAGTGGTACGCGATCACATTGCGGAAGCTCACTTTATGCAAGCAGATGGTCGGCTGGTTATCGAGCGCGTGCGGCAAGTTCCGATCTACGAGGAGGCCTTTGAAAAGGTGTTTGGTGGTGAGCCAACTTACGGCAGGATTCTAAATGCCGTGACTGCGTTCGTGCGGTCGATCAACTCGGTCGATGCACCCATCGACAAGTACCTTGCGGGCAACAAATCGGCGTTGTCCGATTCGGCGCAAAGGGGTCTTGAGTTGTTCAACGGCAAGGCAGATTGCATCCGCTGCCATTACGGCCCGATGATGACCGACGCAAAGTTTCATAGCGTGGGCGTCACGCCGAATCCCGACATTTTTTCCACACCAGAAAGGCACATCACTTTTCGCCGCTTTTTTCGCACGATCGGCGTCGGTGAGTACGCCTCGTTGCGGTTCGATTACGGCTGTGCCTGCGTAAGCAAAGATGACGCCCAACAGGCTCAGTTCCGCACGCCTTCGCTCCGCGAAGTTGCAAATACGGCGCCGTACATGCACAACGGAACGTTGGCAACACTGGAAGAGGTGGTCGCGTTTTACAACGCGGGCGGCGGAATCGCCTCGAGTCCAGCGGGCCACAATAAAGACAAACAGCTCAGGCCATTGGGTCTCACACCGCAGGACCAATCCGACCTGGTCGAACTGTTGCGTTCGTTTTCCGGACAACCCATCGACTGCGAGCCCCCCAAATCGCCAGCCTACGAATTGCGCAGTTTGGGAGCCAACTGACATGAAAAGATGGATTCACAACTGCGTATTGTTCGCGGCGGTGCTGCTCGGTTGCGTGGCTGCGGCAGAGGAGCCGTCAACAAAGTTTCCGCCACTGGCCGTGTTGCCCGATGTACCCGTACCGGGCGACAACCCGATCACGACCGAGAAAACGGAACTCGGTCGGATGCTGTTTTTCGATGACCGACTGTCGGGCGACGTCGGGACCAGCTGCGCTTCGTGTCACGATCCGCGGCTTGGATGGGGCGACGGGAACGCATTGTCCCGCGGATATGCCGGCACACAACATTGGCGGAATTCGCAAACGCTAATTAACAGTGCCTACCTCTCCAAGTTGTTCTGGGCAGGCGAGTCGCCCAGCCTCGAGGCTCAGGCCTCCAGCGCCATTACCGGCAACGTTGCCGGAAATGGCGACCCTTCCATGATCGAAGAACGGCTCGCACAGATCCCCGAATATGTCAGACGTTTCAAGGCAGCCTTCGGCATCGACCGGCCCAATTACGGACACTTGCTGCAAGCCATTGCCACGTTTGAGCGTGCCGTACTGGTCGCGAAGGACAGCCCTTTTGATGAGTATCTGTCGGGCGACGAGGAGGCACTCGACGAAGACGCAATCGCCGGCTTGGCCTTGTTCCAGGGCAAGGCTGGCTGCATTCAATGTCACAACGGCCCACAAATGACCGACGAGAGTTACCACGACCTGGGCATACCCGATCATCCGTTGTTTCAACAGGATCCTTTGCGGCAAATCACCCTGCGGTTTCAGCACTACTCCCGCGGAGTCTCCGAAGAGGTCTACCGGTCCGCCGACACCGACCTGGGATTGTACTACACGACGAAGCGTCAGCAGGACAAAGGAAAATTTCGAACTCCACCCCTGCGTTACACGTTGTACACAGCCCCCTACATGCACAACGGCGTCTTCGAAACGCTGGAGGAAGTCATCGATTTTTATGACGAAGGGGGCGGGGAAGGGCACCATAAGAGCGAACTGCTGAATCCATTGAACTTGACGGAAGACGAGAAATGGCAATTGCTGTTGTTTCTCGAATCACTGAGCGGGGACGAGATTCGGATGAGGCCTCCCGAACTGCCACCTTACGAACCGGTTGATTGATCGAAATCAAGATCGTTATTCCCAACCTGTGACGAAATATAACATGCCCGATCACGATCATTCCCGACCCTGCGACTCGTCCCACTGCGAGCTTGATCGGCGTTCTTTCCTGCAGCGCACATCCGCAGGAGTCACCACCGTGTTGCTGGGCGAACTCTTTGCCGGACGCGTCCTCGCTCAAGACGCTACCCAGTCGGTTCAACTGGTTCGACACGCACGAGTGCGCATCGCCGCGCTGACCGAATTAAACAACAACGAACCGGTCCTTTTCTACTATCCTGATGACGTCGCGCACGCTGGTGCCATGCTGGTGAAATTGGGAACGCGTGCGGGCGGCGGCCTTGGCGATGATCAGGATATCGTCGCCTTCAGTACGCGTTGCACGCACATGGGCGGCGACATGAGCGACGGATTCGTTGCCGAGTACCAGGTCCTCGGCTGCGGCGAACACTTGACGACCTTCGATCTGACTCGACACGGCCTCGTTGTGGCAGGTCAAGCCACCTCGACCTTGCCGCAAATCGTGCTGGAACTGGACGGCAATGACATCTACGCCACGGGGATCATCGGACTCCTGTACGGTTACAACAAGAATCCGGACACGACGATCTCGTAGCGTTTCGCCTGACCAAAGAGAACTCCGCATGACCGACGAAAACAGCAACGAGCATGACGCCATCCACGTCCCTTTGCCGCCGAAGGACGCGAAGGTCGTCACGACCGCCTGCGACTACTGCATCGTTGGCTGCGGCTACAAGGTCTTCGTTTGGCCGGAAGGAATGGCAGGGTGGCACGGACGCCGATCAGAATGCCTTGGGAGTTGATTTTCCGGTCGAGCAATTGAGCGGACAGTGGATTAGTCCCAACGCACACAGTACCTGCATCGTGGATGGCCAGCCGCACCACGTGGCGGTTATCGCCGACCCGGATGCGGCGGTCGTCAATCCGGGCGGCAATCACTCGATCCGCGGCGGCTGCCTGGCTCAGAAAGTCTACTCACCGGACAAACCGACGCACGACCGACTGTCTCAACCGATGATGCGGGTTGGTGGCGAGCTGAAACCAATCAGTTGGGAGCTGGCGTTCGATGTGATGGCCGAAATCAGCAATTACATCCTGGAAAAATTCGGCCGTTCCGCCTGGGGCATGAAAACCTACTCGTACCAGTACTTTGAAAACACGTACGCGATTTCCAAGTTGGCTTTCGAAACGATCAAGACTCCAGCGTATGCGCCTCACGACAAGCCAGGCCCCGGCAACGACACGGCGGGAATCGACGACGCGGGAATCGTGCCGTTTCAGCGCCTCGTACGACGATTGGGGGCAGGCCGATGTGATCTTCATCTCGGGCACCGATCCGTATGAAACAAAAACGATCATCTTCACCGAATGGATGCATGGATCCGAACAAGACAATTAATTTTTGTCATGCCGCGGAAGACAACGGGAGCCGCCTACGCCGAAAAAAACGGCGGCTTATTCCTGCCGATCATCCCGGGTACTGACACGATCCTGCACCTGGCGCTGGCCAGAATCATCCTGGAAAACGGCTGGGAAGATTCCGAGTTCATCAAGAACTGGGTCGCATCCCGCTGGGAAATCGATTCCGGTTTCGGTCGCGGAACCCGCAACACTCCATGGCAGTGGCGCACGACCTGGGGCAAGCTGGGTGCTTCGTTCGAACAATACAAGGCGTGGCTATTCGATCAGGAAGATGCCGCAGTTGGAGAATGCGGCACGGATCACCGGCATCGAGGCCGACGACATTCGTCGCGCCGCCGAGATGATTGCCAAGCCGACAAATGGCCAGCACCCGAAGACATCGTTTGCTCTGGAGAAGGGCAACTACTGGAGCAACAACTACCTGAACACGGCATCTTACGCATCGCTTGCGATCCTGTGTGGAGCCGGAAATCGGGACGGCCGAGTCGTCTCGCGGTTAGGCGGCCACCAACGGGGATGGTACGGTGCGGCCAGCTACCCGCGGATGTTCTCTCCCGAAAAAGGACCGGGGCGACGAAAGAAGGAGATCGACCTCGATCGTTGGGTCGAAGCGGGCAAGCTGCGCTGGGCCTGGGTCATTGGCACGACTTGGTGTCAGGCGATGGCGGCGAGCCAGGAGTTGGCGGAAACGTTCAAAAGACAAACGAGCGACAGTCGGCATCAGATTCAATCTGCCGAACAAGCCCATGCGGTCGAGGTACTCAAGAAACGCGTCGACGACGGCGGGATGGTCGTCGTGCATCAGGACATCTACTTGCGCACCCCGATCGGAGCCCAGTTTGCAGACCTGGTACTGCCGGCAGCGGCCTGGGGCGAGAGCGACTTCACTCGATGTAACGGCGAGCGGCGGCTAAGGCTGTATGGCAAGTTTTGCGACGCGCCAGGGGTCGCTCAACCGGACTGGTGGATCATCAGCCAATTCGCAAAACGCGATGGGATACAAGGACTACGACTGGAAAGACGCGAACGACGTCTTCGAGCAGGCGGCTCGTTTTGGGCGTAAGGGAATGCTCAACTACCATCCGCTCGTTTACTATGCCAAACTCGCTGGCAAGACAGGGCACGAGCTCCTGCGTGAAATGGGCACTCACGGCATCCAGACTCCGATTCGCTATCGCAGTCAGCTGACCGAGCCCGAAGCATATCGGGACTACGTTGGATACTACGATGACCCGACGACTCCCGGCGCCATCATCGGAACCAAGCGGCTGCACGACGCGAGACTCGACCTGGGCGAACCTGAAGGCCCAACCGTACATAGCAAATGGCTGTCCGCATTCAGCTCGCACAGCGGCAAAGCACTGCTGCACAAGACACCATGGAGCCTGTTCTCCGACTTCTACGAACGGATTACGCCGAAAGAAGATGAACTGTGGCTGACCAGCGGACGAATCAACGAGATTTGGCAATCGATGTTTGACGATTCGCGGCGACCGTTCATCATGGATCGCTGGCCCGACCAATGCCTTGAACTGAATCCCGTCGACGCGAAACGACGGGGCATCGAAAGCGGTGATTTTGTGCTGGTCACCAATGACGACGTGTTGATTCAAACCGGTGGTTTCATCGCCGTTAATCGCGACGATGCATCTTTACGACCAGCTGGAGCGTAACGGGCATATCCGTATCGGCAAGGGCGAGATGAGAGCGGTGGCCATCGTCACCGACGCGATACGACCGGGAGTCATGTGGACAAATGCACTCGTCCCCGGCTCGCCAGCAAATAGTCTGGTCCACCGTGTGCCCGACCCGATCACCAATCGCTATCGGTTCAAACTCGGCAAGGGCAAAGTGACTCGATTGGGCGAATCACCGTACAAACAGGAATTGACGAGAATGTCCTTCAAGCCAAGAACCATTATCGTCTAATGATTCATCTGGCGACGCAATAATCTCGAAACTCCGATGCACATCGACGGATGATACAGCCCCTGATTCTTCAAGGCACAAGACACAAATGCTTCCCAAACCGAAGGACATCCTGCACGAAGATAACCACTTGTTGGTAGTAAACAAGCCGGCCGAGTTACCAACGATGGGAGCTGCGTCCGGCGAACCGAGTCTCGTCAACTGGGCGAAGGAGTATATCAAGCAGGAGTACGACAAACCGGGCAATGTCTACCTGGGCGTGGTCAGCCGACTCGACGCGTTCGTTACCGGAGTCGTCGTTTTGGCTCGAACCTCCAAGGCGGCTTCTCGACTGACGAAGCAATTTCAGGAAAGATCGGTACAAAAAACCTACTGGGCGATCGTCGCTGGCGGCATGCCGGAGAAAGAAGGTCAGTTCATCGACTTCGTGAGAAAAGACGATCGGCTGCGGCAGGTGGTTGTTTGTAAAGAACAGGATAAGGGTGCCCAGGAAGCGCGACTGCGATACGAGGTACTCGGCGAAATCGACAAATACCAGTGGCTGCGGATTGACTTGGAAACGGGGCGCAAGCATCAAATCCGAGTGCAGTTGGCCGCCCGGCATCACCCCATCCTGGGCGACCGAAAGTACGGCAGTCGCATCGAGTTCGTCAGGGGCATCGCGTTGCATGCCCGGCGGCTGGAATTGACGCACCCGACCCGGAACAAGCGCATCGCCTTCACCGCATCGACACCCAAAAGCTGGCATGGCTTTTCATTCAATTGCGACGGTTGAAGTCTTGGTGTCATCTCTACCAGAACACCGATCTTCGGACGCCCCGGCAGAGCATCAATCGATGATTTGGGTTAGGATTAGGTGCAGGAGCACTTTTCAATAACGAGTCGATAGCCGCGGCGGATCACTCGATCAAATCGGGATACTGTTTCGGCCGCAGATGTTACCGCAAGGAAGCAAGTGGACCGAAAAAGAGTCCCCAACCTCTCCTGTTCGATGTTTTTCACAATTCGCTTCAGGAAGTTGAAATCACCTGCGGATGGATGCCACGTATGCCTCAATCAAAATCGGTACTGCAGCGATCAGCGATCTTGAGTGGCCTCGTCACTGAGGAGGAGCTGGAACAGGCGATCGCCAACGCGCGGCGTTCCGAGACAGGTGTCCCTGCTCCACGCGTTGAAGTTACCGATGACCAGCTGGCACGCTCGCTGGTCAGCCTGGGGTTTCTGACCACCTATCAGGCCGAGCAGCTCAAAGGCGGCCGCACGAAGCTGACTCTCGGTCCGTACATCGTGACCGATTGGATTGCGCAAGGCGGAATGGGTCAGGTATTCAAGGCCGAGCACCAGATGATGGGACGCGAGGTGGCGATCAAGGTCCTGCCGCACAGCAAGTCAACGCCTCAAGCGATCGCCAACTTCATGAGAGAGATTCGCGCACAGGCTGTACTGGACCACCACAATCTCGTGCGGGCTTTCGACGCGGGCCATGATGGTAATGTCTATTACCTTGTCACCGAGTTCGTCGACGGGACCGATCTGCGACGTTACGTCAGGAATCAGGGCAGGCTGAACATGGGACAAGCCGCCTCGATCATCATGCAGGCCAGTCGCGGCCTGCAAAGCGCCCACGAGCAGGGACTGATTCACCGCGACGTGAAGCCGGGCAACATCCTGGTTACAGCGGACGGCCAAGCCAAAGTCTCCGACCTTGGCCTTGCCGGTTTCCTCGGCGGCGAAGATGACCCGCGCAAGTACAAGATCGTCGGCACGGCCGACTACATCTCGCCTGAGCAAATCAAATCGCCCGAGAGTGTCACCCCCAGCAGCGATATTTACTCGCTCGGTTGCACCCTCTACTACACAGTCACCGGTAAAGTTCCTTTCCCGGGCGGCACGACTCGAACAAAGGCCCGGCGGCATTGCGAGGAAACACCTTGGCACCCACGCCGCTTCAATCCGGAGATCAGCGATGACTTTGTCGACATTATCGCGGACATGATGGAGAAGAACCCCGAGCGACGAATCAAATCTGCGACCGAGGTAGTTCATCGACTGGAGCCATGGTGCAACGAACCTGCGTTACTGCCGACCCAACATTCCTCGCGATCCCCATGGATGCCGCCGCCACTTCCAACGCAGGCCGAAGAAGAAGACGAAGAGTTGCAGGCGACGCAGGATGGCTCGTACGATAGCTTCGAAAACGACAACCAGACCTCCGGCGGTGTACTCTCACAGGCAACCGAAGCCAACGCCTCGCAGGATACAAAGTCGGGAAACGGCAGAAAACGACGGTTTCCGTCATTGCCGTTCGGGCCGCCAACAGATGCTCCACCAAGGGGCACTTATTTGCCAGCCGTGTTGATTGCACTTGCCATCGCGATCCCCGTTTCGATGTGGATCGGTTTCCTGTTGGGGCAGTCATGGTGAGCATGACCCGCCCCGATCGCATACGACGCGAACTTTCTGGTCATTGATTTAAAGTTCGGAAACCTCCTTGGACGGCTGAATACCATCAAAGAACTGCGGCATGCATTCATGGTAATTGTGCCAACGGCCAACCGACCGAGCGTGGATCGGTTGACGTACAGTTGACATGTTAGTTCGTACGGAACGATTCGAGGCATGAGCAGCAAGGCAAGCGTCGTTCCAGGGCAACTTCAGAAACTCCAGCATCTTTCGCGCTGCCAACTCGGTTTCGGTCACCGTTGCCGCGTAATCAACATCCAGCATTTCCATCGGCAGTACATTCTTCCAATGAGCCATCATGCGCTGATATTCAGCGATCCGGGTGGCAATTTGGTCCTGGACGTTGGACCACGGGACCGAAGCGAAATCAGCAAACCAACAGGACAGGGCCGTGTCCCTTTCGTCGCGGCGGCAATGAATGATCTTGGCCTGCGGAAACAGTGTCAGGATCCAACCGATGTAGAGATAGTTCTCTGGCATCTTATCGACGACGTAGTCCGCTTCGCCACGCATATCATCAAGCATTTGCAGGTGGCTCGCCGCTAGACTCGCGACAGCCTCTGGTTGTATTTCGGTAACGGACTCCACTGCCGACCTGCCTGGGTGCGGCTGCGCCAACGATTCGAAACTGCGGCGAATATGTCTTAACTCGCCAGCCCCATAAATCCGGGGATGGCTCGACAAGATTTGTTCGGTCAACGTCGTGCCCGATCGGGGCATGCCCACGATGAAAACGGGTACTGGACTGGCATTTCCAAGAGCCGCTCTTTCGAAATAGCCGGCATCAAACACCGCCATGACTGCTTCGACAAACTTTGTGTGGCGTTGCGCATCATACGGACCGTATTGCTGTTCGTTCCACTCCCTGCGCAAAGCGTTGGCTTTTCCCAACTCATCAGCCGCCGCCGCGAATTGATCGTCCCGATCAAGCATGCGCACGTGAGCGAAGCGCAGTTCGGCCATTTGCCGGGGCATCAGTTCCTTCATGTCGAGTAATCTTTGAAACTCATGACGCTCTGTATCCGTCAGCTGGTCAGCGTGATGCATGGCCAATCCGGCATAGCCATCGACGTTCAATGGATTGAGTTCAATCGCCTTCCGAAAACAAGCCACGGACAGCTGCATTTCTCCCTGTTCAAGATACAACCGGCCCAAGTTCGAATGCGCGATGCTCAGGTTCGGGTTCTTTTTGATTGCCGCTTCGTATTGTTGCCGCGCCTGTTCCAATCGTCCCATCTCGCGTAGCACGTTACCGAGGTTACACATGGCGGCTGCGCTGGGATCGATTTCCATCGCACGGCGACAATGCCGATGCGCCGCCTCGACATCGATTGGCAGCAGGACCTGGGCGAGATTCAAGTGTGGGTGTGGCAAGTTGGGTGCCACTTCGACCGCTCGCAAGTACAGATCGATCGCCGCTGTCCGTTTTCCCTGTTCGCGAAGCAGGTTCCCTAAAGCAAGCATCGCCACAGCATTCGAGCTATTCAGCTTCAGCGCCTGCCGTATCTCGGATTCGGCGGCGGCGTAATTCCGCTCTCGCCCGAAAATCTCGCCCAGCAACAAGCGGGCGTCCACGTACTCGGGTTGCAGCTTGATCGCTTCTTGGCAGGCCCCTGCCGCCCCCGCAAAATCCGCATTGGCGAACAGTACTTGCGCAACGTTAACCGGAATTTGGCCATTTCGGGCGCAAGCTCAATCGCTCGATGCACGCGTTCGATTGCCGTTTCCCGATCGCCACGCTGAAATGCCAAAATGCCCAGTAAATGCGTCGCGCGAGGATGGTTGGGCTGTTCAGCCAGAACCTGAACGTAACCGCGCTCCGCCTCGTCGAGCTTTCCCTGCTGGTGGCTGTTGCGGGCGGAATCGAAAACTTTGGACATGGCGATCTTCTCCTGGCGTACTTCGTCGGACCGGCCCGCCAAGCTTAACGCGACTTCCGGGACTGGTTTCGATTCCACAGTCGGCGGCGAATTCTTGGCCGGTTCCTTCTCCCGCTGGTATTCGCGCAAAAATTTGCAAGCGGGACTCCGCTTCACGAATCTGCCCCGCCAGCGTCGTTTCGAGTTCCGGTGTGAGTGACTTCACGACGATATCTCGCGCGTCGCGGAACAGACGATCGATCCGGTTTTGAGTCGTTTTGTCCTTCGAAAGAAAATCTCGCTGCCGTTGCTGCAATTCTCGCACGAAGTCATTTCGACCGGGCAACCCACGCAACTCCAACAGCATTGCCTTGGCACTTTCAATTTGTTCTTCCTGCAAATCGGGAACACCCAGTCGTCGCGAAATTCGTGCCGAATAGATTTCGCGACGCGCAGGGTATCGATGAGGCGATCCTGGATACCTTTTACCGTACCTTCTGCCCGCAAGCGTTGCTCGTCATCCGGCACTTCCACCGAAACTTCACGATCCAACCCGGCGACGATCGGCAATCTGGCCAGCACGACGCTCCCGTGCTTTACGTAATAGACTTTTAGCGGCGTTTCACGATCTCGCGGCAACTCGACCAGGCCCTGCCAATCAGATTGACCAACATAGACACTTCCCGCTTCGCCTGGTCGTTTGGCATAGATTTGATATCCGGACAAGGGCAACTGCGGATTCTGTTTTGCGTGGACGCGCAAGGTTGTCGATGCGAACCGAGGATTTACGACAATGGCCAATCGATCGGTCCGACTGATACCGCGGACCCGAAGTGGACTGCGAAGTCCGCTATGTATTTTGCATTGAGCGGTGCCCAAACCGGTCGCCTGAACTTCGAGCAGCGTCCAGGGGATTACCGAGAATTCATAAGCTGTGACATCGCCTCGGCTTCTTCTGCGTCGAATCACCACTTGCATCAAGTCACCCGCCTGAGGCATAAGTGGCGAATCGATCGAGTCAGAATAAACGCCTGCGTACATCTGGACGTCCACCTGATCACCAACCGGTTTTCCAATCGTCCCAACTTGCGCAAATGCGCCGATCAACGAAGCCACCGCCTGGGGCAGAACGTCCTTGGCCCGCAACACCGTGGCCACTTCTGAAACCGTCCATTGCTGCACGCGTGTGTCGAATTCTCGTGCCTGAATCTCGTATTCGGTACCGTTCCAATCGATGCCGAGAACCACGGCTTTGTTCAGTTGATCCAGACCGCTTTCCACCAGTTGAAGGACGGCATGAGTCGGCAAATCACCGTCACGCTGAATCGGTGGCCGCAATTGTCTGGGCACGGCAGCAAAACCTGTCACCCACGCTCCACCAAAGTTCGCCTGCAACGATCGATCTATCTCGTCATAAAACGCATCGCCAATCGCTTCGGTCACTTCGGGCGAGTCACCGACAGCGACCCAAATTTTCACTCGGTAGCGTTCGCTATCTTCCTGCTCTTTCGCGTTCCGCAAGGGTTCCAGTTGACCATCGACCTGCGTTGCCAAGACAAGCAGGAGTAGTCCCAAGGACCATCGCATGGGTAATGAGATTGCGGCGGACCGGCCTGAGCGATCGTCAATTTGAAACATGGTCAGAACCCTGCACTTGGGTTCACGGTCCAGTTCTCGACGTCCTGGTAGAGCGAAACCGCATTCCGCTGGACTCCCTGCAAAGATTCTCGATAAGCGTAGTAGTCCGTCCATTGCCAAAGCGGAATGACCGTCAGCTCGTCGTGGGTCAATCTATGCATTTCGCGCAGGGTGAATCGTGCTTCAGCCCAAACCGTTGACGCGGAAAGCCGTTGCATGGCCGACTGAAGGTAAGGGCTGGCAGTTCCCAGCAGATTCGTGTTGAACGTCCCGCCGCCCTCACCAAACAAACGTTGCACATCGAGGAGTGGTTCCGACATCACCGTATCGACGTACAGCAGGTCCCATGCTTCGTCTGCCGCCGGCAGTACCTCTCCTACCGGGAGTTGCCGCAACACGCAATCAAACCGGGCTGCATTCAGGTAACTGGCGATGACCTCCGCCGCTTGGCGACAAAAGGAATCGTCGGGGTGCACCAGAATCAGCGGCGTTTGTTGATCGGGGATCGCCCATCCCGCTTTTTCGGCGTGTTTCCTCCGTTCGCTCCGAGCCAACCCGGCTAGTGTGACGCCAAGCGTCGGGTCGTATTCGCGTGGCTCGATACTCTCATCATAGGCGTAAGCCATCGGGTCATCCGCACCACGGCCAGGCGCAAATGGCCCGCTAATCTGCTGACAACCTTCACTCGGCGTTCCGCCCAGCAGTTCCTGCTCGAGGATGGTTTTGCGATCGATTGCAAACGTCAACGCTCGACGAAAGTTTCGATCCTCCACCAGGCGTCTGCGCGACTCGGCGACGTATTCGGCACGAGGTAATGAATCGAAGGAAAGAGGTATTGGCGAATGTAGACGCCGGCAACACCTTCGAGCGTCCCAACATCCCGGGGGCCAAGGCGGTCCGCAACATGAATCGTGCCGCGTCGCAGTTCGGTGGCCAATGCTGCACCGTCCATGACACGCTCGACGATTTCGATCGGCTGACCCTCCTGGTGGTAGACGTAACCTGAGTTGATTTGAAATCTTCCATCCGCGCCCGACGGTATGGCGAAAAACTCTCTGTCAATGATGCTTTGCTGTTTTTCGCCAGCGGCAGAGTCATAAAGGCAGCTGCGCGCAATGTCGACCGCTGCAATTCCACTCGGACCGACCCCGTCGAAGGAACTTTCACGGATCGCAGCAGTTGATGCCACAGTGGAAAATATTCGGGCAAGTCACTCTGTGTTGATTCGAGCAACACATCTGCCAGGTCGTAACCCGTCAACCCACCCTTGGTGACGGCAGCCCCATCCGCATCCAGAGTGCTCGTCAGACTCGCACCACTCTGATCAGCCTGCAATCGTCCAATCGGAGACTCGTAGCGTGCTCCATCCGAATCGACTGACGTCAATTCGTTGATGCGACGGAACTGCAGACGATCGGTCCGCCGCGACGACCATTCGTTCCAGTACGTGCGGGCGGTAGCTGCAGAGCGACTGACACCAACAATCACCCGTGGGTAATCTTCGGACAGCTGCCTGGCGACTTCCTTGATTTGCTTGGAGTCGGGCCACAATTGGAGTGCCTGTTCGATGGCATCGAGCGCCACCAGAGGATTAACTCCGGGAGCGGTCGCACGTGCAACATACTCGGCACTCAGCTCTCGCATTGTCCGATCCCATTTACCAACCAGCGGCTTCACACGTTGTGGCCCATATCGCTGTTGCAGTCGTTTCATCATGTCGCGCGCATCGACAAAATTCGTAGCCGCCAGTTCGCGATCGAACATTTTGTCAGCGACTTCGAACAATGCCTCCAGCGCCTCTTCCGATTCGTCGCTTCGTCGCAAAACAAAATCCAGCGTCCCCCAAGCCTCGTCCAAGCGACCCTCCGTCACCGAGCCCTGAGCCGCTTTGCTCATGTACTGCAGCACCGCTTCGTCTACTGTCGGCGACGGTCCGGTTTTCTCTCGAGTCGCCTTCAAATACTGAAATGCCGATTCAAACCGACCGGCTGCGATTTCGCGTTTTGCGCCCTGAAGCAACAGGTCCTCAAAGAGGACCACGGTGCGAATATCCTGCCAGTCAACATCAAATTCGCGGTCCGGATACGCGAGTAGTCGGACGCGTAACGACTGACCGTCACGGCCACGTTGAAACGCTCGATCCGGAAACGCAGGATAAATTTGCAGCCGCGCATTGCCGTTCGCTTGGGTCAAGATCAGAAGATCGAATGGATCGCGATCGTAAATCGACGATCCTGAATCCTGACCTGAAACGCCGGCGACACTCGTCCATGCGAGCGCGCAGACGACGAATGCCGCGACCGTTTCTGGCGCTATGCGCATATCGATTGTCTCCGGCTATTCGAGCGACAGGATAAACAACGTGCAGTCGCGGCCGATCAAGATCAGACGACTGCCCATAACCAGCGGGGTAGCCCCAAGCGGTTCACCCGCATCAAAGGTCGCCTGCTGGGAGCCAGCTTTCCAAGGTAGCGTTGCGCCTGTCTCCGCATCGACACGCCACAATCGTCCTGCCTGGCTGGCACAGATCCAGCCAGATCGATCGATCGCCGGAGCACCGACCAGCGGCGTATCGGGAAGCTCGCTCGTCCAAAGCCGCTGACCGTTCGTATCAAAAGCAAACAACTGTTTGTCCACGACGCACACGACCGAGTCACCCACAACGAACGGTCCGGCGTTACACGGGCCATCCAACGGCGTCGATTCGATGATCGCCAAATCATTGCCGTTCAGACACAAAAGCGACGTGACCGATCCGCTCCTGCCAATGACGAATACGTGATCCGCCAATGAAACAAGCCCGCTTTGCAACGACGTTTCATGGGATTGGGAGAGTTTCGACTCCAGGCGTCCATCGTTGACCGCCAATAGTCCAAACAACCCTTCGCGTGTTGCAACGACAATGGAACCGTCGGGCAAGGCCGTCGGCTGCACCCAATCCACGGTCGCATCCAATTGCGAATTGTGTCGGTATGGCTTCGCAAGCGGCTTGCCCGACTTGGGCTCGATCAAATGAACCGATCCCGAATCGTCGCAGGCAATCATTCGGTCACCGACTACCGCCAACGGGCAAGCCAAACGCTTCGCCGAGATCTGAAGATCATTTCTTTGCAGCTTGCTGCCCCGATTTGTCGGGTCGTAAAGCAGATAGCTCTTACGGCCATCGCGCGCCGCGTAGACGGTGATTCCGTTATCTGTGCGACCAGACCATTCGAATACCGTGCGACCGGGCAGTTCCGCGAAGGCGATGTCCTGTGATTTCGCCTTCATTGCGGCCGCGTCCACTTTCCATCCACTGGCATCGTTGGCGACCGCGATCACACCGCGTGCCGCTTTGTCAAACAGGGCAGGGCCCGCCGGGGCCGCTCCCAAATCGACCGACCATTTCGAGACCAATTCGCTTGGCCCAGCACCCGACCAGGTAAAAGCCAGCACGCGAACAGCCTGGGAGGCGGGCCGTTTGTACTGAATGAACCATGCCTTACCTCGCTGCAGCGGCGCAGCAACGTGGATCGATGGCTCGGAGAACGTCCAGCGACTGACCAGTGAGCCATTGGCAGACTGAAACTCAAAGCGTTCCAGGCCACGACCCGCGACCAACACCTGGCCGTCGACTATCGCACTGTAGCTCGGTGAAGCCGATGCTCCCGATGGAGCCGTCGCCGCAATGACCCGCAATTGCTGTTCGGCATCCGTAGAGTCCGCGGCAACGATGTAGGTGGCTCCCAAATCGGTAGTTAAGACCGCCGATGTCTCCGACAAACGCAATGAATCCACAACGTAACCGTCAAGCCGCAACACATTGGCATCCCCACCCATCTCAACAGCGAGCCCCCGATCGTCGAGCAGGATGGGTTGCAGCATCGTGTAGTTGGCTCCACTGCGTTCGGCAACCAGCAGGTACCGACCGATCAGGATCGGCGCCACCGTCACCGTACCGGCGCGGTGCCCGGTGGAGTAAACCGCCTGACATTGCAACGACTCTCCGTCGAAGACATACAAGCTGGAATGGTCGCCTGCCTGGTAGATCGTCCCGCGTTCGCCCGCCACAAGCGGAGGGGATGTGATTGGTTGAGGCAGATTCGCCACCCGTCCGACTTTCCCACTCTGCGGATCAACGCTCATCAGCTTCCCGCTGCGCATCGCGAGAAGTATCTGACCACGCACGACCGGCTGGGCGCACGCTTCTGCCACCTCCAATCGCCATTGGAGAGTGCCTGTCGGACCATCCAAACGCAGCAGTTCTTGCCGCGCTGCATCGAACATTATTACGTCCGTAGATTGCCCCACGCCCAAAGTTACCGGTGAGCCCATCGATTCAAACCCGAGCCAGCGACGCCAGAGCGTCTTCCCTGAGTCCGCACTCAGTCCGTACAACGCACCATGAGCCATCGCAAACACTTGACCTGGCACGCCCGTACCCTCAGCGCCGCGTCGCCGAGCCACCAACACACGATTGGGGATCTGCAAGGGGTAGTCCGATGCCGTCGCCTTCAAGCCGCTATCCAACACGACGACCGCGTTTTTCTCGGCCTCGGCAATCTGACCCATTTGTTGAACAAGCGCCGAGTTCGACCGCAAACCCGGATATTGATCAATTAACATCTTGTGGACAGCGTACGCCTTCATCGTGTTGTTCACCCCCACCGCCTTGGAGATGTCGACCAATGCGTCGTCTAAACTGCGCTCACGCGTAATATCTCGCTCAACTTTGGCGATCAATTTCTGCGTGTCTTTTAGTGAGAGCTCGATCGACTGACGCTGCGAACCGGGAAGCGTCGTTGGATCTTCGATCTGTGCGTAGACCTTCGCCGCCAGACCCAACTGCTGCTCCTTTTCATCGGCTCCCGTCGCCGCGTCCGCCTGCGTCGCAAAGCCGTCGAAAATTGTCGGCAGGATTCCCGCGAGTTCCGGTTGCACTTCCCGAAATGCAGGCTCCGGTTTCATGTTTTCAAGTCCGGATTCGAACTGATCGATAGCCCGGTCCCAATCGGCCGTCTCGACAGGCTTTCGGATCAACGATAGTTCGCGGCGCACCTTGGCCAGACTGTAACTTGGGTGCCTGCTGAACTTTCGCAGGAAGCTGTCGTAGTTCTTAATCGCGTTATCGTAGGCTTGCGCGGAATATGCTTCCTGGGCAGCCTCGAACAAGGCATCGCCCGACTCACGCGTAAGAAAAAAGTAGATCAAGCCACCCAGCAGTGAGAGCAGCACCAATGCACCGGAACCCACCAGCAAGAAATTCGGGCCGCGGCCGCCGCGCTGCCATCCTTGCTTGCGAGCAAACAGTGACTTGATGTTGAACCGGTTACCGCTTGTCGAGGCAGCTCCACCCACAAACTCCGCTTCATCGCCCAGCGCACCGAGTTCACCGATCGGAGGTGATGTCTCGGACGACTCCAGCTCCTGCTCGTCCACCTCCACCGCCACCGGTTCGGCGACAGGAACCGCTTCGAGCGGAATGAGCTCCTCATCCGAATCTGCCAACAGTTCCAGGGACGATTCCGTGTCGGCAGCCAGATCGACCCCGGCTTGTTCAGCCCGCGCCAATTCGCGCAAATCGTCCAATAGGGAATTTGCCTGGTATTCGGTCAGTCGGCCTCGCTTGACCAACAGCTTGGCCAATTCGTCGGCGGTAACAGACCGCTGCACCGATGCCAACTGCTCGCGCAGTTGAACCACCGATTTTGGATCGAGCAATGCTCGACTCTCTACCAGTTGCAGCAGTCGAAACGCGGTCATCCGATTAATAGTCGCTTTCCACAGTTACCAATTTTACGTCTTCAAGCCCAACTTCATTGCCCGCATCGATCGCCTGGACTACGCGTTCATGAGTTGCCTCGCCATTAGCCAATATCAACATCTTACTTGCCCGCGCACCCTCGTTGTTTCTGGCCCGTCGCAGCTTGATCAACAGGTCCTGCATCGAAGGAGCTTCTTCTTCATCGTTCCACGAAGCAGCCGCAACATAAAACGTACTGAATTCGTCCACTCGTACGGTGACGTAGTCCGAGTCCTGTTCATAGTCTTCCAATGTTCGCGCATTCGTACTTGCCTGATCCGATCGGGGCGTCGGCACCTGAAACGATTTCTGCATTTGGAATGCCGAAGTGATCATGAAGAAAATCAGCAGCAGGAACGTCACATCCACCATGGGCGTCATGTCCATGTCGTCGTCCCGCGATCGATTGCGTTTCGGCCGAAAGGAGCTCATCGCGTCTCCAGTACGGCGACGTATGCCGACACGCCAGCGACGCGCCCGATCGCCCGCAAGATGCGCGACACTTCACGGTGCTTCACGTCTTTGTCGGCTCGAAGGATGACCTGGTTCTTCGACGGAGTGCCATCGACAGCTGCTTCGACGATGGCAACGACCAATTCTTCCTGGACGATCGGGTCGATCGCATTGATCCTCTGCATGGCGTTTCCTTCGCCGGCGTACACATCCACAAAGTCGGCCTGCCCACCCTGCATTGTCAGGATGGAAGCGTTCTTCATGGTTACGGCAGTACCATTCCTGGCCAAAGGCAATACAACTTCGGTCCCGGTATCCAGCCGAGATGCCACGATGAAGAAAATCAGCAGCAGGAAGGTGATATCAATCATCGGCGTGATATCCATCTCATCGTCCTGCGCCGCACGATGTCGCGACGTGGCATGGTACCCGGCTGCTGGACCGTTTCCCACGGCTTCGGTTGATTAAAGGGGTTCATCGACACCCTCTGTGCGAAATCGAACACGTGGGTCGGTGACGATCCCACGATTGTGGAAGATGTCAAACATCCGCTCCAACCCAACGGCGACCAGGTCTTCCATCTTGCGGATCCGCACATTGATACTGGCCATGCAGAACACCAGCGGAATCGCAATCGCCAACCCGCAAGCCGTCGTGACGAGCGCGAAGCTGATGTCTTTTGCCAAGGCATCGGGAGCCACGTTCTCGGCCGTCGCCAGTTTGGCGAAGGCACCCATCATGCCCATGACCGTTCCCAATAGCCCTACCATGGGAGCGCTCTTGATCACCGTCTGCACCCAGCTGAGCCGGAACTCCAGATCGGCCAGGACATCGCGTTGAAATCGGTCGACGAGGAATTGCCGCAAACGGCTGGCACCCATCTGGCGATTCTCCAGGGCCAACGCGGTCATCTGTGGCATGGTGCAAATCGCCTTCGACTGCAGCAATAGCATCGGCCGCGTCACCACTGGCGAGCATGACATCGATATCTTTCAGGAATGCATCCTGTTCGTCTTCGTCGCGAAACCGTTTTTGCGAACTTGCGCAGCCACACCATGATGACGCAGTAGGCTCCCCACATCGCGATCAGAAACAACACCAGGTACAACGCCTGGGCGATGACTCCTGTCAATCCTTCAATTCCTGCCGTGCCCATGCATTGTACCTTCAAGTTGATTCCACGTTTATTGCCGCTTCACCGTGGACCGCCCAGGTGGTCTAGCGGCGCAATTGTTGATCTTTGACAAAGAATCGGTAATTCCCGCCGTCAGCAGTAACACCAAACGTCGTTCGCTTGACCTGATCCAGACTCCGCCCCTTACCCGACATGTACTCTTGCTCCGCCACCGCGAGCATGTTCTCAGACGTCTGAGGATAAAACTGCATGAGAATCCGACCTCGCGTCTGGATACCAACCGCTTCCATCAGCTTCGCATCCAGTTTTTTTAGCGGCCCGAACTGATAGGTCATATACAGCCGCTCCTCGTCAGCCGCAGAGCCCGACCGACGCGACGGGTTTGGCTTGCCGAGCCCGACAACGTAGTCGATCGTTGAGCTTCCTCCACCCGTCGCCGCCAACTCCACACCAAAAGCGTCCAGCTGTTTCGCATATGTCTGAGAGCTGCTCGCACTGTATTCAACTTGCCAACGCTGCCAACGTGGCACCAGGTCGGCGTCACCGTCGCCCGGCCCGGCGATCCGACTATCTCCCGCTCCGCCACCCGCTGTCGTCGAGGCCGACTCACCACCCAGCGTGTCGAGCGTTGCCAGCTGGTCGGTCACCGCATCGGTTATCGAATCGATCGTCTCTTCCAACTGGGGTTCCGCGAAGTCATCGATCTCTTCTTCACCTGGCTCCACGAGCTCGCGAGCGTTACCCATCGCGTTGCCGCCGCCAGCCAAGGGCTCGATCAACTGGGGTGCAACCGGCGTATTGCGAATCCATACCCGTGTCGTAATCCAAATGATGAATAGCATCGACACGCACAGGCCGACCATGATCAACATTGCGGTAAGTGTGGCAGTCGAGCGGTCACGATTCGTGACCTTCAGCGACGATGCGTGTGTCGCGTTAACCACGCCAACGCTGGGGGGCAACGCCGAGTTCGCGGGGCTGTTTTCGAAATTGGCGGACATGGTCAGTCGAGATACCTCACGTCGGGGCGAATCGCGGAGTACCACTGTTTCCATTCAGTCGCCATTGCCGCCTTGCCGCTCGCATCAGGTGTGCGGTCTTCAGAGACTCCCATGAGGTTCCGGCTGATATATCGCAAGCCTTGCCGGGCTTGCCACGACACTTCTCGATCCGGATCGGTCACCGCGTAGATCAAATACGGCACACTGTCTATCTCGCGATGGTTCGACAACGTGCGCACCGCAAGTCGCCGGACGCGATAATCGCTGGCGCGAACCAACCGGCGGAACCGCTGCAACTGCCGGCTTTGTTCCTCTTCTGTGCCACGGATCAAAATCGCCGCCGGATTGCTCGTCAGCTCTTCCAAATCAGGATGATCGGCGCCTCGAGAATATCAAGCAACTCGTTCGCCGGGACATTGAAGGAAGAATTGACAACTCTTCCACCCTGCAACCGCACGTTGCTCATATCGGTTGGCAGTCCACGACCGCCCACCAACAGGCCACTACCGCTGCCCAAAGAACGTTGTATCGACTTCTGTGTTCCGCGCATCAGGAACAAGATGGCAAACGAGGTGTCCACGGCCAGGTTGCCATTCGATTTACCCATCCAGCCACCACCTTGTTTTTCGTTTGTCGCCAAGGCACGCACGCCGGCGTCGTACCATTCCGCGTCCTTCTCTTCTTCCCCCCAAGCCAATTCGCGAAAGCTCTTACAACGTTCCAAAGCGTACAAATAGTAGTGCGGATACTGATCGGGCCACGCTTTGAAATTCTTCTCCAACCACGCATCGCCATCCACAGCAGCTCGCTTCACACGCGTTGCCAATCCCCGCGAAGCCATCCCTTTCAGCGGCAACGCGCTCGCAGCAGGCACAGGCTTAAGGGCCGCGGGGATGTCAGGCACGTCCGTCCCGACACGCTTCAGCATTTTGTTCAAACCCATCAGATCGGAAAGCACATATACGCTCCCCAATCCGGCTGCCACCATCGAATTGCGAATCTGGGTTTGCTTGACACGATTCGAATTGGGACCTGGATCAGTACCCTGGTACCCCCAGGCTCCACTTGGGTCCTGAGTTCTTAACAGCCACTCGCAAACCTCTTTGACATTGTCTCCGGGCACCTCGATGCCGGACCGATGAGCTGTCCATAGCGCGAGCACGCCGTATTGCGTCATCGAAGTGTCACCGGTGGCGCGACCGAGATACCCAAAGCCTCCGTTCTGCTTCGTGGATTTGTTGATTCGATGTCGTTCGTAGAGCCCGGCAAGCAGCTTGTCTATGGTTCGCCGATGTACCAACGGATCAAGATCGCAAAGGAATACGACGGAGATTCCCAAGCTGTAGACTTCCCGATAGTTCGCAATCTCCTCCACGCTTTTCTTGGCAAACTCTTCGCACGCCTCGATCGCTTCAACAACACTAGGGTGGTCGACTTGGCCGTCTTTTACGAAAACCATCGCCACGAGGCACTTTCCTCCCAGCAGCGGATGCGTCGGCGCGGATTCCAGCTGAGCCATCCCGCGTTCGATCATCGCCCTCACCTCGGGACTCTTGGGCGTCAGCGCGATGACCGAGGTGCACAAAACACAGCTGATCAGCAGCAGGCCCAATAGTGTCGAGCAGGCATGGCGAGTGACAACTCGTGCTGTATCAGATTCCATTGCATGCTGCTTTCGAACTGACACCTGTCGCCCCACAACGACCACCGTGAACAGAATGTGCAGCAACCCAAAGTCGGTGCCAAGAAGGCATTCGATGCTGCCATTTCCCCAGATGTTCCAGTCAAATCGTAATCTGTGAGCAGCGACAGTGTCAACTTCTGCGTGAATTACGCAACTCTTTTGCATGTAACAACTTGGCGAGCCAGTCATGGGGCGAGCAAGCCTTCTTGCCGGAAAGATTCATCGACCTGAAACCTGATAGCGAGAGGGCGAGAAGGCGAAAAACTTTTCACGCCGTCAATCAGCTTCGGTCAACCACGTCACCTTGTCCCGAATCGGTTGTCGTGAACCGACCGGCCAATCACCTTCCGGGTAGCCCAGGTAGAACAAACCCAACACAAGGTCTTTGGTGTCGAGCTGCAACAGGTCATGCATTGCCTGGCTGCAGACTGCAGGGTTGGAAGACCAGAAGCCACCTAGCCCATAGGCCGCCGCCGACAAGTGCAAGTTTTGTACGGCGCAAGCGACCGCCTCGATCTCTTCGACTTCCGGAATCTTGCCCGATTGCTGCCTCTTCATCGCAATGGCGATGAGCACCGGTGCGAGCAGCGGGTTTTCGCCGAGGCTGTCGATTTTCTTCTGTTTGAACTGATCGGGCGGAGTCACTTCTTGATAGACCTTGGGAAGCAGGTCGGCCAATCGCTTTCGCGCATCGCCTGTAAACACGGTAAACCGCCACGGCTCGGTCATCCCGTGCGTTGGCGCCCAGTTCGCGTTCTCCAGCAGTTCCCACACCAGTTCCTCAGCCACCGGCCGATTCGACATCATTTTCGGTTTGATCGTCCGCCGATGGCGGATCAACCGGGTCATCATTCCTGGTTCGATATTCAATGGAAACCTCTCCGTTCATGTGTTGATGCCAGACTTCGACTCCGGTTACCTCCCTGCATTCAGGAACAGCATAAGCATCCCGTTCATGACGGCAACGCACCACAAGCACTACGTGGAAAGACTGTCCAGCAAGATTCGAGAATAGATGTCCCTTTTCAGCCCCTGCTCCCGCTAAGTCAGATAGTCACCGATTCACAGCCGATCCAACCACATCCCCGCACCGCCCCATGTCCACTCCATCCCGCCCCCAGCCGTTGGCCCAACTAACCGAAACCGACGACTCGGCCCCCATCCGAGCTCCGCTTGGTGCCTTCCTGAATTTCGCGGCCGAGATGTCGATCAGCCTCGACGAGCTGCAAAATCAATGGCAACACCTGAGCGCTCCAAACGCAAATCGACGTGTTGGCATCGGGATCTCACCGTCCGGGAAATAGGTTCAAACGGCATCGGCAAAAGTGCGGCGGACGGCTTGGGGCAAGAGTGCGAGTTAACAGAGCGGTAAAGAAAACACTCCCAAAGCGAAGACTGGGCAAGCCGAGTCAAACATTTTCGACCAATGCTGCTAGGTCGTTGCGCGGGCGTACTCGCACCAAGTCTCTACGACACCTTGGAATTGCTTTCACGGTGACGATTTCAAGCGGTCACTTCGCTTCGGAATGCTCTCATGCTCAGGCCCACTGCGCAAATATGACCACTGATTGCCATTATCGCTTCTAGCCGGAGGTTGCTATGATTCAGGTAGCCGGCAACTCCGTCCGAAACAACAAAGTACCGGCGAATCCGAAGAAGGAGCCTTTCTGTGATCGCAGCCAACCCCTACGAAGCCTATTCCATTGCTGCCCAAGCAGACGTCGACGAGCGGGCCGACTTTATTACCAAGACATACCTGCACTTGGCGGGCGCCGTCGGGGCTTTCGTGATCCTTGAGTCAATCCTGCTCCAGGCGCCGTTTACGGAAGCCTTGGTTCAGCGGATGATGGTCGGGCAGTACAGCTGGTTGGTTGTCCTGGGCCTGTTTATGGTCGTCAGCTGGGTAGCCAATTCGTGGGCTCAATCTGCGACTTCGCTCACCACGCAATATGCCGGGCTCGCATTGTATGTCGTCGCTGAGGCGGTCATCTTCTTGCCGCTGCTCTACATCGCCCAGCGGCTTGACCCGAATACCATTCCAGCAGCAGGGCTGGCGACGCTTGCCATGTTCGCGGCAATGACGGCCATCGTGTTCGTAACCCGCAAGGACTTTTCCTTCATGCGGACTGCCCTGATGTTTGGTGGTTTCGCCGCCCTCGGCCTGATCGTCGTGGCGATCGTTTTCGGCTTCAACCTCGGGCCGATCTTTTGCGTGGCCATGGTCGCTTTGGCCTGTGGCTACATCCTTTACGAAACGTCCAACGTCCTGCACCATTACCACATCGGCCAGCACGTGGCCGCCTCGCTGGCGCTGTTCGCTGCCGTGGCACTGCTGTTCTGGTACATCCTCCGGCTCGTCATGGCCTTCGGTCGCGACTGACGCCGATGCCCCGTGGACAGCGGATTCGAACGGAAAAAACGCACCCTGATCAGGGTGCGTTTTTTCACTTACATCGGTTGTCGGGCCCCTGTTTGCCGTTTGCGGAGTTTGGATTAGACTTGGGCTCTTACCCAACGAGTAAAATCGCTCGAAGGGGGAGGTCGGGTAGCTCAGTTGGTAGAGCAGCGGACTGAAAATCCGCGTGTCGGCGGTTCAAATCCGCCCCCGACCACTTAAAAATAAGGGGCTTTTGAAAATCCCAAAAAACGGGCACCCCCGCAGGGCCGGTTGCAAACCAGAAAATTCTTCCCTTTATCTGGTCGGCGTGACATGCCAAAGCGGAAGGCCCCCCGAAGAAGCCATACGAGGACTTCCCTCTGAGGCCACACCCAAGAGGACAGTGGTGCAAGCAGAAGATCCGCGGCAGCTTTACTACTTCGGGACGTGAGACGATCATAGGGCCGCGCTGGAGCGGTACTCATCACCATCTGTGACGTAAGGGCGGTCGTACATTTCGTAGTCGCCTGGCTTTTCGCTTGCTTCAAACAGGAAGCTGATCTCTTTACTCCCATCGACTCTGAAGGGCATCCTGTCACACGCTCAAAGATTCCAGGAAAGCCGTGGCAGCAAGCCTCACGGATCGAGAACGGCAAGTATGCGGATTCGTGATCTGTGGATTGCTTAACAAGCAGATCGCCCGCCGATTGGACATTGCCGAACGGACAGTGAAAGCACATCGTGCGAAGGTCATGCAAAAACTCGGAGTCGACTCCGTTGCGGAGCTTGTTCGTGTGGCCGAATCGATCGGTATCATGCGGCAAATCGAGTGAGGCAACCGTCGGTTAGCGGGATGGCAAGACCGTTTGCTTATCAAGCCGAGTGCCGGAGCGTGCCACACACGATGACTAAGATGTTGTCTCTGTCGGATTCAACGTCGGCAAAGTTGGCAAATCGAACACGTTTAAGTGACGAGAACTGTCTTTGCTCATGGCTTTGTGAACCTCCTTAAAGACCACACGCAACCGCGTACCGGACCATTTTGAACCCTGGATTTCTTTTCCGAATACATACGCCGACAGCGTTTCCCACTCCCTTAACAAGCCGGCTTCGCTCGCCGCTTGCTCCATACGATCCATGGACTCATCCGAATGGTGCGCCGCCCACAATCGTTGCCAAGTCAATAGCGCGGCGTAGGTCGCGTGTGCATCATTCGATTGGCAAGCTGCCTCAACTTGTCTCGCCGCGCTAGCTACCGCGTTGTGGCGATGGGTGTGCCAGATCGAAAAAAGTTTTTTCGCGGGTGGGCGGCAGACCCAGACAAGAAAACCGCCCCCGAGAATGCCACCGATAATGACCCATGGGTTGGCCGCTTCCTTAGTCGCATCGGACTCGGCCAAGACCCCAGCTTCAACGCTAATCGATCTCCCGGGAAGCGTCATACGTTCCAGTTCACCGGAACGCGTATTCCACCACGCAAGTGAAATATCGGGAAGATCAAACGTACCCTGCCGCTCAAACTGATACTTCAGAGTTTCGCGCCGCACGGCGTTCACCTCGCCCCGAGACGTGCGGTCTTCAACTTGCGGAGTCGACGTATATACGCGAACACCGACAGGTATATCGGAGGAAACGGGCGACATCAGCATGGATGTTGTACCGACGGCTTCGCGCAGGATCGTTCGCTCAACAACATCACCGGCCAGCAGCGGAACCTGGTCCGCTGGGTTCCATGACTGGCTGCACTCCATCTGATCAGTGGCCAGGACGACACCCATCGATGCGGAACCCGGGGGCCGCTTGGATTGAAAGCGGAGTTCAGGCGTCTCGGCCTCAACCGGTTCTGGCTCGCCAAGGGGCGACTTCTTTCCGGCGAACAGGATCTGAAAGGAAGGAATGACGACCTCACCGGAACGCTGCGTATAGATGGCGAATTCATGCCGTTGTGTCACGAATTGTTCATCTTCCACGGTTTCGCTTCCAACAACAGGGTTGCCAACCTTCACGAAAACGGTTTGAGGCAGCTCGGGCAGGTCGAAGGACGCGGTTCCGCTGAATGGCCCTGGCGAATAGAGCGTGACGATGAGCGGGACCGCTTCGCCGGTCCATGCCGATTCCTTCGCCAGTTCGGCGTTCACCGACGTCGCCGCTTGCAGAGCGGCAGGGAGACCAACCAAGAAGCAAACGCAGATCAGCAGCCTCGGCGTCTTGAAAGAATTCGGCATTCGAATTGGAGATGCGTTTTCATTCCGTGCTCGCACCATCCGCTCCTCCTTCGTCCGCAGCCAATTGGTAGGCAAACTTGGCCTTGAGAAAGTCGGCGGGCTTCGTTTGCACGCGTCGAAGCCACAGGGCCTGCATGTCGGCGTCCGATAACGGTGTTCCACCGTCATCCTGCGTCTCCTGCCCACCCGACTTTTTATCCTTGTCGTAAACGATCTCGTCGGCTCCCAGCTTCTGGTCACCCATGTCGCCACCTTTTTGCTCGGTCATTTTCAGCCGGGCAACGGCGATCGAGCGGTTAACTTCCGCCGCTTTCCAATCAGGCCGAAATTCCAGCGCGCGATCAAAGCGTTCAACGGCCGGACCGTATTTGCCCAGCATGACCAGGCAGGTGCCTCGGTCGAATTCTGCTTCCGGTGTAGCCACACGGGCAAACGCCTGCTCTGCCTTTTCAAATTCACCTGCGCGAAACCATGCCGTTCCCTTTCGCATGGGATCACGAAACGCTTCGGCCGCGGCACTGAATTCGCCACGGTTCAGTAATCGTTGTCCCTGCTGCTCCGGCGTGAACCAAAGCCCATGCCAGGTGATCGCCCCAACGGCAAGCATGCAGACAGAAAACTTCATGTGGCCAACCCCTGCATTCGGGTCTGCTCGACTCGCTGAAAACTCGCTAACGAGAAAATCATGAGCAAGGGCACGAGCCACCAACCAGCCTCCGACCATCGAACACCTTCGCCCCCAACTGCGACAGCGACTGGCGCCCTGGCTGCGGTTCTTACGAGTGAATTCACATCGGACGAGTCAGCGGTCATCAAAACTGCAGCTCCACCTAATTGACCTGCGACTTGCCGAATTGCATCCAGTTCCGGTGTGTCGGCGCGGGCGACGGCAAGAAAATTTACAGGCACTCGCGATTTCTTCAACGCTGACACGTCGGCAACGCTTAGCGGCTGGGCGATGTCGGCAAAGACAACAACCGAACCACCTGTTTCACCCAGCGCCCGAATTGCAAGTCCCAAGGCGCCGGCAAGGTCGTCGCCCGGTCTGGGCAATATCGCGGAGCTGATCTCTGCCGCCATGGATGCAACGACCGACGTGTCGCGGGTGGGGGGCAGCACCAGGTGCGACGATCCTGCGTACGCCACGAGGCCAAGCGGCTGCCCTTTGCGCTGGCTCGCGAAGTCCACAATCTTCAGGCGTGCTCGTTCGATGCGGCTGGGCGAAATATCGGTAAGATCCATCGATTTATTGGCTTTCAGGACGAGTACTACGGGAACCGGATTATCCGCGAAGGGGGAAGGTTCCGGCTTCCAGGTTGGCCCTGCTACGGCAACGACCGCAATCAACCATGCTGCCAGCAGTATGTGTTCCCGCCGCTGACTTCGTGAGTCCGCGCCAACGGTCATTGCTTCGAGCAGTTCGTCGTCCATCACTGCGCCCATCCCAATAGCGGGTCCAAAGACTCACGGAGCCGCCACCAAATCAACAGCGCGACTGGGACCAGCAACAGCCACTTCGGACGAATAAAATGAAATTCACCAATGCTCATTTCTCGGTCGTCTCCAACTCAAAAGTCCGAGTATTGACACGCAGCCGCACGCCCAGAACATTCGGCTTCACGGTTCCCGGCGTACGGAGGACGACGAACGCCTGGGCAGTCAGGGAAAGCAGCAGTGCAGCCGAAATGGGCCAGAAGTACAAATCTTGACGCGGCCGGTGGCTCACCGTTTTGATTTCCCGCGTTTCGATCTCGTCGAGCCGCTGGTAGATACCGGCCAATTCGTCCCGATCCAGTGCCAAGAAAAAGTCGCCGTCCGTTGTTTTCGCTACGTCTTGCATAGCTTCCACGTCCAGTTGTTCCTCACCAACAGTCGTCGGATCGCCGATTGCGATCGAGTGAATTGTGATTTGGTTGTCGCGGGCGACGCGCGCCGCTTCGATCGGCGGCACCTGGCTTGCTGTGTCGTTGCCATCGGTCAATGTGATCATCGTCTTCTGGGGCGCATCACTGTTTTCGAACAGCTTGATACCCAGTCCAATCGCGTCTCCGAAGGCCGTCCGCGGACCCGCCATCCCAACCGCGGTTTCCTGCAATAACTTACGACAAAGGGCAAGATCGGTGGTGAATGGGACCTGCAGGAATGGGGCGTTACCGAAAACAACAAGACCAACCCGATCACCTTTACGTTTCTCGAGGAACTCGCCAAGCACCTCCTTCACCGCGTCCAGTCGGTGAACGCTTTCGCCCGCGGAATTCGTGAAATCTTCGTGATCCATCGATCCGGACAGATCGACGATTAGCAGAAGGTCGCGTGTGGGAATGACGCGTTCGATCGGTTCACCCAGCCATTGAGGCCGAGCGAGCGCGATGATAACCAGCAGCCAGATTGCCGAGGGCAGCACAAGCGACTTGGCCGACTGCGACCGTTCCCCAAGACGCTGGCCCCCAGCAGCTTGCAATCGAGAAACAAACGGCACGCGCACTGCAGGTGAAGATTCTGTTCTTGGCGGAACCAGCCAGCGAACAAGCAACGGCAACGGTGCAAGCCAAAATGCCCAGGCGTATAGAACCGTCAGCATGGGATCGGCCCCTTGTCGCTGGCGGCTGTTGCCGACTGATGATTCCGGATCCAGTGTGCCGCAAACGCTGCGGTCTCGCTCATCTCGCTTGACCCGCGCCGGAGAACACGCCTGCCGTAAGACTTCGTTCAACGGCAGGCGGTACCTTCGTACCGGCCGTCTGGCCCAGCCAATTGCACCACGGACCTCCCGACAGCGCCGCCACTTCGACTCGAGGATTGGCACAGAGGGCAGTGCGCTTCAGAATTTCAGCGATCTGTGAAACGCTGTTTGCGGCCGCCAGCTCGCGCAGGGCGGCTCGCCGATAGGCGTTGGCTTGCCATTTTCCCCACGCCCTGAAAACCATAGCTATGGTCAGGATCGCAGTCACGATCAGTACCACCCACCAGCCGGGCGCAAGCGGCCACCAGGAAACGGGAGGAAGTTCGACAATGTCGTGAAGAAGATCCAGACTGGCGGCTTCCTCGTTCATGAACGTGGCCCCAGTGCTGCGAGCAATTGATCTTTGACTGGCTCGTGGGTGCAAATTGGCAGGACAGGAATCCGTAGCGCGCTCATTTGTTGTCGCACTTCACTACACTTGTTGCGGAACTCGGATTCAAAACGTTGTTCGAATTGCCCATCTTCCGGGATTCTTACCTGCTGGCGACCGTCCGTGGCGTCCATTGGCCCCTGCACGGGCAGTTGAATCCCCAAAGGGTCGTAAATCATGACGGCCAGGACATCGTTGTGGGCTGCCAGGTACGTGCAGTGTTTTCGCGTCGTTTTATCGGATCCAGCAAAGTCGGTGACCATGACTACCAGGTGATCGTGGTTGGCCACATTTACCGCGCGTCGGAAGCCGTCGTTCAACGATGTCGAGTCGCGAACGCCATTCGATGCCGACAGCTGACGATTGGCTCTCACAAGTTCGTGGCAGATTCGCAACACATTCGTGCGACTACGGTGAGGTTTGACTTCGACGACATCATCATCGCTTAAGATCAACGCGCCAACTCGGTCTCCATTATTCAGGGTACGCCACGCGGCCAGCGCCGCGACCTCCGTCGCGGTGGTAGCTTTCGTTGTTCTCGAACTTCCAAAGAACATTGTCGTACGCTGATCAACGACCAACAACACAGGACGTTCGCGTTCTTCCGAGTAAACGCGGATATGCGGCTTGCGAAGTCGCGCGGTCGCTTTCCAGTCCATCGCGCGGATGTCATCGCCGGGCCGATAATCGCGTAGCTCTTCGAATGTGAGCCCTCGTCCACGCAATCGCGACGCGTGCCGACCGCTCAGTAAGCTTGATACTGGTTGTCGCGACGAAAGCGAGAAACCACGGGCATCGAATTGCAGACGAACGAGATCGTCCAGCGTCGGGTGAACACGCGTATTCATGTTATTCCTATGCGACTGCGACACGTTCCAGAATGGCGTCGACTACCTCCTCCCGCGATTTCCCTTCAGCCTCCGCTTCATAAGATAAGTGAAGGCGATGGGCGAGGCATGCGGGTGCCACTGCCTGGATGTCTGCTGGAGCAACGAAGTCGTTCCCGTGCAACCAGGCGCAAGCTCGCGCCGCGGCATCGATGGCGATGGTAGCGCGTGGACTGGCTCCAATATCGATGAGCCTTGACAGTTCGTCGCCGTAGCGATCCGATTCGCGCGTCGCGATCACGAGATCGACGATGTATTGCTCTGCCGATTCAGAAATATGCACCGCATTCACCTGTTTCCGCGCCTCGAAGATCGACGCTTGTGGAACAAGTTGCGGTGGCTTCGCATTCGTCGCCGACTTTTCGGACCGTACGAGCCGCAAGATCGAGAGCTCATTATCGGCGGGAGGGTAGGGTACCTTCACGTAAATCAGGAATCGGTCCATCTGTGCTTCGGGCAGAGGATAAGTACCTTCTTGTTCGATCGGATTCTGCGTTGCCAGGACAAGGAAGAGGTCGGGCAGCTTATGTGTCGTTCCGGCAACCGTAATCTGCCGCTCTTCCATGGCTTCCAGCAAAGCGGCCTGCACCTTTGCGGGCGCCCGGTTAATCTCGTCCGCGAGGACAAGGTTGCCAAAGATAGGACCTGGTTGAAATTCAAAAGTAGCGTTGTGTTCGCGATAGATCTCCGATCCGGTGACATCGGAAGGGAGCAAATCGGGTGTGAACTGGACTCGGCTGAAGTCGCTTTCGATGTGTTTGGAAAGTGTCTTGATAGACCGCGTCTTCGCGGTACCGGGCAGGCCTTCCATCAACACGTGCCCATCAGCGAGGATTGCGATCAGAAGGCGTTCGACAACCGCTTCTTGCCCGATAATCGACTCCTGCATTCGCTGCTGAAGTCCAAGAATGTGTTCATGTACTTCCATCAATAGCAGAATCCTCATCGTGGAACTTGTTTCTCGTGGCGCCCTTGGATTGAAGTGAACACAGCCCGTCGGCAACCGCGACACCAACCAGGGCGCCGCGCCGAGCTTAACAGATGATGTCTGATCGATTCAGCCCTACGGATTCGGGCGCAATTGTTCTCAAGCTGGTCACAGAATCCAGCACGCGTTCGTGGAAGAAGCAAAGTGGGCCGTTGCGGACGGCAACGGCCACGAGATTGGTTGGCTCAAAGTCTCAACACGAACGCCCTACCGAGCAGTGTTTTTGCTTCTCGATTGCGTCAAGGAGCCCCTCAGCATCCTGCGATCCCAGCATCAGCGTGCGACCGTCGCGAAACGTTAAAAGCACTCCTGAGTTCCCGCGAACGTTGTAGGCGATATGCTGTGCGGACCAACCTTTGATTCCCCATCCGCCATAATCACGAATTGGCCGATAAGTCCGAGCTGCGACTGACACGATCTCGCCGTACGCCACTCGGCGAGTCCGCAACGGCCGATACTCGACGAACAACTCATCGGGTCGCACTTCAACGATCAGGCAAACCGAGCGAAAGATTACGGGAAACCCGATACCAAAGGTGATCAGCAAAGCCCACATCATCCAGTCGGGCGCCGGCTTACTGCCCCAAGGTCGACCAATGACAATCTGTTCGACAAACCCCCACCACATCAGCCCGGCAATTCCGTAGACAACCAGCATGATCCACCAGACATCGCGGAATCGCTGAACTTCGCGATAGGAGGGCGAGCTGGTTTCGGTCATGTGTGGCCGAGTGGAAAAGTACCGTTCTTGTCGTGCCGAAATGGTAGAGCCAGCGCCAGTCGCACGAACATGTAGCGTGTGCGGCGCCAATGTAGCAGTCGCCAAGGGGCGACAAGTCGCTAACAAACCGTGAATGCGCGCTAATGTGGCCGCGGCACTGGTCGAAACTCCACGACAGCCGCATCCTCTCCCAACGCTCCGTCGATACCGGTCACCTCGACCCGGCCACTGCGTCCATCATCCAAAATCAACAAGTAGGGCCTGCCAACTTCGACAAGGCTCTGCTGCTCGCGGCCGATGCGAAACTTGCCGGACCACAACTCCTCGTCCACGCAGAGGTCTTCTTCAATCTCACCGTCCAGCTCTCGCAGTCGGACGCCACCCAACAGCAGGTCGCCATGAAACCGGTTCATTTCGTATCTCCCAAAAGGCTGAGATAGCTTTGCATTCGTAATCCAGGAACACGTCATTTGGCTACGGAACTCCAACGGCCTTGCTTCCGCGAAAGCCGCGAAGCCTGTCCCACGAGACGACATCCCCTGGATTACGGCAAGCAAACCCCGTACCAACTTGGAGGCAGCAGCGGTGCTGGCAGCTCGCGCTCGCTCAAATGACTTGGCAGGTCGAGAAACAACTCACAAAGTCGTGGCCGCGCAAACGCGGGCAGCTTCAATAAAACGTGCCAGATCGCACATTGCGCCGCAAAAGCTACATCTCCGGTTTTACAGCGGGCATGACTATGCCGGCTGCTGAAGACAAGGGAAGTCACGGTTTGAAGTCCATTCGGGCGATAACGCCTTCAGCGCCCACAGCCCAAGCTCGCTTGCCATGCCGTGCGGCGGCGACCGACTGGAATGGCTCCTCGCCGATCCGCCGCCATGTGCGGCCACCATCGTCTGACAGGTCCGCGCCGTTTTTCCCCACAGCAATGCATGTGAACGGCTTCCCCCCATGCTCCGCTGTGGCGATGACAGCCACGGCGGAACGGTAGCCGGATGGCCCCCGATCGACCAATTGCCAGCTCTGGCCTCCATCGGTCGTGTAGGCGGCGACATCGGTCGCGTTTCCCGAATCGGTGTAATCGCCGCCCACGGCAATTCCGCGATGTTCGTCAAAGAAAGCCAACGAAAAGACGCCTCGCGATTCTCCGCTGCGCAGAGGCGTCGACGCGGCGGACCAGCTGTTTCCCCCATCGTTCGTGAGCAAGATGCGAGCTTTGGAGCCCGGTCCGGTGGCACCTCCCAATCCGATCCAGGCGAGTCGCTTTCCATGGACGGCGAGACAGGTGCCGCTGGCGGCGAACCCGGCTTCGGCATCCAGCGCCGCTGGGCAGTCGGCCGGGGGTTTCAACGTCCAATGACGCCCTCCATCGATTGTCGTCATCAAGACCAGATGGCCTTCGATCGGGTCACTGAAGGCAAGCCCCTTGGCGCGATCAAAGAAGGCCATCGCGTCGAAGAAGATTCCGGGCCGATCGTCGCGAAATACCTCGACCCAGGTTTTGCCGCCGTTTTCTGTTCGAAAAGAACTGGCAGGTGAACCTGCACTCAGCACCACCGCCTCACGTGCATTGAACGCCTCGATGTCACGAAAATCGAGTTCCGCCGCTCCTACGATGCTGACATCCTGCCAAGTCTTGCCTCCGTCGACGGTACGCAGAACCGTTCCCGCAGCGCCGCTCGCCCAAACAACATCGCCGTCGACAACGCTGAGCCCGCGTAAGCTGACCGTAACACCGCTAACCTGTGGTTGCCACTCAATGTTGACTTCCGAACCCACCGCCACGGCTGCAAACACTGCAAGCGAAAAATAGAAGACCACGGCAAGCAAGCGTCGACGGCAGTTCATCGCTTTAGCTTAACACAAGCTGCACTATCGGCCTGCATCGTCTGAACGCGTCTAAGGTGGTGTTGCCCGCGCACGTTTCTGGCGACTCTCCCTGGCCCGGTTGGCCATCGCGTCGGTTACAGGGATCTCCGTTTCCCAAGTGATCCCTTTCGAGCTTCCGTCACGAACGTGTTGGCGATGCGATTTTTCAGTTTTGCTCAACTTGCGTGAGGTCGTAGCAAGCTGGTCGACCAAGTTGGCCTCCGTCGTGCCTGGCGGCATCGACGCAACAACTTGCCCTTCCAAACCAAACGTGTCGGGTTGGATCACGTGATATCCGTTCTTTACCTTCATACCGAACAGCTCGATCAACTCGTTCGGTTCGTTCGCGGCGTAGAAATGGAACTTCCCGGCAATGGCCGCATCGATGGCGGCGTTTGCCAGCCGACTCGCCATTTTCTCGCGGATTGGTTCTTGGGCCGCGCTGACAATCACCAGTGGCAGTCCGTCACACGCAGCCACATTAAGCGCCAGGCGAAGATTCTTCATTTGCGGCAGCGTCAATAATTCAACGTCATCACTGCGGCCCGGATATTCGAAAGCCGTTTGATTCATGAATTGCGCCATCTCCTGTGGACCGCTGAAATTCATGCGGGCACCGCGACTCGCCCGGGTCAGCCGTTGCTCACCGTCTGGCGCGAGGAAGCAGAACACGGTGTTTTCCAGTGCTCCACCGCGTTGAAAAATGTTCTTCAGAAACTCAGCTTCCTGCGCATCTTCGTAGGTTGCCAGTCGAATGCAGATGAAATTCCGCGAAGCTTCAATGACGGCGTCGGAGGACAGGAAACTCCTGTCCATATCTTGCTTGCCCGGTCACCACATGCCCGAAATTCCAGCGCACTGCGGCGCGGCAGATACCAGCAAAATCGGGCGTTCCAGTTGGCGGGCAGCGGCCAATCCGTCATCCAGAATTCCATACCAGTGAATCCCGGACGGCAATTCTGCCGACGTGATCGTTGGTAACAGGCCTGTGATGAGCCCCACGCAGGCAACGTAAGAAAGACGCTTCATCAGGTAATCCAATCGGCAAATTGCGGCATCGAACCAGGTGACCAGTTCTGTGGAACCCCAGAAGCTGGCCCTGGTTTCGCCGGAAGTTGGCTCATACCAGAGGAACCAAAAAAAAAGCCCGCCGTAATCCGGCGGGCTTTCACTTTTTGAATCATCGGGACACGGCTTACACCATATCCTTCAAGTTCTTCAGTGGTCGAACCTTCACAACGTTACGAGCCGGTTTGGCCTTAAACGTGGTTTCTTCACCAGTGAACGGGTTGATACCCTTTCGTTCCTTGGTTGCGGGTTTGTGTTGTACCGTGACTTTGCACAATCCGTGAATCGTGAACGCCTTTGGTCCGCTCTTACCCAATGCCTTGCGGATCTGCTCCTGCAGCGCATCCATGACGGCAGCAACTTCCTTCTTGCTCAAGCCCGTCGCGTCGGCCATCTTCGAGTAAACTTCTGTCTTGGTAGGTGGTTTTCCGGCAGCTTTGGCCATCTTGTTTGCCTTTCGGGAAAGGCCCTCCTTGGTGTTACGTCCAGAACGCTTAAACAACTACATACGCCGCAATTAGCGGTCGGACGAGGATTTGACTGTTCTGCCCCTTAAAATGCAACCCTGTAAATTGAAGTTTATCCCGCTGAAAACAGCGGTTTTGCTCATCCTTCCGCAACCTCGGCCATACAATGACGCGTCGGCGACTTCGATTGTCGCGTACGATTACCACTTGTAAGATATTGAGGCGTAAGCTTTTACGTGAATTCGTTTGAATCAGCACAAGGCGTGCGGCGCGAGCACGAATCGCGGAAAAACACGGGAAAAAGCCGATTTATACGCGAGCCAGGATTTCTGGAATTTCGTCGAAGTGACGGCAGGAAAACGGTGATTTTCGCCGATTCCCGGGCCGTTGCGATGGAAAACGCCGTTCGAGAGCAAGGATGAAACTGCAAGTGGTAAGCATGAATCCGCAGAACTCCAGCAATACCCCGACTGCATTCCGACGGAGCACGTTTCCTCGCATTCTTTGGGCGCAATTACTCGCAGTGACGATTTGCCTGCTCCCGGCTGTCCTTGACGGACAAATTCGACGACAGGGCTTTCGCCAGTCAAGCCTGCCTACGCTGGTTTTGCCGGCCCCGCCGCGTCAGTTACGTCGAAACCTCGAACGAGCCCAGAGATTTGTCGACGCGGGGCAATACACCGAGGCGGTCGATTTGTTGGACGCAATCCTCTCTGCCCCCGATTCCGAGGACTTCTTTATCAAGCAGAAGCTGGACCAAGCGGTCAGCGAAGACGAAGCAGAGAACGACGAACAACTCGACGATGATCTGCGTCTTGAGCCGGCCCAGCGACAACCATTCATGCCGGCATCTCCCCTGCGCAACGAAACACCGCGTGAGCTGGGTACGAATCGCACCACGCTCAAGACGGAAGCCTGTCGCATCCTGGGATCCCTTCCGCGACAGGGCCGCGAATTCTACGAACTGCAGGTCGGCAAAACGGCCAAACGGGCTCTGCAAAGCGCCGTTGAATCTCACGATATCAACGCGGTCGACGAGATCAGCCGACGCTATTTCCACACCGCGGCCGGATACGAGGCGACGCTGCTATTGGCTCGTCACGCACTGGACAACAACCTGCCGACCACGGCGTCCATCCATCTGACAAGGTTAAGAGAAGCTCCACAGGCAGCGAAGAAATACGAACCGCAGCTGACGGTCCTGCTGGCCGTGTGTCGCAAGCTAATGCAACAGGAGGACAAGGCGCAACGTCTGTTGGCAGAAGCGCGAAGCAATTTTGGTCAGAGCAGAATTCAAATCGAGGGCGAAGTGACGCGATTGCCCGACACAATTCAAGAAGCCGACCGTTTTCTGGAAGAGCTGCTGGGGACCTTCGACCCGGCAAGGCAGACGAAACTCGCGTCCTGGCAGCTGTTCCGCGGGACCCAGGATCGCAATGCCGAAAGTAGCGGCGGCATGCCGTTAACGAAACGGGAATGGGCAGTGGACACGGCGGTGTTCGCTTCCGACGAGAAGAAGATAGCCGGATTCTACGAAGACTTACGCAAAGAAAAAGTCCCGGTCCTTCCTGTTGCTCAGCCCTTGGCGGTCGGAGACTACCTTGTCGTTCAGGCGGCTCGAATGGTCCTGGGAGTCGACATGAAAACCGGCCGACGCGTGTGGCCCTATCCATGGAATGCAGAACCTGTTCCCGAGGAATTTGTTACGCTTCGTGCGTTACGTGCAAACCCACTGATCGACGACAGCATGAGGAGCCGTATTTGGAGTGACTTTGTCCACTCCCAAATGAGCAGCGATGGCGAGTTGCTGTTCATTCTCAGAGGAATCAAGACGCCGCCAACAACTTTTCGGGGCATGGGAAACCAACCGATCAGACCGAAGAACCGGTTGGTCGCTTTGGAGCTGGCAACCGAAGGCAAGACCGTCTGGTTATTGGGCAGTGACGAGGGAGATGATCCCGCGCTGAGCGAAGCGTTCTTCCTCGGAGCACCATTGCCCGTAGAAGGCCAGTTATTTGTCGTCGCAGAACTGAAGGATGAACTGAAGTTACTGACGCTGGACGCCAAGTCAGGCAAGATGTTATGGAGCCAGCAACTGGGGCATATCGAATCCAGTCATCTGAATCGACAAATGCCGGACAATACGCGAATCCTCAACGGTTCCTGTCCAGCGTTTGCCGACGGCATCCTCGTTTGTCCGACGGCTTCCGGGGCCCTCGTGGCGGTCGATACGCAGCGACGTTGGCTGTTATGGAGCTACTCGTATCCGCAAGTTCCCGGTCACGGCGGTACGTTTATTCAGAACGGCAGATTGGGCAGACAGCTGGGTAGCCGGTGGTCTGACGGAGCTCCCGTTATCGCCGACGGCAAAGTGCTGGTGACTCCCGTCGAATCAGAAGAGCTCCATTGCCTTGACCTGTTGACCGGTGAGTTGCTCTGGCAACTGAACCGCGATGAAAGGCTGTTTGTCGCTGGTGCGTGGAACGGGATCGTCGTTCTCGTGGGACCCGATCACATCCAGGGAATCGAGCTCTCCACGGGCAAACGTCTTTGGTCCAGTGAAGGATTTCCCGCGGAAGGCATGACCAGTGGTCGCGGCTTCTACAGCGACGGCGACTATTTTTTGCCTACCAACGCACCGCAACTTCTGCGAATTGATATAGCTTCAGGTGAAATTGTTGAAGAATTAGATACTGATTTTGAATTGGGCAATCTCGTCTGCCACGGGAACTACATCATCTCCCAAAACCACAATTCGGTCCTGGCCTTTCTGCAACGCGATCGCATCCGCGACGATGTGGCGCAGCAGCTGAGTGACAATCCAGACGATCCGCACGCGTTGGAAAACCACGCCAGCCTGTTGATGGGAGACGGCAAGACGGAAGAGGCAATCGAGGTACTCCGACGCGCCGCCACGCTGGCGGATCGTCCCAAACAACTGCAATCGATCCGCACAAGGCTTTGTGGCCTCCTGTTAGGGCGACTCGAGGAAAATTTCGCGAAGCATGAATCAACGATCGAAGAAGTACGTCAGCTGAGTACAAGCATGGCCGATTCCGCGACATTGCGGCAGACGCACCAGGTCTTGGCGAGCGGCCTTGCGGCAACCGGCAGAACTCGAGAGGCGTTCGATGAGCTGCTGGACGCTGCGCGGGCTGCCGTCCAAGCCGACACGCAACCAACGGAACAGCGACTCATGGATGTCGGGGACGGTCGGTCGGTAGACGTTACCGTTTGGCTCAGCGAGACGCTCAACGAACTGTTGGCCGCCATGGATGAAGCCGATGCGAAAGATGCTTACGCGAAGATTCAACTCCAAACACAGGAGCTGGGTGCTGATAATCTCGACGGCCTGCAGAAATGGAACCGTTGTATTTCCCGGCTGCCGGCGTCAGCTGCAGCTCGGCTGAAACTGGCAGCAGCGTATACTGATGCGGGGCAGGCCTTGCCGGCCGAACTGATCCTGGCGGAATTGCACGAACAACTCAATTCGGAAGATCCGATACTTGGAGAGGCAGCGATCGAAGCGACGAACCAATTGGCGCGACTTCTGGCGTCGCGGGACGAATCAGAACTGGCGTTGCAAGTTCGCAAACAAATCGACTCGATCGAAACGCCGCCGGCCAGCGATCCCAATTCGACGGTGGATCAGTCGAAACCCTCGCCCGCTGCCAACCAATCCTATGATTTCCTCACGTGGCCTCGTGGCAAGGTCGTGGCCAACGACCGGATCGCGAACCAATCGAACCGGATATCAAATGCACGCACTCCGACCGTGTCCGTCATCCATCACGATTCGTTGTGGCCGGAAGAGAATCGGGTGGAGGTCGACCAAACGCACGTCACGGTCTTCGACGGTTACAACCAGATTCGACGCCGGGTGCAGTTTCAGGAACGAGCTCGGGTTGGCACAAACATGCTCGCTGCAGAAGCGGTCGCCCGCGGCCACTTGTTGATCTACTCCAATTCCAGCGAGATCGTGGCCATTGACTTGCTTGGCGACTACGAAGATTCTTCACAACGAATCCGCTGGAAGCAACCTATCGGTGGCGGGCAAGACCTGGCAACCATTTCCCGGATCCAATCGATGGCCACCAACACCTTGGTCCCCAGGCACCATCGACTGGGCCCGGCCTCGGGTTCGGCCGTGACCTTTGTCAATCGCGGTGACCTGGTTTGCTGCGACATGATCACCGGTGAGACGATGTGGCAAGTCAACGACGTCGGAAAGAACCCCAGCTTGTTCGGAAACGAGGAGGTCGTTTTCGTCGCGGCGAGTCCCGATGCCTCGAGAGTAACCGCGTATGACATTCAGACTGGAATTCGATTGAACGAAGTCGAATTGCCATTCGACGACAAGCTATGCGCACCAGCGGACAGTTCGTGCTGGGCTGGACTACCGAAGACCAGGAACTGCGCCTCAAGTTGTTTGACGCCGTGTCTCAGGAGGTCACCTGGCAAGGCACGTACGATTCCAAATCACATCTCGAATTCGCTGGCACTTTTGAGCTGTGTATCTGCGAACCGACGGGCAAGCTGCAGCTCATCGACTTGCGAAACGGCAAGACGATTGTCGATACCGTGCTTGAACCTCCAGCAAGCGCAAACGACGCTCGGCCCAACAAGGCAGCCAATCAAATTCAAGGCCTGGCACTGCTGAAGACGCCCAATCAGTACATCATCGGCATCAACAGCAGTCCCACGCGAAACACCCTGCGGTATCGTCAGGCGACTGCCGGCTACATGATCTCTGGTCAGCTGCATGCGTTTAGCACGGAAGACGGACAGCCGGCGTGGAAAGAGCCGACGCTGGTCACCGATTTTCAGTTACTGTCGCGACAAGCAGTGAACACACCAATTCTCGTGCTCAGCCGGTCGTACCAGGTCCCCAACGCCACGAATAAGCGCAAACGACAGATAAACGAGATCGCCTACCTCGACCGTCGCGATGGAACGGTCGTGTTTCGCGATCGACAACCTAATACGCACCAATATTCAGTGACGGCCAATCCCCGCGACGCAACTTTGGACATCGAGTATCCGTATGGCAACAAGGGTCGCACGATTACTTTCACCGACGAAATCGTCACGGATACGCCGGCACCAGTGAACAAACTGGTCCCTGCCGACGTCAAAGAGGATACCAAGGAGGATCCCAATTCGGTGCCGACACCTGGAAATTAGCCCGGCTCGCACCGAAGCGGCACGATCGAGACCACGATGCGCCCCGGATGGAATCCGGCAATATTCGAACGGCGCCGCCGCAAGAGACCGGATTGGCTGTATGGCTGTATGGCTGTACATCAATCTGTATATAATCCTTCGACCTTGGCCGGCGAGAGCCGGCTGCGGCCGAAATTCAGGGAAATGAAAGCGAATACAGCCAGGGAACGGAGCGAGAAGGAAACCATATGCCAAACCACGGACCAGAGGCGTCTCAAGCTGCGATCGACAAGCTGGCGTCGGCCCGATCGCAACTGCTTGATCAACTTTCCAAAGTCATCGTCGGACAGCACCAGGTGATCGACGAACTGTTGATCTCGCTTTTCAGTCGCGGCCACTGCCTGCTGGAGGGCGTTCCCGGTCTGGCGAAGACGCTGATGATCAGCACGCTGGCTCAGACGATGGACCTGTCGTTTCATCGCATTCAGTTCACGCCCGACCTGATGCCGGCCGACATCACCGGGACCGAGATCATTCAAGAGAATCGAGATACGGGCGAACGTGAACGTCGATTCCTGGAAGGCCCGATCTTTGCCAATGTGGTTCTCGCCGACGAAATCAATCGTACACCGCCGAAAACACAAGCGGCGTTATTGGAGGCGATGCAGGAACGCCAGGTGACGGTTGGAAGCAACGGTCGTCCCATGGCCGATCCGTTCTTTGTGCTCGCCACGCAAAACCCGATCGAGCAGGAAGGGACTTATCCGCTGCCCGAAGCACAACAGGATCGCTTCATGTTCAAGGTATTTGTCGAGTACCCCAGCTTTGACGAGGAGTTCGAAGTCGCCCGCCGGACCACTTCGCCAGACAAAGCCGAAGTTCAACCGATCCTGACTGCAGCCGAAATTATCGAATTGCAGAGAATTGTCCGCAGCGTACCGGTTTCCGATCACGTGATTCGATACGCGTTGTCGCTCGTTCGTCAAACTCGGGTTGGCAGTCCCGGTACGCCGGAGTTCGTCGAAGAAATGAGCTCCTGGGGTGCGGGACCTCGGGCGGTGCAATTCCTGATCATGGGTGGGAAAGCCAGGGCAATCCTCCGTGGTAACAGTCACGTTTCGACCGATGACATCGCGGCGCTTGCCAAGCCGGTACTGCGTCACCGAATCGTGGTGAATTTTGGCGCTCAAAGCGAAGGAGTCAGTCGCCGATTCAATTATCGAACAGCTGCTCGAAGTTACACCAACCAAGGAAGACGAACTAACCCGCGATGCCCGATTCCAAAAGATTTTTGCATCCTGAAGCGATCAAGCGAATCGCAAAACTCGACGTTCGGGCGCGTCATATTGTCGAAGGTTACCTCTCCGGCATGCACCGCAGTCCCTATTTCGGGCAATCGGTCGAATTCCGGCAACACCGGGAATACGTCCCGGGAGACGACCTGCGCCATGTCGATTGGAAAGTCTGGGCTCGCCAGGACCGTCTTGTCGTCAAGCAGTTTGAAGAAGACAGCAATCTGACTTGCCGATTGCTGGTCGACGCATCGGCCAGCATGGCCTACGGCAACGGCCCGCTGAACAAGTTCGAATATGCCTGCACCGTCGCTGCCTGCCTGGCTTACCTGATCCTGAAGCAACAGGACGCCGTCGGCTGCGTTGTTTTCGATGAAGATGTTCGTACACAGGTGAATGCAAGAACAAAGCGAAGCCATATCTATTCGATTATCGAAACACTCAACACCACGTCGCCAAGCAACAAGACCGACATGTCCTTGCTGTTGAAACGTGTCGTTGACAAGACGCCCAGGCGGGGACTGGTGATTCTCATTTCCGACCTGCTGACCGATACCGACAAGCTGTTCAAGGGTCTGAAGCTGGTCCGTCAACGCGGGCACGATGTGATGCTGCTGCACATCATGGACGACGATGAGGTGGACTTCCCTTTCAGCGGCCCCACCCGTTTCGAGGGTCTGGAATCGGACGCCTTCATCAACTGTAACCCGCGTGGACTTCGCGAAGGATACCTGTCTGCATTGCAGGTCTACCTCGACACGATTCGCAAACAGTCGTCGCGGAATTTGGTCGATTACGCCCTGATTCGCACACGCGACCCACTCGACGCGGCGTTGGCGAAGTACATCAGCAATCGGTTAGGAGCAAGGCAGAAGCGATTTTGATGAATCAGGCGACAGTCGGCAGGAGACCGACGCGATGTTTTGGTGATTTGAGGGACTGAACGGGCGACATGCAATTCATTTTTCAACCGCTGACTTGGGGCTTCTTCCTGGTGTTGTTGCCCTTGTTGATCCACCTGATCAACCTGATGCGCCAGAAGCGCGTCAAATGGGCAGCGATGGACTTCCTGCTCGAGTCCAGCAAGAAACACAGGACGTGGGTCTGGCTCAAGCAGATGCTGCTCCTGCTGTCCCGCATGGCCGTTGTGGCCATCCTCGTCGCCATGCTGGCGCATTTGGCCACACGCAGCCAATGGAGCAACTTCTTCGGTGGAAAAACGGCTCACCATATCGTGCTGCTCGACGACAGTTTTTCCATGTCCGATCGGACCGGCACGGAATCGGCTTGGGATCGAGCCAACCGGGTCGTCACGCAATTGGCTCAGCATGTCGCCAATCAGGACACACTGCAACGCTTCACTTTGATCCGATTCTCGCAGGCCGGCTTGGTCGTGCCGCAATCCTCCGAGGAGACCGACGCAGCCAACGCAAACTCGACAGGGCCCGACGCAGACGAACTCTCGATTGCGGCAGATATGATGGCTCGTACGGTCGATGCGAACTTCGAATCAGCTTTGGAAGACGCACGGCGGGGCAAGGAGGTTTCGGCGCTCGCCTGCACGCCCGAGGCCGCACTGGCTTTGGCCGAGACGATCGTTAAACAATCGGATAACGAAAGCCACGACATCTACCTGATATCCGATTTTAGAACGGGCCAGTGGAGCCAGCCTGCCGAACTGATCGACGCTGTAAAACAACTCGATCGTGACAAAGCCCGACTGAATCTTGTGCGCTGTTCCAAGAACGCCCACTCCAACCTGGCCATCGTCGAACTTCAGCCGGTTGAGAGCATCCGGGCCGCCGGTGTCCCGATGTTCGTCGACGTCGTGGTGAAAAACTTTGGTGCCGATGTCGCACGTCAAGTGACGGTCGCGTTGCGCATGGTGCAGTCGGTTGACGATCAGAATAATCCGGTCACGGTCGAATTGCCCGGCCTGCTGATCGACGAAATTGGACCGGGCGAATCGGTTTCGCGACGCACCCAGGTATACTTCGCCGAAGCGGGGCAGCACGTCCTGGCGGCCGAGTTGGCCGCCGATGCGGTTGTCGTCGACAATCAGCGCTGGTGCGTAATCGATTGCGATGACGGCTTGCCAGTACTTGTCATTGACGGCGACCCCGAACAAATGAATGCACGGTACCTGGACAGCGTTTTTCAGCCGAGTGAGCGGGTGAAAACCGGAATCCGTACCGAATTGAAGCAACCAACGTACCTCCGTGACGTCGACGCCGACTCGTTGGCTGCGTACCACGCGATTTACCTGTTGGACGTACCACGATTGGATGATCGAGCGGCCCGCAACGTAGAAAAATTTGTGAAGGACGGTGGTGGCGTCGCAATTTTTCTGGGGCCTGAGTCCGACTTGTCGTTTTACAACGGCTGGTACGCGGGAGGAGCCGGCCTGTTCCCGGCACCAGTGCAACGATTCACCGCCTTGCCAACTTCCACCGATCGCGTTCCCGACCTGCAGGTGGAAAATCACCCGCTATTTCGGGTACTGTTGGGGGAACGCAACGCCTTCATCGGCTCGATCCGCGTCCAACAGTACGCGCAACTCGAGGATGGCTGGCGGCCGCCCGAGGATTCAACGATCCAGGTCATTGCCCGACTGCGGAGTGGAGATCCGTTGTGGCTGGAGAAGCGTTTCGGCAGTGGACGGGTCGTCATCGAACTGAGTTCCCTCGCCCCACGCTGGAACTCCTGGGCCACGCATCCCACCTTCCCGGTGCTACTGCTCGAACTGCAGTCCTACCTGAACTCGAGTCTGGAGGCTCCTGCCGACCAGTTGGTCGGTCAGCGCCATTGAATTGTCACTCGACCCACGGGCCTACCAGCCACAGGTCGAATTCCAGATTCCTCCGTCCAGCTCGGCGCCAGTTAACAATGACCAGGCCATGCCGCAAGTCAAACTTGCGCGGAACATCGAGGTCACGAACACGAATGGTCGCCCTGTGGGCACAGTACGCCTGAATAGTGAACCCAGCGGTGCGGATATCGGCTCAACAAACACGCCGGGCATCTACGAAGCGCGGCTCCAGCAGTTGACCGGACAATTCGAAGACCGAAAGTTCGCATTGAACATTGATCCTGCCGAGAGCGATCTGGATCTGGCCACGATCGACAGTTTGACCAGCGCCATCGCCGGCACAAAAGCACGACTGTTGGAAGCAGATGAGATGTCACTTGCGTCCAGGGTCGACAACCGTTTTTCCTGGAGTCAACTCCTGCTGCTGGTACTTGTTGCACTCTTGCTGGTGGAGCAACTCTTGGCTTACTCGGCGAGCTATCATCCCCGTGCGCAGTTCCACCTCCGTCCGTCATGTCGGGGGGGCGGTGCGATGATCATACCCACCTGCCTGTTCGCCGAGACATCGACGCGCACCTATTACGAGCTCGCTCGGCTCAATGTACTGAACGAATGGTGGCACTGGCTGGTACTCGCTGCCGTCGTTGTTTTGCTCGTCGCCGTCGTACTGATCACCTATCGCCGCGATGCATCCGACTTGCCGAAGCCGCTGGGCTGGCTGTTGAGTGGACTGCGGATTGCCAGTTTTCTGGGGCTGTTTGTGTTTTTCCTGCAGCTTGAGAAACGCATCGAACACAAAGTCGTCAAGAATTCGCGGGCCATCGTGTTGATCGATACCAGTCAAAGCATGGGGCTCGACGACGCTTTGGACTCGACCGGGAAGAGCATCACTCGCATTCAACAAGTCATCGGGACGCTCCAGGACGAGACGCTGCTTCCTGAACTGCGAGACCAGCACGATGTCGTCGTCTACCGCTTCGATGAAGGGGACCGTCCAACGCAGGTGGCCTCATTGCCCAGGACAGGTACGACGCAGTCGCAGCAGGAACAGGCCGATAGCTCGGCAACGCAGTCCAGCCTGATGGCACAGCGATTGGCCCGCATCGGGCTCGGATTTCTGGCGCTGGCTTGTTTGGCCATGTTCGCTCACTTGATTTTTCGAGCTGCGTTTCACCAACTAGGAGGGGAGAGCTGGGCGTTACTGGTCGCCATCTGCGCAGCGTTCATCGGCTGCGTGACATTTGCGGTCGGCAACCTGCGTTACCCAGAGTACGGTTTTGGTGTCGCATTCGGCGAACCTCGTGTTGTCGAGGTGGACGAGCAGGGCAGCCCCATGAATCGCTCGACCGATGACGTCGAATCTAACGAAAACGTCGACTGGGCTGCCCAATTGAAACCGTCTGGAGTTGAGACAAGGCTTGGCGATGCGATCAGTTATCTGGTCGAACATGAACGCGGCGGGCCGCTGGCCGGCATTGTTCTGGTTACCGACGGCAACCAGAACTCGGGATGCCGATCCCACGGAATCGTTGGCGTTGGCGCAACAAGCGGGAGTCCCCCTGTTCCCGATCGGGGCCGGTTCTCCCGACCCGCCAGCGTCGCTTCGGGTTGTCGATGTGGAAGCGCCTGTGCGAGTCTATCCCGCCGATATGTTTACGATCAAAGCGTTTGTCCAGTCTTTCGGCTGGCAGGGTCAAGAAGTGCGATTGAGGCTACTGTTACGACCGGCCACAAGTGCCGCGAACTCGACCAGCAGCGAGACACTGATCGACCAGCAATTGCTGCGTCTCGGTAAAGACGGCGAAGCTGCAACCATTGAGTTTGAAGTAACGCCAACCGAGCTGGGAAAGTACGACTATATTGTGCGCGTCGATGAGTCCGACGTGCGTGGCAAAGCGAGCGACCTGGAAAAGGTCGCCAACGTACAGGTCGTCGACCGCAAGAATCGGGTCCTGTTGTTTGCGGGCGGACCAACACGCGAGTACCGCTTCGTTCGTGTACTCTGCCACCGCGACAAAGACACCATTGTTGATGTGTACCTGCAAGGTGCGCTGCCGGGCGTGGCCCAGGAAGCCAACCAGATCCTCGACGAATTCCCCAGCACACCGGAAGAGTTGTTCGACTACGACTGCATCGTTGCCTTCGACCCGGATTGGCAGCAGCTCTCGGATGACCAGATTGATCTGATAGACCGTTGGCTGTCCGAAAAGGCCGGCGGGCTGATTGCGATCGCAGGGTCCGTGTACACACCCGAATGGACAACCCTGGCAAGAGATCGTCGCGGCATCAGCCTGGTCAAAGGGTTCTATCCCGTCAGTTTCTATCGTCGCTCGACGGCGCGACTGTCTCGTGGCGGTGCGGCGGCAACCAAAAGCTGGCCCATCGAGTTATCGGAAGCTGGACGACAAGCTCGTCAACTCTGGCTGGACGACAACGGCAGCCGAAGCAGCGAGCTCTGGAGCACATTCGCCGGAATTTATTCATGCTTTCCTGTGCGTACGGCGAAACCGGGTGCCACCGTGTTCGGATCGTTTTCGAATCCACGCACAGCAATCGATAACGAGTTGCCGGTCTACATGGCCGGGCAGTTCTACGGTGCAGGACGTGTTTTTTACCTGGGCAGCGGCGAGATGTGGCGATTGCGGGCGATCGACCCAACCCTGTTTGATTCGTTTTATACCAAGCTGATTCGATATGTGAGCGAAGGACGCCTGCTGCGCGACAGTAGTCGAGGACTGTTGATTGTCAGCAAGGACCGTTCAATTCTCGGGGAGACGATCATCGTACGAGCTTCGTTGACCGATGCGCAGTACCGACCGCTGGTCCAGGAAGTCGTCAACGCTTCGCTGGTCGCCCCCGACGGAACGCGCCAGCCCCTGACACTCCGTCAATCCGTGGGAACGGCCGAGATGGACGCCACCGCCAGGGAAGGTCTGTTTACGACACAATTTACAGCAGTCATGGAAGGCGACTATCGCATCGAACTGCCGGTGCCTGGCAGCGAGACGCTGGAAATGCTGACGCGAACGGTGCGCGTTCGCGTGCCGGACCGTGAAATCGAATCGCCCCAGCGCAATGATGCGCTCTTGAATGAACTGGCGACGAGCACGAACGGCCAGTACTTCCCCACGGTTGGCGACGCGACAAACCCGGCGTTGCCCGGACAAGGGCTTGTCGCAGCACTCGTCCCGCAGGACCAGGAAACGTATATCCCGGGCACTCCCGATAAAGCATTTCAGCAGCGGTTGATGGCCTGGCTCATGGGACTGATTTGCGGTGCCTTGTGCCTTGAGTGGACCGTTCGCCGTTTGAACAAGTTGGCCTGATGGAAAGCAGCGAAGACGACGCGTAATGAGTACCGTTCCTCAAAACCAGAACTCGTCCAGCCTGCATCCGCAACTCGTCGAGTTGCTCGAGCAGACGAGGCATAGGATCCGACGCTACGTCTGTATCGAAGGCGTGGCCCTGGCAATCGCTTGCCTGATTGGTCTTTTCTGGTTGGGACTGGCGATGGACTACCTGCCGGTCAAGTTGGGCTCTCGGGAAATGCCGGTCAAGGCGCGAGCAGTTTTGTTGTGCATCGTGCTGGCCATCTTGCTGTTTGTAATTTACCGCTGGGTCGTGCAACGGCTGTTTGTCAATCTGCGAGACACCAGCTTGGCCTTGTTGATCGAACGCCAGTTTCCAGAGTTTCAGGATAGCCTGGTGACGACCGTCGAATCGGTCCGGAGTCCCGATCCTGACGCCGACCCGAACTTACTCCTGCGATCGCGCGACGATGCGGTCGCATTGGCAGGGGCGATTGATGTTCAAGAGCTTTTTGATTACCGGGCACTGATGCGAGCAATCACGCTGGCGATGGCCCTGCTCGCATCGGTCGTCATGTTTGCGGCCGCGTCGGGTGCCACGTTCCGCATGGGCATTGCCCGGCTGTTCGGACTGTCGGCAACTCCCTACGCCCGCACGACGCAAATCGAATTGATCGGTTTCAACGAAGACCGGCAGCTTACGGTGGCTCGTGGTGACGACCTCAAGGTGCGTGTCCGCGCCGATGCGACGCGTGCCGTACCGGTACCGGCCGTTTGTACGATCTATTATGAGACAGGAGATGGCGAGCGGGGCCGCGTCAACATGAGTCGACTGGGGGAACCCCGCGATGGATTCCAACAGTACGCGTTCGATGGCATGCCGTTCACCAACATCCTGTCCGATATCAAATTTGACGTCGTGGGCAATGACCATCGGTTGCACAATTGCATAGTCCGAGTCGTCGAGAGCCCGCAGATCGCAGGCATCGATCTGGAATATCAGCTGCCCGAATACACAGGGCTGTTGCCACGGAACGAAACCTACCGCCCTGGAATCCAATTACCGCAAGGCAGTCAGGTCACGTTGACCGTTCAAACCAATAAGACTCTGCGTCGCGCTGAAATTCGGAACCTCGATACCAAGGAGGTCCTGGTTCTGGCAGCGACAACCGACGATGAAGTTTCTCCAACGACCGCATCGATGCAGGGAACAAGTGAACTGCTACAGCAGCTTGTACCGGAGCTGAATCAACAGACGTCGTTCACGTATGAGTTAACCGACCTGATGGCGAATGTGGCTCAAGAGATTACGTTGCTCGACACCGACGGCACAGTGAGTCGCCGGCCCTATCAGGTCGTCATCGCGGCAACACCCGATCAGCCGCCCCGAGTGGACACGCGGTTACGCGGGATCGGGTCGGCCATCACTCCCGACGCCCAATTGCCGATCGAAGGTCAAATTATCGATGAATTCGGGGTGCAGAAGAGTTGGATTGCCCTGGAAGTTGGGGGCGGCGAAGCGGTCGAATTCCCTATCGTGCTCGATGCGAGTGGACGCGTCGATACCGCGCTCGACTTGCGAAAAAAACGTACCGAGCCCGCCTCGAAACTCGACTTGCCGATCGATTCCAAAGTAACCATCAGTGTACATTCCCAGGACGAATTCAATCTGACCGACAACACCCAACATTGGCGATGGTGACCGGTACGAGCTGGATGTGGTGACGCCCGACCGTTTGTTGGCACTGTTAGAAGTGCGCGAGCTGGGACTGCGGCGAAGGTTCGAGCAGATAATTTCCGACTTTCGTGAAACTCGTGACTCCATCAGTCGCGTCCAATTCAGTAACGCCGATACGTCGGGAGCAGAAATCGACTCGGATGACGCAACTCCGGCGGCGGCTGAAACGGCAAGAATCGCGGCGAGGGCACGTGCACTCAGATTACTTCGCGTCCAGCGAGGTGGGCAGCAGGGAAAACGAGCTGCCCAGGAATTGCTGGGCATCGCGATGTCGTTTGACGATGTGCGTGAGGAACTGGTGAACAACCGCGTTGACTCGGCCGACCGACAACGACGGCTGCAATTCGACATTGCCGAGCCACTGAAGAAAATTGGCGACGAAATGTTCCCGGAATACGATGCTGCGATTCGAGAACTCGAGCAGCAAATCGACGATTTGGAGCAAGGACCGGAATTCGTGGCCATGGCCGTCGGCCGCGCAGACGAACTGCTCGTAGCGATGGAACGGGTTCTCCAGAAAATGCTTGACTTGGAGAGCTACAACGAACTTGTCGATTTGGTCCGTTCGATGATTCGCGAACAGGACATCCTGATGGAAGAGACCAAGAAACAACAGAAAAAACGGGCATTAGATCTGCTGAAATAGGTGTTTCGGTTTGCCGTCTCTCGATAGACAGCAATAATTGAGCACTGCGGGGCATACAAGGCATCCATCTGGCTGACCCCGCAGGGTCGTGCGGGCCGGATGACAATTGGAGGTCAACATGGCGCGGACGTACCTTCGAGGATCGTCGCTGCCCTGGCGGGCGATGCTGAGCTGCATTGTCGTCGCGTCGCTCCTCGGAAACCGAACGCGTTCGGGCAGAATTCGCCCTCATCCGATCAACCCAATTCCGCTGATGAATTGGCCCTGCAACAAAGTCGACTCGCGGAGCAACATGCGCGGCTTGAGAAGCTGCTGCTGCGGATGGCTGAATTTGACGCAGGCGCCAATCCGAAACGAGCCGAACTGCTGAAGAAGTCGTTCGCCCTCAGCAAGGAAAAAGACATCCAACTTCAGCTGAGCTCTCTCGCTCGAATGATCAATCAGGAAAAATTCAAGCGTGCGCCTCGATGGCCAGCAGCAGGTGCGCACCGACTCTGGCGGCGTTGCTCGAACTGTTGTTGAGCGAGAATCGAGCGGACCGACTGAAAGACGAACAATCTCGCATTCGCGACTACATCAAGGAAATCGAGCGACTTGAGCGGACTCAGCGCAGTGTGCAAGGTCGCAACGAAGGTGGCGTCGAGGAAGAACAACTCGCCAAGGAGCAGGAGCAAGTCGCCGATCGAACGGAAACGCTGAGCGACCGTATTCAGGAAACCGAAGCCAGCACCAAACCATCCTCGCCGTCCGAAAGCGATTCTCGGCAAGGCGATTCCGAAAACCGGGACTCGGAAGATTCCTCCCCGCTCGACGACGAAGAGAACGACGGTGACAACCAGTCGAAGACGCCGAGCCGTCGGAAAAGAAAAGCCAGGGCGGCGAAGGACAGCCGCAAGACGGCAGTGAGCCAAGCGAAGATGAATCCTCGGAGAGCGAATCGTTGCCGGGTCAGAAAAGTGAGAGCCAGCAAGGGCAGGGCGACCCGTCGCCAACCGGGGCAGTCGGGTCAGGGACAAAGCCAGAAGGGTGGTCAGCAACCGCAGGATGAGTCGTTTCCCGGCCAGAAGCGTATCCAGGAGGCGGAACAGCAGATGCGAAACGCGCAGGAGAAGCTGGACCAGGCCAAACGCGACGAGGCGTTGGAAAATCAAAAACAAGCCGCTCGCAAATTGGCCGAAGCCAAGGCAGAACTTGAAGAAATCCTGCGACAGATGCGGGAAGAGGAAATCGAACGAACGTTGGCCCAGTTGGAGGCTCGCGTCCGCAAGATGCTCGAAATGGAATTGCAGCTGAACGAAAGCACGATTCGGCTCGCCCGGCGGCAAGCCGACGACCCCAATCGCGTGTTCGATATCGAGGCGGGCAAGTTGAGTTTTCAACAGCGTCGCATCGTCGTCGAGGCCGACAAGTGCCTGGCCGTTTTGCGTGAAGAGGGCTCGTCGGTCGCCTTTCCGGCCAGCATGGAGCAAGTCCGGGAAGACATGGAAGAAGTCGTCAACCGCCTGGCCGAAGTCAAGTTGGGAGCGATGACGCAGGGACTCGAGGAAGACATCATCGAAGCGTTAGAAGAGATGATTGAAGCACTCCAGCAGGCACAGGAAGATCAAGAACAACGGCAACAGAACCCTCAGAGCCAACCACCGAGTGAACCTGGCGACCAGCCACTCGTCAGCCAAATTGCCGAATTAAAAATGATCAAAGCGTTACAACTGCGTATCAACCGTCGCACCGATCGCTATTCAAAAATGCTCGATGACGCAGACGACGTCGTGGGACAGGCAACGGATGAGGAATTGACCGATGCGCTGTGCGGCATTAAGTCACCGCGAATTCGATTTGCACCGGATCACGCGGGACATCAGCCTCGGGAAGAACAAGTAAGCATGAATGAACTCAGCAAACGGACATCGGTGCTTGGTGCTGCATGCTCTGCATGGTCTGCCTCGTACTGCAAATCGGCACCACAATGGCTGACGACGATCTGAAACAGCGTGCGAGCTGGGACTGGCCAAGCCTTGAAGCCGTCCGTTCGCGGACGAATACCTGGATTGCCAAGTTGAAGCTGGAAGATAAACAGCTCGAGGCGATTGAGGCGGTGTGGAGCGAAACGCGGCCAGGCCGAGATCTGCTGGAACCCGTCATCGATATTGTGGCGATAGCCGATGAAACGGCGGCCGATTTCATACGACGTTGTCGGTCCGAGCAGGCACCATCACTTCCCGATTTCGAACAGATCGAAAGCGAACAGTACCCGGACATCGTGGCTCAGCAATTGCGATTGCTGTATGGGAAGACGCTGGCAATGCAATTTCAATACAACGAAGCCAAGGACCAACTCGATCTGCTCGACGTCGAGCAAGTCGCGGCACCGGCAACGCTGATGTTCTACCGCGCTGCGGCAAACTATCGCGTTCGCGAATTTGCCCCGACCCAAAGCGAGCTCGACAAACTGCTCGAACGAGACTCTGAACTGCCCGACCGGTACTCATCCGTCGCCAACCTGATGAAGGCCGACCTGAAACAGCTGAAACCAGATTCACTCGACGAGATCGCCAGGATCATGGACAGCATCAAAGTCCGACTGAACCACGGTCGCGCCGGCAAGCGCGTACGCGACGAAGAGCAGGAAGTCATCGACAAGTTGTCCAAGATGATCGAAGAAAAAGAACAACAGCTGCAACAGATGCAGGCTCAAAGCAGCGGGCAAGGAGGCGGCAACCAATCCGATAAGCCCATGCAGGACAGTCAGTTGCCGGGGGGCGGCGGCGCGGGCGATGTCGATGCAAAGAAGATGTCGAAAAATTCGGATTGGGGCAATCTGCCGCCCAAAGAACGCAAGCAGGCGCTGCAGGAGTTGGGCAAAGAGTTTCCGTCACACTACCGCGATGTGATTGAAGAGTATTTTCGAAACCTGGCACGTGACGAATCGTTGGATAAATAGCCAGGAGTCCGCCGTTCGGTGGCCAACGAGTCCTTTCCTGGAAAATGCCGTTAGGGAGATCAGATGCTGATCGTTTTACTTGCCTTACCCATGCTGTTGCTCGGCGTGGCGGTCGACGCCACGAAGCTGAATGGCGAGACAGTTACGGGCGATCTCGTGGCATGGGAGGGCACGAGCCTCACGCTGCAGGTCGACGGCACACCGATGTCGATGTCCACCGAACAATTACTCAACCTTGTTTTTTCGCGGCCCGATCGAGATGCACCCGCGACAGCCAGCATTGGAGTCGCGCTGAATTGCGGCTCGTTTTTCGCCGCGACTTCGTTTCAGACGGCGGGCCGCAAATTCTCGACGGTAACGTCAACCGGCGCGAAAATCTCCGGTACGCGAGACCAACTGCGTGCTGTACGATTTCAGCCGGCCGCTGCCGGCGTGGATAGCCAATGGGATGCTCTCGTCAAACAGGATCACGACGGCGACGCCGTTATCATTCGCAAAGCCAGCGACGAACTGGATTTTCTGGAAGGCAAGATTGGTGATGTCGACGCGGAATCGCTGGATTTCGAACTCGATGGCGATGCAATCGAAGTGCTGCTCACCAAACTTGAGGGAATCGTTCTGTATCGAAAAACGGATCAAGACAACTTCACAGCGACTTGCCGCGTGACGCTCTCGAACGGTGACACCTGGAACGTCGACGAGGCCCGGCTAAACGGCCAGGAATTGCAGATTTCATCCGGCTGCGGAATTACGACAAATTTGCCCGTGTCGGACATATCCAAAATCAGTTTTGCTGCGGGAAACGTGGTCTACATCAGCGATTTGTGGCCCACACAGGTTGAGATCACGCCGCTAATTGCAGCGTCTGACTCACCCGATTCCGTAACCCAGCTGCTGTATGCTCCGAGGCGAGACGAGAGCCTGGACGGCGCGCCTTTGATGTTGCGTGGCGGCGATTCGAACGTCACCAGCTTCCCCAAAGGCTTGGCCGTGCACTCACGGACTCGACTTCAGTACCGACTGGACGGTCAACATCGCAAACTACGCGGACTTGCCGGTATCGATCCCAATGTGCGTTCTGCCGCAGTCGTCACCCTGCAGATTATTGGCAACGAGACGCTGCTGCTCGACCGTACGATCAAGGCGGGCGAAGCAGCGTTCGCCATCGACGTCCCCATTGAGGGCGTTCGCCGCTTGAAGCTGGTCGTCGATTACGGTGATGGCGTCGACATCGGCGATCGGTTGAACCTGTGTAACCTGAGAACCACCAAATGATGCAGTTCGCCAAAAACCCTCGGCACCCACCTGTCAGCTACTCTTGTTGGCCCATCACAATGTCCCTTGTGATGGCAGCCGCCACTTTGTCGCCGGGATTTGCGGCCGATCCACCGGCTCGTGTGCTGGAAGCACAGCAGGAGCGGGTTCGGACGATTGAGAACATTTCCAAACCGACGTTGGCCATCTTCGGCGCCGATAGTGCAGGCGGTGGTTCTGGCGTGGTTATCTCACCTGATGGTTACGCACTGACCAACTTTCACGTAGTACAGCCGTGTGGAAACCACATGCGTTGCGGAATGAACAATGGTGAAATGTACGATGCCGTCGTCGTTGGAATCGACCCCACCGGGGACGTGGCGCTGATCAAGCTGGTAGGTCGCGACGACTTCCCCGCCGCCGAACTGGGCGACAGCGATCAACTGGAAGCAGGGCAAACGTGTTACGTCGTCGGGAATCCATTTGTCTTGGCGACCGATTTCCGGCCCACGGTCACCTACGGAATCATCTCCGGTGTCCATCGTTATCAGTATCCGTCAGGAACCCTGCTCGAATACGCCGACTGCATCCAAACGGATGCCTCCATCAACCCAGGTAATTCGGGCGGCCCATTATTCAACGCTGCGGGCCAGTTGGTCGGCATAAACGGCCGAGCTTCTTTTGAAAAACGAGGACGTGTCAACGTCGGCGTCGGTTACGCCATTTCCATCAATCAAATCAAAAAGTTTATGGGCCATCTGCGCAGCGGCCGCATCGTCGACCACGCGACGCTCGGCTTCACAGTATCTTCCAACAGTGACGACGGTTCCTTGCTGGTCAGCAATATTCTCGATACTTCCGACGCGTTCCGGCGTGGCCTTCGGATTGATGATGAAATCCTGTCGATCGGCGGTCGATCGGTTGCCACCGTAAACATGTTCAAGAACATCCTCGGAACATTCCCCAAGGGGTGGAGAATTCCGATCATCTATCGACGTGAGGAAGAAGACACGGAAGTGCTGGTCCGCCTGGCTGGAGTCCACTCGCCAGAGAAGTTGCTGGCTTTAATGGAACCCACGCAACGACCGCAACTCATACCGCCCGCGCCGGACGCACCGAAGAAGAAGGTACCTGAGCCGCCGAAACTCGCCCCACACGGCGGTGCGGGCAAGGACAAGTTGCCCAAGAGTGTCGAACACCTGTTTGCCAAACGACGCGGCTATGCGAACTTCCACTTTAATCAGCAGAATGTAGATCGCATCTGGAGTGCCCTGCAGCGCAGCGGTCAAGCTCTGAAGACTCATGGCGAGTGGATACTCAAAGGCAAGAGCGATGGCGCGGAATTCGACATTTCTTTGAATGACAACAAGGTGGTCGCCAACCTGCCAGAAATTGTCACGCTGGTTGAGATGAGTCGACCTTTGCACGACCAGTTGGAACCGCCTGGAAGTGGCGGCATGCTGATCGCCATGCAGATGTGGCGTCGACTTCTGACCGAGGGGCCTGACAAGTTCGGTGAAGTTTACTACCTGGGGCAGGCCCCCGTCGCGGGCGACGGGCAGCTGAAAGATGTTCTCGTAGGGCTGTTCGACGAGTTTGAAACCCGCTTTTACTTCTCGATCGACAACGGTGAACTGGAGATCGTCGAACTCTATCCAGCTGGTGATGTCGATCCATGTGAACTATTCCTGGATGCGTACAAGGAGTCGGGCGGGGTGCGAAAACCAACAGTGATCCGAGCCCAGATCGGCGATGCCACGTACGGGACGTACCAGGTGGATTCACTTGAGTTCGCCGGCGAGGAATCAGCCTGATGCAAATTAACTCTTCAACCTTTCGAGCCGTGATGCTGGCATTCGCCTACTTTGCATCCACAAACAACGTCAGTGCACAATTATCTTTCGTCGAAACTACGAGAAGCGTCCTACCCAAGATCGTCAAGATTTATGGTGCCGGCGGTGTGCGGGGACTGGAAGCGTACCAGAGCGGTTTTCTCGTATCGGCCGAGGGCCACGTCCTCACCGCCTTCAGCTACGTCCTCGATACCGAATACATCACCGCAACGCTGGACGATGGCTCAAAATTCGACGCGACGCTGCTGGGAACTGATCCCCGACTGGAAATCGCCGTCCTGAAAATCGACGCGAGTGGGCTGCAGCATTTTGCGTTGGATGACGCGGTTGAGCTTGCGGCGGGCGACCGCGTACTGGCATTCAGCAACTTGTACGGCATCGCGACCGGAAACGAACCGGCCAGCGTGCAACACGGCCTCGTATCGGCAGTGTGGCGTATGTCGGCCAGGAAAGGGACGTTTCAGACGCCATACAATGGCCCGGTCTATGTCCTCGATGCGATGACCAACAACGCCGGTGCGTCAGGCGGTTGTTTGACCGATCAAGACGGTCGGCTCGCCGGGATGCTAGGCAAGGAACTGCGCAGCGTGGATAGCAATATCTGGATCAACTACGCCTTGCCGATCGCCGAACTGAAATCATCAGTCGTAAAGATCATCTCTGGCGAATCACGCGTCGCCAGTTCCGACGAGGGCGAAGATGCAAGAGTACAGGAGCCATGGACGCTGGGCCTGATCGGCATTCGACTGATACCGGACCTGATGCCGAAAACGCCACCATACATCGAAGAAGTGATTCCTGGAACTGCGGCTGCAACGTCGGGGCTGGCACCGATGACCTGATCGTTTACATCAACCAGGAAGTCGTTCGTTCGCAACAACAGTTGTTGGACTTCCTCGCACTTGTCGACCGCGACACAGCGTTGTCCATTGTCGTGCTACGCAACCAGGAGTTGCTGCCGATCAAACTCGGGCCTCAAGAATGAACAAACAACACCTTGGAACATTGCTTACCACTCTATTGCTGCTGATCTGCATGCGGGCAAGCCAGCCATCGCCAGCCATTGCGGACGAATTGAGCGAAGCGGAACAACAGGCAATTCGCGCTGCGGTCGACGCGGTGGCAGATTCCGTAGTGCAGATTCAAACAGTCGGTGGCCTCGAAAAAGTCGGTGCCGTGCTTGCGAGCACGGCTCCAACGACTGGCGTCATCATTTCTGACGACGGCTACATCATCAGCAGCTCTTTCAACTTTGTGCAACAGCCGAGCTGTTCTTGTTTCGCTGCCTTCAGGCCAGGAGTATCCGGCGAAAATCGTCGCTCGTGATAAGAGCCGTCGCCTCGTCCTGTTGAAAATCAACCCAAAAAAAGAGCTACCGGTTCCCGCAGCCCTTGATCGACAAGATGTGCAAGTGGGTCAGTGGGCGATTGCCGTTGGAAAGTCGTTCGACCCGCGCGCTGCCAACGTGTCCGTAGGGATTGTGAGTGCAACCGAACGAATTTGGGGTCGAGCGATTCAAGCCGACGCCAAGGTCTCGCCCGCGAACTACGGGGGGCCCTTGATCGATATCTACGGTCGCGTAATGGGCATCCTGGTTCCACTATCCACGGAAGATGGCAGTGAACTGACAGGTGCCGAGATGTACGACTCGGGAATCGGTTTCGCCGTACCTTTCACCGACGTTCAGCAGCGTTTGGACGCGATGATCGAGAAGCAGGAAATGCAACCGGGCCTACTGGGACTCACACTGACATCCAAAGACCTGTACCGTGATCAGCCAGTGGTCGCATCAACCTCGCCACGTTCACCGGCGCGGGACGCGGGAATCCTGCCCGGCGACAAATTGATGCGCGTAGCAGGGCGAGCTGTGGAGACGCAGGCACAACTAAAACATGCCATTGGGCCGCTCTACGGTGGCGATGAAATTGACATCGTACTGCTGCGGGACGGCGATGAACAAACGATATCGATTACGCTGGCCGATCGCATCGAACCGTACGTGCATCCCTTCCTGGGCATCCTGCCACGACGGAATCTGGAGAGCCTGCAAGTCCGTTACGTTTACCCGGGCAGCCCCGCAGACAAGACGGGACTCAGGGTTGGAGATTGGCTGCTTAGTCTTGACGGTGTAGAGCTTAAAACCGCGTCGGCGTGGCGCGCGGCGGTCGCGGTGCTGAGCCCGGGAAGAGCATTACGATTGCCTACGAACGGGGTGGGCAACCAGGAAACGCAAGACTAACCCTGGCCGATTTGCCGATCGAATTGCCTGCCGGCGTCCCTCAAGCGGGCGAAGGCGACGAAGCCGAGATTGCTGACTTCAAGCTGCCGGCCGAAGCGAATCGGTGTTACATGCTGGTGCCGAAATCGTACCCCGACGAAACAGAATTCGGACTGGTCGTTTGGTTGGCGCCACCTAAATTCGATTCGAAAGAGGAACTTGCCAAGCGTTGGTCCCGATTGGCCAACGAGCACCAACTGATTGTACTAGCGCCTCAATCGCTGCGTGACGACCGTTGGCTATCGGCGGAAGCTGGCGTCGTCCGAAAGTTCATTGACCGTGCGATGGACGAATACAACGTCGATCCTGAACGTGTCGTCGTGCACGGTTTTCAAGCGGGCGGATCGATGGCGCACCGCGTCGCGTTGTCGAACCGCGACACTGTTCGTGGGGTCGCCGTCGTGGACGCGACCACTCCTCGCGGAGCTGTACTTCGCTCGAATGATCCCATCGAGAGGCTGGCATATTACTTGTTCGCTTTTAAGGGGTCCGCTTACTTCTCGTTCATGGAACGCGACAAAAAGGGCCTCGAAACGCTGGAATTTCCAGTGACTGAGATGACCATCGAGGGCGAATCCCGATACCTGAATCCATCCGAATTGAACGACCTGGCACGTTGGGTCGATGTGCTCGATCGGATTTGATTTTGTTGAATGTTGCTCGGTTTCCTCAATTACCTACGGTGCCACCGGCGCCACGGACCTGCCTTCGTCCCTTACCGGGCAGCCAGCCATTGCGTAAAATTTGGCTGTGGCTCATTCGCGTAGTTCGAAGAGCAACTGCAATGTCCATAGTCCCCGAGAGAAGAGGCATCGATGCAGGAACTGGTCAAGGCACAAGCACGGAAGGCTTTTGACGGGATCAAGGGCGAACTGGTTGCCGTTGGGGTATTCCTCGCGGCTGTTTGGCTCGTTTTCCTGATGGACAGTTTTCTGCCACTTACGGAGTGGTTGTCGTTGGTACCGCGGCAAGCTGCAAGGGTTGCCGGGAATTGTTGCCATGCCGTTCCTGCACAGTGATTTGAATCACATTCTGGCAAACACTTTTCCTTTGCTGATACTATTGACGCTGTTGGCCGGGTCGCGAGCCAACTCATGGCGCATCGTAATGTCCATTGTCGTCGGTAGTGGCACGTTGGTATGGCTGGCGGCGCGAGAAGGGTCGTACGTTGGGGCGAGCGCGTTGGTCTTCGGATTAATCGGCTTCCTGGTCGCCGCTGGTTTTCTGGAACAGCGTCCGATCCCTTTACTGATCTCCATCGTTGTCGGCGTCATGTATGGCTGGACAACGATCATGGGTATCTTGCCGCTGAATGCTCACGTCTCCGAACTGGCTCATTTTTACGGTCTCGTAACAGGCGTCGCATTGGCGTACGCCATGTCCTTGGACATGGAGGGCCGACTTTCCGACCTGTCGACGGACAAACAGTAGTGCGTTTCGCACGTACGTGGAGCGTTAGAGGCGCTTACATAGCAGTACCTACTCAGCGAAAAGACGCTACAGATCAAGTGAATGCGTTCTGCGAGGCATCGAATTCCGCTGCGCAACCGCTTCACTGCGGCAATCAGCGGTCAGACAATAACTCATGTCATGCGTTTGGGCGACGGTGTGCCCAAGAATCTGGTGCAACAGCGTCGACGACTACGCCATTTGAGTTTTCGCCATCACTTGGCTGCGAAAGGAGACCCTCGCCAGTACGCCGGTTCGATTCGGTCAGTTGGCGTTGGAAATTACTATCAACGGAATGCAGCGGATCAGGCGAATTCGGTTTCCGGCGTCGCATCATTTTCGGGATCAAACCATTCCGGTTTGAACTCGATCCGCTGCTTGTGTTTCATCGCCAGGTTGGCGGTCATCGCCATGATCGCGTCGCCCATGGCGACGGTGCCGTTGCAACGAAGCTCATCTTTATCTTCACGAATGCAGTAACAGAAGTGCTCCATCTCTTCGCGGTAACCACGGCTCGGGGGATAGCCGACTTCGTCGTTGACGGCTGTCGCGGCCGCAGACGGAGCCGCGGTTTCGTACGAATCGAGTACCGGTCCACCGCCCTTGGAGCCCTGAATCACGTGCAAGCGTTGGTCCAGTCCACCACCACTGCCTGCGCTGGCTTCCTTGTAAAGTAATGCTTCTTTTTCGGTCTTCATGATCAAGGTACCACGGGTTCCGAAAACGGCCTCTCCGTACGGCTCCCAACGATTCGTATTGATCGACGAATAGGTCACGATACAAATATCGCGTTCGTTCTTCACCGTGTGACCATCATCTTCAAAGTAAGTACGGCCTGGGAATTCGAAAGTCACGAATATCTGGTCATCAATCTCGCGATCGTCGTCCCACTTATCCTTGGGACCCACGCCTTCGATGCCGTAAAAATTCTTGCCGCCGAAGCCTACCACGGCTAACGGGTGTACTTTTCCAAGAAAAATGCTGCAAGCATCCATCTGATGGCTACCCAATTCGGCCATCAGCCCGCCGCCCGTTTTCTCGTACAGGCGCCAGTCGACCAACTGTTTGGCAGAATCGTAACCCAATTCAGCGAGTTTTCCTTTTTCCTCCAACTCGGTCAGATGATCGCGGTCGCGTTTGGCGTAACCGTCGTACTTCCATTTGCGCCACGAATCGCGACCCTCGAAACTATTGTTACGGTGCCATTGAGCTCGAATGAACTTGATATCCCCCAATAGCCCATCTTGAACGAGGTGATTGGCGTTTTCGTAGAGCACGCTGTAATGTCGCTGGTGTCCAACCGCCAACAGGAGTTTCTGTTCCTTGGCTTTGCGGACCATCTGCTTGCACTGCTCGATCGTACGGGCCATCAGTTTCTCGGTGAGTACATGCAGGCCGGCATCCATGCATTCGATTGCAATCGGGGCATGCTGGCTCAAGGGAACCGCGATAACGACCGCTTCGAGTCCCAGTTTGTCTTTGTCCGCCAGCAGTGCCTTGTGATCAGCATACGTCGCGACGTTGGCCGCGACGCCTTCCCCCAATTTCTTGTTCAAGCCAACGCGAGCCACCGGATGGCTGCCCTTGAAGGTGCGATCAATGTTCGCCGGACGCGGATCGGCGATCGCGACGATCTCCATGTAGTCCTCCGGGTGCTCGGAAATCAACACATTCCCTTCGTCACCACACCCGATAAAGGCAACGCGGACTCGATCCGATCCGGTCAACTTCCGATATCCGAACGATGCGGCCCCTAACCCAACGCCTGCTGCGAGCGCCGTTTTGATCGCATCGCGACGCGTCACATCAGCGCTAATCGCCTCGTAAAAATTATCGCGACCAATTTCTTCCTGTTCGGGAGTTACCAGCATGGGTGGGTGCCTCAAGATACGACTTGTTCAATTTCGTGTGATGCTGCCTGTCTACTATTCGTCGTGGTCACGGGTACGGCTGGGGAGTACTTTTCGAAACAGTTTTCCGAAAAATGCGTCCATGCCAAACCAGTATCCACTGGGGAACGCAGCGATCGCCAACAACGCGATGACTTCGATCAAATTTTTGTTCACGATCAGGCTGTGCTCTGGCCCGGGTTGCTCTGGCAATCCAGGCAGAGGGGGAATCGCCATGTAAAATGCAAACAACATGACGGCCGCCATGATCGCCGAAAACCGAGTTAACAGCCCGACGATCAAACAGAAGCCCAGGATGGTGAGCCCCAATATCGTCAGCATGTCCGAAACACGCAGTGCTGTCCAAGGATCGGCGAGTTTCCCACGTTGCAACTGCTCGACGCGAAGCAACTCCTTCGCGTCATCCTTCATGGATGCTTCGAGCGCCTTGATGGGGCCGACAAGCGAGACGCGTGAGCCTGCAAGTCCGACCACATCTTCTGCAGGTGCTCGTATTGGAAATCCTGCTCGGCCGAAGCCAACGACGTTTCGTAGTCGTCGATCATGTTGCGATACTTCGACAGTTCACCCATCTGCTGAACGTCGCCCTCTTTGGTTTTCATTCCAACCCAGTCGGGATTGCCAAGCAGACTCGCATGGAGCTGTTCGAGGTAGCTGAGGTTGGAGGACCGCAGGTAAACTTTTTCAAGCTGTTCGCGGAATGCTCGCACGCTCTCGTCGTCCGCATCGCCCATTTGCAGCAACTTGGTGTACTCTTTACCGCTCAAATGCCGTTTGCCGTCGACCTCAAGCCGTTTCTTTTCGGGGTCAAACTTGATCACGCGGACCGAGTCCAATTCAACGCCGTCTGGAATCTCGGTCAACTTCCCGGCGTCCGAATAAAACGCCTTGGGGCCGATCACCAGATTCGCAAGACGATTGCTTTGCCGTTCGTCGAGACCGTAGTGTTTTTCAAATCGTGATTGCCAATTGGTCCATCTTTCGGCAACTTTGTCAGCATCCAACCAGTCAAGCTCGTTCGGATCGCCAGCCATCTTTCGAAACGTGGTGCGCAGAGGACCTTGGGAGTTTTTGAGGTATCCTGCCGCGGTCCAGGGGTGGGGTGTGGAAAGCGTCTTGATCTTCCACAAGCCTTCGTAAAACAACTGCCAACCGATCGCCGTACGCAGGAGGAGGACGAAGAAAATGGCAACGATCGATGTGCGGCGGAGATACAACGATAAGCTCCAAAGCGGCTACTAGTTTCCTGGTTGAATCGCGGTCAACAAGACCAAGCACTTAACATATGTTAGTTCCCAGGCGAGCAGCGTCGATGGGCCACCTTGGCGAATTCAGTCAGGTTGTTCTAACCCTGACCTGATCAATATCCCAGTAGAGTTGGGCTGGATCAACTCCAAAGACCTGCGGCTCAACGCGTCGATCGACCTTCGGAAACGGGATAACGATGGCTCCGATGTCGGTTTGGGTCGCGCAATATTGGCGAATTTGTTCCAGTTGCATCACGTAGAAAGCTGTCGAAAGCGAGTCAGCAACCGCCGCAGATGACGCGACAACGGAAACCGAAAGTCGACCTTCCGCCGGCCACCCCGTTCGTGGATTGAGGATGTGACCGTAGCGTTTTTCGCCAATCCGGAAATACTGATTATTGGAACCACTTGTCGACATTGCCTGGTCGCGCAGCACGATCGTTCCCAGTCGCCGATTCGTCATCAACGGGTTGCCTAATCCGATGGGCCATCCATCACAGCCCAAGTGGTGCCCGCGTGCGATGACGCTGCTCTTTCCGCCGTGTAACAGCACATCCTGTTTTCCGGCCAATTGGATCTCTTCCATCATCCGATCGAGTGCGTACCCCTTGCCGATCGCTCCCAGATTGATGGATACCCCATGTTTGTCAAACGCAACCGTCGAATTCAATTCGTTGAAATTAAGATGGTCCATCCCAACCAGCTCAAGTCGTGCTTCCAGTTCCCCAGGATCAGGAAGTCGCGACTCGTCTCGGCATGTGCGCCAGAGGCGGATCAACGGGTCGGTGGTGATGTCGAAGGCTGATTCCGTGTCGTCCGCCAATCGGCTCGCAGTTTTCAGCAGCTGAAACAGCTGCCTCTCCAGCTGGTACGGCTTCAAGTGAGCTGCCGCGTTCAATTGGGACACTTCGCTCTCGTCACGATAAACGCTTAATTGCTGCTCTAACTCGCCAACTCCATCCAACGCCTCAGACGTCTGCCAGATCGCCTCATGTTCGCCAGCATTCATGATCACCGAGAATTCACAGGCCATCGCACGTGCTGTCAATCGTAGAGTCGCAGCAGCGTTGGGTGCCGGAGCCGACAAGTGGCCGATTGGCGAATCGACTGGCTCACGCGCACCCGAAACCAGGCTCAATGGATCCGACAATAACTTACGGCGGTTCGCAGGAGTCGTCATTATTCGTTGGCGATTCGGCGTGGAAATGCATTCAGGCGAAACTGCTCAGCCGCCCGCAACAATTCGCGTTCACCCGACAGGAGCGTCGCCGAGCGAACGCCATCCATTCTAGCAGAGCTCGACAAGAGTTCGACGTGAATGGAATCACCCAGCTGGTACTGCTCCGCCACCCAGATCGCGACTCCCAATTGAAAACGGTCTTGCGGGTACACTGGCACGCGCAGTTGATCGAGCGACATTCGGTTCAAGTTCAGATACTGTACCGGGCGGGTAAACTCCGGGTCGTTGAACTTTGGCGGCACCAGATAACGCCGAACCTCCGTGGGTAAGCGCCCTGCTACGGCTTGGTCAATGAACACCGCCGCGCGGCTATTTCTGGGTGCATACAAACCCCACGCCGGCCAGTGGTCAAATCGACCGTAAGGCTCAAGAAACGGTAGCAGGAGCACCAGCCAAATGATGGCCACGGCACTTTTCTCCAAAATACGCAGCGGTCGTCTTGCGCCAGATACAGGTTCCGATCCCCGCGGCGGAAATGGCCAAAAGAGAATGGCGAGTAAACAACCGCAGACGAGGTTCCAAACAAGTACCGTTGGATGATGCCCCAAGCCCCAAGGTCCCAGGACGATCAACAATCCAATGTGCATGGCGATGCCCAGGACAACGGCAGTATTTCTTATCCTGGGAATGAGCAAACCGAACCCCATCAGCAATTCCATGCCGGGAAACGCGGCAGCGAATGCAACACGCGAATGCCAACCAAGTGAGCTGCCGTCGGTTCCAATCAGCGGCAGCAAGGCATCCAGGAACTGCGGGCCGGTCGAATGCATAAATTCAAAATCCAATTTGCTGATCGCGGAGTGCAAATACACGCTGATCAACAGCAATCGCAGAAGCGGCAACGCAACATCGTCCTCCGCCAAACCAATTACCAGCAGGATCAGCACGCTGAGGTAGGCCCATGGTTGCAATCGATGTTGGTCGGCAATGAAGAGCAGCGCCAGAGCGACTGTTCCCAGCAACGGTGCCCAGCGCATCAAGCGACGGAACTTGCACGCCCTGGCCACTCCGGTGACGACCATCGCTCCCAGCAGCAGGCCAAAGGCAATCCGATCCAATCCGGGTGGCAAGTCAATTCCAACGGCGAACAACGGTATTTGCGGATACAGCAACTGGCTCGTCCACAATCTTGCTGTCATTGCAAACTGAACAAGTGTCAGAGGAATCCAGACCGCCAAGAGCCAATCCAGGCGTCGACTCGCATCGTGGGATCGAAACCAAGAGTGGAACAAGTTGAAATCCGAAAGACAAGTTTGGCGGTGGTGGCGAACAGCAATAATCACGATAAGATAGCCGACTAGCCGCATCCGCGGGCGAATTGAAGGCTGGCTGACGCCGAAAAGAAGGCAACAGGTGCCATGATGAATGAAAGTGTTTGGGAGATCGGCGTTTTTTCCAGTATTGATGCCGGTCTGGGCGTCGCGTTGGAAGTCGCCGGCGACTTGGGCGTTCCCACAATCCAACTGCACGCCCCCAGCGAAGAAATTCGAACCAAGAGACATGCCGACGACTTCCTTGCACGTATTGCCAGTCTGGGCATCCGTTTGTCGGCCGTCTTTGGCGGGTTCGACGGTGAGAGTTACGCCGACATTCCAACGACGCAACGGACCGTCGGCCTGGTTCCTGACGAAACAAGAACTGTTCGACTGAGGGAAATGAAGGAGATTTGCAACTTCGCCTACTTGCTGGATTGCGCTGTCGTCGGGTTGCATTTGGGCTTCGTACCACACGCTGACGAACATCCGGAAGCTTACGCGGCAATCGTCGATGTAACCCAGGAATTGACCGAACATTGTCGGATCAACGACCAGCGACTGCATTTGGAAACAGGTCAGGAAACGGCCGAGGCACTCCTGAGATTCATCCACGATGTCGAACGCGACAATTTGTTCATCAATTTCGATCCAGCGAATATGATCCTCTACGGTACGGGTGACCCAATCGCGGCGCTGAAGCAGGTTGGTTCTTACGTGCGCAGTGTGCATTGCAAAGATGCCAAGTGGGCGGCCAATCCGGGCCAGGAGTGGGGACAGGAAGTTCCGCTAGGCGAAGGCGATGTAGGAATCAAAAAGTTTCTTTCGACACTGAAGGAACTTAACTACAGGGGGCCCCTGACGATTGAACGGGAGATTCCGCAAGAACCGGATCGTCAAAAATCAGAAATCAGCCATGCCATCGACTTGCTGACGCAATTGTGTTCGGAACTGCGGTAGCGAACCCCGCGCAGAAACCGGATCACGCCGCCCGACTGGAGTCATTTGGAGCCGCAAATCGATTAGCTCGGCGGTTCGCTTGCCGGCAGGACTCCTGATGGTTTTCCATGTGGTCCGTAGGCCGGTGCTACGGATGTTCCCTCATCACGGCTCGGCCGCCGTGCTACAGCATTAAATCGTTCGGTCGTATACTGACGTTATGAACACTGTAGACTCCAATTACCGTTTTCCGCGCGACGCCGTCATCCTCGCCGTCCTTGGCTCTTCTCTACTGTGGGGCTGCACACCCCAAGAACAATCTCTGGACATCGATACTGCGCAGTTGCAGTCGACGCCAGCTGAAACAACGCGAACGAATGGCAGCGATTTGGTCTCGCGGGTTAATGCCTTGGAGCAAGCTCATTACCAGGACGAGATTCAAGCTCGCAGGTATGAAAACAAGTGGCTGGTTCCCCTTTGGGATCGACTCAATTCCGCCAATCCAGGACGACGCATGCAGATCATGGCGGAAATCGTGTTCGAATCGATTTCCATTCCGGCGAGTTCCACGGAGTTCGAACGTGATTGGGGAGTCCATTTTCGGCAATTCGCAGGCGAGGGCCAAGCATTGACGCACGCGGAGTGGGTCCGCCGAATTCAACGGTTGGCTGATCAGGGGGTTGGAATCCTGCACAGTGACTGGCACCACAGCCGATTTTGGTACGCAGACGACCAACCGTTCTCGGAATTTACCTTCACGGTCCAAGCCATGATCATGCAGGGAATGCAACGCTTCGAGCTGAAAGGAAAATTCCAGGTCGAGTGGCGACAGGGGAGCGGAGTACCGGTCGCCAAAACGATCAAAGTCATCAACGCGAGCCTGGCTCAAAGATCTGGCCCGCCCATCTTTGAACCCAAGATGGTCATCAATGCGTTTGGCAATGAAGCCGACAAGAGCAAGGGTCGGGCCGATGTGTCCGGTATCAGCGTTTACGACTTGAACGATGATGGCTACCCGGAGATTCTCCTGGGCAATGGAAACCGAATTGTTATAAACCGCGGCGACTGGTCGAAGCTGCAGGCGGTGCCGATCGTTGCTGCCAACAACTCGCCGCGCGACGGGGCAGGCTCCAACGTGGGACTCATCGCCGACGTCACTGGAGATGGTTTGCTCGACTGGACCAATGTAGCGGGCGACGGCAACATCCGTGTTTTCGCAGGCGAAGGCCCCGTGAAGTTTTCGACGGATGAACAGGTCATCGAACTGGAGTACAAGCTGTTGGAGCCAACCTGCCTGACTGCGGGCGACATTGACGGCGATGGAGACCTGGATTTGTTTGCGGGGCAATGGCGCCGCATTTACGAGAAAATGCCGGATGAGTACTGGGATGCCAACGACGGCCATGGGAATACCCTGCTGATTAATGATGGTACCGGTCAATTCACCGATGGCACGGTCGCGGCTGGACTGGGTGACAAACGTTTTCGGCGTTCCTACAGTGCTTCATTCCTCGATCTGGATGCTGACCATGATTTGGATTTGTTGGTGGTCAGCGATTTTTCCGGGGCCGCGACGTACCTGAACGACGGGCAAGGTCATTTCATCGACGCGACCGACCAATTGCTCGATAACCACTATTGTTTTGGGATGTCTCACACGATCAGCGACTACAACAACGATGGTCTTCTGGACCTTTTTGTGCTCGGGATGGGCTCTACCACAGCACGTAGGCTCGACCGGATGGGCGCGAACCCCGACGAATACGCGATGGCCAACAAGATGCGAACCGTGATGGGCTACGGCAACCGCATGTACTTCGCAAATAGCGGCAGCGACTCGCCACAATTTGCAGCACCGTCATTCATGGACAGCATCGCCCGCACCGGTTGGGCTTGGGGCTCGACGTCGTTCGACTTTGATAACGACGGTGATCAGGACATCTATGTTACCAACGGCCACGTCAGCGGCACGACAACTCAAGATTACTGCACCAACTTCTGGTGCCGCGACATCAACGTGCTCGCGGGCTCCGAATCAGCCGAGATCGATGCCTACCTGTCTTCGATTGATAAGTCACAAGTCCAATCCTGGGATGGTTACCAATCCAATCAACTGCTTGTGAACGAAGGAGGACAGGGTTTTTACAACGCCGGGTTCCTGTTCGACATCGGCTTTGATTTCGACTCACGGCGAGCCATCGCAGCCGATCTCGATCTGGACGGGAGAGTCGATTTGATGGTCAACCAGGTGCAGGGGACTACGGGAGTTTTCGGGGAGGCCAATCAGAGTTCCGAGAACGGGAAATTGGTCATCCTGAGAAACGTTTTTCCCGAGCAGGAGTTGGGCGGTTGGATTGGAGTAATCCTCCACGGGCGGGCGGGTCTATCGCCGCTGGGTGCGTCGATTCGGTTGGATGCTGGTCGCTTGAAACAACAAGCGGTCGTGCTTGCGGGAGACTCCTATCGCTGCCAGCATCCGGCGCAGAAGCACTTTGGGCTTGGCACCATCGAAAGTGTCGATCGCATCGTCGTTACGTGGCCCAACGGCCAGAAATCCGTGCTGGATAACCCGGAGACCGGCAAGTATCACCGGGTGTCAGCCCCTTAACGCAATCGACCTCAAATCGACTCGCTCGGCCTGGGGCGGACGAGCGACATGTCGACGCCTTCAAGTTCGCGCGTCATTCAATCACGCGCATCTCTTTCCAGCGCCGCGCCAAACGCGGATCGCGTAGACAAACCCATTGGCGAACACCCAGACCGCAAGCATGAACCAGCTCTCGTAGAGTCCCCAACTGGCGTATCGCATCCCCAACCAAACCGACACAACTGGAATCGGCGCAAGGGCAATGGTCGACACCAGCACGAACCGCGTGTCCCCCGCTCCCTTGATGGTGCCCAAAAGGACCATGTAGAAGGCGTCAATAATGCAATAAGCGGCGACAAAACGCAGCAGCACAACCGTCGTGTCGCGTAGCGCGGCGAACTCGGTCGGGTCAGCTCCGGCGCGATGCCCAGCCAGGATCAAATCGGGAACTGCCAGGTACACAATCGCTATCAGCACAGTGTAGCCCACTCCCAGAGTCAGCGCTGTCCAAGTGGCTCGGCTGGCCAGGTCGGGTCGTTCCGCTCCCAACTGCTGCCCCACCAATGTCGCCACGGCAATGCTCAGCCCAATCAGTGGCATAAAACCCAGACCATTGATATTGAAGGCAATGGTCGTTGACGCCATCGCGTTTTCTCCTAGCCGTCCGACGAGAAACACAAAACCGGTGAGGGCGCTCATTTCGATCGCCATGCGGAATCCATCCGGTGCGCCGAATTTGATCAATCGACGAAACAGCGCCATGTCGAAACGTCGCCCCGCGCGAAGCTGATAGGCGGTTTCGTCTTCCCTGCGCATGAGTAGCCAATAGGCTGAGGCACGACCCCACAAGCAAATATTCGTCGCGATCGCGGCGCCCATGATGCCTAGTTCTGGAATGCCGCCGACGCCAAAGATGAGCAGGTAATCCAAGATAATATTGGCGACGGCTGCCGTGCAGTCCACGATCATTACGATGCGAGTTTTTCCTCGCCCTGAGTAGAACGACGACAAGGCCGCCGCGAGCAAGTTTCCACCAACGCCAAAAGTCAGGGTCTGGAAATAGACAATTTCCAAATTGCAGACGGCAAGCGGATGGCCAGCAAACCGGAATAGCGGTCCGGCCAGCGGTATTAGCAGCAGGAACAGGGGCGCGCACGCCGTCGCCCAAAGCACCGCCTGCCAAACCGAAAGACCTACTTTCCCGGGCCGCGCCGCCCCGATGTACTGCGCCACGAAGGTGTTCGAATAGGCGGCGACCCCCAGCGGAAAACAAATCAGTGAGAACAGCATCGCACCGGCGGGCAAGGCTGCCGCGCAGGCGTCGGCGTCGTACCATAGCAGTAGCATCCGGTCGATCAGGTTCATCAGACTCCACGAAACCGTGGAAGCTACTAATGGCAGGGCAACGGCCAGCACCTCACGTCCACCGCAGGTTCTTTGCCACCAGTTCTCCGGCGCAGCGCCGCTCGCAATCGGAGTGTCGATTCTTGAATCGGTGGTCAGCGGCATAGAGAACTCTGAAGAAAAAGCAGGCGAAATCGGCCTGCCGAACGTCGGCACCAGGCAGGAGGCGAGTAAGCCAAAGACACTTGCTGCCCGCTCAGGTTCGTCTTGTCATGTTGCCCCGACAGGCCTTTTTTCTGGCACCTCGCCCAACTGGCTCTGAAGGTCTGTAGGATCGGCCAATTTCAGACTATAGTCCACCAAGTCGTCCCTTCGAACCGCAGAAAGCAGGAGGTTCAAAGAAATGTTGGCGTCCGTCGAATGGTACATTCCCCGTTGACCTGATCTTCACGAACGGTTCCATGCGTATTGTACTTTGTTATCCTGCCGATTCGGCCGACATACTCAGGATCGAACGAACCGCGCCAGCGGCAACGGTAGTCGATGCCGGGCAAGAACGAATTGCCGAACACCTCGCCACCGCCGACGTCTTTTGCGGGCACGCCAAGGTGCCCGTCGACTGGGCGGCAGCCGTTAAAGCAGGCAATTTGAAATGGATCCAGTCGTCCGCTGCCGGGATGGACCATTGCCTTGTGCCAACTGTCGTTGAGTCAGATATTCTTGTGTCGAGTGCCTCGGGCCTGTTCGCGGTACAAGTCGCCGAACAAACGATAGCCCTGCTGCTGGGAATCCTCAGGGGTCTGCCGGTATTTCTGCGAGCTCAACAGTCCCGCGAGTTCATCCGCCGTCCAACATCCGACCTGCAAGGCAAGACGGTAGGTATCGTTGGCTTTGGCGGAAACGGCCGACAAATCGCGAAAGTGCTGGCCGGCTTCGACGTTCGCATCATCGCCACCGACCTCTTTCCGCGAAACCGTCCTGATTACGTGGACGAGCTGTGGGAAGCAGATCGGTTGCAACAACTTTGTCGACAATCGGACATTGTGATCCTTTGCGTACCGCTGAACGATCAAACACGGAAGTTCTTTGACGGCGAGCTGTTCGCATCGATGCGAATGGGTTCCGTGTTCATCAACGTAGCTCGCGGGCAAGTCGTCGACGAAACAGCTTTAATCGAAGCGTTAGCGACAGGACATCTTTCCGCCGCCGGACTCGACGTCACGGAAACCGAGCCACTACCGCCTGACAGCCCGCTTTGGGGAATGTCCAACGTGATAATCACGCCCCATGTGGGAGCCCAGTCGGCAACCCGCGTCCGGGACACAACCGAGTTTTTTTGCCAAAACCTGAAACGGTATTTGGCTGGGAAACCGCTACGGAATCTTGTCGACAAGCGTTTGGGCTTCCCAACGCCGGCAACCAGCACCCACGCCTTGAGAGCGGGATTCCTCAGAAAGCCTTGATCCAGCCGGTCATCACCCGAACTGGCCGGGATTTCACTAGGCGCAGGAATCATGGGATGAATAGAATCCAGTGGGCCCAGCGATTCGATGGCACACCGGCGGTCGCGCCATCCAAACTGGGCTCCTCGCCTACCATCACGCCGCCGTTCGGCAACAGGAATTCTGTTGCCTGGAAAAGAGTCAAACACATGGAATCCACGCTCCATTATCTGCAGCAAACCGTCTCGCACAACGATCGGCAAATCACCAACCCTCCAGCCGACTTGATGCGGCGTTATGACAAGTTGCTGACCGAGCCTCGCGTTTCCTGGACCGCTCATCCGCCACTGATGTCCGTCCTGGGAAAGGGAGGGCAGGGGGTGGTTTTCCTAAGCGAGCGTCGAGGAGCGGATGGTTTCACGGTTCCCTTTGCCTTGAAGGTTTTTTCGCCGGAGCGTTACGAAGACGGCCGAGCTTACGAGTTAGCCATGGGGCGCATCGCGGCCGTCGCGTCACGCGTAGCAATGATCCAGCACGATCACTTGATCAATATTCAGGACTTTTATGATCGGAGCACCATTCGTTTGATGGCCATGGAATGGATCGACGGCTGCGACCTGCGTTCGATTCTATGCAATCAACGATTGGCCAAGATTGAAGAACGCGTTAGCCGAAAACGTTGGGAGTACATCAATCGCGTCGTGGTTACTGCCGGACCGCAGCAGCCTCGGGTCAAGCCGGGCATTGCTGTTGCTATTGTTCGCGATTGCCTTGCGGCTATCGCCGCGTTGCATCGTAACGGAATCATTCACGGCGACATCAAGCCCGGTAACATCATGCTGAAGCGGACGGGCGCCGTGAAGATCATTGACATCGGTTCTGCCGTTGATCTCAAGGACTTGCCGCCCATGAGAACCTGCACTCCCTGCTACGCGGCCCCCGAAATTCTGCAAGGCGAAGCCCCGTCGGCCCGGAGTGACTTGGCAAGTCTGGGCTACGTGCTGATCGAGTTATTGGCGGGTGAGGCGGTATTTGCTCGAACCAACGACTACGAACGATTGCTGGCCGAGAAACGCAACATTCACAATCGTTTGAATGATCTGCTGCCGAAAGAGGTGCAGTGCAACAGCCTGCTGATGAACTTCTGCCGCAAGCTAGTTGCCCCCGATCCGGAATCTCGATTCTCCGACGCCGAAGCTGCCGACCTCGTCACCGGCGGAGCAGCCGCATTTCATCGTCAGCTGGTAATCAGCGATTTGGCCAGCGAATACGAAAACGAAATTCGCTTGTGGCTGGAAGAGGTCAAGGACGTGGCCGACAGGGAGTGAGTTTTCAGCACATGCGGACGCAGTGGATCAGTTCATTCGCCGGCCGCGGGCAACAAACGACCCGCCATCGATGGGCAGCCAAGAATCGGCCGATCATCGACTCCCACGGAACTTCTGCGGATTGGTGATACTGGAACAGACGAGGGCCGCTTCGATTTGACTACAGCTCGGTGTCGCTCACCAACTCGCCACCAGCCATCGTGTAAAGCGAAATGAACACCTCGGGGTCCATGTTGTCTGATCGAAAGTGCGTGGAACCGTCGGCGTGTGCGAATACGGCCACTTGAGGATGAAAACCATAGACTTCGGAAGTGTTCGTGCAGTTGATCAAGTTCCCACTGCAATGAGCATTCACGCTGATAGACACATTGCCGTGAAACCATTTGTAGCCGCTTATCTGCTGCGTCGTTTTCTGGTTTCCCTGAACATACCCTTGCGGACGGCCGCTGGTCTCGGTCATCAGAATCGTGCTGGACATGCCGTCGCGAACGTGGGCAGGGCGAATGTTGGCGTCTCCGGGATCGTTAAACTGCCGAAGGATACCCCACCACTTGGTGTTGTCCGAACTGTAGGGACCCCGGCGACCGTCGTTCTTGATGGCACCGGATGCGACGAGAGTTCTTAGCTTGTCGATTTGTACTCCTTCAAAGGCCCCGGTACCGGCCGTCGAATCGAGATTAACCGAGTGAATCGGAACGTAATCAACCAGCGTGGACGAACTCGCATCGACCGTTTCCACAGCAGCATTCGATCGGTACCGCGTTCGGGTTGTGGGTGCCGACGGGCAGACCAGCGCGTCGCTCAAATTCAAGTTATTGAAAAAGTCTTCACTCTGTGACGTCGCATCCCAGTCCTGATTGAAATCGATCTTATCGTAGGCATTGGCGAATTCCATGAATGGCAGCAGGAACGCGTACATGCTGAACTTGTTCAAATCAGTATCCGAACCTGTTACTGCGGGCGGGAACTTCTGGTATTGCGCTTCATAGCTCAGAATTGCCAAGGCGATTTGACGGACGTTGTTCGCGCATTGCGACCTCCGAGCCGAGGCACGGGCGCCGTTGATCGCCGGCAGCAGAATTGCCGCCAAGACGGCGATGATCGCTATCACCACCAGTAGTTCTACAATGGTAAACCCGTCCTGACGTCTGGCTCTCATATCAACTCCAAGATCGGTTTGCCCCCGATTACATGTCCATCGCCACGCCTTTAGCTTCCGCCATTCGGCGTGAATGGTCAAGGAACCCTCAAGCTGATTCGGTTCTGAATCACGGACCGATCGGGCTGTAAACAAAACGGGCCCCGATCGGTTACGCCAATCGGGGCCGCGTACCTGGAAAATAATTTGTTGCTGCCGTCTACTTTCGACGAGCGAACGGCAGTCCGATACCGCTCAGTAAAATCAAAATAGCCGATCCCGGTTCCGGAACATTCGAGACACCAGGCGTGTCGAAGGAGAGGTCATCAACCACGCCGATGGCCCATGTGCCTCCGCAGTTCTCAGTTTGATACGCATGGGCAGGCGTAAGATTTCCATCCGGACCTACGAGCGGCGTCCAGTCATAATCGAAGTCCGGATTCGCGTCGCCGTCGATCAACGCCACAGCGGCAATAACCGAAGTCCAGGGCATCGATTCGAGAACGCCGTCGTTGTCAGTATCGATGCTCACCATGCCCAGCGTTTGTTGCGGCGCTGACGGATTCCACTGGGAGTCCCACCGCTGCAGTTCTTTGGGCCACTGCGTCGCTTTGAAACTTTGCCGCGTCGAATGTATTCATTCGCCCGACGTTCTTGGGGTTCTTCAAAATTGGCATCACGGGCATCAGCATCGTCTTGGAACTCGGTCGTCTTCATTAGAAACTACTCCTTCGTGCCGCGTTGTGGCGGCCCCATTTCCTGTTGTCGTGCGCAAGTCATTACGCACGCTCCACTACCTGACCTCAGGCACGCGTCTACCGACACTCGAGTGCAAGTCACACCACAAACGCGACCGGAAGACACTTCTCCGCTATGAGAAACAGAGAGCTGCCTGGCGACTGGTCACAATCACAAGATCGAATTTTCCTTCTACATCATTGGCAGGTTCCTCTTCGAATACCGTTGTTACGATTCTGGTTGATTCTGGTTGACTCTGGAAAAATGTGGCGTTCGAGTTGCGCGGTAGCCACAATTGTTTCGTCGATAGGTCACCGATCTCGCGAACCCGGGCAGGGGGCGTCTTCCCGAGAAATGCGGCTGACCGTGCGAGGTGGAATGAGAAGGCCTGCAATCAACACTCCGATGGGGAGCGGAGCATGGCTCGTCAAGGAATGCGGAACCACTTTGCAAATGGGCGGAAAACTGCGGTGCTTTGAGCGGATTCGACATCACTGGCGGTTCCTCTTGCGCGGTTTACCAACCTTAGATACAAACGAAGAAAGCCGCACGAAGCAGTTCACGCTGAACGAGTCAGCATGCGCAACTTCCTACGGCTTGAAGGTTTACATCAGGTGTGGTCGGCATCACTAGCAATTCCTAAACAGGGACAATTCACTCTCGAGTCCCAATTCTAGTCACGGATGGAAGACTGCTCAAGCAGATTATTGAAAATTACAGCAATTTGCTCGTCAAGGCCTGGCCGACACCGGATTTCCCCAAGTTCAGGGTGCCTCAGGGGACCGTCGCGGATGAAGTGCGTCTTGCCGTCTTGCCGTCTTGCCGTCTTGCCGTCTTGCCGTCTTGCCGTCTTGCCGTCTTGCCGTCTTGCCGTCTTGCCGTCTCCTGCGTCTGCCGGTTGGGCTCGTTCGCATTGGAGAATGAACATGTGGTGCGCCGCTAAAGCCGAATCCGCTGGCCCAAGACGCTACTGTCACGCGCCGCCAAGACGACTTCCAACGCCCGATAGGCGTCCTCCAGGTCGTCGGTCTTTCGAACAAGGCTCGTCACGGAACGATGAAATTGTGACAACATCTGCTCGCCCACCGGCCGGTCTGCTTCCAATGATTCCTGGTGACGCCCGGCCTCATCAAACCACACGAGATTCGAGGGCAGATCGACAAAAGCTACGCCATTCTGGCAACAGACCTGCAACCCGGCCGGACTGCGAAAAGAAACCGCTTCCTCCCAAAGGGCCGGCATGTAGCGACCGCAACTGACTTGCGCCACGGGACCAGTTCCTGGCTTCCCATCCGTCGAAAAATCCAGACTCATCATTTGGTAATCGTCAGCTTCGTACGACTGACCCACATGATTCACACCCACAACCGACGTCGGTTCGCAGCCGACGACGTAACGACACCAGTCGACTAGTTCCAGCAACTCGCGAACAATCGGCGATGCCGTACGAGCTCGCACGATTCCACCATTTGCCGTTTCACCGACGACCAATCGCTGGTGGCAGAACACCAATTGCACTGGCCCGAGTCGTGTCGCGATCAACTCTTTTAACCGCAACGTCGCCGCCGACTGTCGCCGAGGAAATTCTGCCATAAATGCGACGCCAGATAGTTGGACCCGGCGTTTGATCTCGCTGGCCTCTTCCGGATCAATGTCCATTGCCACTGCACAATAGACCGCTTTACCAGCATCGCAAGCCGCCAAAATCGGCAACGGCCCATACCATTGCGGGGAGAGCATCAGAATCGCGTCCAGATCGGAGCGTGCTACCAGAGCGCGAAAACCGTCGACGGCCTCGGCATTGAATTCCTGGGCAACCCGGTGAGCTCGCAAGCTCACCTCTTCGCAAACGGCCCGAACTTCAAATTTATCGGCCAGTGCACGCAAGGCTGGGCGGTGCCGTAATTCCCAGGCTTTCCCCACGCCGATGAGTCCTACGCGTAGCTTCATTTCACGCTTATCATACAAGACAAGCACGGCAAAAACGAACCCAACACCCTCACCGCATCGACAATTTCGTCAAGCAAAGGCGTAACTTTGGAAACAGCAACGAATTTGCCGATTGACGGGCCAGATCATCGATCAAGCTTGGGCAATTCGAGTCAATCCATGGCATCGATTTCGGTTTCGGTCGTGATTCCGACGCTGAACGAGTCCATCAACATCGAGCGGGCCATACGGTCCTCCTTTGCCGCCGGTGCCCGCGAAGTGATCGTCAGCGACGGCGGCAGCGTCGATGCAACGCGGACCATTGCTGAGCAAGCTGGTGCCACAGTGCTACTTGGTCCTGCCGGACGGGCGGCCCAGCAAAATGCCGGGGCCCGCCATGCCCGGTTCGAGTTCCTGCTCTTTCTGCACGCCGATAACTGGCTTTCGAGGAACGTGGTCGATCAAATCATGCATTGCGCCGATCAGGGCGGCATCGCCGGCGGCTTTCGACAGGCCATCGATGCGACCGGATGGAGATTTCGGTTGCTGGAAATGGGCAATGCAGCGCAGCATTAGCCTGTGGGGTGCTCCCTATGGTGATCAGGCAATTTTTGTCGAACGGGCTGCCTTCGAGTCAGTCGGTGGATTCCCGGAATTCCAGCTGATGGAGGATGTCTTGATCATGCGTGAACTACGGCGGCGCTGCCGACCAATCTTGCTGCAGGGCCCCGTCAACGTCAGCGCCAGACGCTGGCAGCAGTACGGAGTGGTTCGGCAGACGCTTCGCAACTGGTGCCTCGTCATGGCGTTGCACTTGGGCGCGTCGCCGGACTGGCTGGCAAAGTTCTATCCTCAGCACAGCGCATGAAGATTCCGGTGACTGGTGCCTGCGTGGGTTAAGCCATTGCCTCGTCGGGCGATTGCAGTTCTCCATTCTCCACTCGGAACCATTCGGCGTCGCGCTGCCAAAGGTACACGAACAGACGTAAGAGCGCCAACGCCGACCATTGGTATCCGGTCAGCCCCAAGATCAACGGAACTTCGGGACGGATGTATGCGCTGACAAATCGATAGAACAGATAGGCCACGATGTAGAGTTTGATCAACTGCTCACGGCATTTCCCGAACCTCTGCAGGACGATCAACAGGATTGCCATCGACGCATAAAAGATCGCTTCGTAGATCTGCGTGGGATGCGGGGGGGGATTGGCACCGCGTCCATTGCGGTCGGAAAAACAATACCCCATGGCAAGGTCGTCGGTTTGCCGTAACAGCAGCCGCCAACAAGACAGCTGAAGCGGCCAACGCAGACCGCTACGGCCACTGGCACGGCGAACGTATCGCCAGTTCTGACGGTGATACCAAGCCACTTCCTGGCCAGTTGCACGCTCAGGTGACCACCTACCATTCCGCACAATATCTTGCCGTGCGTCAGCCAGGCGGTGCCATCCAGGACACCTTCCCAGTCGCTGAACAGGAATGGCAATTTTGCACCAATCATCGATCCGCAAAAATCGCCGATCCCGATTCCAAGTTTCTCCTCGTTGTTAACGGCAGGACTCGCTGGGAACGACGCAACAATAACCAGCAAGTCACCAACGCTGCCACGATGACCGCCGCGTAAGCGACTCCCGCAAATGGCATGATCACGACCTTGTCCGAAGCGGAGGGAGTGGCACGTGCCCGTCTCGATAAAGTGTGTTGTACGCACAGAACGGTATGACATATCCGGTGGGGAGAACGTGGTGCGTGCAACACTTCATGACGCGTCTGACATCAAAGTTGTACGCATCGAGAAATGAAGTGATGGTAATCCGGAAGACATCGCGAGCACCGAGATCCTGCCCCAGGTCACGTTCGAAGAACTCGTTCGCCACACTTTGCGACGTCGCGTGCGATGCAATGCTCGGCATCTCACGATTTGAAGATTGGCGTTCTGCCACATCTGCCTCGGCAAGGGCGTCGAACGCAACGACTGCCGGTTCAGGTTCGCTCCCGCTGCAATTGCCGCCAGCGCAGCATCCCTGGTCGCCGAGGTACTGTTGAATCAAATCGCGAGGAGCAGCCCTTCGGAAGGCAATGCCATTGGCCAGTAATCCGAGGTGACTACGAGCATCAATGAATCGAGTCAGGGGAACGACGGTGTTGGCCGTCCGGTATGCATAGGCGACGGTATGGCAGTTTGGATGGGCGCTCGGCAACGGCAGGAAATCGGTGGGCTCAAACAGGCCACCCGACTGTTGACAAATCCTGTCGACGACGTCGGGGAACGCGAAAAACCGCAAAACGATTGCTTAATGCGATTTGGAGTCCCCACCCTTGCCCGCATCGCTGGGTCGCTTGAGTTCGTAGCGGCGAATCTTGCGATCGAGGGTTGACCTTTCAATGCCCAGAATCGAAGCGGTGCGACTTTTGTTCCAGCCATTCGAAGTCAACGCGGCCAGAATCTGTCGGCGTTCTCCCTCGGCCAGCGTGATCGGCTCGTAGTGCTGCAACATCCCGGGATTCAATTCGACCGAGTCGCCAACAGTCGCCAGATTGGAAAGATGCAAATCATCGAGGTCAACGTAGTTACCCCGAGCCAAAACCACCGCGCGTTCAACAACGTTTCGCAATTCGCGAACGTTCCCGGGCCAGCGGTACTTCCGCAGTTGTTGCACGGCTGGTGGTGTGAAGCCTTCGAGTTTCTTGCCCGTTTCCAGGTTGTACTTTTGCAGGAAATGCTCGGCCAATTCCACGATATCGCTGGGACCACGCTTCCTCAAAGGAGGAACCTGGATTTCAACCACATTGAGACGGAAATAGAGGTCACGACGGAACTTTCCTTCGGTGACCGCCTGTTCCAAATCACGATTGGTCGCCGCAATCGTTCGCACATCGACCTTGATCGCATGACTACCACCGACGCGTTCGAACGGGTGGCCTTCGAGCACTCGCAGGAATTTTGCCTGGATCGACTCGCTCATCTCGCCGATTTCGTCGAGCATGATCGTGCCTTTGTGAGCTGCCTCGAATTTTCCGGTTTTTCGTTCGGTGGCGCCGGTAAACGCACCTCGTTCATGACCAAACAGTTCGCTCTCCAGCAGCGTCTCGGACAATGCAGCGCAGTTGAGGCATACGAACGGCCCATTTTTTCGTGGACTGGCGAAGTGAACGGCTCGAGCCACAAGCTCTTTACCGACGCCGCTCTCTCCCCGGATCAAGACGGTGGCCCGGCTGGGTGCAGCCTGAAATATCTGTTGGTGGACCTTCATCATCTGCGCACTGGAACCGACGATCTCACTCTCCGCCCCCAGTCGCTTTCTCAGTTCGACAATTTCATCCTGAGTCTGGGTCAGGTTCTCGGTCAGTTCCTGTTGCTGGAAGAGGTTCTTCAGTGCCAGGGCAACGTTGTCGGCCACCGCCAATGTAAATTCCAGATCATCCGGATCGGGCCGCCGATCTTCGCGCGTCGAGTAAAGGTGAATCAGCCCTACAACTTTCCCGTTCCTTCGGATGGGAGCACAAATTACGCTTGTGGCATGGATCTCTCCCTGACTGTCGCGCCCTCCCAAGGTGCTGTCGTCCGCGACGTTTCGTGCCAGGACCGCTTCCCCTTCTCGGAGCACCGTTGTGGCCAGAAACTGGGACAGCCGATGGTACTTGAAATCGCCTTCGGTCCTGGATGCTATCGCCGACAGGTCTTCACCCGTCGGTGTACCCTGGAAATCTCTTGGCAACAGATAGACTGCGCCGGCATCAATGTTGGTCCCGGTAAAGAGCCCGTCCAGCGCCAATTCGGCAACTCGACCCACGTCTGTCTGATGGGCCAACTCAAAAGCCAGTTGGCACAGCTTTTGCACCGCCTGACCGACACGGGGAATCTCGGCGACCTCTGCACTTTCCAATTCCGTGTCGAGCCCATCTTCCTTCTTCAGATACTTCGTCTTGCTGCGACGATGAGTGATCGTCGTCGGTTCGTGCATGGACAGGATGCTGGAATCGTTGGCGTCTTCTTCGATGACTGTCCGGTGGATGACCGTTTCATCGTCACCATCAGCAATCTCGTTCAGGTCAGGCGTCGTGGTGTCGGGAAACGCTTTGGACAAATCTTCGACAAACGCAAGTTGCGCAATGCGCAATCCGAAACACTTCACCCGGTTGAAGAACGTGGTCACCCCGAATCGATTCGTTGTTCAGCTCGGTACCGTTGCGACTTTCAAGATCACGCAACGTCCACTTGCCATGCGACGAAAAGACTTCGGCATGGTAGCGGCTACAGCGTTCGTCTTTGACGACAATCTGGTTGGATGGCGCTCGACCAATCGTGACCGTCCGGCCTTCCATCAGTCGGAAGACGTCGGTCCACTTGGGCCCTTCGCGAACCACCAGATATGCGAGCTTGTTATCGATGATGAAACCCCGCCGTTGACTTCAACCACCATGAGCGGCCCCGGCAGCTCCAATGGTCAGAGTTTTGTTGCAAAACGCAACACTTCTAACCGTATGATTTAGCCCCGGTCGCTCCTGCCGGCAAGACAAAAAAATCCTCGTAACTACTATCATAGTCTGTATTTCTTGCAAAACCGAGGGGCCCAAATTACTCTGGAGCAAGGGATGTGGTCTTCACGTCGGCACTGAAGTGCCATTCCTCCTCCCGGAAAGCGTGGGCCATGTTGGACACGTCTCGGAACAGAGCTGCATCTCGCGATCTACAAGGCAACAGAAAATGGCACGCCCGCACACCCGATCCACTTTTTCCATCCTCGCAATCCTGGCAATCGCGTTTTTGAACGCACCTGCACAAGCACAGACATTTCGCTCCAGCGTCGGAGGCGTCACGATCGACGCCAACGGCGTTCTCGATGTCGCGTCCTCGGCAATGCAGAAATCCACTGCTGACATGCTGCGTCAGAAAATGCAGGCGGTTCCAGAAGAGCTCGGGACCGCAACCGATCTGCGAATGGTTTCGCTACGAAGTCTGAGTGAACAGATTGCCGCCTTGGGCGTGCAGTCGACCGCTGATCTGCCCGACGAACTTCGCTGCCTGGCGGGATTACTACGTGTCGAATACGTCATCATCGTTTCGGAAAGAAATGACATTGTGCTCGCCGGTCCCGCAGAAGCTTGGGCGTGAGCGCAACTGGTGATTACGTCGGAGCAACGACCGGACAACCTGTCGTCTTGCTGGATGATCTGTTGGTTGCCTTGCGTTCAGTCGAATCGGCCCGTGACGTCGGCGTCACTTGCTCGATCGACCCGACGAAAGAAGGCCGTCAGGCACTACGACAGTACCTTGATCAACAGCATCAGTTCCGGCCCAGCATGGTTCATGAGATGGAACAGGTCATGGGGGCACAGCAAATTACGATTACGGGTGTCCCGGACGAAAGCCATTTCGCCCGTGTGCTGGTTGCCAGCGACTACCGTATGAAACGCTACGCAATGCATCTTGAATCGGCACCGGTTCAGGGACTTCCCAGCTTCCTGCAGCTGATGAAATCGAGCAGGGCTCAGTCGAAGAACATCATGCCTCGATGGTGGTTAGCCTGCGACTACGAGGCTGTCGCCCGAACCGAAGACGGGCTGGGTTGGCAAATTCGCGGCAACGGCGTTAAGGCCATGACCGAAGACGAATTCGTCAGCGATTCCGGCGAGATCACAGGCACCGGCAAGACCGACCCAGTCGCTCAGAAATGGGCCGACAAGATGACTGCCAAATACGCCGAGCTATCCCGGGCAGACCCGGTATTTGGCCAATTGCGTAACCTGATGGACATCAGCATCGCTGCGGCACTCATCGAACGCGAAGACCTGGCCACGCAAGCGGGGTGCGACCTGAGTTTGCTCAAAGACGAATCGGCACTCGCCATAGAAAAATGGTCCGCTCCCAAGACGGTTGCGACGCACAGCAGTTTCCTTAAACAGGGACGAAACTTCATCGTCACCGCTTCGGGCGGAGTTCAAATCGATTCGTGGTATCACGCGGCCCAAGTAGAAGTTCAGCCGGAGCTTTCGCAGATCGTTGACAAAGCCAAGTCAAGCACGGCCGACTCGTGGCGCTGGTAAATACGTGAGCAGGTATTTCGGCTAACCGATGGGCGAGTGTGTCTACGCATTATTCCTGATGCGCATGTAAGGGCTGGCTTGGCCAGCACGGAATCGGGCGTTTGCTCTTGTATGTAGCTGGATTCACAAGACTGCAGGCATGCGCGACGCTCGAATTCCGGCGAATCCAGCTACCACAGTGGCCTCGTATTCAGGTGATTGCTCGAACTCGGGCAACATGAGCACGCGGATGTGCGAAGCTCCCAGCAACAAATGCAGCAAGCATTCGTTCGAGAAACAAAGAGAACGACGCACCCATCAACAAGCTGCTGCCGCAAACGCAAGGCCGTGGTCCACGGCAACGATAATTCCCTCAATGCGTTTGCAGTTGGCACCCTTCCCAAGGCGGAAACGTGCAACGAATGTCGTCCGGAGATGGCAAACGTCGCAGCAATGATGGGGGCGAAAACGGGCTGGAAGTCGGCTACAATCGAGGCTTATAACATGCCCCAAATTTGGGCGCGCCGTATCCCACGTGACTAACCCCGCCTCTCAGGTCTTCTCAATGTTACAGCATAATCGTTCGCAGGGCGTGCGCCCCCCTGAAAACCGCCTGGCGCTCGAACTTTGCGGACAAGATCTAACGATCGATCAGGTGCACTCCGTGGCGCGAGGCGAATGGCACCTCAGCGTCACAGAAAAACCGGATACGTTGGCGAAAATGGGTCAAGCGGAGCATGTGGTAAGACAGGCCATCGACGATGGCCAACGGATCTATGGAGTTACAACTGGTTTTGGAAGCATGGCCGCGGTACCGATCAGCGCCGATTTGGCGGCGGCGTCGCAAGCAAATTTATTATCCTTCTTGGCCGCCGGAGCTGGTCAGCCTGTGGACTCACGGCATGTACGTGGAGCGATGGTGTTGCGCCAACATGTTGTTGCGCGGCGTATCCGGCGTGAGGATGAAAATTGTCGAACGCTTCGTCACATTTTTGAATGCGGGTGCTGTGCCGGTTGTGGGCGAATTGGGATCGATTGGTGCCAGTGGTGACTTGGTCCCGTTGGCTACGATTGCCCGCGCGATCCTGGGTCATAGCTCACCCAGTCGCGTGGCCCTGGGCAAAGACCAAGTCGATGGAGACACTGCGGTCTCGCTTCGCTCGGGCTGGAACCGTTGCAATTGCGCCCGAAGGAAGCACTCGCCATCGTGAATGGCACTTCATTTTCAGCCGCCATAGCGGCCAACTGCGTGCATGCATCTCGAAACTTTCTCGCCATATCGCTGGCCACCAACGTGATGATGTTCCGAGCGTTGCTTGGACACGAGGAACCGTTCTCCAGTTTTGTTCACGAATGCAAACCGCACCCTGGACAACTCTGGACGGCCAAAGTTCTACGTGGACTCTTACGCCAAGAAAATTCGACGAACGGCGATGGGGCAGTTGGTCGAACGCATTTGCAAGATGTCTACTCCCTGCGCTGCCTGCCACAGTACCTGGGTCCGATCGCGGAAGGAATTGCCCGCGTAGCTCGCGTCGTGGAAATCGAGATGAACAGTGTCACTGACAACCCGCTGATCGACGTTGACAATGGCAGCTTTTGTCAGAGTGGCAACTTTCTTGGCCAATACGTGGGTCTGGCGATGGATGATCTGCGACGGTTCCTGGGGTTGCTCGCAAAACACCTGGACGTTCAGATTGCGCGATTGGTTGCTCCCGAGTTCAACCACGGGTTACCGGCGTCGCTGAAAGGAAATAGCGACCTGGCGTTCAATATGGGATTGAAAGGTCTGCAGATCACTGGTAATTCGATCATGCCGATGCTGACTTACTTCGGCAACCCTCTTGTTGAGCACTTTCCTACGCACGCCGAACAGTTCAACCAGAATGTGAATGGACTCAGTTGGGGCTCCGCGAATTTCGCCTGGCGATCCGTCGAGCTGTTCACTCAGTATGCTGGCATCGCCATGATTTTTGCTCTACAAGCCTTGGACCTCCGCACCCAGTTAATGTACGGACACTACGATGGGCGGGTGCTGCTGGGCCCTGGCCTGGTACCGCTTTACGAGTCGATCTACCACACGCTGGAACTGGACTGCGGAGAGGCTTCGCCGCTAATCTTCAATGACGCCGACCAATCGCTGGAACAGTATCTTCTGCGACTGTCGAAAGACATCGACGGCCAGGGCTCGATTGTAAACGCTGTCGCACCGCTTGTTGATTCGTTCAGCAACTCGGAACTGGGCGGCTGAATTTTCTGTTGACATAAGAGTGCCATGAATGTTTGCCAGAGTCTCGTTGACACGGCGCGGTTGTTTGCCGACCGGGAAGCCATTTACTTCGAAGGTGAAAGCGTCACCTATGGCGCGTTGGAATCGCTGTCAGGGCGTGCGGCAGACGTATTGCGGGAATCGGGGGTTCAACGTCAGGACCGTGTCGGAATTGTGATTCCGAACGTCCCGGCCTTCGCCGTATGGTATTACGCTTGCCTGCGCATCGGCGCAGTCGTTGTCTCGGTCAATACGCGACTGCAGGGTGAGGAAATTGCATTCATACTCGCCGATTGCAGTGCACGAGTCGTCGTGATGACGGATGACATCCGCAATCATGTGCAGTCGCACTTGCCTGATTGCGTTGAGCATACGTTGACCGTTTCCGTGGATGCGAGAGCCTGCAATCACCAGCTACTCGCAGACCGCCCGGGGGGCCGTGTCACTGGTTTTGAGCAGATGGAACCGGATCAACTGGCCACGATTCTGTATACCTCGGGCACCACTGGATTTCCCAAGGGAGCGACGCTATCGCACCGCAATGTTCGCGCCACGGTGCATGCTTTCAACCATCTCTGCAACATGCGAACCGGGGATCGCTTGTTGCTGGCGGTTCCTCTGTTTCATTGTTATGGACAAAACGCACTGCTCAATGCGGGCTTCAATGTTGGTGCAACGTTGGTGCTGCAGCGTCGCTTTGACCTCAACGAGTCCAGGCGGCTGATTGCCGAGCAACGCGTCACCAGACTGTTTGGCGTTCCCACGACATTTCAGCTGTTGCTGGACGCCTGCGACGAAGGCGAATTGAGTTCGGTCGAGTACTGTTTTTCCGCCGCCGCGCCGTTGCCACTTCAGGTGAGTGAACGGTGGCGGGCACGGTTCGCGATGCCGATCTTCGAAGGTTACGGATTGACTGAAACGGCGCCCTTCGCCAGCTACAATCACCATTTCCATTACGTTCCCGGCTCGATCGGCACACCCGTCGATTTGGTCGAAATGAAGATTGTCGACAGCGACAGCGGGCAACTATGTCCACCCGGAGTTCCCGGCGAAATCGCGATTCGTGGCCCCAATGTGATGCTGGGCTATTGGAATCGGCCGGAAGAGACAGCAGCGGCCATACGCGACGGTTGGTTTTATTCCGGCGATATCGGCCAAACCGATGAGCAAGGGTACTTTTATATCGTCGACCGCCTGAAAGACATGATCGCAGTGGGAGGCCAGAAGGTATTTCCTGCGGAAGTCGAACGCTGGCTCATCGAGCATGTCGCGGTCGCTGAAGCAGCCGTCGTCGGATTTCCCGATGAATTGATGGGTGAGAAAGTGGTGGCCTTTGTCGTCCTTGCCGGCACCCAGCAGGCAACAGCGCGGAGCATCCGCAATCACTGCGGGAATCATCTGGCGACCTTCAAAGTGCCCACGTCTGTCGTGTTCCTTGAGTCACTCCCGCGAAACCCGGCCGGCAAGGTGCTCAAGAACGAGCTACGACAGCTCGAAGCTCCACACACCGTAACGCATCAAGTTGGTGAACCGGGCGTGGCCGCGGTTGCAGCTCATGAATCCTCGCCATCGCCGGCCGCTATCTCACTCCTGAAACAACTCTTGCAGGCAACGCATGCCTCCAATCGCAACCGAGTCCTCACGTCACACCTGCAATCTGAAGTGCGTGATCTGCTCGGACTCGAATCCCCGCCGCCAGCAGACGCGACATTCATGGACACCGGAATGGAATCGCTGACCATGGTCGAGTTTCGTGACCGGCTGCAAGGCCAGGTGGGAACCCAACTAACGTTGTCCGCGACAATGGTTTTTGATCATCCTACCATCGCCGAATTGGCTCGTTACCTTGTGGACTCACTGAGTGATGGTCACGCGACTTCCGCCAACAGGGAACCAGTTTCCACGAACGGCCCACAGCCAGGCCAGCTACCGGCCGACTGGAAAAAGAGCATTGAAGAAATGCCAGAGGCAAAAGCACTGGAAGCGCTAATCCGAGAATTGAGCGAGTAACATCCATGTCGAGTCCCGTTGACCAATCCGCGTCGCATTCCACTACGAAGCAGGCGCTGCTGAAAATCCGCGAATTAAGGCAGCGGCTGGCAGAGGTCGAGGGCAACCGCCACCAACCGATCGCGATCGTCTCCGCCGCCTGCAGATTTCCACAGCATTCGAATACCCCGGAGTTGTTTTGGGAAAGCCTCGCAGCCGGAACCGATGAAATCGGATTAATTCCGTCCGATCGCTGGGATCGCGATGCCTATTTCGATGCCAACCAGGATGCCGTGGGCAAAATGTATACCATGAACGGCGCCTTTCTCAGTGGTGCCAATCAAATGGACGCTGAGTTTTTCGGTATTTCCCCACGCGAAGCAAGTTGGATCGATCCGCAACAACGACTGCTGATGGAGGTAGGTTGGGAAGCACTCGAACGAGCCGGTTGGGCCCCCGACCAGATTGGCCCAGACACCGGCGTATTTGTCGGCTGGATGCACAACGACTATCAAAACGAGAGTAGTGATTCCCTGTTGAATCTGAATCCTTACATCGCTACTGGTTCGGCGGGCAGTTTTCTTTGTGGACGACTCTCGTATCAACTGGGTCTACAAGGTCCAAGTCTGGCGGTAGACACGGCATGTTCGTCGTCCTTGGTGGCACTGCATGCCGCCTGTCAGAGTCTGAGCCTTGGCGAGTGTGAACGAGCTCTGGTGGGTGGCGTAAGTTATATGGCCTCGCCCAAGACCTTCGTTCTGACGTGCAAGCTGCGTGCTTTGTCTCCGCATGGACATTCACGCGCCTTCGATGCCAGTGCCGACGGTTACGTTCGCGGCGAAGGTTGCGGAGCGGTCACTCTACGGCGACTGGATGATGCCCAGCGCGATGGCGATCCCATTTTGGCCGTGATTCGTGGGTCGGCCGTAACCCACAACGGATTCAGCATTGGCTTAACGGCACCGAACCCGAAAGCTCAACAGCGCAAATCACCGCAGCCTTGCATCAAGCGGGCATCGAACCGTCGCAAGTCGACTATTTGGAGGCACACGGCACGGGAACCGCGCTGGGCGATCCGATCGAAGTAACCGCGGCCGCGGCGCTTGGCTCTGGCCGAGCCCCCGACCGGCCGCTACTGGTTGGATCGGTGAAAACAAACCTCGGTCACCTCGAAGCAGCTGCGGGCATGGCCGGATTGATCAAAACAGTTCTCGCGCTGCAGCACGGCGAGATCCCGAAACACCTGCACTTCCGTGACCCTAACCCGCACATACCATGGGATGAAATTCCGATCAAAGTCGTCACGGAACACACACCCTGGCCTCGTAGCGATCGTCGCATCGCAGGTGTTAGCGCATTTGGCATGAGCGGTACCAACGCACACGTGATCCTGGAGGGCCCGCCGCCGAGCACCCAACCATCGAAACCGTCGATCCCGCAGCCAATCGCCCGATCACATCATTTGCTGGTCCTTAGCGGCAAGTCGGAGGCGGCAGTTCAGCAACTCGCCGGACGCTATCGTGCCTGGTTCCAGCAGCACCCCAACGCCAACCTGGCAGACGTCTGCCACTCGGCTGCCACCGGGCGGCGCCATTTTGAACACCGAGCGGCGCTCGTCGTTGCCTCGCGCAACGACGCGATGGCGCGTCTGCAAGACCTCGAGCGCGGCAGCCCGGCGGACGGATTGATTCGCGGAATAGCCAATCGCGCACGCCAAGAATCGCCTGGCAGTTCACTGGCCAGGGTTCCCAGTACATCGGGATGGCGCAGGGACTGTACGAAACCCAACCGGTGTTTCGGGCAGCGCTTGATCAATGCGATGAACAGTTGCAGTCACTGCGCGGTGAGTCACTACTGCAAGTCATGTTCAACGAAGAGACTTTGCTAAATCAGACGACCTGGACGCAACCCGCATTGTTTGGACTGGAAATGGGGCTCGCCAAACTGCTGTTCAGTTGGGGGCTCGAACCAGACGCCGTGCTGGGTCACAGCTTGGGACAATTTCCCGCAGCCTGTGTCGCGGGTATCCTCAGTTGGGAAGACGGCTTACGCCTGGTCAACGAGCGCAGTCAGCTCATCGGGATGCTGCCCGGCGGCGGGTCCATGGCCGCCATATTCGTCAAGCCGGCCGAACTTCAGCAACTCATCCAAACACAGCCGGACGTCTCCGTGGCAGCGTTTAATGGCGCTGCATTCCGTTATCAGTGGCCCTGACGCATCCATCGCGACCTTGGTCGAGGATTTGACGGAGCGTGGTGTCCGCTGTAGACGATTGACGACGTCGCATGCGTTCCATTCAGCCTTAATGGACCCCATCGAAAACAAATTCCGAACGGCGGCCGAGCAAATCACATTCCATGCTCCCAAGTATCCGCTCATCTGCAACATCACTGGTAAGGCGCTGGCTCCAGACACAATCCTGAATGCAGAATACTGGTGGCGCCAGTTGCGAGAGCCGGTTCAATTCGCCGACAGCATAACCAGCCTGTCCGAATTCGGATGTGATGCAATCTTGGAGTTGGGACCGCACCCGGTTCTGACGGGGATGGCCGCCGGCTGCCTTCGCAGTGCATCTCCGGCATTGATAGCGGGACTCCGGCGTGATCAAGACGATACCGAAGCTCTCCTGACTTCTATGGGAAAACTCTACGTGCACGGCGCGTCAGTGGACTTCCGGGCTCTTGACCAGCCCTGGTCGCGCCGGCGAGTTAAACTGCCGACGTATCCCTTCCAACGAGAGCACTATTGGGGGCCCCCCAAGCCTCAGGCGTTTCAAGCCGAAGCCGGTATGAAGCATCCCTTGCTGGGTGCAAAGAGGTCACTGGCCGGTGTCTCGCTCGAAACACGTTGGGAGAACTGGATCGCCGCCGACAACCCACGCTGGCTGAACGACCATCAGGTGTTCGGCGACGTGGTTTTCCCGGGGGCTGGCTACGTCGAAATCGCGTTGGCCGCCGCTGGCGGTCCAACGGTCCTGGAAGACATCTCGTTTGAAGTCCCACTACGGCTCGCAAAGAACACCTGTGTGCAAACCGTCCTGCAGAGGAAGCCCGACAAACCCACAACCATCGAAGTCTATTCAACTGCCGAACCTTCCAGTCCCTGGATGAAGAACTTCAGTGCAGTCACGTCGCCCGCCGAGCAGGATCGACCGACAGATTTAAATCTGCCAGACATTCTAGCCAGATGTTCTCAGGCAATCGACGTGGAAGAATTCTATGCTGAGCTACACGGCTTGGGCCTGCAATACGGCAAGCAATTTCAGACGATACAAGCGCTGCACAAAGGAAGTGGCGAGGTACTTGTCGAACTGCAGACTGCTGGTGACATCCGTGGCTGTGCGATTCCGCCAACATTATTGGACGGAGCGTTCCATTCTCTGGCGGCCTTTCTTGGGCAAGATCATGAGACATCGCTGTTGTTGCCGGTAGGCGTCGAAAGACTGCAGCGGTTTGGCCCGGTTGAAGACAGGGTTTTCTGCCTCGCTCGCTGGGCCGACGCCGATGGAGAATTGCGCTGCGGCAAACCTGACGCTGTGCAACGAGCATGGTCGAGTATTGGTGGAAGTCGAGGGTCTCAAGCTGCGACAAGTCAGCCGCGCAGCACTCCGCCAGCTGGCGGGTTCTGGCCCGGAGCGACTCATTTATTCGCTCCAATGGCGACCGGCGACGCTCACCGATACCAATCCAAACCGGGACAACTGGCTCGTTATTGCCGATGACACCGGGCACGATGGTGGAATCTCGGATGAGCTGACAGGCAAAGGCCAGCGGTGCGTGAAACTGACCGTGCGACACGAAAATGGTGAAGCCACCTTCCATGACGATCACGCTTCCATCTCATGCGCCAACCCCCAACATTGGCACGATCTTGTCGACCGCTGTTTTCCCGATGAAGACGGCTCGCGACTCAACGGCGTGGTCTGGATAACAGGGCGATTCGCAGAAGGTGACGCCGAGTGCGCCAATGAATCAGACGAATCTAACGGAGCTAATGAAGCTGACGAAACCGAGCGGATTTGTTCGGGGCTCCTGGGGCTGCTGCACACACTCCGTGCCAAAAAGATTGATCGACTGGATCGCGGCCTGCAAATCATCACACGGCATGGCGTGGCCATCAGCGATGACGATTTAGTAGTTGCGCACATGAGTCAGTATTGGGGGCTGGGACGCGTGATTGCATCGGAGCATCCCGTCCTGCAGTGTCGGCTGATTGACGCGGACAACATTTCCGAGTCGTCGACGATGGTGGAACTGATGTTGTGTGATTCCCGCGAGAGTCAAATTGCAGTCCGCTCGGGTCAGCGATACGTCCCGCGGTTGACACCGGCGAAACCGGTTTCGACGGCGACAGACTTCTCAGCCGAACGCGAGGCAAGCTACCTGATCACGGGGGGTCTTGGTGCACTTGGACTACGCACGGCACACTGGCTGGCCGAAAACGGCGCGGGCCACCTCGTATTGATTGGGCGTCGGTCCCCGAGCGAATCGGCTCTCGCCGCAATCGAACAGATCGAACAACTGGGAGCAAAAGTTGTCGTCGAATCGGTCGACATCACCGATCGGACAAATGTCCACCGATTGCTCGAAATGATAGCGGGGGACCTGCCGCCTCTCAAGGGCATCGTGCACGCGGCCGGGGTACTGGATGATGGGATGGTGAGCGACCAGAACTGGGCGCGTTTCGAGAAAGTGTTGGGCCCCAAGAAGATCGGCGCTCGAATATTGCATGAGAGCACGGCTGACCTGCCCTTGGAATTCTTCATCCTGTATTCATCAGCTGCTTCCGTGCTGGGTTCACCGGGCCAAGCCAATTACGCCACGGCCAATGCATTCCTGGACGGACTCGCCCATGAACGAGTGCAGGCAGGACTGCCAGCGCTCAGCGTGAATTGGGGACCTTGGCTCGAGGGCATGGCAGCAACGGAAGCGATCGCCAAAGGACTCGCCCAGCAAGGGATCACGCCACTAACCGCCGAGGAATCTCATCAGGTGCTCGAGCAACTGATTGCCGGCGGATGGGTCCAGGCAACGGTGCTCGACGCCGACTGGAGGCGATTGCGGCAACGGTTTGGCGGAACCGTTCCGCGCGTGCTGGACGATGTCGCTGGTGCGCTGCTCGATGCACACGAAGGTGAATCGGTTTTGCTGCAGAAAATACGAGCAGCTTCCGCGGGAGATCGCGTTCGGCTGCTGACGAGCCATATCCAAAACGAGCTCCAGCTGATTCTCTCCCTGCCAGAGCCACCCGATCCAGAAGTGGGACTCGCCGGATTGGGGCTCGACTCGTTGATGGGTGTCGAGTTAAGTAACCGGCTCCAACAACAACTGGGAGCTGAATTTTCCATTCCACCGACACTGGCATTTGACTACCCATCGGTCGAGGCGCTGACCGAACATCTCCTGGCGATGGTTCACGACATGCCAGAACCGGAAGCGGATCTACCGGTTGTTGCGGCTCGCGTGGCGGATGATGACATTGCAATCATTGGTATGGGGTGCCGTTTTCCGGGGGCCGACAACCTGAATCAATTTTGGCGCCTGCTCAGCGATGGCGTGGATGCGATTAGTGAAATTCCCTCAGATCGATGGAATCTCGACGACTATTACAGTTCGACTCGCGAGGCAGGAAAGATGTACACCCGCGAAGGTGGCTTCCTCTCCAACATCGGCGACTTCGACGCAGAATTCTTCGGCATCTCGGGGCAAGAGGCGTGCTGGATCGATCCGCAACACCGAATACTGCTGGAAGTTACCTGGGAAGCACTCGAAGACGCCGGCCTCGCACCCGATCGGCTACCCGACCCGCACGTCGGCATCTTCGTTGGCATCATGTCGCAAGACTACGCAAAACTTGCCGGGGAGGATGACCCGGATACCATCGCTGCGTTCCAAGGAGCCGGTTTGGCCCACAGTGCAGGAGTCGGCAGGATCAGCTATGAGTTCGGTTTCCAGGGCCCCAGCATGGCTGTTGATACTGCCAGTAGCAGCTCGCTGGTCGCAGTTTCCCAAGCAGCAAAGAGTCTGCTGGACGGAGACTGCAGCCTGGCAGTGGCAGGCGGCGCCAACGCAATCCTGGTACCGACGAATACGCTGTTGTTATGCAAGGCTGGCGTACTTGCTCCAGACGGTCGCTGCAAATCGTTCTCCGCCGAAGCGGACGGTTTCGCGCACGGTGAAGGCTGCGGGATGGTGGTGCTGAAACGCAGAAGTGATGCGGAACGCGACGGAGATCGAATCCTGGCCGTGATTCGCGGTTCAGCCGTGTCTCACAATGGATTCAGCGGCGGTTTGACGGCGCCCAGCGGCCGTTCACAGGAACGCGTAATTCGCGACGCACTCGATGCGGCCGGAGTACAACCCACGGAGGTACAGTACCTGGAAGCCCATGGTACCGGCACCAGGTTCGGGGACACGATTGAAATGCAAGCCGCTGCCGCGATTCTGGGCCAAGGTCGAACGGCCGAACAACCGCTGCTCGTCGGCTCCGTCAAAGCCAACATCGGCCATCTGGAATCGGCCGCCGGGATTTCCGGTTTGATCAAGCTCGTCTTGTCCATGCGACACGGCGTCATACCAAGGCAACTGCACTGCGCCACCTCAATCCCGATATCCCCTGGGATCAACTGCCAGTACGCCTCGTGACTGAAACCACAAACTGGCCAGAGGGAGAAACTCGCACCGCAGGTATCAGCGCATTGGGGATGAGCGGTACCAACGCGCACCTGGTTCTCAGCACAATGCCCAGCCGGGGACGCGTGGCTCCGACCGAGGTCATTGCATCCCCCAAGCTTCACCTTCTGGTCCTTAGTGGCCGAACGCGGAACGCGCTGCGTGAAACGGCTCATCGCTATGTCAATTTCTTCCATGAGTTCCCCGACACGAATTTGCCAGATGCCTGCTACACCGCCGCAGTGGGCCGAAAACACTTTGAGCACAGGGCGGCGCTCGTCGTTGCATCCATGGATCAAACGCAACAAGTGTTGGGCGCTGTACGCAGCGAAGAAATTGCGGCCGGGTTGTTCACCGGTCAGGCCATCCGCACGCCCAAGATCGCCTGGGTTTTCCCGGCCACCGACGAAGAAGAGGTTGGCGCGGGCAGTGAGCTGTACGCCACATGGCCGATTTTCCGGGATGCGATAGACGAATGCGACGCAACTCTGCGCAAAAACACAACGATTCTCATTTACGAGAATTGTTCGCTGGCGAAGCGCAAGACGGCAGCCACCCCTGGACCGAACCGGCTTCATTTGCACTGCACATGGCCCTGTCCAAGTTATGGAATAGTTGGGGGGTCCAGCCGGACGTGTTACTTGGAATCGGTATCGGTCATTACGCGGCAGCTTGTGCAGCGGGCGTCATGACCTGGGAGGATGGTCTGCAATTAGTCGTCGAACGAAGCCGCCTGGAACAGAATCCTCAGCCCGAGACACTCGATGACTTTGAGAATTTCGCCGACAAGCTGGACTATTTTCCTGCGGATCGTCCATTGATCTGCAATCTCACTGGAGAGATTATCCCCGAGCATCAGCTGCTGGCCGGCCGCTACTGGCGAAGACACGCAACCGAGCCGCTGCAGTCCGGCGCGGGCCTGGCCACGCTTGCGGAAACAAAATGCGACTGCGTATTGGAACTGGGAAGTCGACCGTCGCTGTCCGAACAGGTCGTTGACTCGGGTTGGCCAGCAGCGTCCACGCCGTTCCTTTCCGCCCTGGGACACGGGAAGACGGAGACCGAATCCATCCTGCAAACACTTGGGCAACTCTACGTCGGTGGTGTGACGCCGGATTTCGTCGCGTTCCACAAACCCGCGCCACGAGAAAAGATCGGGCTGCCGACCTATCCCTTTGACCGACGGCGATATTGGATCACGGAAGTCGCAAAGCATTCGGCGACGGCCGAGAACGCCATCAAGGCAGGCCGCAATCGGGACTGACCGGGTGGCTACAAATTTAGTACATCGAAGACTTCGCCCAGCCGTTCGTGTTGGCCGTCGCGCTTCGGACTCTGAAAGGAATTCAGGGTCGGCCGCGAGCGAGTTATCCGGGCAGTAATCTCCGCAGCCAATTCTTCCAGGTCCCGAACGTTGCGAAGGAAGCGAGCGCGAAGCTCTCCCTCGTTTAGGCGGTCCTTTAACTCTCGATTGAGTCGTTTCAGAATCGCAATCTCATTCTGATCGACAAATACCGGTGGAAGCTGGTTTTGCTCGTCGACCGCGTCCCAGTCGCGGAAGAATTGCTGCATCTTCCCGTTCAGATCGCGCAAGGTTTCGATTCCCGGTCCCATCTGACTAAAGAACGCGGGGTCGGTCATCTTGCCATTGAAGTAAAGTAGTGCCGGGAAACTCCAGTAGAGTGCATAGTCCCAAACGTATTTCAACGACATGATGCGCGGATTACCAAGCAGCGGATATTGATCGCGATAAGTCTGCAGGTTGTCATTGAACAACGCCAGGAAGATTCCCTGGAATCTGGCCGCCATCAAGTCAATCGCCTCGCCACGAAGTTCTTCGCGGATCAAACGACAAATCTGCGTGTTGGCGATCGCAATATAGTCGATGCCAGGAGAGTATAGCGGATCCAGAAAGACACCTGCTTCGCCCGTAATTGCCCAACGATCGGCCGAATAGACCTGTCGACAGCCGTAGCCAATTTGTTTCAAGGCGCGAAAATCCAGCAACGTATCACGATGAGATTCCACGGCAGCGGCGCACAGCGGTTCATGTTGGTGCAGCCAGTCCAGTGCCAATTCAAACCGATTCATGTCGGAAAGTGAATGCAAGCGGGGATCGGCGACGATGCCGATACTGGTAGCGCCACCGGCCAATGGAATAAGCCAGATCCAATAACCACGGCCGAGAAAGTGATTGGTACTCAGCCAACGTTGCTTGCGACGACCAGTGCGGCATTGCCAATTTGGATCTTCGCACCACTCATCAATGCGGATCTCTGCACCCAGGCGAAACCAAACAGCATGTACGTCATGGTCGATCTCTTCGGCCAGATTCAATCGTTTCTTCAGCAGCCCTGCTCGGCCACTGGCGTCGACAACCCACCGCGAAGTTACGGTGTATTCCGCAGAATCCTGAACGTAGGTGATGCGATGCAACTCGCCTGCCGTTGCGATCTCAACATCGCGAACGTTCGCCCGTTGCACAAACAGTGCGCCGGCCTCAGAGACGTCTTTCATCAAGTGGTTTTCCAGCCGACCACGGTCAACCTGATAACCGGGCGCAGGAAAGAACTCGCTTAGCCCCACTTCGACGCCTCGCGGAAGCGAATTTTGCCCATCATTGAAGAAGAACCTCAGGCCGAACTTGGGCAGCTGGTCCTCGACAAGATGCTTCTTCAGTCCGGCGACTTCCGCCAGATAGTGCGCCCCGACCTCAATTGTCGATTCGCCCACCTTATGCGCACCCTCGGGCACAGGGTAATCGCCCCGCTCGAGGATCAAGAGACGCACCGTCGGCCGCTCCTGCAGGAGTTGCTGAGCCAGCGTCAGGGCAGCCAGTCCTCCCCCTAGAATCGTGACGTCGTGGCAGGGTACCGTCGTGGGCATTGTTTTTCTCTCTTCTTCGTTCAAACCGTGTCGCCGGTCTCGCGATGCCTCGATACTAACGGAATTACGCTGATGCAAGAAGTCTCTTCTTCTTGGGTGGTTGACTTTGGACCTTGGCGAGAAGAACCCCGCAGTAGTGCCGGGAAATCTTGGCTCGTCCGGTCGCAATCAGGGGAGCCGCCTCGCGAAACTATATTGTATACTGATCCGCAAAGCAGGCATCTCCAGACAAGTTATTCTATGATTGCTTGTATCGACCCCCAGTTCGGACGAGGAGCGAATCGACATGTTGAAGCCGGCGACGGACCAATACGATGTGGTGATCCTGGGTGGCGGCCTGGCGGGATTAACGCTCGCCCTGCATTGCCACCAGAAATGCCCCACGGCTAGGATCGCTGTCTTGGAAAAAAACTCGCATCCGGTCCCGGAGGCAGCGTTCAAGGTCGGCGAATCGACGGTCGAAGTCGGTGCGCACTATTTTGCCGAGGTCCTGGGACTGGCTGAGCATATCCGCGAAGAACAGCTCCCGAAGAATGGATTGCGATTCTTCTTTGGTGCGGGCGACAACAAGGTGATCGAGCCTCGCTTGGAGGTTGGCGGGACGAAATTCCCGCCCGTGCCAAGCTATCAGTTGGATCGTGGGCGATTTGAGAATTTCCTGGCTGAGCATTGTATTTCATTGGGGATCGAATTTTTCGATCGGGCAACTATCAAACGTGTTCACCTTTCTCGTGGTCGTACCGATCATCGCGTATCATTCGTTCGCGACCTTGAGGAGCGATCCATAAACGCGCTGGGTTGCCGATGCCAGCGGCACGAGCAGCATCCTCAAGCGACAATTGGGCTTGGAAAAGCCTTCCAAGCACCATGCGAACGCCGCCTGGTTTCGCGTCGGTGCCAGGATCAACGTCGACGACTGGTCCAGCGACCCGGAATGGCAAAAACACTATGCGTGGCCGAACGTCCGCTGGCTGAGCACAAATCACCTGATGGGGCCCGGGTATTGGGTTTGGATTATTCCGCTGTCATGTGGTTCGACCAGTATCGGGATTGTGGCAGACGCAGAAATGCATCCGCTTTCAGAATTCAATTCGTTGGAAAAGGCGTTGGAATGGTTGAAAGTCAAAGAACCGCAGTGCGCTGAAGAGGTCTGCGACATAAGTCAGAAATTCAGGATTTCATGGCGCGGAAACAGTATTCGGTGGAGTGTAAGCAGGTCTTCTCATCGCAGCGTTGGGGAATCGTAGGTGATGCCGGTCTTTTTCTCGATCCCTTCTATTCACCCGGCAGCGATTTCATCGCCATCGGAAATGACTTCTTGTCCGAGCTGATCCACCGTGATCTGGCCGGGCGTTCGAACCTGCTTTACGCGCCTCTCTTCGATCGACTGTTCAAGATTTTCTACCGCGGCACAATGACCGTTTTTCAAGACCAGTATCAGGTGTTCGGAAATCACCAGGTGATGCCGGTAAAAATTCTTTGGGACTGGATGGTCTACTGGACAATCACCGGTTTCAATGTGATCCACGGACGCACGACTCGTCCCTCAACCTACATCCGCCACCTGTTCAAACTCAAGCGGCTCAATGAGCTCAACGGCTTTATGCAGAAATTCTTCATTCAATGGCATCATCAGGCACCGTCTCGAGAAGTCGGTGGCAGTATCGACACCTTCGGAATGCCACTGATCGTGGAAACGAATCGTGCCCTGGAAAAAACATACAACGATGGGGAGTATGCGATTCAATTCGCTGAGAACGTGCAGCAAATGGAAACCCTGTTCTGGGAGATCATCGATCATGCGGACATCGATTGCAAAGTGCCACTAAAACGACGGCGCTCGGACGGCAAATACCGGGACAGTTTCCGTCCCATCTTCGAGGCTACCGCTCACGGCAAGGACGAGTCGGATTGCGGAGAGCAACCGCAGGAACTCACGCCCGGTCACTCTTCGTCGTGAGCACCGCGGCGTTGTGCCGGACACACGTAGCGGGTGGATAAAGCGGTAAAGCCCGTGAATTACAGCTACGAACAAATCTAATTCGCTCCAGTCCCCGATTCGCTTTGCAAGGGTTCAATGGACCATTTAGCCGATCTGTTCGCCAAATATCGCGGATTGCTCGCCAGCCTGGTGCTGGTCGCGACTTGTGTGGCAGGCGTCGGACTCAGCCGTTTGAAAGTCGACAGCGATCCCCGCGCAATGCTCAATGTTCGAGACTTTGCTGCCGAACCATTGCGCCGACTGGAAGAAGACTTTGGAGCGAGCGATTCCGACTGCGTTATTGTGCTGGAAACAGAGGACTTCATTACACCTCCGGCGGTAGCCGTCGTGGGCGACCTCGTCGCTCGAATTCAACAAATGAACGGCATTGAACGAGTAACGTCGCTGCTCAGCGTTCGCGGACAACGGTGGATGCGACGCTACTACTTGCCGCTTATACCGTCGGACGCGAATGCCTCCGCATCCTGGTTCGAGGAGGCACGCGCCAGCGCCGCGGGACATCCGCTGCTGGGGCGACTGCTGTCACAGGACCGGAGCACGACGCTCGTCATCGCCAGCATGTCGGACGGTAAGCACAGCGAAGCGACGTTGCGTCGATTTGTGAACGAACTGAAGCAGATCGCGTTCGAAGTGACGCGTGATACTGATGTGAAGGCGTCTCTGACCGGCTTGCCTGTGCTGCGTGTAGAAATGATCGGCAGCTTGCTGCGCGATCAATTGAAGTTCAATATCACGGCAATGTGCGCGGCAAGTTGCGTCTGCATGCTGATGTTTCGCAGCCTCTACAGCACTCTGTTGGTGATGCTGTCATCGATCATCGGAGTGGTCTGGACGCTTGGAACGATGGGATGGCTGGGAATTCCGATCAACATGATCTCCAGCGTGATTGCTCCGCTCGTGCTCGTAATTGGCGTTTCCGACGCGATCCACTTGCACTTGGACATGCGCCGGGCCAAGGCCCATGGAAGTACCAGACTGCAAGCGGCTCAGGCCGGCATCCGCAACGTCGGACTAGCCTGTGCTTTGACATCGCTGACGACCTGCATTGGCTTCGGTTCGTTACGACTTGCCAGTTTGGATGTGATCCGCGTCTTCGGGACTTGGGCCGCGTTGGGCTGTATCTTCAATTATGTCGCGGTGATTTTAGTGCTGCCTTTGTTGACCACGGCATTTCCTGAAAAGGCGCTGGTCGGAGACAATCACCTGGTCGAGCGAGCGACATCGAGACTCACTCCATTTCTCATCGCCCTCACACGTCGACGCCAGGCCATTGTATTGACAGCGGTCTTTGTCACCACGGTCCTCTTGGTCCAATGCCTGAAGCTGCCAACGGAAAGCAAATTGACCGAAACGATCGCCAGCAGTCAGCCCGCGTATCAGGTGCTGATGAAGTGTGATGAGCACTTTGGCGGCGGGCTGCCAGCAAGTGTGCTGGTGGAGTGGACGCCCGGGAAATCCGCCAACCTGATTCCGGTCCTCACGGAAATCCATGCGGCGTTCGACCGTCAACCTCATCTTCAGAACCCCGTATCGCTGCTGAACCTGCTTGAGTCGCTACCGGGCTCATCTCCCGATTTGCGCAGACGCATTGTTCAATTGAAACGTCTGCCCGGGCCGGTCGTACACCAGTTCGTTAACTCGGCAAGGAACCGCGCGCTCGTTGAAGCCCGCATCCCCGATGTCGGTTCGAGGACGCTGGACCCGGAATTTGACGCGCTAGAACATGACTTTTCCCGGATCGCGGGTCGCTATCCAGGATTCTCGGTCGAGCTCACGGGCGGCAGCGTATTGTCTTTTCGTAATCTGAGACTCGTAGGCGCGAGATCTTTGGCTGAGTTTGTCAGCAGCTGCGATCGTCATCATTATCGTGTTGGCCTTGGCCTTTCGCTCATTCAGTCTGGGAGCCATCAGTGCATTGCCCAACATCTTTCCGCTGGTGTGTGCCGCGTCGGCATTGGCCCTGATGGGTCGGCCATTGGAAACCAGCAGCGTGGTTGTTTTCAGCATGTGCCTGGGGATTGCGACCGACGACACCATTCACTTCCTGGCCCGGTATCAACGTGAGCGGAGTGGAGGCGCGACACCGCAACAGGCGGTCGACAGATCGATTCAAGTCGTCGGCGAAGCGATCCTGGTAACCACGATCCTGTTGACAATCGGATTTGGTGGCTTCATGTTGAGCCAGATTCCCGCGCTCCAGAATGTCGGACAGCTCGCCTGTGTCGCGCTGGTCACCGCACTGTTCGGCGATTTGGTGATTCTGCCGAGCCTGCTGTTATTTGTGTATGACCAGCCTGCAGCAGACAACGCACGAGAAACCGTCTGCGCCGACATTGACGTCGAGGCCGGAGAATTCCTGGCTGATGGTCGCGAAAAGTGATCGTCCAAAGTGTCGTCATCTGTAGCCGTTCGATGCCAGTGAAGGGTTGTCAGGTACCCGAAGAGGGCATTCGTACGGTCACCCGAGCCGGCCAAGCAACGCTGACAGTCTTCAATGGGCGAAGAGCCGCTACACTGGTCAATGAAGCCCAGAAGAGAGCATCTCTGGTGCTTCAATGTTCGCGCAGATTGACCGCGGTGACGTCGAGTCCCCGTGCGAAGCGATTGAACTGCGAGTCGACAAACCCTTCGACAACCCAGCGATCGACATGATTCAGATCACCTGGAAGGCAGCTTTTCAGCAGCACAAGTTGGACCGAGTTCGACAATTCGCGTTGCCAGGCGTTCGCGACCCAAGCTGAGATCGAATCGCTGGTGAATGACCAATCTTCCGGCAAACCATCCGCACCACCCAACAGGCTGGCGACGTCCAAAACGTGGATACCGCAAAGGCCAATCTCTGTGAATGCAATGACTCTCGGCACCCGCAGCTGGCGACTTACCTCGATCGCATTGTGACTCATCGCCGCCACGGCGAGGCCATGTGCTTGTCGGTCTGACATACCAACCGCCGACTGCTCGGCTCGCACCCGATCGGCCTCGGCGCCACCACCCGCCACGATAACCGTTGTGGTTGACCGGTTTGCCGCGAGCCAGTTCTGCATCGCACGCGGCCACTCGGGCCAACGAAGCAAGCTACCGCCCAACTTGACGACGCGACAGCTGGTATCGGTGCTGGCCATCAAGCAGACCTGGTTTCGGCGGCCAGCAGGGCGAGAGCGTAGGCGGGCGCTGCTTGAGATGCGGAAGTCCCAAGTTCCGTCTGGAGTGAAATCGTGGCCGCCTCCCAATCCAACGCCTTGAGCGCTGCGAGGACAACGAACTCGCCAGCTCCGCTGACAACGACGGTTCCTGGCGGCTCGCTCATCGATTCACTCGCCTGAACCAGCAGCGACTTCAATCCTGCCAGATGGACAGCCGCGATATGCTGTGCGATCGTGGCCGCGTCCCGGTGATGGAACTGGGTCTCGTCGGCACAGATCATTCGCGCCAAACGCACTCGCGCGGCTGCTTTCGTTGCCGGCCGACGGTCAGCCGTATCGGTATCGGTCGGCGCTTCGCTCAACTTGCCGAGCATCAGGTACACATCGCGCATCGTGGCAAAGTATTCCTGGGCCACCGAACATGGTTGACCGCGGTATGGAACCGACTGCACCACGGCACATGTCGGGTTGCGAGCTACTCCGGAATACCAAAGTTCGCCCGCCAATAATCGCTCAGTGTCGTTTCGACCTTTGGCACAAACGGCATCGTGCGTGATGGGGATGATGTCGGTCGTGGTCGAACCCATGTCCACGAGGAGTCCGGCTGCCGGGACGAAGCGACGGGCAAAATTTGCCAATGCATGCCAATTTGATGCGGCGGCAAGCAGCGGTGATCGCTTCGCTGCCGTCGGTGTTACCAACCGGCCATCGGTCAGGTAAACACGGGTATGCCGACCATCCGAGGCGTCTTCGACGGCGTCTAGAATGTGCAGGACACCATCGGTCTTCGTGGCAAAACAGTCCGCGAGTTCGCCTGTCATCGTTACCGCGAGGTGATCACTGGGCGGCGCTTCAGAAATGGCGTGTCGCAGTTCGCCGGCAAGATCGTCGGGGCACTCCCACATTGAAAATCGCCGCGATCGCGAATATTCGACACCATCCGACAGCTTCAGATTCGCTCCACCAATATCAATTCCAAGCCAGCTCACGTGGTGCCCCATTGACCAGCAGTTATGCCCCGTTCCCTCAAGTCGTCAGCGTAACCGAACCATCCACGCGAAACGAACATGGCCCCTCGAAAAACTCGACGCAACGCTGCTCTCCCTCGGCGATCCGCCACATTTCTTCAGCGAGGTTGGTCGTGCAAGCCGCACTCAGTCCCAAATAGGATGTCGTGACACGTGGATTGATCTCGATTACACAGTCCTCAGACCCATCATCAGCATGACCGAGTATCAAGTCCACGCCAATGTAACCGCGGGCTGAGCCGAGCAGCGGGGAAATTAATCGCGTCAATCGTTCGACGCGGCGGCACACTTCGAGCTGAGCCACCATGGCCCCTCCTCGATACAGAAAATGCTGATCCAGCGAGATGTCCTGCCAACACGGCGGTAACCAACAGATCGTGGACGGACCACAAAGCGCTGCAACGCTGGCGGGGCGACCGGGCATCAGTGATTCGACGCGGACGTTGGTGGTTGGTTGGAAGCCTTCCCAGGTCGGTGAGTTGGGAACGATGCGGATGCCTTGCGATCCAGCTCCATCGTCCGGTTTGATAATTCGGGGAAAACTCAATTCATCCGGGACCGTCTGTTGCTCAGCACACAGATCGACGCCGGGAGGGCAGGGTATACCTGCTGCCGTCAGATGCTGGATCGTGGCCGATTTACTGGATGCCCATTGGATGAATTCATGGTCACCGTTCAACACGTGAGGAGTGTTTGACCGGACACGATCGAAAACCTGTCCCAGATGGCCTGACAATTCCGGCGCTATCAAGACCGCAATGTCGTACGACCGGCCAAGATGATGCTGTAAGGAAGCTGCTCCATCGACGTCGATTCGATGACAACGCGGATCGAACAATCCATGTGTCAGGCGGCGATCTCGCAGTATGGTTACCTGACCCAGACCAGAACGAATAAAATCACCGGCAACGGCCTGCACCATGGCGGTGCCTTCCTGCAGCAAACCGCCGCAGGGACGCGGCGAACCAGGTTCGGTCAAGAGCCCGCCGCCCGTAATGAACTCGAAGACCAGAATGTTTTTTGACAACACCGCGTCCCTGATTGCAAACCAAACATCGCCCGGACAATCACTCACAGCAAATCAGCCATGAACATCTTACGTCCGGGATTGCTTCTCGTCCTGTGGTCGGCCGCACTTTATGGTGGGCTGTGCTTGAACGAACTTGACCTCGGACATTCGGTCTGTGGGCCCTGGGGCTGTGGCCCGCCCTCGGCGGCACTGCTTGCAATGCACACGTTCTGGCTGTTGACACTGGTGCCGGCCGCCTTCGTTGCGGTCAGAATCAGCCCGGGGATGGAATGGCGGATGATCGGACTGGGATTACTGACGACGGCCGTCGTCGCGATTGTCATGATCGGCGTCGCCGACTACTTCATGTTTCAGAAAGACTACCTGTCGCCAGTTTATGTCTGGCAGCGATTCCTGTATCGCCTGGCAACATTATCGGACGTCCCCGTGGTGCAATTAGCTCTTGCGGGACTGGCTCTGGCTAACCTGGGACGGCGGAAGTGATGGAAGAAGAAAATCGGTCTGTAGAACTAGAAGATGCCTAGTTGATCGCGAGCATCGTCGGTCATGCGGTCAGGTGTCCATGGTGGCTCCATGACAATCTTGACTTCGACCTCGTTCACCTCTTCCATGGCTTGTACAACCTGCTTGCTGTTGGCGATTAACTGCGGACCTGCGGGACAAGCGGGGCTGGTCATCGTCATTTCGATCAGGATATCAGTCTTGGTTTGATCACCCTCGATCGGCTTCAGATCCACGACGTAGATCAATCCCAGGTCCACAATGTTCACAAACAGCTCGGGGTCGATGACCTTCTTCAGCTCTTCACGGACACTATCTTCGCTAATGGCCATCGGTGGGACTCCCGGGAGTAACTTCTTGCTTGAGTTCAATCAACGAGTCGAACAAATACTTTCCCGTCTTCGACTTTCGCTTCGTGAGCTTTCGTATCTTCGGTCGCCGGCATCGTCAGTGCCTTGCCACATTTAATGTCAAACTTGGCACCATGACGGGGACAGGCAATCGTATTTCCTTCGATCTCGCCATCGCTCAACGGGCCACCGTCGTGCGTACAAACATCATCGAGGCATGATACTTCACCATTCACGTGAAAGACGACCACCAGTCGATCATCAACTTCGGCCAATTTGCTGCCGGGATCAGGTATCTCGGACAGGCTGGCGACTTCGACAAATTCGTTGGGCATGGCGACTCGATTTCCGTAACTTAAGAAGATGGACAGCTTGGCGCAAGCGGTCGCGAGGGAACGACCCGCTCGGTCATTGTCGAATTTACTCGTAGTCACGCACTCTTCGGGCGATGGCCGAGCCCAACGCTTCGCGAACGCTGTCGATCGTAATGCGGTCGAAAACCTGCTGGAAGAAGCCGGTGACGATCATGCGAATCGCTTCTTGCCGCGTGAAACCGCGGGACTGAGCGTAGAAGATCAATTCTTCGTCGACTCGGCCGCTCGTCGATCCATGCGTGCAGCGCACGTCGTCGGCCTCGATCTCCAGGCCGGGAATCGATCGGCCCGGGCGTCTGAAGACATCAAGAGGTTGTCGTTGCGTTGATAACCGTCAGTTTTCTGAGCGTCTTGATCGACCTTGATCATGCCACGCCAGACCGTCCGCGACTATCCTGCAAAGCGGCTTTGTAGAGGAAGTCGCTGCGACAGTGGGGCACGCGGTGATGCTGCAGGGTATGGTAGGAGAGGTGCTGACGACCTTCGGTGAACATGACGCCATTCACTTGCGAGGTGGCCCCTTCACCGACCAACGCCACTTGCTGATTGACTTTGGCCAGTTTGCTGCCCAATGCACCAATCGTCCATTGCAGTGACGCGTCGCGACCGACTAGTGCTTTCTGATGAGCAAAATGCCAGACCTTGTTGCCCCAGTCCTGCAGGTTGACAAAACGCAGATGCGACCCGTTACCTACGAACAGTTCAATTCCACCGCAGTGAAAGCCGCCTCCATCCTGGGAGGTGCTGGCGTTCTCTGTCATCAAGGTTGCTTCGGCACCGTCCTCGATGATGACCAGGATGTGACTCAGGTCGACGCCTCCATCACTGATCGCCGACATGGCGTGGAGTGGTTCGTCGAGTACCACTCCTTTCGGCACGTAAAGAAAATGACCACCCGACCAGGCAGCGGCGTGCAATGTCGCGAAACGATCGATGGACGGATCGATCGCCTTGGTCAGCAGGTGCTTGCGAATCAGTTCGCCGTGACTCTTGAGCCCATCTTCCAGGCTGCCGAAGAACACGCCTTTACTGACCCACTTGTCACTCAGATTCGAACCAACAGGCACGCTTTCAAATGCATGTGAGTGACCACCCAGCTCCACGCCTTCCGCCAGCAGTGCAGTGGGCAACTGGGCATTGGCTGGCGCTATCGACGGCATTGCATATTTGTCCAGTTTGAACATGCGAATGTCAGTGCGAATCCATTCTTCCTGACTTCGGCTCGGCCATTCCATCGACTGAAAATCAGACCAGGCCTGCAGGCGACGTTCGCCCAGCCAATCGGGCTCGCTGCGAGCCGACAGAAACGCATCAAATGCTTCTTGCGAAAACGTGGAAGCAACAGCCATATTCGACATCAAAGTCTCTCTAAGTTCTGTTTGTGCGGAAACCAATCGGGTCTTTGAGATTTGAAAATTCACATCTCAAATCACTGGAAGCGTGAGCTTACAGGCCTAGCCGACCGAACCTTCCATTTGCAATTGAATCAGACGGTTCATCTCGACGGCATATTCCATCGGCAGCTCTTTGACGAGCGGCTCGATGAAGCCGTTCACGATCATCGTGCTGGCTTCGGCTTCGGACAGACCGCGGCTCATCAGGTAGAACAGCTGCTCTTCACCAATGCGCGAAACGCTGGCTTCGTGGCCGATGGAAACATCCTGTTCGGCGATCTCGATGTACGGGTAGGTATCGCTGCGACTTTCCGGGTCGAGAATCAGAGCATCACAAACCACGTTGCACTTGGCATTGTGAGCTCCCTTTTCCACCTTCACCAGACCGCGATAGCTGCTGCGGCCACCGTTCTTGGAAATCGACTTCGAGATGATCTGGCCGGTCGTATTCGGGGCACAATGAACCAGCTTCGCCCCGGCATCCTGATGCTGCCCCTTGGACGAGAAGGCGATCGAGAGGATCTCACCTCGAGCACCGGGCTCCATCATGTAGACCGCCGGATACTTCATCGTCAGCTGGCTGCCCAGGTTTCCATCGACCCACTCCATCGTCGCATCCTGATAAGCCATCGCTCGCTTGGTCACGAAGTTGTAAATGTTGTTCGCCCAGTTTTGAATCGTCGTGTAACGACAGCGAGCGTTCTTCTTCACCACGACTTCGACGACCGCCGAGTGAAGACTTTCCGTGGTGTACATCGGAGCGGTACAGCCCTCGACATAGTGCACCTGAGCCCCCTCGTCCACGATGATCAGCGTACGTTCGAACTGGCCCATGCTCTCGGCATTGATCCGGAAGTAAGCCTGCAGCGGGAAGTCGATCTTCACGCCGGGCGGAACGTAGATGAACGAACCGCCCGACCAGACCGCCGAATTCAATGCGGCGAACTTGTTGTCTTCGGGGGGAATGATCGTGGCGAAGTACTCGCGGAGCAACTCCGGATGCTCGCGAACGGCCGTGTCGGTATCCGTAAAGATCACGCCCTTTTTGGCGAGGTCTTCCTGCAGCGAACCGTAAACGACTTCGCTCTCGAACTGGGCCTTCACGCCAGCGAGGAACTTTCGCTCTGCCTCGGGAATCCCCAACTTCTCGAACGTTTCCTTGATCTCCTGCGGGGACATCATCCCAGGTTTTACCTTGTTCGCTCGGTCGGCTTGAGATAGTAGTAGATGTCCTGGAAATCGAGATTGATGCCGCCACCCCATTTGGGCGTGGGCTTCGACTCGAAGATTTCCAGGCTTCGCAGTCGAAAGTCCCGCATCCAGTCGGGCTCGCCCTTCATCTCGGAAATCTGGCTGACAATCTCGCGCGTCGATTCCCTTGCGCGCCTTGAAGACACGCGTCCGATTCGGTGCGGAAGTTGTACTTGTTTATTTCGCCGATTTCGTCGACAGGTTTTGCGGTCGATGCTGCGTCAGTTGCCATCGTGGTTCTCGGTTTCTGTGAAGTCAGAGAGCTCGAATTTTAAAAACTGGGAACTCAGACTTGAAAGTTAAAGCTAAGAAATCGTGGTCGCTTCCCACACTTCTGGTTAAACGCTTTGGGGTTCTTCTTTATCGAGCATTGCTCGATTGTCGGCTTCGGCTGCCGGGTGGGAAGCCCGGATTCGGTCGTAACCCTGCGTGTGGAGTTCGTTGGCCAATTCGACTCCGCCCGTTTCGACAATCCGACCTCCCAACATCACGTGTGTGAATTCAGGCGGGTTGTGTTCCAGCAACTTGTCGTGGTGCGTGATGATCAACAGCCCCATGTTGGCTCCGCCGATTTCGGCGATGCTCTGGCTGGCCAGTCGCACAGCGTCTGCATCCAGGCCGCTGTCCGTCTCGTCCAGGATGGCGAACTTCGGCTGCAGCATGGCAAGTTGCAGAATCTCGGCTCGCTTCATCTCGCCGCCAGAAAAACCGTCGTTCACGTAACGGCGTGCAAACTGTTCGTCCATCCGCAACTGCTCCATCCGAGAACGAACCTCCTTGCGGAACTCACGCATCGGAATCAAATCTTCGCCTTCTTTACGGTCCGGATTACGGACGTTGGTGGCCGCATGCCGCAGGAAGTCAGCCATCTTGACGCCAGGTATCGCGACGGGACGTTGGAAAGCAAGAAAGATGCCAGCTCGAGCACGCTCGTCGGCTCCCATTTCCAGGATGTTCTCGCCATTCAGTTCGATGCGACCCTGCGTGACCTCGTAGCCGGGATGTCCCATGATGGCCAACCCCAGCGTGCTCTTTCCAGAACCGTTGGGTCCCATCAATGCGTGCGTCTCGCCGCGGTTCATTTCCAGATTCACACCACGGAGGATGGGAGTGTCCTCCACGGAGACATGGAGATCGATAATCTTGAGTGTGTCAGTCATGTTCTTTCCTGGTTCAAAATGCACGGTCACTTTCGCAACGCGTGAGTAAGACAATCTTGTTTGCGGGCCTAGCCCGTGATTTTCTGGTGATCGGTTAATGGGTCCTGGTCGGCCGGTGCATCGACCCAACCGCTGTGGTGCGGAACCGGCAACTCGTCCTCGAACCTTTAACCCGAGGTGTCCGAATCCAGCTGATGAATTCTTGCGTTTTGCCAGCTTGTGACCACGAATTTTGTCCTGGATGCGCATCAAGCCTTCAAGCAAGGCTTCGGGACGTGGAGGGCAACCGGGTACATAGACGTCGACGGGTACGACGAGGTCGACGCCCTTCACAACGTGGTATCCCCACTTGAAGTAAGGTCCGCCACCCACAGTACAGGCACCCATGGCGATGACGTACTTGGGGTCCGGCATCATGTGGTACAGACGCCGGACCCGGCTGGCCATTTTGTAAGTGACGGTTCCCGCGACGATCATCAAGTCGGCCTGGCGCGGAGTCGCACGAAATGCACCGGCACCAAAACGATCCAAGTCGTAGCGGCTGGCACCAGCAGCCATCATTTCGATCGCACAGCAGGCCAGCCCGAACGTCATCGGCCAGATGCTCGACTGTCGGCCCCAGTTGATCGCCTGTTCGAGCGTCGTGGTAATGACGTTTTCTTCGAATCGACCTTCAATCCATGGTTGGGTCATGTTGTTACTTCCGCGAGTGTGTGTTCCAAAAATGTTTCCGGGAATCCAGCGTTCGAGTTCAGGAGAGCTCAAATGTGCAGCAGGATTCACCGTCCAGGCGACAGCCGCTAAGTCGCAGATTTTCACCCAACAATTCGGCGAACATCATCCGCTCCATTGAGCAAACCGTACGGTCCTTTTCCGCCAACTCAGTATAAGGACAGCCGTACGCTTTGAGTACAGGCAGCTCGTTCTTCGTCTCCACTCCAAAAGGAATATCGCGTTCGTTCAACATTCCAGCGAGCGACTGCATCCGCTCCTGAGTCGAATCGCCTGAAATGTGCTCGGCGTAGGCACCCGCCAATCGCCCCGAAATGCGCTGCAACAACCCACGTCTTACTTCCACGTTGCTGATCGACCGGACCTCGTCCCACAGAGCGACCGCAAGATCGGCGAAATTGGAACCCGTGTCGCGTCGCCCTTTCTCCGTCAACTGGTAGACGAAAGAGGGCCGACCGCGGCTGGGCAACGCATCTTGCTCCGCCATACGCTCGATCAAACCCTGGCCCTCCAGGCGTGTCAGGCGCTGACGTACTGCCGTCGCCGTCACCCCCATTCGCCGCGAAAGCTGGGCGACGCGTAATCCACCATCCCGCCGCAGCACATCCAGCAGTGCCACATCGGTACTCGGGATTGAATCACTCATAGGACCGCCTGTTCCAAAGTAAGTTTGTCCACGACACCGTTATATTAGACTTTATCGCAATTTTGACAACCAGATATTTGTTAAATCAAGCTCTCCAGCCAAGAATCTCTGTTCTTGGTCCCACAAAGGCCGCATTTCCCCTGAAAACATATCGTTTCTTGGGAGTCTTGGGCTGGCCCATTGGCTACTGCGGGACCTCGCCGTCGATGCTGGAGTCGATCCAGCAGTTCGCCAGCTACGTTCGGGACCGTCCGTTTGGTCCATCCCCACTTGCGAGGCGAACCGGTGGACCGAAAATCAGCCTCATCCTCTGAGCCAGATTGTCCTCATTCGGCGGCAGTGATTCTTGACAAAGAAAGCCCACCCAGCTCACTCGATCCGCCGACTCTTGGTCGTTCTGATGTCAGTTCCAGTTGCCGGGTATGCGATGGTGGCGATGCAGGTTCCCCAATACCGCTCGCCCGTCTTTGATAGCCTGCTGACCGAGATTCCCTGGGCGGGACGGTGGCATGTTGTCCCGGGCTCGATGGCACTGGTGCTCGGAGGTCTCCTGCTCAGCAGTCGGATACGACGGCATTACTTGCCAGCCCACCGCTGGCTTGGCCGACTGTACGTTTTTTGTGTTTTGGCAAGCAGCTTCGGTGCGTTCGTTGGCAACTTTGCGTCGCCCTCAGGAACAGCCGCTCGGTTGGCTTTTCTTGCCTCGGGCATCTTGTGGCCACTGGTAACGCTGGCGGCGACTCCCTTGAGTGACCACTTCGATCGCCGGTCGCATGGGCGGCTGATGACCGTCAGCTATGCTCTTACGTTTTCAGCAGTCACATTGCGTATTTACCTGTCCGGACTGTTGGCAAGCGGCCTGGATTTTTCGCTCGCCTACGCGATCGCCGCCTGGGCGTCATGGACGGGAAATCTGGCTTTTGTCCTACTGCTGTTTCGTTTTCGAGACCAACGTCGCGCGGCAGAGATTGATCGATTGATGAACAGTGGTTCTGCAATTCTGTGACGCTTGGTGATCAGGTGGGCCTGCGAATCTGCGACAGGAAGCAGTTTCGCCGAAGGTATCGCTGGCACGAGCCGCGTCGTTGCGTTTGCCGCTAACGTCGGGGAAGGGTGGTCAGTGGCCCAGGGCCCTGACAGCCAGCCCACGGCCATGGCACCCGCGTTCATCAATTTTCTTCTGGGTTCCTGCTCGCTTCAGCGGACAAAATCCGACAACCACGCCCGCCAGTCTTCTTCAAGTTGAGCACTCGTCGTATGCAGTTCGCTTTTCAGTGCTGACTCCATCGTGGCTCCAGCGCCAAGTTGTTCGAGCACCTGTTTGATACGGTAGAACGGTGAAGTATCCGCAAGGTACAACACGATGCTGAACGATTGTTGGTAGGCCAACGCGGCGACTTGAACATCGGGATCTTGCAGGGCCGCGTTGAGTTGATTTAGCGGAATCAATTGTCCACTGCGGGCTGCCACGCGAAGCAGCTCGACGGAAGGTTGGCGGACTTTGCTTTCCTGAAACTCGGCCAATCCCTCGTTCAACCATTTGGGGCAATTGTCCCTGGCGAGGCTGTGCACGATCGCGTGTGTGTACTCATGCACCAGGGTCGCTCGAAATCCTTCCTGAGGGTAACGGACTCGGATCTTGCCGTCGTAGACTCCGACCGACCACTCCGGTCCACGGCGGACTTTTGCATAGCCTTCCCTGGTGTAAACCAGGACGATCATCCGGCGATCCGGCCAAAAGCCAAACTCTCGGCCAATTTTGGCGCGTGCCTCCATCAGCGCTGCAATCAACTGGTCCGCCTGCGTCTGACTGAGCGCGGCCTGGTAACGCAAATCGAAGTAGGCGTTTCCTGTGCTGGCCAGTTTTTTTTCGACCGACGACTCCGCCGCGAGTCGCTTCAGTCGATCCTGTATTGCCGAAGACGGCTGGAGTTGCTGGGCTTTTTTCCATGCCAACCGGGCGCGGTCGAGCCGCTGCGCTGAGTATTCAATATCACCGACCAAAACGTAGGCGTCCGACGAATCCGGTTGATCATTCAGGGATCGTTTCGCCAGGCCTAACGCTTCCGTATTGGCTTTACGATCGTTCGTCTCACCACCACGAAAAAGATCAAATGCCCGGTTAAGGCAGGCCGTGGCAGAATTCTTGCGATACTGCTTGTTGGTTGGATCGAGCGTCATCGCCTTACGCATGTTGCGCTCGACCAGTGTCCATTCTTTGTTCGCGTCCAGTGACAGCGCGTAGTTGTTGTACGCGACTGCGAGCTGTTGGTTACTCGCACCTTCCCGCCGCATCTGGGAGATGGTTTTCTCCCAATCGGTGGCAAACGCAGGCGACGCTTGTGCCACAACAAGTAGACAGAGACAAAACAGTTGATGTGACTTCATAAGAAAACGCTCTTGTTGGCCGATGGAACCCAAGGCCGAAACAGGTAACCGGCCTGGAAAAGCATAGTTTTCCGGCCAGCTAAATGACCGGCGCACAGACAAACGCTCCTGCAAAACAGCGCCATCAGTAGCGGTCATGCGGGTGGTAAGAATTACCTTACGACACCCACCTGGCCCATACGACGTTGGGAACGACGACGATGCGGATGCTCTCGGAGGAGGACTTCCCCCAGACCGGCGTGCAGGTCGCCCGTATCAAGACCGAAGTGCGCACCTGCCACATCGCCCGGTCGACACTCATTTGTTGCCGCCGAGTCCCACCATTTCCAGCAATTTCAGCGCGTTCGTCGTGGGAGAAATGCCTTCTCGCAACTGATAGTCGAAGCTCATCACGCGTTTGCCGTCCACTTCGGCGAACTGTTCGCGAAAATGCACCGTCTGACAGCAGCTCTTGAGCTGCTTTTCGTTGGCCAGTTCCAGGTCGTGCGTTGAGACAGCTCCGATCGCAGCCTGTTCGACGAGATGACCAATCACCTGGGCCACTGCAATCTGACGTTCGGCCGAATTTGTCCCTTGCAAGATTTCATCCAACAAGAACAACAAACGTGTCCCACTGTCTTTATCGATGGCTCTCGATTGGTCGACGATCGCCTTGAGTCGTTTCAGCTCGGCAAAGAAGAACGAAACGCCGTCGTCCAACGAGTCGCTGACTCGCATGCTGGTCGCCAACTCGACGGGGGGCATGGACAATGAAGCGGCGCAAACCGGTGCACCCGTACGCGCAAAATAGCATTGACGCCAATCGCCCGCAGCAGGGTGCTTTTGCCCGACATATTCGATCCGGTTATCAACAAGAACGTCCCCGGCGGCCCCAGCTGCACGTCGTTGGCACTACACTCGCCCAGAGGAAGCAACGGATGACCCAACTGCCCGGCTGCGAACTTCTCGCTGCCACAATTCACTTTCGGATAGGTCCATTCCGGATGATCGGCGGCAACCGTCGCCAAAGATGCCAACGCCTCCAGTTCAGCAACCGCGTCGAACCAGGAGCCCACACAATGGCCACAGCGTTCTTGCCATCGCTCGAGCCAAACCAGGACGTGAAAATCCCAAAACACAAGCACCTGGATAAAAACGTAGGGGATTCCGAATATCGAACTCTTGCGACCTCCACCCCACCGCATGATGCGGTTAAGTTCCTTAAAAGCCTGCCGAAACGACACATCATCGTCGTCCAATTGCTCCCGCAAACGGGCCAGGCGGGGCGAATCTCCCGGCAATGAGCTCAAGAGTTCAAACAGCGCCGAATAGTGCCGCAGCTCATTGCCCCCTGCCGTGATCCGGTTGAACAGATCGTGGATCGATCCCACAAAGAACGCATTCACCAGGATGTTCACTGCGATCAGACCAATCAGTACCAACCACCCGCCCCTTGGCACGCCCTGCGTCAGCAGACCAGCTATCAACAGCACGGTCAGCAGTGTTAGTAGACGCACGACCCACCGCAGCGCCATTCGAGGTTTGTAAAGCACAGGTCCTGTAGCCCATTCTATGAATCGCTCGGGACCGGTCGTGCTGGCTGCGAGTAACTCGCCGCGCAAATCCAGTTCGTCGCGCAAGCCTTGCATCTGGGCCAATTTTTTCACTGCGTCTTGGCGCTCGGATACTTCGATCGGATCGGCAGCATCCAGCAACCAATCACGAAGCAACCGCTTCCCTCGCGGTGTATGCGTTCGGCTAAGCCACTGGAACACGCTGGCGCGGCCCATCAGATCGAGGTCTCTTGCGACGCCCGCATGCTCTTCGGGAACATCCACAACCGGCTCGGGAACTCGGGACCAATCGCGCCGGTAACGATGGAGTTGCCGATTTTGTAACAGCCTTTGCGTTCGCGTCATCGCCATTAGTTCGCGCAGCGACTCGTGACGATAGACGACCGCCACGAAGCAGGCAAAAGAGGCCGCGGCGGCCCACATCATGGCACGGAACGGAGCGAGGCGGAACCAACCGGCGAGCGCAAAGGCCAGGCAGATCAGGAACACAATTCCACGAGCACGTGAATACCAAAGATCATGTGACGATTGAACTCGCAGAATCTCGTCATCAGATTCGATTCGACGGACATAGCCCGCTTCGGTCACGTCTTCACACATGGGATGGACGGTGTTCAAGCGAGTAGGCCACTATGAGCTGCAGATTCAAGCTACATCGACATCGATCGAGGCGGATGGAATTCGTCTTCTTCACGCTCGACCGGTGGTAAGGTCATGACGGTGTACAGGCAAAAAGACAGCAGGCACAAGACAGAACCTACTGAAAGCACCATAACCGTCAGACCGGTCAACGACAGCGGCGGCGACGCATTGGCGACTTGCGCGAGTAGCAATGAGATCAACATTTTCGTTTCCTGATTTTTTTATTCGATCGTGTCTGCATGGGCGTACATGCCTTCCCGGTGCCAACGTCGCCCGGCAAGAAAAATCAAACCCAGCAACAAGAGGAGCACTCCGCCCAGGAACATAAACGACCATTGAATGACTTTGCTCGACAACATCTGGCCAATCCGTCCCTGGCTGAACGAGTACCCCAGGTCACTCGTCCAATTCCCATCGGCATCAAAGCTACCGAATGCCGGCGGGATGTCCGCTGGATTCGCTCCCGCCCACATCACTCCCTCGGAGGACAGCCAACCCCAGACGGCGACAACTTCTGCGCTCTTGTCCGGTGAGGTAACCCGGCTGGGCAGATTTTGGTAGCAGAATGCCGCAAACAGCAGCAGCAGGTAGATCGGCACGACATACTTCAATAAATACTGAACGATCTTTGGAATACGCAAATGAGCACCAATGTGCTTCCCGGTCCCCGCGTTCGATACCAAAGACCCAGCCGTAGATGATCGCCTGAACCATCGCCAGAATGTAGATGAATACGGTTCCGACCCAAAAATCAAACGTGTCCATCGCGACGGTGCCGCCGGAGAAGTACAACACGAAGCCACTGCCCAGGATCGTCAGGATCGCCAAAAGTGTCGATGACCCTCGGCGTTTCAGCGCGAGTCCTTCTTCGAGAAACGCAAGCACCGGCTGCAGCATGGAGAGGCTACTGGTAATTGCCGCCAGGAACAGCATCAGGAACCAGATGAAGCCAAACCAGCGACCAAGCGGCATTTGCGCAAATACGTTGGGCAAGGCGTTGAAACCCAAACTGAACGTGCCGAAGGTCGCTGCCGAAGCACCAAGGAAAATGAACGCAGCCGGTAGCGTGATCAGTCCACCCAGGCACACTTCAAAAAACTCATTCATGCTGCTGGCGGTCAAACCACTCAACACAACGTCGTCTTTCTTCGACAGGTAGCTCGAGTAATTCACGATCACTCCAAACCCGACCGACAGGCTGAAGAAAATCTGACCTGCCGCAGCGATCCAGGTTTGTGTTTCTTTGAGCTTGCTCATGTCGGGATTCCACATGAACCCCAGGCCCTGGCTGACGGTACGCTCCTGGCCACTCAGCGTCAGCACCCGCACCAGCACGCATAGCGCACACACAGCCATAATCGGAATCGCGTATTTGCAGAAAGACTCGATTCCGTTGGCAACGCCGCGATAGATCAACACAAAATTAACCACAAACGTGATGCCCACGAAGATCAGCAGTTCGTTGTTCACCTTGAACAGATCACCGTCGTCACTGGCGCCGACGAACGAGTTAAAGAAATTGCTGTATTCCGCGGGGTCCGCACCAAGGCTGGCCAAATCGCCTTTGAGGTAGTGAAAGGCGTAGCCGAGGCACCACGCCTCAACCACCACGTAATACATGTAAACAACCAAGGGGATCATCAACGCAAATACGGAAAGATATTTCGAAATCGGGTTGCGCCAGATCACGCTGAAAATGCCGGGTGCGGAATTGAATCCTCGCTGGCCACCGTAACGACCCATGGTCCATTCGGCCCAACAGAGCGGGATACCGAGAATCAGCAAGCTGATGAAGTACGGCAACAAGAATGCGCCACCGCCATTCTGCGCAGCCTGCCCGGAAACCTCAGAAAGTTTCCCAAACCCACCGCCGAACCTGCTACCGCGAGGATCACGCCGATGCGCGATCCCCATTGTTCCTTCACGGGTCTTGCCACAGTTTTCCCCTTTTGTTCCAGTCGGTCGCCCGGCAAGTAGATTTCCCAGAGTCCAGCGTTGACTCAGCAATATAACGGCTGAATTGACCCAAGCCCAGCCGCACAGAACCGGCGCGTAGCACTTGCTCAGATTCATCTTTTGATCAGGAAAGCAGGAAATCACGAAGAAGAAACGCGACTTCAACACAGAACAAGGCCGTGGCGATTGTACACGGATGCAAACGTTGACGATCGACGGCTAATCGATTCCTGAATTCCTGCCTTCCTCATGAAAACACTGCTACCTAGTCGGTCGGATTTCACGCGGGAAGTACTCTTCGACAACGTCGTGGAATTCAGCTGAGGTGCTGACATGGGCCACGTAACGGCGGAAGTCGCGAGCTCCCGATTTGCCTTGCGCGTAGGTACACGCGTACTTGCGCATCAAGAGCGTTCCCTTCTTCTCGCCAAATCGTTCGACGACCAACTTATAGTGATGCAGCATGCAGAGCCGTTGCTCCTCCATCGTCGGATCGGGCGGCACAGGTTCGCCTCGCAAAGCAGCACACGCTTGTTGAAACAACCAGGGGCGACCCAGGCAAGCGCGGGCAATCATGACGCCATCCACGTCATAGCGACGAAATGCCTCGACAACCTCCTGGGCGCTCGATAGGTCACCGTTGCCAATCAAAGGGATGTTGTTCAAATGCTGTTTGATCTCAGAGATGCGGTTCCAGTCAGCATGCCCTTTGAAAAACTCCTGCGCCGTTCGGCCATGCACCGTCAGCGCAGCAGCACCCGCCTCTTCCACGACCTGTGCGACCTCAACTGCGTTGATGTTATTCAACGTGCAACCCAGTCGGATCTTGGCCGTCACCGGGGTCGGCAGGCACGCTTCGACCACTGCCGAAATGATGTCAAACATTTTCGAGGGATGCTTCAATAAGTAACTACCGCTTTTAGCGCGGTCAGTCACCTGCTTCACCGGGCAACCAAAATTGATGTCCACCAACGTGACACCGAACTCGGTCGCCAATTTCCGACCAACGGCCGCCAAGGTCGGGGGATCGTTGTCCCAAATCTGCACCGCGAGTGGTCGCGGTTCGTCCTTCACCCCCCATAAACGGTCTGGATACTCCTGCTGCTCACGGTCCATCCAAAGAAAGCCTTTGGCATTAACCATTTCGGTCGCCTGCAGACCTGCTCCGCCGTACTCGCGAACAATTTGCCGGAAAGCGTAGTTGGTGAACCCGGCCATCGGCGCTTGCAATATGGGCGGATCGACGACGACGTCACCGATACGAAGCGGTGCCGGGCGAACCCTCGCGGAATTTTCAGCGACTGATGACATCGCAGGAGTTTAACACACGTCAGGCGGGAGTTGGCAACGCGAGGTGGGGCCTGATCAATCATCAGGCGAGTTGATGCGTTTTGAGTCGCTACCGTCGGTCGGCCGCTCGGGCCTGCCAGCCGTCATCGGCGGTTCGGTAGCCGTAGTCGCGTGTTCCTGACACGAGCGGCGGGCCATAGCTGGGGACGCCGTAGCCGTCGGCATAGGTTGCCGCGTAGGGAGCTTCGTAAGTCACAACCGAACCCTGCGGCGCCGGTTCCAGCGCCGAATAGCTTGTATCGGGGTTCGGTCCACAACAACCTGCAGATGATCGAGCAAAAGAGGGAATCAACGGCGACGAATACTGAAACGTACCCGGTACCTGATTCATCGGCGGGATCAAGCCAACTGAGGGCTGGGAACCAAGCATCGGAGGCCTGTTGGCAGGTACGGACGCGATGGATGGATCAAGTTGCTGCGTAGGGTAGCTCGGCTGAACGTACGGCGGTGCATATTCGGGCTGTCGATAGGGTTGCGAGTAGTAGGGCGGAGCCGAGTACTGCACGGCGGCGGCTCGGTCGGGGCCATTTGCATACGGAGCAATCCACGTCAGTTGATTGTCCTGCACGTTCTCTGATGCCAGGTTCGCAACCGTGGTATTCGAAGGCCGAGGTGGCTGGTAGGCAGCTCCTGTATTGTCATCTGGCATTAGCTGAGGCACCTGGGACGTCCGCAACTGGCTGGGCGCATTTCCAAGGGTTGGAACCGGATGCATCGCTCGCGCTGACGGACCGTAAAGTTGTCCCGCCTGTGCCTGATAGTACCCAGAGCCGTAGCCGATCGACCCGGTTTGTGGCGCTGGCACGCACTGGTTTCCATAGCCAGCAAATGGGTCAAGACATGGTCGAGGCGCGCGACACCCTGCTAGACAGAGCGCGACAATAAACAGCGCTAACCAACGACTCATAGTGTGGCTCCTTCCACCAAACCAGACTTGCAACGGGTGCGCCACGGACGCGAGCGGCGGCGGATGGTAACGACTGCTCGTGAGCGAAGCTAGATCGTTTTGCCACGCCGTCAGCGATGTCGCGGGCATTGGCAGCAGTGAAGGCACCCCGATCGATAACAATGCGACCGGAATCTCTGAAAAACGGCGAGCCACGACGCGTACGGATCGAACTGTACCGAAGCTTTGGTAACCCAAAACAGAAAAAGAGCCCACCGCATCGCGGCAGGCTCGTTGATCGAATTCTGTAGATATGCTCGTACGCGACCTAATTGGCGGCGACGACAGGCGATTTCTGGATAACTTCATCGTCCATGTTTCGGACGAACGGGTTGGCAATCCACTGCGACTGTTTGGCGAAGTCGTCCGTTGCCTTTCCCGCTTTCTCCTTTTGTTCCAGCTTCTGTACCGCTGCTGGACAATATTGATTCTCTACGACTTCCGGTTCGACCAAGACAGGAGCAGGCGGTGTGGGTGCATACCCTGGATACGCGTAAGGGCTATACCCATAGGAGCGCGGTACCGGAGCACTGTAATAGACGGGCGGATGCAAGGCGAAATATGGCGGGATTGGAATCTGACCATTGATGTAGGACTGGCCGCCGTTAAACGCGCCGCCGCCAAAAATCGAATACGGAGCGGCGCCGCCGTAGCCGAAGCCACCAATGCCGCCAATGCCGCCAAGCCATCCGCGGCCGTAGCCGCCATAGCCAACTCCTCCAACGCGATCGATTCCATGGCCAACGGTTCGGACACCACCACCACGGATCGAAGATCGGCTGCCGCGATATGCGTGGACTCCGCCACCCTTCATGCCACCTTTCATCCCGCCACCCTTCATCATGGGCTGACCCGCTTCAGCAGTCGTCGTCAGCGATAGCATGCCTACCGCCAGAGCGATGCTGAGAATTGATTTGATTGTTTTCATAACTGACCTCGATAGAAGAGCGAATACAGCGAACAGCGAGCGACGAACGGCCGAAGCAAAAAAGGGCAAACGTGCTCGTCGATAAGCAAAATGCACTCTTTCCACGGTAATTGCAGCAAACAAACCGTCAAACGAGAGCAAGCGTCTTTTTGCGCGATCCCACCCCATCCGCCCCTTGGGGACGTGTCATAATCGTTAAAACCGCTACAAAAGGAACTTCACGCGCCTGCAGAGATTCCATGGCTGTTTTGAATCCCGAACAACTTTCCGACGAAATCGAACATCGGGCCCGCGAGTTGGGCTTTTCCAACGTGGGATTTTGCCCAGCCGTCGAGCCGGCAGGGTTAGGTCGATTTCACGAGTGGCTGGAACGCGGCTATGCGGGTTCGATGCGATACCTCGAAAACCGGAAAGCAGCCTACGCGCATCCTCAACATGTTCTGGACGGAGCTCGCAGTCTGGTCATGCTGACGGTCGACTATAAAACGACCGAACCCAAGTCTGCGGACCGCGGGTACGGTCGTGTATCTCGCTACGCGTGGGGCACGGCCGATTATCACGATTGGATTCACGGACAACTAAGACAGTTGGTTGCCCAGATCCAACAGCTGGACCCGGGATGCACCGTGCGGGGTGTCGTCGACACGGCGCCGTTATTGGAACGCGATTTTGCGCAGCTCGCCGGACTTGGTTGGATAGGTAAGAACACGTTGCTATTGAATCGACAACAAGGCAGCCTGTTTTTTCTCGCCGCCATCGTGACCGACCTGGAGCTCGCGTACAATCTGGCGCCCGAATCCGATCACTGCGGCACTTGCACGGCCTGCCTCGACGCCTGTCCCACGGACGCATTTCCGGAGCCGTACGTGCTCGATGCCAGGAAGTGCATCAGCTACTTGACCATCGAGTTGCGTGACGACATTCCCAGGGAATTGCCGCACCGGCGTGGGAAATTGGCTGTTCGGTTGCGACGTTTGCCAAGACGTATGTCCCTGGAACAACAAGGTGCCCGTGACGTCGCTACCTGAATTTCAGCCAGCAGAATCCAATAACCCCACGGAGCTCGTTTCGTTACTGCAATTGGGTGCGGACGCGTTCAGAAGTCGCTACCGCCACACACCGATGTGGCGATCCAAACGCCGTGGCCTGCTACGCAACGCAGCCATTGTGCTGGGAAATCAGCGTTGGGAAATGGCCATCGAGGCTTTGTGCAAGACCCTTTCCGACGAAGAGCCACTAATTCGGTCCAGTTCGGCTTGGGCCCTGGGACAAATCGGCAGTGCAACCGCAGCGCAAGCGTTAAGAGAACGGGCCTCGATCGAGCGAGACGAAGTCGTCGCCGCGGAGATCGACGCCGCCCTGGAGCAAGTCTAGTGCTGCGCACCACAACATTGGCCGCGAAGAAAACATGAGATTTCGGCGCGCCAACACACGGCCCGTATTCATGCTCGAAGCCGGGAAGGCATCGGTTACCTCACCCATTCCGGATGATCGTTGGCCCTTGGAAGAAATGTGGGCCGTCGATCACCGCCGACGTGTTTTGCGTAACAACGATTGACGACATCTTCAAAAACATGGTACTCCGTGCCTACAGTCGTTTCCTGACGGCCGATTACTGGTTCCAACGGCAAACTCATTGATCGGCGAAACGACCCATGATTTTCTTCAATTGGACGAGAAACCATGGCGCTATCTGTTACTTCATTCGCATGGGCTCAGCATACCGTTGACGATGAATTACTCTTGGTTCGAGCGATTTGGGTTGCCACTGGAACAATACGCCACCAATACAGTCGTCGCATGCACGTCCTGATCATCCACCAGAACTTCGTCGACCATAAGCACCCTGGAGGTACTCGCCACCTGGACGTTGGAGCCGACCTGGTGCGCAAGGGTCATCAGGTGACGATCGTGGCCAGTAATGTCGATTACTTGACGGGAACTCAAATCCCACGCGATGGCGAAGAGAACTACCAAGGTGTCCGCGTGGTCCGTGCGTACGGATTGCCCACCGTGCAGAAAGGTCTGATCTGGCACACGTTGAGCTACTTATCCTTTATTCCGTCGTCATTCCTGGCCGGCATGCGTGTTCCATCCGTCGACGTTGTGTTGGGGACGACGCCGCCGATTTTCCAACTGCCCCCAACGTGGCTCGTGGCACTTTTTCGACGCAAGCCTTTCGTGTTGGAGGTGCTGGATCTCTGGCCCGATTATGCCGTAGGCATGGGCGTGCTGACGAATCCCATCCTGATCTGGCTTTGCCGCTTTGCCGAGCGGTTTTTCTACCGGCGACTGACTTTTGCGTCGTGAATGCACCGGCTTACGCCGATCACGTCGGGTCCTTTGGAGTTTCCCCCGAAGACATTTCATTCATTCCCATGGGCGTCGACATCGGGCTCTTTCAACCGAGCGAAAGCGGAAAAGCATTCCGTGAACAGCATCATTTACGTGACAAGTTCGTAGTGATGTACGCTGGTTCGCTCAGTTTGGCGAACGATTTGCCAACGTTCATCGATGCGGCCAGGCAATTGCGCGTCGAACAGGACATCCAGTTCGTATTGGCAGGAGGCGGAAACCAACAGAACCACCTGGAAGCGTTGGTCGCACGACATCAGCTGACCAACGTGACGTTTGCCGGTCACTTCGCCAAGGAAAACGTTGGTTCCGTCCTGGCAGCGGCCGATATCTGCGTTGCCACGCTGCTCGATATCCCCGAATTCAAGATGCCGTTTCCCAACAAGGTCTTCGACTACATGGCAGCGGGCCGTCCGATTCTGTTGGGGATCGACGGAGCGATACGTGAAGTGGTCGAGAGCGCTGGCGCCGGATTGTTCGTACAACCGGGCGATGGCAACGCATTGGCATCGGGAATCCTCCGCCTGAAGAATGAACCCAAATTGCGACAGGACATGAGCACTTCTGGTCGAGAATACTGCAAAGCACATTACGACATCCGATTTCAGGCGGACAAATTTGAAGCGGCTTTCCACGCGGCGCTGGCAAGAAGATAGCCGGTCACCAAGAAATCGCGGCCCGCAAAAGTTACCTCAGGCCAGCAGTTTGCGATACAGTTGCACCAGCCGATCGAGTTCCGAAGCCCAGTTGAATTCACGCTCGACAGCGGTTCGACCAGCAGCCCCCATGTCGTGAGCTTCCTCCCGATTGCGTAGCACGCGCTCGATCGCCGTCGCGATCTCTTGCGGCGAGTGGGGATCAACCGGGAGCCCACAGGCATGCTGCTGTAGAAATGCAGTCCAATCGCCATAGCTCGGCCCGATGATGGGCAGCGAAACGGCCATGGTCTCGAAGAGCCGATTTGAACGGATCGAGTAGTTGTTCGGAGCGTCAGCGTACAGCACGACCGCGGCGCGAGCGTGTCTCATCAGCTCGTTCACCTTGGCGAACGGCACGAAGTCGAGAAATTTGACTCGGGACCAACCTCTTCGCTTTCGCAACCCGGCCAGCACTTCCGGATCACTGCGTTTACCGCCCCACACAAATTCAAACTCCAGATCGGAGGGAATGAGTTCGATCGCCCGGATCAGGCTCTGGGGGACTTCGGTCCGATTCATGCCGCCCAGAAAAACAACCTGTGGAGGTTCAGCTTCCGTGGCGTTGGTCAATTTCGGAAATGCGTTGAGATCGGGATAGTTCTGTACGGAAATGCAATTGTCGGTGTGCCGTCCCAATCGCTGTTGAATGTCGCTTCCCGCCGTGACCACGCCCGATACCACCCTGGCCACCACCGCTTCCAACGAACTCACCAGCCAACCGACAGTGCGGCGGAGAGGCCTCGGAATCCAGCTTTTTTCGACCACATCACCGACAAAATCTTCATGGACATCGTAGATCACTCGATGACCGTACAGGCGCAATAGAATACCAATCCACATCAATTCCGGGTCGTGAAAATGACAAATATCGGCCCGCAACTTTCGCGTGGTGCGAAACACCCGATAAGCGCTCACGGTCGCCCGGCCGAGCCTGCCGGCAGTACGCGGCAGCGGGTGAATCGTGACGCCATCGATTTCCTGTGGTTGATCCCAATCATTGCAGGGCACGATGAAGTGCACGTCGAAACCCTTCCGTGCCAGCGACTTGCACATTCGCTGGAATATCCGCGTATCGTTCCAGGTATGGACCGTAGAAAGATGTGCGACAACGGGCGACTCGGAATTCATGCCTGAGAATGGCCCGTAATGGGTGCGTGTCCGGGAGTGCAGCTTGCCTGCGAACGATGAATATCAATGGGCATGTGACAACCCGGTCGGTCGTCGTCGTAAAATCGATCGATTACCGCCAGCCAGTATTCGCGCTTCCGTACGGCGACAAAAGCAGTGCGAACCTCTTCGGCATCTGGATGCAGCACCGAATACTTGATTCCGAATTTACGCATGATCGACCCACATCGTTCGCCGTAAAGCTGCTCCGATAGACGAAAATGCTCTCGAATCACCACGCCTTGCTCGCGCACCGATGGCGGCGCCGGCATCGGACGGCCTTCGGCGAGCGCACGCGCCTGTGCGAAAATCCACGGGTTGCCAATCGCCCCACGAGCCACCGTAACGCCATCGACACCCGTTTGTTCGATCATGCTCAAGCAGTCGGCGGCAGTGAATAAATCGCCGCTGCCAAGGATCGTCCGCTGACCCACATGTTCTTTCACCTCCCGAAGAAACTCCCAGCGACTCGGTCCAACATAACGCTGCATGACGCTGCGACCGTGTACTGTCGCGGCAGCCAGTCCTGCCTCAAATGCCCCATCGAGAATGCGAAAGAACTTGTCGCGACTTTCTGCAGAATCATCAACACCACGTCGCATTTTCACTGTCACTGGAATATGAGCCGGCACGGCCTCACGCGTACGTTGAATGATTTCGAGAGCAATCTCAGGTTGGCCCAGATGAAATCCACCGCGGCAGCGACCGAGCACCTTTTTGACGGGGCAACCGAAATTGATATCGATGACGTCAAAGCCGGCCTCCACCAGCTTGACCGCTCCCGCGGCAAACTGATCCGGTTCCGCTCCCATCAACTGGCCACCCACCGGATGCTCTTCGTCACTGATGTGCAGAAAGTGCTTCGTTTTCTTGCGATCCCGCATGCCGACAAGAAACTGGTCGAGCATGACTTCGCAAATCGCGTAGGGAGCGCCCTGACGTTTGGCGATCACACGCATCGGCCAGTCGCTATATCCCGAAAGAGCCGCCTGGACGACAGGAAAGCCAACCTCCACATCGTCGAAGGTGAGCGGCCGAAGCTGGGTCGGAAAGGACGTGTAATGCGATGTTTTTAAGCTATTCTCGGACATTCAACGGCTTTTGGGGACGGCTCTGGATCACTTGGAAAAAAATGCTGTAATTTTCGACATACATCGGCGACCAATAAGTATACCCAAGGACCGTCATTCCGCAGACGGCCAGTCTTGTCACTCATCGCATCATGACCCATCCAACGCAGAACCCGGAAAACGGTTGTGATCCGCTGAAATGGCTCGACGAGCACGGCGACGCGCTGTTTGGCTTCGCCCTGCGTCGAGTCAGTCGGCACGATGTAGCCGAAGACCTGGTGCAGGAGACGCTTTTGGCCGGTTTTCAAGCGATTGGGTCCTTTGACGGAAGAGCAGGAATTCGGACCTGGCTGACAGGTATTTTGAAAAACAAGATTGTCGATCATTTTCGCCGCGAATCGAAACGGGAAATAAAGGAACGACGCGAGGTCGACGGCATTCAATGCCCTGAGCACCATGCTTTGTTCCAGAAGAACGGCCAATGGATCAAACGACTGGCTCATTGGTCCAGCCAGCCAGCCGAAAACCTGGAGCGCGACGAATTTTGGCAAATCTTCGAGGATTGCTTGAGCAAGTTACCCGCCTCGTTGAAGGCAATCTTCATTTTGCGTGAAATGGACTGTGAGAGCACCGAATCGGCCTGTGAACAGTTGGGCATCAAGCCAACGAATGCTTCCGTGCGACTATATCGAGCTCGCTTGAACCTGCGAGCATGCCTGGAAAAGAACTGGTTCTCCGCCAAACCGAGTTGACCCTTGCGAAAAACACTTTCCGCCATCTGGATGCTGCTAACGCTGCAATGCGATCACTCGACGCATCTGGTGTCGAACGACTTCTGCGGACACTCGGAACTATCAACCGTCGAACGCTGGGCGGTCCGACTGCACGAGCTTTGCTGCCGTTCGTGTCGTCGTTTTCGTGAACAAGTCGAGTTCATGCAAAACGCCTCCCGTGCTCTCGCGCAGCGCGAGTTGAGCGCATCCGACCGGTTACCAGCAGCTTCGCGTGAGCGCATTCGGGCCACAATCGAACGACATGCTGAGTAGTTAACGCCACAGCCATATCGGATTTTCACTTCCGTAAACCCCTGTGCGACTCGCTCCCCCGGCGTTTTCCTGACGTCGAGCAGGTACGATCGGTCCAGGATCGGTTTTCAATCGCTCACCGCAAGGAAGCTGCAACGGTACGTAATGTGATCCAATTCACACTTCGTAAAGTTTTGAGAAAACTCTGTAGCGTTTGCGATCTGCCTTCGACCAACTTTTGGAAACAGAGAAGAGAGCGAGGCGTTCCCAGGTCCTGGGGACGACCCGCGCCTCTTCAGGTCAAGATCGAAGAGGAACGACGGCACAGGCCGCTCAAAGCCAATGAAGGAACTCTTGCGTGCAAGCGCCCCGTCGCTTGATTGTTTCGTTCTTGAGGTCGCATGCTTGCGACGTCGTTTCTTCCTTGGAGATTACTATGCAGAATTCCCGATTCGTTCTTTCGCTTCTTTCGCTTGTGCTTTGTGGCGCAACCGTCTCCGCTCAAACTCAGCTACAGGTCACCTACGAAGTCGTAGGACCGGTCGGAACAGCGCCGGTCATCGTTAACTTTTCAGATGGATCCTACGACATTTTCAACCTCGGTTCGCCCGCATCGGCCGCTCTGGAAGACCTGGCCGAGACTGGCAGCCCCGCCGGTTTCATGCCACCCAGCGGTGGACCGTTGTTAGGACCGGGCGTAGGCCCTGGCTCGCCACCCATTTACGCCCAAGGCGCCAGTTCGACGGCGATCTTTACGATTGACGACAGCCATTCACTGCTTCAAGTCGCGGCCATGGTGTTGCCATCCAACGACTGGTTCATCGGCAACGACTCGGGCATCAGCATCGCCAGCTTGATTGGCGCCCCACTGGGCACGTCACTTTCTTTCGACCTGAGCACCGTCTACGACGCGGGAACGGAAGCCGAAGATTTTGACTTCTCACCCGGCAACGGCCTCATCGGCGTTAGCAATCCGGGCGGCGGAGGCGCCAATTTCGGCACCGACACGCCGGGCGGTTTGACTACGATGGTCATCGGCCCCGATCCGTTCAGTACGTTCGCCAACATCCCTGCGGGATTCGACACGACGGTTGCCGACTTCACCGGTGGCGCCATTGCCAGCGTTACGGTCACGACGGTTCCTGAGCCCGCAGGACTCGCCTGGTTGCTGTTGCCATTGTTCGCGATGTGGCGACGCAGTTAGCGAAGAATGGTCTTCAAGCCGGATGCGCATCCCTCGTTCCTGATCGCAGGAACGAGGGATTTTCAGTATCGAATCGTGACAATGAAGATTAGTGCGGCAAGACGGGACAAACATCGAACCAGTTTCGATTCTGGTCGTGCATCCATTCAGTAGAGTAGTCAGGACCCCAGAAGCCGGGTTCATAGAGACCCAACGGTGGAGCATCGGAAGTCACCCAACCCTGAATGATCGGGTCCATGATTTTCCACGCGAACTCGACCTCATCGCTGCGAGCAAACAAACTCGCATCTCCGCTCATCGCATCCAGCAACAGGCGCTGGTAGGAATCTGGCATGACCGAGTTGAATGTCTCCCGAAAATTGAAATCGAGATCGGCTTCGCGGAGTAACATTCCGGCGTCCGGCACCTTCGTCTGCAGATGCAACTGGATGCCTTCATCCGGCTGAACCTGGATCACCAATCGGTTCGCTTCCAGTTGGCCGTTTTCAGGTTCTGCAAACAAGTGGTGCGGCGTGGGCTTGAATTGCACGACAATTTGCGTCGTGCGACAGGACATCGCCTTGCCACTGCGCAGATAGAATGGCACACCTTGCCAACGCCAGTTGTCGACCTCCAATTTGATCGCCGCAAACGTCGCTGTTTCCGAATCCTTCGGTACGCCTTCTTCATCGCGGTAGCCGACATACTGGCCCCTCACGGTATCGCGACCTACGTTACATCCAATCACCGGTCGCACCGCCGCCAGGACTTTGACTTTCTCATCACGAATCTGTGTTGGATCGATTGCGCACGGGCGCTTCCATTGCGGTGATCATCATCAGCTGCAGGAGGTGATTTTGGAACATGTCCCGCAGCACGCCAGAACCATCGTAGTAGCCGCCGCGCGTTCCGACGGGCAACGATTCGGCCACGGTAATTTGAACATGGTCCACGTAGTTTCGGTTCCAAAGCGGCTCCCAGATCGTATTCCCGAACCGCAGCACGAACAGATTCTGCACCGACTCTTTGCCCAGATAATGGTCGATGCGATAGACCTGGTGCTCGGAAAACACTGTGTGGATATGTTTGGTCAACGCCTGTGCCGATTTAAAATCGTTACCGAATGGTTTTTCGACAACCACTCGTCTGGCACCCAAAGACTCATCGGCCATGCCCTGCATACCCAGCTGGGTGATACCTTTTTGATAGAGCGTAGGCTTCGTCGACATGTAGTACAGCCGATCGGCAGGTTGACCGTCTTCCACCATCGACAAGCGGGCTGCCAGTTCGGCCATTTCCTCCGGCTCGGTCAGATCGCAAGCCTGGTAGTGGATATCCTTCGCCAGTTCGTTCCAAACATCGACATCAAATTCGTCGCCCAGGAATTTTTGCGTCGAGTCTCTTAAGTGGTTGCGCCACTCATCGTCGGTGAAGTCGGTGCGGGATACACCAAGAATTCGTGTATCCTCGGGCAGCCGCGCTTTGTGCTTCAAAGAATAAAGCGCCGGAATCAGTTTCCGGCGGGTCAAGTCGCCGGAGGCACCAAAGATTACAACCGTGTGTGGCATACTACCGGCTCGTTTCGAAACAGGAAGTGGAACTACGAGTTTTGCATCGGTTCGCGTCGTCGCTGGATCCACTCGGCGTGGAAGTTGCCTTCCTTATCCGTGCGTTCGAACGTGTGGGCTCCGAAGTAATCCCGTTGAGCCTGCAACAGATTCGCGGGCAAGCGGGCATGGCGATATCCGTCGTAGTAGGCGAGAGCGGCAGCGAACGCCGGAGTCGGGATGCCCAACTCGACGGCGGTGGCAATCACTTTCCGCCAGTTCGCTTGAGCGCTTTGGATGGCGGAAGTGAAGTAGGGTGCCAGCAGCAGGTTTTCGAGTACGGGGTCTGCGTCGAATGCTTCTTTGATGCGGTCAAGGAATCTGGCTCGAATGATGCAGCCACCTCGCCAGAGCAGGGCACAATCGCCGTAATTCAGCGGCCAATCATATTCGGCAGCAGCCGCCTGCAATTGAACAAATCCTTGCGCGTAGCTGCAGATCTTCGATGCGTAGAGCGCGTCGCGAATCGCATCCACGAATGCCTGCTTATCGCCGTCAAACGTGCCTTTGGGGCCTTTGAGTTTCTCGCTTGCCCGGACGCGTGCTTCCTTCATTGCAGAAAGGCTGCGAGCGTACACCGCTTCGGTCACCAACGTGCTGGGCACTCCCAGATCGAGCGCCAACTGACTCATCCACTTCCCGGTGCCTTTGGCGCCGGCTCGATCCAGTACCATGTCCACCAGATAATTGTCGGTATCATCATCCTTGACACTGAAGATATCGCGAGTGATTTCGATGAGGTAGCTTTCCAGCTCGCCCTCATTCCACTCGGCGAACACGTCATACATTTCATCGTTGGACATACCCAACGCATGCTTCATCATGAAGTAAGCTTCGCAAATCAGTTGCATGTCACCGTACTCGATGCCATTGTGCACCATTTTCACATAGTGACCGGAACCGCGGGGTCCAACCCATTCGCAGCACGGGATGTCATCGTTCGGCCCCACCTTGGCAGCGATCGATTGAAAAATGGGCTTCATGATGGGCCAGGCGTCGGCCGACCCGCCCGGCATCAAACTTGGTCCCTTGAGTGCGCCCTCTTCACCACCTGAGACGCCACAACCAACGAACAGCAGACCTTGTTCTTCCACAGCCCTTGTTCGGCGTTCTGTATCGGCGAAATGTGTGTTGCCGCCATCAATGATGATGTCACCCTTGTCCAAGAGTGGTACCAACGTGTCGATGATCGCGTCAACCGCTGGCCCCGCTTTGACCAGCAGCATTACTTTTCGCGGCGTCGAAAGGCTGTTCACCAGTTCTTCGATCGAATGGCAGCCGACGAAGTTCCTTCCTTTCGCCCGCCCATGGATCAAGTCGTCCACTTTCGACGTTGTGCGATTGTAGACGGCGACCCGGTTGCCGCGACTCTCGACGTTCAGCGCCAGGTTCTCGCCCATTACCGCAAGGCCGATGAGGCCAAAATCGCATAAGTCCGACATGAAGTTATCCTGGCGAAGTAGATAGTTTTTGGAGCAAGGACGAATGTTGCAACTGTTCGTCGAATTGAGGCCACCGGCACTCGGCATCCGAGCCGGGTCGGTCCGACGTGCGGGTCGCTTCGGCGCATTAGTTTACGAGCGTCACCGCATTAAATGCAATGACGCTCGTGAAACCAGAACGTAGTGTAAAGCGGTGCCGCAAGAAACCGTTATGCGGCGCGCAACATTGGCGTGGCTGCCTGTTGAGAAAGCCTCGCCTGGAACCGTCCGGTCAGTTCAACCAGAGCCATGGCGCGGACGATACTGGCCGACTTTGCCGATAGTCGCAACGCTCGCAGTTCCCTGTCGAGCGTCAGGGAAACGCGAGCTCGAACATATCCGCGAACCTCGTGGCGGGTGAGCGTCCCGGCCCTTCGTTCGACAAGTTCCCAGGCCCGCGGCTCCAGTGCATTCGCCAGAACGACTGCTTCCTGTTCCAGATCGCGTCCAGCCACGATATTCCGGAGGATCGTGAAGAAATTCATAATGGCACTCCTGTTGCTCTGCTACGAATTGCCATCTGCGACTCCTTCGCTTTCAGCAATTCGACCGGGGAACCCGTTCTTTCGCCGGTGTTGAAAGGGGCACCGACCGAACCGTCTCACTCCAGTAAAAAAAACATGCCAGCGCCATCCATGGGATCGCCGTATGCCGATGCGGGACCGCTCGTTCCGTGAGCTGTTTCCGCTTTTGCATGCTGGTAGCATCGAACCACCGTTTCCTGCTTCTTTAGGCGGCTCGCAACTTGCCGCCCGCCAGACATATCTCGGCGAGTTCTAACCAAAATCACCGGAACAACAGTTAGCGGGCGATAGTCGCAATCTGCACAACCAGCGTGGCCCAAATGCACGAATCGGTTGGATTAACCCCGTCATTCGCACTTGACCACGCCGTTTGAATTGCCTAACTTTCTGAGCGTCGGGCAGATTTAGCACAGCTAGGTCGGAAAAACGCGGTTCATGTCCTCCTGCGAGGTCAAGAGGCCATGGCTCGGCAGCATTCAGGCAACGGCGCCGTGGCCAAGCGGCTAAGGCAGCGGATTGCAAATCCGCCATCCCCGGTTCGAATCCGGGCGGCGCCTCTCATTCCCAAAACGGGTCCGTAGCAATCCGCCACGGACCCGTTTTCGTAGCGCTTCGAATCCGCGGCTGCTTCCATTTTCGGTTGGCGTTTCGGCGATTGCACTGTAACGTCAATTTTGACGCCCAACGACGCTCATACGATTGCCCGCATGGGCGACGATCGGGTGAGCCGCGATTGGAAGAGACTGTTTGAAATTGGAAGAAATCAGTAAGCTCCTCAGTGCCACTTCGCACACCGATTCGAAAATCCGCAAAGCCGCGTTGCTTGAGCTCTGTCCCTGCTGCGGTGGAACGATTGGCCAATGATCCGGACCGAAAAATCCGCCGGCGAGCTCGGAACACCCTAACCACCTACCGACGTACGGGCGTGATCAATACGGAATGAGCTTTCGCTGAAAAATGTTTCGGACTTGCTCTGTAAAAGAAACTCCAAACACAAGACTGGGCAATTCGAGCGGTGATACAGGCGAAAGGGTCGGGACTGCTCTGTAGAAAACGTCGCTCAGCAGAGGGTCTGGAACATTTTTTGGCGAATACGGCTGGCCAAATCGCAAAGCATTGGCCGAAAACATGATCCTGACGCTTTGGTGTGAAGTTTGACAAAGGCAGCGGCGGAGTCGATCCAACAGGTTTTTTGCTGAGCAGTCGGGATTCTTTTTCGGCGAAAACAGTTTGATGACGCATCACGCGCTGGCCGAACAAGAGTCCCGACCCTCTGCAATCCCCGTCCCACTCTTTCGCTTGAATCACCGCAAGAGCCTTACGCATCCCCTGGTCACTTTGCGAGGCAGTTAGCTGGTCGCAAACCTTGTCAAGATCTTGAAACCGCTTGTCTGAATCTGGATCGCAAGGCCAAACCGAAAACGATCAAACCACACCAGCCGAACGAGGGTTCAGGCACAGCAGCGAGCGCGTCAACTGAGGTGAACTTGAACGTGTTCCAGATCAGGAAATCGGAACCGTCGGTCACGCCATCGCCGTTGAAATCACCCGTCGTCCAGTCATTGCCGCTGGTGAACTTGAACGTGTTCCAAATCAGGAAGTCGGCCCCGTCGGTTACTCCATCGCCGTTGGCATCCCCCGGCAGTGCCAGGTAGGTCGTCAGCAGGACCTGCGATGCGGTTTGCGATACTTCTACGAACAGGCCATCGTCACCGGCAATCGTGCTGCCAACGTATGATGAGCCCGAGCCCACGGCGGTTCCGTTGTAATTGACTCCGTCGAACGACCCGGTGATGCCAAACAGTGTGTTGATCAGTTCAAACGAGTCAATGTCGCCGCGATTGGTTGGGCCTGCATAGGAGGCAGACGTATCGATATTCAGCGTTCCTCCCAGCGCCGCCATGTCGGCGTCAATCGCGCCGTAGTCGGTGGCCAACCCGTCCCCGAGAGCTCGAGTCGTGCCGTCGATCTTCATCGTGACGGTCGAATTCGCGTTCAACGACATCAGGCTTTGCACGATCACCAGGCTGCGAGTCAGTTCTATCGTGCCATTCACCGTACCTGCCGTAGCGTCAAACCTCGCAGCAATCGACAGATCGCGTGTGTCCATTCTGCTGTCAATCAGTTGCAACGTCGCGTTGGCAGAATTGGTGGATGAGGTGCTGCCCAGAGTTAGTTCGCCCACGATCACGTCATTGGCGACGAGGACGTCGGACTGATCGAGTATCAGCGTTCCAACCGATATTCCCTCGGAGTTTTCCGACGAAAGGACTCGCGAAATTTCGATGCTGCCCAGATTGATTCCACCAAATCCAACCATCAACTCGGAGTTGCTGATCGTGACGCTGGCCATGGCGGTGTGATTGGCACCTGTGGCGGCTCTAATCTTTCCAATGTCAATATTCCCTCCCACCGACATGGAACCGACACGGTCAATATTGGCTATCGCGGCTCCGGATCCCTGACCGCTACCTGTCGTTTGTGCCACATCAATATCGCCGCCGATGTCCAGTATGCCGACTCGTTCGATCGTCACATCACCCGTTCCCGAATTGACGCCACCGATTTCTGCCGACGTTTGTCCCACGTCCAAGTCTGCGGCAACCGAGATGGTACCAGTGATGTCGGTGAACGTCGCCGTGCCGTTGGCAATTGCCTGACCCGATCCTGACGACTGAGCCACATCGATGTCGCCACCGACCTGCATGTTGGTCACGTTGTCGAAAAGGGCGGAACCCGTGCCCCTGCCGATTGCACCCAGGGAGGCACTGGTCTGGCCGACGTTGATGTCACCGATCCCACCAACGCCAAACGATAAACTCGTCGCGTTGGAAATCGTCGCCGTGCCATCACTGACAATGGAAGTCCCGCTACCCGCCGCGACCGTGCCGGCGACGTCGCCCACATCAAGGCTCGATTGCAGCGTCATGTCCACCTGATCGACGGTCAATTCGCCGGTGCCGCCATTCGTTCCGACATCCACGAGAAAGACATCAATCGGACCGCTTGCAGTCGCGCTGGTAGCCATGGCGTGACCACCATTGTTGACCTCGGGCGAATCGCCAAAGAGGGGTACAGCGGCCGGATTCCAGCTCGCAGGCGAATACCAGTCTCCATCGCCCGTAACGTTCCAGGTTTGCGCCTGGATTGTCAGGGCACTGCATTGCAACGTCAGGCATAAGGCGACAGCAAAACGAATGACGCGAGGCGAAATGAAAAGTGCCGGCGACGACTTGGGATAATAACCGTTCATGACTGAGTACCTTTTAATGCAACTTCCACTCTTCTTGATGGAATTCCGCCTGTACGGCGAAACCGTTCCTGATGTTGGCAAACCAATTGCAGACAATGTTCGATGATCTGCTCGGTTGTATGTTTGCGACGTTCAATGCGTCGGCTGATGGAAACATGACGTGCCAGCGATACGATCAGGTGGGCTTCAATTGCCGCAGGATCGGTGGCGGGGCGCAATCGCATATAAGCGTCGACGAAAGCCTGTTCGTGGCCCGAAGCGCCTCTGCATTCCCGAATTCACGGATCGCGCGTTCCCTTAAGTGGGCCAGAAAATTTCCGACATCGATCAAGGGGTCACCGCGGCTGAACAAATCCAGATCGACAAACGCGACCTTGCCGCTCGGTCGAAAGATGACCTGAGCCGGATAGAAGTCGCGATGAATTCCTGTCGGTTCGTAGGTTGGGAATTGTGCCAGCAATTGTTCTGCCCGCTGCAAAACCAGCAAAATGTCCTCACCGAGCAGAGTCCTCTTGTTTGCAACACGGGTCAATTGCTTGCGCAGGATCGCCAGTTCGTCGTCGTGCGTATGCGTGACGATAGAATCGACGTCCAGCGTATGAAGTTCGGCCAGCGCCTCGCCGATGCGACTGCACAATTCCGAGTCGGATTCCGGCGAGAGGCACTTGGTCGCCGATCGCCCTGCCAGCGGCTGCTGAAGCCAGAGGTTCAATTCGGGAATGACGCCCAGCGGACCGGCGACTTCCAGGCGTTGCAAATCGGCTGCGCCAATACGATCGTGAATCCTGGCCTGCAGATCGGCGGAGCGCCAACCAACGCCCTTCGCGCGAACCTTGGCCAGCGCCGCCACGTCAGCAGCGGTTTCCGAAGACCGCATCCGATAGTAGACCAGAGCACGACGAGCGGGCTTGTGGTAGATGACGCGAGCCAGCTCCAAAACCGGATTTCTCAGCGACGGAAAGTTCTCGGCTAAGAGTGGTATCGCCCGTTCCGGATCCAACGCGGGAGTCAACCACCTTTCCTCAGCCGCATTAAAGGCAACTGCTGTCCGCGGCTGATAAGCTACTTCCGTCGACTCCACCGATAGAGCGTTTCGGTTTGCAGCCACAAACTGGCTGGCAAATTCAATCGCTGCCTGCATCCGCTGCGACCAGTCGCCCATTCTGCGGCGAAATGGCAACACCGACGATTTCAACAGTGCCAGCGCCAGGTGCGCATTCAGGCGCGACTCATTGATCTGTCCCGCTTCGAGGTAGCCCGCCAGCAGCGACTCACGCGTGGCCTGCCAATCAGCCTCGTCAAACTGTCGGATCGAAACGTATTCATGGGCCAGAAACGAAGCTAAATCGTATTCAGGGTCGCCATTGATGGCTCGATCCCAATCCAACAGCGCAAACGGCTCGTTAACGATCACCTGTTCCGCATGTAAATCACCGTGCAACATGGCGCATCGACGCACCTGCCGGGACAGTTGATCGGCGAGTTCCCGTTCGATCGACGCTAAGAACTCCTCAGCAGACGGCAATAGACTCGCGGCCATGGAAACTGCGGCTCGCAACTGTTCGAGCAACATGGCTGACGTCTGATACGCCAACTTCGATTCACTGTGCTGATGCAGTTCTGCCGCCACGGTTCCCAACGTGTGGAGGTGCCTGTGGAATTCTTCCGCATCGAAGCTCGCCAGCGACGGCCCGCTGAGCCACGGCAACAAGAGCGCTGAATGGCGATCCGAGTGATTCAGCAGGTGTGGCTGTCGGACAAAGTCCAGTCTTGGCAAACACTTGGCCGTCCGCTTCGCCTGAGCATACTCATCGGGCTGCATGACCCGCAGAACGGCGTGCGGCGTACCTTGGACGTCGACACGCGTGACGCACCGGCGAAACGGTTTGTAATTGAGCACATGGTGGCTGGTGTCGTTGACGCCGGCCAACGCGTCGAGCCTCGCTGACGTATGTACCATCGGCAGCTGGGAAAGACGTTGATCGGCGGGAAAGACGAAGACGGTCAACAGCAGTGACTCGTCGACGCAGCCTCGGGAGTCTGACTTTTCGAGGAAGCGAGCGGCGCTGGCCAACTTGTCGGCGGCGACCGATTGATCGTAGGCAATCGCGTAAAGCAGTTCTTTCTTATCGCCGATCTGCGCCTCGTAACAAACCAGGCAATTCGCTGCGGGTTTGTACCGCAAGTAAGTAGATTTCAGTGCGTCGACTGGATCATGCAGTGCCTCGCAGAGTAAGGCCTGCATCGCGCAATCATCCAGCAGCACGGGCAACCCCGGCATGCCTCGTTCGCGCTGCATCAGTTGCTGATCGTCGGGATAGATCACGCGGGTACAACCTCCTGAGGGCGATTCCGTTCCCACCATGCCTTGGCTTTCGCTGCACGTTTAACGACAGCCCGGTTCGAAGTCATATTAGGAACGTGGTAACCCAGCGACGTCAGCTCATCGCCTGCCAAGTAGTGGAAGACATCGGCGTCTTCCTGATTCATCGATTGTTGCCAGTCACGAAGGTTGCCCGTTGGCGGCAGCCAGCGTTTCTTCGCGGACAGATTGGGACCAGCTTTCGCTTTGCCGACGTGGTAGTCCAACATTGCTGCATCGAACTCCAGTTCCGCGAAGCGACAAAGCTTCTCCAAATTGACTCGCGGTTGCTCTACGACCTGCTCGTAGAAGACGTTGATGAATTGCTTGGGAAACTCAGCGGCATACCTTTGCCCATCGCGGACGAACTCAGACCACCACAGCGCGGCGACCGCGATCCGGTCAACTCGCCAGAAATCGATGCGGCTCGGCCCCTTCGGTACCGGGGATGCCCAATCCAAGAGGGACAGAGCGACATTTCGACCGTCACGGAAGATGTTGACGAATTTGGCTTCCGGAAACAGATGCAGTAGCAAGGGCGCGTGTCTGACATAATCCGGCGTCTTCTCGCCCGCGTACGGCTTGTTCGCTCTTTCGGCGAATGCGTTGAACAGCCCTGTCACCAGCTGCTGATAGGTCGTCGAGTCGTTGACGACGCGATCAAAATCTGGACGTTGTAGCCCCAGGCGATAGAAACGATGGTAACTCCAGACGTTTGCGATCAGTTCGTTGTTCAGTGGTACCGGTTGCCCGTCCATCGCTTGTTCGATCAGATCGACTTGGCCCGAATCACTTTTCTCCAGCGCACGGGGAATGAAATGCGTATCGTTCGCTACCGCGAGCTGCGGGTGATGATTCAACATCCGTTGCAGCAGAGTCGTACCCGAACGCGGGCAGCCGCCGACGAACAATCTTGGGTTTGCTGACGGCATTACTCTTCCCTTACCAACGAGAATCTGGATGCAGTTCCACCTGTCGCACGTGCGAGTTGAGCGTTAAACCACTGGCAATAGAGTCCCTGGCGGCTCATCAAGACTTCGTGCGTACCTTGTTCCGCAATCTGTCCCGCTTCGAGAAACAGAATTCGATCTGCGCGACTGGCGAGACTGAGGTTGTGGGTAACCAACAACGTCGTGCGATTATGAGTCAGCTCGATCAAAGACTCGCAGAATATTTTTTCGCTTGCTTCATCGAGTCCCGTCGTCGGTTCGTCGAGCAACAGGATCGGGCTTTGACGAATCGCGGCTCGGGCCAGCGCGACACGTTGCCGCTGCCCGCGTGAGAGGGTCGCACCGCGCTCGCCAATCTTGGTCTCGTAATCGTTGGGCAACGTGCGGATAAATTCGTCCGCACCGGCCAGCCGAGCCGCGTGCACGACCTGCTCGTCCGTAGCGTCTTCAACGGCGCAGCGGATATTTTCCTTCACGGAATCCGCCAGCAGCACGGCGTCCTGCATCACCACGCTCAAGTGCGATCGCAAGGAGGATTCGGTAATGCTGGAAATATCGCGTCCGTCGAAAAACACTTCGCCCGCTGTGGGTTCGTACAGTCGCAGCAAGTGACTCAACAAGGTCGACTTACCGCCGCCCGAAGGGCCCACGATGGCCAGAAAATCACCTGCTTTCGCTTCGAAGTCGACACCGCACAGAATCGGTGGCCCTGATTCAAATCGAAAATGAAGGTCACGTACATGAATTTGACCACTCAACGAGTCGATCGGTTCCGCGTGCGGCGCGTCGCCGATCGTGACAGGCTCGTCCAGCAATTGAATGATACGTTCGCCGGCCGCTGCAGCTTTGGATAGTCTTGCCACGTACTTGGCGAATTCCTGAGCCGGCTTGAACGAGCGTTTCAGGTATGTCAGAAACACGACGATGTCGCCCGCCGTCATATGCCCCTGCAGCACGAGCTTGCCTCCAAACCAGATGACCAGCGCCGACGAAATCGATAACAGAACGTCGATCGTCCGGCCCAGCCGCAATGACAAGCGGCTCGCCTTCAAGTCTTCTTTTTGACTCTGTTTGTTTCGCTGCGAAAACGAATCGATGAATCGTTGTTCGAGCCCCATCGCCTTGACGTCCCGGATGGCGCCGGCGCTTCAGCCGCATTCGTGGCCATCGCTCCTTCGCGTTGTCGTTGACGCCGGGCCGTTTCGCGAATTCTCTTGCCGAGTCGAATTGTCGTTATCCAGAACAGTGGCAGGGTCACAAGGGCCAACAGTGCGAGCTGCCATCGCAACCAGAACATGACCGACAACATGCCGACCAGCACAAAGGTGCTGGCGATTAAGGGCAGCATCGCGGTGGCCGTCACATCCCGCAATAAACTGACGTCGCGAGTCACGCGGACAATCAAGTCGCCTTTGCGCGAATTCGCGTGGTAACTGATCGGTAGCTGCAACAAGTGCCGGTAGAGCCGTTCGCGAACCTTGATCACGACTTTGTTGCCGACGACAAAAAATCCGACGCGACTGATGTAGTCGGCGGTCGCTCGAGCGGCGGCGATCAGCACCATCGCCAGGGCGACGCCCAACAGCAGTTCGAGCGGAGTCCGATCCAGCCACTCACCGGAACCGGCAGCGCCTCCCTTGCCAATAACGTGATCGAGAAAGACCTTCAGCGGCCAAGGTTCCAGGAGTCGAAAGAACACGCCGGCAAGCAGCGCGATCATGGAACTCACCATCAAGCGGCGTTGTGGCGAGATGTACTCCCAGAAGTAGGCGTAAATGCTACCCAGCTTGGGTACGACTTCCTTCAGCTTTTGGCGGCGCGTCATCCGGCACTCCTTGCCGGCGCCTGCCGTCCGATTCCCGCCAAATCGATCGCTCGTTGCCACACGCCGGTCCAGGTTTGTTCGTGTGTGAGGGACTCGAATGCCGTTCGTGCCAGTCGTCGGCGCTGACCTAAATCGTCATGTAGCCGCTGCAGGACAGCGGCCAGATTCGCCGAGTCCCCCGCGTCGAAGAACATCGCGTTGAATTCGTTCACCAGACCGCCGAAAGTACTGGCCGAGCTGCAGACGACCGGTAAACCGGTTGCGAAGTATTCGAGCACTTTCAGCGGAGAGAAATAGAAGCCATCCGATTTTGGATAAGGCGCGACGGCAACATCCATCTGGGCCATCCACAACGGCACGCCGTCATGCTGCAGAGCGCCAGTAATGATCGTCGCATCGCGAGCTGCAGGTGACAGTTCTGCTTCCAGTTCCTCACGCGCGTGACCGTCACCCACGATCAGCAACTTGGCTGACGGAACCCTGTGGTGCAATTCGGTGAAGGCAGCTCCCAACGTCGTCAGACCGTGCCAGGGCCTTAACGTCCCCACAAATCCAACGACGAAACTGTTTGACGCATCAACGTGATTCAATCGATGTCCCACCTGTCGCCGCGCTGCCGCGAATCGTTCGGGAGTCACTCCATTCGGTACGACGTCAATCTGTTCGTCAGCCGAGAGTTCAAAATCTGCTCGAATCTGATTGGCCACACCTGCCGAGACGGCCAATCGAACCTGAGCCAGCTGCAACGCGTTGTGCGATAGCTCCACAGCCAATTCGCGATCGATCAACTCGCGATGCGTGGCCTGTTCCCGCACCAACGGGGCGTTGATTTCCAGAATCGACGCAACGCCGTTGACAGCCGCGAATTGCATCGCCGCATTGCTCCACAGCGAGTAGCGTTCGTAAACCAGGTCGAAGGGCTGCGCCCGTTCCAGTTCGATGCGTAGTTCACGATTTGCGGCCGAAAGCAATTGTTCCCGATCGGCGGTGACTCGGGTCTTGATCGATTTCAATTCACAAACGCGAATCGAATACAGATCGGCGGGCAATTCGCCATCGAACCGTCTGGCGACCAGCGTGACTTCGCAGCCGGCAGCCACCATTTCCCGCAGGACCGCCTGGACGTGAATCGAGCAGCCCTTGCGGCCGAATACCGGCACACCTGGATCGGTGCAAACATACGCCACGCGCATCACGACGCTCCTTGCAGCGACACGTTCGTGTGGGCAGCGGCGGCGAACAGTTCGCGGATTTGTTGAGCAGTTCGAGCGGAATCGAATTTCTCGTCAATTAGCGTGCGGGCAGCTTCCGCGTATTCAACTCGCAGTTCGCGATTCGTGAGCATCGTTTTCAATGCGGCGGCCAACGCGGCCGCATCGTGTTGCGGCACGACGAGTCCCGTCGACTTGTGCTGAATAACTTCGGGAATGCCGGTGACATCGGTCGAGACGCAAGGTGTTCCCAACGCCATGGACTCGAGCAACACCGTCGGCAGGCCGTCGCGATCGCCGTCCTGGCCAACAATACAGGGCGCGGCAAATACCGCCGCCTCGTGCAACTTCCGTTTGACTTCCGATTGTGGCAGGGGACCGGTTAGCGTTACCGCGTCTTCCAATGCATGCTGCTCGATCAACTGTCTCAACGCGTTTTCTACTTCGCCGGAGCCAACAATCTCGCAGTCAAAATCGAAGCTTTGATCGCGGAGCAAGGCGCAGGCCTTGATCAGCACATCGAGCCCTTTTTTCTCGACCAGACGACCGACGCTGACGATCCGCGCAGCTCGCTGGGCAGGCGATTTGTAGGGCAATTCGGCCAAGGTGAGCCCATTGTAGACGCAATGTAGCCGATCCTGGATCTGAGGGAATCGGCTCGCCAGATTGGAAACGTTGAATTGACTGACCGTCACGATCGCCGCGGCGTCTGACAACCGTCGCTCCAACAGGCGGTCGTCCACCGAGTTGTGAAAGATGTCTTTCGCGTGGGCCGTCAACGAATACGGCACTTCGGCCAATAGCGCGGCGATCCGCGTAACGCCCGCTTGCAGGGTGGCAAAATGAGCGTGCAAGTGGGAAATATTTTTTGCTCGGACATGAGCTGCCAATTCGATGCCCTGGGCGACGGTTAACGCGTCTTCCAACTGCTCTTTGCCGAGCACATCCCACAACTGGGGGAATTGTCGCGACGCCGTCTGCAGCTGTGGCCAGATGGCCGACCATTTCGTCGAAACAGACGACAGGCGAGTCAATGGCGCTCGTACGCGAGAGATGGTGTTTTGAAAATTGGTGTCCGTACAAGGACGAATCGAAAACAGTTCGAGCTCGGCTCCAGCAGCCTCGTGAGCCAGCACTTCATTGACAATGAACGTCTCGGAAAACCGGGGGTACCGTTTGACGACGTAACCAATACGCGGGCAATTTGCGATCGTTGTTTGGGTCATAGAGACACGCCTCCTAAGGTCGCCTTCAGCGGCGTCACGAGTTTGGGGAACATCGACGCCACATTCGCGCGAACTTTCACACAGGCGCCCAAATCAATGCGCTCTCGTTTTGGTTTGGCGTGAACGGGGGGCGACGCCAGCCAAGCGGAAATCGAGGCCGAATTGAGTTGCTCGGGTTGCAGCACATCGACCAAATCGTGCTGACGAAACAGTTCAGCCCGGATGCTCTGCTCCAGCCTGGGAGCCACCCTAGGTACGATCAACGCCGGTCGTTCGAAGGAAACGACACTCATCATCGAGTTGTATCCGCCCATGCAGATCACGCGGGCAGCGTGCTGCACCAGGAAATCGGCTTCGGGCACGCTGCGCACCACTGTCAAATCAGATCGTTGCCGGGCAACTTCTTTAAGCCGGGCAACGCTGGCAACATTCATCAAGGGACCTGTGATGAGCAGGCCGCGCTGACCGTCAGCGAATTTCGCTCTGGAAAACGCCTCCGCCAAAGCCACGCCGTCCTGCCCGCCACCGACCATACAAAGGACCGTGTTGTCATCCACCAGCGAGTTTGCGCCGCCCTGATCACTCGTCGTATAGCGCAGACGCTCGCGTTGATCAAAATAGCCGGTAAATGTCGTCATCGGACGCAATGACTGTAAGCCGTAATCTTCCAGTGGATCAAAGACGTTGGGGTCACCATAGATCCAAACCTGGTCGTAATTCTCATTCAGGAAATCCTCGTAGCCTCGCATTGCCCACTCGTTACGAATCTTTGCAGGGTCGTCCAGAACTTCGCGCATCCCAAACACAACTTGAGCTCCGGCACGGCGCAGGACTGGCAGCAGTTCGACCAATTCGTCTTCCAACCCCTTGGGCACTTTGTCGACCAGTACGAGGTCCGGCTGAAATGCAGTCAGTGAACCACGCAGCGTTGCCGTGCGGATCGAGACCACGTCGCTCTTCGGCAGATCGAAGTCTCGCGGCTGGTAATCGTTGTGGCCAACTTTTTCGAGCGACGGAATCGTCAGACAATCGACACCATTGCCGCCACAAAACGCGGTCGCCTCATGGACTCCGCAAATCATCAGGGTGTTTGCATGATGAGGCGCACGGTTCAAGCATTGAGCGATCAGCAGGTTTCGGCGCACATGCCCGACACCCATGGCGTCGTGCGAATAGAGCGCCACGCGCAGCCGACGCTGCGGCTGGCGGTCGACTCGAATATGTCCGTTTATGTTGGCAGCGGTCGTCATGATCGCACTTTCTTTAATGCACTCTTAGCAGCTTTAGTGACTTTTTCGTCCTCGTCAGCGAGGCAGTTTTCCAGAGCGCCAACAATGGCGGGAATGTCTTCTTCAATGTTCCCCAGCGCCTTGACGGCGTAATAACGGATTTTCGCGTCTTCGCTGGCTGCCGCCGCAACCAGCTCGTCCATCGCGTGGCGTGCAGCTTCGTCGATGTTCCCTAGCGCCTTCGCAGCGTAGTATCGAACCTGTCCGTCTTCGTCATTCAGCGCTCGAGCCAAACCGTTGACGGCGGGGGCCGCCTCTACGTCCAGTTCAGCCAGCAACTTCGCGCATCGATAACGGACCCTGGTTTCACTGTCTCCCAACGACTTGGTGATCGCGTCCAAATGGTTAACGGCCAGCTGGGGCATCGCTTCGAGACCTTTGATGGCGTCGTAGCGCTCTTCGGGGTCTTCGTCCCTCAGCTTGCCGGCCAGCCGTTGGGCCACGTCGGGCTGCTGACACCCGGCCAACGTCACCAGAACGAGCGCTAGACATGTCAATGACTTCAAGGATAACGCCACCCCGAAGAATCGTAATTGTTTGACTCTATCAATCATCGTTTCTGGTCTTCCTCGCCTTTTCCGTTCTCCCGTTCGCCCAACATCTGGAAAACGTCCTCTTCAATTTCGTAACTGACCGCTTTGCACGAGCCGTCGCCCAGTAAAGCGTTGAACGTGCTGGGATGGGAGCTGCCAAAACGCTTGTCACCGAAGTCGTCATCGCCGCCACGGTAGTCACGCTTCGGGCCACGATCGGTGCGACGAAGTGTGTCCGAGTTCCAACCGACGGTGTAACCTTCGTTGTCGTCGCGTTGTTCCTTGCCCAGGTTGGCGATGTTCAAGCGTTTGTCGCCGGCTAACAATGTCTTGGAGAGACCGTCCTTGATGTCACGCGGGCGGCTGGGCTTGTACCGCCGCATGAAGCCACTCCCTTCACGGTTGGACGTCGCGTAGTCACACAGTGCGCGCTCGACCGTCGTTCCGGTGAGCGGTGGCTGGTAGTTGTCGCGGGTGATGATCGTTTGCGGTTGGCGGCGACTTGGACAGAAGAACGTAGAATCGGCGTAGGCGATGGCGGCGATGGGTCCGGCATCCACGACAGCCTGAGCCTCGATGAATGGCAGAATCTGGAAGCCCCAACCAGCCTTTTGCATGGCTCCAACGGCGGGTGAGCTGCCCATGTACGTCGGTGGATCGGACCACTTCCAGCCCCCGCTCGGGAAGGCGTTATGAGTTGAAAGATGATTGTGAAAAGCCAGCCCGATCTGCCGCAGGTTGTTCAGGCACTGGGTCCGTCGAGCTGATTCGCGAGCCGAGTTAACGGCTGGCAGCAGGAGCGACGCCAGAATGGCCACAATCGCGATCACGACCAACAATTCCACCAATGTGAAGGCTGGCCGATGTTTTTCGGAAAAATGGCACCATAAAAGGCGATTCGTGGCAGCAATTTCACCTGGGCGATGGTTCATTTGTCCGGTTCTTACCTAAACTTAAGGTTCATCGATTTTTAATGAGAAACTCACGCTATTGGGGAGAGTCGGTTCCACGGCCGCAGACCGCCAAAGCCGGGGAAAAAAACTTTCCTGGTTAGTTTGGCGGTTCGCTGCCCAAAATCGGCTCTTAGCCATCGAGGTCATATGCAAGACGATTCGCCTGGCCCGCCGGATGAAGCCGCTTCCGACAGGACATTGCTTCGCCATTTTCGATCTGGCGATGAGTTTGCGGCCGACGAACTGTACGAGCGCTATGCGGCGCGGTTACATGCCTTGGCCAAACGCCAGTTGGCTCGCGAGACCTCGGGACGACTGGATTCGGAGGACGTCACACAGTCCGTCTTTCGAACGCTTTTTCGGAGACTGCAGGACGGCCAATATGACGTGCCCGCCGGAGAGTCGATGTGGCGTTTGTTAACGACCATAGCACTGAACAAAGTACGCAGCTTGGGAGCTCATCATCGAGCTGCCAAGCGCGACATTCGCCGTACCTCGGGAGCCGACCAGGAGGTACTGGTGGCGCACGCTGTCACCGCCGACGAAACGGCTGCCAACGAATTGAGGCTGACAATCGCCTCGCTGCTGCAGAATCTCGATACATCGGAGCAACAAATCATCAACTTGCGATTGGAAGGTCACGACGTTCAGTCGATTGCCAAGCTGGGTGGACGATCCAAGCGAACCGTGGAACGTGTGCTGCAGGGTTTTCGAGCCATGCTCAGTCAAACGCTGAGCGAGGAGGCCTGACATGATAAGTGTCCCCACAATCAATCCAAACGTTGAACGCCAGGTGCGGCTGTTCGAAGAAGCGCTCGCCTCTTCGGATAGCGCGCGATTCACCGAATTTCTGATCGACGAAACGCATGAGGACTACACCCGCGTGGCCGTCGAGCTGATGCGAGTCGACCTGGAACTTTCGTGGGAACGGGGACAGCGGAAGGGTGTGCGGGACTACATCAATATCTTGCCCAAGTTGGTCGATAACCCGGCAGTTCGCAGCGACTTGGCATTTGAAGAGTATCGCGCCCGCATCGAACAAGGTGAAAAGGCCGACCCGACAGAATACGAAACCAAACACCAGATCGACACGTCGACGTGGCCGCTTAAGGCGATCACTCCAAACAGTGATGCCGCCGAACGTGTTTCCACAACCCCGGACTCGTTCATCTCGAGCGGAGCTGCAGTTGGCCCAGGAATCGGCACGAGGTGGGGTCCCTTCGACATCGTCGACGAACTGGGCCGAGGTTCGTTGGCTCGAACGTACCTGGCCAATCAGCCCGAGCTGGGGAATCGCTCGGTGGCGTTGAAGTTCACCAGGACAATCACGACAGAAGCTGACAAACTGGCCCGGCTGCAGCACACCAACATCGTGCCCGTTTACTCGATCCACGAGGACGATGAATGGCTGGTTACCTGCATGCCATACCTCGGTCGCACAACACTCGCCGATGTCGTGGCGAACCCGGGTTTGCTGCATGAAGTCGAGCAGCAATACGGTTCCGACCGACGTGAGCGTTCGATCCTCCGACTGGTTCAGTCGATCGCCAGCGGCTTGGAACATGCACACGCGCGGGGCATCCTGCATCGAGACATCAAGCCCGCCAACATCCTGTTGTCAGATGAGGGTGAGCCGATGTTGCTCGACTTTAACCTGGCTGTCGACCGGGACCGTATCGACTCGTCCGCTTTGACCGGCGGTACGGTGCCCTACATGTCGCCCGAGCAACTGCGTCGTTACGAAGGAACGAACGGATCAGACACGCAGCCGGATGAACGAAGTGACGTCTACTCGATAGGAGTCGTCCTGCATCAGCTGTTGACCGGGTCGCTGCCATGGAATGTCGATCAAGCTAACGTGGATGGCAATTTCGCCTCGATCCTGGCCGAACGAATAAAGTCCCGGCAGCTTTCGATCGCTGGGAGTTCGGCGGCCAACGAGATCGTCGGCCGCTGCCTTGCGCCAACGCCCGCGGTGCGTTACCAATCGGCCGCGGAAGTCGTGACCGATATCGAACGACACCTGAACGACCAACCGCTCAAATATGCCCGCAACGCCTCTTGCGCGAGACGTCGACAAAATGGATGCGACGTCATCCGCGGATTTGTTCCGTGAGTTCAGCGGCGGCGATTCTGCTGGTGGGCGCCCTAGCGATGGCCGCCGCCTGGAACGCCCGAGCGCAACGAATCGCCCACATCGAAGCAACTCAAAGCTTGCTGCAACTGGACGAATCGCTGGACGGGCTGCGACCCCCACTAAGTTTGGTGGCCCTGCAACCGGAAACGATACCACAATTGCGAGTTGCGACGGATCAACTGGCGATTCAAAGTGGATTATCCGGCTCGCATTCGGTCAACTTGGCAGATCAACTGAGCGCCGATGAGCGTCCCGCCTGGCAAGCCAAACGCGGCGAATTGGCCTATTTGCGAGCTCACCTCGAACTCATCGACGCCGTCAGGACCAGCGACGACCAGCAACGCAAACAACTTGTGTTGGCGGCCAAAGCCTGGAACGACAAATCGATCGAGATCACCGGCTTGACCCCGGCGGCCAGCGTGCAAACTCGGTCGATCGACCGGCTGCTGGATGGCCGGGCGCTGACCAATGAGCTACCTCCCGCCGATGTTGCCAAAGAGCCGACGACGGCCAGGGATTGCACGCTGCTGGGCCTGTCATTGTTGTATCAGCAGCAGGCCCCCGAGGCGGCGGCCAAGTACCTCCGCCGTGCGATCGAGATGTCGCCCACCGATCCAGCAGCCTGGTTGTTGCTCACGGAATCCGAAATAGAGAATCAGAATTACTCGCAGGCCGAAGCCTACGCGGAATTAGCCATGGCGTTGATCCCCGATTCAACGCTGCCGTGGTTCCAGCGCGGAGCTGCTCGGATGCAGTCGGGACAATACGAGGCTGCTGCGGACGACTTCAGGTCGGTGCTGGAAATGGACCCGGACAATCATCGAGCGCGAATGAATCTGGCCCTGGTGTTGAAATCATTGGGCAGATGGAACGCCGCTGAAGAGCAGTTGACGACGGCGATTGATCGCGGATTCGCCGACCCGCGAGCTTATTTTATCCGCGGTCGTGTTTGGCGGGCGTTAGGTGAGACCACCAACTCGGAGTCAGATATCGCCACTGGCTTGAATCTGCCCGCGCTGGATCGAGCGGGGATGCTGGCTCAAGGCGTCGCGCTCGTGAATCGTGACCCGCACAGCGCGGTACAGACTTTCAAAAACTGCTTGCAACTCGACACAACATGCATCACCGCCTGGCAAAACCTGGCTCACCTGTATTCGGAAAAGCTGCAGGACCCGCAGGCGGCGATCGAAGCTCTGACCTCAGCGCTCCAACTCGATCCTGACAACCAACCAGCGTTGGCCGGCAGAGGCGTATTGTTCGGCCGGCTCGGCAACGTGAAGCAGGCCACACAAGACGCAGCAAAACTCAAAACACTTGAACTGGATCCGATTACTCAATACCAATTGGGTTGTGTCTATGCTTTAATAAATGAGGCGGCGGTCGAACATTTAGACAACGCTCTGGAAGCTCTCACCGAAAGTTTCGCCCGCGACGAGACATTGATCGAAATTGCGGCGACGGATCCGGATTTGGATAAAATTCGAAACCACGATGATTTCCGAAACCTATTTCCGCCAATTGAAAATAACCCCCCGTTGAAGCCATGAAATCACTCCAGGATTCAAGAAAACGTCGCCTGGCGTTGTTCGAAACATTAGAGCCGCGGATTGCACTGAGTGCCGAGGGCGTCCTGTGGGGCAGTGACGCACGGCTGACACTCAGTTTCGCGCCGGATGGGACAAACGTCGAGGGGCAGGCGAGCGAGTTGTTCGCCAAATTTGATGCCGTTGCGCAACCGACCAATGGCAATCGGCGGTGCTCAAAGGATTCCAAAACTGGGCGGCTCATACCAACAGCGATATTGGACTGGTTTCGGATAACGGCGCCGAATTCGGCGTTCCAGGCTCGACCCATAGTGATTTCCGCTTTGGCGACATTCGAGTTGGAGCCGTTCCATTGGACGAAGCATTGTTCGCCGTCAACATTGCATTCGACGAAGTGCTCGACGGAACATGGGCCGGTGAGTTGTTGTTCAACAGCAACGCGGAAATCGACTCCGTGGCTGATATTTTGGCGATTGCGGCTCATGAAGCGGGCAACATCTTCGGGCTGGAAGATAGTTCAGACCCGCTTTCTCCACTGTACGACTTGGCGATCCCAACAGTGACCGAACCGACAACGACCGACGTTGCGGATCTTCAGGCGATCCACGGTGCACCGATCGGCGATGTTTTTGATATCGGCGAGTTTGATGTCGGAGACTTGGGATTTATTGAGCTGAGGACATTCGAATCGGCCGCAGGTGTGGCTGGCGCCGTGCCCTCAATTGCCTTTGGAAAAATATCGTCTGCCACCGAGTTGGATGTATTCGAGCACCAATTCGAAAACGGCGATGCACAGCCGGTCACGGTTCAGGTGATTACGACGGGGATCAGCCAGCTGGCACCGTCGCTGACCGTCAAGGACCAGAATGGAAACCTGTTACACGCAGAAACGCTCGATTCATCTGCAGGGGACGACATTACCCTGTCTTTGAACCCACCAGCCGAAGTCAGCTCGCTGGTTGTTGAAGTCGGAACATCTGCCACCGACACAAATGCCGTGGGAGGGTATTCGTTGGTTGTGCAATATGACCTGCTGAATGATCCCGACTCCTTCAAGTCAGTAGATCGACTGGTGCATTACCCCCAGCGCATGATCGAGATCCACGACTTGAGGGAATACTTTGAGGATGGCGAACAACTACTCGCGAATGACGACTTTGGTGCTGACGACACACCCGGCGCCGAACTTATCCTGGAAAGCGCACCAGGTTTCGTCGAGGGGACTCGATATCAAATCATTGCCAGCATCGAATCCAGCGGTGACGTTGACCGGTACCTCGTGTCGTCACCTGAGGCGTTACCAGGCGGTTTCGAAATGGCCTTGGTGAGCATCCAGGCTACCGAAACAAACCGACTCAACGGGCAAGTTAGCGTGTTTGACAGCGGTGGCGTTCGTCTCGCTGCCGAAGTTCTGGTGCACAACGATGAGCAGATGATTGTTCAGTTTCCATTGATGGGGGCCGAAGAAACATTTGTGATCGAAGTCGCAGCCGATTCAGAAGCACCCAACTCGGTGGGTACCTATGAAATGGTTGCCCAATTTGGTACCGCTCCGATAAATCGCGATACCTTTCTGGACGGGCAGTTGATTGGTTTTCGACGGGCCAGGACCCATCAGTTACGTGTGGATCGACCCCAGCTATTTCAGTTCATTTTCGCGACCTCGGGCGAGTCGGCCACGAATGATTCGCTGATCGAATTTTCAATCAAGGACCGCAATGGCGTTCAGGTTCTGCAACTTGCCACGCGAGTCGGCGATACGCGCAGCAACACCGTGTTGCTTGCCAGCGGCGAATACACGCTGACAGTGCGAGTCGCCAGTCGAGGCTTGCAATGGTCGCCGGTCGACTACCAACTCTCCGGCGCCGCAGTCGATGACCCGCTCGGACCGGGGATCAATGACCCCACCGAAGATCAGTACGAGTTTGATAGCGATCGAAAGGCATTTTTTTTCGCCGTCTTTTTTCCATTTTAGAGCGCATTAGCAATAGGAGCAGCGACTTCTTGCTCATTGGAGTCTGTGATACCGGCGCCGCACATACTACAAGTCCGTGCGACTCGCACTAGCGGCCGACGATTCGGGCCAGGTATTCCTTGGCCGCCCGCGAACTCATGTCGAGCCCGTAGGCTGTGGGGACGATGTCAATCGCCAAAGGTCGCAAGTTTCTTCGAGCCGAAAAATCGGCCGGCAGTGGAGTGAATTTCAGCCCCGCCTTCTTCGCCAGGCTCAATGCTCGCCGCATATGCGAAGCCGAGGTGATGAGTCCCACTTCTGTGGTTCCATCAATCATGCTTGCCAGCGACTTCATTTCTTCACTCGTCGTGCGTCCTCCGACCGTTTGAATTCGATCTGCTGGCACTCCGAGTCGCATCAGCAGTTCGGCACTGAGCCGTCCCGTCGCCCTACCGTCATTCAGATCCATTCCCTCGATCTGTGAACCGGTGCATATGAATCGGTCAGCGCGCTGCGCGTGATACAGTTCCGCAGCTCGTCCAACTCGATCCCCCGCGGCATCGAACTGTGCCACGCCGTTAAAGTCGGAGTTTGCCCCACCGCCAAGAATCACGACCGTTGAGAAACGTTCATTGCCTTGTCGTTCGCATTCAAGGAAGTCACGCTCGAGCGACATTAGCGCCAATCGGCCAACGTACATGTTGCCACCAAGCGTCAACACGACCCAAGCCGTGACCGCCGTGAGCGAAATCAACTTCTGTTTGCCGACTATGGCGACCGCACAGACGATCCCCAACAAGACCCAGGCAACCCCAACCGGATTCGCCAGAGCCGTCGCCAGTTTTTCCCAGAGAATACGAGTGGGAAACAACCACCACAAAAGCAGTGAGACGATCACACAAACGAAGGCATTTCGCCAGAACTTCATCGTGCCATCCAATTTCGTCTGTGTTGCAGTGTTATTCGGTTTCGAGCGCAGCAAAATCTTGAGGGCCGGGGAAACATCAAATCACCACGCGTCTGCTGGTCACCAGCGCCGCACGCGCTACACGACCGTGCGACGCGCACTAAAACTGAAAGTACAGGAAGGGGCTCTCTTCGTGAAACCGCAATACGCAAATAGCAAAGGCGATCGAAAGCGATGCTGCGGACCAGGCAGTTGGACGAAATCGAACTTGCCAGAGATTCGGCAAGGCGAAGATGACCGTTAACAGGCAGCCCAGGATGGCGATGCTCTTGATCCCACCCACCGAGGCCAACGCGTTGGCCTCGACGCCCATCCAGCTACAACTTCCAAGGTGCCGATCGAGCATGATTTGGCTCAAATCCAACCGGTAACCACACATCGCTCCGAGCCAGCTGCAGCACATATTCATATCGGTTGATCGGAAAATCACCCAACCGATCATCACCGTGACGAAAGTCAACGCCACGGCTGCAGGCTTTGGCAACTGTACCCAGCCGCTTCGTTGGTTTACAGCATGCAGCCACGAGTAGCACTCCGTGGAATACTCCCCAAAGCACAAACGTCCAACCCGCACCGTGCCATAACCCACCCAGGGCCATCACAATAAACAAGTTACGCATCGTCCGGCGAACACCGAACTTGTTACCACCAAGCGGAATGAACAAATAGTCGCGGAGCCAAAACGACAGTGTCATATGCCATCGTCGCCAAAAGTGAGAAATGTTGGCAGACTTGTAAGGCGAGTCAAAATTTTGCGGGAACGAGAATCCCAGCATCTGCCCCAAGCCAACTGCCATGTTGCTGTAGCCGGCAAAGTCGAAGTACAGCTGACAGGTATAACCCAATGTGCAGAACCAGGCCGCGGCAAATTGAAGTTCGTTGTACTGCACCAGTAACGGATCAACGCGGGCAGCAATGGTGTCGGCCAACAGTACTTTTTGGCACATCCCGGCGACGAAGAAGAAGATCCCTTGCGCAAATTGCGTCCAATAAGGCGAACGGCGAATCTCCCTCAGCTGATCTTCAATGTCCGTGTACCGCACAATCGGACCCGCGACCAGCTGCGGAAATAAGGCAACGTAAGCTGCAAAATGGAGCAGACTGGCTGCCGGTTTCGCCTTGCCGCGGTAAATGTCGATTGAGTAGCTCATCGTCTGGAAGGTGTAAAAAGATATGCCCACGGGCAGAATGATATCCGGGATGCTGAGTCGACTTCCGAATTGCACCAGGTCCGCAACCGCGTTCACGCTCGATGCAAAAAACCCGCAGTACTTAAAAAACGCCAGCAGCCCCAGATTTGTGACGAGAGAAACTCCGAGCCAGAATCGTCGGGGTCCCGGTTCCTGGCTTACGTATAAGCGTTGCCCAGCGTGGTAGTCGACGAGCGTCGAAACAGCCAACAGGGACACAAAACGGAAATCCCACCAACCGTAGAAAAGGTAACTGGCGCCGACCAGCATCGCGAGCCGCATCTTCAAGCTGATCGCACGGTGCCACCAGAGCCATAACACGGCGGGCAGGAAGCAGAGCACGAAAAAGTAACTGTTAAACAGCATCGGAAACGACTCCGTTTTCAACTCTTTCGTGCTGATTGTTACTGCCGTATGCAGTCAGAATCTTGTCAATCAGCTTGCGGGTATTGGGTTCCAGCGGGTGAATCCCGTCGACAAACATCCTTGGATCCGCCCCAAAAGATTCCAGCTCCGTTAGGTCAACCAACGTGAAACCCAGCTCGTCCGCATACGCTTGCAGACATCGGACCAGTTCCGACCGACGCGCCGTCAGTCGAGAACGTGCCGAGAGGTGCTGCAACAAAGATGGATGCATCGGCGTGATGAAGCTGATCAACTGTGTGCCGTGTGCTGTGCATTCGCGTGCCAATTGCCGGAATTCATTCAGCCGTGTTTCCGAAAGTTGATCAAATTGGCGATAGCGGGTCTCGTACTCGTGCTTGTTGAACTCCAGCGGCCCTGCAAAGTCGTACGTCCCCGCCGCGATCTCCCGTTCTCGCTGCAGGTAGACGATCTGACCGTCATGTTGGTATTTTTCGACGGGGAGCGGCGGACTGGTAACATCCGCCTGTCGTAGGAAGTGATGTTTCAGCGAACGCAACGATTCGCGGGTTTGCTGCCAAGACAACAATTCGGTCCAACGAGCACAACGGTCATGCACCGTCATATCCGACCGAACGTGGCGGGATAGTGTTGGATTGCTGATCAAGCGGGCATCGGTGGCAACGCTGGGCGAAAAACTGGAAATGTCGAGGCCCAAGACAACCATACGCGGAGCGTTGCCGTAGGTCGCCAGATAATGTCGATACCATGCCAGGTGATCGGTCGGCACCGCGTAGTTGACGCCGGCGTTGAAGAACGACAGCCCGGTCTTGTCTTGCAAGTATGCGGGCTCCAACTTCAATACGCGAGAAGAACCGAGGATGATGCCCGACGGTGGCGACGGAAGCTCTGACAATAGCCGCAGTTTGTCGACACGCGACATCTGCACAACCGGCGAGAGGCATCGGAACGGATATTGTGCGAATGGATTGACAACAACGTTCATCGCCGCCGTTGCAGTCAGCACGGCTACCAGAATCAGCAAGAAGCGGTAGCAAAACTGTTTTGCTTGCCGCTCTTGTTCGTCCAGCTCCATGGGGCCGCGAGCGGGAATACGAGGTTCGGATACTAGAACGGTTGCCAATGCAGTCACTGCTATCAAGAAACGTTGGGTTCGAGCTTCTGAAAACGTACGTCCCGAGCATCGCCTGGTGGATCGGGTGGCAGGATTTTTCGACGCACAGACAGGCAGAAAACCGGGCGAAACCGCAGAAAGTAAAGACAGTGAAACTGCGGTGACTTTTCTTACCGATTCGAATTTTCTTGTTCTCCGGCTCACAACGCTCCGATTGATCGCATAACCGGAAATACTGCGCGTAACCGGACAATCAGACATTGGTTAGTAATCAGTAGAGTCAACCAGACAGGCCGTTTCGCCAAACAAGACAAATGACCCAGGCCGAATGGATTCGGTCCGTCACCTGCCTCTGGCTCAAGGAAAGGACACCCAAGGATGTTCCTAGAACGCAATCGCCTTATTGCGATCACTGCGTTGTCGCTGTCGCTCGCATGGGCGACAGGATGCAGCGTCTATCGCAACACAGTTCCTGGCTATTGTGTGGGTCAAGGGATCGGTGAATCCCGATCCGACAAGGAGCCCATCAACTTCCTCCGACTTCGTCAGGAGCCACCCGATGCCTACCGTCTCGATGAACGCGACGTGCTGGGAATTTACATCGAGGGGGTCCTGGGTTCCAAGGACGAACCGCCCCCGGTCCATTTCCCGGAAGCCGGTGTCGACATGCCTCCTGCAGTCGGCTACCCGGTGCCCATTCGTGAAGACGGCACCATCTCGTTACCATTGATCGACGCGCTGGATGTACGCGGTTTAACACTGTCGGAAGCAGAACAACGCATCCGTTATGCATACATCAGCCAGCGAATTCTGAAAAAGGACCGCGAGCGTATCATCGTTACGCTGATGCGTCCCCGTACCTACCATGTCCTGGTTGTACGCGAGGACACAACCTCCGATTCGCGCAATGCATTCAGCTTTAACGACCCTCAGTCGTTCGCTCTGGCTCAAGCGTTCGGCCAGACGCGGCAAGGCCAGAGTTACGCGATCGAACTGAAGGCTTACGAAAATGACGTATTGCATGCGTTGAGCGAAAGTGGCGGGATGCCGGGCCCTGACGCGAAGAATGAAGTGATCATCCTGCGAGGAGCGTTCTCGAATGAAAAGGAGCGTGATTACTACTACGACCAACTGAACGAAGAAGGATTTGATGAAGAAGCCTACCTGGGTCAGCCCAACGTCATCAAGATTCCTCTGCGAATCGGTCCGAACGATCCGGTCGTCGAATTGAGCGAAGATGACATCATGCTGTATGCCGGTGACGTCGTCTTTGTCCGCTCGCGGGAAACGGAAGTGTTCTACACCGGCGGGCTGCTGCCGGCCGGCCAATGGCCAATCCCCAGGGACTATGACATCGACGTGCTTCAGGCGATTGCCCTCGCCGGCGGAAACGTCGGGGCGGCGCCCGGTTCCTCGGACACCGGTTTCCTGCAAGCTGGTGGTGGCAGCCCAATTTTGCCGGCGACAAGGTTGATCGTTGTCCGCGAGTTGTGTGGCGAACAGGTACCGATCGAGATCGACCTCCGCCGAGCTCAGATCGACCCATCCGAACGAGTCCGCGTCATGCCGGGCGACTTCATAACGCTGGAATACACAACTTTTGAGCTGATCGGCAACGTGCTCATGAGCACGATCCGAGTCAATTGGCTTGTTGGCAACAATTAGTCACCGTGCGGCCCCGATCAGGCGAAGCGGAATCGCCGGTGCAGGATTATCCTGTACCGGCGATTTTTTTATTCACAAGGGTATCTCACACGGCACGTCCGACAAATCAGACATCCAATTTTGGGCAAATCGCTTGCAATCTGGCGTACCTCACAACTCGTTGCGCCTGAAAAAATAGGTGCTTTAGAAAAGATAGTGATTTTAGTGAAAACTGTTGCTTTACAGATTTCTGGCCCTGTTTATACTCGAGTTCAAAGGCAAACGCGTTGTCGACTGCCGCCCTGGCAGTGTAAACGCGATGGATACTTGTTTAGGAGTAATCAGATGAAGAGTCGTAGTCTGGCGGCCGTTTTCGGGCTGCTGCTTCTGTTCTCGGGTGTTTGCACTGCTGACGAAATCCTGAAGGTTCACCTCCAGGATGACGGCAATCTTTCCGGCCGGCTTCGCGTTTTTTACGCAACAGGCAAATCAGAGCCCGCCGAAGCGAAGATTACGTTTGTTCAACAGGATGGCGTCGTTGACTCGGTACAGACCGACAATCGGGGCCACTTCGAGCTGGCCGGATTGGAACCAGGCGACTACACGGCAAAGGCGGCGATTGAGTCGGGAACGACCAACTTCACGGTTCAGGTTGTCGAGTTTGAGGACGGGATTGCTCCCGATTCCATGTTCCTCGACGCGACGCTGACCCCAACGCCCGATGCCGAGATCATTGAAGCTGAAGTGATCGAAGGAGACTGCGAGAACTGCGGCGAGATCGCGGCTACGCCCCTTGATGCTGCAATTGTCGAAGAAGGATTGGTTGGCGGTGAAGTCATCGAGAATGAATGTGGTTGCCTGACGGAAGACTGCGGCTGCGTTGTCGAAGAGCCTCTCGTCGAAGAATACGTCGAAGAGTACGTCGACATGGATTGCTGCGATAGTGGATTCAGTTCCGGCGGATGCTGCGGTGGCGGTGGTGGTGGAGGTATCGGTGCTGGCCTACTGGGCCTGGCAGGTCTCGCTGGCTTGGCTGGTTTGGCTGGCGATGATGACAATCCGGTAAGCCCGTTCGCTCCGTAAACTGGGTAATCAAGTATTTCGCACAGCAGCCGCGGCCAGATTGGCCGCGGCTTTTTTATGTATCGAGTGTAAAATCCCTGCTCCTGCCCACCAACACTCGACAGCATTTGAGTCATGGATCGCCTTGCATTCTACTTCCGTACTGCAGGATCGGTCTGCTTGCTGGTAGCTGCCACGATTTCTGCCTGGCGGTTTGGCGGCTCCAAATCATCGGATCAGGTTTGGATCATGGGCTGTTTGCTGGCGGGCTCGATCCTGTTCTTCATGGCAGAATTGGGCACATCGGGAAATCGAACCACGATTCCCAAAATATTCTGCGTAATTCTGCTGGCCTTTGCTTTCGGAGTGGTTCAGCTCCTACCCCTCCCATGTTCGATTCATCAAGCCGTAGACCCGCAAGGCCTCCAGTGGTGGACGACTCTGTCGATGGACGACTCACCGGCCGCCGAGTCCCAGAAATTCCCGATCAGTTTGTATCCTGGCTCGACGCGTCATGATTTGGCAGTCTTCGGGTTCGGAGCTGTGAGTCTGACGCTTGCCAGCCTGCTTTACTTTCGCACGAAATATATCCTGTGGTTCCTCGTCATCGTGTTGTTAAACGGTGCGTTGACCGCCTTCTTTGGCATCGCCCAAATGTTGTCATTTAATGGCAAGCTGTATTGGATCGTGCCTTTGACACAAGGCGGCACCCCCTTCGCCGCCTTCGTGAATCAAAATCATGCGGCTGGTTACCTGAACCTGTGCCTTGCCGCGGGCTTGGGCCTTTACGTGTACCTTGACGCAAGGAGCGATCCCGGGACGACCGATGAAACAGCTGAATTCGGTTGGGACGATTCGGCTGATCAACGAAAGTGGCAGTCGTTTGCGGTGCTGATTGCATGTGTCCTGATCGCGGCCGCGATTGTGTGCACCGCGTCCCGTGGCGGGACAGTTTCAGCATTTGCCGCCCTGGTCGCCATCATCGGATTCAGTCGAAAATTGCGGAACAACAAGTCGTTTCGGCAACTGGGTTACATTGTGGCGCTGGCCGGACTGGCTTTGGCGACATGGTTGGGACGAGCTGTTTTCCTGCATCAAAGGTTTCAACACATCCTGTCAGAAGATGGAGTGCCAGATAATGGTCGACTATCGCATTGGGCAGATGCACTACGTGCCGCCAGCGACTTCTTGCTGACGGGAACCGGAATTGGCACCTACCGCTTTGCATACCGGCCCTACGAAACTTCGTTTGTAAGCGGTTGGTACTATCACGCCGAAAACCAATACGTGGAAGCGCTGCTCGAAGGGGGACTTCCCGGACTCATCCTGCTGTTGATCATGCTCTTCGCCGCGTTTCAGATGGTGCAACGACGACTGCGTGCATCAGGCAATATCTCCTTTGCGTTCGGCATTGCCGGACTGTTTGCCATCACTTCGCAGGCCGTGCACGCGTGCTTCGACTTCGGTCTGTACATGCCATCCAATGCCATCCTCTTCGGTCTCCTGGTGGGATGCCTGGGCATCCCGAAAAACACTGTTGCGACGAACGCGTCAAGTAAACTGCCATGGTTTATTGTGCTGTTGCTGCTTGTTAGTTGGACCGGTTGGGGCACGTTGGAGTTGTCCAAGCAAGCACGTCTTGAACGCCGCCAGCGAGATTTCGCGGCAGCGGTGGCCGAACTGCCTGATTCAGTAACGGTTTGGCCGGCAAGCCTCGACGACACCAGCGGCTTGCCTGATTCCGCCGAAGCGCATTTGCAGAACGCCACCATCGAATTCATGAATTACCAGTTGGCGACGTTCGATGAATTGACCGTAAGTTCTTCCTCGACAGATTCGAAAATGCTATGGCGATTGAGTGCTCCGCGCATCCTGCACCAACGCGCACACAAAATGATCGCTAACGGTAACGTCGATCAGGTCCTCACTCTCCGGTCAAGTTCGCAAATCCAGAACCACCTGAAAAAGGCATACAACGAATTGAAACTGGCTCGCCAAGGCTGTCCGCTCTTGCCACGTGCCCATATCGGGTTGGCGAAACTGGGCGTGTTATTCGACGAAGACCAGTATGAAATCGGGCGTCTGTCAGCAGTCGCAAAGCTTTCACCGTTCGTGCCTGATGTGCTGTTTCAGGTCGGTCTTCTCGACCTTCAGGCCAACCGAGCCGACCCTGGGTTCGAACGTTGGAACCGGTGTCTATTGCTTTCACCGCGGTACATTGATCAGATCATGCAAATTGCATCGTCGGTGATTGGCACCCCCGAACTGATTGACCGCGTACTTCCACGATCGCCGAAGCGGTTGGTACAGATCGCCGATCGCTACTTCGCTGCGGACGAATCTGCCAGCAATCGGCTTCGTCTGGCCGAAATCGCGGAGCAGGCGTTGCTGGACGATGCGACGCCAAAAGGAGCCGAAACGTTGGCATTAATGGGGCATATCTGCCGCCTGAAGGGTGATTGGGACCGAGCGATAGAGAACCTGGCCTCAGCAGTGGCCCTGGTTCCGAGCGACGTCGAATCCAGATTCGCTTTGGCAACGCTGTTGCTGCAGGCCGACCGATTACGCGAAGCGCAGCACCACGCAACGATTTGCCAGCGACTTGACCCGGCCCCACGGAAACATGCTTCTTTACTGCGGAAGGTCCGGGAGCGTCTGACGAAAGAGATGAGCCGTCCATGATCATCGGACGGTGATAAAATGCATCATGAGTTGCCCCAAATCAACCGGACGGTGCGTTCCAGTCCCGTTGGATACGTCGACGAAACGGGCCCGACGTGTGAGTTGATCGGTTCGCCCGCTCAGCAGCCTCCCGAATTGCCTGGGCCGATCGCTTCCTTCGACGCTTTAGCCTGATCATCCGGCCGATTATCCGCGTTTTTCTCGATGCGGTTGCGGCGTACCGCAATAATAGCGGATGCGCAGCGCTTCTGCGCTTTGCGTGCCGGATTCGATTTTGATCACGGCGAGACCATTTGGTATCCCGTTTGCCCATTCCGAAGCCGGGAACCACGCCACAACATTCAGACCATCAAGAGATTGGGAAGTTATGAGCCAAGACAACGCACGCCAGTCGCATCAGGAAAGCGACGTGCAGGAACAGCTGACGGACTTGGTTGGTGTCATCACGCGACATCCCGGCGTCGTCGCGGCTACAGTATTGATCACAATGGTGTTGGGACTGCTCTACTTCCTGAAAGCGCCGCGCACCTACGAATCGGTCGCCGACGTATTGATCGTGACGAAACACTTCTCTGGTTTTAACAATGACGGCGAAGCAGACCAGAAATCGTACGACAAGACAATCGAGACGCATGCGTTGATGGTGGCCAGCCCACTGATTGTTGGTCGAGCCATCAAGGACTACGACCTGGCAGGGCTCCCAACGATGCAGGATGAAGACGATCCTGTTAAGGCAATTATCGACGAACTGACGGTTGACATAAAACAGGAAAACACCACCGTCATTTCACTCAGCTATCGGTCGCACGACATGTACGATTGTCAAAAAATCGTGCAAGCGATCAATGATACCTACTCCGCCTTCCTCGGTGAATCGAACCAGAAGGTTGGGCGCGAGATGTATGACCTGATCGCGAAAGCCAATCAAGAACTCTCTGGCCAACTTGCCTCGATCGACGAGGACTACCAAGTCTTCCGCAAAACGGCTCCGCCGGTTTTCTGGCGCGAAGGGGAGGGCATCAATGTGCATCACGAGCGTCAGGCTCGAATCGAAGCAGCTCGCCAGGAATTCATGGTTGATCAAACTGTGTTGCGTGCAAAGTTGGCAGCATTATCGAAAGTCATCAACACTGGGGGAATCAGCCGCGATGCGATTCGCTACGAAGCGCTGACACAACTGAATCTCGACGAAGACTATTCGAAGTGGAAACGCTCCGAGATGGAAGAGAAAGAGCAGTTTGCCGAGCGTGAAGCGGTTCGCGAATATGCATCGCTATTGGTTGGAGAATACGTCCGCCTCTTTGTCGAACAGAGCACCTGCTGGACGAGTATGGAGAAGGGCATCCGAAACTTAATTCGGTCGTTAAGAGACGCTCTCAAGTCAAAGAAATGCTGAATGGGTTGCTGGAAAACCAGATCGCCATTAACGGCGTTATTCTGGAAGATGGCGAGAAGGTCACCGAAGAGGAAGAGGACTATGTCGAGATTTATATCCAGAGCCTGACCGACCGACTGTCCATCCTGGACGCCCAGATCGCCCAGTTGGATAAAGACTTCAACCTGGAACAGAACAAGGCCAGCCTGATGCAGGAGTTTCTGCTGAAGGACCAGGCGTTTCGTTCCAACAAGGAAAGAACCGAACACCTGCACGACGAAGTCATAGCACGCCTGAAGGAAATCGACCTCGTTCGTGATTACGGCGGTGACACGATGACCGTGACGGCTCCACCGCAGATCGGCGAAAAAGTTTCACCAAAGTTTCTCGTCGTGCTTGCCGGTAGCCTGATCCTCGGATCACTGATTGGTGCATGTGCGGCGTGGTGCATCGACGCCTCGGAAAAAACATTCCGCAGCACCAAGGAAATCCGTCAAACGTTGGGAGTCCCAGTCGTTGGCTCGATTCCCCCGATGGAAAAAAGCGAGATGACGGTCGGTACCGAATACCCATCGTTCGCAGCTTCATTGGCCACAGTACACCGGGAAGGCTCGGCGGTCGCCGAGGCGTTCCGCGGCGTTCGCACCAATCTCTACTTCAGCACGGCAGCTCACAATCAGAAGGTGATTCAGGTCACCAGCCCTTTGCCGGGCGACGGAAAGTCAACCGTAACGGCCAATCTTGCTGTTTCGATTGCAAAATCCGGCAAACGCGTCCTGGTGATCGACGCCGACTTCCGCCGTCCAACGTTGGACAAACTGTTGGGCCTGAAGAACGCGCCCGAATATGGATTGGCTGCAGCCATCACAGGAGTTGTCGATCCCACCGATGCCGCCTTCCAGACGGAAATCGACAACCTGTATTTTATCCCGGTACACCAGCGACCTCGGCAGCCATCCGAATTACTCAGTACTCCGGAATTCGCCGATTTGATCGCCAGTGTCCGCACGAAGTTTGACTTCGTGTTGATCGACACACCACCGATCCTTGCTGTTTCGGACCCGAGTATCGTTGCGGCCCGAGTGGACGGGGTCCTCCTGACGATGCGAATCCGAAATGGAGTCCAGGTGACTGCAAGCCGCTCGATGGAGGTGCTCAAGAGCCTGGAGGCGAACGTGATTGGAATTATCGCCAATGGCTGGGAATCAAGTTCGGAGTACGGATACGGGTACGGTTCGTACCATCACCTGCCAACCAATGGGAGCGTCGCGACCAATGGGAGCGGGAAAATCCCACTTCGCAAGCCACTCGCCAGCAGCCGCAACTAGAACAGAACCGCCATTCCCGCGATACGAAATGTTGAAACCCAACCCCCAAAACGATGGTGACGCTGTCCGAGACGGCATCCCACCTGGCCCGCCAGTAGCCCTCCCGGGCACCTGGTTCGCCTTCCTGTTGAAGCACCGTGTCTGGTTGCTTGCAGCTGGGCACGTTGCGATATTTACGACCGCGTACTGGTTGGCATTTGCGCTTCGCTTTGATTTTTCCATTCCCAGTCATCAATCACGTCAGCTCTGGGCCAGCCTGCCAACAATCCTGACGGTCAAGCTGGTCGTGTTCTATCTCATGGGCCATTTCCATGGTTGGTGGCGTTACGTTACGTTCGCCGATCTGGTGGCGTTGATGAAAGCGTCCCTTTTTTCTCTGTTTGCGATCGTTTTGATCAACTTCTACCTGCTCGAAGGAATGATCCCGCGGTTCGTCGTCGTCGTGGACTGTCTGATTACGGCGCTGGTCATTGGAGCGTTGCGAGCCAGTTGGCGGCTATGTCGTGAACAGGACTTCTTCAACCAGCTGGAACGCCGTATCACAATCGTAGTTGGCGCTGACCATCGCAGTGGCTTGATGGCTCATCAAATCCACTCGCATCCAGACATCCCGTATCGGGTCGTCGGTTTCGTCGACGAAAACACGGCAAAACACGGAACACGACTGGGTGGTATTCCGGTATTGGGATCGCTGGCCAACCTGGATTCCGTAGCAACCACCTTGAATGCAACCGACGTGCTGGTCACCGCCGATGAATTGCCCGGCGACGAACTGCGCAAGCTTATGGACATTTGCGATAGTTCGCACTTGACGCTGAAGGTGGTACCTCCATTGGTCAACCAGTTCAGTGACGGAAACATACTGCCAATCCGAGACGTTCAGATCAACGATTTGTTACAACGCGAACCGGTCGAACTCGACATGAAAACGATCGCCGACGACGTCGCGGGACGAACCGTAATGGTGACCGGAGCCGGCGGAAGTATCGGTTCGGAAATCTGTCGCCAACTGCTCAAATTCCAGCCGCACAGCATCGTGCTTGTCGAGCGGGGCGAAAACAGTCTGTTCCTGATTCATAATGAGCTCGCTCGCAAGCCTCAGGGAGTCACTTTGAAACCGGTCGTCGCGGACGTGCTCGACGAACACCGAATGCGATCAGTATTCGTCGAACAGCGTCCCGATTTCGTGTTTCATGCAGCGGCACACAAGCATGTTGGCTTGATGGAGCACAATAGCGGCGAATGCGTGAGAAACAATGTTTTTGGCACGAAATGCGTCGCCGACCTATCAGACGAATTTCGCGCAAACAAATTTGTGCTGATTTCCACGGACAAGGCCGTGAATCCAACCAGCGTGATGGGAGCATCGAAACAGATTGCCGAGAGGTACATACACGCCCTGGCTCAGGAATCTCAGACCGCTTTCATCGTCGTTCGATTTGGCAATGTGCTGGGATCGAACGGCAGCGTTGTACCACTCTTCCGTGAGCAAATTCGTCGTGGCGGTCCGGTAACCGTAACGGACGAACGCATGACGCGATTTTTCATGACGATTCCCGAAGCATCACAACTGGTTCTTCAAGCCGCAGCGATGGGCAAAGGCGGTGAAATCTTCGTGCTCGAAATGGGTGACCAGATTTACATCGTCGACCTGGCACGCGACCTCATTCGCCTGTCGGGTATGGCCGAATCGGTACAGATCGAGTTTGTGGGGATCCGTCCTGGCGAAAAACTCTTCGAAGAGCTCTACAACGACGAAGAAGCCATGTTGGAAACGTCGCATCCAAAAGTCCGGGCTGCATTCCACCGACCCTATACGGTAGCATCCGTACTGGAAGCAATTCGGGAGCTCGACCCAATCCTGGAAAGCGGCGACGCCGTCGTGCGACAGATGTTGAAACGGATTGTGCCCGAATTCGCACCCACGACGAATCAAGGCGCCGTCGCAAACGGAGCGGGCAATGGTCAACAGGTTGCCAACGGTTCGCGCCTGGCAAACGGTGTCCTTAAGACAAATGGAATTGTTAATGATCACCTGGCCATTGACCCTAACCCGATTCAGGCTGCCAAACGTCGTTGAACCTGGCCCTTGAGTTCAACCCTTCCGGAGCGACGCAAGTGAGCGGTTCCCTCTTTGTGTTCAGCGGACTGGATGGCGCCGGCAAGTCGACCCAAATTGACCTGCTGGCGGAGGCTCTCCGCAGTCGCGGCAAGCGGACGCAAGTACTCTGGTCGCGTGGCGGCTATACTCCCGCGATGTTGCTGCTCAAGAAGACGCTGCGATCCTTGACAAGTCGAACGACCTTACCCACCGCGGGCCCCAGCAAAGAACGAACAGCCGCTTTCACAAATCCCAGGACGAGATGGCTCTGGCAAACGCTGTCGATCCTCGATCTGATGTTTCTTTACGGTCTCTGGATTCGCCTGCAGCGGTGGCGAGGAACTACCCTCATTTGTGATCGCTATTGGCAGGATACAGAACTCGATTTCGAGATGAACTTTCCCAACGATCGCGTGCAATCGCGATGGCTATGGTCATGCCTGAGAAGTCTGAGCCCGCGACCCAATGCTGCATTCCTGCTGCTGATCCCTGTTGAGGAATCGCAACGCCGTTCGGCGCTGAAGAACGAGCCCTTTCCAGACAGTAAATCGGTGCTTCAATCGCGATTGGATCGGTACCAATCGATGGCCGTTCGCGGAACTTACTGGCATGTAGTGGATGGCACACGGCCTGTCGAGGAAATTGCCAACTCCATAGTTGAAGTCGCCCTCGGACCGTTACACCGCGAGGCGACTTGTCGATGAAAGTCAGCCAGTTACGACAACGCGAACCCATCGACGACATCGTTGCATCGACTCTATCCCGTTTCTGGTCAGCTCGATACGGCGACAGCTTCTCGGCCGATTGGCATCCACGCCATGGCGATCGAACGGCGATCCCCTGGACATGTAACGCGTGGCTAAACGTGATCTTCCCCCCCGCGTACAACGTGAGTCATTTGAGCCGATAATCCGAGAGTACTCCCAGAGCGCGCAGGCATGGCGACGGCCGATCCAGAAGCTGTACGTTGAATTGGCAACTCGCCGATTTACGTCGCGAATTCTTGGACACGGAGTCATGCACGTGAATCGCAGGTTGCCGGAACAGGAAGACACGGTGATCGTACCTGGAAACAACAAGCTGCGAATTATGCAACGTCTACGCGGCCGCTGTTACGGAATATTGAAGGATCAATTTCCACCCGACCGGTTCCTTCGCGAATTGGATGCTCGAACGACAGCCTCGAAAGCAGGTGTGCACGTGCCGCAACTGCTGGAACGGAACGACAAAGAAGGCTGGTTCTGCGAGCAGTATATTGCAGCCACCCCGATCAATCGACTCGCAGAGTCTGGCGGCGAACAGACTGCAATCCTGCGTGCGGCAGTCGACCTGGGACAGCTATTGCAAGCAACCGCTGGCACCGAGCAAATGGACTGTTTTGTCGACGGCCGTGTTGCCGAAATGAAGAACCAGATCGAGGACAATCGACTCATCGAGAAAACGAATAAGACGCGACTCCGATTCCTCACGGATCAACTTGCCCAAAGAACTCTCGACGGGCCTCTAATTCAAGTCACGACAGCGTTGACGCATGGAGACTTCCAGGCTGCAAATGTACTTGTCGAGAATGGCAACATCTGGATCATCGATTGGGAATACGCTAGTCGCCGGTCGGCAGACTTCGACTTGCTGACCTACATTACAGGAGCCCGTTCGCCGACCGGGCTTGCCCAGCGGCTAATTCAATTGACCGAACAACCGGATGCTGACCAGCGAAGAATGTTCGATGTCATGAAGGTTTCACAATTCGACTGGACCGATCGATCAAGCCGTCAGTGCGCCCTGAATTTGTTCCTGTTGGAAGAGCTTTCCTTCCATCTGCACGAAAACGACAACCCGCTTTTTGTGCGACTCAATCATGGATTTCATTCGTTCGTTGAAGAACTTTCGGCATGGTTGGCGACATGATCGAGAACAGCACACCACAGCAGAGAATCCTCGTGTTGAACCAGATGGCCGGTCCCATGACATGGGAACTTGTCGAGGATCTGGCCAATAGTGGTTGGCGCGTGGAGTTGCTCACGGGGCATCCCGATACGGTCGTCAAGGGCTCGCGACCCAATCTGACCATTCATCGTTCGTTTCGCTATCGACGTGGCAGCATGCTCAAACGGTCCGTGTGCTGGCTCTGCTACATGGCCCATGCATTCTTCTGGTTATGGCGATGGTCGCCGAGCGTACCGTTACTCGTGTTCTCGAATCCACCCATGTTGCCGTGGATCGCGGCGACCATGCGTAGACTGAGAGGAAGCCGCTTCGTCGTCATGGTTCACGATATTTACCCCGAGCTGCCGATACGCATGGGGAAATTGAAACGGGATGGCTGGACGGCCAGGACATGGTTCCGCTGGAATCGCTGGGCCTACAACTCGGCCGACGAAGTGCTGACACTCGGCGAATATATGTCGAAGTTTGTCGAGAACCAATTTGACTCGTCGACAACAACTTCCGGAAGAGTTCAAGTCATCCGGCCGTGGGCCGATGCGGATCGCATCAAGCCAATTTTCAAGTCGGAAAACCCATTCGCTCGAAAACACGGTCAAGCTGAAAAGTTGACCATCATGTACTCGGGAAACATGGGTCTGGGCCATGACATCGAGACCATGCTGGCGGCTACTCGTATCGTGACCGATGAAAAGGCCCATTTCATGTTCATCGGTGCCGGTCCCAAGTGGTCGTTAGTAGATGCAGCCGTGCGAAATGGGCAACTGTCGAACATTACGCTGCTGCCATGGTTACCTGAAGATGAAATTCCGTGCTCTTTGGCAACCGCCGATATCGCCATGGTTTCGCTCGAAACGGAGGTCGCCGGACTGGCGATTCCCAGCAAGGCGTTCTATTCGTTGGCCGCGGGAACTCCGCTAATCGTGATTTCAAACCCAGATACGGAACTCGCACAAATCGTGCAGTCGCATCGCTGTGGCTGGGTGATTGACCCTGGCGATGAACAGTCGTTGGCTGCCATTGTTACCGAGATGCTGGCGGACGCCGATGTTTTGGCGACGCTGAAAGGCAAAGCGCGAGACACCTCGCTCAGCATCGGTGCTCGCGGGAAAAATTCGAAACAATTCGTCGAGTTGCTGGAACAGTTCGAATCAGCGACAACAACCACCATCCGTGCCACCACCTGAGCTGCAACGTAACATCCAGAGTCGCGCGAACCCGACGTGGCTCCACCAAACGTGCCCGGCAAACGGCGCATTTCCCAAATGAACCATAACCAACCTCAGCCCGCCTCCGATGTTCAACCGCGGGGAGAATTGATTGCCTGGTTTGTAGCCGTCATGGGCTACGGTGACGATCTGCTTTACTGGGGAGACATTCTCGCCGCTTACCTGAGGTATTTCCCAAGGTCGAGATTCTTCGACGGAGCAGCATCGGATCGACGCATTCCGGGGACCGATCGAACGGTCGAAGGATTGAACTGGAGGCACCTGAATCTTGGTTCTCGAAAGGGGACGTACGATCGCAAGCTGATGGTTGTTTCGCCGTTTTCACTAGCACGGCTGCGCAAGCTGCGGCCTCAGTTGATCGTGATCAGCGAATTTGCCCTGGCTTCCATTCTGGTGACAACCTTTCGTCGATGGTTGGGGAGCCGAATACTGCTACTCGTCGAAAGTGATCCAGTTCGTGGTCGACCGCAACGCCTGAGCAATCTCAAACGCGCCATTCGTAAATACGTGGTTCGTCGCGTCGACTTGATCCTGACGAACAATGCTGGCGGGCAACAACACTTGATTCGCGACCTAGGAGTGCCAAGCAGCAAAATCTGCGTGCAGCCGTTTCTCGTATCGGATCCGAGGTCCGATTCCGATTTGCTGCCCGAGTCATTACCGGCAGAATTGGCGGCCGACCTGGAACACATCGTATTTCTCTTTGTGGGGCAGCTGGTCGCTCGGAAGGGCGTCAACCAGATGATTGATGCGATTGCTCGCATGGAACCAACCGCGCGGGCCAAATGTCGATTCTGGTTGGTGGGCGACGGAGAACAAAAAGAACAGATCGAAGCAAAGTTGAAGGCGTTGGAGCTGGATGCGATCGTACGAGTCCTGGGCAAACGGCCTTATTCGCAACTGCCCAGTTTTTACCAGGCCGCCGATGTGTTCGTGCTGCCAACTCTCGACGATTACCGTGCGCTCGTCGGATTCGAGGCAATTCGTTACGGGCTGCCAATGCTGCACTCGATCCATGATGGAGCGATTAGCGAGGTCGTGGATGAGGGCCGGAACGGGTTTGGATTCGATCCGCTGGATGCACCAGCATTTGCGAAGACGCTCGAGTTGCTCGCCAGCACGCAGGTTGATTTGGAGGCTTTCGGCGCACGATCACTCGAAATATCTCGGCCGTATACTCTGGATCAAGGCGCCAGCAATCTGGCGGCAGCCGTCGCGAAGTGCATTGACGATGTTGGCGATTGAGCAGAAATCCAGCATCATCCTCCTGCAATTAAGTCGACCTCGAGCGCACACCAAAGATCGTGGAAACGACCTCAGCAACGGCGTTCCCGAATGCCAACCGGTACATAACCGCGGCAGCCACAATAAAGATCGCAGAACGAACTGCCACAGAGGCGACCGGAGGCAAGGTGCTCAACGGCAACGCAAGCATGCCATAGGCGAGGGCTGCTGCCAACGCGTAAGTGGGCAGGAAGCCGGCCAGAAACCGCTGCCAATTCAATTCGATTCCGCGGAATAAGTAGACGAATTCCACCAGCCCAGCGACACCAATAAAAACCGCCAGCCAGAGCGACACGCTGGCCACGTCCTGACCGCCGGTCATGGTGCCCGCCAGGTAGGCGGCCAATCCGAAAAGCAGTCCTCGCACCAGGACGGCGCTGGCCCACAATCGAAACCTGCCCCGCGATTGCGTCAGCATTTCCGCGTAGATCGAAACAAGGTACAGCGGCATCACAGCGGCCAACAACTGCATTGGAACAACCGCCGATTGCCATCGTCCCTGCCACAGCAGGGACTCCAGAGGCTCAGCAACTGCCGCGAACATCAGCATCGCCGGAGCTGCCACGATCCCCAGGAAACTGGCGCTCAGCCTGAGCCCACGAACTTCACCATCAGAGCCACTTTCAACTCGGGCAAACACCGGCAGGATGACTCGCCGAAGACTCTCGCTGAACAGCATCACCATTTGGACGGTGAGCTGGTAGGCAAAGAAATAGACACCGACGACTTCAGTGGAAACCACCAGTCCCAATACGGCATAGTCGATCTGCGTACTGACAGCTTCCGGCAGGGTGCCTGCCAGCGACCAGCAGCTCTCACCCAGGATGCGACGACACTCCGACCATTGAAATCTTGTCCTCCATACTCGAACTTTCAACGCTAGGTAATAGACCACATCCTCCAGCAACGTGATGACAACAATCGGAATCACGAAACTGAAAGGCCCAAATCCGGCAAACGCCAGCCCGACAATCAGTGAGTATCGAACCAGCGCCGAGCAGAATTTGACGGTTGCCAACATCTGGAACTGCAAGTGGACCTGGAGTCCCGGCAGCAAAACGACGCGTAGGGCATTGAAGGGCAGGGTGCCTGCCAAAATCCACAGCAGAGGAGCCACCAGTGGTTCGCCGTAGAGCCAACTGATGGGACGGGCGAGTAGCGCCACGACGATACTCAGCAGCAACGATAGTCCGCAGGCCAACCAAAACGCGTGGCCGCAGTTCTGATCGTATTCGTCACGCCGGAGTCTGCGCCAGCCAGAGCCCTACGCCTCCATCCGTGCAAACACGAAAGATGTGGTAAAAGGCCACGGCATAGGCGTACACCCCAAAATCGTGATCGGTCAGCAGCCAGCCCAGCAGGATCTGGGCTGCCAGCGATATTGCCATGACGGCCATTCCAGCGGTCAATGACCAGGCGAATCCACTTGTCGCCGTCGCGAACAACGGTGAGTCCCGATCGCTTTTGGTCAAAATGAAATCTCCAGACCGGAGTTACGCCGCTGGCCTGCTGGGCACGGCCTTCGCGAGAATAGCGAAAACTGAAGAACTCGACTATGTCGCTGCTGGCATGTGGAAACACCCACAATGGGCCAGCATCGGCCCATGTGCTTGCCTTTGACTTGGGCTGGCAAATGTCACCCGGCAAGCCGTATCCTACGGCCATCGATCTGACAGAACTTACACCTCCACACGAATTCCCATTGACCCGAGACATTTGACGGAAAGAACGCGGTGGCTCGACGAGAATCCATATCCGTGCGGCTGCTGCAATTGTCGGCCATCATTCTGATTGCGACGTCCTTCAACTACATTGACAAGGATTTGCGCGTCGCTGAGGGTGCGCATATCACCCGTACGCACACAATTTATCGAATCGTGCCAATTGCACTTGTGGCTTTACTTTCGGCGCTTTCCTCGCCGCGACAAATCGGCAATATCTTTCGACAAATGTTGAACCCCCCCATCCTTTGGTGGACTTGGTTTGCTGTCGTGGCCATTGTCAGCGGCTTTTTGTCAGACGTGGCACCGCTGTGGTCAGCCTGGAAATGTACAGAACTCCTCGTGGCCATGTTCTGGGCATCGGCTGTTCTGGTCGCCAGTTACCGGGAGGGATCCGGCCGCGTCGTCGAAAAATGCTTCGAAGCGGTGATTGGCTTTTGCTACCTGATCACCATTTGGGCGCTAACATGTACGATTCTTGATGGCCCCATGCCGTACCTGACAGGAGCCAAGCGTCTTGAGCTCGAATGGCCCGGGATCAATGCGATCAATCTTTCGGTGATCGCAGCATTTGCGATTGTGGGGATATGGATTCAGTTCCGGAAGCTGAACCCGCTAGTCATCCTGACCATTATTGGCCCGCCCATGATGCTGCTCATCATGAGCCGGTCAAGGACAGGATTGGTGGGCTTGGGACTTGCAGGCGGTTACTCAATTTTTACCCAGCGAGTGAAGGCCTCATCCCGACTCATCTTTGTCGTCTTCCTCATCGCGATTGTTGCCGCTTTCTTCTTTAATGAGGATCTCCGAGAAAGTTTCCGCATGTCCAGTATGAAACAAGTCATGAAACTATCCGGACGCGTGGAAGCGGAGACGGGAGACTCGGCTTGGGCAGAATGTATCAACCTCATCCATGAGTCGCCCATGATCGGTCACGGTTTCCTCAACATAACGAAGCACATGTATCACGGGAAACGTGTTGTGGGCGACAACGGATTTTTGCATGCACTGGTTTCTGCAGGTTTCGTCGGGCGCTGCCGATGATGCTATATACGGTGAGCTTGTTTGTCATCTGGTTTCGGATGGGAGCTGCGGGCATGTCCAGCCAAGTGTCGAACCGCTTGTTCGGGTTCGGCTCGAGCGCCGCTTGTATCGCGTTCCTCAAGGCGTTGACGACAAATTCGTTAACATCGAGTGATTTTGCCATGGTGCTGTTCTTGCTCAGTGCGGCAGCGGTCACGATGCTTCGCCAGCCTCAACAACTGCAGGCTGACATCTACGCGCATTGACAGTAGGCGTAGAAGCGTATTCGTCCCTTGGAGTCTGCGATACCGGCGTCTTGCACACTCCAAGTCCCTGCACCTTGCGAACGTCGACGTTGCAGAAACGCATCATCAACGGCTGATATATGGCACGTATTTTGCGACTTGGTAACTCCGCAAGATTGCTGACTCGTCAACCACCCGTTGGGCTCGAAGTGACCGTCCTGCGTTGTGAAACGGCACCAACGCCTGTTGCCACTCGGAAACAACAATCTCGCTAACCCTACCGTTTTTTGCAATTTGAGCTTCCGGAATCTGCTTGCGATGAAAATTCTCTGGCTCCACAATGCGGCTCGAGCGAACCACACCGGGGGGGAGGATACCGTTGCCAACATGGAGGAATCGTTGTTGCATTCGCGGGGAGAAACGATCGTCAAATACGATCGTCGCAACGACGAATTCAATGATTACAACGTCTTCCAGAAGGCGGCCATGCTGTGGAACACCAGCTGGTCGAATCGATCTTACGCCGAAGTCACGAAGCTGATCCAGCAGCGGCGGCCTGACGTCGCTCACGTCCACAATTACTTCCCTCTCGTCTCGCCCGCGGCCATGTGGGCCTGTCGTGACCAGGGCGTCCCGGTCGTGCTGACGCTGCACAACTACCGCATGCTTTGCTGCAACGGCATTTTTCATCGGAACGGCATGCACTGTCACGAGTGCGTTGAACACGGACCGTGGCGTGGAGTTCGATACGGTTGCGTAAACGACTCGAAAGCTCAAACGGCCGCAGCCGCTTTGATGATCCAGAGGCACCAACGGCGACGTACCTGGCACGAAGCGGTCACGCTGTACATCGGGCTCACTGAATTCGGAATTCAGCCGTTCCTTGAGATGGGAATCCCGAGAGATCGAATCGAAATCAAACCACATTTCATCGATCCGGATCCCCTACCGGGACAGGATTCAGGCTACGCGCTGTATGTAGGACGACTGATCGAGAATAAGGGAGTCCGCCAGCTGGTCGATGTGTGGCCGCGGCTGAAGAACCTGCCTTTGAAGATCATTGGCGAAGGTCCGCTGGGCGACGAGCTCCGTCGGCAAGCCGCAACCGACGGCTCCAACATCGAGTTCCTTGGATTGCAGCCGGCCAACCGTGTGCTGGAACAACTGCACGGGGCGAGATTACTGCTCGTGCCATCTCTGCATCGAGAAGGCTTTCCACGAGTGGTCACCGAGGGACTCGCTTGTGGCGTACCCATCGTTGCCAGCGATGTCGAGCCGTTACCCAGTATTGTGGCAGACGGTGATACCGGCCAGATTTTTGCTGCCCGAGACCTCGACGACCTGCATGCCAGAATTACGAAAATCAATGATGATTCGGTGCTGCGCGAGCGGATGCGTGCAGCAGCGCGAAACGAATACGAAAGCAAGTACAACGCCGAAAGCAATTATCAGCGATTGTTACAAATCTACGATCAGGCGATCGCCACTAACAAGTCCCGCGCCGGGCAATAAAGGAGATGATTTTGGACCTTTCAAACGCTCACGTACTCGTAACCGGCGGCGCCGGTTTCATTGGCTCGCACCTGACCGACAAGCTGATTGAGAATGGGGCGACCGTTCGCATCCTGGACAACCTGTTGACCGGCGATCGCCGCAACCTCAATCCCAAGGCGGAATTCATCGAGGGTGATATCCGCGATCAGGCGACCGTAGACCAAGCACTCGAGGGTATTGACGTGGTTTATCACCTCGCGGCGCAAATCAATCCAGCGAAAGCGGTAGAGGACCCGATGTTCGATTTTGACATCAACGTCAGAGGCACGCTGATTCTGCTGCTGGCTGCCAGAGATGCTGAAGTCAAGAAATTCGTGATGGCTTCTACCAATCTTTATGGGAACGCCGATGTGCCCGAAATGAAAGAGTCGTTTCCGACATTGGCGACACGGGGGACGTTGCTATCGCCGTATGCGGCGGCAAAGGCTTCGGCCGAGACCTACCTGAAAGTGGCCAACGATGAATTGGGGCTGCCAACCGTTCGTTGCCGTTTCACCAACGTCTTTGGGCCACGACAGCTGACAAAGTCGGAATCAGGAGTAATCGCGATCTTTACGAAATTGGCGCTGCAGGGCAAAGACCTGACGATCTACGGCGATGGTCAGCAGTCCCGTGACTTCGTCTTCATCTCGGACCTGGTCAGCGGGCTGATCGCCGCTGGCGAAACGGAAGAGGCGAACGGCGGCGTTTTCAACCTCGGTATCGGCGTCGAAACGTCGGTGACACAATTGGCAGAGCGAATTCGTGACCTTTGCGGTGCACCGGATATCGAAATCGTGTACGCCGGAGAGCGGGCTGCCGATTTCCGGCGGATTAAACCCGATCTCACGCTTTCACGGGCAGTTCTTGGCTACGAACCCAAAGTAACGCTCGCCGATGGCTTGGCCGAGTATATCGCGTGGTATCGCGAGCACATGCTTCCCCAGGGTGTCTGAGGAGTACTGCATGGATTTTGCATCTCCGCTGAATGTCGTTGAACGCCTGATGGTGAAACTGGTGGGCATCGAGTCTCGCAACCAGGTCACTGCGAGCGAAATTGAACGATTCGATCTGGATTGCGACGGGCCACTCTATAGAACTGCAGAAGCGAACGAGGTTGTAGCTCACATTGGTCATGCGATGCGAGATTTGGGGGTCCGTCTCCCCAACGCCTGGCAGGCGAGTCACGACGCCAGCGCGCTCCGCATGGCAAATATGATGCGTGAACTCGATGCCGTCGCCGACGCGTTTTACGATGCCGGCATTCCGCTCGTTGCACTCAAGAATGCCGGGATCGCCCGAGGCCTCTATTCCTGTCAGGCCTGCTGTCCCATGGGCGATTTGGACGTGCTTGTCGAACGCCGTTTCTTTCGCCAGGCACATCAGATTCTTGTCGATGCAGGTTACGAGTTTGAATTTCGCAGCCCATTGGAGACGGCCGAGCTGGTGGAGGCCGAATCGGCCGGCGGAAGCGAATACTGGAAATCGATGGGGGATGGCGATCGACTATGGCTTGAATTGCAGTGGCGGCCCATCGCTGGTCGTTGGCTGCGTCCCGAACAGGAACCGTCAGCTGAAGAATTGATGCACCGTTCGGTCTCCATCAACGGTTCGCATGTGAGATTGCTGTCGCCTGAAGACAACCTGCTGCAAGTCGCGGTTCATACCGCAAAGCACACCTACGTACGAGCTCCGGGTTTTCGCCTTCATACGGACGTGGATCGTATCGTGGCGCAGGGGCAGATCGATTGGGATCGATTTTGCAATACAGTCATCAGCCGTGAGCTTCGAACGGCGGTCTACTTTTCCCTGCGGATACCGTCGGAGCTATTCGGCACCCCCGTTCCAAAGTCAATCTTGGAGCGATTGCGACCGGTGGGATGGAAGCGAGCTTTCCTGTCCCGAGCGATTTCCCGCGCTGGAATACTCTATCCGGCACAGCGGAAATTCGGAAGAATCAGCTACATCACCTTTAATGGACTGCTGTATGACGACCTGGGCGGGTTATTTCGCAGTGTTTTTCCCAGTCGCAGCTGGATGCGAGAACGACATGGTGCTGCAACAGGGCCGGCCATCATTCGTGCCTACTGCCGTCGGTTCTTTCAACTGATCTTCCGCCGAAACAGAACCTAACGCCTTTTCAGCAAACAACTTAAGAAATTTGCAAGAAATCGATTGACGTCGGCCGTTTTACGGCTATTCTGAGTTCATCGAGGCACGGCAAGCGTCGGCACTCTGAATTGGAAAAAGTTTCCAGCAAGGAGTTGACGGCGAAGTCAGGCCTGATAAAGTAGAGGAAGTTAAAGAAGTTTCAACAAACGAGTACTAGTGACCCCACAGCGATAACTGATCTTCTCCCGCAGTCGCAAGGCAGCGCGAGTACGTCAGTTGTTACTGTGGGGCTTTTTTGTTTCCACACTTAGCAAGTACAAACCAAAGAGGGCTCGTGGCTCAGCACAGCTAAACCGCTTACCAACAAATCGATTGTCGACCCAGGTATGGGTAGGCATCCGAGTGGTGTTGGTTCGGCGGTTAGCCGTGCTGAGCCATTTTTATTGCTAGCTTCGCCGAAGCAACAGCTTTTCGAATTCCAAGAGGTGATTAATGAGACCAGTTTTCTCCTTCACGAGCTGACGACGTAGTCAGTTCCAAGGAAATGGAAAATTGATCCTTTTGAGGATGCTTAATGACAGCAACCGGACCGCATGAAGGTCCATTTTTGCTTCAACATCTTTAGTCACTTTTAGTTTTCAAAAAGACAAGCTTTTAGCTTCGGAGATAAACCTATGCGTAAAATCAATACCCTTGCCGTTCTGGCCGTTTTGACCATCTGTTCCAGCTCGTTCGCCGTTGACCTCAACGACGTTGAGTGGTTCGATCTTTCATCCTGGACGACCATCGACGATGGTGAGTCCAATACGTTCGAAGACATCGGAGGCTGTGTAGGCTGCGATATGACCGTCACCGCTATCGGCAGTTTCCCATTGGGCAACTCGGCTACGATGGGCGGACAATGGCTCAACTCTGGCAACGCGAATCCCGGCGACTCGCACTCTTTCCGATTCGATTTCACCTGTTCTGATGAGTACTTAGTAGAAGTTTTGACGAATGACAGTGAAGAAACCGTAAAAGTCTACATGCCCGGCGACGAGAACTGGCAATTGGTTTCGGGCAGCACCCCTGATGTCGTCCCAGTTGGTTCAGGCTTGATGTTCACCGGTATCGCAACCGGATTTGGCGACCCCGGTGTAAGCAATTACGTGGTTTATCCCTCGGGCGATATTGACACCATCACCGTAACGCACGCTGCACTTTCGCAACCGGACAAGTACGAATTCTTCCGCATTGGCAAAGTTGTCCCGGTTCCCGAACCCGGCACTTGCAGCCTGATCGGCATGAGCTTGCTCGGACTGCTCGGCTCGATCCGTCGCAAATAGAGCTGATACTTCAATGAATCTCAGGGCGGCGATGCATTGCATCGCCGCTTTTTTCTGCGCATTCACTTCTTGTGCACTGCTAATTCGACTTCTTCACCATCGTCAACAGCGTTAGAGTGTCGAGCAGCATTGCCATATCGGGCTCGACGTTGGAAGGCAGTTCACCGTGAATGTGTTATTTAGTAGCGTTGGTCGGCGGGTTGAGTTGGTACGAGCCTTTCGAGAATCAGCCGAACGACGAGGCGATTCTGCCAAACTGATTGGTTCGGACGTAGACTGGATGGCCCCCGGGCTTCAAGCAGTAGACGTTGCACATCAGGTCCCTCGCTGCGACGCACCGGAATTCACCGCCGCCATCGCCAAAATTTGCGAGCAGCACCAGATTGACGTGGTGCTGCCGTTGATCGACCCTGAAATCCCGATTCTGGCCAGGAATCGATCGATCATCGCCGCAACCGGAGCCAAACTCGCAGTGGTCACCGAGCCGGCAGTGGAAATTGCCGCTGACAAATGGTCGGCGAATGGGTTCTTTTCCAGCCTGGACTTGCCAACACCCAAATCCTGGCTGCCTCACCAACTGGAGCAAATTGCGGACAGTGAGTTTCCGGTCTTTATCAAACCCAGACGCGGCAGCGCGGCAGCATTCACGTTTCGAGTAGGCGACCGCAAAGAACTCGAATTCTTCGTCAACTACGTGCCAGATCCCATTATTCAAGAATTGCTGGAAGGTCCTGAAATCACGACCGACGTGATCTGCGATTTCGGCGGCGTGCCGCAAGCGATTGTTTCGCGTCGGCGCATTGCAGTCCGCGGCGGAGAAGCGATCAAATCGGTAACGGTTTCAAATGAACCCGTCAGGGCTGCTTGTGAATTGATTGCAGCGAAACTCCCGGCCCGGGGGCCGATTACGGTACAATGTATGTTACATCGTGGCACGCCGCACTTCATCGAGATCAATGCCCGACTCGGTGGAGGGATTCCGTTGGCGATCGCCGCGGGGATCGATTTATCAGAACTGATCCGGCAAGCCACACTATCTGTGCCAAATAATGGCGCACTGGCCAGTTACGAAACGGGCATCTACATGACCCGCTGCGATGAATCGTTTTTCATAAAGGAATCCTTTCGTGACAGGATTGAAGGCAGTCATTTTTGATCTGGATGACACGCTTTTTGCCGAACACGACTACGTCCTGAGCGGTTTCCGGGCGGTTGCCAAGTGGACGCAAAGGCAATTTGGTGTTGACGCCGCATCGACTTATTCCGAACTGACATTGCTGCTCGAGCAAGGAGAACGAGGTACGACATTCAATCATTGGCTGGCGAATCACGGCCTCCCGGTAGCCGACGCGACGGTGGCCCAAATGGTACAGGCCTATCGCAACCACGACCCTTCCATCCAGGCTGATCCCGAGGCACGGGAATTACTCGAAACACTACGTCGAGATGGCGTCCAAATCGGACTCGTAAGTGATGGCTTTCTGAAAGTGCAACAGAAAAAATTCGCCGCGCTGAATCTTGCCGACTGCTTTCAGGCAGTCGTGTTCTCGGATCAATTCGGGCGCGAACATTGGAAGCCGAGTACGGTTCCGTTCCAGGCAGTTTTGAATCAGCTCGAGGTCCTCAGCGGAGAAGCTGTATACGTTGGCGACAATCCGATGAAAGACTTTGTCGCGCCAGCACAACTCGGCATGAAGTCGATCCACCTCCGTCGTTCAGGGGGGGTGTACTCGGGGGTTGATCCCGACCAGGTTCAACGTGCCGATGCGAAAATCCTGCGATTGTCCGAAGTTTACGACTGCCTACGCTCAATGTACGCGTAGCGCAAATTGGCCGATACTTTGCGGCGCGAACTGCCATCTGCTAAGCTCGTCTGGGGGGATAGACTGCCACCCGCATTCAAACGCGGGTCTCATTGCCTATCGGAGACGGCGCTATGCCAATCAACATTCTTGTGGCGGATGACCATGAATTAGTTCGCCGAGGTCTACGCAGCCTTCTTCAAGGAACCGAAATCAACATTTCTGCTGAGGCAACGACGGGCGAGGAAGCGGTAAGAGTTACCTTGGAGGAAAAGCCTCACCTCGTCACCCTCGATGTCCGCATGCCCGACGGTGACGGATTGATGGCCTTGGGACGCATCAAGTCGGAAGCGCCCAATGTGCCAGTCCTGATGCTGTCCACTTATGATAACCCTACCTATATCGCACGCTCGGTCGCACTGGGTGCTTGCGGTTACCTGCTAAAGACTGCCGGCAGGGAGGAATTGCTCAATGCGATCCGAGAAGGTGCTGCCGGCAAATCGATTTGGACGCGTGAAGAGCTTCGTCGCGTAACCGGTGCCTTGTCGACGCCCCGGCTGGCTGCCGATGTCGAAGTCCCGCTCACAAGACGCGAGAGCCAAGTGTTGCGTCAATTGGCGCTCGGCCTGACCAACAAGGAAATCGCCCAAGCCCTGGAAATCAGCTACGAGACCGTCAAAGAACACGTGCAACATATTCTACGAAAAGTCGGTGTGTCCGATCGCACTCAAGCGGCAGTCTGGGCCGTGCGCAAAGGGCTCGCGTGACAAACTGTACGAACCGGCGGAATTGGCTTTTGCCAAGCAGCAAAGCGATCACCCTGACGCTTGCGTCACTCTCATGGCTACTCATCCTGTGGCCGCTTGTCGCGCATTGTTCGGCGGCCGAAATCGTCTTTGTCAAAGTTCTTGTGGACGAGGAGGAAGTCACGAAGCGTAAAGCATGGGAACGCCGCTTGACTAATCGGATCCACGCAGCGTCCGACGTGATTGCCCGCTATGCTGACGTTCGCTTTGTTGTACGAGAATACGGCACTTGGCAATCGGACGATCGCATTCAGGATTTCTCCCGGACTTTGACCGAATTCGAACAGGAGGTCGACCCGGGCAAAGGGCGATTGGCGATTGGTTTTTCGAGCCAATACCGTTTTCAGAGGGGGCAAAACCATCTGGGTGGAACCCGCGGGCCGTTGCGGCATCATATCCTGATACGAGAAAACGCACCGACCGTTCGGGAAGTTGAACGGTTGGAGGTGCTCGTACACGAATTAGGGCACTTCCTCGGTGCCGCCCACAGCACTTCGCCGACCTCGGTCATGCGCCCAGTTGTTGGCGACGGCCAAGCCCGGATGAAATCGTTTGAGGTGGCATTTGACAAGGAGAACGCAGCGATCATTAACCTCGTAGCCCGCGAGATCCGCAATAATGAAATCGTACGATTCGAACAGATTTCACCTCGGACACTTTCACGTCTGGACCCGCTTTACCGAAAACTTTTGCGCGATTTTCCCGACGACTCGACCGCGGCCCGATACGTATCGGTGGTCGACGCGTTATTGAAGATCCATGCCGGATTGCCGCGATCACAGTAGGAGAACCGCCGGACCTGCCGCCCTGCGTTTCATAACTTCTTGGGACGGGGAACCCGTGCAGACGATTTCCTTCGTCCTCTTTGAGACTTCTTACCGCGGACGCTTTTCTTTTTCGGTTCCCCACGCACTTCCGCCTTGAGATCGGCAATGCGATCTCGCAATGCGGCCGCGCGTTCAAAATCTAATTGCTCGGCTGCTTCCAGCATTTCGGCTTCGAGCTCCCCAATAAATTCCTCCGTGACGTACGTAGCTTCGTCTTTCCCTTTGCCACAGGCTTCATTGGCGGTGCGATGCGCCGACACTTCCGATTCGATACTCTCGCGGATCGCCTTCTTGATGGTTTCCGGTGTGATACCTTCCCGCTCGTTGTATGCTTGTTGAATCGCCCGCCTGCGAGACGTCTCATCAATGGCACGCTGCATCGAACCGGTAACTTTGTCTCCGTAAAGGATGACCTTGGCATTGACGTTGGCGCCGATCGGCCGATGGTCTGAATCAACGATGTATCGCTGCGCAGAAAGCCTTCTTTGTCCGCATCGAGGATCGCCACGAGCGATACTTCGGGCAAATCGAGACCTTCTCGCAAGAGGTTAACACCAACCAGGACTTCAAATTGCCCCTTGCGCAAGTCACGCAACAGGTCAACTCTCTCAAAGGCATCTAATTCACTATGCAGCCACTTGCAGGCGATTCCCTGTTCGCACAAGTAGGCTGACAGGTCTTCTGCCATTCGCTTGGTCAGCGTCGTGACCAATACCCGTTCACCAACCGCAGTCCGCTGCTTGATCTCTTCCACGAGGTGTGTCACCTGGTGCTTTGCAGGTTTCACCTCAACAACCGGATCCAGCAAGCCGGTTGGACGAATAATCTGCTCGACGACCTCGCCTCCAGTCGCATTCAATTCATAGTCGGACGGCGTTGCCGAGACGAATATGATTTGGTTGATTTTGTCTTCCCATTCTTCGAACTTGAGCGGTCGATTATCCAGGGCACATGGCAAGCGAAAACCATGCTCTACAAGGTTTGTTTTGCGGCTGCGATCACCGGCGTACATCGCCCGGACTTGCGGAATCGTCACATGCGATTCATCCACAAACAACAGGTAGTCATCTGGAAAGAAGTTGAATAGCGTATCGGGCGTGGAGCCCGGTGGGCGTCCGGAAAGGGGCCGGCTGTAGTTCTCAATTCCAGGACAATAGCCGACCTCGGTCATCATCTCGATATCGTAGCGCGTTCGCGCCGCCAGGCGTTGAGCTTCCAGTAGTTTCCCCTGATCACGGAACACCTCCAGCCTGGCTTCGAGCTCTTCCTTGATCTGTTCAATTGCCGAGGCGATACGATCATCGGGCATCACGAAGTGCTTCGCCGGGTAGATGTACATCTCTTCCAACCGACTGATAACTTCGGCGGATGTTGGATTAATGATCGAAAGCGACTCAATTTCGTCGCCCCAGAATTCAATGCGATACGCGTATTCTTCATAAGCTGGCCAAACGTCGACGCAATCGCCTCGAACTCGAAACTTGGCTCGTTCAAAGGCTACGTCATTCCGTTCGTATTGGATGTCGATTAGTTGGGATAGCAAGTCATCCCGCTGGATACTCTTTCCGCGAGCAATCGAAACCATCATCGCACGGTAATCGTCCGGTGATCCCAGACCGTAAATGCACGAAACACTCGATACGATGATTACGTCGTCGCGGCTGACAAGCGAGCTGGTGGACGCCAGCCTGAGTCGGTCGATTTCAGAGTTGATCGAGGCGTCTTTTTCAATATAGATGTCGCGCTGCGGAATGTAGGCTTCCGGCTGGTAATAGTCATAGTAGCTGACGAAGTAGTGGACCGCATTTTCCGGAAAAAAGTCGCGAAACTCGGCGTACAACTGAGCGGCAAGCGTCTTGTTGTGCGAGATGATCAAGGCCGGCCGTTGCATCCTGGCAATCACGTTGGCCATGGTAAAAGTCTTGCCCGACCCGGTCACTCCCATCAATACCTGCTTGTCGCGTCCCTGTTCCAGGCCACGAACCAACGCATCAATAGCGGCGGGTTGGTCGCCACGAGGCTCAAAAGGGCTATGCAGTTTGAACTCCACGTTCAGCGATCCCGATTTTCTGAGTTAGCTGGTAGTGAAAGAAACGGGGCGATTCGTTCGGCCTTGGCAGGACCAATGCCGGACACCGCCTGCAGGCCATCCAGGGAGGCAAACGAACCCACTGTGTGTCGATGTTGCACCACGCGTTTGGCCAAGACTTCACCGATCCCGGGCAACTGGGCCAATTCGGGCCAGGTCGCGCTGTTGACGGGCAATACGTAAGGTGGCGGTTCGGGCGTCACTTCTTCGAGATTCACCAAACCGACGTCGGCAGTCGCTGCAAGCAGCCAGGCACCAAGGGCAGCGAAACCGCACAATGAAATCGTTCCGAGGAAATACCGATCCGAGGCCGTCAGCACCTGCCGGGCGAATGCGGCGACCACTCTCGCAGTCCTGTTTGGTGATCGGAGCATCAGGTGTTTCCTCGATTCGGCAGTCCGGCGGATTCTCGGCGTGTCGTACCGAGTGTTACGAGCCAGGATGGAACGCGTTATTATGGAGCCCGGCTCGTCAAATGGCGAGAGCCACTTCGCAACACCAACGAAAGAATACCCCAGGGCAGGCATGCAACGGCAACATCAACAGGTAACTTGGGACAAGGCATTGGAACATGACCTGAGACACCTCATCCGACTGACGATAGCGGAAGACCTCAGCCGACAGCTGGATTGGACCACGGTCAGCCTGATACCTGAACACGCCAAAGCCTCGGCACAAGTCGTCTCGCGAGGGGCAGGCGTCATCGTGGGCCTGCCGATCGGCAGTGTCGTGATCGACGAGATGAACGCCGACATTCGCTGGAAGATGCTCGCTGCCGACGGCGACCGTGTACAGCCCGGGCAGGCGGTCGGCGAGATCGCGGGCGATGTGCGCGACCTGTTGATCGCGGAACGGACAATCCTGAACTTTATTGGCAAACTGTCTGGCGTGGCAACTTTGACCGCCCAGTTCGTGGCCCTGACAACCGGTACGCGTGCGAAAATCTGTGACACTCGAAAGACGATTCCAGGTTGGCGACGCTTGCAAAAGTACGCCGTACGCTGCGGCGGCGGGACGAACCATCGACTTGGACTCTACGACGCGGTCCTGATCAAAGACAACCACATCGCTTTCGGAAACGAAGCGTCCGACAATCCGTTTGGCATTGCCGAAGCAGTGAACCGGACGCGTGCATTTGTTCAAGCTTCGTCTCCCAATCCCGAGATGATCATCGAGATCGAAGTCGACTCACTGGAACAGCTGGCAAACGTCCTTCCAGCCGGTCCCGATATGGTGCTGTTGGATAACATGAACACAGAACAGCTGACCAGTGCTGTCGCGTTGCGTGACGAAGGCTGGCCGGATGTGGTGTTAGAGGCCTCGGGTGGAATCGGTCTCGAGACGGTGGAGGCAATCGCGAAGACAGGTGTAGAACGAATCAGCGTGGGGGCCCTGACTCATTCCGCCCCCAACTTCGACGTGGGTCTGGATTGGTACTAACCTCGGGGCAAAAACCACAGTTGAACGATGCAACCATTACAATCGGTCGCATGGATTACTTTACCTCCGAAAGCTTTGACACGCATTGCAGCTAACCTATGTTTGCAAGTCTTCGCCCTTGGGGAGGGGCGTTGGACTTGGGACGCGACGAGGACAGCTGGGAGCTGAGGGGACCTCGTCGCGTCTATTTTTTTGCGCGGTTGTCGCGCTTACAGACGACCTGCCACTTCAAGGCAAACTTGCCAATCTCTGCCGACCTAACCCTACCTGGCACGCTTCGCCGCCACCAACAGATGCATCGCCAGCGGTCCTTGGCAAGCTATACCGATTGTTCCGGTATTTTTGGTCAGGCTGACAATGTGTGTTGTCGATAACTGAGACCGTGGAGACGCAGAGTCTTCTCATTTCACGCCCGCTCCCGCGGGCGGAACGGACGTACTCGGCACAAAGAACGTGTCGTTGGGGGGGAAAGTTTCATGCTGGCAAAACTGGTTGTGTTCGCAAAAACACTCAAATTCGGCCTGGTAGCGAGTCTCGTCGCGGGAGGCAGCCTTGTAGCCAGCCAACTCGACGGCGAACAGCCGGCTTCGACTCCGATCAAGGACGTTGGGTTTGAGGCAGCGCCACAGTCAATCTTCGAAGTACAAGGCACACCGGGATTGGTCGGTCAAATACCGGATTGCGACAGCGACGCCGTGTCGCTGTACGCACCCACCCAACCGCGCGATTCGGACTTCGTCCTCCCCGGAATTGCAACCGCCGTCAGCCACGACGATGATTTCCCGACTGAACAGACGCCCAAACAGACGCCCAAACAGACGCCCAAACAGACGCCCGAACAGACGCATATCGAAGTTCCGTCACGGATGGAAATTGAGCCCTGCCTGCCTGTGGTGATGGACTCGACCCATGCAATTGACGAGCAAGCAGGCTCACCCTGCCGATTTGCCAAGGAAACATCCACGCTGCCCGTTGTTGAAGCCGAAAGCTCGATGTTGCAGGCAGCTGCCGACACGGGTTGTCGCGTTTTCGGTCAGCTGCTGGCAACCGAACCGGTAGCGTTGACAATTCAACAGGTTTCCAATGAACAGCCAGTCGCGCCGTCGCAAGATCAAGTGGTCACGCGCTGCGACGTGGAGCTCCAAGAGTTGACTGCTTCTGCAACCTTGCCGGGACAATTTCACGCCGCAGTCCCCGTCGAACCAGACGGCAGCTGCCCCGCGAGTCACAACGGAAAAACAGATTGCGAAGCGTCGCGGTCTCCGAAAGAAGTTGATACGACCCAAACCTGTATGTTGCGAAACAGGAAGACCAACCAGCCTTTGGCAACACTGGCAATCGCCGCAGCAGATACCAGAAGGCTGACCGAAAATGAAATGGCAGATCTCACTCCAGAGGATCGGCAAAACCGGGTCGCGGCCGATGTGACACCCGGCTTAGCGGTCGCCCAGAACGAATATACGTTGGCGTGGAACGTCGAGGCGCGGAATATCGAGTTGACCGAACTGCTCAGGAAACTGGCAAAATACTGCCCGTACCCAATTGTCTGTGGCGACGACGTTCGCGGCACCGTATCGGCGACCGTCACGGCCTACTCGATCGACGAAGCGCTGCACCGACTGGTCTCGCCATTCGGGTTTCCCGTGCGACACAATGGCACGGCGATTGTTGTCGGAACACCCTACATTGCTCCGGCCGACGTTCAAGCGGATTACCAACAGCAACTTTCGCAGGCTGGTGCGGTTTCGACCGAGCTGAATCGCCTCCCGCCTGTGGGTTCCGAATTGGCAACCCCGGTTCAACAAGTAGCCTTGATTCAAAGGGCGCCAGGCACGGTAATCGGCGATGATGAGCTGGCAGTCGCTGAATCGGCAAAGCAGGCAATCATCGCTGGTGATTCACCATCAGCCGTGAAGGAAATCTCGATCGCAATTCAGCAGCGTCCCGACTCAGCATTTCTGCACCGAATTCTGGGCGAGGCACTCGCGTTCGATAATAATCTGGAGCTGGCCTCGAATGCCCTGGAACGCTCGATCAAACTAAACAAGTATGATCCGTTAACGAGTCAGATTTTCAGCGAAGTGTTGGCACGACTGGGGCAGGCTCGACGATCTGAGCACTACGCGCAACTCTCCAGAGATATTGCCAGCGGAGTTGTTTCCGCCCCGTAGAGGTGTTCAGCGGATGCCAATGACGCTGTGGTACGTCTGATGCCGCCGCGTCTGGGCGCGGCAAACGCGCCATCCACAGCCCAACTGCAGCGATAATCGGGGCTAGCCACCCGCGAGAAGGCGTTGACGACGAGAACGGCGCTCAGCACGTAAACGTGCGCGTCGATTGACTTCGCTTGGTTTCTCATAATATTCGCGTCGACGCATTTCTTTCTTGATACCACTGCGTTCGACCAGCTTCCGGAAGCGACGAACGGCTTCCTGGATGCTCTCTCGATCACGAACGATCAACTTGACCACATCAGCTCCTTTGTACGGTGTAGGTGAACGGCTTCGCCCGTTGACGGATATCGTCCTGTAACGGTCTTCAGGACGAAGCTAGCCCTACATGTTAGCCGATGTCAAAACCTACTGTCTAGACCGTAGGTAGCGGTTTCGCTGGCTCCGTGAACAGAAAAGTCAGCGGCCTTGGGCGTAAAATTCCACCGAAGCGTTCAACCGACACGCAACGAAGAACTGCCAGATTCCCGCCGACTAGGTTTCGCGGCACCTCAGGCTGGCAATTCGCCTGCCTGGGTTGAGCTTTGTTGTGCCTGACTCCCTTTTCGTTCCGAACTAGCCTTCCACAGGCCCGCTCGTACATTCGCTGGCCATGCACAACAGCTCTGGAACAACCGGCAAAGATGGACGATCCCACGGAATCCGCACCCAATCTAATTCGTGAACTGGATCAACGACAGAATGCCGTGATCAACGAACTGGACGCGCTGAATGAGCAGATTGAGGCAGCCATCGCGGCCTGGCAGGTGACGGACGACGATGAACCCATATCGGTCGCAGATGCTGCCTGATCAGTCGCAAGCAGCACCCACGGTGCTCTCCATCCTCCGTGCTGGCTATAGCCAACGGTAACAGCTGGCACGTGCCTTGGGGCCGCTCGCTAGTCACGCCGGTCCAGGTGTCCCGATTTGCCAATCGCTCGCAGCAAACGAAGGCCGATCAGGAAGCTCAAGCCGCAGCCCATCAAGCCGAGCACTGACAGGTCCTTGATGCCCAGGAGCCCCGGTGCTGGAAATAGCAGGGGAGGGACCTGTTGGCTGAGCAAGAGCGCAGAACCCAGAAATAAAGCGCTCGTGAGAAGCCCCAGGACCAAGCGGTTCACCGACGGCTCCAGCCCGCGGTGATCCAGATGGACATCGAAATTGCCGGACTGAATCTGTTCGAGTATATCCATCGTTCGACGAGGCAACACGGCCGCAAGGTGCTCCAATTCCATATAGACGCGACGCATCTTCTGGATGCGACGCTGGGGTGACAGGCGACGAAGCAGCGCTTTTCGTTGCATCGGTCGGATCACCTCAACAAGATTGAACTGAGGGCTCAATGCCTTGGCGGTTCCTTCCAGAGTCACAAGCGTTTTGATCAGCATGCTGATCTGCGGCGGCAGGGAAATGCTGAATCGATGGACGATGTCAATCATTTCAGTCAAGGCGCCAGTCAAGTCAAAAGTATCGAGAGACTGCGTTGCGTAGTGGTTTACGTAATCAGCCAATTCGGTACGAAACGTCGTCGGGTCGTGACCCAATGGCGTTTTTCCCAGTCGTGAGATGACCGCTGCGAGGTGGATCGAGTCGCGCTGCACGATCGCCATGAGGATTTCTTCAATGCCTTCGCGCAACTGCTCATCGATCCGCCCGACCATACCGAAATCAAGCAGGCCAATGACGTTTCCCGGCAACAGCATTACGTTCCCGGGGTGCGGATCGGCGTGATAGAAACCGTCATCAAAAATCATCTCGGTATAGAGCTCGGCGCCGTTGCGTGCCACTTTCTCACGGTCGAATCCCAATTCCTCCAGTCGATCGACCGCATCCAGCTTGGCGCCATGCAGGCGTTCCATCGTCAGTACCCTGGGTGTGCACCACTCCGAATGGGGCTGCGGAATGTGGATCCGTGGATCGTCGTGGAAGCGATTGGCAAAATGTTGCAGGTTGCGCTCTTCACGTCCAAAATCGAGTTCTCGCAACAGCACCCGCTGCATTTCGGCCAGTGTCTCAGCCGGTCGATACGGCGTGAAGTCGGGCGTCCGTTCCATCAACTGGGCAATCACTCCCAACACTTCAAGATCGCGGCGTACCATTCGGGCGATCCCCTTGCGTTGCACCTTGACGACTGCCTGCTGACCGTTGGGTAAAACGGCCGCATGTACCTGGCCAATGGAAGCTGCCGCCAAAGGCTGGTCGTCAAAAGAGGCGAAGACCTGGGACACAGGCTGACCGAGTTCTTCCTCAATCGTCTGCCTTACGACCGTCGGTGAGTCGGCAGGAGCTGAATCCTGCAGGGCACGCAGTTCATTTGCGAGCGGCCGTCCGACAAGATCGGGGCGCGTGCTGAGCAGCTGCCCCAGTTTGATGAATGTTGGACCAAGTTCGGTCAAGGCGAGCCGCATCCGGGCTTCCCGTGTATGCCGCGCCAGCGCCTCTCCGTCAGCATCCTTGAGAAAGTCCTTGGCGAAGTCGATTTGCAGCCGGCTAATCCAGTCTGCGAGCCCATATCGACTGAGTACCGCAAATATTTCTTTAAGCCGGTTGACGTTTCGGTAGGCTTGCGGGATCGACGAAAGCTTCATCTGGAAGGGCCTTAATGGAGATTGGGACTGAAAGTCCTGACTCCATTCTATTCTGGCGCAGGGAACTCGCCAATTCAGCAATCAAAGTGCCTTGACCGTTTTGCAACGTTTCTCCACACTACAGGGCTCTTCTTCTCCGGCACAGCTGTAGAAGCTTCTGCCATTACCCCCTCTATAGTAGACACCGACGATGCGCCGCGACGATATTCGAAACATTGTGATCATTGCTCACGTTGATCACGGCAAGACGACGCTTGTTGATTGCCTGCTGAGACAAAGCGGCCAGTTTCGCGACAGCCAACTGAAGGGCGAGCGAATTCTGGACAACAACGATCAGGAGCGTGAACGGGGCATCACGATCCTGGCAAAAAACATTTCGATTCCCTACAAGGGCGTAAAGATCAACCTGATCGACACGCCTGGTCACGCCGACTTCGGTGGCGAGGTCGAACGTGTCGTACGCATGGCCGACGGTGCTCTGGTGCTGGTCGATGCCGCTGAAGGTCCCATGCCGCAAACCCGGTATGTACTGCAAAAGGCACTGGAGGCGGGACTCAAACCGATCATTGTGGTCAACAAGATCGACCGCCCCGATTCCCGCACCGACGAAGTGGTCGACGAAGCGATGGAGGTGCTGCTTGAGCTGGGAGCGGACGAACACATTGAAGACTTCGCACATATCTTTACCAGTGCCAAAGACGGTTACGCAACGACCGACCCGGAACTCGTCAATGACTCAATGAAACCGCTGCTCGACCTGGTCCTGGATCACGTTCCCGGGCCGCAAGTAGATGAGTCGGCCGAAATGAAGATGTTGGTAACCACGATCGACTGGTCGGAATACGTGGGGCGGATCGCGATTGGACGTTTGCTTTCCGGCGAAGTCAGAACGAATCAACCGGTCGCTTTGATGCAGTCGGACGGCACGGCCAAACGCGGCAAGATCGCATCGGTCCATGTGTTCGAGGATTTGGGTCGAGTGGAAGTTGAGAAAGCAACCGCGGGAGACATCGTCGCGCTCGTAGGGCTGGAGGACATCGAGATTGGCGACACCATTTGCGATATCGAAACACCCGCTGCACTGCCACGGCTGACGGTCGACTTACCGACGCTGGAAATGGTCTTTTCTGTGAACTCGTCGCCATTCGCCGGACGAGAAGGAAAATTTGTAACAACTCGCCAGGTTCGCGAGCGTCTGTTTCGCGAAACCGAACGTAATGTGGCCTTGCGAGTCAGACAAATCGCCAACAGTGAGTCCTATGCCGTTAGTGGTCGTGGAGTGATGCACTTGTCGGTGCTCATCGAAGACATGCGGCGCGAAGGCTACGAGCTTTCCGTTGGCAAACCGCAAGTGATTCTACGTCAGGTGAATGGGAAGCCGCACGAACCCTACGAGACGCTGAATGTCGAAGTCCCGGCAGAGAAAATGGGCCCCGTCATGGAGCTTGTTGGTCAGCGACGCGGAGAAATGCTCGAAATGAGCAGCCGCGGAGATTACAGTCTGATTACGTTCCTGATTCCGGCTCGCGGCCTGATCGGCCTGCGGACACGGCTGCTGAACGCCAGCCAGGGAACGGCAATCGTCCATCATCGATTCGAGAGCTACCGGCCAATCGAAGGCGCGATTCCGAAACGGGCCAACGGCGTCCTCGTTTCCATGTGCACTGGAACGGTCGTGGGATTTGCACTCAGCACGCTGCAAGAGCGGGCGGAGCTCTTCGTCAAACCGGGCGATGATGTCTATGAGGGCATGGTCGTGGGAGAGAACAGTCGCAACGAGGAAATGGTCGTCAACCCGATCAGGCAGAAGAAATTGACCAACATGCGTGCTTCCGGCAACGACGAAAACATCCTGTTGAAGCCACCGCGAATCATGTCGCTGGAAACCGCGCTCGAATACATCGAGAGTGACGAGCTGCTTGAGGTTACACCGACTCAACTTCGGCTACGCAAGATGCTGTTGAAAGAATCCGACCGCCGTCGCGAAAACCGCAAAGCGAAGTAGCTGTTTGTTGCCGGCCGGGTGAATCGCGCTTTAATCAGGTACCTTTCTGTCGGCCAGTCGAGTCAACCGGTCGTCCATCGCAGGCACCAGCGACGACGACTTGAACTGTCGCGCGACGCGGCTCCAGACTGCTCAGGCAATCGGACCGCCACACCCTCGAGTCATAATGGGCGGCCAACGCGCAGATCGCCTTGGCGAGTTCGTTTTCCTCGTACAGACAGATCGACTTAACTGCGTCCGGCAGCGGCGCAAGGATCTCGGGGTAGGAAAGCCGCCGCGGCAGAATGGGAATCGCTCCGGCCGCAATTGCCTCCACGATCGCAATGCCGAAAAACTCATGGATCGCCGTCGAGACTACGATGTCTGCTGAGTGCAGGCAACGCAGGTAGTCATCGCGACTCGCTGCGTAGCCCCAATGAAGAATACGATGCGATAACTTCTCTTGAGCTTTCTCGAAGATCTTCGGCGCCTCGCCAAACGACTCGCCAAGTACCGATAGTTGATAATCAACACCTGCCTGTTCCAAGTCGAACATGGCACCGAAGAATTCGGCCGGGTTTTTATCGTAAGCCCAACGTGCGGCCCACAGAATATGCAGCGGACCAGTTCGGTCATGCGATCGTCTCGGAGGCACGTCAACTCCGGGCGGGAAGACCGCCGACTTCGATCGCAGTCGATCAATCGAGTCCAATTCCCTGAAATCGGGCATCCGCTGTAGAAAATTGGCCAAGCCGTCCAGCAAATTATCGAGATGAAACTGGCTATTGAACCAGACCTCATCCGCTGACAACGCGGAGATCAAGTTCGTGAAGGCAAAATGATCATCCCGCCGGTCTTCACTCAGCGTTGGGTAGCTAAGCTGGTTTTCGTGAAAATAGAGTACCGCCGGTAATCGAGGCAATTCGGCCGGCAGCAATCCACGAAATTCGGCGAGGTTCGTCATGTCGGAACAGAAGACCAGGTCGAAATTTTTCGCGACATCGTTTTTTAGCCAATTCGCAAACGTAACGGCCGAGTGGCGCATCCGCCATTTCCACTTGTACGGCGGAAGCCCGTATACTGTCCAAGCGTGCCGGCTGTGTGAAATCCACGAATCCAGAAACGCTTTGTGACTGCCGCCGTGGTAGGCCTCGAGTGCCAAGACTCGCAGTTTCGAATTCACTTCCTAATCCACAATATGGAGTTGCGTGATGAGTTCCCCTAACAAAACAGGAACAATCGGTTGGCTGGATCTCACTGTAGAGAATGCAGAGCAGGTTCGCGACTTCTACGCGAAGGTTGTTGGCTGGACGATGTCTGCGGTCACCCAGGGAGACTATGACGACTACTGTGCGGCTCCAACAGCCGACGGCGACCCGGTCGCCGGGATTTGCCATGCTCGGGGTGGAAACGCAGCAATACCTCCGCAGTGGCTGATGTACATATCGGTTGCCGACCTGACACAGAGCATGGCCGACTGTGAAGAATTAGGCGGCAAGATCGTCTGCCCTGAACGCGATATGGGCAATTACGGACGAATGTGCGTCATTCAGGATCCGGCGGGGGCCGTAACGGCACTGATTCAACCAGCAAACTAGCGAGAATCAGCCTGACCGGCGTTGCGGCACTCGCCGGGTTTCTCGAATCCAGGACACCCCAATGCAATCGGAAAACCGGGAATACACGCTACGAGTCGCGATGGCGCAGATGACGCCAAAGTGGTTGCATCGAGAGCAAACGCTGGCGAAAGTCTGCGACTATGTCGCTGAAGCAGCACGTCAGGAATGCCAACTGGTTGCATTTGGCGAAGCGCTCGTACCTGGATACCCGTTTTGGCTGGAGCGGACCGATGGAGCTCGGTTCGATTCATCCTTGCAAAAGGAGTTGTTCGCATTGTACGCCGATCAAGCAGTGAACATTGAGCGTGGCGATCTTGAAACGCTTTGCGAATTGGCTCGCGAACACAAAATCGCGGTCTATCTTGGCATTGTTGAACGCCCCATGGATCGCGGTGGGCACAGCCTGTATTGCTCGCTCGTCTATATCGACGCCGAAGGGAAAATTTGCTCCGTCCATCGAAAGCTCGTACCCACGTACGACGAACGCCTGGCATGGTCGCCCGGAGACGGTCATGGGCTGCAAGTTCACCCGCTGGGACGGTTCACCGTCGGTGGACTGAATTGCTGGGAAAACTGGATGCCGCTAACTCGCAGTGCGCTGTACGCGTTGGGAGAAGACCTGCACGTTGCAATCTGGCCAGGTTCGGTCCGTAACACTAATGAGATTACCCGGTTCATCGCTCGCGAGGCAAGATCTTACGTGGTATCGGTGAGCGGGCTGATGCGTGCCGACGATATGCGCCCGGCATTCCCGGGTTCGAACAGATGCAACAAGCCGAACCTACCGTATGGACCGATGGTGGCTCGTGCATTGCAGGCCCCGATGGCAACTGGATCGTGGAACCGCTCATCGGCCACGAAGGGCTCACGGTCGCCGAACTGGATCATCGCCACGTTCTCGAAGAACGCCAGAATTTCGATGCTTCCGGACATTATGGTCGACCGGATGTAACGTCACTACAGGTGAACCGTCATCGGCAATCGCTGGTCAATTATGTTGACCGGTAACTTTCGGTTCCCCACAATCGAGCGCTTAGTCGACCGCGGGCGGGGCAGGGCAGGTTGTTCCGCGGAGGACGAAGTCGTCGAAGTTGCCGTGGTCGTCGAACGTGCCCAGGCCAACTTGACCGCAGGTGAAAGTTGCATCGTTCGCTGTCATGTAAGGACGTTCCATGTCGTCGAAGTAGACATGCACGTCATGTGTTGACGCGTCGTGGGTGACTCGGACATGATGCCAGCCGGCAGTCCAGTTTGTGCCCATGGCCGACTTCTTGGTAATCGCCTTCCTGGCGGCACCGTTGACGATGAAGATTTGGCAAGCGTGTCGGTCCGCTGCTGCACCGAGGTGCACGTAGTAGAAGTGTCCGGCGTCCTGCCGTCCCCAGAACAGACAAAGGTCGCGATGCGGACCGGCTTCGGTTCTCGTATTCTGCAAACGCACATCCATCTGAAAATCGGCAACGTGAATCGCTTTGACCCAAGCGATGCTGTGCGGGCTGCGAAAGGGTGGTTGGTATCTGCTCGGACCGGTGACGCGGAGCACACGGTTTTCCGAGTCTGGCTCTTCGTGCAATTTCCACACCGATGTTTCCAGGCCCGTGTCGGTAGTCTCCCAGAGCCCGAGGCCGTTTTCAAAGTCGTCTTCAAAGAGCCCAGGCAATGCTTCCGCCGGGAGGGGTGAAGCGACGCTCAGCAGAGCCAAGATGAAGACCAATGTTTTCAAGGGAGAACTCCCGCGAGAAGGGCAAAGCAACGCGCACGAGAAAACCGCATTGAAACCGGGGAGCGATTTCAACGCGGCCAGAAGTGGATCGAGCGGAGGACACGGGATTCGAACCCGCAACCCCTTGCGGGGCACCCGAGTTCCAGTCGGGCCGCTAGCCAATTCGCTTATCCTCCGGAACACATCGATTCCGACGGACAAACGCATCGTTCAGATGCGCAGTACGCTAGTCTGTGCTACCGGCTGATCAAAGCTTAATGAACTCTCGGTTCGATTTGAATTTGGCCAAGCTGCCGGGTCAATTGTTCCATCGCATCAACATGATGCATGGAGGTCAACGTCCGTCGCAGCATCGTCACCGCATGCAAGCGTATCGGGATCGATGCAGCAGTTCTTCGCGGCGCGTACCGGACTGGCTGAATGTCGATCGCCGGCCAAACGCGGCGATCGGCCAACTTGCGATCCAGTACCAATTCCATATTACCTGTACCCTTGAACTCCTGGAAAATGAGCTCATCCATACGGCTGCCGGTGTCGACCAGGGCCGTACCGACAATCGTCAGCGAACCACCCTCTTCGAAGACCCGGGCGGTGGCGAAGAGCTTCTTTGGGATGTCCATCGCCTTGATGTCGACACCGCCCGACATCGTCCGGCCAGTATTGCCCACCCACTTGTTAAAGGCTCGCGCCAGACGGGTGATGGAATCCATCAAGAGGAAAACATCCTGCCCCATTTCGGCCAGTCGCCGACAACGTTCGATCACCAACTGGGACATACGGACATGACTCTCAACGTCCTGATCAAGGCTGCTGGCAATCACTTCGCCTTTCACATTCGCTTCGCATGTCGGTGACTTCTTCCGGCCGTTCGTCGATCAACAGCACGACCAGTTTCAAGTCGGGATGATTCGTGGCAACTGCCGTGAGCGATGTGCTGCAACAAGATTGTCTTGCCGGTGCGCGGCGGTGCCACAATCAGCGCTCGTTGGCCCTTTCCGAGCGGAGTCAGCAAGTCCATCACACGGTGGATAAGTGGCTCGGGGCCGGTCTCGAACCGCAACCAGGTTTCTGGATTGATCGGCGTGAGCGATTCAAACGGTTTGACGTTCAGATAGTCATCCGGCGTCATGCCGTCGACATTGGTGATCTCTCGCAATCGTGGCCCTTGTTGCGGCGGGCATGCTGCACCATGCCGTGGATCATGACGCCTTCGCGCAGGCGATATTTCTCGATCATCGTACCCGGAACGAACGGGTCGGAACGCACGCGATCGTAATTATTGTCGGGGCTTCTGAGAAAGCCATAACCGTTGGGATGCAATTCCAACAGGCCATGACCCGGCTGGGGTGGTGCCGGCTCTCCATTTTCCGTCACCACCTCCGGCAAGTCCGCCGGTTTGACACCACCATCATTCGGTCGACGCCTTCGGCGCGTTCGAGTGCCACCGCCGCCGCTGTTCGAGCCGCCACCCCGATTGCCACCACCGGCACCGCTGCCGCCACCACCAGATCGAGATCGTTGCTTTCTCTTTTTTCCCATATTCCTCACCTAAAGAAATCAGTTGCTCGCCAAGTTGACTATGAGGGCTGAGGCGATGCGTACTCAGTTCGCTGGAGACAGCTCGAATCGAGCCGCGATTGGTGCGCGTTTGGTAATTGTCCTGTAGGAAATCAGATTGCGGCAGAAGCCCGAGGCCCTCCATGTCGGCCGCAATCAACCTTGGATGTCCGTTCAGACCAAACCGCCATTGCGGTTGGTCCGACTTTCGTGACCGGCGAATCGCCGCTTCATTCAGCGAGGAAATTTCCTCCCGAATAAGTCGAGAACCCATTCGGAAAAAACGCCGTCGCGGATGGCGTCGCAGGTGCACGTAAGAAGCGCCCGTTAACCTCAAACAGGCAGCAAACATGCTGACGACTCGACTGAGGTTGACCCAAGAGAACGAATACCGGGTCAAGAGCGCCGATATCTGCAAAGCAGAATAACAACTATCGCGATCTTACTTATCCCATCGGCGATGTCAAGGTTACAGTCCTCTGTCTTTGCTTTTTCCCCTGTTTTTCCCTCAGGAAGCAGCTTGCATACCTGGTCACATCGCCGCCCGTTCGGAGAAACATCCGCGGTTCCGGCCGGGATTAGTCCGAGATCAGTATAGCGTCCTGCCTGCTTGCTGGGCCTTGCCAGAGCAGACGCCGGGGACCGGGTACATTCGCCAATGGGCCTTGGTGGCTTGGACTCTGACCGGCAACGACCCGCCCGATGAATGGCAAAATACGCTGCCGTTGCCACCAGCCGCGAATGTAATCCATCGTCGCCAGCAGGCTAGCCGCGCCAGCGTCGTTTAACTCAACTTGGTCCGCAAATTCGACTCAGGTTCCGCAAATTAGTAAACCGATAAAGTTCACCAGAGCCAAATTATGTAGTAGTCACTGTCACTCGACAATCTCGGGGCATGAAATGAGTTCATCCGCCATCAATTCGTTCTTCCTGGTAACGGTAATTGCCGTACTGTTGTCGACTTGCGACAGCTCCCACGCCGCCAACGAAGTGCCTTGGCAGACCGACCTGGCTGCCGCGAGACAAATGGCAACCAGCCATCAGAAGCTGCTGCTCATCCACTTCACAGCTGACAACTGTCCGCCGTGTCGGCGACTGGACAAGAACGTGTTTAACCAAGCGTCGTTTGCACACAGCCTGGTTGCTAATTACGTCCCCGTAAAGATCAACGTGAACGAGGCGCCGCAAATTGCACAACAGTTCGGCGTCCGCTCGTGGCCAACTGACGTCATCATGACGTCGAGCGGAGCGGAAATCACCCGCATGACAAGCCCTCAGGATGTGATGCAATATGGCCTGAGATTGAGTCAGGTCGCGTATCGGTCCAATGCATTCCCCGACCACCCGCAAGTCGCCAGCGACTATCCGCTCAATGCTCCTGTCACAACGATGCCGCTCGAACAACCAATGATGGGCACCGAGGGAGCGAGCACTCCCGGGATGATGACGGTGCAACCACAACCTGTTTCTCCCAATGTCTTCTCACCACGAGGACAATATGCAGCAGCCCGAGCTCCCGTTCGTGCGGACACCCCTGACGGTCAGTCTGGGCACAACCAGATGGCGGCGATGCCAGCGTCAGGTCCGGTGAATACGTACGCGGCACCTCAAAGTCCATTTGCTGGTTCGCACAATTCAAGGTCTGCGATCCAGCCAGCGCAGGCGACGTCACCGCCGCAAGCTAATCCGGCCACTCAAATGACGAATCCACCTGTTGCAGCGGGCCAAGTTGCGACAAGCGGTTACCACGGGCAATTCTCCAACGGCAATGGTGCTAACCCGATCGCCACCAGCCAGCCGTTTAATACGCCGGGGAATATTCAGACCAGTGGCGAACAACCTTACCGCAAGCAGGAAGCACCCAACGCGGCGAAATCCTCGCACAACAGCTCTGGCGATTCGGCGGTGATCATGAACGAATTCGCCTCGGGCGGTAGCACCAAGCAACAAACGGCATTGCCACCTTTCCAGCAACCACAAACGCAACCGGTAACCGCCGCCAGCATTGCAGTGGCGGCTCCCGCGCAAATCGAACCCAATCCAATTGCCGTTGCAGGGCAGTCTCGGCAGACTTCGTTTCAGGGGCCTTCGCAGACGCAGCAGCCCATCTCTTTGGCAATGGAGGGTTATTGCCCGGTGACGCTCAGCGATAGCAACAAGTGGGTCAAGGGCGACAAACGTTGGGGTGCTCGACATCGGGGCCGTGTGTTCCTTTTCCAGAGCCTCGCAGCCCAGCAGAAGTTCCTCGCTGATCCTGAGAAGTACAGCCCAATTCTCGTCGGCTACGATCCAGTTGCATTGACGAAGCAAGGCGCATTCGAAGAAGGAAAACGCGAACACGGGATCCGCTACAAAGACCAGATTGTGCTGTTCAACTCGGAATCCGCACTCGAAGAATTCTCAGCTGCTCCGCAACACTACATGACAGGTGTGCAACAAGCGATGCAGACGTCCACGGTAATGCGATAACACCTAAGCCTGATTCAACAGGCGTTGCAGTCGGTGCGCCTCATGGCGAACCTCTTCCAATTGCGGGTTGACGCCGAGCGCGGCGATACCAGGCCAGAGCTCGACTTGGCTGCTCCAGCACGGTGCAACAATGCCCGCAGCCGATCATCGCAAGAAAGTGAAACGGATTCAGTTTCACCGCACTCTGGCAGTCGCTTCACGCCCGATTCCATCGTCCGAGGTGAAAACTGGCCATGCCCCGTTCGTTCCACGCTTCGGCGAACGTTGGAGCCGCTTCGCACAAGGCCGAACTGGCCGCATGGGCACGCTCGAATTGCGACGCCGCGAGAAATCGCTTTGCCACCAGCAGACGCCGCCGCTGCGGTTCTGTCCCGCCCATCAGCCATATGTTTTGAATCGACTCACCGGCGATCATACGAACGCCACGGTCGGAATCACGAAGCAGCTGCGCAACAATCGAATTCGAACTGAAGTTGCCGAGAAAGCCGATCGCAAAAACGGCACCTCTCCGCGCTTCGATGTCACCGGATGCAGCGATGCGATGCAAAACAGCAAGCCGATACGTGCCGGCAACCTGACGGATAAACTCCGCCGTATCCTGATTTGCCAGGTAGTTTTGATAGCATCGAGCCAGATAATTTTGGCGTGTCTTGTACGGCGACATCCGAGCCGTTCTCCGATTCAATTCAGCTTACTCATACCCACGTCCTAACTTCGAGTTTACTTACCCGGCGGCAAATGCTCAATTTGGTTGTGATAGCCGGGGGACATGTTCCATCGCGAGGCCGTATAATCCCTACAACAGGAATATTTTGACATGTGCAACGTGTCCGTTCGAGTGGCCTTCGTCTTCGCGTTCTGCTGGATTCACACCTGTGCAAAATCCATCGACGCCGCTTGGCTCACAGGCAACAGGTTTCGTGCAGCGATCAATCGACCGATCGGAGTCACCTGGGCCGACACTCCGATCCGAGATGCCCTGAACCGATTGGCCGAGTCACAGGACATTGCCATTTTTCTGGACCGGCGCGTCGACCCCTCGCTTCCGATTACCGCCTCGTCTGACGTAGGACCATTTTCTCAGACGCTGATGAAGGCATTAAGGCCATATAGGTTGGGCGTCGGATATGTGGGCTCGGTTGTCTACGTGGGGCCAAAACAAACGGCGGCAAGGATTGGAACGCTCGCCGAAATTCGTAACGAGAAAGCACGATCGTTCGACGTTGCACTACGCAAGGCGCTGCTGACAACCAGCCCGCTGGACTGGGCAGATCTGTCGGAACCGGCAGCCATCGTGGCCGACGTGGCCGAAGAAGCGGGAATGGAGTTTGGCAATCTTGATGTCATTCCCCATGATCTCTGGCCAGCCGCCCAGCTACCTCCCTTGACCCTGTCCGAAAAGATGACCCTGGTCCTCGCCGGCTTCAGTATGAATTTCACATTTGGCGAGCATGGTGCTGAAGACAAATTCATGGTCACCCGATTCCCCGTCGGCGTTTCGATCCAGCGTTCCTATCCGGCTGGCGAAGCACCGGTGGAACGCATCGCCGAGATCGAATCACTTATGCCGCAAGCCGTGGTAACGCGATCGGGAGCCAAGCTAGTTGTGCGCACACTTACTGGAAGATCACTGGGAGCTTGAATCGCGGTTCAAGCCGCACACAAAGCCTGTGGCAGCCAAGTCGCCGCCGAAAGCCAAACAGGCGTACACGCTAAAAGTCGAAAACAAGCCGGCCGGCAAAGTGATCGAGATCCTGGCAAAACAGATCGGCTACGACGTCAAATTCGCAGCCGATTCCGAGGAATCAGCCAAGAAATTGGTATCATTTGAAGTTACGGATGCTTCGGCATTCGAGTTACTTTCAGCGGCCGCCGCACCCGCAAATTTGCGAGTCGAAATTGTCGCACAGACCGTCCATGTGTCGCCAAATTAGCTGCTATTCGCAGCAATCAGTTGCCACGCGATCGATACCGCAAGGATGAGGACTTACTCGGCGTCGTCATCGCGAAATGTTCGGCGATCGTTGGGGTGCCACAGCGGTAAGCCCTGGCTTAATCGATCGGCAAGGACGTCAAGTTTTTCGTCGGTGCCTGGAAGAGCACCGGTGCGTTCGAATCCTGTGTCACGCTGTTCTTGAGGTTCGAAATCCCAAATACCCTGTTGAATTGCTTCGATAACGGAACTCGGCACGATGTCCTCCTCTACCTCGTAGTCCTAGCCTCATCGAGATGCAAAAAATAAATCCTGCAAATCGCTACCCTACAGAAGAACGAGTATTAAGGTCCGAGAATTCAAAGTCAAGCAATTGCATTAATTTTAGGTGAAAGTCGTTGCGATTCAGGAAGGTAGCTGTTCAAGCCAATGAACGCCAATTGGATCGCTTGTGATTCGGTGAATTTAATTCTTTCCGCAAGAGATTGATCCGAGCGGGAGACAATCGACCGGACCTTCCGCCCACGCACGCTGCGCTGCGAAACGCAATGAAATCGGGACCACAACTCATCGCTTTCGGGATTTCCAGAACGGAAAGTGAACCGGCGATGGCAAACAAAACCCCTCTACGGTGTGCCTCGCGTGACAATTCCATCACGGCCTGAGGTTCGATGAAATCAAACAGGCAATGACCGTTCTTCTCGAATGTATCAATGAGTAATCCGTCGATTCTTGTGCCACTTGTCGCTGCCAATAAGCTCTTTGGACCCAGTGAATTGGCCGGCACGGCGTCAGCATATGCGACGGCCATCTTGCCAACGCCTGGCGGAACCTGATCACTCCAATCTCCCCATCGTGCCAACCATTTCGCGTCGGTATCACAATCGGCTGCTGCAATCTTGGCAAATTGAAATCCCCGAATCGCAGGCCACTCAAATTCCAAGGCGAACGGATCTGATAGTTCACCCATCGCGATACTCAGATTGGCACCGCCCAATTCCGACCGGATTCGGCATGCCAACTCGCTGTCCACACGTCCCATCGGACCCGGCCGGGTTCCTTCAAGTCGACCAAGTCGGCTCCACATGCAACCGCCAAGCGGGCTTCATCGAGCGTCCGGACACTGATTACAAGCTGCGTCATCATGGACCATTAGGACGGCGGTTGCAGAGATTTCTGTTTGCGTTTCACTTTGGTCAGCTCATGGTTCATCAGCCCCACGACGTCAGCCGTGATCGGCTCGCACCAGGTACCGGTAATTGTAATGTAGCCGCCGCACCAGCTTCCCAATCCTGCGCCGTACTTCGCCTTGATGCCATTCGGTCGCTCGTTCTGCCAACCGTACCACGATATTTCTGGATTCAAGATCATCACCCGTCTCCTTGTCGCGAACACCGCTGGGACCTTGGCCCAGAAAAAAGCACTCGACGATCTCAATCGGCAATCTCACCGGCTTCAGTGCGCCAAGAAAGAGCAGCAATTCATCGTCCCGATAGGCGACACGCGGTGATCGCATCGCCCAGACCGAACTCAAGATGCTGGCGAGCGAAATGACCGCCAAGATCAGGCCCAAACCACGGACCAACCAGCCAAAGCTCGGCTGAAGCATCAACCAAGAACCCAAACCGCACGATGCAATCCAGGGCAAAACACCCAGGGCCACTGCTCGCCGATTGGGACGCAACCAAGATTCCATATGTCATTCCTGCAGCAAACGGGTACACGCTACCTGCAATTTCAGTTTTCGCCCCAGCGAGCCGATTGGCGACGGCCTCAGGTCCAATAGTCTTTCGATAATCGCGCTTCTTAGCTAAATTCCCTGATCCACGACGAACGACAGCCGAACGTCCCGTAATCGCACAAGATGCAAGAAGTATGAGCCATACCGCTGAAACGCCAAAAGAAAAACCGGTTCTTTGGGCTTTGGCTATCGTCATCTTAACGTATTTGACCTGGATGTTCCTGACACCAGCGGCGCGCGTCACCGTGGCTCCCCATGCGGAAGCAGCCACCACGGCCAACGATCACAGCCAAGCTCACAGCCAAGTTCACGCGCAAGCGGAGTGCCTGAATCAGTCGATTCCCACGAAGAAAACGGGGCTCATGGCGATGGGTCGCAGGGTGCCGTGCCGCCCTATTGGGCCGTGATTCCATTCATCGCTCTGCTTCTGGCGATTGCGATTCTCCCGCTACTGTCGGCAACGGAGCGTTGGTGGGAGAAGAACCTTCACCGTTTTTACACGGCGGCGGGTCTGGCAACCTTGACCATGCTCTACTATCAGCTCACTGGTGGCCTTGACCGTTCCACGAGTGTTTTAGCTCATGCAATCCTGCTGGAATATATTCCATTCATTGTGTTGCTGTTCAGTCTTTACACGATCTCGGGCGGCATTCGCATTACCGGTGATCTCATTGCCACGCCGTTCACCAACTGCCTGTTTTTGACGGTCGGCGGGTTGTTGGCCAGCTTTGTGGGAACGACCGGCGCCGCGATGCTACTGATTCGCCCTCTCATCGACACGAACAATGAACGCAAATTCAATCAGCATACGGTTGTGTTCTTCATTTTCATTGTCTGCAACTGTGGTGGTTGCCTGTTACCCATTGGTGACCCACCATTGTTTCTTGGTTACCTCAAGGGAGTGGCTTTCCTGTGGACGATGGACAACCTGTTTACCCCCTGGCTTGTGACCTGTCTTGCGTTGCTGTTCATGTATTACATGGTTGATCGATTCTGGTACTACCCGAAGGAGTCGAGAGCCTCTCTTCGACTTGATGAGGCCAAGGAAACACCGTTGAGTATCCGTGGACTGTATCCCAACGCCGTGCTGCTCCTGGGAGTAGTTTTCTCGGTTGCCTTGCTCGACTCGACCAAGGTCTTGCCGGGAACTAACTGGCATCCTTGGCCTTACCTGCGCGAGATCATCCAGCTCGGTCTGGTGGGGCTTTCTTTGCTTCTTGGGCGACGCAAGATCCGCGAAGAGAATCGGTTCAATTACCACGCCATCGTCGAAGTTGCCGCATTGTTCATTGGCATTTTCATTTGCATGCAGCCGGCACTGGAGATCCTGCACGAACAGGGTTCCCAACTGGGATTACATACTCCAATGGCATTCTTCTGGGCAACCGGCGGGCTGTCCGCGATCTTGGACAATGCCCCCACCTACGTCGTGTTTTATGAAACGGCGGCCAGCGACGCGCAATTTGCGGGGTATGCTTTTCATGAGCTGGTATCGGGCAGCGGAGAGGTTGCGGAACAGGCGAACCACCTGCTGGTGGGCATCAGTTTGGGCGCCGTATTTCTGGGCGCGATGACTTACATCGGAAATGGACCAAATTTCATGGTGCGAGCCATCGCCGAGCAATCCGGGATTCGGATGCCGAGTTTTTTCGGGTACATTTTTCGCTACGCCATTCCGTTCCTGCTTCCCATTTTCTTCCTCGTCAGTCGACTTTTCCTTTAACCGATTGCCAATGATCTACGTCAGTCGCCACGGGCTTCAACGGACCATGACGCAACGAATCCTTATTCAAAAGAATCGAAAACGTGACTGTGAAGTTTGACAATATTGTAGATCGGGCAGGCGTGAGTCAACTTTGCGAGCGATTACGTTACGCCTCCTGGATAGGTTTCGACACCGAATTCGTATCCGAGTTCTCGTACTATCCGGATTTGTGCCTGGTGCAGGTATCAGCGGACGACGGCTTGCTGGCGATCATTGACACAAAAGAAGTACCAGACATTGATGAATTCTGGGAAACCCTGGCCGACGGAGATCACCTGACGATCGTCCATGCAGGGCGTGAAGAATTTCGTTTCTGCCGCCGCAGCGTTGGTCGCGTACCGTCGAACTGGTTTGATGTCCAACTGGCCGCCGGCATGATCGGGCTCGACTACCCGTCCTCTTATGGCAAACTGATCAACCGCATCCTGGGTATTTCGCTGGACAAGAACGAAACTCGCACCGATTGGCGAAAGCGTCCATTGACCCCTGGCCAGCTGGAATACGCACTCCAGGATGTTATCCACTTGCCGCATTTGCATGAATTCTTGCGTGACAAGTTGGAACAACACGGTCGAGCATCATGGTTGCAGCAGGAAACAGAATTGTGGATGGCCGATGTGATCGCGACTGAGACTCGCGAGCGATGGCGTCGTGTTTCCGGACTTGCCAAGCTGCCTTCGCATTCGCAGGTGGTAGCTCAAGAACTATGGCGGTGGCGCGAAGAAGAGGCCCAACAGCGCGACATCCATCCGAAGCGGGTTCTCCGCGACGATCTACTGGTGGAATTGGCGCGACGCGGGAAAACGAACACCGCACAAATGCGCGAAATCCGCGGGATGCAACGCCGGGATCTGGAGGTTCACCTGCCAGCGATCGCCGAACGCATCAAGGTGGCCAAAGGGAAAAAACCAGAACGCCAACCACGGAAGCGCAAGCCGGTCCTGCCCACCCATGTTGACATGCTGACGCAGTTTCTTGGCGCCGCGCTGACCTCGGTCTGCCGTAGTCAGTCGATTGCGCCGAATCTCGTGGGAACGGCCCAGGACGTTCGCGAATTGATTGCGGACCATCTGGGTTGTGCTGACGTCAATCAGGACGAACCGTCCAAGCTGGCGGAGGGCTGGCGAGCCACCATCATCGGCCAACAATTACACGATCTGCTGGACGGTAATCTGGCTCTCCGCATTACCAATCCGAAGGGAGATGCTCCTCTTTCTTTCGAAGACGTGAATCCCTAGACCCGCAGTGCGCGATCGGATCGACATCAGACTCGCCTTCGAAATTGGTGAAACAGTCCGTGATACACAACAACGCCGCTGGGAATCCGCAGCAACGTTTCGGAACTTCCACGCTGACCATGCTGGTCGTTGCCAACATGATTGGTGCGGGCATTTTCACGACCACCGGATTCTCGATCGGTGCACTGGGATCACCGCGATTGGTGATGTTTGCCTGGCTGCTGGGTGGACTGATCGCTATTGCCGGCGCTTTCTGCTACGGACGTTTGATTAGGTTCATGCCAGAATCCGGCGGTGAGTACCTATTTCTCGCTCGTTCGATTCACCCATTGGCCGGGTATGTCGCCGGATGGGTTTCGCTGATCGCTGGATTCACGGGCGCGATCGCATTTTCCGCTTCCGCTTTTGAAAGCTACCTGATGCCTGCCGGGACACGATCCCAGTGGCTGCCGGAGAACAGCATCGCCATTGCCGCCATCGTCGCCGCCGGGCTGTTGCATGCGAATCATCCCAGTCTGGGTGCAACGCTGCAAAACCTGGTTGTGATGCTGAAATTGTCTTTCATCGTTTTGTTCCTGGGCGCGGCGTACTTCGTCGGGCGCCCGAGTCAGGCCTTGGGACCATTTCCGTGTTTACCTCCAACGCCCGTTGGACCACGTTCGCCATCTCGCTGGTCTTTATTTCGCTCAGTTATTCGGGATTCAATGCAGCGGTGTATCTGGCAGATGAAGCGATTCAGCCCGACAAATCGGTGCCACGAGCGTTGCTGGCGGGGACCGGTATCGTGACGGCAATCTACCTCGCCATGAATTTCATTTTCCTGTTCATGACACCTGCGGATGCCATCGCCGGTCGGGAAAACGTCGCGATGGTTGCTGCCGAATCACTGGGAGGCGTCAACGCGCGGCGTTGCGTGCAAGCGATCGTTTGCCTCGCCTTGGGAACATCCATCACGAGCATGCTGATGGCAGCCCCACGGGTGTACGCAAAAATGGCCGACGACGGTCTATTCCCCAAGTCTTTTCGCTTTCGGAAGTCGAAACCGATCGTTGCCACATGGACCCAGGTCACGTTGGCAATTCTGATCGTTTGCATTTCAACATTGGAATCGCTGCTCGGCTACTTGGGGCTGACCCTCTCCGTATCGGCGGCAGCCACAGTTTCGTGCCTGTTCCTGCCACGACTTGGCTGCACGCTTTGGCAGAAAACAGTCGCGGCGTTTTTTGTCAGCTGCACCTTGGGGCTCGGATTGACTTTTGCAATTGCAAAGCAAGAGCAATTCCTGGGGGCCGCGCTTACCTTCATGGTGGGTGCCGCAATGTACTTCGTTCTTCACGGGCGAAGAACACCGACCGTCCAATGAAGAAGAGCCTGCTCAAATTCGAGCAGGCCCTTGATTCGTTTCTGACGCTACTACCAACCGGAACTATTGTTTCAGTTGCAGAGCTGGCTGCGGCCCCGGCAGTGAAGCTTGTCGCACTTCGCTCTCGCCGTCGACTGCATAGTATTTCGTCCACTCTTCCGCGGCCAACTTGGTTTCCGGGAAACTGCACTGCAATTCCGCTCGAAAAACATGGTTCCCCGCTGCACTTGCCCGGGCCATGACGCGGAAGACAACTTCCTGCCCCGGCCCAATCGTGGGAATCGTGTTCAGCATGACCTGGCCAGTCGAAACCTCACCGCCACCGTTGCGAATGGCCACCGGTTCGATGCCGTCCGAGAAGTAGCCCACGACCTGGACGTTTTCGGCAGCTTTCGTACCCCGATTCATGATGCGAATGTCATACTCGGCTTGCTGCCCAACCGCGATCGCTCCCGGTGGATCGTCCACGTAGAGCTTCAGGTCGGCCAAGGCCTCGACACTTGTTACCAGCGACTTGGCAACACTCAGATCACGCTGAGCCGTGCATTGGATGTCAACGCGGTTGTCGCCCGGGCTGTTCAACTCGCATCGCAATTCAAACTCTCGTGCCGTTCCCGCACGTAGTGTTCCAATCGCCCATTCGACCTGACCCCGTTGCTGTTCGAAGGTGCCGCCTCCGGTACAAGACACAAACGTCGCACCAGCAGGCAGGGAAACCAATGCTCGGGATTCGTCTGCCGGCGCGTCGCCGGTGTTTTCGATCCGGATTTTGTAGGTCGCGACCGTGGCAGCAAAGTTGCGTGGCGGCCCGATGATCACGACGTCCAGGTTGGCTCGACGTACGATGACTTCCTGATCAATTTCGGTCCGCAATCCACCATCGGCATAGGCGTTGGCTTTGACCCGCAGGCGGCCAGCTTGATGAGCCGTCAACTCGATGTCGACCGACTTTCGGTCGCCAGCCTTGATGGTGCCAAGATTTCGTGTCCCGGAGATTTGCTGTTGGGCCATCATTGGGATCAGCCCCAACACGACGTTTTCTGCGTCACCCGTACCCGGGTTACTGATCGAAATCGTGAAGACTTCCGTTTCTCCGAAGCCAACTTCTTCAGGACCGTTGATGGCCATCTCGAGCTTCGGTTCCTGAACTTCGATCTGTGCCGTCGATTTGCCTGGAGCGTACGACCAACCTACGGCGAGATCGAACGGTTGACTGTCACGCGGGATGATGCTGAGCGTCAGTGTCTCGGCCTGTCCTCCCTGCAGGTGATCCAGCTCCCATCGGACGGTTGTGTTTTGAGTCGCGTCTTTCTCCGAATGAGGAGCACCGGATGACGAGTTGTTCGACAGAACTTCTGCCCACGGCGGGAGTTGTACCGACACGATAACGTTACTCGCCTCCGACTTGCCTGTGTTGATGAGCTTTACGCGGTACGTCGCTTCTCGACCGATGACAATTTTCTGTGGACCGTAGGTTTCGAATGCCAGTGATGGTGCCCGATTTCGGAGCAGTGCTCCACCTGGATTCTTCTTCAGGCTTTCCGTTGCGTCGGATTCTTTACGAACGGCCGATGCTGCAATGTCGCCCATCGGTTGGGTACGTACCGAGACTGCCGGCCGTGGGACTGGCTGAGCCGCTGGCGTGGGGCCAACCGATGGAACCGGCTGGTTTCCTGCTTGAGCCTGCGCTTGCACCGCCTTCGTTTGAACCGTGGTGGTCAGCTTGCGTTTCGGAGCCAATGACCGGCGTGGAACAGCCTGGATGGTTCCGGAACCGGCTGATCGCGGGTCTGAGACCGTAAACGGCTTTCCAATCTCTGTATCAACGCCGCGACTGCGGATCGCCTTGAGGCGGTCCGACACGGTCGTTTCCTGTTTTCGTTCCGAGTTGCCGCTTTGGGGCGGCTGTCCCTGCGTCGATACCGCGGCCTGGCTCGGCCGTCGACCGGACTCCATCGGCTCTTCGGCGGATGTTTGCTGGTTGAAGCGAGCCTGATCACCATCCAGGCTGAGCGTTGACAACGCTTGTCGCAGCAAGGCCGGTGGTTGCTCGTCCGGTACCTGTTGGGCCCAACTGTGCCCGACAAGTCCAAAGAGTAAGAGACTCAAGAATACGGCTTCTTTTATGTTCACACGCATGGGAATATCCTGACTGGCAGCGTACCAAAACTGTATCGCGGTCTTTTTCATCGACGGTCCGGTCATGCGGGTTTAGTAAAATGTGACGGTCAGTAAAGAAATCATGATCTGGTCCGCTGAGCATGCTGGTGCAGCAATTTCGATGCGACCTGAAATGAACGAAGCGTGAAACAAACGATTGCTTGCTGAAAATCGGACAGCATCTCGTCCACACAAATATCAACATTCGGAGCACGACAGAAAATGATCAGCCGTCGCGAAAAGATCGAAGCCATGCTCGCCAACGATCCTTTGGACACGTTCTTGCGTTACAGCCTCGCCCTGGAACTGGAGAAGGAAGCCGAGCACGAACGCAGCCTGAAGTTGCTGACCGAATTGTCGCAGGACGATACGCCCTATGTACCAGCGTTTTTTATGGCGGCGCAACAGTTAGCCAAACTTGACCGGGTCAACGAAGCACGAACATTTCTCCGTGATGGAATTGAAACCGCACGAAGCCAGGGCGATTCTCACGCCGCTGGAGAGATGGGCGAATTATTGGCGACCCTCGGATCGGCCGGAGAGTAGTCTTGCGACGGCGAATCCAGGCCAGGTGATTGCGCTATTTTTGACAGGCACTGGCCAAGCTGCACGTTGAACAGTTGCCCGAACCGCAACCTTCCGCCTCCTCCGTTCCACAATCGGGACCGCAACCGTGCTCGACCGCTGCGGCAAACGCTCCAATCTTGGCCTTCGATTCGTAAGCGTGGGCCATTTCGTCGATCGTCGCTTGGAGGGCGGCCGGCAAGTCGCCAAGAAAATAAAAATAGAGCGTCTTACCGTCAAACATTGGCTCGACGTCCATGAGTGCTGCAGAGACCTGATGCTGCTTCAGTAGTCGCTGACAAGCCGTAAAGGCTTCATGGCGGTTCTTTTGCAGCCGAGCCCATAACAACTCGTCCTCCGGTGTCATGCGACGCAATAACGAACCATCCGACTCGCCCCGAGGCGCGACTCTTCGCGTATGAGCAAGCACCTCGCCAACTTCCAGTCCCCGCCTGGATCGGCAGATTACCCGTGCGCGACGGTCAAATGTGTACGAGTCAACGGAGACGAATCGCCCGACGTGCCCGAACGCGCCAATTCGCACCAGGTGATCTCGACAATGCGCCATCTCAGATACCTTTCCTGTTACCATCTCCGGCATTCTCGACCGTGAACGCCTTTTTGCCAAGTGCAGCGGCCAATCGCGACTTGCTTCGCCTCCGTGGCGATGTGATACTCTTTAACTCGAATTGACCTTGATGACTCGCTTTCAAGCCCAACCGCCAGGCATCCCGCGTATGACAGATAAGATACTAACGACCGACGCCAACCGCTGGACCGAACTGGCCAACCACGTCTTGTCCGGAAAGCAAGTCGATGAAGCACAAGCTCTTTCGATCCTGCGCAGCGACGACGATGAACTGTTGAAATTGATGGATGCTGCCTATCGGGTCCGGAAGCGCATTTTGGCAAGCAAGTTCAGCTGTATTACCTGATGAATGCGAAAAGCGGACTGTGTCCAGAAGATTGCAGCTATTGTTCGCAGTCAAAAATCGCCACGTCCGAAATACCGCGGTACAACTTGCTCAGTCGTGATCACTTGTTGGAAGGCGCTCGGCTGGCATACGAGCAAAAATCAAAGACCTACTGCATGGTCATCTCGGCCCGCGGACCTAACGAACGCGAAATCGCAGCCATTGAGACGATCGTGCCCGAAATCAAGGAAAAGTACGACCTCAAGATTTGCGCCTGCCTGGGGTTGCTGACCGACGATCAGGCGGAAAGACTCGCGGCCTGCGGCGTTGACCGGGTCAATCACAATTTGAACACCGGGCCCGAGCACTACAAGGAAATTTGCACAACACATACCTACGAGGATGCGCCTTGAGACACTGCAATCAGTGCGAAATTCCGGCATGGAAATTTGCGCCGGAGGGATCCTTGGAATGGGGGAGCGTCAGGAAGACATCGTCCAGATGGCCCTGGAACTTCGAGAGCTGAGAGCCGAATCGATCCCCGTCAACTTTCTTAACCCAATCGACGGAACTCCTCTGGCAGGCAACGACGATCTCAACCCAAGGTATTGCCTTAAAGCGTTGGCGATGTTTCGCCTAACGAATCCCACCAGCGAAATTCGTATCGCGGGCGGCCGCGAGTTGCACTTGGGGAGCATGCAGTGTCTTGGGCTCTATGCCGCCAATTCAATCTTCGTTGGCGATTACCTGACAACCGAGGGCCAAACTCCTGATGAAGACTACCGCATGATCGAAGATATGGGGTTCGAGATTGTCAGGCATGATGAGGCGCTCGGTGAGGAGCGAAGCTGACCAGCTGGCATAGTTTGTGCTCGCGACATTAAGGGCACTAAGGCTAAGGCGTCGTTCACGACCTACGCGTACTGCGTCGACGCTGCAAGAATGCGACCAAAACGGCCGGGATCACCCACGTCAATCGGGGCTCAGGCACGACCAACTTGCCGATACTCAATGCTTCGCTCTTCTGGTCCGCCTGCGCCGAATAACACCATCCGAAAGTGTCTGTGATCCCAAGATGGATGTATCCGCGTGACGCGCCGTCGGGGCCAAATCCCAGACCATCGCCTGTTAGCAGCATCATGTTTGGATTGCCGTCTGGGCGAGGTGGCACCTCGGCCATCTGATTGTCGACGCCCTCCATATAGGCGATCTCGGGAAGAGCACCCGCTTCGTGGACGTACTCAATGTCGCCATAGCTACCGATTTTCAGGACTTCTTCATCGTCAAGGCTTTCAACCCGGACGTAAAGATCGACGTCCGATTCGAAGTCAAAAGTAAAACAAGTCGATTGCATGAAGTCGTTCACCGAAACCACGTCGTGCATGCCAACCTCGAGCGTCCCGGCGAAGGTCCCTGTGGCCAGCATATCGAGATTTTCGCAAGCGTCGTGGAAGATTTGTCCCATGTCGGTTTCAACGAGTTCCGGATCGAAGGCAGACAAGTCAAACCACTCAAACTGCTGGGCAGTCGCCCAAGAGCTAAGGGCGAAGATCAGAACAAACGCTTCGATCGGCTTCCTGGCCATTAGAACATCTCATATTGTCATGGGTTAAGAGTACCCGGACCAGATCTGGGGCCCGGGTGATTGTGAACTGCTCGGGAGTCCACCGCTCGCCTTATGTGGTAGTCCACCTAAGGCAACAGAAGCAACAGCAGTTCCGACAACGACGAAGGCCGTGGACGGCAGCAGAATGACCTGGTGAGATAAGCCCGCTTTACGATCGCGACGATCGGGCGAGATGCATTAGCGAGGCAATTGTGCTAGCGTTGCGTTCCAGCAACGAAACAGGCCCGACCGGGCGGCCGAGCCTGAAGAATGGAAGATAAATAAGCTGTAGCCGCGCTATTTCGCTTTGTACCGGTTTCCGAGCGTCTTGATCGAAGTCTCCAATGCCGCAGCGGCTTCCGGATCAACGGTTTGCTTCGTCTTCATCGCCGCCCGCATCACAGCATGATGATCAGCCAGGGACTTCAAATAATCTTCAAATCCGTCTTCGCCCGCAGCAACAGGCTTCACTTTCTGAGTCAGAAAATATTCAGATACCGTGCTAATGATATGGGACGCGTGCTCTTCCTTGGTGGTGACCCAGCGGATCATCTGATTGAAGTCGGCCGCCTTATGACTGCCTGCAATATTTTTGATCTCCGTCATCGCTTTGGAGATTGTTGTCGTGTCTTCCAGCATCGCCTGAATACGTGCTTCATCGTCGTAGATACCGCAAGGGACCTGGCAATGAGCCGAAAGAACGGTCTGGGTACCAACAACGAACAGTAAAACGACGACGAGATTTTTCGTGATGTTCTGCATAATTTCACCTGGGAAAGACAGTTGGACTTGGGTTCACTCAAATCTGTGTAACCCGATTGGGCGGTTCACGCAACCTGCTGGCCTTGGCTGCGAATTGGGATCAGGCACGTCCGAACGCTGGGAGAAACTCCCAAGGGTGCGCAAGTCGGAGCAGTTGATCATTAACCATTCGCGTCAGTTGGTCCGCTTTGACGATTTTGATCACCACCGGAAGGCCTCGATGCCACGCGATTCACGCTCGACACAAGTTCGTTTCTAGGAAATTGCGTTCGAAGCAAGGGCCACAATCATGACAACCCAACCCAAATAGCAAGCTGCAATTGGCTATGGGCGGTTTGTGAAGAGGGTTTGATTTCTCAACGTGCCCGTTGAAGGTATCATGGCATCCTCGGGAATCGCAAATCCCGTCATTCCGAGAATTGCATTGTTTGCCAAGCGAACGAATTCGGCAGGATTCTCCTCAAATGCGAAGTGTTCCGCTTGGGGAACAATGCTTATCGAGCAGTCCTCGAGGTGTTCGGACAGATACTCGCAGAGCGGCCGAAACGGCGACTGCTCACCATAAAGACAAACGACGGGCTGGGTAACCGAGAGAATTCTGTCCTGCGTGAGTCCGGCCTCATCGGCGACATCTCGACCGCAACTGGTCGAAGCAATTTGTAGCAGCCTTTGGTAGGTCGCATTCCCTGCAATCTTGATAAAAAGTTTGCGTTGATCCCCGGTCAAGTCCGCCACCTGCTGAAACAGATCGGCGAGATTGTCCCACTCGTCGGAAACCTCAATTCCAATGTGGGTAGCAACCGCCTGATACGCGGCCCAGCCAGGCCAGTGGCCGGGTGCTCCCTGCACTTCCGCAAGACCAGGAAAATAGGCATCGGACAAGACGACGCCGGCAACGTTCTTCGGATACTTGACCGCCATTTGCATAGCAATGGCTGCACCGAAGCTGTGCCCCAGGTAAATCGGCTGCCGGATCCCAAGTTCTAGCTGGATGGCATGGAGATCTTCAGCCATATCATTTGAGGTGTAACCTGATTCGGTTCGCTGGCTGTGGCCATGCCCTCGCAAGTCGTATACCGTCACGCGAAACCGGCGGGCGAGCTCTCGAACGAGGCCACACAAGTACCAGACCGCCATGTTTCCGCCAACACCGTGGATCAGTACAACATTTGGGCCTTCTCCTTCCTGACGATAGTAGAATTTCAAGCCCCGGGCGGTTACGTGGGACGACGCGGCCGTCGTGAACAACGCAGCGGTCGCGAACTCGCGGTGCAAAAACTCAACCAGATCACGGAGACTTATATCGGGGACCTCTCGCCCACCAATCTCGGCAATGAATTCACGAAATGCAAATCGACGCTGGTAGTAATTTTCGATATCGGCCTGCAGCATTACGGCATCGATCGAGGCCAGACCCAAGTCCGCGAACAAGCATGTCTCGCGATTGATGACGACGGAGCCACTGAGAGGGTTCAGATTCCGCAACATCGAGCTCACATCCACGAAAATCTGATTCTCGTCGGGCGGGCTTCCTTCGTGGCGCCGATGCTTGGTCCTCATTCGATCAGCCGCCTCCATCCCGTGTCCATTCGAGCGACTTGACGTCACGGGCGGGACCTCGCTTGGAGCCTGTTCGCCATTCGTCAACACAGCCGCTTGGCTGGCTTCGGGTGACATGCCGTCAGCATTCGATCGCCACTCCGCAATGACGTCCAGGACTCCATCCTCGAAGCGTTGTTTGCATTCCCGACGCTGTATTTTTCCACTGGTGGTTTTCGGTATCGATCCGCCTCGAATCAACACGATGGCCGAGGGAACGATTTCATGTGCTTGAGTAATTCTGCCGCGTAGCTGCCGCAGCAGCTCATTGATGTCGATCTTGCGGTAGCGTGTTATCTCATGCACCACGACCAGTTGCTCTTCACCGTCAACGTCTACCGCAAAAGCCGCTCCGCAGTCGGTCCGAAAACACGCGTGACAACCCTCAACGGTGCGCTCAATATCTTGCGGGTAATGATTCCGGCCACGGACAATAATGACGTCTTTTTCTCTTCCCGTGATGAATAATTCATCACCATCGCGGAAACCCAAGTCACCAGTACGAAGGAACGGGCCTTCACCGCTGCCTGCGAGAAAAGCCCGAATGTTTGCTCTGTTGCAACCGGATTCTGCCAGTATCCGCGACCAACGCCGGGCCCAGCGACCCAGAGCTCGCCGACTTCACCTATCGCGGACTCAATCCTTGTTTGTGGATTCACGATGCGAATATCGGTGTTGGAAACGGCTTGGCCGCAACCGACAAGCGCCCGTTGGGTACCGTCGCCCTCCTGAATTGCAGCGGCTTTGCCATTGAGTAAGAGCTCGGAGTCGTAGTTTCGAACAATCGGCGCCGCGTACTTATCGCCACCGCTGACAATAAGCGTGGCTTCGGCCAAACCATAACAAGGGTAAAACGCGCGGCGATCAAAGCCGCATACGGAAAACCGCTCTGCAAAATCATCCAAAGTGCGGATTCGAACCGGCTCTGCCCCATTGCAAGCCAACGTTAGACAGCTCAAATCCAGTTCACCCAATTCCTCGTCATTAATCTTGCGCGTGCACAGCTCATAACCGAAGTTGGGACCGCTGGTTGCATAAGCCCGATATTTGGATACAGCCTTCAACCAACGAAAGGGCCGCTCCACGAATGCCAATGGCGACATGAAGACCAAACGCCGCCCACTGTGAAGCGCCTGCAGCACGGTGCCCATCAAACCCATGTCGTGATACATCGGCAACCAGGAAACTGCCACCGCATTAGGTTCGTCAAATTGCTGGATGTGTCGCGAGTTGAACAACAAATTGCCATGGGTGATCATCACCCCCTTCGGCGCCCCCGTTGAACCCGAAGTGTACTGAAGTAAGGCGATCGATCCACGACCCAGTTCCGATTCGATAAACGATTCTGCCGAGTCGTCCGAATCGCCGTCCGTGGCGATTACGTGATCCAGAAAGTCACACCGACTCATGAGCGGGTCTGCAAAGTGCAGCAGATCATCGGTAGTCAGCAAAACTTTGGCTTGGGAATCCTGCAGAATCGTTTGGAGTCGATCGAGCGTTCGCTTCGCCCGCATCGCATCCGGCGGATACACCGGTACCGCGATCACGCCCGCGTAAAAGCATCCCAGAAGCGCCACGATATACGGCAGGCCGGACTCGTATACAAGCAAGGCCCGGTCGCCCTGCTGCGCAACACGGCGAATTCGACTGGCCAAGATTCGTGCTCGCCGATCGAGTTCGCCGAAGGTAATGTTGTCCTCAATCTCCTCACCATCAACCAGGAACGTAAATGCCGTGCACGAATCCTGCTCCTGCGCACGCCAACGCACGATGTCCACAAAACTCTGAAAGCGGTCAAACTGCTTTGGGACGGTGAGCGAATAGAATGGGTCGTTCATGAGTTGCCTGTACGTGATTAGCAAATGAGCAACGCCGTCTGAGGGCAGTGCGAGGGGAGCCTAAAGTTTACACAGCGATGCCGCAGCCTGACAACAAATTAAAACGATAAATAGAACAGGCGGTAACGCGTCAAGAACATCCAGGAGCCAGTGCACGCTACAAACCGACCCGATACGGTGTCTATTACGTGCAATTCGTGCTGGATTGGTAACCGTGTCATCCATCGAGCAAAACTTGCCGGGGAGCTTAGATCGTAAACTCCGGCTGCCGAATTGTTTTTTGAGGCAATGGCCGATTTTCAATTGCTGAGCCATTTGTGCAATACGGCAACTGCGTGATGACGGCTGAAACGCATAGGCGAGCTCCAGCGGTTACGACGACCCGTCATCGGAGCGCCCATCCGAATTGCCTTGGAGACGCCGAATTAGGACTCGGTGCTGGGAAGCGGGTGAGTTGCCTCGTAAGCCGCAATTCTGTCCTCGTGCTGCAACGACAGGGCAATGTCGTCCAGCCCGTTCAGCATGTTGTGGCGCCGCGATGAGTTGATTTCGAACGTGCGCTCGAACGAGTCGCCGTCGCTCACTGTACACCGCTCCAGATCGATCGCCAGCCGCACCGGTCCCTTTGCCGTTGATTGGAACAGGAGCTCGACATCAGCCTCCGACAACTTGATCGGCAACACGCCATTCTTGAAGCAGTTATTGTAGAAAATATCAGCATAGCTGGGCGCGATCAGGGCTTGAATTCCGTAATCGGCCAGCGCCCACACGGCGTGCTCGCGGCTGGAACCGGAACCGAAGTTGTTGCGAGCCAGCAAGATGCTGGCGCCCTTGGCTGCCGGCTGATTCAATTCGAATTCGGGATTGTCCGAGCCGTCATCGCGAAAACGCCAGTCGAAGAACAGGTACTGCCCAAAGCCGGTCCGCTCGATCCGTTTCAGGAACTGTTTGGGAATGATCTGATCGGTATCAACGTTGGACCGATCCATGGCAACGACCAATCCCTCGTGTCTTGTGAAAGCTTCCACAACAGCTCCTTTAGTTCAGCGAGCCCAACCGCCAAGCCTCGCGTTTTGAGCTACGCCTTTGTGGCGAATCCGACTACCGATAATTCCACTTGCGAATGTCTACAAACTTGCCCTCAACGGCGGCAGCCGCGGCCATGGCAGGTGAAACGAGGTGAGTTCTCCCACCTTTCCCCTGGCGTCCTTCAAAGTTGCGATTGCTCGTCGACGCGCAGCGCTGACCCGGACTCAATTGATCCGGGTTCATCCCCAGACACATACTGCAGCCGGCATCCCGCCAATCGAACCCCGCTTCCCTGAAGACCCGATCCAGTCCTTCCGATTCGGCTTGCAGTTTTACCTGGCCGCTGCCCGGCACAACCATCGCATCCACCGTTTTCGCCACACGGTATCCACCAGTGACCACCGCGGCGGCAGCCCGCAAGTCTTCAATTCGGGCATTGGTACATGAGCCGATGAACACACGGTCGACGGGAATGTCGGTCATTGGCGTACCAGGTTTCAAGGCCATGTAATCTAGCGCCGCCTGAACTTCGTTCTGCAATACGCTGCTGTCGCTTGATGCGGGATCCGGGACTCGATCGTCCACCGAGAGCACTTGCCCGGGGTTTGTCCCCCAGGTGATCTGCGGCGCGATGTCTGCTGCCTCATAATGCTGGCTGCGATCGAAACTGGCGTCATCATCGCCGGCAAAGGATCGCCACGATTCAACTGCCTGGTCGAAGTCGGAACCTTTGGGGGCAAACTCACGTCCTTCGATGTAGGAAAACGTGGTGTCGTCCGGCGCGATCATGCCGGCCCGAGCTCCCGCCTCAATCGACATGTTACATACCGTCATTCGTTCTTCCATTGACAAAGAACGAACGGTGCTGCCGGTATACTCCAGCACATGACCCGTTCCACCCGAGGCTGAAATCTGGCCAATCAGGTACAGGATCATGTCCTTGGCGGTTACGCCTTGCGGCAACTGACCATTCACCCGCAACTCAAATGTCTGCGGCAGGAACTGCAAGAGCGTTTGCGTCGCCAGCACATGTTCCACTTCGCTCGTTCCGATCCCGAACGCCAACGCGCCAAAGGCTCCATGCGTCGCCGTATGGCTGTCACCACAGACAATCGTCATCCCTGGTTGCGTCAAACCAAGTTCAGGACCAATCACGTGCACGATTCCCTGTTTCACGTCGTTCAAGTCGTACAGCCGGACTCCAAATTCGCGACAGTTTTCCCGAAGCTTGTCGACCTGTTTTCGGGAAATCGGATCGGCGATGGGCAACAGTCGGTCGGCTGTCGGCACGTTATGATCGGGCGTGGCCACAGTGCGATCCGGCCGTCGCAGTCTGCGGTGGGCCTGCCGCAATCCCTCGAATGCTTGCGGGCTGGTGACTTCATGGACCAGATGCAGATCGATGTACAACATCGCTGGCTGGTCGAGCTCTTGATGCACGACATGATGGTCCCAGATCTTTCGAAACGTCGTGCGAGGAGGGGGACTATTCATGGGATTCTGGCGTTTCGAAAAAGACGAGCAGCAGATTGACGACAGACATCTGTACAAACCGCTCCGCCAATACAGCGGTCGAAGCGGCCAGCATTATAGAAGACCTGACGCAACAAGCGAATCAGGGTCAAGAAGTGACCGTTGCCTGTAATCCTAGGCGGCAATCCGCCGTGACGTCATCCGGGCGCGCACGTCGGCCGGTGACAATACCTCGAACTGCCCGTCGGAATTCTCGAGCCACACTTGCGACTCGTTGTGAAGCATTCTGGGCAAGAAGTGCCACGAGGCGTTCAGTGACTGCTGATCCTGATCGCAGGACACGACAACAAGGTCGGTTCCACGTAACTCGTTGGCACAACGCTTCAGTCCCACGCCCGGTGCCCCGGGAACCAGTCGGACGCCGTCACACATGCCACCGAGTAATCGATGCGCTGCTTTCAAAGTCAAACCTGATCCGTCGGTACGACCTTCAAACAGGTCGATCCCGGTGTACCGGACGTCGCTGCGACCATGGTGCTTGACCATCAGTTCAATTGAATCCCTGGCGCGTTGGCCATCTCCAATTCCAATCTCGACCATGCGTCGGACGGACGACTTTGCAACGTGTCGCAATAGCGGGTGGGCTGGAGCGGGCTTGACTACGCCCGCGAAAAGCGAGCGAAAGAAACCTGGCTTGGGCACGATGGCAGTCCTTTGCAATCGAATCCGTGTGAGTTGAAATTTGCGGTCACAACAGGTTTCGGCGTGATAGCACCTCGAAAATTCGACAAGATGCGAGTGGCGTCGCAACCGGCACATTCGCACCGCGGCAACCAGGTCGGCCGACAGCACCAAACGTCTCAACCGTGCTATCCAAAAGGAAACTGGAGTCAGGTGGTTGCTGAAAAACAACACGGACCGAAGATGATTCCCAAAATCACATTGCCGGTGGATAGTGCTCGGAGACTCGGAATTACCGGCCTGTGATCGGCGTCTTCTCGGGAAATTAATCGCATTGCGAGTCTGCAGCGAACTAGATTTCGATTGTGGTGAGGCACGGGCTTCGAGTCGCACCACGGGCTCCCTCGCTCCCAACAGCTGTCGCAACTGACCGCTTTCCTGCTGGCCAATCACTCCACCTGAACCTTTTCCATTGGCAGGGTAGTTCGCGCTGTAGTTCGCGAAAACGTTGATGACCGAGCGACAGTACTCCAACCGCAAGCCGTTTCATGGCACCGTTGAGCCGCTGGAAAAGCGGCTCGTTTTCACAGCGGCGCCCTGGTCCGCAGCCGTCGCTGCCTACTCGGAAGCAGCTTCGGCCGTCACGCCGCAGGACGATTCAATCGGTCAGGCCGGCGGCGATTTCGCCAGCAACTACGCTCGCGAGCGTTACGGTCTCGACGGCACGGGGCAGACCGTCGTCATCATCGACTCGGGAATCGCCTACGATCACTACGCGCTCGGCGGAGGCCTGGGCAGCAGCTACCGGGTCGTCGGTGGTTGGGACTTCGCCGAAAACGATGCGGACCCATACGATGACGGCGGCGCCGGATTTCACGGCACGCATATCGCCGGCATCGTGGGAAGTTCAGATGACAACTACACCGGGCTGGCGTCCAACGTTGATTTGGTCGGCCTGCGAGTCTTTGACGACTATGGCGTCGGGTCGTTTGAGTGGATCGAGTCAGCGCTCGGCTGGGTTCACAACCACCGCAATGCCTACCCAAATCCGATCACCACCGTCAACTTGTCGGTGGGCGACAATTGGAACAGCGACGAACTGCCCGATTGGGCCACGCTTGAAGATGAACTCCAACAACTCGAGCATGATGGTATTTTCGTTTCCGTCTCGGCGGGAAACAACTTTCAAAGCCATCAAACCATTGGCTTAAGCTACCCGGCTGCCAGCGAATCGGTGGTGCCGGTCGCCAGCGTGAGCAATTCAGGTCAAATGAGCGACTTCAGCCAACGCCACGATCGAGTTCTGGCGGCACCCGGAGAAGAAATTACCAGTACAGCTCCCGATTACATCTACGGTTTCGACGGTGTTACGGATGACTTCATCGCCGCTTCCGGGACCAGCATGGCGGCTCCATATGTCGCCGGTGCAAGTGTGCTGCTGCGCGAAGCGATGGAAGCGATGGGGCAAAGCAATATCGATCAGCACGATCTGATCACGATCCTCCGTAGCACAGCCGACAGCGTCTATGATCCCATCACCAATGCGAATTACGATCGGATCAACCTGGAAAACGCACTCGATTCGGTCGTCACCAACGACGAATACGGTTCGACCCCATCGGCCGCTTTTGGGATTTCGGGAGTCGCCGAGTCCTACTCGCTGGACGGCACCATCAACTCGAAAATCGACCAGGATCACTTTGCCTATACCGCCGAAGCAACGGGACAACTGACGATCGACATGCTGTGGCTGTCGACGCCTGACGATTCGGCGAGCCTCACGTTCAACGATCAGACGGCCAACTCGGGCACCACGGAAGAGGTCGTAGCCGGCCAGACGTATCATTTTGCAATTAACGCCGGCAGTGGCATTGGGCGTTACCGAGCCACCCTGTCGTTCGCCGCTGCTCCGACCGTTGTTGTACGCAGTCCCCACGCCTCCCAAACAGCATCTGCTTCCCGAATGTTGTGGCAAGCGACATCGTCCGGCAATTATGACGTCACCGTCTCGATCGAAGATCCCGCCGGAGTCCAGAGGTTGGAAATCCGCGACGGGCAAAACCGTATCGTGGCAGCTGTCGACCGACCAGCAGCAGATGAGACTTTCACGCTGGCCACTTCTGAAGGCGAACGATTCGAAATCGACGTCGTCGGAGGCAGCACGTCCGCGCGGGTCGATTTTCGTCCGTCGGTATCTTCCAATTCAGGTGGAACACCAGGCACCAACGCGTACGCCATCACGGTGGCAACCGACTTCCGCCACGACACACGGAACGAAGTGCACGTCGATGACGTGCTCATCGAATACGTGACCAGCGAAGTCCCGGCCGACGATGAAGTTGACCAGGCACTACTTGGCTGGCAACGATTCTCGGAATGGATGGAGACGATGGCCTCGGATGTATCGATCCGGCGGGACACGGCTGAGTCGGCAGCAGACGAAGGATCGGTCGAGATTTTCACCATGATCGCCGACGAAGCGCTGGCTACTGACGATTGCTGGCGCCGATAGCGTTGAAGCTTCGGGCCAAATATTGGGCCATCTCTGCCAATCCGACGTTGCCGTTCGGTCGCCAGCGCACCGCGCAAACGTGCGTTGAATTGGCGCAAGTTATCTCCTAGACTCCCGCCGCTCATTCTCCCATGAAAGGATTCGACGGAGTCACGCCATGTCTCAACCCACAGATACGATTTTGCTGGACGAAGCAATCCAGATCGCTGGTCAGGTCGGCTTCGCCGTTCACCGCGAATACCTCGACGGTGTTGGTGGTGCCGAACCGTCCCGAGCAGCCGGCCAAAGCTGCATCATGCTCGATCAGCAACAACTGGCAAGCGAAAGCCTCGCTCGACTGGTCCGCATCCTCGAAAGCAACTCCACGCAGTTGCCCGACATGTCGCCCGAGTTGCGAGGGCTGTTTCGCAGTCGTCCGAACAAAGCAGCCTGATTCATCCGGGCGGGACCCGTCAACTCGAACCCGAAATTCACGCCGTGCACACCGCGATGTCCAAAACGATCCAACCCATTATTATTCTTGGAGCAGCGCGTTCCGGAACCAAGATGCTGCGTGACACCTTGGGTGCAGCCTGTGATTTGGCCGTTGTGCCCTACGATGTGAATTACATCTGGCGGGTGAAGAATGAACACTATCCACATGATGGACTTCCGGCGGAGCTGGCGACGCCCGCCGTTCGTCAATTTATCCAACGGCAATTACCCAAAGTAGCCGTCGGACTACCGGCTGCCAATCGATTCGTCGAAAAAACGGTCGGCAATGTGCTGCGACTGCCGTTCGTTCATCGGGTTTATCCGCGGCAAAGTACGTTTTCCTGATTCGCGACGGTCGAGATGTTGTGGAATCGGCGACTCGCTGCTGGCAAACACCACCCGACGCCCGCTACCTGTTAGCCAAGCTGAAGACATTTCCGTGGTGGAGCGGCGCCCGCTACGGCGCTTCGTACGCCAAGCGGGTGCTGGCTCGCAAACTGGGACTGACGCCTCACTTGATCAGCTGGGGTCCGCGATACTCGGAGCTCGATCATGACGTGCGTTCGTACCCGTTGTGGGAAGTCTGTACCAGGCAATGGATCGCCTGCGTCGAAGCCTACGAACACTCACGTCAGTTCCTGGCACCCGATCAAATCGTCGAAATCCGCTACGAAGACATTGTGGCCAACCCCGCTGCAGTGTTGGGACAACTGTGTGAACAACTGAAGATCCGCGATCGTTCTCGCGTCATTGAATCGGCTCGCAAGCACATTATCGGACAGAATGTCGGTAAACGATCGATGATGACAAACGAACAGTTGAAGCTCGTTTCCGAACTTCAGGCGGGGCTCCTCGAGCGTTGGGGCTACCAGCTCGGTCCAGCCACACGCAATGTCGCTTGATGCCAGCAGCTGCACGAATCCATGGATGGAATATGACTGTCGACGAAAATCGAATCGCAACGAAGACTGCGTCTCCGCAACACCAAGTCATGTTCTCACCGCCGCTTATCGGTGAAGAAGAGATCGCGGAAGTCGTCAAGACACTGCGATCGAATTGGCTGACGACGGGCCCGAAGACACGCGAGTTTCAATTACAGTTCGCCGAATACGTAGGAGCTCCGGCGGCGCTCGCGGTCAATTCCTGCACCGCCGCCTTGCACACCGCATTGGTTGCGTTGGGCGTTGGCCCCGGTGACGAAGTCATCACGACGACATTGACCTTCGCAGCGACCGTGAATGTGATCGAGCACGTCGGTGCCACACCGGTACTCGTCGATATCATGCCCGATACGATGAATATCGATCCGCTGCGAGTAAAGGACGCGATCACGCCAAGAACCAAGGTCATCATCCCCGTCCATTACGCTGGTCACCCGGCCGAAATGGACACGCTTCAACGCATTGCCAACGATCACGGGATCACGATTATCGAAGATGCGGCTCACGCGATACCCGCAGCCTACAAGGGTCGCATGGTCGGTTCCACGTTGAACCCGACCGCGTTCAGCTTCTATGCCACGAAAAACATGACAACTTCCGAGGGCGGCATGCTCACCGGCACACCGCAATTTCTCGAAGCGGTCCGAACGGTGTCGCTCCACGGACTCAGCCGGGAAGCTTGGTCACGGTACGAGAAAGGTGGCTCTTGGCGCTATGACGTCGTGCTGCCGGGATTCAAATACAACATGACCGACATTCAGGCGTCAATCGGTCAGTGGCAGTTGCGCAAACTGGAATCTTTCCAGAGCCGTCGCCAGGAGATCGTGGACCAGTACCTGTCAGCTTTCAGCGAGATGCCCGAATTCGAAATGCCAAGGCACCTGCCGGAGGTGGATCACGCGTGGCATTTGTTCGTCCTGCGACTGAACTTGGACCAGATGGAGATTGGCCGCGACGCGTTCATCGATGAACTGGCTGGCCGCGGTGTCAGCACGTCTGTCCATTTCACCCCCGTACATTTGTTTACGTACTACCGTAAGAAATACGGATTCGTAGAGAGTCAATTCCCCCATGCCCTCGCTCAGTTTGAACGAATGCTGAGCCTTCCGCTCTCACCCGCCCTGACCGACTTCGACGTGCAATACGTAATTCGAGCGGTGAAGGAAGTCGCCGCCGCCAAGCGAGTTCGCCGCCTGGCGGCCTGATCGGCGACTCAATAACCATACTTGCAGGATACGACGCAATGCGGATTTGTTGGATTGGATTCCACCAGGAAGGACTCGCGGCTTTTGACGCCGTTTGTCAAACCGGAGCCGAAGTTGTTGGCTGCTTCACGTTGACTGATGATGCGGCCGCCAAACGCAGCGGAAGCGGCAGTGGCGACTACGGAGCACTCTGCGAGAAGCATCGAGTTCCGATCCATCACATCCAAAATATTAACGACGAAAGAGTGGTCGATCAGTTGCGGGAATTACGGCTCGATCTACTGTTGGTGATCGGATGGAGTCAGATCCTCCACCCAGCCGCACTGGCGGTGGCCAAGCTGGGCGCCATCGGAGCTCACGCTTCCATGCTGCCACACAATCGCGGCAGCGCTCCCATCAACTGGGCAATTATTAACGGCGAACACGAGACAGGCAATTCGCTGATCTGGCTCGCCGACGACGTCGACAGTGGAGCCATCATTGACCAACGCAGTTTTCCAATCACGCGGTTTGATACCTGCGCCACGCTCTATGAAGAAGTAGCCCGAACCAATTGCGAAATGATCGCCGATTGGATTCCGCGATTGATGGCTGGCGAATGCCCCGGCACACCTCAACCTGACACCGACAAGCCCATCTTGCCTCGCCGCCGACCTCAGGACGGTCTGATTGACTGGGCCAAACCGGCCAATCAGGTCTACGACTTCGTTCGTGCATTGACGCGCCCTTATCCTGGTGCTTTCACCTACTTCGGTGGAACAAGATACACCATCTGGAAAGCCGCATTGCTGCCAACATCCGATCGAAGTGCACCAGGCACCATCCTCGGACCGGTTGTTGCGTCCGACGAAGCCGCTTGCGGGATCGTCGTGCAGTGCGAATCGGATCAATTGCTGATCCTGGAACTGGAAGACGAACGCGGTCACATGTACCGCGGACGATCCCTGTGTGGCCTGCCCTGGACGTACAAAGGATTCACAAGTGAGTCAAAAACGAGTTCTCGTTATCGCCGCGCATCCTGACGACGAGTTGCTAGGTTGCGGCGGTACGATCGCGTTACACACGAAACGTGGGGATCACGTCACGTCGATTGTGATGTGCGAGGGCGAGTCGCTGCGTTACGGACCGGAAGGAGTAGGGCAAGGCAATCACATGCAAGATGCCGCCCGGGTCCTGGGCGTTCACGACGTCCGCGCGTTGAAGTTCCCTGACCAGCGACTGGATACGTTCACTCTGGTCGACTTGATCACGCCACTCGAAGAAATTACCCGCGAGATCAAACCACAAATCGTCTACTGCCAATACGGCGGCGATATCAATCGAGACCATGAGCTGCTGTTCAAAGCACTCTTGGTGGCAACTCGCCCGACCGAGGAGTTCATCGAGACGATATACGCCTTTGACACCGCCAGCAGCACCGAGTGGGCGTACCCACGGACGTTCACTCCCGACACCTGGGTCGATATCTCGTCAACCTTGCAGCAGAAGATCGAGTCAATGGCCTGCTACGAAAGCGAAGTACGCGACTATCCGCATCCGCGTTCACTCGAATCGCTCAAGCATCGTGCGCACGCCTGGGGCAATCAGTGTTGTATGAATGCGGCTGAAGTTTTCATGACCGTAAGAAAGGTCGTCCGCCATGGCGAAGCGCCTGTTTGATCTCATCGCGGCATCGTGTGCGATTGTTGTGTTGTCACCGGTACTCGTCATTGCAGCGTTGGCAATCCTGATCGGCGATGGACGCCCAGTCTTGTATCGGGCGCGACGCACCGGAATCGACGGAACAGAATTTACGCTATTCAAGTTCCGCTCGATGAGAAACGCTCAGGGAACGGCTCGCAGCGTCGTGACGTCGACAGATGATCCACGGATTTTTACCGCGGGCCAGATGCTGCGAAAGTCCAAGGTCGATGAACTGCCGCAGCTGTTCAATATCTTGCGAGGCGACATGTCCATCGTCGGTCCCCGGCCGGAGGATCCCGCGATTGTGGATAAACACTTTAGTACCACCTACTGGGAAACACTGTTTGTTCGTCCCGGACTGGCCAGCCCGGGGAGCATCTACAATTACACCCATGGCGAAAAGCTGCTGGTCCACGAAAAGGCCGAAGACACCTACGTCAAGAAACTGCTACCTACCAAAATGGCGCTCGACCGCGTCTACGTGCGGAATCAATCCTTCATCTACGACTTGCGACTCATCGCACGCACGTTGCAAACGATCGCTGTAGTGTCCGCCGGACGCGTCAATTTCGACGAGCCACCCGAGATGCCAGCGGCCCGACGCTTGTTGGACGATGGCTCGGAGAAAGCCGCGGCGTGAGTCAATGGACCCAGGTCTGCTGACTCACGGCGTAGGTCCGGATACACCATGCGACAGTGAGGGACCAACTGCTGGGTGACCAATCGCCCCAAGCTCGTCCCTTTCCTGCGTTTCGGTCCTCCATCTATGAAACCGCGAATCGGTACGCACGCACCAACCACTGTGTGACATCTCAACTGATGCTGGGCCTCACAAAAGCCTCAGCCGAGGAAATGGCACCTGGAGTTCACGCAAAGGTGATTGACCTTGATGCTCAGCACTCCTTGGCTTCTCTATTAGCTGATGTTGCGCGTCGAGTAGAATCTGCAAATTCCATCCCTGCATTGAAATGCTGGGGCACTCAACAATGGACTTTGGCGAGTATTGCTGCGGACATGGATGGACCACAGTTTCTGGTTATTGGCGGAATGAAATGCGGATCGACTTCGCTTTATAGCGATCTTGCGACTCAACCGTCGATCTGTTTGGCGGAGAAAGAACTCGATCTGCTCAGTGCTCAATCGTTTTCTGAGAAATCAGCCCGCGCCGTTTACTCCAAGGCGTTCTCTGCCGCAACAGAACCACAAATCTGCGGCGACGTGTCCACAACTTACGCGAAGTTGCCTGACTATCCTGACGTCGCGGAGCGTGCTTACCAGATGCTGGGCTCCGGTCTAAAAATCGTCTACGTCGTGCGCGAACCGGTGAGCCGCTGCATCAGCCACCACTTTCATATGCACGCCTGGCGCGGTGAAGGTCACATGCCCGCGGACATCAATGACTGCGTCGCAAAATACCCCAGCTTGGTTAACTACAGTCGTTACGCCATGCAACTGGCCCCGTGGCGGGACCGTTTCAGCGACACAATGATCCACGTACTGCTGTTCGAGGAGTTCGTTGCCGACAGGCGGCAGGCGATGCGTAGACTTGGCGAATTCTTGGGATTCCAACCGCGTTTGCTGGATGTCGACCCCCAGACAGTCGCCAATCAGAGTGCCGACAAGCCGGTGCTGAATCGTTTCTGGCTCAAGCTGCATCGGCATCCAGCATACCAGGTGACGCTGAGACGGATGGTCCCGACGGCGATGCGCAGCGAGTTTCGCCGTTTGTTATTGCCCAAGGCACCGCCGAGACCGATGCCTCCCAGCCTGAATACCGTAGACCGCATCCAGAGCGAAGTAGCCCAGGACGAGCTCGCGTTGCGTGATTTGATGGGACGCGACATGCCGTTGTGGGATTTTGCCAAGGTTCGTGAAGGATTCGAGCACATTGATTCTGTTCCCGCCGCTTGAAAAAGAACCGCACCATTTTGCCGAATCAATCCGATAACACCTCGATTCCAAAGCGGCGCAAGGCGGGCAGCGAACGCCTTCGCGTGGCGGCAAACTATGTGCGTTTGATGGCCTCGTTTGCCCTGGGTCTCTTGCTTGTCCGGTTACTCCTGCAAATGGGCACCGAAGCCTATGGGTTGGTCATCTTCCTTGGCGCTGGCACGGGGATCATCGGTTCGCTGCGTGAAACCGTGGCAGTGAGTATGGTGCCGGAACTGGGAGCCGCGTACCACGACGAGGATGAAGATCGGTTCGCCGCCGCATACAGTTCGGCCTACGTGCTCAGTGCCGGGCTGGCACTGTTGTCGCTTGTCATCATGTTGGTGATAGGTATCTGCCTGCCGTACTGCAACATCCCGGCCGACCTGATTTCTGCAGCTCGTTGGTTCCTGGTCGCCAAATCGATTCAGGCCATCTTCACCGTCTTCCTTTCGCCAGCATCCAACATGTACCTCGTCACGGAACGCATGGTCGGTTTCAACGCGTGGATGGTTGCCGAGAAGGTCGGCGATACGTTGGCGGCAGTAATGATTCTATTTGGCATTGGCGACCTTACTGCAGCGCGACTGGTTGTGCTGTACGGCATCATTACAGCTACGTTCGCGGTCGGAATCAACTTTGCCTCAACACTACAGATCACGCTTACAGACCGTCGGATAACCGCCGTTCGCCGGCATGTGTCGCGTCAGGCGCTTCATGCGTTGACGCGATCGTTCGGCTGGAACTCGGGCGTAACGCTGGCGATCAATCTATACACGCGGATGACGGCACTGGTCATGAACTTGACTTTCGGACTGATGGGAAATGTCGTGTTTGGGATCGCCGTCCAGGTCTGCGCGAACGTCCGACAGGTAGCGATGGGGCTGGTCACTGGGATAGACGCGGTCGCGGCGCGATTAAACTCAAGACAAGGCCAACAGGCAATCCGAGACCTCAGCTACATGGCGACGCGTTTGCAGGCGCTGATCGTATTACCCAGTGTGTGCTGGCTGATGATCTACGTCGATGCGTTCGTTACCGTCTGGGTCGGAGGCCGGCTCGAGAATCCGGACGAAATGATCCCGGTCATCGGTAACATTTCACGATTGTTGCTACTGGGGGTCGCGGCACGCAGTCTGTCGGAGGGCTGGATGCGAATTCTGTCCGGAGCCGGCCATGCTCGCAAGTACGCCCCCGTCGTGTTGTTTTGTGGATTGTTCAATCCGATCCTGGCAGTCCTGCTGCTGTCGATCACGAGTGGAGATGTTCGTTTCGCCTCACCCACAGCTGCGTTGTGTGTGTTGATGATCGTCGTACATGCGATTGCCTTGCCGTGGATTGTGGCGCGCCATCTGGATCAACCGATTCGCCGAATCTTGGGACCCATCTTTCGTCCGGCCTTGGCAACCACGGTGACCGGTGGCATTGCCTGGTTGTGGCTGCGCGTCGTGCCGACCGAATCCACGTTGGAGACGTTGCGAAATTTGGCTTCCGCCACCATCGTCTACGGGTTACTCTACGTGGCATTGGCGATTGCCATCGCTACGACTCGCCGTGAAAGGGCCCGGTTTAGCGCCTGGATGAGAAAGCGGGAATTTGTCGAGCACGACGCAGCAACGCAGGTCGCGGCGCCAAATTACATCGTGCGGGCGCACGTGCGGAATTCATTGCGTCGGCCGAATGACTGAATGGCCAAGGTCAGGCTGCCCGCGCAGCGGAAACCGCAGGTGAAGCGGAATCGGCCCGTGCACTTCCCACCGAATGCAGGTATCCAAATGTGTCGTGAGCGCAATGTTCCCACGTAAAGCGTCTTGCTGCGTCAAACGCCGCCGATGCCAGTCGCGTCCGCTCAATTTCGTTCGTAACGAGCTGACGAAGTGCCTTGACCGTACCGTCGATCGATTCGGGCGAGAAATACATTCCGCATTCACCCAGAATCTCGGGCATTGGGCCTCGATGTGAACTGCAGATTGGCAAGCCGGCCTGCATCGCCTCGACTAAAATGTTCGGCATGTTCTCGCAAGTCGAAGCAAACACAAAAGCATCGGCGGCTCGATAGAATTCCTGGATCTTGTCGATCGGCACCGAGCCATGATAGGTCACATGGTCGATCGCTCCCGGGATTTGCTGTAGCAACTTCGTTAGTTTCTGCAGGGAAGGCGAGTAGGCTCCGCCGACGAGATCCAGGTGGACCGGTAAGCCTTCCTCCACCAAACGCATGAACGCTTTAACCAGCATGTCCTGATGCTTGTACACCGAGACGGTGGAAACGTACAGCAACTTGAAGGGAGCCGACGTGGAATAGTCAGTGATCGGGCGTTGAGGTTTGGGTGGATGGACGAACCGTTCACCGACACCATGGTAAATCACAGGAACATCCTGCAAGTTTCGTTGTAACGATTGGCGAATACACATTTTTGCATATTGTGATATGAGAATCAGACCATCCGCTTCATGAAAACACTTGCGTTGAACGTGGGCCAGGCAATCAAGTTTGAACCGCATGGTGCTCACACCAAACCGGGCTCGTTCGCGGGCTTCAAACAGCAACAGATTGTGCGACATGGCTACGAAGGGGCGAAACGGGCCCAGGTAGTTCCCACAAGGTGCAAACAACAGATCGCATTGGTGTTCCTTGAGAGCCGCATTCAGCTTTGAGCATTGCCAAAGCGTACGCCAAGCCAGGCCACGATCGAGCCAGGCATGGTGGCCACGAACCAGCCAGGGATCGACAGGCAGCGAATCCAGCAGCAGCTTGCTGCCAAAAACGGTGACTTTGTCAAAGCCATACGATCTGGGGTCGCAACCGTTGAGGATGCCTCGCAGATGAGTCGCACCGCCACCTCGAACCGACAGGTTGGACGCGTCAATACAAAGATTCATTTCGGTTTCCTGCTCGAGCCACGCGTTGCATTCAGGCCGCCTGTCGATTCTCGGAAGCAATTATCCAGTCGTTCGGCCATGTCGCTGCCGGCGATAGCGGCTCAATCGCATTCTTGGCCAGGAAATAGTCAACATGGCGCCACGGCCAACTCGCCATCACCGAGTCACGTCGAATACACACGGGAGTCGCCTCGCCATCGGGAAGGCGATCTGCTTGGTGAGCCCCCCTTCGCCCCGAAGCACACGAAACGAAGCCGCCATCAAAAACGGCAGCTGCAATTTCAGGACGCATGTGATCGAAGCCGCCGTATGGCCAGGCGAAATGGTTGGCGATACCGAAGCGTTGCAGCAACACGGCACGGCAGGCGCCAATTTCCAGTTCAGCCTCATTCAAGCGTAATCGCTGCATGTAAGGGTGAACCATCGTGTGTCCGCCCAATTCATGACCCCGCGCAACGAGGTCTTCCAGATCGTCCCACGACAACAGTTCGGTCGGTGGCATCCCCCAGCGTTTGCGGCAAATGGTGGCCAACCGGGAATGATCTCGCTCGCCAACCAGGTTGGGACAGACAAAAAAGCAGGCGCTAACGCCGTAGCGTTCCAGAATTTCGGCCGCGACCAGGCAATTCTTGAAGCCATCGTCAAAACTGAAGGCCAGCTTGGGTCCGTCGGCACGGCGGGAATGAACGCAGTGGACCGCTTCCGAGTAACTTACGAATTCAAAGTGCTCGGCAAGTGCTTGGACCTGTCGTTCAAAGTTTTGCCGTTCATCGTCAAAGACATGGTGCAGCACCAGAAACTGAACTCTCGGGACATTGTCGTACTGCCTCAATCTGCCAGCACGACCTAACGTGATCATGTCCAGGGCTGCCCGGTCGCAGTACTTCGCACCGTACGCGGGTACACATCCGTCGAATTGGTCGTCAGAAGATTCACAGTTTCCCTTTGGCAAATTGCCGGACTAGCGTGTCAGAAAGAGCCCCGAAAAACCTCCCAATAGTCGGACGATCAGGTTGGGATTCATTCCGTACCCCATGCGGCGTGGCCAGCGCATCAGTCGCTGGCCCAGATTTTTACACTTTCCATCCAGTACCATGCTGGTGTAGCACCAGTCGACAACCTCATGCCCCGTATCTTTCAGGGCAGCGTGAAACATGTCACGCGAGAAGCAATGGATGTGGCCTACTTTCGCTCGCGCCTCATTCAACGGCCGATTCCGCAGCACGGCCGATGCCGACAATGCCAACGGAATGTGGATCAGCTTGTATTCACCTCGTGGTTTCAGTTGCCGAAGAAAACTGAAATAGTCTTCCACATGCTCGACAACATCCATGACCAACGCCAGGTCGACCGTCGTGTCACTCTGCAACATGTCTTCCAGGTAGAAGTCGACTCGATCCTCGGCAGATCGGGAGCACATGGCAAAAGCATCCGGCGAAATTTCGTAACCTGAAAATTGACAGTCGCCGGGCAGCTGCCGTTTCAGTTCAATGAGGATTTCTCCCGCGCCACAACCAACTTCCGCAATAGTACGTGGATGAATGTCATGTCGGTTCAGCATCTCAACGATCTGCTTGGCCTTCCATGCCGAATCCTCAACATGCCAACTCGGATTGTGCTCAAGGTACTCGCCCTGTTTATAGAATTCGTCTTTTTTCGCAGCGGCAGTCGTTGCCATATCCTGTGTCCTTCTGCTTTGCTTACGGTTTCTGTTTTTTTTACTCGCTGCGGAGCGGTAACGATTGGTGATCGGCTGCCACACTGCGGCGCGGCAATGCAGTCGCCGGTCGCTGTGACAGGTAGTTGGGGCGACGAGCCACCGTTCGCCCGGCGGCAGCGGCCATCCCGACCGGTTTCAGCCCGGGCCGACGCCCGTTAAGACGCCCCAATTGCAGCGAACCTCCTTCCACAGGTTGTGAAGTTCGCCGTTTGGGCTCCATGTTGGCGAGACGGATCCCGTGACTCAAGAAGAACGTCAATACCATCACGTGGACAAACGCCCAGGTGTATGTCGGGTAGAGGATGGTGCCGTTAATGAAACCGTGCAGAAACACACAGACGGAAAACATCATCAGCATGGACACGACCAACGGATCGTAGTTGCTGGCACGTCGATTGATCCAGGTGAGCCAGGCAGAATAGTGCCCGAGAAGAAAAAGCCCAAAATGAGGAACCGCCAGCGAATAGCCGCCCAGGTAGAGCAAATCGACGTAGGCGTTGTGTGCGTTGATGTCGTCATGAACCGAATGTTCGTGTTTCGCAAAAAGCAGACCGAACATGGGCCGTTGCTCAACAACTTCCAGTAAATTCAGCGCATGTTCAAATCGCTCCTCCACCGCGTCGGTCGCCATATGCTCCAAGTCAAACCCGTCCAGGTCGTTGATCGTCTGGCTACCAATGACATACGCGCTGACGACGCCCAGGATGATGATACCTGGGTGTCGGCACAGCAGGAACAGGATCGGTAAAGAGGGTAGGGCGGCGATGAACATCGAGGCTCGGCTGAGCGTCAGCGCCGACTGGATCAGCGCCAAACCCATGACCATGACCAGCCCCAACCGTGTCATATTTGACTTGGTCGTCACAGCAAGGTACAGCGAGATTGGAATCGTCAAGGCAAATAACAAACCAATTTGATTCGGGTTTGATCCGTAGGGGCTAAAACGCCCAAACCCCATGCTGAATGCATGGGACGGATTCACGACGAATTGGCTACCCGTGAGCAGTACTCCGCCGAACATCCCCAGCGCCATACCTTCCAACGCGTATCGAAGCGATTTCTGATCCCGGATCGTGCGTACGATGAGCACTCCCGCAATCGTGATCATCAGCCACTGCGCACGCAAAATGACAGCAACCTGGTAGTCCAGCACGTTACGTATGTAGATAAAGCTGACGGTCGCCAGCACCGGCAACGCGTAGCAGTACCAGGGCAAGCGGCGTTTCGGCCCAGGATGCATGAACGCAGCCAGGATCAGGTAGGCGATGAACAATGGGAAGAAGGCCTTGCCCATGTCCGCCGGGTATTCCAGGTCGATCAGCTTGCTGAGCGTGCACGTGATCACCGTCAGCGACAGGAAGAGTTTCAGTCGCCAGCGAGGCGCCGTCGCGAGGAACAGGCCGCTCAACAGGAAGATGGCCGTGCCCATCACACGGAGACTGAGGATTTCCTGAATGGCTTCGAAACGATCCACAATACTGCTCGCAAAGACGCACGTTCCCTACAATTGACGGCGAGAAAGTACGCAATTCGCCCGGCTGATAGAAGGGCGTTTTTGCGAACAGCAAGGCGATGGCGCAAAGCCGCTAGGTCACGTGGGAAACGATCGGCTGAAAATCAGGTACGAAGTGAATCCGCGAAACAATCCAGCCAGCAGTGCTGGCATGAGCAGGTTGCTGGACGCGACGCCCGTCCATGCGTTCTACAGCCAAGTACCAACCTGTTCCAACACATAGTCAATGGATGAGGCCGAAAGAGTATTGTTACCGCCGTTGTTTCCAATGGCGCGCACCAGGTCAAAGCCGATCGCCCTGTTGTAGAAGTTGACGCCCGACAGGTAGGCCGAGTCGGAGACGCCGACGAATTCATCGTCGCCGTCCGAATCGTAGAGGTAGGCCGAATCGTTGCCCAGCGACGCGGTGGCTTCGATTTCATTGAAGTAGGCGAAGAAGTGATAAAAATCCGTTCCCGAAATCGTGCCGTAGTCTGCGTGGGCCGTCAGGACATCGTCGCCCGCCGAATCAAAGACTGCCGCCAGGTCACTGCCTTCGCCATCGGCATAGGCATAGGTTTCCGCGAAGCCGGTGGCCTGGTTGTAGAAGGAATCATCGGTCGCTCGCATCACGACGTACTCGCTGCGTGCCGAGAAATGGTCATCCGTGTCCGCGTCATACAGGTAGGCTTGGTCGTTGCCGCCTTCCGACGAATCGGCGAACACTTTTTCAAAATTATTCACTTTGTTATAGAACGTGTCATTTTCAGACCGCATGACCGTGTTCTTGGCCTTGGCCGTCAATCGATCGTCACCCGGTGAATCATAGAGATATGCGTGGTCATCGCCACCCTCGGTCGCGAAGCCAATCGCACGATCGAATCCGTTCACTTTGTTGTAGAACGTGTAATCCAAGTCACGGAGTACGGCATTTCCGGATCGCCCGATGAATCGATCATCCGTCTGGCCGTCGTAGAGGTAGGCGTAGTCGGTACCGCCATTGATCTTGTGAGCGATGACTCGACTGAATCCGTCCACCAGAACATCATACGTTCCATCCGCGCTGGCAATCGCACTGTAGTCAGGACGACCACTGAAAGTATCGTTGCCCGTCGAATCGTACATCGCCACCGTGTCTGCTCCCCCGCTGTCCGAGAACGCTTGCATCGCGGCGAAGCCCTGGCCAACGTTGATGTAGGTCCCGGCCGCGTCGGTCATCGTTGCTTCGCCCGGTTCGACGGTAAACGTATCGTCCGCCGTCGAGTCGTAGAATTGCGCGAGGTCATTGCCGCCGGTCGCGAAGGCGTAAACGGATTCGAATCCGTTCACCTTGTTGTAAAACTCGAAGTTGTTACCCCGGAGAACCGTATTGTTCCGCTTTGCGACCAGCAAATCGTCGCTAACTTCGTCGTACAGGTAGGCTACATCCGCTCCGCCCGCCGTTGCCAACCCAATGACCCGGTCGAAACCCTGCGCCTTCACGTAGAATTCGTTGGCACTGCCTTGCAGGATCGTGTAATCCGCTCGCCCCGAGAAGACGTCGTTGCTGACGCCGTCGTAAAGGTAAGCGTAGTCATCACCGCCCGCAGTCGACCTGCCATGAGCTCGATTGAAGTTGTATGCCGTGAAGTCATAACCGCCGCCGACCATTTCAACGCTCGTATCGGTGGCCGTAAAGATATCGTTGCTCGACGAATCGTAGAGATAGGCGATACTGTCGACATCGCCGCCCGAATGGATTTCGCCAGTCTCGAATTTCCTGGCATCGATTGCGTAGTTGTTTCCCGTCACGCCAACCGTTCCGTCTTGAACGAGAAACGACTCCTCATTGGCGTCGCCGGTGAGCGTAATACTGTCATTGCCGTTGCCGGCGTCGAGAACGATCGAGGAAATCGTGCCGAGACTGATGGTGACTTCGTCGCCATTGACGGTCACCGTGTGCGTCGTTGAGCCGGCTTGCCAGGTAAACACATCATCTTGACCTGTGCCCAGTACGGTCGCAGTCGATCCTGACTGCGTAAAGAACTGATACTGGCCGAAGTTCACGTTGGAATTGGTCGTTCCGGCGACAACCGTGACCGCTTCAGCAGCGGGACTGGGATACGTCGGGCGATAGCCCATCTGGTCGACAACCGTCACAGTCACCGTACCGGGATCGATCGCCAGCAGCTCATACAGTCCATTGGAATCGGTAACGTCGGAAACTTCACCGGTATCCAGCGAACCGTCGCCGTCTTCATCGGCGAAAACCACCCAGCCCGCGAGCCGTGATTCGCCGGCATCGATGTTGCTGTCGCCATCCGTGTCATGAAACACTGTTCCAGTGATGTCGCCCGTCGTGGCAGCGTTGGCGGTATTCAGGTCGACTTTGACGTTGTCCGATCCGACGACGATCGACCCCATCGACAGGGCGGTCGTCAAGCTGCCGCCCGACGCGACAACGTCGTAAGTTCCGGCAGCCACCGACTTCTGCCAGCCGCCGGCGGTCATGGTAGTCGTCGTATAATTGTTGCTTGCGTTCGAGATCGTAATCGTGATTCCACCAAGGCCTTCTCCGGCGTCGTAGAAGTCGTCGCCGTCCATATCTTCAAAAACGACGCCGAGTGCTCGAGCATTGCCGTAATTTCCACGAACACCGAAGTCGGCCGTCACGACCAAAGGTCCCACGTCGGTGGGAGATGTCGGCTCATGAGCAACAATCGAAATTCCGATTTCCTGGAAGCCAGCGTCCATCATGTTGTCGCGATGGCCAGCAGGATCCTGAATACCGGTTGCGGTATTGCCCCAATCGATAGCGAAGGCGGCATGGCCATGAAACACCGATTCGGTGTAGGCAAAGACGTTTTCGCCGACACGGACGGAACCGCTCCAGTTGTAGCCCGCGGCGACGACTCGATCCAACAACGAATCTTCCTGGGCCAATCCAAGGCCCGAATCGGCAGGCAATTGATGCGACTGCAATTGCTGTAGGATCATGCGCTCACTGTGAGCTTCCGCCGCGTCATACAATGCTTCACTCCACGCAAGAGGCGGAGCTTCCTGAAGCGAGCCCCATTGCGAAAACAGTGTCGCATCGTCGACATCGAAGAAATCCAGCGCCAAATTCACATCCGAGTCGGCGGTGGTGAAATAGTCCGTGTCGCCACTGTCCGTGCTGAGAAAAATCTGTTCCAGCTCGTCCGAGGGATTCGCCCGCATTCGATTGAGCAACTCAAGTGTTTCCTGTTCGAGCCCGGTTGGGCTGAGCGAAAAAACGAGGCGGCTTTCAAGAGATTCCATAAGGCTATTTCGTTTGGGTTTCTCAGGAACCGTTGGAAAGAGTTCCCTGTTGAGGCGCGAAGGAAGGATACTGGGAAGGATCATTGCGTTGCTATCCTGAATTTTGAAACTCTTGAACGGCTCAAGAGTGACTACCATTAGGAAGCATAGCTTTCGAACGACCCGGCACGCGGCCTAACCGGATAACTGACCGTAGTCTGCGTGCCGGTTATGCACGTTGTGTCGAATCGGCGACAGGACGAACCGTATCTTTCAAGATCGACACAACGGAAGACGAACGAAATCCGACGGTCGTCAGCTGGAATCATCGTCACAGCCGCCGAGTCAACACCGTGCCATCCGTGCTTTTCCATCACATCACGAAGCTGGCAGTGGCCAACAGAAGCGAGCCTGATTGCAACCAATGCCAATCGTGCAGGCGGCAGCGCCAGTCAATCAGGCCGCCCGCCGCATGGGAATCGTGGCCGGTTGCGGCAGCTTGCCGGGTTGCCCGAATCGAGTTGGTATGAACTCAGGAACAAGGCTCTTCAACTCGGCGACGACGTCTTCATCCGAGCGACGCGCGGCAAATTGAAGTTTTTGCAGGGCGCTTTCGATGAGATGCAGCGGCGTGCGCTGGCCACTCGCCACCATGATCTTGGGATGCGTCGTGGCCAGGTGCTGTTCCCCATGAATGTGCAATTCTTCAAACAGTTTTTCGCCCGGACGCACCCCGCTAAATTTGATTTCGATGTCCTCGCCAACACGTAAACCGGAAAGGCGAACCATGTCTTTCGCCAGATCAACGATTTTCACAGGATCGCCCATGTCCAGGACAAAAATCTCGCCGCCATTTCCCATGGCGCCTGCCTGAATAACCAGTTGCGAAGCCTCGGGAATCATCATGAAGTATCGCTGCATGTCAGGATGCGTTACGGTGACAGGCCCGCCTGCAGCGATCTGGTCACGGAAAATCGGTACGACGCTACCATTGGAACCGAGCACGTTTCCGAATCGGACTGTGACGAACCGACACGATGACTCTTCCGCCAAAGATTGCACGTACAGCTCGGCAACGCGTTTGCAGCAGCCCATCACGCTCGTCGGATTCACCGCCTTGTCGGTCGAAATCATGACAAAACTGTTGACGTTGAATTGATCTGCCAAGTCGGCCAGGTTTTTGGTTGCCAGCGGAATGTTCTTGATGGCCTCCGAGCAATTCCGCTCCATCAAGGGAACGTGCTTATACGCGGCGGCGTGGAACACAATGTCCGGGCGATGGGAACGGAACAAATCGGTCATCCGGGCCCGTTCACCAATGTCGGCGATGCAAACCTGGATCTCGGCATCGGGAAATTCCTTGCGTAACGAGTGGTCCAGGAAGAATTGGCCATTCTCCGATCGATCAACAACTACTAGCTTGGCAGGCTTGAACTGCAAGAGCTGCCGGCAAATCTCCGATCCGATGCTACCAGCCGAGCCGGTCACCAGCAGCGTCTGGCCTTCCAGCCACCGACTGAGATTCTGCAAATCGAGCTCGACCGGTTCCCGGCGCAACAGGTCGGCGATCGACACCGTTCGCGGCCGCAAGTCGACCCTGCCGTCCAGAATCTGATCGTAACTGGGTACGATTTTGACCTGAAAGTTGTGGTCCTGCGACTCGTCGACCAGTTTCCGAACCTGTTTCCCGTTCAGCCCACTGGCAGCGATCAGTACTTCTGTCGCATTCCAGCGTTTGGTGAGGCTGTTGATCTCGTTGATGGCCCCCAGAACTGGCACGCCACTAATACAGGTCCCGTTCATCGTGTCGTCGCCGCCGACAAACCCGACGACGTTGTAATTGAGATTTTTTCCGGATCGAATCGTGCGGAGGATCGTTTCGCCGTATTCGTCTGCACCAACAATCAATGCGGTGACGCCATTTGTCCGATCATAGGAGACCCAGCCTTCGTTAATCGACCGACGCAGGAATCGAAGTCCCCCTACCACAACGATTGTTCCGCCCCAGTCCATGAAGAAGACGGTACGTGGAGTATTCAGGCGACTGAGGAACAGGTAGTCAAACAGTGCAAGGCAAACGGCACTGATCGTGGCCGCTTTTGCCAGTTGGGCCAAGTCGTAAAACGTCGCGTATCGGTTCCAACCCTGGTAGATCCGGTAGCGGGCAAAGATCAGCGACTTGATCGCCAGCACGGCCAGCAAGGTACACGTGATCTGAAACCACCGTCGGTCAGTAAACGTCTCGAACCGCAGCCAATAGGCGAGGTAATGTATCGCTGCAAAGACAGGCAGGAACGCCAGGCCCAATTTAAGGCCACGTCGTCCCTGGAGCACGCCTGTGAGGTGGCCCATTAAGCGATCCAACATAGGTTATTGCAAAGAAAAGAGTCGAGAAAAGTCGGGCGGATTATATCTACCTGGCCAATAGAAACAATAGAAGAAAACAGTCGTCGTATGCGCGCGTCGCTGTCAGCTATCGACTACTGCACGGCAGCCGAATCTGTCAGCTCGGCATGCGAAGAAATGTGCAGCGCTTGCACGCGTTCCAGTTGTCGAACCAATGATTTGTCGTGTGGGTGTCGTCGCGCGCACCACAGCCAGTGCTCTTCGGCTTCGCCGAACAGTTGCTCTTTTGTCAGCTGGTTTGCCAGCGACATCCGCGCCTGAAAGTCATTTGGATTAGCCGCCACGGCCAAACGTGCCGCCTTGACGGCGCCAGCACCATCGCCGACACATCGATAAACATCAACACACTTCATCCACGTCTGCATTGCCGCAGCGCCCTCTTGCGTTTGCCCCAGTTCGGTCAAGTACGATCCCAGTAACGGAGCGACGACTTTGGCTTCAGCATCGGCATTCCGGACACGATAGAAATGAAATAGCGCTTCGGTTTCCTCGGGGCTCGGCTGGAAATGCTGCACAAACGCCATGGCCGGAAGTCGGGGTGCCAGGGCCTGGATCACGGCATTTCGGTAACGTGCATCCAGGTGGAAAGTGCGCTTCCAGAATTCCAGCGCGTCCATGGCATTGCCGGCCAACGCTGCTTCGCGGCCAAGGTTGAACAAGACCGCTCCGTCGTGCGGACGCACAAGTTCCGCTTGCGTTAACAGAACACTTGTCAATTCTGGTCGTGCGCCCTGTAAGAACGCCAGATCGGCCCAGTTAATGTATCCTCGACCAAGTAACGGGCAACCCTGCAGTGCCTGAAGTACGTGCTGCAGTGCCGTTCTCAGGACTTCGATGTTTTCTCCGACTGCCACGTTCAACCACGAGTTCTGCTCGGCCAGACTCGCAAATTCCGAAGCCCAGACAGCATCACGGATCTGAACGTAACCCATCGCATTGGCACTCTTCCTTTGCAGCAGGTCAAACGACTTGACCAGCACCGACGCGGAACGGAGCTGGGCGCGATAATGGGAAGGATCGTGATACAGTACTTTCGACAAAGACTCGTGCATCCTTCGCAAATCTGCATACTGCCGTTCGTCGGTCGCAACAGTCGAACCTTCGCCCTGATTGGCATAGACCTGGTCCAGCGACTCGCGCTTGCCCAGGGACAATTTGAGGTACTGGTTCCAATGCGGCGCCGCGAGTGCGGGGCCCCACTGCAAACATAGCAGCGTCGAGAATATTGTCGCCGTCGCCACACCGCCAACAAACCAGACTTGCGGCGATAGTCGCTGCACGGTGGTCTTCTTTGACTGATTTCGGACGTGGTCACCGGCCAAACGGCAGGCGCAAGCCACAATCAGGATCGTCAACGACATGCAGCCGCCGATATACCACACGAAATCCCAGACGGCATGGACAACCGACACCGCGACACTTGCTGTCACAGCAATTCCGCAAGCACCAACTCGTGCCGAGACTGCCGATTTCAAAATGCGCCAACACCAGCCCACGCAGGTCAAGACTGCCAACAGCGCCAGCCCAAGCCCGACCACACCGGTCTCCGTGAGCAAATTCAGGTAGGAACTCTCTGCATGGGTAAACTCGACACGCGAACGGTACGGAAAAAACTTCGGGTAGAACTCGGCGTGACTGCCAACTCCCGAACCCAGCAGCGGGAAAGTTTTTGCCGCGGCGAGATTGGCGGCCCAAATTCGCCGTCGACCGTGTTTCATGTCGAGTTCGTCCAGCGAGACCGCAGTCAGCGTTTCCAGCTCGCCCATGACCTGCTCGGAACCGTGCAGGAACAGCCCCGCAGCCACGAGCACTCCGACGCCCGCGGCAGCGACAAGTATTTTCTTACCCAACAACCCGGAGAACACGAACAGACTGATCGCAATCAATCCGGCGGTAGACATGACCAGCACTCCGCCACGCGACAGCGACAGCAGGCCGGCAAGGATTAACACGCCGGTGGCGAACAGCACAATCAGGCGGGCTGAGCAAATCGCGTTCCCGGTGCTTTCCATTGTAGAACGTGTTTCCCGTTGGCCCGGCTTTGGTGCTGACTGACAACGATTGCAGCCACCAGATCAACGGTCCTATTCCCAGCGCCAGGAAGTGGGCAAAGTGATTGGAGTTCGCAAAGGGTCCGCAGACATACCAACTGGCAGATCGTGATGGGTGCTGAAAGAACCACGAGTACTTGTTGGTTCCCGAGAGGTACTGTACGAATCCGAACATGGCCATGGACACGGCCCCGATCGCGATCCAGCGTAACAGGCGTTCGATCCGGTCGAGGTCGCGAAGCCGTTGTACGCTCACAAAGAACAGGCTGATGTGTGCCCAATAGACAATCAATCCGATACGTGTCCCTCGAGGCGTGAGTGTGATTTGCCGCCATTCGGCAATCAGGGGAGACTGGCCATCCGGCGCATGCCACAACGGCAGCAACCCAAGTTGGGCGGGCGCCAATTTGGCAATCGTCTCTGGCGCCATGGAGATCAGTTGGCAGAACACCAGACCGAGACCAACCAGCAGGAGCCAACCGCCGCGAACCTTCCACCAGGTGGCGTCTTCGTCAAGGTACTGCTTGGCGACCCAAGAGCAGACGAGAATTCCAACTGCTGCAACGTAGGCCCAACGGCCCAGATCGTGCCGACCACCCATGAACAACGGGGTTACAAAGATCACCGCCAACGTGGCGGCATCGCCGACGTGGTCCAACAATTCGGTGGCCGACCTGCCGAGCCCGATTTTGTTGGCCCCGGATGCACGGGTAGATTTTGAGGCGTTAAAACTCGACCGCATGTCTTGTTGACCGTTACCGGCTGCCTAGGCGGATTTTTTCCAGTTAAACCACGAGTCGGCGTCATCGTCTGATCCGCCGTCATCCGCGGCAACTCGATCAGGAGCGGAGGACAAGGCTGGCTGCATGGGAAGAGTGTCCGGCAATTCGTCATCCATTGCGTCGCCGTAACCCTCGGCCCCATATCCGTAGCCGTAACCGTATCCGCCATAGCCGTAGTACGCTGAACCGTCTTCTTCACTGACTGCGTTTACCACGGTACCCAGCAAGTTGCATTCCAGCGAATTCACGCCTTCGACAGCACGCAAGACCGAGCGACGATGGTTTTTATCGGGCTGGACCACCAGCAGCATGCCATCGACGAGCCGACCAGTAATCGCAGCGTCCGCGGCGGCTAGTACAGGCGGACTGTCGATCAGAATCTGGTCGTAACGCGTCTCCGCCCATGCGAGCAGGTCAGCGAAACGATCACGGCTGAGCAATTCTGCCGAATCGAATGGTCGACGACCGGACGGCAACAGGTCGAGATTTTCAAGATCGAGACTTTGAACTTTCGACTGTGCCAGCGCGTCCACGTTTTCAGTCGACCGCAGGATTTCGGAAACGCCCTCATCGCCACGCTTGTCGAACAAATTGGTCAACCCAGGTCGTCGTAGATCGCAGTCGATCAGCAACGTCCGTTTTCCAGATTGAGCGAACGAAACTCCAAGATTTCCAAGCACCGTCGTTTTACCGTCCGCAGGTTCCGAACTGGTGACAACGATGCGACTAAAGTCCTGGCCCGAGAACGCCAGGGTCGTGCGGAGCGTGCGAAACGCTTCGCTCTCGACGGCGTCTGGAGCATTGAAGACCTGCAGCGTTTGCAGTCCGACACCTTCAAACGGTGCATGTTTGCGAACCATGGCCAGTACCGGAACACCAAGCTGTTCTTGCATCTCCTCCGGCGACCGGAATCGATCGTCGATCACGTCCAGCACGTAGACCGACAGCGAACCGAAGCCGAGGCCCAACAAACCGGTCATGAACAATACCTGGACGGCTCGCGGGTGAACAGGTTCTTCTGGCAGCATCGGCGTCGTAACAATGTCAGCGCGGACGTCATTCTGTCCCTGGTTGATTTCGATCGTGCCGATGCGCTCGGTTAGCGTGGCAAACAGGTCGCGAGTCTGCTGGACTTTCCGTTCGATCACCATGCGATCGGCAACCAGGTCGTTGTGCATGACAGCCTGAGCCTCAGCGGCGGCGTACTCTTCCATCAACTTCTGTTCCTGCTGTGAAGCTCGCGAGAGTTCTTCGTCCAGTAGTCGCGTCAACATGATGCCAAGTTCACCCTGTTCGCCCCCATTGAGCTGCTGTTCGATTCTCGCTTGCACGCTGGCGATATAGCTCTGACTGGCCTGAATTCGATCACGAATTTGGGCAACCTCTGGATGACCCGCACCGTAGTACGGTTCGAGTGATTTTAGCTTCGCTTGATACGACAGAATCTCGCGTTGCTCTTCCTGCAGCGCCAACGCTTCTTGCGAGTCGACGCCCAGGGCACTCAGCAACAACTCTTTTCCGACCACCGGTTCGACAGCTGAAAAATGTTGCCGCAGGTCGCCTCCGCGAGCGATTGCCCCGCGTAATGAAGTCAGGGACGCTTCGAGCATGACTCGATTTTGACGGATAGCAGCCACGCTTTCGTTCAGTTTGATCACATTTTGCACTAACGGATGAACGGCGCTGGAGCCTTCGCTGATGCCCAGATCAGCACTGCGTCTGCGCGCCGCCTGCAGTTCCCGCTCTTGTTCCGAGAGTTGCTGTTCGAGCATCACGCGTTCCTGTTTCAGGTCGGCGATAACGTCTCGAGTCACGCTGCGGTGATTCTTGTCAACGTAATCGATATAGGCGGCAACAACGGCGTTAACCAACTGCACTGCCGCCTGGGGCGATTCCGACAGGCACGACACCTCGATGATACTCGTTCGTCGTAGCGTGGCGGTGCGGAGCATACCGCGAAGCGTATCGATGGCACGTTCCAGCGTATCGTCCTGACCGATTTCCGGAGGCAGCTTGGGTACTCGCTGCAACGCCGATTCAAGCACGATGCGACTGGTGAACAGCCGTTGAAAGGTTTCAATTTGATCCTGCGCCGACCGCCCCGTGGACACTTCAACCTGGGTGCTTGCCTTGGATTGCATGACCAGCACTTGCGCCTTCGCTCGATAGATCCTTGCCGTGGAAACGAAATAGATGGCGCCCAGGAGCCCCGCCACCGCCATCGCAGACAGGACGACACTTTTTCGCCGCCTCAACAGCCACAGGAATCGTACCAGCGAATGGACGACATTGGAGGCAGTTTGATCGTCGTTGGTTTCGTTCCGGTTGGCTACTTCGTTTGTCATAGGGCTCAGAATGCGGTGCTGTTGACGCCGACTCGGATCAGGCTCTTCATGGCCGAAACGGCAAAGGTGATAGGTGTTTCTTCAACGCTGACAACGTCTCCGTCGGCCAGCAGGGGATTTCCGGTTCCGCTACGCTTGGCCTCGCTGATCGACGCTTCAATCGTTACAGGCTCCATCCTTCCGGGGACCTTACGCACGATCAGCACCTTGTCAGCGATCGACTCTCGAACGCCGCCGGCCATCGCGATTGCATCCAGCACTCTCGGGTTCTGGCCCGGCGGGATGCGGATACGATCTGGTTTTCGCACGAGCCCAATCACCTGAACGTACCTCGGCGGTCGCCGACGGACAGTGACCACGTCACCGTCTCCCAACGTGAAACCGGAGGGTACGGGTTGTTCGGTAGCGGCGACCAGATCAATCATGAAGGTATGGCCTGGAATGAATGCGGCGGGCTGCGCCGCCGCAGCTGATGACCCATCGTAGCCAACTTGCGCGATCACCGAATCGGGGACGGGCGTGCCATTCTGCGGTATCGCGGGATTCGCCGATCGGCCCGCGCGTCGGATTTCCACGACCGAATCGGCATCTTCGTTTAGCCCTCCGGCTTCCACCAGGGCTGCCAGCAGATCGGAACCGCTGGCCGGCAACTCATAGCCACCCGGTTCCTTCACGGCGCCGACGACCGTTACGTAATTCGTTCGCCGTTTATCTACGTCCAGCGTAACCGTTGGTTTCCGATAAATCCCGCGATCAATGCTAGCAGCAATGATCGTTTGACGTGCGGTATCAACATCGAGACCCGCCAGGCTGACCGTCCCGACCAGCGGCACCTCGACGTTTCCGTCATCTTGAACAACGAGTGGCCAGGTCTTGGCATCTCCTTTTTCCGCGCCGGTTACGACTCGCATTTCGAGTGTATCGCCGGGCCGAACCTGATCGCTGCGAAACGTTGAAGAACCCAGCCGGGAGAGGTTCAACGTTTGGACGTCAACTACGGAAGGCGGAGTGAACTCGGCAGGCAGCGACGTCGCTTCAAAGGCGCCGCTTTGGCAACCGACACTCAGCAAGCCCAAGCACATTGCAAGTACGGCGATCGGTCGCACGCCTGCTGAAAAACGGGAAGAACTGTTCATGGAGTTGGCTATGGTCTTGCGAGTTCGCTGTACGGTTTCACTCCCACAATCAAGCTCGGCCGCCTGTGACATGCATTCCATGACACATCCAACGAGTCTAACTGGCTGCGGGACTATCGTCCGAATTATTCACGACGATGGGCACAACCAAAGCTGCGACCAGTAACGCCGTAATCACGATCGGATCCGCAAAGGAAAACCTTGCCGGATCGACTTTCGATGTCGTGCAACCTTGCCCTCGCACGACGAGTTCCGATTCCACAATGACAAGTTCAGGCTGAGCCGCTGGTGGTGCCGTATCCACTGCCCACGCGCGACAATTCCAGGTGCTGGTTCGTGTGCGAAGCTGGTAGGCTCCGCCATTAATTCCTTCAAGAACGAGGTGGCCATCCTGATCCGTTTGCCCACTCGCAACAGTTTCTCCTTGACTCACCAGGGCCACCTGGCGACACATCAGTGAAGAACCATCCTCTGCAAGCAGCCTTGCTCGCAGGCAGCCTTCATCATCAAGAGCCACGTCACAACATGCGGTAGTTGCCGCTGGTGCAGCCGGCGCTGCCGCCAGCAAGGGCAACGGAATTGCGATGCTGAGAACAGTGCCGTTGATCAACAATTGTCGCAACCGATGCATGCCTGACTTTCTGGTTATCGCAACGAGGCTTCTATTCGCTTCCCGAGCTGCGATCGGATCGGTTATTATGCAAGGCAACCGGGATTACCACGGCCGCAGTGACCAAGCCGGCAATGACCCAAGGACTGCCCAACCCGCAAGCGGCGGGATGGATTTGTCCCCGGTAAACGTCATCAACGGCAATCATCAGTTGATCGTGCGGCCTTTGGCGGAGCTGTCAATGCTGTCCAGCAGCGGAGCGACATGGCGCGATTCCCTACCAAAAGGTTGTACGATCCGCCGCGTTCGAGTTTCAGTTGAAACTCGCCTGCCGTGCCGGTGCTGGTCGTTCCCGCGATGACACCATCCTTGACGACGTACATCAATACGTCGCTTTGCGGATTTCCTCCGTCATCTACTACGACACCCTGCAAGAATCCGCCGTCATCCAGCGCGACGTCTTTTGCGGTTACATGAGTAACAGGTGTTGCAAGCTCGGAAACAACCGGTGTTTGGGCAGCAACAAACGATGGAGGCATCAAGAGTCCGCAAGCGGCAAACACCGCCAACAACTCTCGAATCGCTTTCCAGGAACACATGGTTTCGACCTTTTCGTAGAAGAAGCTCTTTACGTCAATAGACCACGCAGAAACTAGCTCGCGTCATCATCGTCATCGAGAGCGAGTGGAATTGCGATGGCAGCGGCAACAGCGGCACCGATAACCCAGGGGTTCATCAAAAGTGCCAGCGGGCCACCACAGCGCCACAAGTTCCACCGCATGTTCCGGTGCACGAATCTTCCGTGCATTGCCCACGCTGAACGGAGCCCAGGACATAGGTGAATCCGGCAGTTGCAGTCGGTGGAGCTGTTTGTGGAGCCCACACTCGGACGTTGACTCGATCGTCATTGACTTGCAGTTCATAAACGCCGCCTCGCAATGAACTGACCGAAAACTGTCCCAGCTGATCGGTGGCCGTTTCGACAACCGTGATATCGTCTTGCGTCATCTTGATGGGAATGGCTGCAAGGGGCTGTCCCTCTCCACCTACGATGAGTCCGTTCAAGACGCCTTCGCCAGTCAGAGCAATGTCCGCGATGCGAAACGAGTCGCCCTGACTCATTTCCACTTGTTGAGCCCAGCAGATCGGTTGGGTGGCAATCAAGCTCACACAACAGTAGACGGCCATTGCGACGCGGAACCGCTTCCGATTCTTCATGATGATTCCCTTTTCAGATTCTGGATGAGTGTTGTGACCAAGCAGAATGCTGCGAACAATTCCAGCTTCCTCCAGGTCGAAAAGCCTGTCTTTTCCCTCGATCTCAATGGTTAGAGCTTTTCCCATCACGATCGCGGGGCGGGAGCGTAACAGATGAAACCAAGCCAAAAAAGATCAACAACCCAAAAAAGAAGAACCGCATGACATCGGTTCTTGCACTGCTTTCGCTCGGTTGAGAGTCAACGGCGAAACCCTGGATAGCGCCAGGCTGTGATTCAGCGTCAGTCAGCTGAAAACGAATAGAAAAAAGCCGCTGAGCATGGCTCAGCGGCTTTTCTTGTTCTGCATCAGCGAGCCGGAAGACTAGCTGGAAGGTGGATGGTCGTCATCATCATCGTCGAGAGCGAGCGGGATGGCGATCGCTGCAGCGACAGCACCGCCGATGATCCACGGGTTGGCCAGGAAGCCGTACCCCCCACCACCACAGCCCGCGGGACCGCATCCGCCGCCACATGGCATCGGTTCGCCGACAGCGACCGGTTGTCCCTGAACCCAGGGACCATAGACCGGCTCGCCTTGAGCCACCTGGCCGCCCACGACTTCGCCACCTTGCACCATCTGGCCTTGTTGAGCCATCGGAGCCTGTATGACTTCGCCTTGCACCGGCTGACCGTACATCGGCTGACCATAAACCGGTTGGCCGTAGGCCGGCTGCGTTCCACAACCGCCGGGACACTGGCCACGAACGACCGACTGTTGTGACACCAATAACACGCTGTCGGCAGCCGTTGGTGGAGCCGTCTCAACCGCCCAGGCACGGTACACATTGACGCCGTGGACCGAAGCAATCTGATACGTTCCACCCCGTAAACCTGGAACAGAGAAGCTGCCTGAAGTGTCCGTTCGGGTCTGGGCGACCTGTTGATTGCCTTGCAGCAGTGTGACCGCTGCGCCACTGACTTGGTTGCCCTGTTGATCAACAATCTGACCATCCAGAGTTCCGTTTGCTGAAAGTTCAACATCCTTGATCAACGATGCACTGCGGCTTTGCAACACGTCAGGTGTTGCCCCGAAAGTAGCTGCCGGAGACAAAACACCCAGACATGCTACCCATGCACAGAAGTGCTTGAGAGTATTGATGGTCCTCATTATTCATTCCCTGTCAGTTTCTTGGGCCGGTTGTGATCCGTCCTGGAGTTAACCATGCCCGTGTTTCGTGGGCACCTTATCGCGGGTCGCAGGGTGTGCAGACGCTGTTTGCGCTCCCTGCCACTAATGGAGATATCGGAATGGTCGGCGCAGAAGTTAAACCCAAGAAAATAAGGGTTAAAGTGCAACGATTACGCAGAGTTAACGTGCGGACAGCGGTCCGAGATTGCCGGTTTGGTAAAGTCTAACGGCGCCACTTTCGGAAGTGGTCGACGTAAGCACGTTCCAATTGGGGGAATTTCGCGTGCAACCTTTCGCTCAGTTTCGTGGGTGGCGTATGGTTGGCGATTTGCTGCAGGAATTCCACCAATTCTGCCTTGGCCGCTGGTGGCCCGTGCAGCATGAAATGGACCCAGGACCAGGCAGCACGGTATTCATCCACACCCATTTGACCAAGTCCCGCAAGCATTTCCAACTGTTCAATCGCCGCGGGGCGTTTCCAGTACGAACTGCGTTTTACCTGAGAGAAATTGGGATTTCCTTCTGCTCGCTGGGCAGCCGGTAATTCAAAGTATTCCGCGAGTCCCTCGTCCAACCACAATGGGACCATCGGCAGCGTCGCGTGCAACAACGCATGCGTGCACTCGTGTCTCAGGTCGACGGCAAACTCCTGACCCACAAATGCGAATACATTGCCGGGACTATTCGACTTGATAAACATCGCCTTTCGGGGCACAACTTCCGGGAAATACCTGCGCAAATCAGGAATTATACGTGGCTTCGTCCGCGAACAGATAAACGTCCACATGTTCTGACGGTGCTCCGATTGCCAGCATCGCCTGCAGCTGGATTTGCAACTGGGCGATTTCATCGAACAGTCCAATTAACGGACGCGGATCGAAGTCGGCATGAATCACGAACGGGCCGTAGCGGGCCACATGCGGCCAGGCAGCACCGCAGGTTTGAACTGTCAGAAAAAAACTGGCAACTAACGCCATCGGTACCAGCATCAATCGACACGACGAGAACCGCATGGATTCCTCAAGGTCTGGGGTGTCATGCGGCAGCTTTGAACCAGCGCGAAAAACCAAAGTTTCCGGCAGTCACTCGTCCGGAAGGAACCCGGTCGCCGGTGACCACGAGTCCCGGATTCTCGCTACAAATTTTTATTGCCGTTGGGGTCCCCACGAGTTCGACGGCTCGCTCGTACGCCCGACGAATCAACGGGCGCCGCGACTTGGCACGATGTGCGTCGGTCGCCAAGAAGTGCACATGGCCTGCTTTCAGCATGCTTTCTGACATGGTCTTGGCAGCCGGACCGAACGTCCCGACCAAACTGCCAGCAGTCACTTGCATCAGACAACCGGCATCAACCAGGATAGGGATCAGTTTGGGTTGCGCTCGCAGGCCGAGATTTCTCTCCGGATGCGATAGGATTCCCTGAATCCCCATCGTTTGCAGTTCGTTCAGCACCGGATCGATTGGAAAGTAAAGTTCGTGCGGTAACTCCAGCAGGATGTGCCGCTTCTTATCGGCCAGCGTCACCACCTCGCCCGATCGGATCCCCTGGATCATGCCTTGCTCAATCCGCACGTCACCACCCGGCAGCACAGTCAGTGGAATTTTGTGACGCGTCAACTCACCCTGAAGCTCATCCACTCGGCGGCGAATGTCGTCACCCCGATTTGTGCTGTAGTTACCCAACTGGTGGGGCGTTGTGATCATGGTCTCCATGCCATCCTCGACTGCAATTCGAGCCATGGCCATGGATTCTTCCATCGATCGTGAACCGTCGTCGATGCCGGGAAGCAAATGGCAATGAATATCAATGAAGTTCAGGCTATTCAAGGAACGCACCTCATTTTTCGGCAAGTTGATCCCGGCGCACTTTCGCATTCGCATCGTGGGAAGAAATATCCGCGCTGCTGGCAACGAACCGGGCCGGGAAGGGTAGGCCGACCAATCGTTGCGCGTCAATAGATCAGGTTGATTCAGCTCAACTATCGAGTTTCAATCCTCGCTTGCGATTGACCGCTATCGCTTCGAGAGCTATCGTGAACCGGTCAAATTGAGAGGAATTCAGCAAGTCTGCGGCAATCGTGCCAGCCGAAATTCTACGGTCACGTGGACCAGTCGTTTCCAAGTATCAGATGTTGATGGCGGGGTAGTTACGAGGTGAAGCACGCAGCCATTGGCCCCATCGCCACATATCTGCCGGAACGAATTGAAACAAATGACGAATTGGCGGCTGAGTTCCCACGATGGGACCTCGACCTGATATTTTCCAAGACCGGTATTGGTGCTCGTCATATCGCCGCCGAAGGCGAATGTGCCTCCGACTTGGGTGTCGCTGCCGCAAAGCGATTGTTCGAAGAATACAACATCGACCCGGCCAGCATTGACTTCCTGCTTTTTTGCACCCAAACGCCCGACTACCCGCTGCCAACCACCGCTTGTTTGATGCAGGAGAGACTTGGGCTTCGCAACGGATGTGGTGCGATCGATTTTAATCAGGGATGTTCCGGGTATGTCTATGGTTTGGCCTTGGCGGACGGTCTGATTCGAACGGGAGCTGTGAATCGTATCCTGTTTATTACTTCAGAAACGTACTCCAGGTACATTGACCGTGAAGACCGCAGCCTTCGCACGATTTTTGGCGACGGTGCGGCTGCCACGCTGATCGAAGCCAGCGAAACGCAGTGCATTTCCGCGTTTCAGTTCGGTACGGACGGTACAGGTGCCGACACGTTGATGGTCGCGGAGGGTGGAGCTCGACCTGCAGCCGATGCAATCGTGCCAAGACATCGTCAACGGTGGAAGAGTTCGCTCTATATGGATGGCCCTGCGTTAATCAACTTTGCGATGGTGTCGATTCCAGACCTCGTCGATGACATCCTTCGAGACGCAAAGCTGGCACGCGATGAAGTCGATCTCTTCCTTTTCCACCAGGCAACGTTAAAAATGCTGCAACAATTGCAGGAACGCCTGGAGATCGGGAACCCGCAGATGCCAGTTCGACTCGAGCGATGCGGTAACACCGTTTCTTCCACCATCCCGATCCTGATCAACGACCTGCGACAGGAAGGGCTGATTAAGCCGAAATCCCGGAACATGCTGATTGGCTTTGGCGTGGGGTGGTCCTGGGCTGGGTGCATGTGGCAGGAAACGTGGACCGGCGTCTGAACTTGGGTTCGTCGAGACCGGGAATCTCTGATCTGCAAATTTGCCACGGAAACGTGTCCTGGGCCGCTTTTCGGTTAAGCTTAGGGCATGGACACGATGCAAGGACAATTTCTGATCGCGTCGCCTCACCTGCGCGATCCCAATTTTGCGCAATCGGTCGTGCTGTTGTTGGAGCATCACGAAGAAGGCGCCTTGGGCATGATCATCAACCGTGAATCGCACATTTCCCTTCGAGATGTTTGGACGGGCATGAACCACGAGAGCTGCCCTTGTGATCTTTGCCTTTCCATTGGAGGCCCGGTCCAGGGCCCCATGATTTGCCTGCATGGCCATCCGCAATATGCCGAATCGGAAATCGTTCCCGGGGTATATGTCGCCACCGAGCAAGAGTTGTTGGGCAGTCTCGTCACGCAAGATCTGCAACCTTTCCGATTCTTCACCGGCTATTCCGGCTGGGGTCCAGGCCAATTGGAAGGTGAAATTGAATCAGGCGGTTGGCTCAAGGCTCACGGCACCGCAGAGCATGTCTTTAGCCAGGACTTCACCAAGGTGTGGCACGACGTCCTGCACGCATCCGGCCAGGATTTTTTGCGTAAGACGCTAGGCATTCGAAACTTCCCCAGCGAAGCTGGCTTGAACTGAACGAATTCGTCACTCGCCTTGACTCCCGGTTGTGAAACAATGGTATCCTCTCCTTCCACCGCTCGGTTGTTCAACTGCGAGCGTCCAGGAATCGCCTGAGGATTGTGCATGGCATCGGAAGATTCATCCAGAACGTTCGCGATTGGTGATATTCACGGTTGCGACCGCGCACTGTTTGCGATTCTTGATGCACTACAGCCAACCAGCAGCGACCGGCTCATCACGCTGGGCGACTATATCGACCGTGGTCCAGGATCGCAGGCGGTGGTTCAACGGCTGATCGAACTGCAGGACGAATGCCAGCTTTGCCCGTTGCTTGGCAATCACGAGCTGATGTTGCTGACGGTGCTGAGTGACCCGTCGCAGATGAGCTTCTGGACCGGTAGTGGGGGCCAGCAGACGCTCGACTCCTATGGCGGCGACATCGGTGGCATTCCCGAGTCGCACCTGGAGTTCCTGCGGTCGTGTCTGCCTTTCTTCGAAGGCGAAAAGTATTTTTGCATACACGCCAATTATGCACCGACGCTGCCGCTCAATGAGCAACCCGAATACACGATGTATTGGGAACATCTGGACATTTACTTTCCCGAACGACATGTATCGGGCAAAACAGCGATCGTGGGACACACGCCCCAACGCAATGGGCAAGTACTGAATACAGATCACCTGATTTGCATCGATACGTATTGCTACGGCGGCGGATTACTTACCGCCTTGGACTTGAACTCCGGAGATCTGTGGCAGGCCTCGAACGACGGCGTTCTGATCCAGGTTGACGAGCCATCGCCTGAATAGCTGACTATAGTTCTGGCCAGTTTCCGGCAGATCGCTTCCAGTGAACGATCGTCCATGAGCAGATACGGATGATGCATGACGACGAGCCGGTCGGCCAGCGACTTGCTTCCCACTAGTTGCCCGACCTTGCGGCAGCGTCGGTCGCTTCTTTTCACGAATCCAGAAAAGCCTGGCTTCAGGTCGAGCTCCAAGTCGGCTGCACGCGACAAGAGCTCGTCGCGCGTCCGACTCCGGGCCACCAGACAGCTCACCTTGTAGTAACTCGGTTGCATCTCTTCGTCCGGTTCGGTGCCAACCCAAGATAGTGCATCAGAGTCGGCGATTGCCGTGCGCAATCGTGCCGCTGCTTTGCGCCTGATACCGTTTAGCTCGTTCAGACGGGCCAACTGTGGCAACAAGACCGCTGCCTGAAGTTCGCTTAGCGGGTACGCGTCATTCCCCTGTTCGGCGTAAATCTTCATCCTTTGAGCAATTTCTGCTTCGCGAGTGAGTATGGCACCGCCGCGACCTGCCGTCATCAACTTGCTTCCTCCAAAACTCAGCGTGCTTGCATTTCCCCAGGTACCTGCAAGCTGGCCGTCGACGATCGCACCGTGAGCCTGGCAAGCATCCTCGACAACCGGGATGCCGGTTGCCTCGGACCATGCCATGATCTGTTGCATGGGCGCCAGCCCGCCGTGCAAGTGTGAAACGATCACTGCCGCTGTCTTATCACCAGCAGCTTTGTCCAGCACCGACGGTTCCGTGTTTGTTGTTGAAGCATCGTTGTCGACGAGCACTGGCCGACCGCCCAGGTGTTCGATGCAGCGGAAGTTGCCTTTGAAATCGTATCCGCCAAGAATCACTTCGCTTCCCGCCTGGACGCCAACTGCTCTTAACGCGATTTCCACGGCAACGGTGCCCGACGAGCATAACCTGCAGAATGGGACCCCGTGAAACTCGCTGAGCTCGTTCTCCAATTGCGGCGCGAAAGCACCGTGGTACTTGCCCCACGATCCCGAACTCCACGCTTCGCGCAAGTTCTGCTCAATTGCAGGGTCTTCGGGAGGCCATCGCGGCGGTATCATCTTTTCGGCCTGCCAATCTGCTGAATCGTATCGCCCATCATGTTACAATCCCCACGCGATCTTGGCAGCGGACCAAACCAGAGTGAAGCAACGAGATGAATGAAACAACAATACGGTTTCTGATGCTGGGCGGATTTCTCGGCGCCGGGAAAACGACGGCGATCGCCCGATTGGCTCGACATTACATAAATCAGGGCCTTCGCGTGGGACTGGTGACCAACGACCAGGCATTTGACCTGGTGGATACCCTTTCATTGCGTGCCCAGGGGTTTGACGTCGGAGAGGTCCCGGGCGCGTGTTTTTGCTGCAAGTTCGATGACCTGATTACGACCGTTCAAGGACTATGCCGTGACGAGCGGCCAGATATCATCATCGCCGAACCAGTTGGCAGTTGTACCGATCTCGTGGCGACCGTCTTGGAACCGATGCGGGGGCTCTACGGTGACGATTTCCAGACGGGTCGCTTTGCCGTATTGTTGAAACCGGAGCATGGTTTGAAAATTCTGCGGCGATCAGAAACAGGTTTCTCGGAACAGGCAGCATACATTTTCATGAAGCAACTGGAAGAAGCGGACCTTGTCGTGATCAACAAAATTGACAAGCTCGATGACGCAATTCAGTTGGAGCTGCGTGCACTCGTTGCAGCCGCATTTCCCGGCAAGCCGTGCCTGGCCGTTAGCGCCACAAGGGGTGCCGGCTTCGAACAACTAATCGAAGCACTGAACGAACCAATCGTCCGCAGCTCGCTGATGGATGTCGACTACGACGTCTATGCAGAGGGTGAAGCTGAACTCGGCTGGTTGAATTCAACGATCGTGTTCAATTTCAGCGACCCGGCACATCTGGATCGCCTTGCGGTGCAGTTGGTTGAAGCGATACAGGCTAGGCTCAAGAACGCAAACACCGAGGCCGCCCATCTCAAGGTCCTCGTCAGCGATGAAGATAGCAATGCCGCCATCGCCAATCTGGTAGGCAACGCTGCTGGCGTTGATCTGTCGATTTCGTCCAGTGCGTCAGCAATGCGGGTTGAGGCAACTGTCAACGCCCGCGTGGCGACCGATCCGGACGCGCTGGAAATCATGGTTCGATCGGCGATCGAGCAAGTCGCCGGGGCGAGCGGAGCAGCAACTGAGTTCAAAACAATGCGAAAGCTCAGTCCCGGACGGCCCGTTCCCACGCATCGCGTGACTTTTTGATCGCATTCGACTCGCCGTCGTTGCACCCTGGGTAACCGTCGTTCTTCCGTCGCAATGCCCAGCACAATCCCGGGCGAAGGGTTCCTCGACTAATCTCTATCATTTTCGCTCAGCAATTCTGGCTTGCGTTGACGCAACTCCGGGTGAACTCGTATTCTCTGCCACCCGTACAGAGGCCAATTTGCAACTCGACGCACCCCTAGCACGCAATCCGGACAGACTCTGCATGACAGCATTTTATGCACAAGCGAAAACATGGTCGCGCGTCGCACTATGGTTACCGCTGTTTGCGCTGCTTCTGTCGTTGTCCGGTTGCGCTTCAAACCGATGGGCAGAACAGCGGCAGCAACCCTGCCAATCCGTTAACGCAATCACTTGAGCTGGATTCGCGTGGCGGTCCGCGACCCACGAAACGTACACTGCAAACACTCCGTCGGTTCGATCTGGAGTCCAAGCTGGCCGGGGATCCGACCGAGCTCATCGGTGAGATGCAGTCCATCGCCACCCGTGAACCAACGGCCGACAACGTCTATTCTCTGTCCGAACTCGCCTACATCGGCGGGCGAAAGGCAATGGAAGAAGGAGACGAGACAACGGCGCTGAAACTCTATTGCACTGCGGTGGTGAACTCATACTTCTATCTCTTTGACCATACATTTACACCGGAACGAAGTGCCTTTGATCCCCGTTTTCGCAGAGCCTGCGACTTGTACAACAACGCATTGGAAAATGCGATGCGTTTGGCCCTGGCACACGGAAAATTGCCTCCCGGCGGCACGTTTGTCATCGAGACACCGCGTCAAGTATTTGAGTTCAGCTGCTCTGACCGTGGCACCGGTCACAACCAGCGATTCGAAAACTTGAAGTTCGTATCAGATTACCAGGTCAACGAATTGTCGAACCAATTCCGTTCGTATGGCTTGGGCGTACCAATGATTGCGTTGTACGAGCCGGACGAGCGCGCATCACCTGCCGATCGATTCTATCCTCCGGGAGCAAGTTTTCCGGTCACGGCGTTTTTGCGAGTTATTGCGACGCAGCCAAGTAGCACTGCCGATCCTCGCACGCGCTACCGCTGCGCGGTCGAGTTGCACGACACGACTGCCACCTCGGAAATCGACGTTGTCGGGATGATGATCCCTCTGGAATCTGATTTGACTACACCCTTGGCCTATTCACTGGACAATCCGGCTTTTCGTCGAGCGAATCTTCCAATCAAGGGATTGATCGACACCGAAGAGTCGCTGGCATCCAGTGGCCTCTACATGCTGGAACCGTACAACCCGAACAAAATACCCGTGGTCATGGTACATGGATTTTATTCGAGCCTGGTGACCTGGATGGAAATGTTCAACGATCTTCAAGGCTCGCCCGAGGTCCGGGATAACTTCCAATTCTGGTTTTATCTGTATCCAACGGGCCAGCCCTTCTGGGCCTCGGCTGCAAACCTGCGCAGCGAGTTGGCCGAATCACGTCGGCTCCTGGACCCGCAGCATATTTATCCAGCGTTGGATGAAATGGTGTTGGTCGGGCACAGCATGGGTGGCCTCGTTTCCAAAATGCAGACAATCGAAAGCGAGAATCGGTTCTGGTCGCTGGTCAGCCCCAACCCGCTCGACCAGATGGTGGCACCGGACGAAGTCAGGGCAGAAGCGACCGCATCCATGTACTTTCAGGCCAATCCGTCCATCAAGAGAATCGTTACGATCGCCACTCCATTCCGAGGCAGCAATTTCTCCAACGAGACAACCCAATGGATCGGTCGTAAATTGATCAAGCTTCCCGAACAATGGGTCCAGCAGAAATCAGCTGTCATTCGTGACAACCCGGGTTTCTTTCCCGAGAACAGCCTGATTCACATCACAACCAGCGTCGACGCATTGGCGCCGGGATCGCCGATACTCGACGCCGTTCGAACTGCGCAGCCCGCGCCCTGGGTCAGACACCACAACGTCATCGGCGTGATCGCCGAACCCAATATGCTGCGTTCTGCCACCACCGGAACCGACGGAATCGTCAGTGTCGAGAGCGCTCACCTGGACGACGCGCTGACCGAGATCGTTGTTTCTGCGCCACACACCAAAGTGCACCAACATCGCCGGACAATCCTTGAAGTGCGTAGCATTCTCCTGCAACACCTGAATGAATCGCGTGCCAACCGCCAACCCATGCCGCTAAACGGGCTGCAACTTTCGAACACAAAGTAGGTCGGCGAAGCTTGATCGATCAATGTGAGGGAAGGCGAAGGGCGATGCCAATAGATGCGAATTCCACCCGGTGAAATGAACTTCGCAGCGAAGGGCGATACCTGGAATCCTCACTCACGCGCCACAGGCGAATCGATTGTACGCGATTAGAGAACCATGCTCCGAAAAAGGGCGGGAATGGTGCAGTAGATAACGTCGCGCAGGCGTAGTCTTGCGGGGAGCGGATCGCGATTTTCGCAAGCGTCGTTTCAAAGGGTTTTCTACAGAGCAGACGGGAATCAAGCGAAAATGACGATTCGGTACTTGACGCATCGCGTGCACCGCATGAATTGAGAATGTCAGGCCCGCGATTTGGAAAACGACGCGCACGTCCGGCGTCTGGCAGACTGGATAGAAAACAGAACACAAGACTGGGTCAATCGAGTGGCGGTTCAGCCGATTGAGTCTCGCACCTCGACCGTGCCCGGTTTTCTACAGCGTCAGGCCGGCTCTCTTTTTCGCTACCATCATTTGTTATCGACAAAGATGAGGATCTTGGGCCAGAGTTCTTCTGTGATTCTTGCTTCAGGCGGCCAAATCGTCCGGGTTTCCAGAATTGGAACCTCTCTCGAGGGCATGTTCATGACCACTAGTTCCAACCCACAACACCCTGTGAACCGACCGTACAACCACCCGGCGGCCGCACTCTGTAAGTCTCAGTTCGCGGAAAATCCGCGGGAGGAACGGCGTGCCAGAATCGCCAGCGTAGAGGCGTTGGCCGACTTGCCAGAAGCCTGCAGAACGTTCACCTGGCGACACGGCAGTTCACTCGAACAAGGTTGTTCGAGCAGTTTACGGCAGGATGATTCAGGCTGTTTATTTGACCCACGTGGTCGTTCCAACTTGCTGCTGCCGACTTTCGGCAGTGGAGGATTGACACACGGCGATTCTGCTTGCGGCTGCTCCATTTCGCGCTCTTCATTGAATTGAATTTCGAGTTCGCCGCGAATCACTCTGACGTCCTTGGGCGCGTTGATCCCAATGCGGACCGATTGTCCTTTGATACGCAGGATGGTAATCGTTACGTTGTTGCCAATGTGAATCTCTTCTTGTTGCTTTCGCGTCAAAACCAACATTGCACACTCCTTTGTTCCGTAGATGAGACGCCGGGAAAAGTTGAGCAGAGCGAAAGTGAAAATCGCTGCTGCTCGCGACTGGTATCCTGAATACGCATATCGCATGCCAACGGTTCGGAGATCAGTCAAAGAAGCCTGCCAGGCCCAAAGTGCGGCGAATCTTGCGGCGATGCACCCGTTCGCAGCACCCACTTGGAAAATTCCGCGGTCCGGAATTGACACACCCGCGAAGATTTTACACTTGCGGGTGAAAGCAACGCGCGCAGTGCTGCGCATCGTCACAATCGGCACGGGCAGGGGGGGACACTAACGTCACTTGCCAGGACGGTGATCGTCCAGTTGATCACGCAGCTTTGCCGCCAGCTCGTAGTGTTCCTGTGCGACGGCCTCTGCCAACTGTTCTCGCAGCGTCTTGCCTACGTCGAATTGAGACCGCAGAGTTTCTCGCAGCTCGACCAATCGCTGCACCAGTTCGTCGTTTTCGAACTCTTCCACCGCCTCGTGCAGGTCGAATATGGTTCGCAAGTCGGCGAGACCGAGGTTGATCGATTCGACAGCCCGATCGGGGGAATCGGTTTCCACGTGGGCCAAGGCATTGGCCTGAATCCGATGGTACATGACAAACGGGCGATACTGTTCATGAGACAGAGTCCATTCCTCGTCCGGAGAATGATCGCGACAGAAATCCATCAACGCCAGAGAATGGTCGGCGTCGAGGACTGCAAATTCGTATTGCTGAAGTGCCAGCCAACATATTCGCCGATGGTAAAACTGCACAAACTCGCGGTCACACTCGAAGCACTGCTCGTCATCAAGCACAAACTCGCCGTCAAACTCCAGCTTTCGCTGACGCAAGTAACCAAGATACGTTTCGTGGCCCTCATGCTGGACACCATCTGGTCGTCCTGAAGTTTCCAGCTGTAGGATACCCATCTCGATACGCATCTGTATGACCTCACGGTCATCCCGACCATCAACCACGCGGACACTGACCGCACCCGGATCAAACGGCCAATCCTTCAAGATGTCGTCAAGATGCTGCGGGATTTCCATTCGTTGTCCTGAATCCTCTTCTCACGCCCTTCAACCGCCATGACGGCAACCATCAGCGTGCCTCAATCACCACCAAGAAACGCAGCGCAGGACGGAGTATACAAAACAGAATCCGATGGCTCTACTCCTGCAAGCAGCTGACCGCATCGAACTAATCGTCCATTTTGGGCGGGCGTCGAAGCTGTTTTTTCTGCGATGAGGCCTCCTTATTCGCCCGCTTTCGTCGTCGTGAGCCGGTAGTCGGCTTCGTCGGTTTACGTATTTTCGGAGCCGTGCTGACGGCCAGAATCATTCGGCAGAGCTTATTTCGGCAGTCGTCGACATTGCGAACTTGATCGCGGTAACGCTGGCTGGTGATAAGGAGGTCACCTTCGTTCGTCAGACGATGCCCGTATTTCTGAATGAAGCGGGATTTCACCGCCGCGGGCAGGGATTCAGTCATTTTCATCGCCCAGCGCATGGTCGCCTTGGTATTCACCTTGTTGACATTTTGGCCACCCGGTCCGCTGGAACGCGAGAAGGTGAACGTCAGCTCGCTCAGTGGAATCGAAATGTGTTCATTAACGACTAGCATGACTTTCACCCGCACGGACGCATCCGCAAGAACAGTTGGATTGCGCCACTTACTTGACAGTAGCTGCCAGGCAGAACAAAACAAAAAAACAAAAAAACGAAAATCCCCGACCGGATGCCGACAGCGGCAAGGGCTCGCAATTCCGACAATCACCCACAGGTTTCACTTTGCTTCGCCGACAACGTTTCCAAATCAAGACCGCGCGACGCATGAAATGGTTCGCCGCTGTAGCGGCCATCTCCATCACGTTCTTGCTGCTGTCCCGTTCAACCACGGCAGGGCAAGCGATCTTGTTTCCTGACTTGGCCGAACGCAGCGGCGAAGACTGGCCTGATTTCCTGGGCACCGACCGCGATGGAAAGTCGAACGCTACCGGGCTGGAGGTTGACAAATCGGAAACAACGCTGAAAGTCTGCTGGTCAACCGAGATGGGAACAGGCTACGCCGCCTGTTCCGTTTCCCGAGGGCGGTGCCTGGTGTTTGACCGAGTCGAACACAAGGCACGCTTGCGCTGCTTGAACGCAGAAGACGGCCGGTTGATTTGGACCTACGAGTATGTGTCCGACTATGAGGACATGTACGGATTCGATGATGGACCACGCTGCTCTCCGGTCGTCGATGACAACCGCGTGTATGTCTACGGAGCCGAAGGAGAACTCCACTGCGTCAACATTGTTGATGGCAAGCGAGTGTGGAGCTGTGACCTTAGCGATGAGTACGGTGTCGTAAGCAATTTCTTCGGCGTGGGGAGTACTCCGCTTGTATTCGAGAACTTGCTACTGGTCATGGTGGGAGGCAGTCCGCCCGCTTCACATCAGGTGCCGCCCGGACAACTCGATCGAGTCACGCCGGATGGATCATGCCTTGTCGCCCTCGACAAATTGACGGGCGCTGAGGTGTACCACAGCATCATGGACTTGGCGAGCTACGCGTCGCTCAAGCTGGCCCCCTTCGAAGCGGGTACGCGAATCGTGCTTTTCGGCCGGACTGGAGTCTGGCAGGTCGATTCCAGAAACGGAGAACCGAAGGGTTTTCAAGCCTGGCGGGCGAAGAAACTGGAGAGCGTTAACGCCAGCACCCCCATTGTTGTGGATCAGCGGGTGTTTGTGACAGAGAGTTACGAACCGGGTAGCGCTGTAATGCTCATGCAGCCGGAATCGTTGGACATCATCTGGAAGGATGATGCCAGCGGCCGAAACCAAGCGTTCGCTTCGCACTGGATGACACCGATCCACCACAACGGTTTTCTTTACGGTTGCAGTGGCCAGAGTCCTCGACAAGCAAATTTACGTTGCATTGAATGGGACACGGGTAGAGTCCGTTGGACGAAGCCGGGAACGGGGCGAGTATCTTTGCTGTATGTCGATGGTCATTTCATCTCGCTGTCGGAACGAGGTGACCTGCAACTGTTTGCAGCCAGCCCGGACGCTTACCAGAAACGTTGCGATATCCGACTGGAAACTGCGGATGGCGAAAAGGTGCAACTCGACTACCCGGCTTGGGCAGCACCAGTCTTGCGCGGGGACTGCTGTATGTCCGTGGCAAGAGTCAGCTGATTTGTACGGAGCTCATTGGCCAGTAGCTGCAGACATCGAGCAAACCGGCGTCTGGTTGACGTCGGACAAACGCACTTCGAACGATCGACAACGGCCCTATTGTCCGATGCTGGCACCAAGGAAGTCATCAACGGCACGCCGCGAATCGTCCAGGACGTCCCAATAACTGTGGTCTTCCATTTCCTGGCCAATCAATTCCAGTTCGTAGGAACCGGCGTAACCGTGCTCGTGAAGGCACCGCAGGATCTCCGGTAGTGGAATGATGCCGCGACCCAGCGGGCAGCGATCCTGCTCTCCGCGCGGAGGCCTGCGGGCATCTCCAAGGTGAACGAGAGCAATCCGTGGCACCAATTCCGGCAATCGCGAAAGCAAGTCCGGCTCCATCCCAAGATGGTACGTATCAAAGACAATTTTCAGCGCATCGGAGTCGAGCCGGTCTGCGAATTCCAGTGCCGATTCGAGGCTGGTCAAAAAGGTCCAGTCCATGCCGCAAGCAGGATGCATTGGCTCAATGGCCAAAGTAACGCCAAAATCAGTGGCATGGTACGCCAATTCCCTGAGTGCCGAACCGACCAACCGGCGGGCGTGCGAACGCGTATGCCCGCCGCGACCGCCGGTGTAAACGACGAGGCAATCGGCACCCATTTTCGCAGCGAGTTCCACCGCAGCCAGCCCGTCTTCAATGGCGTCTTCGTGTGATCGGCCATCGCTCCCGGTAAAGCCACCAGCCCACTGCAAGCTGGAAACGGCCAGACCGCATTCGCGCATCAACGCAATCCCGGCATCTTCTCCATAGTCAGACAGCTTCTGCCGCCATACGCCGATCTGCGAAATCCCGAGTTCAGCGTAATTCGTGACGTCTTCTTCGAATGACCAACGGTAGGTGGTCAATTCGTTGACGGCCAATCGCAGCATTCCAGTCCCCCCGCCTCTACGATGAATGATTTAAGAGCAATGAAAGTATTGTGAAACACCGGATCTGTGTAAACGGCGTTTTATGAAGCCAGGAATTTGGCCCGGAAGCAGTCACTCGATGCCGCGATTCATCTTGACGGGTTACGCCGCGGGCGAATTTCCGATGACTGCATCCCCCCCCGTATTATTCATTGGTCCCTGCCGGTTTCACCAAATTCCAGGCCGTTAACCACTCGACAGCTTTCCGCCGCATTCCAAACTCGTCCACGAGCCGGGATTCCATGTCGCTCATGTGGCCGGCACCGTAAAAGATCCCAATACGTTTTTTGCCCCGGATCAACTGCTCGCGCAACACGGACAACGCCTTCTTGTTACGTTCCGTAACCAGCGTCGATCCGTTCTTTCCCGAGTAGATTTTCATTGTTGCATCGAGGTCGGCAAATTGTTCGGCCAACACGACCTTCAACTCATGCTCCCTGTTTTCTGAAAGCAAGGCACTCAGCATTCGGGCATCGCTATTTCGCGTTGGCACGGCACTTTGCTTGGCGATCGCCTGGCCGATGGCTCGGAATATGATCTTGCCCACGCTCTCCTCACGTTCTTCCATACTTTGCCGAAATTCCTCGGGGCTCATGTCGGCGTGGAAAAGATTTTCCCGGGTGTAATCGACCTCATCCAGTTGGTAAGACAAACCGAGGGCTGTAGTCATCCCTCCTTGCAGCATGGAAACCGGCCCACTGCTGTCGACGCCCCCCAGAGGAATCCGGGTGCCCTCTGGCGCGACTAATTCATAGAGCACCGCATCGTAGTGCTCGAAGCGGCGATTTAGCTCTCGATAGTAATCCGGCTCGGCCACATGTAAGGCGCCGATCAAATCAACCACTTGATTGCCGTCGGCCGAACGAAAACTGACGATCGCCGCATCCAGTGACCGGGGAACGTCATCCCCGTCCTTGACCAGTCGAAGATACGATTGCGATTCCTTTGCCGCTTCAGGTTCGTCTGCCACGCCAGAAGCTGTCAGCACCCCAACAGAGAATATGATCGCAACCACCAGTTCGGTGTAAAACATGGGACTCCTCAAACCAATTTCTCACTGGTAACGATCGGATGTGGTTAGCCCTCAATATACGCTGCCAAGCAAAACGCACCATCGAATAGGCCCTGAGTGCGTAGAATTGTGGCTTCCGATCGCCTCGGCGGTCGTCTGTAAGTCCAATTCACGTCGGCACCTCGCCCCCCCCCCCCCGGGCAGCCCGGCAGGCACGGTTACAGGCCGCCGCAGGAACGGATAGAATCATGAGGTGCCCGGCAGCAGGTAGTTGGGTCAGACCATGAACAAGGGAAGTTTCGATGAAGAAGTTTGTATCATTGTTATTGTTTGCTGTACTCTTTGTTGGCTGCCAAAAAGCAGCGGACACCGTCGAGGGCGCCGCGGACGCAGCTGGCGCCGCTGCCGGTGAAGCTGCCGACAAAGTCGGTGAGGCCGCAGACCACGCGGTTGACGCCGTAGGTGAAGCAGCCGGCGATGCCGCCGATGCCGTTGAGGAGGCTGCCAGCGACGCCGTTGACGCCACCAAGGAAGCCGCCAAGGATGCGGTCGATGCCGTGAAGGGCGAATAGCCAGCTTTCTATCGGTGCTAGCGAAGAAACATACTCGAAAGAGGAACCTGAAGATCAGGTTCCTCTTTTTTCGTTTCGAAGTCCTTGCGTTGCCGGTTTTTCCATCTTCGGCCATTTCCCATGGTCCGTCGGCAAGCTTCGTCTGACCCGCACCATCAGTATTTTCAGCAACGTTTGCCGGTCTTACTCAACTTACGCGATACGCAAGGCCGATACTTCCTGCGCTGACCCGTTTGGAGCCGTCTTACGTGGCCACAGGCAGCGAAACTCAACCGAGTGAAATTGAGCCATGCAAAATATCAAAATCACGAACCTTCTCGCGTTTCTCCTTTTGTTCATGACGGTGAACCAGGTCAACGCTCAGAACTGGTTCCAATACTCCGCGCCACCCCGCGAATTCGACTGGCAGCTGTTTTCACCTGAAATTCACTGCGACGGTGAACAGTCAGCGGCGCAGGGATATTTTGGCAGCTTCGACCGCGCGTACACGTGGCTGGTCCGGCCCGAAAGAGCACCGGTCGGCATCAACAATCCGAATCAAAACATTCGCGTCTTTACGCCCGCCAATGTGAGCTACATCTATGCGGCGGTGACCGACGGACAGAACGAGACAATTCCGGTGGGAAGCACTTCGCTGCTTTTGCCCGGCGTCGATGGGGGCAGTTTTGGCTTTCAACAAAATACGGCCGATGACGCTTACAGCGAAACGGGCATGGGCTGGGGTAATCGTGCTGAATTCGGCTGGGTGTCTGGTCGTAATGGCTGGTTTGTTTCGATTCTGGACTCAAGTGCCGAAAACACATCCTTTTATGGCATCGATGACAAGCGCCTTGATCAACTTGGCGCGGCCCAAGGAAACAGCGGCATCGACGGGACCAATGATCCCGATGGCGTTGGCGTGTTTCCTCCTACTGGTGCCACTGCTGGTATCCAGGCCATTCCCTACGTCGACGGACTCTACACCGTTGGCGTTAACTTCTTGGACCCCCTGAACCTCCTACTGGGTTATGTGGACCTCGATGGCGACTTGATCGCTGACGACCTGGATGGTGACGGAGTCATTACGCCCGGCATTCCCGGTCAAAACGGATTCACCGACGATTTTCTTAACGGTGGAGTCGGTGATCGCGTTCGCATCGGCGTTGTATTTGACGACATGACGATCTACAACCGCACAAAATTCCACAGCTACGAAGTCAGTGCGATTCGACGGAAGAGACCACTGGGAGCCGGGACATTCGCGGAGATGTACCTGGGTGCTCGCTTCATGGAAGTCGATGACCTCTTTCGCGTAAGTGCGAGAGGTGGAACGCTCGGTGACTCAGCTTGGGATAATATCGCTTTGAATCGCCTGGTCGGTCCACAGATCGGATTCCGAGTCAGCAAATCGTCCAGCCGCTGGACGACAAGTATCCAGGGCCGATTTATGGCGGCAGCCAACTTCACCACAATCCGACAGAATGGATTTCTCGGCGATCATCTGGCTCGCACGGGCCTTGCTGGCACGAATCTCCAACCCGGCCTGCCCACTTCGCTCGGTGGAAATGCTTTCTTCCATCGCTACAGCGAGGCGTTTTTCTCGCCGACGGGCGAGTTGCGAATTGAGTCGGCCATGCAGTTAACGAAACGCCTAAGCTTCAATGTAGGCTGGACAGGCAGTGTAGCCGGCAACGTTACCCGAGCAGCAAACACCGTGCTGTACGAGCTCCCCACAATGGGTATTAACCCGAGTAACGACGCACTAATGTCCAGCATGGTGACGATGGGTGTCGAACTGAACCGCTGACAACGGCCCGTGGATCGACCCTGACAAAGCTTCGGCGGCGACTCGATGTACGGTACTATTCGTCCGTGACAGCGATCGCTCGGAGTTCTTCGAGTTCCGTACTTAGCCGATGCAGCAGCGGACTTTCAGCTCGTAGATTGTCGAGCAAGTCTTCCGCTTTCTCAAAATCATTTTCTTCGAGTTGCGGCTTGCTGACCAATTTACGAAAACTCTTCTCAACCTGTGATTCCGTCAGCACTAATCAGTCTCCGATTCAAAAAGCAAAAGAGCAACTTTGGTTCTGCTTCATTCTAGGCTCAGATACCGAAGCATCAAGTGCAACTCTCCCCACTTGAGTGTTCTTGATGAAGTCCGCCGTTGCCACTCGTGTTCACCAGTCCATTCACGCCATTCGCCTTGAATTTCGAATTCTGGGCGAACTTGCAGAGCTCCGTTCTTTCCTAAACTCTCACCCATTGCGCCGTGCTGGACATGTGAACCCGCGTTGTCCCTTAGCCAACGCGCCGTTTCCTTGACGGCGGCGGAAATCTGCTTTTTCGTATGGTCACTGGTGATAAAGAATCTTAGGCGAGCGGCCTCTTCTGCGACGGCTGGATACAGGATCGGCTGAACATTATAGCCCATCTCGAAGAGGTGCTGCGAAAGCAGCAGTGCTTTACGGGAGCTGCCGGTGATCACAGGAATGACCGGCGTTGCCTGGCTGCCGCCCGTATTTAAACGGGCTGCCTTCGCTTCCCGAAGAAACTGTGCCGACCGCCGCTGAACTCTCGATACGATCTCTGGTGACTTCTTCATTTTGCGAATTGCCGCCAACGCTGCCGCAGCGTTCGCCGGAGAAATACCGACGCTATACACGAAGCCCGGAGCGGAATACCGAAGGAACTCGACGATCTCCTTACTCGCGGCAATGTAGCCGCCACAACTGGCGAATGACTTGCTGAGCGTGCCCATCCAAAGATCAACGCTCCGCGGATCGACTCCAAAGTGTTCGCTAATGCCGCCCGCTGGGACCCATGGTGCCAATGGAATGAGCCTCGTCGACCATTAACATCGCTTCGTAGCGATCCTTGATCTCGACAAACTTCGGCAGGTCAGGGAAGTCGCCGTCCATGCTGTAAACGCCTTCCACCACGACCAGCACGCGACGATGCTCGTGGCGGTGCAGTTTCAGCAGTCGCTCCAAATCCTCGTAGTCGTTGTGGACGAAGGCTCGTCTTGTTGCACCTGACAACAAACATCCCTGGACGATGCTGTTATGAGCCAGGCCATCATGCAGAACGAGGTCGGATGAACCCAGCAGGTGCCCAATGGTCGTTTCATTGGTTGAATGGCCGCCGACGAACACGATCGCATCATCAACGCCCAGCAAGCTGGCAATCTCAGCTTCCAGTTCGCCGTGAATCGGCTTTTCGCCCGAGGCAATGCGACTGGCAGAAACGCTTGTTCCGTATTTCTCAATCGCCAATTGGGCGGCAAGCGAAACATCCGCGTCGCCCGACAATCCGAGGTAGTTGTAACTAGAGAAGTTGATCAATTCGCGTCCAGCAATCACGGTCGTGTCCTTGGTCACACGCTCATGAACACGGAAATAGGGGTTTTCGATTCCCGCTTTGGCCAACGCATTCATCGAACGTTTCAATTGCTGGTACTCGACGCTGTCCTCAATACGATGACTCGACCCCGGCTCGCCCTTCCTAATTGCTGATTGCAATTGGGCGGTGGCCGTGGCCAGGTCCCCACAGGTTTCAATGTGAACCAAGATGTCCTGTGGAAAGATGACATTGCAGGCTTTTTCCACCCGACTCGCGATTTCAATCCGCTCCAATGAATCCAGTCCCAACTCGACGATGTTGGTCTCCGCGGTCGGACTGCCGGCCCGGTCCGTGGCAACGTCACGCACGGCTTGGATCACGGCGGTAAGCTGTGGCGTGATTTGTGCAGCGGGACCTGTTCTTCTCGACGTGTTCTGGCGGTCTGATTGGCGAATTTTAGAATCGGCAATCGGAAGTTGTTTCCAGGCACGATTACGACGACTCCAGGACTGGGGTGAACTCCCTTCGGGTTGCCAGGCATACCAGTCGGCAATCACCACGAGGTCGCGTTTCAAAAAACCGTCACGGCACGCGTGCCGCTGGATCTTGCCACTGGAAGTCTTCGGAATCGAACCGGTTCGGATCAGGACGACGCCATCAGGGTGGATGTCGTGCTCAACGGCCACGCTTTGGCGTATGGCGCGAATGACGTCATCCCAATCCTGATCTCGCAGACGCTCGACTTCTGAAATCACCACCAATTTCTCGTCGTCTTCCAGCGTAATCGAGAACGCCGCCGATGCGCCCGTGCGAAGGCGTGAATCGGCCCGCTCGACCGTCATTTCAATGTCTTGAGGATAATGGTTCAGCCCGCGAATGATGATCAGATCCTTGATGCGACCGGTCACAAACAACTGACCTTCGTGGAAGAAACCCATATCGCCTGTACGCAAATAGGTTCGGTCTGGCTGGCGATTCAAACGAGCCTTAAACGTCTCGTCGGTGAGTTCTGGTTTGTCGAGGTATCCCTGCCCGACGCTGTCTCCGGTCACCCAAATCTCACCAATCCGCTCCGGCGACAATTGCTCATGCGACGTCGGATCCACCACGATCACCGATTCGTCGGCCAACACGCGGCCGCTGCCGACCAGCATCCGCTCGTTTCCGGGTTTCGTCGGACGCCGCACGAAGCCAGCATCGAGACGATCACCGTCAAATCCGACACTCACGGGTGGATGGTCGCGGTCTCCCCCGGTAATGATCAAGGTCGCTTCTGCCATGCCGTAGCACGGGTAAAACGCTTTCGGATCAAATCCGACGCGGGAAAATTTCTCGCTGAATCGCTCCAGCGTCGATGGGCGAATATTCTCGGCGCCATTGTAAGCCAACTTCCAACAACTCAGGTCGAGACCCTCCAACTCTTCCTCCGACACTTTCTTGGTACAAATGTCGTAGGCGAAGTTGGGACCGCCCGTGATCGTTACTCGGTGCTTGGAAATTGCGCGTAACCAACGGACAGGGCGGTGCAAGAATGCCAAAGGAGACATATGCACCGAAGGATTGGCAGCAAAGAGTGGATTGATGATCCCGCCGACTAAACCCATGTCGTGGTACGTCGGCAACCAAGACATGCCCACATCCTCCGGTACCATGCCAAATGCTTTTGTGATCATTCGGCAATTGCTCAGGATGTTGTCATGGGTCAGCATCACTCCTTTGGGACGACCGGTCGAACCGGAAGTGTATTGCAAGACGGCCAAATCGCCAGGTCGCACCGCTTCCGGATACCAATCGATCTTTGCCGGGTCCTCAGGAACCAGGATATCATCCGTAGTGATCCATTCCATTCGATTTAGCTCAATTGATTGAGCTGCAAATCGGTCGAGCCCGCCACTGACCTGATTCACCGTCAACGCGGCAACCGCCCGCGCGTCTTCGGCAATGGACTGGATTCGTTCGAAATTTCGATTGCGACGCGGCGGATAAACCGGAACAGCGACAACGCCCGCGTAAATACAACCGAACAAACCGGCAATGAAATCAATACCGGGGGGATACACGAGCAGTGCACGTCGTCCCGACATCCCGCGTTCATTGAGTTGACGAGCGATCGCACGCGCCCACGCATCAAGCTCGGCAAAGGTCAATGTGGTTTGCTCGTCTTCCCCGTCAACGAGAAAATGCAGAATCGGTTTGTCCGGTTGCGTCACCGCCCGCAAACGAACAATCTGCACGAGATCTGCCGGAACAGATGCATTGAAGTCGGAAAACTCTTTGGCCACTGATGTCTCCTGCCGCCGGGCCCATGCTGGACCGACACAGACTTCGTTGAACGTTCGACGCTTACGACCCAATAGCCTCTTCTAGGCTCTAACTTACCCTAGTTGTCCGTCTAAGTGCAAAGCAAAAGAGCCCAAGCTTTCCATTTTGCCCAGTCGTAATAATCCGCTACATTAGGATAGTCACAAATGCAGGCAACTTCAAATTTCCGTCAGTCTTTCTGACGGATGCCATACCCGACCAGGATCGCTGGTTGCGGTGCTTGCATTGCCTCTTCAAGGAGAGGTATCGGTCTGCGGGCGAATTTGCTTGTCGATCCACAGCAGTCGCATTCGAATCGGCCTAACCCCCCCAAACGCACTTTGGAAGGCTGGACAGTTGTGGTAAGAAACGGAAGTGCATGGGAATCGAACCCACCGAACCCACGCTTAACGCAGGTTCCAACGGTTTTGAAGACCGCGGCCGCCACCAGGCGTACAAGCACTTCCCCATTGAAATATTGGAATCGGCAACAATTTCAGGTTTTGAAGCGGAGCAGGCCGAATTTCGCCCGGCTTACGTCGCCGCAACGGTTGCGATGGGGCATATCCACTGAAAGAACCTCATTAGGCCCAGTCGACATCCCGTGGCTTCTTTCAGCCGATGTTCGTAATCGCCTAACAAGCCGCCCACGACGTCCCAGTCGGTCGGTCGCCGTAACTCGATGTCGCCTTGCTGATTGACTCGAACGATCGTCGTATCCGTCAGTCCGGCTTGGCGTAGTTGATCCGGGTCGCCTTCGTCCGCACGTAACATCGCCAGCAACTGGGCCCCTGTCATTTCAATGAACTTCATGGCGTTACTCTTGGGTACTGTCTTGTTTCGTTTCAATCGCCAATCGTACAACTTCGGCCAGCTGCAACAATTCGTCAACGTGCAATTGTTCCGTACGACTGGTTTCTCCGAGCTTTCGCTGTTCCATGATCGCGTCGACTTCGGGCTTCCCCAGCTGTCCCTTGACGGCACTGAGCAAACAACTCCGCAGGTATTTTCGCCGATGCAGGAAAATGGCTCGAGTGAACGTGTGGAAAAAACGCAGGTCGGTGATCCGCTGACGTTTCTCATCGTTGGGCGTCACGCGAATGATCGCCGAATACACCTTCGGACGAGGCCAAAAAACACTGGGCGGCAGGATTCTCAGAGTTTCCGCCTCACACAGGGACTGCACCCACACACTCAGGGCACCGTAATCTTTGGTTCGTGGTGGCGCGGTGATCCGATCCGCAAGCTCTTTTTGAATGGTCACCACCATCATCGACGGCACCAGTGGAGGAAATAACAGGTTGGAAATAAGTGGGGTGGCAATGTTATATGGCAGGTTGGCCACCAGTTTGAATCGGCGTCCTGGGTGACTCAGTGGCTCAGCCAGCGCCGAGTAGACACCCTCATCGATTGCATTCTTGTTCCGCAGAACGTCTTGCTTCAGCATCGTTACATTGTCGTAGTCAATCAGTTCTTCACTCGCCAGCACGTGCATCAGCGGGTCAACCTCGACCGTCACCACGGCCGCAGCCTGTTGAGCCATCTGCGCGGTCAGAGACCCGGTCCCTGTGCCGACTTCCAGCACCACGTCATCTTTCGTCAACTGAGCTTCGCTGGCCAATAATTCCAGCAAGTTCAGATCGATGAGAAAATTCTGTCCCTTGCGCGTGTCGGGTCGAATACCGACTTCGGCGAATCGATTTTTCAGGAACGAAGCGGTTTGTCTTTGCATGGCCATGCTGTTCAAGGATTCCTTGCCGCGACCGCCTTCTCGACATATTTGGCGAGCAGGTCGGTCTCAATATTAACCTTGGCTCCGACGTTGCGTGTGCCAATCGTCGTCACATCCAGCGTGTGCGGAATGAACGCCACGCTGAACGTCTCGTCCGCCACTTCGACAACCGTCAAGCTGATTCCATCGACGGCAATGGAACCTTTTTCGGCCACGTGACGCATCCAGGCACTTGGCAGGCGAAACCAGATGTTGCACCAGCCACCGTCGTCTTCTCGTCGGTCAACCGTGGCAACGCAGTCGATGTGGCCGGAAACAAAATGGCCCCCCAAGCGAGTTCCCGCCTGCAACGATCGTTCCAAATTCACCGAGTCGCCCGCGGCCAGCTCGCCGAGTGTGGTTCTGCGCAACGTCTCCTCGCCTGCCTCGAACGCGACTGTTCTGCCGCTTATCTCCACGACAGTCAGGCAGCACCCGTTGATTGCCACGCTGTCGCCTAGGGCAACACCACCAGACAAGGGCGTCGAATCCAACAACAGCCGCACACCCGGAGGCTGCTGTTCGATCGCAACCACGTTACTCATAGTCTCAATCAGACCCGTGAACATTCGCTACCCCAGGCCAAGAACTTGGTCTTCAAAACACTCGGCAATACGACCCGATTCGCACAACCACGATCACAACCTGAACGATAGGCGAGATCGCATCGGTTCGCTACGAGCCGCCGCGATCGATCACCTAGTCAAGCCATCTTCCTTCCGTCAAAATACGTCGGATTGGTAACCCAAACGTAACTTCTCCCGTTTGCACGGGACTGAACCCCGCAGGATAACACTTCATGAGTACGATTGCAGACATTCACGGCCGCCAAATCCTCGATAGCCGCGGTAACCCGACCGTAGAAGTGGAAGTTCTCTTGACCGACGGATCGTTCGGCAGGGCCGCAGTCCCCAGCGGCGCCAGTACGGGAGCCCACGAAGCCTGGGAGCTTCGGGACGGCGACGCCCACGTATTCATGGGCAAGGGCGTGACGCAAGCGATCGAGAATATCAACCAGAAAATTGCCTCCGAACTGATCGGCTGGGACTGCCTCGATCAGTACGGCATCGACTCGTGCATGATCGAACTCGATGGAACGCCCAACAAGAAGAACCTGGGTGCCAACGCAATCCTGGGCGTTTCGCTGGCGGCGGCGAAGGCGGCGGCCGACTACACCTCGCAGTCGTTATTCCGATACCTCGGGGGCCCGGGAGCTCGTCTGCTACCGGCCCCGATGATGAACATCGTCAACGGTGGTGAACACGCCGATAATTCGGTGGACGTTCAGGAGTTCATGGTCATGCCGCTGGGATTCGACAACTTCAGCGACGCGTTACGCTGCGGCGTCGAGATTTTCCACCACCTCAAGAAAGTCCTGCAGTCGAAGAAGCTGAATACTGCGGTTGGTGACGAAGGTGGATTCGCACCCGATCTCGGTAGCAATGTCGAGGCACTCGACTTGATCCTCGAAGCGATTGAGAAAGCGGGTTACGAACCGAAGAAGCAGGTTTGGATCGCACTCGATGTCGCCGCGACGGAATTCTATGATTCGGAAAAAGGTGTCTACTCGATCGACGGCAAACAAATTGACTCGACAGGTATGGTCGATTTCCTGGCCGACTGGGTCGACAAGTACCCCATCTGCTCGATCGAGGACGGTTGCAGCGAAGACGATTGGGCGGGCTGGAAATTGCTCACCGAACGGGTGGGCGACCAGGTTCAACTGGTCGGCGACGATCTGTTCGTCACCAACACCGAACGGCTGCAGCGCGGAATCGACGAGCACATCGCGAACAGCATCCTGATTAAGGTGAATCAGATCGGCTCCCTGACCGAGACAATCGATGCCATCGCTTTGGCGGGACAGAACGGTTACAGCGCTGTGACCAGTCACCGCAGCGGCGAGACCGAAGACGCCACGATCGCTGACCTGGCCGTGGCGTTGAATACCGGCCAAATCAAGACCGGATCGGCTTCGCGATCGGACCGCATGGCGAAGTACAACCAGTTGCTGCGAATCGAAGAGTCGTTGGGCAGCGCGGCGTTGTACGCGGGTCGCATGTTCCCGCAATCGAACGTCCGAGCGGCATTGTAAGATCGACGAGTCCCAGGTGACACGGACGCCCGACGAAAAAATGCGAACCGCATGCAAAACGAAACAAAACAACCGGAACCACTGACCGATTCACCGTGGTTCTGGTTGATCGTCTTTCTTTGTGGCGGTCTGGCTGCGCTCGTGCTGACGGTTCCCAAATACAGCTGGCGACAACCACAGATCGAACGGCAATATCAGGCACGAGAGATCAGTGGGCAGACGGTGTCGCCCGCTGACGGCAGACAGCCCCTGTCGACAACGGGGAACCCGATGCTGACGCTGCGACCGCTGTTCGCGTTGTTTGCCGCGGCCCTGATCATTTCTATGATCTTGTATTGGCTAAGTCGGGCTCGTCAATCTTCCCGTTGAAGAACGAGAATCAAGGCAATCGCTGCTCGACGCTCGCTCGCTTGGTCCCCGTCATTTGATGAGGAGCACTCGATGACGCTATTTGCCGAAAACTCCTTCGCCATCGGCATTGGCGGAGCGATCCTGACGGTCGTGATGTTGATCCTGTTGCTGCAGACAACCCGAGTCGCCTTTCTGTATTCGGCGTTGACGATCATCGCCCTGACCGCAGTCCTGCTGGTTAACGAACGACGCATCGTGACGCCACGCGAAGAGGTAGAACACACCTTGCACGAGATCGCATCAAGCTTGGAGTCCAACGATCTGCAACACACACTGCAGTACGTTTCTACGACAGCACCGCAGTTGCAGCGGGAGGGTGATTCGGTTCTTCGGCGAATGGTTATTCACCAGGTCAAGATCAAACCTAACCTCAAGATTGAGGTCAGCAACACGGATGCCACGGCAACTTTCAACGCCGTTATCATTGCCGATGATCGCGAGCAAACGGTCAATAATTTTCGAGCTGCCAGATTTTTTACCGTCCGATTCGCCCAGGAAAACAACTTGTGGAAGGTCGTCGAATGCAATCACAGTGACCCACGGGACGGGATGTAGCGCCACGAGTGCAAAATGCAGGAGCCAATTCACTTGTGCAACCTTCTGGTCCAACCTACGCTAGACCGATCGGACTTCAGTCGGGATCGATCGTACAGGGGTGCACCATGCGGCAGACAGTCGAACCAACCTGTATTCAGCGAAAGTCTTTCAGCCTGTCCGGGTTCACACTGGTTGAATTGCTGGTCGTAATTGCGATCATCGCGATCCTGGTTTCGCTGTTGCTGCCGGCGGTCAACTCGGCCGCGAGGCGGCTCGCCGGATCGGTTGCGTCAACAACCTGAAGCAACTTGGTCTGGCGGTCCTCAATTTCGAATCCAGCCGCCGTGCATTACCGGCTGGAGCCTGGATTTCGGCACCCGACCCGGAACAGGACTGCAGCACCACCATCAACGGATATGCCTCAGCCATGGTTACGAACGGCTGCTTTGACATTCACGGCCTGAAACCGCCCGCCGTCAGCTGGATCGTTTCGGTGATGCCGTTCTTTGAAGAACAATCGATATACGACCAATTCGATTTCACTGTTTCCGTAACCGAGCAACCCTACGACGACAACAACACACCCGTCTTTTCACAGCAAATCGGCTCGCTGCTTTGCCCCTCCGATATCAGTTCAACGGTCGCCAACTACAACGGCAGGCGATTGTCGACTCGCACCGACGGAGTTACCACGTTTGGTTTTGGCAAAGGAAATTATGCGGCCTACTTGAGCCCGATCCACATGAATCATCATCGCGATCGGCCCGGTGGACTCGGTGGCTTCAAGCATGGCGAACAGGCTGGACAGAAGCTGTCCAAAGTAAAAGATGGAGCATCCAAGACGGTGATGCTGTCGGAGTTAAGAACGCTTGATCGCGATTTTGATGTCCGCGGCGTGTGGGCCGCGCCGTTCGCGGGCGGCGCCATCATCGGCGTCAATTTCCACGACGTAAATACCGGGCTGTCGACACCGTTCTACGAGCCGGATCCCCGCCTGGAAGATTCCGTTCGACTGCCAAACATCCAGGAACAAGCCGCCGATCAAATCGCCGCATGTCCCGATCCAGACTATGCGAAATCGGTCGGCATGCCGTGCCAAAGGATGCAATCGGTCTACTCCGCGGCCCGCAGCCAACACACCGGTGGCGTAAACGCCGCAAAGCTCGATGGAGCTGTCGGCTTCCTGAGTGATGCGATCGATCCCTATCTCTACGCATTTATCGTCTCGTCCAACGATGGTCGAGCCATCAGTATTTCGGACGCCATCCAGTAGTTGTTCCTTTCAGCCACTGCAGGGCAATCCACGCCGCGTTGAGCGACTCAAGACCTACTCAACGCTTTCCTGGCGAGGGGCACAATCTCGCCACGCCAGGTTGCGTGAAGCGAGACCAACTTCGACGACCGTTTGCCCTCGTTCATTCCTCTCCACCACGCTGGCTCCGGTCGCCAATAACAGGCGAAACGTCTCGACACTTCCACGGTGCGCAGCAATGAACAGGGGCGTCTCACCGCGGTTGTCGGCGTGGTCCAGGTTGGCCCCACGGTTCCCAATCCAGCAGCAACGTAACGTCTTCCGCGATGTGCGGCCCTTGTGGGCGGCTTCCCAGCGCAAGGTACGACCGTGGGGCCCCGCCTGATTCAGCCAGTCCGGTTTCACGTGGAGGTAGTGCGATACGGCTTCGAGATTGCCGCTGGCTGCTGCTTTGAGAATGATACCGGAAAAGTCGCCGAATTTTCCGGTGAGTGATTTGATCTTCGCCACAAAATCGCAACCTTCTTAACATCGCCGGACGCGTGCGAAGCAAACTGCGAATCATGTTCGGCAACGTAACGCTAGTCCGAAGAACGTTGGACCATCAACTCCTGTGCCTCGGCGTCAAAGAAGTACGTTTCGCCATCCGGCAACTCAGGCAATTCGATGAGGTTTTCTTCGATGATCTCCTTCATGAAAACTTCATGACTCTCCGGCCCCTTTCCATTGTTGGACGCTTCGTAGAGCTGTAATGCCTTCGGGATTTGAATTTCGAAGACAACTCGCTGCCCCGTGCGGAAATAGGCTCGGACCGGTTCGCTGATAATTCCACCGCCATAGTTCCTGCCTTTCTTCCCCGCGCCGACAACCGCTTTCTCGCGTTCCATCGGCTCTTTCGGCTCCGTTTCCCCATTGGAAACAGAGGCAGGCGCTGAGGCAGTGATCGCGCCGCTGAGATCAAGCGCCGGAGGTGGCGGCGGAGCAGGGGCAGCTGGCGTAGCAGAAGTCGAGATGGACGGCGCTTCGACAGCCACGGGCGGCACCGTCTCGCTCCCACCACAACCAAAAAGCAGCAGACTGAAGAGGATGTTCGCGAAGATCATGCCCACGACAAACTGATTTTGCGTCATCGTTTCCCCTGAGGTAGCTCGTAGAATCATTTCTTCTGCTCCGCGTTGCTCGGAGGTGCCAACGACCACTGCTTCATCGTTTCCAACATATCGTGACGCGTCAAATCGAACCTCAGGGGAGTCAATGTTACGTGGCCCGCTTTCAAAGCCGATACGTCGCTCTCCCGATCAGCGGCGGCTGGAGGCGGATCGCCCGTGGCCCAGTAATACGGTCTTCCCTTGGGATCCATACGTTTGAGATATTCTTCACCGTAACGCTGCAGTCCCATCGGTACCAAGTGGACCTCGCTAGGCTGTTTTGTGGCGGAAGTAGGAATGTTCAAGTTGTACAGTTGCGGGTCCGGATCCTTCTGACGCAGCACTTGTTCGATGACCGACCTGGCTATCCGGGCAGCCTCCGCGAAATCGGCATGTTCGTCGTACTCCAGGGAAACTGCGATGCTGTCGATGCCAAAGAAAGCGCCTTCGATCGCAGCCGCCACGGTACCTGAATAGAGCACATTGATGCCGGCATTCAGACCGCCATTAATACCGCTGACAACGATGTCCGGGCGAATTGGGCACAACTCGGACACGCCAATCTTGACGCAATCGGCCGGGCTCCCTTCGACCGCCCAGCCGCGTCGGCGATTTCCGTCGTAGATCTCATGACATATCAACGGTGTCAAGAACGTGATCGAATGCCCGACGCCGCTTTGTTCGGTTGCCGGCGCGACCAGGATGACGTCACCCAGCTGCGCCAGTTCAAGCTCCATGGCAGCCAAACCAGGCGCATAAATTCCGTCGTCGTTTGTTAACAGTATCTGCACAAATATCCCACAATCATTGGTTTGCAGTTCGGCCTCTTCCAGCCAACACCGGCTTCCCGGTCACTATAGAATTGCTCCGGCCGTCCCACAATGCACGGCCCAGCCCCTCGGCTCTGACGCCAGGCGGAGCGTCTGTTGAGCGAGTTAACCCGCGGTCAGGAGCGGAAACGATCTCATACTAGTGAGCCAATTCGACAATTCGTATACTGTTGGGCTGTCGCTACCTGACCAGCCCGTTCGATGTTTGGACGGGCTTTTTCAATTCCATAAGTCCGAGCCCCCAAGCTCCCAACACAAAAGAGGCAACGATGCCGGCGAGCACCGTTGATCCCAAGAGCAGCACTGTCGGTACCGAATCTGTTTTGGTTCTCGATTTTGGCTCCCAGTACGCGCAGTTGATCGCTCGACGCGTCCGCGAACAGAAAGTTTTTTGTGAAATCGTCCGCCATGACATAACGCCGGCAGCGATCCGACGACGGAAACCCAAGGGAATCATTCTTTCTGGCGGCCCGAATAGTGTTTACGAGACAGCTGCGCCTCGCTGTGACCCGGAAATCATGAGCCTCGGGATCCCAATCCTGGGAATCTGCTACGGCATGCAATTGGTCTGCGACGTACTGGGAGGCAATGTCGAACAGGCGCCGGCCCGCGAGTATGGTCGAGCCCGTTGTCGCGTCAATCGCGATGACAGCTTGTTTGCAGGTGTGCCCGAGGAGTCGGATGTCTGGATGAGCCACGCGGACCAGGTGACTGCCGTTTCCGATGATTTTATTTCACTGGCCGAAACCGATACATGCCCGGTGGCTGCCGTGAAACATCGTGAACTTCCCGTCTATGGAATTCAATTCCACCCGGAAGTCACCCACACCACGCTGGGAAAGCTGCTGCTACGAAACTTTCTGAACGTCTGCGGATGCGCCGGATCGTGGACGATGGCTAACTTCGCGGAAGACGCTGTGGATCGGATTCGCCAACAGGTTGGGGACGGGCGAGTCATCTGTGGCTTGTCAGGTGGAGTTGACTCTTCAGTGACGGCCGCATTGTTATACAAAGCGATCGGCAGCCAACTTTCTTGCATCCTTGTCGACAACGGCCTGCTGAGATTGGACGAGCAGCAAATTGTCATCGATCAGTTTACCAGTCACTTCCGAACCGATTTGCACGTGGCTCACGCCGAACAACAATTCCTCGATGCATTAGCGGGCATCACCGAACCCCAGGAAAAGCGAATTCGGATCGGCCATGCGTTTATTGAAAGCTTCAAAAAGGAAGCCTTGTCGATCGAAGGCGTTGACTTCTTGGCACAAGGAACACTCTATCCGGACGTGATCGAAAGTGGAGCCGCTGCCGAAGGTCCGGCAGCGACGATCAAGCTGCACCACAATGTAGGCGGCCTTCCTGAAGAATTGGGCTTTCAACTTGTTGAACCGTTGCGTGATCTCTTCAAGGACGAAGTTCGCCAACTGGGATTGGAGCTGGGGCTGCCCGACGAACTGATTTGGCGTCACCCGTTCCCGGGCCCCGGCTTGGCGGTACGATGCATTGGTGAAGTGACGAAACCGAGACTCGATGTACTCCGCGAAGCCGATTCAATCGTGGTACACGAAATCAAGGAAGCCGGGCTGTACCGCAAGACAGCTCAAGCCTTTGCGGTACTATTGCCTGTCCAAAGCGTTGGCGTGATGGGCGATGCTCGGACTTACGACGACGTGATTGCGGTCCGCTGCGTCGATTCGGAGGACTTCATGACGGCTGATTGGAGCCACTTGCCGCACGAGCTGCTATCGAAGATTTCGACGCGGATCATCAATGAAGTCCGCGGGGTGAACCGTGTTGTATACGATATCAGCAGCAAACCACCCGCGACGATTGAGTGGGAATAAGAGATATCGCAAATCAAAAAGCCGACTCGCTGGGAACGAATCGGCTTGGATAGGTTTCAGTGCCGCAAGATGCTGGTCAGGCAGGGCGAGCTTGGGTGTGAACGGCGAAAACTCGAAGACCAACAACTGCCGGCGGTCGGCCGCAGACCAAAAACGGCCGGCGATGCTCTACAGATCGGGCCAGCCCAGCGGGCACAAACAGGATACTCGCGATGGCCGACAAACGGTCCTCAATCGTCATCGCTTTCGCAACCGACACAGCTTAACATGAGGGCCCAGACCGACGACAAACGGAACAGAATCTGGCACACTTTTTCCTTGGATGCGACGCGAACGCAGTTTCGAATGCCTCGGCATAAATGGACCTGAACCATCCGTTCGTTGATGGCTTCCGCCAGCAACCATTCTCCGGACCTGACATGACGAACAAATTCGAGACAAAACCGAAGCCATGAGTTCACAACACCAAATTGTCCTGATTCCCGGCGACGGCATCGGGCCGGAAGTCACCGCTGCCGTCTGTCGTATCGTCAAAGCGGCGGGGGCTCCCGTCGAATGGGAAGAGCACCAAGCCGGATTGGCGGCGTTGGAACAATCCAATGATGTCTTGCCTAGCTCCACAGTGGAGGCGATCGAAAAACACAAGGTCGCCCTGAAGGGTCCATGCACCACACCCGTGGGTGAAGGCTTTTCGTCAGTAAACGTTCAGCTACGTAAACGCTTGAACTTGTACGCCGCCGTACGGCCAGTGCGCAGCATGCGAGGTGTGACGACAAGGTATGAGGACGTCGACCTGATCATCCTTCGTGAGAATACCGAGGGGCTATACAGTGGCGTAGAGAATCAGGTCACCGATGATGTTGTGATGAGCATGAAAGTCGCCAGTGAGTCAGCATGCTCGCGGATGGCCAAATGGGCGTTCCGGTTCGCCACACAGCGCAAGCGTAGGAAGATTACCGTCTTCCACAAAGCGAATATCATGAAAATGAGTGACGGACTCTTCCTGAGATGCGCACGAAAAGTGCACCAACGGGACTACCCCAACATCGACTACGAAGAAGTCATCATCGACGCCGGCTGCATGAAACTGGTCCAGGACCCGACCCAATTTGACGTCCTGCTGCTACAAAACCTTTATGGCGATGTCGTCAGCGATTTGTGCGCCGGCATGGTGGGCGGCCTGGGCGTCGTGCCGGGCGCAAACATTGGAAATGAATGCGCAGTTTTTGAGGCAGTCCACGGTTCGGCTCCAGACATTGCAGGGCAGGGCGTTGCCAACCCATTGGCACTATTGATGTCGGCGGTCATGATGCTGAACTACCTTGCCGAAAGCCGTGACGACATGGATTGCAGGAAAAGCGCCAAGCGTATACGCGATGCATACAACTTGGCGCTCTCAAACGACGTTAAAACCCGCGATCTAGGAGGTCAGTTGGGAACGGAAGAATTTGCCTCGGCTCTTATTGACCAAATGGATTGCCAGCAACCAGCCTAATCGGCGAGGCGAACAAGCGTTGCACGAGGTCCTTTGGGGCTGTCTTCGAATTCGAATTCAACCATTTGACCTTCCTGCAAGTCTTCAAATTGCGTTCCTTCGACCACCGAGTGGTGAAAAAACATGTCATTGGGTTGCGACTCAATAAAACCAAAACCTTTTTCAATGACAAGTTTCTTGATTGATCCTTGGGCCACGACAAATCCCCCCCACAAACTTAAATAACCGACGATCGAGCTTTCGAAAACGAATATCGAAAACCAACTCTGAAGCAAGATTTTACTTTTCATCCCCCCCCCAAACAGGATGGGGACAAACCCTGCCTCAGCGGTCGCTCGCGAAAAATACCCGAACATGAATAAGCAGTACATTTTCACCATCGCATCGTTGACGAAAAAAATCGAACGACGAGAGATCCTCAACAACATTTGGCTTTCTTTTTATCCGGGAGCCAAAATTGGGGTACTGGGACGGAACGGCGCCGGAAAGTCTACGCTGCTGCGAATCATGGCTGGCATCGACGACGAATACGACGGCGAGGCCAGACTGGCACCGGGTTTCACCCGCGGCTACCTCGCACAGGAACCGCAACTCAACCCGGACAAAAACGTTCGCGACAATGTCGAGGAAGCGGTCGCGGCTCACCGCGCCATCATGGATCGCTACAACCGAATCAATGAACGCCTCGCCGAGCCGATGGAGCCGGACGAGATGGAAAAGCTGTGTGACGAACTCGCCACGCGTCCAGGACCAGATCGATGCCGCCGATCTCTGGTCGCTGGATCGCCAGATCGAAATCGCGATGGACGCGATCAACCTGCCTGACCCGGAGATGCCGACGTGACGACGCTTTCAGGCGGCGAGCGCCGTCGCGTGGCGTTCTGCAAAATCCTGCTCAACGACCCGACCTGCTGTTGTTGGACGAGCCGACGAACCACCTGGATGCCGACGCGGTGGCGTGGCTGGAACGGCACCTGGCGGAGTATCCGGGTACAGTCGTGGCGGTCACTCACGATCGCTACTTCCTCGACAACGTGGCGAAATGGATTCTGGAACTAGATCGCGGTCAAGGAATTCCCTGGGAGGGAAACTACTCGTCTGGCTTGAGCAAAAGGAAAAGCGACTGGCCCTCGAAGAAAAATCGGCCGTCGCCGGCGCAAGACCCTGCAACGCGAACTCGAATGGGTCGGATGGCTCCTCGAGCCCGCCAGGCCAAGAACAAGGCCCGCATCAAAGCCTATGACGAGATGTCCCAGCAACAATTCCGAGAACGTCCGGACGAATTCGAAATCCAGATCCCACCGGGCAAACACCTGGGCGACCTGGTGATCGAGGCGGACAATATCAGCAAGGGCTACGGCGACCGGCAGCTGATCGAGAATCTCTCATTTCGCCTGCCGCCCGGGGGAATCGTCGGCGTCATCGGCGCCAACGGGGCAGGCAAGACAACGTTGTTTCGCATGATCACCGGCGAAGAAAAACCCGATTCGGCACCCTGCGCGTCGGACCGACCGTGGAATTGGGCTATGTCGACCAGAGCCGCGATTCGCTCAGCCCCGAAGCACACGGTGTACGAGGAGATTTCGGGCGGACACGAGACGCTGGAGATGGGCGGGCGGAAAGTCAATGCGCGGCTTATGTCAATCGACTCAATTTCCGCGGGCCGGATCAGGAAAAGCTGGTGGGCAACCTGTCCGGCGGAGAGCGAAACCGAGTCCACCTGGCAAAACTGCTGCGACGCGGCTCGAACGTTCTGCTGCTCGACGAGCCGACCAACGACCTCGACGTCGACACGTTGCGGGCATTGGAGGAAGCCATCATCAACTACGCCGGTTGTGTCGTGGTCATCAGCCATGATCGCTGGTTCCTCGATCGACTCGCAACGCACATCCTGGCGTTTGAAGGCGACGCCTATGTGCATTGGTGCGAGGGCAATTACCCGTCTACGAGCAACAACGAAAAGAACGGCTGGGAATTTCCGCCGATGAACCACGCCGATTCAAGTACAAGAAGCTTCAGCATTAGAGCACGGACGCGTAGCGTGTGCGGCGTTGGCACTGCAGTCATCAATGGGCGAAACTCCGCTACACTTGATGCGCCAGGGAACGCGATCAAGTGCAGTTCGAACAAATCGAATACGATCATTGGGGATCGATGCAATCTCCTTGATTTGAATTGGCTCCGACGAAAAGGATGCAGACAACTGGGACCGCATCTTTGCCAGCAGTAAGAAGTCGCCGACTAGCCTGCCACGCGTAAATTCACGAACGAACCCAGGAACAAGAAATCGGGAGGTCATGCCATGAAGATCCATCTTCGTTACTGCGTGCTTGAAACTACGAACCCAAAGCTGTCAGTTTGGCAGAACAGATTTTATCCACGTTGAAGCAGAAGGTCAGCGGACTCGAATTGCAGCCTTCACAGGGTGGTTGCTTTGAGATTACCGTAAACGACCAGCTGATCTATTCAAAACTCGACACGGGAGAATTCCCGGAAGAAATGAAGATCATCGACGAACTGCAAAAGCTCGGCTGACGATGCGGTGATGACGAGTGCAGGGATCGCGTCGGGTTGCCGTGTGCCTTGCGTTCGGACGCTGCACTGTTGGACCGATTGGCCGACGAAGGCTGACTCGCCCGCCTACGCCCGCGAGATGTACTCGCCCGTTCGCGAATCGACTTTTACGCGTTCGCCCTGAGTCAAGTATTCGGGCACCTGCACGATCAGGCCCGTTTCCAGTGTGGCGGGCTTGGTTCGTTTCGTCGCTGAATCGCCTTTAACACCCGGATCGCATTCGGTCACCAGTAATTCAACAGTCGTCGGCAGTTTCACACCGATACATTCGTCGTTGTAGATCAGTGCGAGTATCCCTTCCAATTCTTCGGTGACATAGGGTAACTGCTCCTGAACGTCGCCCATTTCGACGCTGTATTGGTTGTAATTTTCCTGGTCCAGCAAATGCAGATGCGTGGGGTCGGTGTACATCATTTTCACCGCCCGCCGCTCAAAGTCGGCTTCATTCAGCGACTCATTGCCCTTCAGCGTGATGTCGATCTTTTGGCGACTGAGCAGGTTTCGGCCGCGATACTTGTACAAAGTCGCAGCCCCACGAGCGGACGGCGACTGGACGGACATCGATTCAATCAGCACCGGCACTTCGTTGTAGTTCACAACGGCTCCAGGCTTGATATCTTTGGCGAGCATGCTTCCCTTCCTGTGAAATGGATCGGACTATTCAAGTAATTTGACGACCAAGTCAAACTCCAAACGCGAGCGGATCACGACGGCACAAAGCAATCGTCGCAAATGGCCGTTGCGGCAGCGTGAGGCGCCGTGAAATCCCTGCCTGGCGAACAAAGCGAGCTGTTAACGAAAAGCGGAAGGACTTCTCGATGGGAGGGGTATTTTTTCTGGCAGTCGCCTGCTTGGCAAAGAGGCCACTACAACAGCGAGGCCGATTGCGGATCGACGACGATACCGTCGCAGATCTCCGCTAGTCGTTCGAGGACTACCAGCACGCCACCGGGGTCCAGGAACTCCGGTTCATCGCTGCCCCCACTATCGCCCATCTGCTTCTCGAAATGAAAAACATCGAACCGCGCCGTGCTGCTCCCAAGTCGTTCAATTTGCTCGCGTTCCTCATCTGAATCGACGTTCGCTTTCAACTCATTCTGCAATAGCGGCAATTGCTCTTCCACTTCTTCGCCAACAATGCAGCTAATGTCCATGGCAGCAAAGTCGTCTGGAGAAATCACCGTCATCGACGCGATTTTCCCTTGTTCATCGGCACGAATGTCTTCAATCTGAAATCGCTTGTTCAGCCGCGCAGACTTCGGCGCTGAGCTTCTCCGCATTCGGCCGACTGTTGACGTCGAAGAGCACGAAATAGGTCTCGCGCCGACTGGTAACCGGATCGTTCAAAAAGTGACATGGGTGCACCAATTCCTGTGAGTTGCTTGACGCCAACCTGCATTCTAGAGCAACACGCGTCGCGAGCACAAGATTCGGCAGCGTGAGTCAGCCAGCTCGCCCTTGCCTCGGAAGACGCCTCGATTCACTTGCCCGCCCAGTAGTCGATCACCAGAACGTCGGAGAGCACCGGCTTTAGTAGCGCGACAAACTTCTTGTGAGCCGGGTGGGGCAGGTAATCCTCGCTGCCTTTTTCGTTGGCGAAGGTCACGAGAAAGCAGTGTGTAAAGTCTTTGGCGAGACCTTCGGTGTTGTTATTGGTACCCCATTCCAGGTCAACGATCGAATCAATTTGTGATGGCAAAGCTCGAAACGCATCTTCGACTTGCTGGACCGCCTCCGGTCTCGAGTCGTCGTTGAACTTGAACAGCACGACATGCCGTAACTGGCGGGTTGAATCTTGCTCGGCATCCTGAGCGCGAGCAATTCCCGCGGTGACACAAAACAGACTGGCAAGAAACAGAGCGAACCGAATTTGCAGCATCGCATGTGCCCCCATGTTAAACGCCTGAAGAGAGTCAGCTTTGCCGCCCCGGAATGCTGTGCGACTGAAACGATGACGAAACGGAGACTGAAACTTGTCTTGCTGCACGAATCAGCAAGCCTGCTGCTTCGACCGGCCGTTATTCGGACCAGCCGCGATCGGCTTCGTTGTGCCATGTTTCGATCGCCGCCAGTACTTCGTCGCGTTGGTCCTGCGACACGGCCCAGACCGACTCACCTTGCTCCAAACGAATTTCGTAGCTGCCTTCGTGTTCGCAGTCTTCATGTCCACAAAAATGAGGCAAGTCAGAAACCCACATGATTCGAAACAGTGGAATTTGCTTGTCGTCAACCTTGCACATGATGCTGGCCATTTGTCACTCTCCGTGGATCAATCGTAAGGAGTATAGAACTTGCGGAACGTCCTATACTACTCTGGTCGGCAATCGATGTGGAAATCCTGAGCAACCTACGAAATTCATGCTGTTGCTGCTGCCATTACTGGACACTTTGGAATGCTCATTCCACCCGTAATTCTCGAGATCTTTGCGTGGCCGCCGCGATCGCGGCCGTTAGCGTCGGCTTGAATTTTTTCTCGGCCAAAACCCGCAAACCGGCCACAGTCGTTCCATTTGGACTCGCCACCCGATCGGTCAAGTCGCCCGGCGACTCGTCCGTTGCCGACACCATGCGGGCGGATCCAATGACTGTTTGCACGGCCAGCTGCCTCGCTACTCCCGGGTCCAGCCCTTCCTGGACACCTCCTGCGATCATGGCTTCGATTGCCTGATAGACAAATGCTGGACCAGAACCTGACAGGCCGGTTACGGCATCCAGGTGAAACTCTTCCAAAACGACTGCCTGTCCCACCGATTCCAACAATCGCTGTACAAACTGAGTGTCCGCGTCGGTCGCCCCCACGCCTTGAGCAATCGCCGCGATGCCCGCACCGATCAGGCATGGCGTATTTGGCATGACCCGCACAATCCGATCCGACCTCAATCCCACTGACAATCGATCGCAATCCATTCCGGCAACAATCGAGATGAATAGTTTTTCTTTCGTGTCGCTTTCACGCAGTTCGGTGAACACAGTCGGCATATTCTGCGGTTTCACCGCCAGCACGACGAGATCGCAGGCAGCGACCAAGTCGGCATTGGAAGCGGCCGCCCTTGCTCCAATAATCTGGTCGCAAAAAGCGACTGTCGCCTCGGCGATTGCATCCGAAGCCAGCAAGCGTGTTGCCGGCAAGATACCTGCCTGAACAAAACCACCCGCCAATGCCTTGGCCATCTGTCCTGCGCCGATGAATCCTATGTTCTTGGGTTCCATGCCGTCACGTTCTTTCATTGATCCTCGCAATCTCGAAGCAAGGACGCTCCGGGTCGAAGTGGAGTGGATTATAGCTCGGTTGGTTCGCGACTTCGATGCATTCACTGACGGCAAATTTCGCCTAGACACCACTGATGCAATTTGCCAGACTCCCGGCGCAAACTGAAACACAAGCTCCAAGCGGCCAGCTGGTGATTCACCGCGGCCCACTACTTAATCTCTTCTGGTGAGAAGGAAACGCAGCATGAGCCGCGCAATTCGATATAGTCTGACTGCCATCATTGCAGCGTCGCTTGGCGTTTTTGTCGTCCCGGCCACCGTTAAGGCGCAAGCCTGGAATCCGTTCGCGAAGAAAAAGCCCGCAACGCAGCCGGTAAATGCCAAGCAGAATCAATTCTCGCTGGACCATATCCTGACGATCCCGGGACTACCACAACCTGGCAACCGGCCATTGAACCAACCAAGTCTGAAGAAACGCTTTCAACAATCAACTCAACAAATGTGGGCCGACACGAAACGCGTCGTAACGCCTCCCATGCTGCAAACCGGCAACGCCGGCTCCGGAGGTATCTGGCCCTTCAGCAATGCATCTGCCAAAAGTCCCGGTTTCTCGCTGCCCAACGTGTTTAAGCCGAAGGAAACCGACGAGCAGAACCGGCCCGCAAATGTCAGCCAGTGGTTGTCACAGCCACGTCCGGAAACCCGATAGCTTGACCGTGACGAGACTGGACCGCTCGACATTCGTCGACTCGACCGGACTGCCTCCACGCCAAGGCATCACGCACGTTACGCGTCAGGCCAACGCGCACTAAAATAGCCAACATGGCTACCCACCTCATCCTCGGCACTGCCGGCCACATCGATCATGGCAAGACATCGCTTGTCCGCGCGCTAACCGGAACCGATACCGATCGACTTCCCGAAGAAAAACGCCGCGGCATCACAATCGAACTGGGCTTTGCCGAGCTTGATCTGGGCGAATACCGATTGGGCATCGTCGATGTACCCGGGCATGAGAAATTCGTTCGCCAGATGTTGGCTGGTGCCACCGGAATGGACCTGGCGATGCTGGTCGTTGCCGCCGACGATTCGGTGAAGCCACAAACGCGAGAACACATGGATGTGCTCCGGTTTCTCGACCTGCCCGCCGGAGTTATTGCGTTGACGAAGTGCGACCTCGCGGACCCGGACTGGATCGATCTGGTGGAAGCGGAGGTTCGCGAGCTGGTCGATGGTTCGTTCCTGGCCGGTGCGCCGATCGTTCGGACCAGCGCGGAAACGCTGCTTGGCCTGGAAGAATTGAAGCTGGCATTGTCCGCGGCCGCCGACCGAGCACACGCTCGCAACGCAGCAGATCTCGAGTCGATCGGGCAGCCGTTTCGTATGGCGATTGATCGGTCCTTCACGATTGCCGGTCACGGCACCGTCGTTACGGGCAGCGTTTCGAGCGGTGCCATAGCGATCGGGGATACGGCGATTGTGCAACCGGACGGACTCGAAGCTCGCGTCCGCGGTCTGAACAATCACGGCCGGCAGGTCGAATCGATCCAGCGCGGTCAACGAGCGGCCATCAACCTGGCCGGCATCCATCACGAACAGATCGAGCGTGGCCACGAACTCGCCGCTCCCGGACACTTGCGACGCAGCAATCTGATCACCGTCAGCCTGGACGTCCTCGCAGCTGCACAGCGCCGATCAAGAATAGAGCCACCGTGCGTCTGCACATCGGGACGGCCGAAGTCCTGGCGACGGTGGCGATTCTTGCGGGCGATGAGCTGAACGCCGGCGAGCACGGTCACGTTCAGTTGTTCCTGCGTGATGAGATTGCGGCGGTTTGGAATCAGCCGTTTGTAATCCGTAGCGAGTCGCCGGTGCTGACGATTGGCGGTGGTAGAGTCCTCGTACCGAACGCAAAAAAAATCAGGAAACCAACAAGCGTTGACCTCGCTCACCTCGAAACCCTGGCAAAGTCGGACGATGAATCCGCACGAGTCGCATCGGCGATCTATTTCGCCGGCTTGGACGCGTGGGAGGCACATGACTTGCCCCGATTGGCCGGCGCAAAGGAGCCCGCCAAGACAGTCGACGAACTGCTGGCCCATGGCCAGCTCGTGGCGATTGAGGTTTCTCCTCGTCGAACCGCGATGCTACAGCAGGACTATTTGACGGTCTGGAATGATCGTATCCTGATCGCGCTCGCCCGACTGCACGAAGAATTCCCCATGCGATCGGCAATCGACACGGCAAAACTCACCAGCAACTTTGCCTACCTCGACGACCCGACACTTCTGACCGCCATCGTGAAACAAATGGCCAAAACGAAGCAGGTGCGACTGTCCGACCGTGGCGTCGCTCACAAAGACCACCAGCTCAAACTATCCAAACCGCAACAGGTATTGCTCGGCGATATTATTCAGCGGTTCGAGTTGGCCAGATTTCAACCACCCACCGTCGCCGAATATCAGAAAGAACTACCGCAACGGTCCGAAGACATCGCCAAACTTATCCAGATTGCAGTCGCCGAGGAACAATTGGTCCACATCACCAAGGACATGTACCTGCACGCGTCAGCGGAACGGGAACTGCGAGACCTGTTAAGCGAAGCATTGTCCGCAAGCGAGGGCCTCGCGGTCAGCGATATTCGCGAACTGCTCGGCACCACCCGCAAATTTGCGGTACCCATCTGCGAATACCTCGACCGCAGCGGCTTCACGCGACGACAGGGCGATGTCCGCGTTCTCGCCTGACGTTACAATAAGGGAAGTCGCTTCGAATTCCACCTGAGCCGGACACGCAACCATGTCGAACAGCGTCTTTCGTAACATCCCATCGGTCAACGAACTGCTGGAAACGCCGGCGCTTAAGAAAGTCGTTGACCGCGTGAGCCACAACGTCGCTGTTACGGAAGTGCGAACTTTCCTGGACAACCTGCGTCACGAGCTTCAATCCAGAGCTGAGGAACTGCCGTTGCCTTCACCAACGGAACTGTCGGAACGCATCGCTGCCTGGATCAGCAATGAGCAACGTGGGCGACTGATCCCGGTCGTAAACGCAACTGGAATCCTGCTTCATACAGGGTTGGGTCGGGCTCCCATGGCTCGGCAAGCGGTTGAAGCAATGGCCGCCATCAGCAGCAACTACGCGACGCTGGAAGTTGATGCAGAAACAGGTCACCGTAGCCAACGCGTGAAAGCCATCGAGAAACTGCTGTGCGAACAAACCGGAGCCGAAGCGGGCCTGGTCGTAAACAACAACGCCGGCGCCACACTCTTGACACTGGCCGCAGTCGCTGCCGGGAAGGAAGTCATCGTCTCACGGGGCGAGTTGATCGAAATCGGGGGCAGTTATCGATTGCCCGATGTGATGTCGACAAGTGGAGCCATCCTCCGCGAAGTGGGCACTACGAACAAGACCCGCATTACCGATTACGAGGCGGGCATCAACGAGCATACGGCCGCGTTGATGAAGGTGCACACCAGCAACTACCGCATCGTTGGTTTTACCGAGGCACCAACGATCGAGGATCTCGTCGCTCTCGGCCGATCCAAAGATCAAATCGTCATTGACGACATCGGGTCGGGCGCCTTGATCGATTTTGCCCAATTTGGCCTGACCGACGAACCGATCGCGGCCGCCAGTATCAAGGCAGGCGTCGATCTTGTCCTGTTTAGCGGTGACAAGCTGTTGGGCGGACCACAATCGGGAATTGTAATCGGTCGGCGAGAGTACATCGACAGGATTTTGGCTCATCCTTTGATGCGCGCACTGCGCGTCGGCAAAGCCACGCTCGCGGCGCTCGAAGCGACATTGAAGCTGTATCGCGATCCCGAGCAGGCAAAACTGGAGATTCCCCTGCTCGCCTTGCTATCCACGTCGACCGACAACCTGAGATTGCGAGCCGAACGATTGGCGCCGCAAATTGCCGAAAACCAGCTTGTCTCGCGAGCCGAACCGGTCGAATCGACCGCTCAACTGGGTGGCGGTACGGTACCCGCTCAGTCAATTCCGACGTGGTGCGTGGCGATCGAGCCAAACGGGGTTAGCGTCGACGCACTGGCGACAACGCTGAGAACCGGCAGGCCCCCGGTGTTCGGCCGTATTCAAAATGACCGTCTGCTATTCGACCTTCGCAGCGTCATGCCGGCCCAGGACACGACGTTGATCGCAGCCATCACTGCTGCTGAAGGGAAAGCGTGACCAGGCGAGGGTCCACAATGTACGAGCGCGGATTCGTTGTGCTGTCTTCGCGAAGAGAACGGCGAATATGACGCGTACTTATTCCAGCTCCAGATCGATCGTTTGATCAACTACCTCGGCGGCACCATGCGCGGCCGTCTGGTTTGTCAACGATTCGCACCGTTGATGTCGGCTCCACCACAACTCTCCGTCTTCCATCGACCAGTCATGAGCTGTCGGGCACTTCAACAGTTGTTGGGCCAAATCGCGCGCGGATTGCGGTCGATGACCACGGACTTTATCTAGGCAACCCAGGATGGTAGCTTCGAGTGCTGTCGAGATCTCTTTCCCCAAACGTTTGGATGGCGAAATGGGCAGTTCATCCACATGCTTCTGGCACAATTCGACGATGCTCGTAGCATCAAAGACCGGCTCCCCCGTCAGCAGAAAGTAACCTACCGCACCGACGGCATATATATCGCTGCGTGCGTCAACAGAAAGTGGCGACTGGATCGCCTCGGGCGACATGTATAGCGGCGTACCCATCAAAGCATCAGCCGACGTAACACCAGCCAGTTTTTTGCTGTCACTGGCTTTGACAAGACCAAAGTCCAGAACCTTGACCACATCCGGTTCGCCGCCGCGGCGGTTAAGCATGATATTCGCCGGCTTAATGTCGCGGTGAACCAGGTCTTGACTATGGGCTTCGTAGAGCGACCCACAAGTCTGCAGCAGGATGTGAATCACACGGCCTTCACTCAGAGGACCGTATCGCTCGACGAGTGACTGCAAATCGATACCGTCGAGGAACTCCATCGCATAGTAAAAAACGCCTTCGGGCGTGCGGCCGTAATCGTAGACCGCAATCGTGTTCGGGTGGTTCAACTGGCAAGTTGCCTGCACTTCTTGTTCGAATCGCTCGATCGCCGCGTCGTTAACCTTGTCAACATCGAGCAGCTTGATCGCCGTGGGACGACGTAACATGGCATGGTGCCCCTTGTAGACCACCCCCATAGCTCCCGATCCCAGTTTCTCATCCAGTGTGTACTGACCAAGCTGCTGCGCTTCAATCTCTGCTTTCTGGGCTTGGCGCCGCAGGCGCGCTACCATCACTGTGAAGGCGAAAATCGCGATCGAACTGAAAACCAGCAATGCGTAGAGCGTCCAGAATGCGCGTTGTAGAATAATCAGCGGACGAAAGGCCTGCGCTACATCCACTTCGCTGGCGATTCCAATACCGTACTCAGGTAGCCAATTCCACGCGCCAACCACCAGCACCCCGCGGTAATCTCGATACCCTTCGGTGTCGACGCCAGTTTTCCCGTTGATCGCATTAGCAGCCATCCGGGTCAATGGGAGCGAGGCACGACGTTGCGGCGGCCGATGTCCTTTCGTCATGTCGCCTTGAGGATCGCGAAGCATCAGATTTAAAAGCGACCGCGAATGCTCCTGATCCGGCAATAGCCCAAGCAGAATCAGGTCATTGTCAAAACGACTATTCGAAACCATGACTCCTTCTTTGTTAAAGGCGAATGTTTCACCGGAATCACCAAAGCGACCCAACTGCAGGATGCGAGTGAATTCGCGCTCGGGTCGAATCTGCAACGCCAGCACGGCGACAATTTGAAAACTGTTGTCTCGCACAGGTGCGCAGGCATACATACATGGCAATCCCGCCCGCAGTTTGCCGTCTTCGTTTTCCATCATTACGACGCTGGGAAATGGAGGAGACACGACTGTTGCTCCGTCCAATGCGCGTGCCAGAAAACTGTCGTATTCGGGAATGGCTGATTTGCCAATGAGCTCCGGGTATGACGACGAAATAATTCGCTTGGATGCATCAAGCACCTGGTACCCCTCGTAATCGTGCGACGACATGAGCGTTGCCAGACTTTTTCCAAGTTGCCGATGCACCTTGGCAAGTTGCGATGGGCTGTCGTCCAGGGAGTCGACTGTTTGTGCATCGATCAGCTGGTAGATCAACTCGCGAATGCGTTCCTCGTTGGCATACGATTGGGCGTTAGACTCCTGCACCTTGAACCAGGCCTCAAGCATCGCAACTTCGATGTCACATAGCGTTGCCAACCCCGATGCGAGGTTCTGCTTCATGGTCGATTCAATGGCACGTTGAACGGAATAGCCGACGACAGATAGCAACAAAATCGCAATGATCGGCCAAATCCAGATCTGTCGTTTCAGGAAAACGCCAGTACGAGATACGTGCTGCCCCACTCGACTGGAAGCCCAGGTCATATGCGCCTTGGGCTGTCGAGAGTTGTTGCTCTTCGAACGAAAAAAGTCAGGAAATCGCATGCTTGCAAACGGGTGTTAGCTCGTGTCCTCATTCCCGGAAATCATCAAGTTCCATACTACTCAGGCCATGGTGGATTTGCGACAATCAATTTGGCCGGAGCTGAAACGGATTGCGAGCGTATTCGAAGTCTCGGCGAACGGAACTTGTCACCACGAGACGATAAATATCTGGCCGACATCGTGGTTTAGCACGGGTCTTGCCAAGAACAAACGACGCGCCTTCTTTGAATTCAGCGACACCCTCACCGGAACGCCTGCAGTCGTTGTCTCGTCGATCGAGCCTTGATAGACGCTGGGCGCTGGGTTTTGGCATATTCCTGTTTTGCTATTTGGTCGTTGCGTACCTGTTGGTACCGCAGGCGTGGAAGTTGATTTCGAAGGACCATCCTTCTTTCGATGACAACCCTCGAATTACCCATACGGCCGACGGTCATCCAGGTGACGCGATCAACGTTGCTTTGACGGGATCGGAAAAACAACTGAACGGCATCATGCTGGCTGCAAAGTGGTACCCGGCAAACCCACTGGGGCTGGAAAGCGATCTGAAAATCGGTGTCGATACCGTGCTGAAGCGATCCTATGACGAAGCCCCCGTCAGCAAGCTCTTCCTGTTTGGTCGCCCGGAAGATCTTGCCTTTGAGCAACCTGTCGGAGATGATCCTCGTCATCGGCATCACGTCCGTTTCTGGCGCACCAAGACAACTGACCAGAATCGGCCGGTTTGGGTTGGCTCGGCAACTTACGACGAGCGAGTAGGACTCAGTTACACGACGGGCCAGATTACGCACCACACGGCGCCGGACATCGACGCCGAACGAGCACATGTCTTCGCGACGCTGCAGCAAACCGGAGACTTGGCCGTGATGTACAAGATTGCCGGTTTCCACAACCAGCTGGAAGGAAGAAATGGCGGCGGCGACCGTTGGTATACCGATGGCGCCTTATGGGTCGGCGTGATCAAGAAGAGTTTCAAGGACACTGAATCAACCGCGACCGATTGAACAGTGATCCCATACCAGCCTGGCAGCGGGGATTGCTCCTTGGTGGAAGGCGTGACGGAAAGAGCAAATTGATGGGCAAAAGTGTGTTGTGGCAAATTGTCGTATTCGTGGTAATACTAGGGGCGTTAAACTTCTTTTTTCATCTGCATATTTCCATTGTCGGTAGTTTATTTCTGACGGTCGGACTCTCTTACGTGCAACGCATGATCCAGTCAAAGTCGTAGCCGGCTTGTGGTGTAGAGCAGCGTTTCGACATTCCTCAAGTTACCCAAGTAATTTGCTGAGCTCCGGTGTCCGAGGATTCACATCATAATGAGCGACCATCTTCAGGCGATTGCGACGATTGTTTCGTTGGTGAACCCGGCAATTTGCGCAGCCATTTTTTCCAAACTCGAAGCCGGACGCAGCCCGCAGGAAAAGTTAGTCGATGCGTTGAAAGCGAGCGTGGCGATTCTGGTAGTCCTGGGATTAACCGCGTTGTTTGGTACAAAAGTCTTGAAAGTGTTTGGCGTTTCGCTTGACGCTTTCAGCGTTGCCGGTGGATTCGTCCTGGCGTGGATGGGATTTTCGATGCTGCAAGGCAAATCCATGGGTTCTGATGACGCGGCCGATACACCATCGCACGCGGGCACATCGCTTACCCCACTAATCTTATTTGCCGCAAGTCCCGGCACGATGACTGGCGTGATAACATTAGCCGTCGCCCATAAGTCGGACTTACCAGTTGCGGCGCTGACGGCAATTGCCGTTACCGTTGTCGTCACATTCTGTTTGATGCTGATAGTGGCGCGGGTCGGCGGTAGGACACAGGGCGGTTTCATACGCGACACCGCCACTCGCTTCATGGGGTTAATCGTAATCGCCATGGGAATTCAATTTGCGTTGACAGGAATCAAGTCGTTCATGGCTTGAGCATGGAAGATCAAATGTCAAAGTTCGTGGAGTTCTTGTTTCATCCGTCGACCATTACGTTATTCGCCCACTTGGTGATTGTCGGAGTGATCATCTTGCGCGTGATCATGAAACGGCCGGCCACTGGCGTGGCGCTTGCCTGGCTGTTGCTGGTCGCATCGATCCCATTCTTTGGCGCCGTCATTTATTTGTTGATCGGCGAACGTCGCATTGGCCGCCAGCGGACCGAACGCATTGCCGATTTGCGGACACACTACCGTCGGGTGGGCGAACTCGCGACTAAGAAGGGAATGACTGACGTCGATTGGTCGCGACACTCTACCGCCGCAGAAGGGATGGCAAAATTGGGGCGAGAACTTGGCGGCACACTTGCGGTCCACGGTAGCAGCCTTCAGATGTTCGACGACACGCAGGAAATTCTCAAGACCTTTATCAAAGACGTGGATGCGGCCAAAACCAGCGTCTTGATGGAGTTCTACATCTGGAATGCAGGCGGTGCTGCGGATGAGGTTCTGGAAGCGGTAATTCGCGCGGCACAGCGCGGCGTCTCGTGTCGGCTACTGATCGACGCCCTTGGCGCACGCCCCTGGTGGAAAAGCAACCAGCCAAAGCGATTGCGCGACGCCGGTGTGCAGGTACAACAGGCCCTGCCTGTCGGACTGTTCCGGACGTTTGTCGGCCGCACCGACTTGCGGGTTCACCGCAAGATAGTGATTGTTGACGGTGAGCTTGCCTGGACCGGCAGTATGAACCTCGTCGATCCTCGCTTCTTTAAACAGGATTCAGGAGTTGGCGAATGGGTGGATGCCATGGTCCGCGTCCGGGGATCGGTCGTGGTCCCGCTCGCCGCCACCATGATTGGTGACTGGATACTCGAAACCGGCGAGTCTTTCGATGATTTGGTGAAGAGTGCCGGACTGAGCCTGGTGGCTCCCAACGGAAGCGCCGATGTTCAGGTGTTCGCTTCCGGACCAGGGCAAACCGACGATGGATTACTGCAGATGATCCTCTCGTTGATCAATGCCGCGCGAAAGGAAGTGGTCCTCACGACACCCTATCTGGTTCCTGACGAGTCATTATTGCGGGCAATTCGCGGAGCTGGGGCAAGGGGCGTCAAGGTGTCGCTAATCGTTCCGGAAAAAGTGGACTCGTTCCTCACGCGCTATGCTAGTCGCTCCTTTTATGACGACCTGTTAGACGTTGGCGTAGAGATTTACTTGTTTCGAGGCGGGTTGCTGCACACGAAGTCCATCATGGTCGATGGGGCAATGTCGATGTTCGGAACCGTGAATCTGGACATGCGGAGCTTGTGGATCAACTACGAGGTAGCACTCTTCGTCTATGACACCGAATTCTCCCGCCAACTTGCTGCCTTGCAACAGACCTATATCGACGACTCCGACCAGCTGGACCCGACGGCGTGGAATAGTCGGCCATTCAAAGAACGTTTCCAGGAAAATGCGATCCGCCTGATCAGTCCGATCCTCTAGAGTCTAACGGTCTGATGACACAATACGCGCTGGCCGAAGAAGTGTCCCGACCCGCTACTTCGCTGTGTTTTCTACACAGCCAATCTGACCCAACAAATCAGTCGATCGAATCAGCTTCCGCGTCGGCCAAAGTTCGTTGTGCGATACGCGCGAGATAGATCATCACAACAACGCCAAGTGCAAATCCACCATACGTCAGCAGATGATGGACCATCGAATATGAATCGACACCCGCAGCCGTTTTCGTCACGTGCTTGGCGAGGTGCCCGAAATAGACTTCCATGAACAGTCCGGGCACCATTCCCACCGTGGCCATCAAGTAGGGCCAGAAGCGTACGCCGGCTGCCCCCAGTACGTAATTGACCGACACCGAGTTAATGGGGGCCAAACGGAGCATGAATTGCAGACGCCAGCCTTCCCTTTGCACGGCCCGCTGAATTGCGAGTAACTTCGGGTATCGCTGCAGTAGCTCGGAAATACGGTTACGCAGCAGGGTGCTGGCAATCGCAAAGTTGATCGCGGCGGCGATTAGACTTCCGGCAACCATGGTTATGGTGCCTGCACCGAGTCCAAAAAGTGCCCCCGACATCGCGGCGAGCAGCGTTGAAGGCACAAACACCGACGAAAGAACCACAACCAGGCAGGCGAAAACAATCGGACCCAGGACACCCCAGCCAGCGATCCACGTTTCGATCGACTTTACTTCGGCGCCGGCATCTCGCGCGATCCACGCCAGCGAAACCAAAATCAGTGCCCCGCAAAATACGTAGACCGCGACCTTTACCCACCATGGTCGCGCAGCTTCATTCTCACGTTGTCTTTGGTGTTCCTGGCTGAGCATTGGTTCTCCTGGCGACGCTGGCGATTCATCCTGGGAAAACAAGATAAGCGACTCTGTCAGTTGTTTTCAAGTTCACCAAGATAACATTCATCGAACGAGCCAGGACTCGACAACTTTAACAGTTCAAGCATCGAAGACTGGCGGTCTCCCTGATCTTCGTTTTGGCGGCAGGGCCTTCGGCCCGCGTCGGTTGCACCGTTGGAGCTCACCAAACTCGCTGCCCACCGCATTCCGATTGGTGCAGACTCAGAATGCGCAACACCTCGTTGATGCCGTCCTGATGTTTGTGAATTTGAACGTGTTTTGCGTTCACGCAGGCTTCACTCTCGACGCCGTTCTGCCTCGCACTTGTAACAGGTACCACTCCGTCCGAGTCACCTGCTCCAAGCATTCGCCGATAGGAACCATAGATCGTGTGCCGACGGACGTTCTGGGGAGTTGGTAAACGAGCTATCGATTCAAGCAGGGGACTGTCGGAACGCAGCAGGTCGACACTCGTCGGCAGGCGACGAGTAAATTCGCGGGAGAACGCATCGGGATTGTCGCAAATCAGTTGTTGGTGATCCGCGTCCATCAAAGTAGGTTCTTCAACCAGCGAAGATGCCAGGCTACCGATGGCTCGCCGAGCCCACGGCGAACCGCCATGGGGCGTTCCAATATAAACCACGCGCAAAACCATCGGGGACGGATCGAAAAAGAAGGCCTCTGCCAGTTTCATTCGCGTCTCCGGAGTGGTCACGATACTTTCGAATGGACGATTTGAAACCGATTGCCAAATCGACTCACCGCTATGCGTTACCTGTAACTTCGCAACGAGACCACCCATGCTATGGCCAATCAACACTGCCTGTGTGAGTGCTGGATCCACACCATGGGGATCAAACCGAGCCCGCACTGCCTGCATTTGACGCCGCAACAATGCGGCGGTACAGCAGAAACGGTTCACCGGTCGCATACTCGAATCCCCAAATCTGGTAACGATCCATCAATTCCGGCCGTGCTCGAATTTCGTTGGCAATGTTCACCCAAGTGAAGGGGTCGGACAGCAGCCCATGGATCAACACGATCGGGATTTTTCCCGACTGATAGGGCTCGATCATGAACAGTCCGTCGTTGTTGGTCGTCGAACCCGGCTGCACGAATGCCTTGAAATCGTTGGGCTTGTTGTTCTCGATCTCATAAGCGATCGGAGCTGTCAGATCGCGACGCAATGGCACATTGACTCCGGCCACGTCGACGCTTGAAAGTCTTAGCGGATTGAATAGTTCCAGGACAAATTTCGAATCACACGTCGCTTCCACAGGAACGACCGGTCGGAGAATCACGGTCGCGGAAAACGCCTGCTGCTGCTTGCGAAACGGCTCTTGGGGATTTCGACAATGGATTGCAACCGTTGCGACCCCCAGCCCTGAATTTGAATAGGAGATGTTCAGCTTGTCGGTGCTATAGTCTCCGACGGGAATCAGTGAATCAAAATCCTCAGGTTGCCAGGGAAAGTCGTGGATCCTCGTGGGAACCATTAGCCAACCAGCAGCCGTTTGAATGGTGATCCCGCGCGTGGATCAAATCTTCCAAACCGCTGACCCGCAAAAATCATACGCGTGAGCGCTGACCGATAAATCTCCGCAGCCCGAACACGGTGACTGCCAACGTCATCCAATCGATTCGCAATATCCGGCCATGCCAGCGTCGTAGCTTGATAGTAATGGTCAACACACGTTGCATCTCCATTCGCCTCGCGCTGCCGGGCTGCGGCGTAGGCGGACTCGGCCATCGCCAACGCCGAGACGTGGCAGCCCGACTGGCTAACAGGCATCCAAGACGGCTGAGCAACGACGGGAGGCCGCCAGTTTGTGCGATGGGAGCTGGATCGACACCCCATCGAGAGGACGCAAAACCAAGCGACCACGAACAACAGGATTTGACGATTCTGTCGAGTGTATTTCGGCACTCCTTGCTCCTGTTTTGGCCTCCACTCCAAGGCGACGAACCAAGGAAACGTACAATGTTCTGCGTTGCACCGTGGCATTCGCAGACACCAGAGTTCGATTTAGTCAGTGATGAAATCGTCTACATCCGTATGGATCACCCAAGGTGCTCATTTCGACATCGTGGCCGACCACGGATCCAATCAGACCTTCAGGGTTAGACCAATTACTTGCGGCTGCGTAGCCCTTGACGATTGACACGATTCTCATGACTTCCAAGGATGGAAGCGTGCCGCTCCTGAAGCATTGAAATTGGCGGTAGCCGAGCTGGTTGGCGATGAGGGCACAGAGCTGCTAAGCTGCGTAACCTTGCGACATTGTTGTTGCAAGCCAGCATGGATCTCTGTTTACCAACTGCCGACTGCATGGCAAGTTCCATGTTCATGACATACAGGCGATGGGTACACGTCGACGAAGTTCGCTAATTAATAACTTTGAAAGGAGCTTTGTATGAAAGCTCGTGCATTACTTTTCGCCGCCGTATTCGGCTTGACCGTAACTTATTCCTTGACCGCGCAGCAGCGACAACCGGACGGGGATTCCGAACGACCGGTGCTAGGGTCAAACCCACCTCAAGAAGTTCACAACCACTACTACGGCGGCGGCGGCTACGGCTACGGCGGCGGGGCCGGTGGTTTTGGCTACGCTGGGCAAGGGGCACTTCAGACAGGGATCGGAAACAAAAGGCTAAGCACTTCGCAAGCGTCGGAAAACTATGCAGAAACGGCTCACATGGTTCAACAAAATCATGAATACGCTGTTAACAACTATTACGCAAACAAGGAACAGCATGATGCGTATGTCAATGCACACCGGAAAGGCCCACCCAGGCGCGGCGGAACAGCAGCGACTCGCTAAATTGTCAGACCCTGGACGATTGTCGACCGCACAGTTCGATCGAACAACCGAAGTGATCAACTGGCCAGCCTTGTTGCGTGATCCGATATTCAGGAAGGAACGCACGACGTTGGATCAATTGTTTGCCAATCGAACGCCAGAAAACAGCGGCAAAGCCTCAGATAACTACGTGAATATCGCGGCAGCGTGTGAGGCAATGCAAAAAACGCTTGGAGAAAAACTACGCAAAGATAAACTGCCAGCGGTGACGTTTATCGCCTGCAAGCATTTCATCGACAGTGTGCACTACGAAGGGCAATTTGCCGCGCAGTAGGCGATGAATCTTTCGATGGTACAATGCCGACGAATGACGCCGCAGGTGTTTGCGTGATGCTGCAGGTTGGCTCTAGCCCAGCCGCCACCAGTCGAAAATTGCGTGCCCCCGAGCTGGGTGATGGTCGGCGCGATTGCCATGGATCGTCGATTGTATATTTACGGCTGGGTAACATTTGCACCGCGCATGTCGTGGAACGCAGGTCTTAAAGTGTTATGCAGCTCAACCCCGCGAGTTCTCTCAAACGCGACTCGCGGAGCAACCGGGTGATAAATACCGAAAGTGTGACGGGTGATCTGATCTTGTCCGTCACAACTGGCCGCGTGCCCGTTTCTAGAATGCAAATTGGATTTGTGAACGAAAGAGGATGCCGCGCTCTCCGGGCGTGATGTCGAGGGCGGCAGAATTAATCGGAGCTCCATTGAGGTGCGTCACGTCGAAGGTGAATTTGGCGTGCTGATCTCGAAAGTACCAGGCGAAGCCAGTGGCCACTTCATCCGCGCTCTGGTCGCTGGCCCCCAGAGTACCGGAGTCTCCGACAACTCGGGACCATCGGCCCAATACCTGGAGTTTATCGGGAACAAGGAACTTCCCCGCCTGCAGCCAGAATCCATGATCGAACAGCTTCGGAACGCTGGCCCCCTCAAATCCATTGATATTGCGAAAATAGTATTCCAGCGTCCCAGACCAGCCACGCCATTTGAAGGAACCGTTAACAGCAAACAGGTCAGCGTTGTACTGGTCCACGTTCGGCGTCAGCTGGTCGAGCAGGCTGCTCAATTGGATTCCCGAGTCGACCACGCCAAAGACTGGAATTCAGTCGAACCAATTCGGTTGATGGTCGAATTGGCAAAGGCGGCGCCAATCCGCGTGGCCGGCTTCCGATGCCATTCAAAATCAGCAAGTTCCCCTTGCCCCCAATCGCCTGTTGGGTAGGCAAACAAACGCGCTGAATACGCAAAGTTTTTATCCAGATCCCCACTACTACCTGTTTCCGCTCCTCCTGTTACCAAGCCGTTGAAAATGGCGACTTCCCAATCCATCGGTATTCCACGACTGGATTTACCATACAGCCCTACGGCCAAGCTACGATTCACATCAAAATACATGCTGGCCATCGATCGGTCGGTGAACTCAAACTCACGACCGGACAGGTATCTTGCCATGGTGAACGGCATTTTGTACTTGCCGGTTTTGAATCCGAAGACGCCTTTCTCCCAGCCCCAGCAGTGATGTCCCAAATCGAACTTCAACATGTAGTCCAACAAACGAAGATTGTCGCCACTGCTGCTGCGACCATCCAACTGGACGAAATAAGCGAAGTCGGATGTAAAGGCGGAGCCCGAAAATATGAGCCGTGGCGCGCTTCAGCTGAAACTGATTGATGTCCTGACTCGGTCCATTCGAATCAAGGAACGTGTATCGCAATTGCCCCCAGCCGTTTAGTCGCAAATGAAACGGTTCGTCGTCGACGCCCAGGTCCAACTGTTCGTCGCTGGCAATCACGAAGCCGCGGTCATAGCCAACTTGGACTTTGCCCAACCAGTCAATATCACTCGCGCCGAACGCGATATCCTCTGACGTGGCTTCGGATCGGCGATCGTATTGGTCACCTGCATCAGGGTTGTCGTCCCCGGGACCGAATTCCTCTCTTGCTGGGGTGGCGGCGTGATTTCCCGTCAAGTTCAGGACCGGCGCGACATGATTTCCCTGATTCAGTTCCGTGGTCCAATATTCAACTCCTTGATTCCGTTTCGAATCTTGCGCAAAACCAATCGCAGTCCACGCCGTCAGCGCGTACAAGACAAACAACGCCAATGGACTGGCGCTGCGAATCTTCGGGGAAGAGATTGAATACGACATATTCGGACAAACTTGTGTGAAACCGATAAGCAGCTCACACGGGCATCGCGGAAGATTGCGCCGCATAAGTCTCTTTATCGGCAAAGCCTATGTAGATTCTGCAGACTAACTGCGAGTAACGACAAGTCGATGAGCGTAACCCGTTTGATTCTCTCAACCCACGGCGACGGGGAAATGAGTCGGCGTTTTTTGCCAGTTAGAGCGAGTCAGGTGGGTCACGGAAAGAAACAGCTCACGGCGCGATGAAGCAAAACGGATGCAATTTCGACGCCAGGTGACAAACCTTCGCTTTGAAGAGAAGCTGCGCGATACCCGCTGCTCGCCGTCGAACCTAATGCTGTCATCCATTTGCGCGACGCCGGTATGGCAGTCTTTCCATCGTCGCATCGATCGAGATCTGTCCGGTCGACATCGGAGCGAAACTGACCGAAGATCAAGAACGGCAAACCGTTAGCTGGGTCGACTTTTCCGGTTTTGCAGGTCGTGCGGAATGTCCGGGTTCCGATCATACCGTTCTGAACAATTTTGCAGGTTCGAAATTGTGTAACGACTCCAGTTCGCCGATTTCTGGCTAATGACAGTCAGCTCCATCACGTGGTTGACACGCCCCCCAGGCAGTGGAGTGCTAGAGGATGCCCATCGGAAAAAGCATGGCGATCGTGGCCGCATTTGCCTGTTCCTTGATTTTTCTTGCCCCAAAGAAGAGTTATGGTCAGGCTTTTGGCGTGGAACTTCAGGCAAGTACGCTGCCCGCTTCAGGCGGTATGGGAGGTACCGGGATCGCGCGACCTCAGGATATTCAAACCCCTTTGGCCCTCAACCCGGCGACGCTGTCCCAATTCGAGGGCACACAATTCAGCTTCAGCGGTGCCTGGGTCGAACCAACGATCAACCTGGACAATAATGCAAACTTGCCACTGGCCGATATTCAGCCGTTTAACGCAAAGTCGCAACGCCCCGGTTCGATCGTCGGCAACATTGGCCTGACTCACGACTTTACCCCACTCGGGATTCCCGCAACCGTCGGCGTGGGGTTGCTTACAGCATCTGGACTCGGAGTGAACTACAACCAGGAGATAGCAAGCAACGGTACCTTTGCCGAATTTGCCGTTTTGCAAACCGCTGTTGGCGTTGGGGCCAATTTGACCGATCGACTCTCGATTGGACTTCAGGGTACCGTCGGTTCGGCATCGATGGATGGGATCTTTGCTGCGGTAAGTTCGTCGACTCCTGCCTACAACATACGCGGCGCGCTGGGATTGTCCTACGAATTGATGGATGCCACGACGATGGGTGCCTACTGGCATACTGAACAATTATTTGCCTTCGATGACTTTGTGCGGATCGGCGGCCCCGGCAATCCATTTCAGGACTTCAGAGTATCGCTGCCGAACAAGTATGGGGTTGGAATTGCCGACGAGTCGCTAATGTGCGGCAAACTTCTTGTCGCGGTCGACCTGATGTACTTTCAGTGGTCGGACACTGATTTCTTCGGTGCGTTATGGGATGACCAATTTGCCGTTCAAACGGGTCTTCAATATACGACCGACAAGGGACGTAAATTCCGAATCGGCTACGTCTATGCCGAAAACGCTTCACGAGACATTGTTTCGCCAGCCTTGGACCCATCTCGCCTCAGGCAGGCGTCGACTACATACAGGCGTTATTTCCAAACATCAACCAACATCGTATCAGCGGCGGCGTCAGCCTGACTGACGTATTGCCCGGCTTGGATGTCAGTCTGTTTGCTGGTGGCATGTTCGGAACTTCACAGTCTTTTGGTTCGTCCACCGGCTCAGCCGAAGGATATTGGATTGGCTTCGGCACGACGTGGCGGTTTGGTGGTGGCGGTTGTACTCAGGTTGGGGCGGGCGACGGTTGCAGCCAAACGGCGCGATTTGGTCGAGGCCAAATGTCAACATGGCCAGAAGTTTATTCAAACTGATCTTCGCCTGACAACCGTCAACACTTCAGGCACGCGCGCTGCTTGCAACAACGCACGCATTGGGTCGCAGCCCAGACTCCGTTCCCTCATTCATTCCGTTAAATTTCAAGGTCAGAGCAGCGAACCACAGTCAGCCTGATGGGTGAGCACAGGTCGTATCCCAAAGCAATCGACTTTATTCTTCGCCAAACCCTTCGCGGAGCTTTTCTTCCTGCTCGTGAGTCAGGTTGGATTTTATCAGCGTGCCAATCTGGCCTTTCAGCTCCTCCTCAACCTTGTCCAAGGTTACGGCGCCGGATAACAGGAACAATGCCGATGTTCCTTCAGTGACCTGTTCGCGAACCGTTGTAATGAAATCGTCGTCAATCCCAAAGTCCTTGAAGTGGCCCGACAAGGCGCCCATGGCTGCCCCAATTGCCATACCGAAGAAAGGAACGAAAAAGAGCATCCCAAAAAGCATGCCCCAAAAAGCACCGCTGAGTGCTCCAATCACTTTCAGATCAACAATTTGTCTCGTTTTGGGTTTCTTGTTGCCGGCTGGCCATTCAACGATGGCAGCGTCCAGTATTTCGATCAGATGTTGTTTCTGAACTTCGACCAATCTGTCCAGCGCTTCTTTGGCGCCGGTCGCCGTATCAAACTTCCACACGGTTAAAGCCGTCATCACGATTCCTTTGCTAAACTGTTCGAGTTGCGATCCTTGCCTTGCCGCATTCTTCGTATCTACCTGCTCATAGTTTATGAACAATTGTCTATTCGGCTACCGCAGGGACTTCCGGTTGCTCGCCACCGCCAGGTCGGAGAGACTCGTCGTAGAGACAGCCTCTTGATCTCGTACAAAGAGCCCCCAAGATGCGACGCTTGTCGCCATCTGCCACACCAACAGGGCGGACATCATGTCCGTCCTGAATTCCTGCTTACGATATCGCTGGAATATCAGTCGACCAACTCGAAAGAATATTCGGGGTTGTCGTGATCAAAGTCGTTTTCGGTGAGGCCGACGTTGAACTGTAGCTGGCGGAACGTATATTCCTCTACCAATTGCGGACGATCGCCTTCCGATTCAGGCCAGGTGTAGGCTGCAAAGCGGACGGGCAATTGCAATTCGTCGTCGATGAAGATGCGAGCCAGATGAAAGGAAAAGTGGGCACGTTCGAACGGATGCTCGGCTTCGTATAGCGTGCAACTGCGGCCATCTACTTTTGTATTGGGAATCGTACGAACGAGACACTCGCCATACTGCAGGTCGTGTTCAGCGACTTCCATTACGCGTACCAACAGGGTCTCAATCCCGAACTCTGTAATTGGGTATCTACTGTCACGCAAAGCCATGCGACCTTCCGGGCGGATACTGAAGGTCATGGTCGCGTTTCGCCTTCCCCCCTTGGTGACAATCAGATCACCGCCGTAACGCCCATCCACGTAGAGTGCTTCGCGACCGCGTATCGCACTGGGGGCAAGCACTCTGGCGTAGACGCTGTATGGGATCGAAGCACCGTCGCCCGAGCGGTGACCGCGAAACTTGAACGCGATATGCTCGTATGGCAGCAATTCGCCCTCGATGCGTTCGCGCTTTACTAAAACACAGGTGTAGTCATCGACCTGGCTGCGGATCTGGCCAAGTTGCCGCTCCGCGATTTGAATCAGTGGCACGAGTGGATGGACCTGCTGGGACGACTTCACCGACGTAACTTGCCGTGTTCCATTATGGTAAGCAGGAGCCACACGATAAGCATTGTGCACCTTCGCGTCCTGCAGCAGCGGCTTTCTTCCTTGGGCAAACAAGCTGTTTACGCTGGCAAAAAACGTCATGACGACGATCAGCACAATTAGGAAGCGAATGGAGCCCATGGCGGTGTCCCGTATCGGGTTCGTTCGGCTCAGCAGCATTTGCTGAGGGTACTCACAAGTGTACGGACTAAAATTTAGCCAAGGTCGAAATTTCTTCTGGTTATTACCAGCCTCAAGGTAGCCTAACCGAACTTTTCGCTGCAAAGCGGACTCAAAACCCAGGCGGAACAGTTTGACACTTTTGACGACAGCACGCTGAATCGCACTCCCAAGGCAACCAGCTCATGGTGCCTGATCCGCACTCGACAGGATATTCAATGCAGCGTCACGCGGCGATGGCTCGTTGCCAATCGCTGAGCATCTTCACGATAATGACGGGTTATCGACAGAACAGCAACCAGCAGACGAACGATCGAGGCAGAGAAGTTTGATGAAGAAACTCACCGAGCAAATTGCAATCACGTTTGACGATGTACTGTTGGTTCCGCGTTATAGCGAAGTGATGCCGCACGAGGTCAACGTCAGCACCCAACTTACCGAACGCATTCGACTGCATATACCGCTCTTGAGCTCGCCCATGGACACGGTAACCGAAAGTGACATGTCCATCGCACTGGCTCAGGAAGGCGGCTTGGGAGTGATCCACAAGAACATGTCGATCGAGCGGCAAACCGAAGAAGTCGATAAAGTCAAACGGACAGCGCAACGGCATCATTGACGACCCGGTCACGCTGCCACCAGATGCAACGGTAGCGGCCGCCCAGGCAGTTATGGAAAAACACAATGTCTCGGGCGTACCGATCACGACTGCAGGCGGCCATCTCGAAGGCATCCTGACCCGACGAGATCTGCGTTTTCTCGAGTCAAATGACCTGCGCGTCTCGGAAGTCATGACCAAGGACGACCTGGTGACGGCTACGGGGACTGTAACGCTTGAGCAAGCTGAGAAGATTTTAACGGCTAAAAAGGTGGAGAAGCTTTTGCTGGTTGACGAAGACTTTAATCTGACGGGGCTCATCACGATCAAAGACATCGACATGATGAAACGGTTCCCGAGTGCATGCAAAGATCGCCAAGGGCGGTTGCGAGTCGGGGCAGCGGTCGGCGTGTTCGATTTTGAGCGGTGCGAGAGCCTGATCTGCGAAGGATGTTGACGTGTTGGTCGTCGACAGTGCTCATGGCCATTCGTCGAATGTGTTGGAAACAGTCAAGGAGATCAAGAAACGGTGGGACATTGACGTGGTCGCGGGAAACGTTGCCACGGCGGAGGGTGTCGCGATCTGATCAGAGCAGGGGCCAACGCGGTCAAAGTCGGGATTGGGCCTGGATCGATCTGCACGACGCGAGTCGTCTCCGGAGTCGGTGTGCCGCAAGTTACAGCCATTGCTGCCTGTGCTGAAGTGGCCGCGGACGCGAGCGTTCCCATCATCGCCGATGGTGGCATTCGTTATTCGGGCGACATCACCAAGGCGATTGCGGCGGGAGCCCATGCCGTGATGATCGGTGGCATTTTCGCGGGACTTGGCGGAAAGCCCCGGCGAACAGATCCTTTACCAGGGTCGCGCATTCAAAGTGTACCGCGGCATGGGTTCCCTGGGTGCCATGGTCAAGGGCTCCAGCGAACGGTATCGCCAAGGCAATCAACACGGATACAAGAACAAAGCTCGTGCCTGAGGGGGTGGAAGGGCGAGTGCCCTTCAAAGGTCCACTGGGACCCTTCGTCTACCAGTTGGTGGGCGGGTTACGGGCCGGGATGGGCTATTGCGGCACGCGAACGATTGAAGAACTGCGTAAGGACGCGCAGTTCATTCGAGTTTCGCCGGCAAGCGTTAGAGAGAGCCACCCTCATGACATTGCCATTACGCAAGAAGCGCCGAACTATAGTTCGGAGTAATGCCACGGCTCGTCGTTTCATTGCGCCCCTCATGGCGATTTGCGTTGTTTGCTCCCCGACGATTTTGCTGGCTCAATCCAGAGCCCAATCAACACTAGATTGGTCTTCACGGACCACCGACTGGCGGCTGGCGCCCGCATCAAGTCAGACGAAGAGTCCCTCAGCGACCGTCCGCAGCTCCACTCGACGCCTGAATTGGCAGCGTCCGGAGACCGCAACGCCGCCAACGGCATCATCGACCGTACAGGCTGCCAGCTATGAGGCTACCTTTCAGACCGGCGAAGTGGCTGCGGTACCCCGTCGTTCCACGAGACCTGTGGATCGAAACAACGTCCGAGCCAATTTGCATCGCACGGTATCACATCAATCATCTGCCGATCGCCGTTCATCTCGCGGCACTGCACGGATCCCTTTGGCGAACGACCGACTCAAGTTTCATCACACGGAGAGGTACTGTTCGGTGATCGTCAGGATCCATTCAGTGACCCTTTCGGAGATCGCAAGCTAACGCATCGTCGCTCGGTGAATCCTGGTCACGACGTCTTCTCGGACGCCCCCAGAAGCAAAGATACTTTTCAAATCGCGGCATTCAACGATTCCTCGAAGGCCCACGCACAAAGCCGTCAGCAAGTCCCAAAGCGTCTAACAGTGCCGCTCGGTTTCGAAGATAAGCACGGTTCGAAAAAAGAGCGAGCCTTTCCACGACGCGGAAGAGACTCGCTGACCGTTCAAAGACCGCTCCTCGCCCAGTCGGACAACGAGCCCACTCTCGACGATCTGCAATTGTACGACACGGACAAGTTTCCCATCCCCATGGAGCCGGGGCAGGTGCCTGGCGGCGCCTTCGACTTTTCGGCACCATCGACGAATCCTTTCAAGCCCGAAGCAGACACCCAGGATGCACCCGGGGACTTCGTCGTACCAGAGTCATTTCCTGACGCGCCAGAACCGACGGTTGTCATCCCGGAAACTGCGCCAGCAACCTCGAGACTCGCTGACCCCCAATAAAGCAACGCCTCCGGCGATGGAACCAATGACTCCAGCCACGGATCCCTTCGGGGCTCCCGCAACAATCCCTGACGCCAACGACCTCATTCCAGAGGAAGCAGCCGAGGTACCGTCGGTCAATCCGGCCGATCCGTTTCAGGATTTATTTGGTCCCAATGAAGCAACTCCTCCCGACGACCAACCGGAAATGCGGAAGCCGGCCATCGAACCAGAACAGGCTATTCCCGAGCCTGAGCTTGAGTCCGAGCCTGATGCTGCGGCCGAAACGATTTTGCCTGAACCGAAATCGCAACTGCCCGAGCCCGAATACCAGTTTCCCGAGACCATGCCCCAGGTACCGGCCATCCCCGAACCCGATTTTTCCGACCCGGCTGAGGCAGCGCCGAATTTTCCACAAGAAGACGAATCGATGCCCAGCCCCATGGTCGACGAATCCCTCCCAAGCCAGGTCGACGTACCGTCGGACCAGGCACGCGATGAATTGAATCGAGAGTTGGAAGACCTGGAGGGACGCTTGGGTACGCCCGAGCTGACGGAGGACGATGAAACGCAGCGACCCGCCCCCGGTGACGACGAAGACAGTGCCTTCGCCGATGACGAAGAAGACTGGAATGACGAAATCGCCTGCGACCGCAATTATGACGAACGCAATTGCTGCGAGGAAGAAGACGACTGTCGCACAGCTTGGGATCAACTGACCGGTCGTCGCCTGAGGGACATTGAACTGGACATTTCGCCACCTTTCTCGCCGCTAACCGAAGACCCGTCAGAAGCCAAGCAGGATCGCGTTGAGCGACTTGCAAAGGCTCCCTCTCGGCAATGGCGAGGCCGCCACGGCGAGCTGCTGGCGACCGGCAAACTGCAAGACTATCTGGATGGCAAGATCGTCGTTGCCTCGAGCTCCGGCAAGCGTGTCACGCTACCCTTTCTGGACCTCAGTCATGATGACCTGTGCTTTGTGACCGCCTGGTGGGGCTTGCCCGGCGAATGCGCCGTGATGGGGAATGACTCGGGAATTCGAGATTGGCGATTGTGCACGTTCACCTGGAAGGCGTCATCGCTGTGCCACAAACCGCTGTACTTTGAAGATGTTCAGTTGGAGCGATACGGCCATTCCGCAGGGCCGTTTCTGCAGCCGCTTTCAACTACCGCTCACTTCTTCGCGAACGTCCTGTTGCTGCCCTACAACATGGGTGTCTACCCACCCACCGAATGCCGTTATCCGTTGGGACACTACCGGCCGGGCAGCTGCGCTCCCTGGATCGTCCCTGCGTTCCCCATCAGTGAACGCGGAGCAAAGGCCCAGTTGATCACCGTGCTGGGGATCTGGGGATACTCGTCCCCCGGATTGCAGTAAACGACAATCTGGAAATCAAAATTTTTGCGGGAGCGATTGGTGCAACGGCGGAGACTTCGGTCTCCGCCGTTCTCGTTTAGGGCAGTATCTGCTGGCGTTGCTATCGAAGGTTCCACACGCATCGTTTCGCCGATTTTTCCGCCAACTTGTCGCAAGGAAAACGTTCCTGCTACAGTCGTCCCCCGCGCTTTGACCCGATACCGTTTTGCACGACGAGGAGTTCGTGATGTTGTCCCGCTGGCCCATCAAGAGAAAGCTGCAAATCGGCGTTTCACTGTTGGCCGTGATTGTCCTTTGCTTGGGCATCAATGGACTGCGTGGCGCCTATGCTTACCGCGGCCTTGCGCGAGGCATCAGTAACCGTGCCAGCGAACTGCCCATCACCAGAGAATTGGCACAGATCGCAACAAGACTTACGCGCCGGGGCGGATCAAATCGAGCAGCTGATGGACGCGGAAGAAAGCCGGTTCCCTGGGAATGAATCGATGTTCGATGAGATGCATGTTTCCCAAGTGCAGCAATTGCTCGAACTGGGGCTCGACCTCATTGATGAACGGCTGAAAACCTATCGCGTGGGATTGATGAAAAACGCTGAGGACGCCACGGCAGCCCACGGTCTGCGCCGTGAACGGGAAGAATTGAACCAACTATTGGAAATCGAACAGACCATCACCGCCATTCATGGATGCGCCGGCGTCATGAGCGATTACCACGACGTCGCAGAGGTGCAAGACCTGCTGGAGAAGCTGGTGCTGCAATTCGACGAATTGCCACAATTCCTGCAACAGCGCATGGAATCGCTCGCCGGCACGGTCCGCACCACGTATCGCGCCTGGATTATCCTCGCCTGGATTTGCAGTGCCGTCGCTCTCGTTTTGCTGCCTTTGCTTGGACTGTTCATCTACCGGTCGATCTTCTGCCCATTTCAGACTCTGCTGCAAGGGTCGCGGCGGGTGGCTGCCGGTGAGTTCGATCATCGGATCAAGATCGACACCCAGGATGAAATGCAAGAACTGGCCACTGCCATGAACGGCATGACACAGCGATTTCAGGAAATCCGGGATGGTTTGGACATGCAGGTACGAATGCGAACCAGGCAGGTTGTTCGTAGCGAACAACTCGCGAGCGTCGGTTTCCTGGCAGCGGGAGTGTCGCACGAAATCAACAATCCCCTGCAATCCATTGCGCTATGTGCCGAATCGCTGGAAGAACGGCTTCATGACGTGATTCAAGCGGATGACGAACTACCCGATAACGAACACAATTCCGAGATTACCGTCGTAAGACAGTATCTGAGGATGATTCAGGACGAGGCGTTTCGCTGCAAGCAGATCACGGGGCAGCTGCTGGATTTCGCTCGCCTCGGCGAATCCGATCGCGAGTCCACCGATCTGAATTCTCTGGTCCATGAAGTCCTCGAAATGATCAGCCACCTTGGCAAGTACAAGAACAAAAAGGTCCAAATCGCCAGCGACGAGACCGTTGTCGCCTGTGTGAACGCACCGAAATCAAACAGGTCATTCTGAATCTCGTGACCAACAGTCTCGACAGCATTGACCAGGGTGGGCTGGTCCAGCTCGCCGTCGAAAAAACAAACGGAGTTGCTCAGCTGCGTGTCACCGACAACGGCTGCGGCATGTCGGATGAGGTGAAAAAGCATCTCTTCGAACCGTTCTTTACCCGTCGTCGCGACGGGCAGGGGACCGGCCTGGGACTCTCGATCTCGTACGCAATTATTCAGGAACATGGCGGTGATATCACCGCCACGAGCGCCGGGCCTGGACATGGTTCCACGTTCATCGTCACCGTACCGCTCGTCGCCACACAACATGTCAAGGAGTCCGACTATCAACGCCAAGCAGCATGACACGACCGGCTTGAAGCTGCTCTTCGCCGACGACGAACGATCGCTCCAGGAACTCATGCGCATCGAGCTCCCGCGTCGCGGTCATGAGGTCACTATCTGCCCGGACGGCCTCACGGCAATCGCGAGTCTGGAAATGAATTCGTACGACTGCATGATTCTCGACCTGGACATGCCGGGCATGACCGGGATTGAAGTCATCGAACAAGCAAAGGAATTGCGCCCGATACCGATGCAGTGATTCTGACCGGCAAATCGACGATTGATTCGGCAATAAGGGCCGTTCAATTGGGCGCTTTCGATTATCTCCGCAAGCCAGCAAGCCTGAAGGAAATTGATGCGCTGCTGCATCGCGTGGCCGAACGGCGATCGCTCACAAACAAGTACCGGGCGGCCAAGCATCAACTGGAGTTGAAGGAGGGCAAGTCGAACCTGATTGGCGAAACGCCCGCTTTGATGAAAGTCCGTCGACTGATCTCGAAGGTCGCGCCAACAAATTCCACGGTCCTGATTCGTGGCGAAACGGGAACGGGCAAAGAACTCGTCGCCCGGGCCGTTCATGACCAAAGCGAACGCGTCGAAATGCAGTTCGTCACAGTGAATTGTGGAGCATTGCCAGAATCGTTGATTGAAAGCGAGTTATTCGGACACCGCAAAGGCGCGTTCACCGGTGCCAGCGAACAGCGAATTGGACTCTTCGAAGTCGCCAGCGGCGGCACGCTGTTCCTCGACGAGATCGGCGAGTTGCCCAAATCGATGCAAGCCAAATTGCTGCGTGCCCTCGAAAGCGGCGAGGTACGGCGCGTGGGGGACAACGAACCGTTCCATGTCAATGTCCGCGTCGTTTGCGCAACGCATCGCGACCTGGAACAGATGGTCGCTGAAGGCGATTTTCGCGAAGACCTGATGTTCCGCATCAATCCGTTCGAAATTGATTTGCCGCCGCTACGAAACCGGCTCGACGACGTGGCCGCTTTGGCCACTCATTTATTGAGCCGCTTCAAACAGATCGGCAAAGGGCCGGCATTCTCGGACGACGCGCTCGAATTGCTGAAGTCGCACACCTGGCCCGGAAACGTCCGCGAATTGGCAAATGTCGTCGAACACGCATCCATCCTTTGTGACCAGTTGCCCGTCTCCGCCGAAGACCTGCCGCGGTTGAGCCACCGATCGGCGAAAAACGCGAACTACGGTCCGATCACTCTGAAAGAGATGGAAATGTTGGCGATCCATGAGGCTTTGGACCGCCATAGCGGCAGCAAACCGAAAGCGGCCGAGGAACTCGGGATCAGCGTCAAGACGCTATACAACAAACTCAATCAGGCGGAAGACCTGAAGAAGGCAGGGTAGCGGTCGTCCAACGTCTAAACGCGAGGCCTTACAACGCCAACCACGACACCCAGGATCCGAGCATCCCGGACATAAATCGGGGACATCGCTGAATTGGCCGGTTGCAATCGAATCCGGTTCTTCTCTGGAAACCAGTACTTCAAAGTCGCTTCGCCTTCTTCCGTCTGGGCAACCACCATTTGACCTTTTGTGGCCGTCCGCTGCTTCTTGACGACGACGTAGTCACCATCGGCAATTTGAGCTTCGATCATCGATTCGCCCCGGACACGCAGTACGAATTGACTCTTGTGACTGAACATCGAGCCAAAATCGACACGCTCGTCCTGTTCAATCGCCTCATGCATCACGCCTGCCGCGACTTCCCCAACCAAAGGCAAACCGGCCTCAGCGGCAGGATCCGCGGTCAGTTGAATTGCCCGCGACATGTTGGGCTCGCGTGTAATGAGTCCTTTTTTCTCCAACGCTCGCAAATGACACATGACACCATTGGGCGAGCTTATTTTGAATTTTTCGCCAATTTCACGCACCGTCGGGCCATATCCACGGTTCACGATCTTGTCGCGCACAAATTCGTAAACGGCTTTCTGGCGCTTGGTCAGTTGGTCCAAATGAGACATCCCATGTCCTTTGTTTCCGAGTTTGTCAGCGAGTTCGTTACCGACCGTTCCAGCTGACGTGGCTTGGGCAATTGTCGTGGCCTACACCTGTTTTCTTGCTTCGGCAGTATAATATACGGGTGTACAGATACAATAGCGGATGTACACCTGATTTTCCGAATTTGGTGCTGATCTGTGTCGGCTTTTACGAAATCGCGTCGCTTCTGAAGGAAGGAAGCTGCAACCCGGGTAGTCCCGGCAGACTGTACAATTTGTCAATATCTACGGGCTCTATGCTGTTTCCTGCACCAAGTCCGTCCCGACTCAACCCACCATTTGCTCAACGAGGAAAAACCACGTGCAAAACAAATCACTCTTGCGTGTCGCGCCATTCGTCGTGCTGACCCTTTCGCTGCTTGTGAACGACCTGTTGGCGCAGATAGCCACCGCAGAAAAGAAACCGCCAGTGACCGCAACGAAAGCAGAAAAGCCCGACACGAAGGTAGCCGACAAGAAATCGGCAAAAGACGCCGCGAAATCAAAAACTGAAAAAACCAAATCTGAGGGCGAATCGAAGCCGACTGAAAAACCAAAGATTTCGGTCGCCGAAATCAAGCTCGGTGGATCTCTTTCAGAAGGACCGACCCAGTTGGGTTTGCTGACGGGGACCGACAACAGCAGCTTGATGAGCATGGTGAAACGGCTGAACAAGGCAAGAGACGACAACAAGGTGCGGTCAGTGCTGCTGCGGATCAAAGGCGCCGCCCTGGGGCGTGGGCAGTTGAATGAAATCCGCGAGGCGATCAGCGGGGTCCGCAAGAACGGAAAAATGGTCTACGCCCAAATGGAAATGGGGACGCCCGCGGAGTATCTCGTCGCCTGCGCTTGCGACAAGATCATGATGCCAGAATCGGGCATCTTGATCGTTCCCGGTGTGCGAGCCGAAGTCACTTTCTACAAGAACATGTTGGACAAACTTAACGTTAAAGCGGACATGATGCAGGTCGGTGACTTCAAAGGTGCCGCCGAACCGATGACACGAAATTCCATGAGCGAACCGTTCCGCAAGCAACTCGACTCGGTGCTCGCCGATTACTACAACCAAATGGTGAACCTGATTGCGACCGATCGCTCACTCGGTGAAGACACTGTGAAAGAGCTGATCGACCAGGCCATCTTCACCGCTGACGCGGCCAAAGAGGCCGGATTAATCGACATCGTCGATTACGAAGGGGCGTGGGACAAAGAGCTGCTGGCGGGCAGTAAAGACCACGAATTGGCGATGCTCGAAGATTATGGCAAGAAGAAAGTAGACACCGACTTTTCCGGTATGGGCGGATTCCTCAAGATGATGGAGATTTTCTCCGGTGGCAAGAAGTCCAGCCGCAAATCGAAGCAGGACAAGAAGATTGCCGTCGTCTATGCCGTCGGTGCGATCACGTCGGGTGCCAGCAGCAATTCGCCGATGGGCGGCCAGACGATGGGCAGCGATACGATTGTCGAGGCGCTAGCCAAGGCAGACGACGATGAGGATGTGGCTGCCATCGTGCTTCGAGTGGACAGTCCCGGCGGGTCCGCTTTGGCCAGCGATCTGATCTGGAACAAGATCCAGGAAATCGAAAAACCTGTCATCGCCAGCATGGGCAACGTCGCGGCCAGCGGTGGCTATTACATATCGATGGGCTGCGACAAGATCCTCGCGGAACCCGGTACTTTGACCGGTTCCATTGGTGTTGTCGGTGGCAAGATCGTCATCGGAGGCCTGATGGACAAGGTTGGCATTACCACCGACGTAATCGCCTACGGCAAGAACAGCGGGATGTTTTCCGGCTCCGAACCATTTTCAAAAGAGAGCCGCGAATTGATGAAAAGCTACATGGACGAAACCTATCAGCAGTTCACTGAGAAAGCCGCGGCAGGGCGGGGCATGAAAATCGAAAAGTTGAAGTCGCTCGCTGGCGGTCGCGTTTGGACCGGCTTGCAGGCGAAAGAAAATGGCCTGGTCGATGAGATCGGCACGTTGCGTGAGGCGTTAAAGGCCGCTCAAAAGATGGCCAAGTTATCTACCGAGGAAGAACCGGACCTGCTGATCCTGCCTGAGCAAAAGACTTTCTTCGAAGAACTGTTTGAAGGAGGCTCGGTAGCAGCACCCGTCGGCTCCAGCGCCACCGCCGGACTGTTGCCGAAAGAGATGCAAGTGATTTGGTCCGAAGTTCGAACATTGGAGCGAGTTTTCCAAGAGCCGGCCGCTTGCATTCTGCCGTACCGCATCGAGCTGAAGTGAGCATGAACGGGCAATCCATATCAAATACCAATGCGTCGTAACTCGAACATTGGCCGTCCCGACCGACGGAGCGGTCGGCCGTCAATGGGAATTACGAAAGCAAATCCTCGTACATCCCGGTAGTAAAGCCGACAACGACACTCTTGCCGACAATCAGTGTCGTGCGCGAAGTTGCCAGTGGGCCCGGTCATCGCCGCGACGAGTTCATCTGCGGAAGGTGCATTCTTTTTGAGGTTGTACGAGAAGGTCTTCTTTCCCTTGGCGACGATCAATTTCGACATGCCATCAAGTAGTTTCAACACGTCCCGACCTTGAATCCGGTCTTTCGTCGCGTTTTGCTCTTCGGTCACATCACAACCGGCCGCGGCAAGAAACTCCTCGCTCGAGTGCAGGTCGTTCAGCCGCGGCGGTGGTAGTGCCAGTGAATTTTCTTTCCCATGTTCAACTCCAAAGATTCTTCTTCCAACGAAGGACACCATGATATCCGCTTTGCTTCGCTTCGCCAGCAAGCTTGCGGGCAGCCCCCTACCGACGCTCGGCACGCGTGGCAATGAAGGTCTTCATGTAGCTGGAAATGGGGTCTTTTTCGGCCTCGGGATAGGCGTCTTCGTAGAAATTGGTCAGCACAAAGCCGGCGCGTAGTTGCTCGCCTATCTGTTGTTCCAACGTGTGGCCAAATTCAAACGGATGGCCCGGCTCGATGACATACTTCTGCCGTTCTGCCTCATTCAGGTGCGTGAAATCGGAATAGGGCAGGGCGTGCCGGACGGTCAGGCTGCCATTGTAGGTGCGTTCGTCATCAAACAGGTAGCGGACCGGATTGGTGAATCCGCAGAGCATGATTCCACCTGGCTTCAGCACCCGCGCCGCCTCGCGCCAGACCGGCTCGATCTCGGGAACGAAAGAATTCGAACAGGGATGAAAGATGAAGTCGAATTGCTCATCGGTAAAAACCGACAGGTCGCGCATGTCTCCCTCGATCAAATTCAGCTGCAATCCTTCGCGTTCGGCAACTTTCTGATCCTGCTCCAACTGCAGAGGTGAATTATCGAGTACGGTGACGAAGGCTCCTGCAGCCGCAAGTAGCGGCGATTGTTGTCCCCCGGCTGCCGCCAGGCACAATGTTTTGGTCCCGGCAAGCGGCGGATACCAGTCGCCGGGAACCGTGATCGTGGGCGTCAGCACCATTTCAATCTGGCCCTGTCGGGCTTTGGCTATTTGTTCCGACGAGACGGGAACCGTCCAGCGGTCGGCTTCCCTTACCTTGCGATCCCAAGCGTCTCGATTGTGACCGACAACGTCCATCAGCATGTCCACGATAGATTCAAGTGAGATAGACCAAGAAGTAATGTAAAAGTAGAATCACTTTCAACCAGATTCAGCCGCCCGTCAAAACCAGGTTATCGCGGTGAATCAACTCATCGTAAGGGCAGTGCCCCAGCAGCTCGCCAATCCGTTCGCTGCGATGCCCCTGAATCTTTACCACATCGGCAAAATCGTAATTGGTAAGGCCCCGAGCAATTTCGATGCCATTGGCTGCAACAAGCGCCACAACGTCGCCTTTGCTGAAATTGCCACTGACCTTCTGGACTCCGATCGGTAAGAGACTGCGCCCGTCGGCCTGCAATGCTCGACAAGCGCCACCGTCCAGCGTTAACGCGCCCTTGGGTTTCGCAGAAAAACCAATCCAGCGTTTCAGCGGGCTGATCGGTTTGGACGCGGCCATAAACAACGTGCCAACCTGGTTGCCAGACATGATCTCGGTCAAAACATGCGGCCGATGCCCATTGGCCAGCACGACATGCCGGCCCGTCCGAGTGCATTCGCGAGCGGCCTCCAGCTTGCTTTTCATCCCACCACGCGACAGCTGCTGTTGGCGGTCACGGACGTGCCGATCGATAGCCTCATCAATTTGATCGACGGTTGAAATGACGCGACTGCTGGTTGCCTGGGGATCACCATCAAATAGCCCATCAACATCGGACAGAATGATCAACAAGGTCGCGGCCAAGAGGTTGGTCACGCGCGCCGCCAAGCGATCGTTGTCTCCAAACGTCGTTAGCAGCTCGTCAACGGCAACGGTGTCGTTCTCGTTAATGATCGGGACTGCACCAATTTCCAGCAATTCGATTAATGTATTACGAACGTTCAGGTAACGGATTCGATGGTCGAGGTCATCCGATGTGAGCAGCACCTGCGCGGCATGTCGTTTGTGGGTGCTCAGGTGACGTTCGTACTCGTTAATGAGCCGAGCCTGCCCGACGGCAGCAACTGCCTGCAATTTCGCCAAATCGTGCGGCCGTTTACTGAGTCCCAGTTGATTCATGCCGGCGCCAACGGCCCCGCTACTCACGACCACGACCTGCAGGCCATCCTCGATCAACCCGCTGATTTGTTCGGCAATCTGGCCGACGCGTTCCTGGCTCAATCGACCATCTTCTCGACAAATGACACGCGTCCCCAGCTTGACTACGACCTGCTTCGTACCCTGAATGATCGCAGCCCGATCTTCGTTTGGATTCATCATCGATTCGTGAATGGGTGAATTGAGTAGCCACCGGGGTGAGGAAATCGCTGCAAAGGCGCTGCCATCAGAACCAAAACATGCCTGCGGCTGGGCGATTTCGCAATGGATGATACTTCAACCATCGCGAATAGGAAACGATGCACACATATCGCTGCGAGCGGTTGAGGCGGAACGGGCAACGATCTAGAATGCACCCGACGGAGCTCTGAAACTTCCGACTCGCCACCTCACACGGCCAGGCATGATGCGATGCCGTTAATCTCATGAGCGAATTGTACGAAGAGTGCGGAATTGCCGCGGTCTATCATTTGGACGGACCGATCAGCGATCTTTGTCCGGGCGATGATCCCAAAGAGGTGACTCGTTTGCTGCCGCGGATGTTGCTCGATCTGCAGAATCGGGGCCAGCTGGCCGCGGGCATCACAACCTATCGGCCAAAACGCGAACAGCTGATCGATACCTGCAAGGATATCGGATCGGTTACCGAAGTTTTCCGGCTGGCCCACCGCGGCAAGATGGAAAGTATTCAGGCACGATACGCAGGATCAGCTGGCATCGGTCACGTTCGTTACGCCACCTGCGGTCAGGATGATCGCGGCTACGCGCAACCTTTTGAACGTCACCACCTGGAAAAACACAAGTGGTTTAGTTTCGCGTTTAACGGACAGCTGGCCAATTACCAGGAACTGCGCGAAGCGCTGTTGCAGGATGGCAATCATCACCTGGCCCGCGATACCGATACCGAGATCATCATGCACGAGTTGAGCCGTGAGCTTTCCGGGTCGGATCGGCTGTCGCTGATCGACGTCATGCGCAACGTAAGTCATCGCTTTGATGGAGCGTACAGCCTCGTCTTCATCAACGCCGACGGTGACATGCTGGTAGCTCGCGATCCGCTCGGCATCAAACCATTATGTTATGCAATCGACGGAGCGCTGTTTGCCGCAGCCAGTGAAAGCGTCGCCCTCGTTAACCTGGGTTTCAAATCAGATCAAATCCAGTCTCTGCCTCCCGGACGAGCGATCCTGATTGAAAAAGGGGAACTCAGAATCGAACAATTCGCACCTCCGAGGAATTCGGCCCACTGTTTCTTCGAGTGGATCTACTTCGCCAACGTTGCGAGTACGCTGGATGAGCGCAGTGTCTATCTCACCCGACGCAACCTCGGTGAAGAACTGGCGCAAATGGAGATCGCAGAAGCCGAGGTCGAACTGGATGACAACACGATCATCGTACCGGTTCCCGACACCAGCAAAGCGGCCGCTGATGCAATGGGTTATCGGCTGGGCATCCCGGTTCGCGAAGGACTGATCCGGAATCGATATTCCGGGCGGACTTTTATTGAAGGCTCCGGAACGCGGCGATCGGCCGCTCAGAACAAATATACACCCCTGCGAGATGTCCTGGCCGGCAAACGCGTGCTCCTTGTGGAAGATTCGATCGTACGGTCAACCACCATGCGGGTGCTGCTGGATCGGATCCGCGACGAAGGACACGCCAGGGAAATCCACGTCCGCGTCGCCTGCCCACCGATCGTTGCACCATGTTTCTATGGCATCGACATGTCTCGCATTGACGAATTGTTCGCACCGAAATTCATGCCTGACGGTCGATTGACCGCCATTTGCCAGGACAATATGGCGAAAGAACTGGGCGCTGACTCGCTTCGCTATCTGCCTGTGGACGCGATCCACCGTGCCATAGGCAAACCGGCAGATTCGCTCTGTCGAGCGTGTGTTACCAAAGAGTATCCCACCCCCTGCGGCCAGTCGCTTTACCAGATCGCTGTTGACGATCTTTCCAAAGGAAAGAGTGATGGGCGAACTTATGAGAGCAGCAAAGTTCGTTAAGAAGGCCGTCTGATTCAAGCTGCATCCTCAAACAAGCGTTCGAGCTGGGAATCCAGTTGCCTTCCGCGCGCTTGCAACGTGATGACCTTTCCGTCACTGCCAATCAGGACCGTCGCTGGAATCGCGTCTATACCGTAGAAGGCGGCTACCGACTTGCCTTTGTTTTCAGGGTGTTCGTCAACCAAGACAGTCCACGGTGGACTTTCCGATTCCAGGTACTCTTCCAGCGCATTCAAGTTGTCATCAACACTGATGGCAACAACTTCAAAACCGTTTTCGCGGTACTTCTCGTAATTCTTCAACACATTGGGCATTTCGGCTCGACACGGCCCACACCATGTTGCCCAGAAATCGATCAGTACGACTTTTCCAGAATAATCACCCCAGTCAAACGGTTGCCCCTCCGCCGTAATACCCTCGATCGTCATCTCGCCACCAACGAGTCCGAACCTGCGTCCTGTCCCAGCGAACTTATCACCCAATTGCTGGACTTTCTCGTCCGGACTTTTTGCCAGGATTTGCGCCAATTGGGTATGCGTCGCAGCGACAAATACATCGTCCAGCGACCGCGACGCGCGACTGGCGTCGATCGCCAGATCGACAGCGACTCGATCGATCGGCAACGATTCGAGTTGGTGTACGACTTGTTGAATCGCCGACTTGCGTTCGTCCGGCCCTTGTGCCAGTTTCAGATCGACCATCCAGCCAGCCGCGTTTGCGTACGGTACTGCATCATCAAGGCCGCGGCGAGCCAACTCTTCGGGCAGTTCCTCGATTTGTTCAGCCGCAATTTTTGGGTCACCATCAAGCAGCAACATCGCTGCGTCGACCAAAGACTTCCCTGCCTTTTCGCGTTGCGCTTTCGTGGCCGATTTGTCTTTCAAGACCCTGCTCGCTGCCTCTTGAATTGCGATCGACTGCTGCTGCTGAAATTCAGCCGAATTCGCTCCATGCGGAGCTTCGCTGGCGATGGTCGTATCGATGAACTTCAGCAGCCTTCTGGAGTTCCCGTCGGGAACACGGAATCGAACTTCGTCGCCTCCGCCTTCTCGGGACTCGCGCGGCCGCTCGTGAGGATTTCCACCCCCCTGCGGGTTGCGACCATGAGCTCCCTGAGCAGCTTTCTTGACCGGCTCTTTTTCCGGTGGTGTCGTCGCTGCATCTTCATCAACATCCATCGGCGGACGGCCATTGCCACGCTCCCGCTCCATTTCTTGCGGCTCGATCACTTCGCGCGCCGTCTCCAGCGGACGATTCGCGGAAACGTTGTTGTCCTTTCCTTCGAAACTGATCGTCGTTATTTCATCATTCTCATCAGGTCCCGTGATTGCGTACACGAGCCAACCATCGTCCTCCTTGCGGAGCATAATCGTCGGCGTGATCGACTTACCCTTAAATCTCAAACGCACTGTCGCTTCGGCGGTGTCACCGTCAATTTCGACGGACCGCACGCTCGATTTGGCGGAGCGGTCCGGTTTGGGGAGACTCTTGATCTCACTTCCCGAGCCCGTCAGGTTCTCCCGCGACTTCGTGGTAATGACATCTCTAACCTGTTCCTCGCGTTCCTCATCGCTCTTGCGCAACGCATTAAAGAACTTGGTGGCCACCAGGCGGATTTTTGCCTCTTCCCCTTTCATCGCTGCCAGCTTGTCGAGATACGCAATATCATCGGCGGACAACTTCTCCAGCGCCACCTTGATCGACTTTCCATCGGAGGTCTTCAGGGTAACGGCAGATTCGTTGACGCTGATGAGTTCAGCTTCGATGGAAAATTTCCCCGACTTGTCGTTCCACGTGCGTTCCTCAGCATCGCAATTGAACTGGTGCGACAGGGTCAGGGCGAGAAAAACAAATGCGAATGTCAGCGCTGTCGACTGGCAATCATGGTCACACCTGTACTGGATACGAAAAGGTCCGCCATTCAGCGACGGCCCGCCAGCTCAATCTACCAAGGTATTGGGCTCGAATTCAATTCTGAGCCAAATTTTCGCCGCTCTCAAGTTTTCTGAGCCGGCGTCGCGAATCGCCTACATCACCATGACGACGCCTTCCATGGTGCGGATCACCTCGTATGCCTCCAGAACCTGCTCGGCAGACTCGAAAATCGGTTCCAGGGTCACCGCGATATGCCGTCCACCTGAAGCCTCGCGAATCTGGAATGGCGGGTCGATTTCCAACTGCAGCTGCTTGCGCACGCCCCTGACAACCCGTTGCGGGAAGTCGCCTGCATTCTTCCCAATCGCCTTGATGATTACCGGGCACGGAAAGTCGTGCGTGGCATTCAGCAAACTGATCGAATCTTCACGTGTCGTCATCGCAATAGCTCCATCGGCAACCGATACCGCCACTACGCGTCAGGGGACGCCGTCGGTAGACCGATGCCTGCTGTAAATTCTACCTGCCAGGCAGGCTTGGTATAGCAAACCGCGGTAAACCGCCAGCTCATTCCTCCGCACGCGTCGCTCGAAATGGGTACGATAATCCAGATCGTGCAGCGGCAACTCCTCGACGACCGCCACAGGGCCCTGCAACGAAGTACGGGAAGCGATCAACGCCACGCTACTATCATAATATTCTTTGACGTCGGTCCACAGATGAAACCTGCCGCCCGGCACCAGAACGCGTTCAACCTCGGCGAGAAATGCCTCATTAACAATCCGGCGGCGGCGATGCCTGGCCTTCCACCAGGGGTCCGGGAAATAGACGTGGACATCATCCACCGAGCGATCCGTGAGTTTTTTCTGAAAGACGACCATGGCGTCGCCGACGGCCATCCTTGCATTATTGCGGTCGTCTTTCGCCAGACGCGTGGCGACAAATTCGGCGTACTTTGACGACTTCAATTCCAAGATAGCTCCTCCGAGGATTCGCTGCGGCCGAGTTGCGCAGGAACAGCCCTTTCCCGGTGCCAACCTCGACTTCCAGAGGCAGGCCCGACCGAACAGGCGAACAGCGTCCGTCGATCGGGCAGATCATCCACGTGCTACCAGGTATTGATCCAGTCGTTCGTCCTGCCCAACTTTGCGAAGTTCGCGGTGCGCATGATTAGCTCCCACCCGTTTCATCGTAACGGGGACGCGAAGTCGGCACCCAAATACTTTTCCGCCTTGCCACCGACCTTTTGCGGTTCCGGCGTCGCGGCCGCCAGGATGGGCATCAGCAGCGAACCGGCGACAAATCCGCCAATATGGCCCACCACGCGACGCCGGCAGCACCTGGTGCCTGCGGAGCCAATCCGCTGAACAGCTGTCCAACGAACCAGAAACCCAGCACAACCAGTGCCGGCAGTTCAATGACCGTAAAGAAGATGACCAGCAACAAAAGCGTCTGCACCTTGGCAAACGGATAAAAAACGGCATAAGCGCCCAACGTCACAGCAACCGCACCACTGGCGCCCACAATCGGGATCGTAGCTGCTTGTTCGCTACACATGAGGAAGTGGACCAGCGTGGCGATGAGACCACCCACAAGATAGAAAAGCAAGAACGTAATGTGCCCCAGCCGGTCTTCAATGTTGTCACCAAAGATCCAGAAAAACCACATATTGCTCACCAAATGCAACCAGTTGGCGTGCAAAAACATGGCGGTGCAGGCCGAGAGCAAAATTCCCATCGCGCTTGGCGGATACACCACCAGCCGTTCGGGGCCCCACGGAACGGGCATGCCTGGTTGAGGACGCTGGCCGGCGTACATTCGAGCTGCAGAGGGCGTCGGTCGGTCAACTGGCGGACCCGAATGGGAACAAATCCGAAGCGGTGCACATGTTTGACAATCGCATGCGACCCTTCACCCGTGCGAAAGGGCAGCTGGTTCTGGTAGATCATTGAAAGGACATTCAGCACAATGATCGTCACCGTGACGACCGGCCACCTGGTCGTCGGGTTGTCGTCGCGAAAGGGTAAGAACATGGCACTAACTCAATTCTCTTACCCCCGCTGTACAGCGGAACGACAGGGATCAAACCACCGATGGCAGCTTAGACAGAAGCGTTCGGCGCCAACTGATCGACCGGTAGCGGAATGCCCTTGATTTTTCCGTCGACGACGATTCGATCGCCAACAGTCCCCTGAAAACGGCAAATAATCATGCGGTTACGTCGCACCTTCAGCTTTTCACAAGCGATCAACAGTCGATCGCCGGGAACGACCGGCCCGCGAAAACGGACGTCTTCCATGCCGCCAAAGCCGACCATCTCGGCACCCAGCAAATCGTAGCTTTTGCGTCACGTAACTGCACACTTGTGCGGCCGCTTCGCACATGAAAACCCCCGGCATGATCGGCATCCCGGGCATATGGCCGCGAACCCACACTTCGTTTGTCGGTGATGTCTTTGTAGCCAGCGCAAATGCGAGTCTCGCTGTCCACATAGACGATCGCCGTCAGTTGCTCCATTTCGAAACGCTGCGGATTGTACTTACGAATCTCCTCGATTCGCGACAGACATTGTCAAAGTCGATTTCGGCCGGATCAACGATGTACTCTTTGCGACCCACGAAGCTTTGCTCCATAATTCACCATGACTTGCGCCCAGACTCACGTCTTCACTTTCTGTCGTCGGTTCTTGCGAGGACGCGAGTTCGCGGGGCGTTTTCCGTGATTGGCTTTCTTGACTTTTGGACCTGGCTTGGCCATGGGCATCTCCTGTAAGCGGTGTGTAGGTTCGAGAGCCCGAGATGATCCCGGCAGCTCTTTTGGAGCGACCCTTAGTCGGTCCAATTTACCACTGCGAAGCACGACTGGAAAGTCAACAAACCGCTTGCCATACGGCCACAATCCATGAAATTTCGGTTTCGACCGATATCTGGCTGAACTTAAACAATGTTATCGGCGCGGCAAAACTTTGTCGGGATGCGACAGTTGCGGACACCCGCCCGGGAACCGAACTCAGCTGACAGAGCACTCGGCAAGCCGCTGCAGTGTCTTCAAGTGCGCTACCATCATCAATCGCGGCTTGCACACGGTGGGCTGCCGAGCCCAAATCGGATTCCAATCCAGACCGTCCAAATTCCGGCTGCGGCGTTGAGCACGACAATATCCCGCGCACGGCCCCTTTTTGCCTTTGAGCACGCCACGAATGGTATCTGCACTCTCCTGCGGCCCGGAAACTCGCAATTCGTCCAGCTTTTGAGCCGTCACTCCAAAATCTGGCCGGCGTCCAAACCGCCTCTTCAATCCCGTCCGCGGTCACGATGCGCACGTTCGTTGCGACGGCGAGCGAAACCTCGTCCAACCCGTCGCTGCCACTGACCAGCACGGATCGCTGGCAACCCAGTTGGTGGACGACTTCCGCCATGAGCGGCAATAGCGCTGGTTTTCCCACGCCGAGCAGCTGATGCGGCGTGCGAGCCGGATTGCACAGCGGTCCCAACAGGTTGAATATCGTCGGCACGCCCAATTGCCGCCGCACTTCAGCGACGCTCTTCATCGCCGGGTGCATGACCGGCAGCAAAGCAGAAGCAGATCCCCACATCTTCAAGGCAGCACTTCACTTGCTTCAACGAAGCGTCCACGTTCACACCGAGCGCGCGTAAAACATCCGAGGAACCAGACTTGCTGCTGACACTGCGATTTCCATGCTTGGCTACGTGAGCTCCGGCTGCGGCCGCAACGATCGCAGCAGCGGTGCTGATGTTGAACGTATTCGCACCATCGCCGCCAGTTCCACAGGTGTCGAGCAAGTCAGAACGCGTCGAACGCACCTCCATCATGTGTTCCCGGACCGCATCGCCGCCCCGGCAACCTCGGTGGCCGTTTCTCCCTTGGCCTTCAGTCCCAGCAGAAAGTCGGCCACCTCCTGGTTGTCGAAACTACCGGACATGATGCCGCGAATCGCCTCGGCCATCTCGGCCGACTCCAGGTGCTTGTTCTCTGCAATTTTCTCGATGAGCGGCTGCAGCACGGGTTACCCCTATTATCCCAAGTGGAAATGTCAACTCGTCAAAACCGGCAAGGTTTGCCTGAATTCCGTCGGAATGCCGCACGGCCAAAATAGCGGGTATAGTAATGCAGGGAAGCGACTCATTGAGTCGCTGAAACAAACTCAAAGTGCAATGCCGGGCCCTGTCATGATACCGCGCAAAGTAATTATCGACTGCGATCCGGGCATTGATGATGCGATTGCGCTGGCGATCGCACTGTTCGACCCCCGATTCGAGATTTTGGCAATCACCGCCACCGAGGGCAACGCCTCCGCCGAGCAAACGACACGAAATGTGCAAGCAGTTGTCGAGTGCCTGGACCCTCCGAGGTATCCGCGTTTCGGGAAAGCGACGGCACCCAATGACAGCCCGCCGACCGACGTGCGGAAGCTCCATGGCAGCGATGGCTTGGGTAACATCAATGCTGACGTTTCGGTGCTGCACCACGAACACCAGTCTGACAAGCTGATCTGTGACGTGGTTCGATCGGCACCCGGCGAAGTCATGATTATTTGCCTCGGTCCGTTGACGAATATCGCCAGGGCATGCACCGTGATCCGGAAATCGCCACGATGATGGGGCAACTGATCATTATGGGTGGTTCGGTCGATGGAATTGGCAATGCGACTGCCTGTGCCGAATTCAATGTTTTTTACGACCCTGAATCGGCCCAGGCTGTTTACGAGTCACCGACGACGAAAACGATCATCCCGCTCGATGTAACGCGCGAGACAATCCTGTCGCTCGATTTGTTCAACGAGCTGCCGGCAGTGGAAACACGCAGCGGCCAATTTCTGCACCATGTGTTGCACCACATGTTTCGCGCTCACCGCGCTCATCTCGGCCTGGAAGGCATTCAATTGCACGACGCAGTCGCTGTCGTTGCCGCGTTGCAGCCCGAACTGTTTCAAACGATACCGCTTCATGGAGAGGTCGAAACGAAGGGTAAACTGACATCGGGCCTGACCATCTTCGACCGCAGATCGACCAGTCGCGACCGGGCCAACATGGAAGTCGCGATCCACGCCGATTCGAACATGGTGAAGCAATGCATCATTCGGGGGCTGACGCGGCTTTCGTGAGACACCGGAACAGCCGACAACTGCGCGGTCCGTGCTCAATAGTTGTCCGCCTGTCCAGCCCGTTTGGTCAGTATCACTCGCAAGTTGGCTGCCTTTCCATCACGGATCACGGTCAAGGGTACTTCCACTCCGATCGGCGTCAGTCCAACAAGATTCACCAGGTGATTGTCGTCTTCGACCGGGATATCGTTGAAGGCAACAATGACGTCGTCAAACCTCAGATCTGCCTGTTGAGCCGGCGAATCAGCCGTGATCCCCGTAACACGAGCTCCAACCAACCGGGATAGTCCGAGTTTCTTGGCAGCCTTGATGCGAAATGCAGAATCCAGGTGTACGCCCATATATGCCCGAACCAGTTCGCCATTGGTTACCAATTGTGTCGCCACATGCATGGCGATATTCATCGGGATGCTGAATCCAATACCATCATTGCCGCCCGAGTTGCTGGCGATTGCTGTATTCAGTCCAATCACCTGACCGTGCGTATTGAGCAGCGGGCCGCCACTATTGCCAGGGTTAATTGCCGCGTCAGTTTGCAGGAAATTCTGAATCCCTACCGGGTCGCTGCCCAACACGAGGTCGCGTCGTCCCTTGGCGCTGATGATGCCGTACGTAACGGAACGGCTTAATCCAAACGGACTGCCAAACGCCAGCACAAAATCGCCGATTTCCACCTCGTCGCTGTTGCCCAGTCTGGCTGGCACGAGGCCAAACGTATTGACAGCAAGTACCGCCACGTCGGTTGTAGGATCTTCCCACTTGCGTACCGGATAGAGCTGACGGCCATCGTGCAACTTGATGCGAATGCCCCTCAGCTCGCAACCGGTCACCACGTGCCGGTTCGTTAGGACATAGTTCTTTCCATCGATTTGGATAATGACCCCGGATCCTGCCTCTTCGACATAGGAATTCGGGATGATCGAGTAGCCTTCGTCCAGCACTTCGTATTCGGGATAGCTGTTGTGCGGGCCGGTCTCGTACGAATCGTAGTTTTCTACCTCGTAGGACCCGATGTCGGGCGATTCCTCGGCATGAGCATCAACCCTTGATTCGCTCGGTGCCGACCGATCGACACGCGTGGAAACGCCTTCCTCTTTCAGCTCTTTCTCGGCTTCGATGTGAACGACGGAGGGGCCCACGAGTTTGACGACACTGCGCAACACCACCGCCTGTTGTTCGAGGATACTCACCTGCTGTGCGAGCAGTGCAAATTCCCGGTTTCGTTGCGCTCGTCGACTTCTGGCCGATACGATTCCAACAGCGCACAGGCGACGCGAGCTGACGGACCATCATCCGCAGGCGGAGCCACGGAGACCGGCTCGGTAATGCCTTGCGGCCCGGTTATCGAATCCTCGACGAGGCGTACCGGCTGTTGAGCAAAGCCGGGCAGCGTAAAAAGAGCGAGAGCTGCCGCTAATGCGGCAACTACTACCGTCGGAATCCTGCTGAATCTGATCAAGCGGCGCCTCCTTGTCCCCCAAGGAAGGCAAACCCAGGCTTCTGCACGTACTTACCGCGGCATTGAAAACAAATCTTTTGCTTTCCGATCTGCGCCTCGGCGGCGTATGCAAAAATCGAAGGTGGCCTCCTTGCCTACCTGACGCGTTTTCGTGACATCTACCTGGGCAGGCGATGTCCAAGCACTGCGGGAAATCTGTTGCGGGTCAAAAGTTGATTCGTCCGTGATCTAACGCAATCTTGCCGCCGCGCGCTGACGAAAAGTCCATTTCCATGTCTGCTGTGTTTGTATCGTCGCCAAGGATCAGCGCCCAGTTAATAGGACTGCGCCCGTCGTAGCCATACTCTTCCAGTTTCCGCTGGCATTCGATGCAGCACGTTGCATAAGGCAGTGCCTGCAGCCTGGCCAGTGGTATATTCGAGTCGCAACCCTCGCACTTTCCATAGGTGCCATTTCGCATGCGATCCAGCGCCAGATCGATGCTCGCCAGCTCTCGACTCTCGACTTCGGCGAGTTGCGAACTGATTTCATCCTGTGCCGCATCCAAAGCAACGTCGACGACATCGCCCTTTGTCTGTTCACTCAGCTGCTTCAGTGCGCTAAGATCACCTGCCAACGCCTTCTTCAAAGCGTCCCGCCGTGTCACCAATACTTCTCTTAAGTTCTTCAGCGCGTCTTTGCGTGCCATGAATACACCTGACTTCTAACTTCAATATCCAGAGATGTCCGTTGCGCCTCAGCAATCGGCAAGGCAAGCCGAATCAGCTGAAAGCATAGTACGCATTGAACTCACCCTCAGCAGTTTTTTTACAACTTCGCGACGAAAAACGCGTCTCATGCGGGCTTGCTGACCCGCCGACGCCCGTGGCGCCAAAAGGACACTTTCCAGCGTTTGCGGTCCGCAGCCAATTCTGCCGAACGCAATCCGGACCATCGCTTTCCGATAATCGGCAAAACCGCAACCGAATCGGAGCGGATTTCTGAGTTCGGGCGAGCTTGCGGGCACGGCTAGCTGTGGTACTGCCGAATAATCCACCTTTGCTTTTTGACGGTGGGCAAGCAGTAAGCTAAATCACCTAGGCCGGAAAAAGCGCTGGTATCGTTCCCACCACCTTTGTCCGCTAACGAAAAAAAACAGGCTTTCGCTGACTGGAAGCGCAGAGAACATAGTATGAAAACCACGCAGTCTTTGACGAACGACTCGACCTACAGCACCCTGGGACGGTCCGGCGGCGAGTTGGTGCTGCGCGTGATTGGCAACTCGAATCAGCCGGAGTTGGTGCGCATCAACTCGCCCAAATGCAGTATCGGATCGGCTGATGCCTGCACGATTCGGCTCAATGGCGCTGGCATAAAAGCAGTCCACTTCATCATTCTACGTGGTCCAACTGAAACCGTTGTTCGACGTTGGGCCGAAGACGTTTACCTCAACGGAAAAATCTTTGAAGATGCAAGTTTGGTTCCCGGCGACGTGCTGACGTTCGCCAACATTCGCGTAGAAGTCATTTGCGACGAACGTGGCCGTCGTGATTCGATGCAGCATCTGGATTTAAACGCCGAAACACGCGTTGAGCAGCTCAGTCAACAGACGATGATCCTGAACGAGCGCATTCGCCAGCTCGAAAGTGCCGCTGCGACACCCCTCGGCAGCACAACTCAAGCTGAACTGCTTGCGCGATTGGCTCAAGTCCAGGAAGCGAAGCAGGAACTCGAACGCCGCATAGCCGCTCAGTCGGTACGTCATCTCGAAGAACGACGTCAATGGACGTGCGATTTTGAAAGGCTGCAAGCATTAGCCGCCAAACAGGCCGACTCCCAGGCACGCCAGCATGAAGACCCCTCGCCGCCCCAGCAAACTGCTGAAGAAAAAGCCTGGCTCGAACGACTTGCCGAATTGGAAGCTCGTCAAGCCAAGTTCGAACAGACGGTACGCGAATTCCAGCTGCATGAGGACCAGTTACAGCAGGAGTTGGACCAACGCGAGCGAGAGCTCGAGGCCCGGGCAGCAGAGCTTGAGCGGCAAGCTCTTGAATTGGAGGAACAGGCGACCTTTCGCGCCTCACACGTCCAACCACTGATCGAAGTGTCCGATGAACAGGTTGCTCCGCTACTCAACGAACTCGATCAAGCACCTGCGTCATCCGCCAACGCCAACTTCTCGTTCCCCAGCCAACTGTCGTTGAGTGACAACGCCAATCCCGATGCTGAAGCGAAGGAGCTCTTCGATACCTTTGACGATACATTAGAGGACGTGACTTACGAAGACGGTGCGGCAGCGGAGTTCGATTTCGAAGAATCGCTGACCGAGGAAGGGGAACTGGCTCCCGTGGCCGCGGAGGACTCCTTCGAAGAGCACCAAGACGGGCTGGTTGAATCCTCTGAACCGGTTCGCGACTCCGAAGAAGATATTTCTGACGATGACTTGATGACGTACGCCAGCCAGGTCGCCGACCAAGTCAGCGATCAAGTGATCGATCAACAGCCAAACCAGGAACTGGGCGATTCTTTTCTGGAAGAGTCTGTTGATGAACGCCCGCATTTTGACGAAGCGGATATCACCGAGTCCATACCTGCTATCGACGCGGACGACGATCAACTGGAGTCGCGTGATTGGCACGACGGATCGTTAGTGGACGACGAATTTGAACCAGCAGCTACCGACGCACCGGCTGCTGATCATGTCAAGACCGCAGATGCCTTTGATGCATTGCTGGGCGACGACCCGGTGACTGAGGCACCGACTGCCGCCGAGGATACATCGGCGGCTACACAGCACCAAAACACGAGCAGCGAAACCTGCATGCATGACGAAGCTTTCGTGCGCGAGGAAGAACCGCTGCGGCAGTCACCATTCCACTACCCTTCAGCTGAAGAGGCGTCCGATGCGCAGGCATTTGCGGCTTCCGATCCATTCATGGCTCCTACGCAGCCCGAGGACGTCGAACCAGGCGCAGCCGTATGTCGATGCCGTAGAAGACGAGATGCTGTCGCGATTGCAGGCAATGGTCGGAAGCGACGAAGCGCAATACGAAAAATCAATGGACAGCCCGCTGGTCGAAGAACACGCAGATCACGGTCAACCAGAGGTTGGCTCACTGGCAGATCAGCTGCTCGCCGAACTTACATCCTCCGATAATGAGCCATCATATGCGATTCCGTCATATGAAGAACCCGAAGTCGACTACGAGTACCATGCTGACGGAGAGCCGTCGTCTGAGTCTGTTGCAGACGAATACACCGAGACGCAAACTCCACCGGCCTTGGAATCGTATACCGTCAACGACGTTGAGGAAGCGGAAGAGCTGCAGCCGTGAGCCTGCCTCCGTCATCGCATCAGGATCACCATGATGGCGACGGGCACGACGATGGTTCGATCGAAGATTACATGCAACAGCTGCTGCAGCGAGTTGGCAATGACAGCGGTGGAGTAAAGGCAGGTTCCACTCTCGCGAGCATACGACCTGCCGCAGGAACGACCAAAACGCCTGACTTTGTTCATGAAACCGTTCCTGTAGAACCGCCGAAACCTATCCGCACACCCAGCCGTCCGCCACTGCAGCTGGACAGTCTTACCAAGATGCGAGAGTTGGCAAATGAGAGTTCTCGCTCAGCCATTAGTCGGCACGCCGTTTCCAGTTCGCGTGCGAATGCATTCAGCAATTTGTGTTTTTCAGGTATCGCTGCGTTGGCAGCCGCGATATTTTTCGTGCTGTCAGAAGGCACTTCCATGTTTTGGATGCTGCCCGGCCTGCTGGCGACCGGTGCCTCGCTCTACTTCTGTTTTCAAGGTGTAAAAGCCGGGAAGATCGCCAAACAAGGCGTCAAGAGCAACAAGGCCCAACAGGATTTGTCCGAAACAGAAACAGCGGCCAATGCTGCCGCCGCGATTGCAGCGCCGGGCTTCTTGACGCACTCAATGCCTGCCATTGATCCGCAGATGCATCAGGCTGCGGTCAATACAGCAGCGGCCCCGCAGCTCGTCAACCCAGCGACTCAGGGAATGCAGCCAGCAAGCGAACCGATTGCTTTGGACCGGCAAGCGAGTTACCCACCTCAGGGAACTGATGCGCAGACAACGGCGTATGGTCAGGTGCCGACCGGCCAGTTCCCCTCGACACCCAATCCTTTTGAACAACCCGCTTACGATCAGGTTCCCTACGACCCGGCAACGTATGGACAGCCAAATGTTGATCCCACAACTGCAAGTGGACAACAGCAACCAACATCCCCGGCGGCGCCGCTTCTTCCGAATACGGGTTTGGATCCGAGCCAGTTGGCGTACGGCTCTCAACAACCGGGGACAACGCCGGTCGTCGATCCAAGCTGCTACACGCAACCGTACCCACAACCGGGAATTGACCCGCAACAGACACCGCCGCAGGGCTACCAGGGCTAGTCAGCCAGCAAAAACGTTTGGACTCTCGATAAGATCTTGACGGCGACACGGATAAGGCAGCCGTTTTCGTCATCAGACCATCCAAGTTTGGAATTCACGGCCGAGTGAGCATTTCAATGCGCTATGCAGCGCAATTTCCGGACTTTTCCCGTCCTTCAGCGACGTGGTAGTATTCGTCGGCCTATTTCCCTTCGAGGACTAGACTTTGTACAAGCCCGAACATCTGATGCAATTGGCGATTGAGAAAACGCAAGAGGGAATATCCACCGGACAGACTCCATTTGGCTGTGTTATCGCGCGAGGCGACGAGTTGCTCGCCGTTTCACACAATGTCGTTTGGGCGACAACCGACATTACTGCTCACGCTGAGATCACTGCGATTCGAACCGCATGCAAGACCGCGGGACAGAATCCTGCTGGAAGGTTGCACTGTTGCGACAACCTGCGAACCGTGCCCCATGTGCATGTCTGCATTGCACTGGGCCCGAGTGGAGACGGTTTACTTCGGTGCCACCATCGAAGACGCCGAAGCAGGTGGCTTCAACGAATTGCGGCTGCCGGCCCACACGTTGCTGCAAATGGGCGGCAGTGAAGTCATGTTGGTTCCCGACCTGATGCGGACCGAATGTGCGGACCTGTTTCGCCAATGGAAAGAGGCATCAGGGAAGGCCTACTGAATGCGGCACCTTCGGGTTCAGGCCTGTTCGTACCTGGCGGTGATCACGGAAGAAATCCCACCCCGCGGAGTAAAACGAGCCACCAATGTCATCCGCCGTGGATGCAACACCGATACGAGGTCATCAAGGATTCGATTCGTCACGTCCTCGTAAAAAATCCCCTGATCTCGAAAACTCTGCAAGTACATCTTCAGGCTCTTCAGCTCGACGCACTTCTTGTCGGCGACGTATTGAAACGTCAGCATGCCAAAGTCCGGCTGACCCGTCTTGGGGCATACCGAGGTGAATTCGGGACACGAAATTTCAATCTCGTAGTCGCGTCCCGGGTGCGGGTTGTCAAACGTTTCGAGAATCTCAGTCGATGGCTCAGTCATGAACGTCGTTGCTCCTTTCGATGGCCCGCCCATTCTGGCATGATGGCGTCCAGCGTCCAAGTGGTAGCAGAATGCGGCAATCACCGTGCTGGTGGTGATCTACCGGTCCAATCCTTCCAACACCAAGACTCCCTTATCGAGCCATCGTGCGAATCGCGGAACTCTACAGATCGAAGCAGGGAGAGGGCTTGTTAACGGGGACACCGTCCGTCTTCGTTCGAGCCAGCGGATGCAATTTGCGTTGTACCTACTGCGACACCCCCCACACCTCGTGGCATCCAGAAGGCATCGACATGGGCGTCACCGAGATCGTCGAAGCAGTAACCGAACTGGATTGTTCGCATGCGGTGATGACGGGCGGCGAGCCCATGCTATTCGCTGAATTGATACCGATCTGCCAGCAACTGCGGGATCGCGGTCTCCATATTACTGTCGAAACGGCCGGGACTCTGTATTTGCCTGTCGCCTGCGATTTAATGTCGATCAGCCCGAAGATGGCCAACTCGACGCCGACTGCATTGCGTGACGCAAGTTGGCATGTACGTCACGAGCGAGTCCGCGATGCGCCTTCGGTGATTGACCGGTTGGTCGAGGAATACGAATACCAGTTCAAGTTCGTTGTGGCGACGAGGGAAGACCTGCCGGAAATCGACGGGTACCTGGCGCGCCATCCCGCGATCGACAGCGAACGTGTGCTGTTGATGCCGGAAGGAATCACAGCCGAACGGCTGGAGCAGGTCGGCGAATGGTTGGAACCCGAATGTCGTCGAAGGGGATTTAACTATTGCCCGCGGCGGCATATCGAGTGGTATGGGTTTCAGCGGCAAACATAAGCTGAGAACTACGACCGATCCAGCAATTCCGTGATCTGTGCGACACATGCGTTCAGCGACCGGGCCGCCATGCGGAAGTTCGTGTGACCCGATACTTCCGGCTGGATTTCGGCAAACAATTCGGCCGCGTTCCGTAAGCGATTCAACTTTTTTCTCGATTGCCGCAAATAGGCGTCGGCGTCACCCGACTGGACCGATGGTCCCAACGAGAGCATGACGTCGTAAAGTTGGCGGTGAATTTCACACAGTTCGTCGTCTTCCTCGGCCTCTTCTGAGTGTTTCAGAAACGCGCGGACCATCCAGATATGGCTGAAAAGGTCTTCTATTCGAGCCATTTTTTCCGTGGGATCCATGGGCAACTCCGCAAACTAGGGCGACAACGTTCGACCCGGGGCCACAGCCTCCTTCGCGACTGTCGCGGAACGGCTGGAAACGCCCTCCGAATCGTTTGTCGATTCATCCGCAGCCAACTTCGACACCGAAGCCTTGACTGGTTTTGGCGCAAACACCAACACGGTCGCAGCCCCGCAGATTACGAGCCCCAAGCTTGCCAGAAACATCCAGCTAAGCGCACCCCAATCGCCATTCTTCTGGTACGACTTGAACATACTTGTCGCCGTGTTGATCACAGGAGCGCCGCCGAACACCAGCGGCATCACGTAAACCGGTCGTCCACCAAAGTTGAAGGCCATGATGATCCCCAGCGCGCTGTCGCTCCGAGCACCCGGCAAATAACGACCAGAGGCTGCCCGACAATGTCCAAGCCCCCTGTTCGGGCCACTTGGAAAGAATAAGCAGCGGAATAACGATGGCGACAAGAAAGTAGGCGACACCCACGCAAATGAAGGGGCGCATACGGCTACCATCCATGAAGGACTGTCCGCGATGCAACATCGGGCCGTAGCTGCCCCAACAGAAAATCGTCAACAACACCGTCGCGATGGTCGCGACCAGATTAGTTAGTCCGATTCCTTTTTTGGCTGAATGAGATCCGGCATCCGGTTCCACCGCAGCCGGCGGATTCGATTCGCTCTCTGCCGTTGCCGAATCACCCCCGGACGTCATCTGGGCAAGAAGCACGTCGTCGGAAAGATGGACTGAGGCGTGTGCTGTCGCTGGGCTTGGTTTGAATGTGAGAACACCCGCCCCGCCCAAGGCCACCATCAAGATGCCCAGGTAGAACAGCCAGCCAGGTGGCTTCCCCGGTTTGGAAAAGAACATCGTGACAAACGTATTCACGACCGGCGCACAACCAAACACCAGCGGCATGACATATACTGGTCGGCCGCCCAGCCTGAACGCCATGATAATGCCCAATGAACCGACGGCCCCCACAGCTCCCGCAACGACCGACCAGGCAATGCCCCGCACCGACCAGCGTCCCGACTCGGTGTGGAACCTGCCAATGATCAACGGCACAACAACGGCAACAAAAAAGTAAGCCAACCCGACACAGACAAATGGACGCCAACGACTTAAACCCATTGCCAGCTGGCCTTCGTGCAGCACCGGACCGTAAGTGCCCCAGCAACAGAAAGTCATCGCAATGAACAGGAGCACAAGCGGGAAGCGTAACATTCGGAAGCCCGTTATTGCGAGGATGAAATAACTGGAATTTCGGGAAGAGGCAGTCTATCAGACGAACTGTCGCCGGGTAACGGTATTCCAACGGTCATGCGTCGTGTCGCAGTGAGTCAAGCAACGGCATCCGACCGACCAATCGAGTTGCGTAGCAACTCGAGACAAATCCGACGACAAAGACGAAACCCAGCATCGACGCAACCGACCAGATCGGCACGCTGGCATCGCCAAAGATCAGGTGCGGCATCACGGTGGCGAGCGCAGCGACAACGCCGACGATCAGGCCAGCCGCCAGCAGGATGATGTTCTCGGTAGCGATCAACCAGCCAAGTCGCTGCAGACTGAAGCCGATCGCCTGCATCGCTGCCAACTCGCTGCGACGTTCGATCGTATTGCGAACCTGGACGACTGCCAAACCGATGGCACCGAGCAATAGTCCCAACACTCCCAATGATTGAAACGTCGACAGGTAGGTATTCTGAACCGCCATCAACTCGGCCAATTCCTGTTTCGCGTCCCGAAGCGCCAGTCCCTCGTCGTTGAACCGGGATTCGAGTGCGGCGGCAACCGTCTCCTCACGGCCCGGTGGAGCGCTAATCAAGAACATGCGGTAACCTTCGGTGTCCGGGAATCGCTCCAGCAGCCGATTCTCGGCCACGAGCAGACTGCCCTGGAGAATCGAGTTAGACAGTAAACCAACGATACGGAACGTGACGGGCTCATCGTAGGTGACGGTAAATTCCTCTCCGATGCGACCTGTCAGATGCAAACTGAATAGCGCGGTGTTCTTGTCGAGAATGACAGGAATTGCCTTACTGGCAACGTGGTGTGCCTGCAACAGCGCCCAGGGATTCGGACGTTCCGCCGATACCGATGAATCAGCGATGTCCCCAGGTTCAACGCTCGCTGCCTTCGCCCAGGCAAAAGATCCAATCGATTCGTCAAAGTAATCCACCATCTCATCGGTAACCCCCAGCACTCGTGGCCGTGCCGCCTGGTACAGGTTTCGACAACTGGCATCATCACCGGCTCGCACCCGTAAAGGCAGAATGGCGGCCCCTTCCAGGTCAACAAACCTCTCGCCGAATTCGGCGCGTTGCAACTCCACGTCGTTAAGATCGAAAAATACGGGACGGTCACTCTCGGCGATCCAATCAAAGCCCCCGGTTCCCGATTCGGTCGGGCTAAGGCGAAACGCGCTGATCGCAATGATCAAGAATGTTGCAGCTGCCATCAACGCTGTGGTAAGCAGACTGCGAGTCGGATTGCGTTTGACGGAAGATTGGGCCAGTTCGATCAGTCTTGTACGTCCGCTCGATCCAACGGCTGAGCGCAATCGGCGTCTGACAATCCACAGCAGCCCGACGAGCAGCGCGCGCCGCCACCGAAGAAACAGCCGGCTTGCGATTCACCAGACAGCTTCGTGCCGGCCGCGGCGAGCGCCAGCGAGATGGCAATCGCCACCGCAATCGGCCATGTCGCAATCCGCCTGGGCGTCACCTGAACTTGTTCTGCGAGGCCCCGCAACAGCTGAATCGGCGACGTATTTCGTAACTTTCGCAGCGTCCACCAGACGACGAACATATTGGCGACCAGCCCCGCCAGGAAACCGAAGATGATCGCATGTGAAGTGAGATGCAGTCGCATGAAAGGCGTAACCACCGCCGCCAACCACCAGGTGCGCAGTCCGACCAGCATCGCCGCAGCAAATAGGATCCCGCCAAAGACGCCCAGAACCCCACCGAAGAATGCTACCAGCGAACTCTCGACCACCAGCACTCGCGCAGCCAATTGAGTCGGCCAGCCGATGGCGACCATCGTTCCCAGTTCCTTTTGCCGCAGCATGGTAGCGAGCCGAAACAGGATTGTCGTCAGCGCGAGTGCCGAGAATAACAGGAACATGCTGAAGCCGAGAAACAACCACTCAAAGGGAGTCGTTCCACGTGAAGCTGCCAGGCCATTCCACATGACCGGTCGAAATCGAAAACCGAAGACCCCCGGATCGCTTCTGATTTCGTCTGCAAGCCTCGCTTCGATCGCTTCGGCGTCAACGCCGTCAGCCAGAGCAATCCGTACCGCAGTTTGACGACCGAATCGACTGCCCCACAACGCCTGGCCATCGGTGAACGATACAAATGCTTTTGGAGTAGTGCGGTATTCGCTCCAATACTCATCGTCCTGGTCGCGGACGCGCGTGCTATCGAATGGGAAGGGCGGGTCCCAATCGTCGATCGATTCCTGATCGGTGACTCCGGCAACGGTCGGTGTCAATTGCGGATCGTTGGACCAGTACGGCGCTTGGTCGAACGTCGCCGGCTTCCGCCGCTGGAATGGCCTCATTGGCTTGCGAAGCGGCAGGATCGCCGCCAACTCGAATTGTGCCGACTCTTCCCTGGCCTCACCGTGTGTCGTTTCGGGAGCAAAATAACGGACCTCGATACGATCGCCGATTTTTGCCTGCAAATCATCGGCCGCCCATTCATTCAACACCATTTGTCCAGCGGCGACGTCGATATCGATTCCATTGGCGTCGACATACGGACCCAGCCCTTCGAGTGGATCCACAGCAGCAATCGTCGAATAGGGGATTTCGTTGGCGTCAAGCTCCGGGCTGGACGCCTCGTCGACTACTTTGGCGATCGAATTGGCCAGGTAGGTGAAGATAGGCTGCGTGCGGCCCAATTTCTCCAATGCGTCCGTGGCAACCTGTATCGCATCCTGGCTGAAGATCATTCGGTCGGTCGTCACCTGGGCGTACGACCATGCGACCGCCGCCTGGTCGCCATCATTGAATGCAGCACGGACCAGCTCAACGTTAAACCCCACATCCTGGGGCGTTACGGGCAAGGACGCGGTGAGCGATTCCGCGAGCGCGACATCGGTCGATCGATCATGACTCTTGGCCTTTACTGCGATCGCATTGATCCGTTGATCCACGCCCAGGGCTCGCTGCAAGACGGCATCACGTACGAACGCCGTGCGTGGCTGCTGCTGACTGGCCGTCAACTGGAACTGCCCCCAACCTTTCATTGGCAAGATGGCAGCCACGACGAGGCCAGCCCGACTGCGAACTCGGTCGTCCTTGCGTCCCAGTGGACTCTCAGCCGGTACCTCATTGGCCACCGGCAGGCGAATGATCAACTCATCACCAACCTCAGCCCCGAGGTCATTCGCCAGCGCCTGGTTGATGACGATCTGTTCCTCGCCCAGTTGAAACGGCATTTGCCCTTCGCCGAGGTATTCACCCAGATCGGCCATGGCGGCTGCATGGCGTCCCACCAGCAGCACGTTTCGGACCCGACCCGCGGTTCGCCCCTCAACCGTCACGTTTGCGATCAGACACAATCCTTCGGCATCCTGAACGCCCAATTCGTTCGTGCCGGAAAACGCAATGGTCGCATTGACCAGCTGGGGATCGAAGAATCGATCATTGATGAGCAGCAAGTCGATTTTGCCGAGGCGTTCGAGCGTAAGATCGGTCAGGCTGCCGCGGACCGAATCGCCAACGAGCAGAGCGCCACAATCACTGCGGTCGTTGTGGCGACTCCCAGTGCGACCGCCAGATTCATCCGGCGATGATGAGCCAGACTGCGGAAAACGAGCTGCCAGACCGTCACGGCAATGATTCCTCAAGTCGACCATTCGTCACCGTGAATCTCCGCTGCATCCGCGTCGCGACTTCCATGCTGTGAGTTACCACAATCAACATCGTCTCAGGCATCGACGCTTGCAACTCGGCCAATAGGTCGACGATTCGGCCAGCGTTCGAATGATCGAGGTTTCCCGTTGGTTCATCGGCCAGAATCAGCACCGGTTGCAAGAGCAACGCTCGCGCGACGGCCGCCCGCTGACGTTCACCACCTGACAGTTCCGCCGGCCGATGGGAAAGGCGATCGGTCAAGCCGACCTTGTCGATCAGCGATTCGGCACGTTCTCGATGGATATCTGTCGTTGTACCGCTGGCCAACGCTGGTAACAGGACATTTTCCAGCACAGACAATTGAGGCAAGAGGTGATGGTCCTGAAATACGAAACCAATCCTGGCGTTACGAAACGCTGCGAGTTCCTGCGAGTTCAGCTGAAAGGGATCAACGCCGTCCAAACGAACTTGGCCCGACGTGGGCGTGTCGAGCGTACCCACGATATGCAGCAACGTACTCTTCCCGGAACCACTTGGGCCAACGACCGCCAAGCTCTGTCCACCGTTCAATTCGAATGAAATCTGTTCGAGCACCACCAACGGCTCGGCCCGGGTCGCAAACTCTTTCCGCAAATCGGCCACTTCGAGTTTCGTCATGCCTAGCAAATTAGCCGTTCCTGATCACCCAAACAACCGCTCTCGCGACGACTTTGCACCTTTGCGTGCCGCACAAATTGACATCTACCCGAAAGTCTTGATAGTGGAACTTTGCCGCCAACCATTGCGAGTCCACACGTGCATCCTGCGAACCCCGATTCTTTGTCCGATCCGGATGAAACCATGTTGGCCGAATTTGGCAGGCTGTGGTCCGAGGCGGAAGGTATTTGGGACAAGCATCAGCACGAACCCGCGTTTCATGGATACGTCAGCGCAGATTATCGGGCGATCTATGAGTCCTTGGTCAGGCTACAAGGGCGCGTGACGACCGTCCTGGAATGGGGATCAGGATTGGGAGTTGTGGCTATCATGGCCAGCCGAATGGGTTTCGATGCGTACGGTATCGAGTCGGAACCAATCCTCGTTGACTTTTCGGTGAACCTCGCCCAAAAATACGGCCCAATGACCCAACTGGCCGAAGGAAGCTTCATCCCGGACCAGTTTGAATGGAACCCAGCCGACGGGAGTGAAGTCAATCGCACGATGATTGACGTGCCGGCAGCGTATGCCGACCTGGACATGGAGCTGCGTGATTTCGATTTGGTGTACGCTTATCCCTGGCCCAACGAGCACTCGTTGTTTCAGACGATTCTGCGGCAGTTCGGCAACCGGGAAGCGCTGCTGCTGACCTATGACGTGCGAGAAGGGGTGCAATTGGTTTCCTGCGGCGATTGAACATTCAGCGCTTGCGACAATTGCTGTCGACACTGATCATCAACGTCCAGGCTTGGGGCCAATCGTATTCCTTTTTCATGCGGACCATCGAACCGGGTCAATGCGATAAAACCGACGGAGCAATTGATAAAGTTCCAAATGCGTTTGTCGCAAGCGAAAGGGTATCTCGAAGAAACATTCGCTGGCCACTGCAAAAAACTCAGCCTTACTCTTGGCACCGTAGTGGCGCAGAATCGTCCAGTGACCTTGGTCAGCAGCTCGACACAAATCCTCGTACTCGATCGCCATGACCCTGGCCCATTCCTGCTGATCGGCAGCGTTATCAAAGAGCGGTGTGCCACCCATGTGGCCGTCGAGACCATCAAGATGATGAGCAAACTCGTGGATCACAAGGTTGTCGTCGCCTCTGTGATTGACAGCCATTCGAACGTCTTCCCAGGAAAGTACGATTGGGCCACCTTGCCAAGCCTCGCCGGCTCGGTGTTCCGTGTCCATGACCAGGCCATTCGTCGTCTTTCGCCGAAAGGCCTGTGGAAACACCAGAATCGATCGCACACCGTCAAAAAAATAGTCGTCCGTCCCCAGCAACATCAGGCTCGCCTGACCGGCGATGGTGACTCGCATGGTGTCGTTGACCACCAGACCGTCGCAGCCCTCCCACGACATCTCGGCCACGATGACCTTTGTGCAGGCGTGCAACTTATTTCGATCGGCCATATTGAGTTCGCGATATTGCCAGACGTGATCATGCAATAACTCTTGCCACGGTCGAGGGAATGGCTGCGCCAGCAGCCTCTTTCTTCTGCGAGCTTTCGACCAGCCAAACATCTTCCACAGCTCCCGGGCCCTGCATGACGTGATCAACGGATGGCCGATCGAGGCGCAATGTTCGGCCGCACAATTCAACGACGATCGGATTGTTCAAAGTTATTTGAGTAACATCTCGATGTGAGGAATGCCATCTTCTTCGTACGGATCGCTGGCAGAAGTGAAGCCGAATTCAGCATAGAAAGCCTCCAGGTACCTTTAAGCGCCAATGCGAATTGGCAGTCCAGGGTACTCTTGACGGGAAACCCGAATCGCTTGTGTGACCAGTTCGCGGCCAATCCCTGTTCCTCGATGGGCGCTCGTAGTCAGGATGCGACCGATCGAAGGTTCGGAAAACTGTGCCGCAGGTGCAAGTATTCTTGCATAACCAGCCAAGGAACCCGCATCATGACCCAGCAGGTGCAATGCATCCGCATCGAGCCCATCGAAATCCTGGTAGATACACTGTTGTTCGACCACAAACACCGCCTGGCGGGCGGAGAACAGGTCATGAATGTCCTGTCGACTGAGCTGCGAGAATCGCTGGCATGTCCAAACGATATTCAATTTCCTTTGTCCTCGGCGGCCAACATTGCGAGCGATCCTAGACCATAAAATGTGTATTCCACATCGACCACTTCGTCCCAAGCGGCTGCCAGGAAGCCTCCGCCTGGTTGTGCCAATGAAGTAACAAAAGTTTTCACTGCCCGTAGCGACAAATCCTCGTGTGCAAGTCCACCCAAGCTGTGAAGTGATACCAATGAAGTAAAAGTGCTCAGGACATCTGCGATCGGAATGCGCGTATTCGCGCGGAAACCGCCCTCATCGGTCTGCATATCAAGGAAGAATTCGACGGCATCGAGTCTTGTTGCTTCATCCAGCGCGCCAGGATTCCCAATGCCGCAATGGCTGCCGCAGTCGGATTCGTACCCGCCCGCTTACTGACACGGATCTCTCGAAACCCACCTTCTTCAGTCCTTTGAGACTGCAGAAACGATCGAATGGCGTCCGGCTTCGGTATTTCAGTTTGGATCGCCTGCAGGCAAAGCATCACCAGGAAGGTGTGATAGGTACTGCTGGCTTGCCCTTCGGGGCCTTTGGCATAGCCACCGTCATTTCGCCGCAATTGCGCCAGCATGTCGGCCATCGCAGCACGCCATCGATCGGCCGTACCAGCAAACACGTCAACATCGGCGAAGAAATTCAAGAGTTGAGCCGAATAGACCAGCGAGTAGAGATCGACAACCGACTCGCGCCAGACATTCGGCCGCGAAGAAAAGCTGCAACCCGCTGGGCTAAGCTCGCCGTTACACAGTCCGAGGATCGCAAGGGAACGAAGAGCGAACCCGGTATAGTACAAATCGCTGGCACCTTCGCGGCCAGCAAACCCGCCATCGTCGCGTTGACGGTGGAGCAAGAATTCGGCGATCCGATTCCGCTGTTCTTCCGGAAGTTGGACCATTCCTTCGAGGAGTCGACCGGTCAGCTGTTGCAGGTAGTCGGCCATGGAGGACAGTTCAGCTTGCAGGAATGGTCATCGACTGCAGTTTCGACTTGATGACTTCCGGAATCTCAATCGCCACGGGTGGCTTACCGTGTTCAACTCGACAACATGCCGCCACAATGCGGCCGGTAGCTAACAGTTCGTCGCCGCGACGAAACTCGGCCACATACGTCACGCTTTTGCTTCCCATGCGTTCAATCCCGATACCAATCGTCAGTTGGTCCTCGAACACAGACGGTCGTTTGTAGTCAAACTCAGACGAAACTCGCGGCCAACTGATCATCTGGCCGTCGATTTCCGTAAACACACTCAGACCGGTCTGCCTGAGCATCTCGTGCTCCACCTGCTCCATGTATTTGAAGTAGGAAGTGAAGTGCATGATGCCGCCGGCGTCAGTGTCGGAGAATTCGACTTGCCGCGTTGTTATATATGGGTAGGGCATGAGAGGGCGATGGATTTCAGATTGTTGATTTCAGATTTCTGATCATTGATGGCACGCCCGGATTCAGGTTCCTGTGGAGGCGTCGACAAGGAACCACCTTGAACACCGTTCCAATCGGATCGGTCAGTTCGTTATTCCGCTGCGCATGGCAGAAACAGTTCGGTCTTCCACTTGCTGGAATCGGGCTCTGCGCCTGGATCCGTAATGTAAAACTCCCATGGTGCTCCAATGGGAGACTGGCCGTTCTCTTTCGCCCAGGCTGTCATCGCTTCATGACTTTGACCAAGCAGATGATAGGGTCCCACATGTGTGCCAGTGACCACTCGACCACCCGGCAACGAGCTCGACTTGATATCGCCATCGCCTTTTATGGCCTTCTTGATGGGCATACCGGCTTCCATGTCCATCTTGCCATCCGCCATGCCGTGGTAGCGTGAAAACGGTTGGCCCGCCATTTCTGCGCCGTTCGCCTGTGCATACTGAAAAACTCTCGGCAAGACCTGACCGAGTTTCTGGCTAATCTCAGCCTCAGCCACCTCGAAGCGAACTGACAACACCGGCTGCTCGTCGATCGTCTTCGTCGTGAATTCGATCTCCTGCCCACACGTGGGTGAGATTCCGCAAAGTAGTACAACGCCAGTGATCCAAACAAATGCAAAACGGTTCATCGGGTTAACTCCCTGGTAAACGTTGGTATGCGACAAGAAAAAACCGCCCCGAAAATCGAGGCGGTGAGGAATTGACCATTACCAGAAGCTGGCGGCCGACCTAGTGGCCAACGTACGGCAAAAGGCCCATGAAGCGAGCTCGCTTGATCGCCTGGGTGACTGCACGTTGACTTGAGGCGGTACAGCCCGACTTCCGACGTCCAACCACGCGACCGTGGCGATTGACGAGTTTCTTGAGCAGATCCACATCCTTGTAGTCGACGTACATGGGACGTGGTCGTTCGCCATCGACGAAGATCGGATCCTTTTTCTTGGCTCGCGTGCGAGTTTTCTTTTTCTTTCTTGGGGGCACGTTGGGCTCCGGCTTTTAAGCAAATAGTGTGCGGTTGGTGCGAGTGACCGATTGATGCGGGCACCGGCGCTCGGCTGGCTATTCTTCCCAATTCCGAGTTCCATATTCTATAACAACGAAGCAGCCAAACAAGGCCGTTGCGGCCGAACTGACAATATTGCGAACCGTTCGTCGTCGCGCCGGGATCGTCGCCAAACCGGCGCAAAGCTGCCTGCTAAACTGGATTCAACAGCGATTTGAGTTCCATTTGACCGTCGATACACCGATCATAGAGGCTGGTTATGTCTGCTTCGCACGCCACCGTGAATTCCGCTGAATCCGCAGCCTTGGCAATTCAGGCTCTTTGCCAGAAATTCCGACCCGATCCGGATTCGTCCTACTCCACCGAAATCCAACAAGCGGCAGCACTGGCTCGAATCCTGCAACGACGAGCCAACCAACTGCAAACTCCCGCCGAAAAACGACAGCAATCCGAGCTGGATCGCATGATTCAGACCCCCAGCGACAAAGTCACGCTAACGCAATTAACCGACCAGGCGTTTCGCTCTTCAACTCCGCATCGTGCCGTCGATCAACTGGTACACATTCTCGATGTGCAAGGCATCCCGCGATTCTTCACGCCCGTCGATCGCGCCCTGCTGAAGGGTTTTCAGTCGTTCGGCAGCTATCTTCCGGGCGTCGCCGTTCCGTTGGTCAAGGACAAGATGCAGCAGGAAACGGCCAACGTCATCCTGCCGGCTGAACAGGAATTGTTGGTCGGTCACCTGCGGGAACGTCGCGAAGAAGGCGTGCGCATGAACGTCAACTATCTGGGGGAAGCGCTGCTTGGCGAAGGCGAAGCGAGTCAGAGACTAAAGAATTATTTGCAGGCGCTCCAACTTCCCGATATCGAAGTGATGTCGGTCAAGGTTTCGACGATCTATTCACAAATTTCTCAATTGGCCCACGACCATTCGGTCGAGGTCCTTTGCGACCGCATGGAGATGCTTTACCGCGCGTCGGCCAAAACGTCATTTCAGCGTGCCGACGGCACGACCGTCAAGAAGTTCGTTTACCTGGACATGGAAGAGTACCGCGACATGCGGCTGACGGCCGACGTATTCATGAAGACGCTCGACCGCCCGGGATTGGAGTCGGTTTCCGCTGGTATCGTTTTGCAGGCATACATCCCGGACTCGTTCCAAATGCAGCAGCAGATCACCGAATGGGCTCGCAAACGTACGGCGGACGGCGGAGCTCCCATTACGATACGCATCGTGAAGGGAGCGAACATGGAAATGGAGCGGTTCGAGGCCACCCTGCACGGCTGGCCACAAGCTCCATTCCGGGAAAAACTGGACACTGACGCCAACTATCGACGCATGGTTCGTTACGGCATGCAAGCGGAGAACATTGCTGCGGTGACGCTGGGCATCGCGTCGCACAACCTGTTCGAACTGGCGTACGGACTGGTGCTCGCCATGAGACACAATGCATTCGAACATGTGCAATTCGAAATGCTGGAAGGGATGGCAAATCACCAGCGACGTGCGATCTTCGAATTGTGCCACAACCTGCTGTTGTACGCGCCTGCCTGTCGCAAACAGGACTTTATCCACGCCATTGGCTATCTCGTCCGGCGACTCGACGAAAACACTGGCCCCAACAACTTCTTACGCCACGCATTTCACTTGACCGTCGACAGCCCCGATTGGAATCGACTCGAAGATCAATTCTTTGCCGGCTTCGATCGCATCGAACAACTCCCCGACGAACCGCGTCGCACACAGGACCGGCGTCAACCGCAGCTACCGTCACCCGATGTCCCCTGGCAGCAATTCCAGAACGAATCGGATACCGATTTTTCCCTGTTGCAAAACCTCGCCTGGGCCAACGAGCTGATCTCGAATTGGCAGGGCCGTCATGGTGATGCGGCCGTGAACGTCCCGCTGACGATCGCCGGCAAGGAGGTACAGGGCGAGCGCGAACTCCGTGACTGCCTCGATCCATCGCGTCCCGGTACCGTCGTCGGTCGCTATCGGCAGGCAACCGCAGAGGATTTGGCAGCAGCCGTCGAATGCGCAGCCACCGACGCCGATGGATGGCGCGGAAAGTCGGCCGGCGAACGACGAGGCGTCCTGCGAAAAGCCGCGGAAGAGATTCGCAAGGCGAGAGCTGACTTGATGGGCGCTGCTATGGCGGAAGGCGGCAAGACACTGCCGCAATCCGATCCCGAAGTCAGTGAAGCAGTGGACTTTGTTGAGTTCTACGGCAGCACTGCCGAATATTTCGATCAATTGGAGGGAATTGAATCGCAGGGCAGGGGAGTCGTCGTCGTTGTTTCGCCATGGAACTTTCCGATAGCGATTCCCTGTGGCGGTGTCGCCGCCGCTCTGGCAGCAGGAAATACGGTAATCCTGAAACCGGCTTCGGACACAGTGCTTGTCGCACACGAGTTATGCAAGTGCTTCTGGCAAGCCGGCATTTCGCAAAAAGTTCTACAGTTGGTTGCCTGCAGCGGTGCACAGCGGGCGAGCACTTGATTACCAACGAACTGGTCAATACCGTGATCTTGACGGGCGGTACCGAGACGGCGCTCGCGATGTTGGCGACGCGTCCCGACTTGCGATTGCTGGCCGAAACTGGTGGCAAGAATGCGACGATCGTGACGGCCATGGCCGATCGCGATCAGGCGATCAAGGATGTCATTGAATCAGCCTTCGGACATGCCGGACAGAAATGCTCGGCGACTTCATTGCTGATCCTGGAAACCGAAATTTACGAAAATGAGCAATTCAAGAAATCACTTTGTGACGCCACCCAAAGCATGAAAGTGGGGTCAGCATGGGAAGTCGAGACCAAGATCGGACCGCTGATTCGACCGCCCAGCGGTGAATTGGAAACGGCGCTGAAAGAACTCGAACAAGGTGAATCGTGGGCCCTGATGCCACAACACGATGACGACAATCCACACCTGCAGGGGCCAGGCATCAAGTGGGGCGTCACCCCTGGCAGCTTCACGCATTGCACCGAGTTCTTCGGTCCGGTATTGGGCGTGATGCAAGCCAAAGACATCCATGAGGCGATCGACCTGGTCAACGCGACCGGCTTCGGTTTGACCTCCGGCCTGCAATCGCTGGACGACCGCGAACAGGAAATCTGGTTCTCACGCATCCGCGCCGGCAACCTGTACGTCAATCGAGGCACCACCGGCGCCGTGGTGCTCCGACAGCCTTTCGGTGGCATGGGTAAATCGGCGTTCGGACCGGGTATCAAAGCGGGTGGCCCGAACTATGTAGCTCAGCTGATGCAATTCAACGAAAACGCGAATCCAACTGGAAGCGAAAGCGTGGGCGACGATCAGTTACGTGAGCTGCGAGATTTGCTGGCCGAAGGAAGCAGTTCGCTTCCTGACGCGACGGTCGCCCAATTGGTTGCGGCGATAGGCAGCTACGACCAATACATGGTGGAGGAATTCAGCCAGCAGCACGACCACTTCCTGTTAGTAGGCCAGGACAATTTCCGGCGCTATTTGCCCGTCAAGGAAATCCGCATTCGCATTGTCGCAGGCGACAGCACATTCGAATCGATTGCTCGAATCTGCGCGGCCCGAGCTGCCGGTTGCCGCATCACGGTCAGTTATCCGCCAAGCCTCGCTTGCCCGGAAGTACAATGGTTGGACGACGTCACCGATTCGTGGGCCGCAGCAATCGAGTTCGTCGAAGAAACCGATGAACAGCTCGCCGAAGTAATTCGCGACGAAGGGACGCTCCGCATTCGCTACGCATCTGCGGACCGAGTTCCTGAACTGATCCGCAAAGCGGCGGCAGCCACCGGCCTCTACCTTGCGGACGCACCGGTCATGATGCACGGCCGCATCGAGCTGCTCTGGTACATGGAAGAACAATCCATCAGCAACAACTACCATCGCTATGGAAACCTGGGAGCTCGTACCGACGAGCGTCGCGCTCCGGTGAAATGAGACCGGGCACATCTGGTGCCGTTACATGGCTGACACCGCATGCGTCGCTGTCCGGTGGTGCGATCGGGATGCTTGAGTCTACAATCGCGCTGGATGATATTGCGTCTCGAACACCGAGCTGAAAACAAAGGAGTCAGGAAATGACGCGCGTGGCCTATTCTCATACGGCAGTGTCGACCGGAATCTCCATGGGGACGGCATTGGCCATGATTCTCAGCTACTCCGTCAACAAGTCGATCATTTGGGCGATTATCCACGGCGTCCTGTCGTGGTTTTACGTGGTGTACTTTGCGCTGACGAAGTGAGTTGGTCGCCGAGCGTTGCGGTTGATCGCTTGGCGCCTAACGAATTGGGGGTTCTCCGAAGACTGCCACGCGATTCAAGTGCAAGATGCCTTCGCTGGTGAGGCCCAGTTTCACATATCTGGCTTTGCTTCCGGCCGGCAAGGCAACGTCCCATTCCGCAGCAGCCTGCTCTGCCTGCCAAACGGGCGTCCAGGCAACTCCGTCGATTGACAACCACATACCCAGCGACTCGGCGCGTCCCATGTACTGCTGAGTCGTGCGGTTCTGAAGCCACACGTGCCGCAGTTCCGATATTTGCGGAAGGCGAATTACGATGAAAGGACGGTTTGACGATTTATCAGGTGAATGGAAAACGAAGTCGGAGAAGTCCTGGTCGGCGTTCGTGGCCGAGCTGAAGAGCTGATTTGCCGTACCGTTGTAGCGGGCTGGAAAATTTGGTTCGCACTGCAATGCGGCGCGACGGGATAATTCGACGAAACCACCACGGTCTCGAAGCGGGCTGTCGTCCGCAACGGCCGCGATCCACTCGTCGCGTAACACTTCCTGAGGGTGACTGTCGCACTGTTGGAGGTAGCTAATCAAGTCCAGGTATTCAATGGCGGCAATCGTCTTGAACAGCCCTTCGGGCATCGAGCTCGCGTTCTTCTCTTCGCGGTGATCAATGGAATCTTTCTTCAACGCAAGCAACTCCCCCTCGGCAATCCGCATGGTCAAAGAGTCGTCCGATTCCGAAACGAGAAAGCCACTAAACATTTTCCCTGCATTCGTCTCGACCACGAGCGTCTCGTAACCCCTGGCGATCGATTCATTCGGCCGCAGGATAGACCGGATGATTTGCTCTTTGTTCAATCGTCGAGCCACGTTCGTCAAATCGGGGCCAAAGTTCTTGCCCCTGCCGTCGACCTGATGACAACTCGAACAAACACGCTCGTAAACGACCTTGCCCTGCGCAGCATGGCCTCCTTCGATCGCGACCAACTCTTGCAGCGCTTGATCCCGATCTTCCTGTGAGGCATCATCGTTGCCAGCCACTTCGAGCGGCCGTACGGCAGCACCGCCAGGTAACGCTCGCCAGCGGTACATGTCAAACTTGTCTTTTACTGCCGGCTCAAGTCGGGCAAGAAACTGTCTTTCGTTCAGGATATCTTCCGACAAAGCGCCGAGTGTGTGTTCGAGCGTGTAATCGATCCAGTAGTCCACCGGTCGCATCGCCGCCTGCAACGCGAGCTCCGCGGCGGCCGGGGCTTGCATGAAGCTGAGTGCCCGGATCGCTTCCAGGCGAACTCGCGGATGCTCGTCCTGCACCGCCTTCGCGAGGAGGTCCAGTGTTGCCGGAATTCGTTCGTGTTCGTTGGACAACGTGTGCACGGCCGCCGCCCGAAAACGAAAATCATCGGCCGCAAGTACGCGGCCAAGTAATTCAGGATCGACAGCGCGGCACCCCTCTTGCACCCAGAGTGCCTCGCACATGCGTCGTTCATCGTCGGTATGCCTGATCCACTCATCTACGGCGTCCAACACCTGGCCCTTGGGACGGGCTCGCAGTTCACGCCGCGCCCGGTAACGCGTCCGCGGCTCGTAAGCCAAAAGCTGCATCAGTAGTTGTGGGATCGTCTTGTCATGGTGCGTGACGGTTTCGAACAGCGGCCGACCAGAATAAACCAGCCGATAAATACGGCCATGATCGTGATCGCGATTCGGGTCGCGTTGCGAATATTGCATATGCCCAATCAGCGGGTTGCACCAATCGCCAAACCAAAGCGCTCCGTCAGGGCCCACCTTCGGGTCGACCGGCCGAAAGAAGTTATCGGTCGAGGCCAAAAGGTCGTCGATCCGCTCGCCCGTCAGGCCAGCTCCTTTGTCTTCATCCCGAATGTCAAACCGCGTCAGCCCATGCATGTTGATCACGCAACCGTAGACGAAATGATTGTGCACTTCTTTCGGAAACTGTCGCGTTGTCAGGAATTCGCTGCCGACGCTGGGCCGCATCCCTTCGTTATCAAAGATGGTTCTGAGCGTGCGGCGTGAACGGGACGGAGCACCCGAGAGCGGGCTGGCCCAGTGTTGATTGGAACCGGTTCCGTCACCCACGATGCCGTTGCCCCACTGATCAAACACCATGCACCAGGGGTTACCGTAACCGGGGGTGCGAAAATATCGGACTTTCCAGGTTTCCGGATCCACAACGTAGGCCCCCGACGGCCCCTGAACGCGAAAGGGCCCCCAAGGAGTCTCCAGCGTCGTGGATAATTGCACGCCCTCCAATGCATACAACAGACCACCGTGCGAGAATTCCCAGGCTCCGCAGGCATGGTGTGTATCATCGCTTCCCCAGCCATCCATCAGATGGACAACTTCGTCCGCTTGATCATCGCCATCGGTGTCCTTGAGGAACAAGACCCGCGGCTGATCCACGACGAGGACGCCACCGTTCCAGAATTCGAAGCCGGTCGGACATATCAGCTTGTCGTAGAACACCGTTGACTTGTCCGCTTCACCATTGCCGTCGGTGTCCTCGAGGATCAGCAGCCGGTCGTTCGGTTTCGAACCCGCAGGAGACCATTGCGGATAGTTCGCCATGCAGGCGACCCACAGTCTGCCTCGGCTATCGAAATTCAGCTGTGTCGGATTCGCCAGTTGCGGAAATTTCTGTTCGGACGCAAACAGCTTCACTTCAAAACCGTCCGGCATCGTCATTTGGTCCATCGATTGCTGCGGCGTCGGATAGACCAGCGAATCGGGTTCGCGATACTTCCGAAAGGACTCGTCCCGCGTGCCGAACATCGTCTCGGGTACAACGACGTCGCCCGTTCGCGAATCGTCCGGTTGGGCAGCCACCGGCTTTCCGGCGGCGATATCCCATACGAATTGGTCGCGTGTTGCCACCATACGGCGGATTTTCTCGTACTCGGCGGGAAATGTCTCGGTATCCCAAGTACGTCGGCCACCGTAAACGTACCAGCCATTCAGCATCCGATAGTCCTGCTGATGATGCCACGCCTTGTCGACCACGGCGGCACGCAGTTGCGCAGACGCAACAGTTGCGGCTTGTTCCTCACCAAACAACGATTTCATCAGCAGCCGCGCGACCAGGCGATCTCCCACCTCGTTCAGGTGGACACCGTTCACGGTGAATTGCAGCTTTTCCTGCTCTGCAAACCGCGCACGTGTTGCGTCAAACAAATCGACGAACCGATGCCGTTCTTTCAGGGCCAGTTGGTGGATTGCTTCGGAATAGAGCTTGAGTCGTCGGTTCTCATCTTCGCCGGGCGGCTGTAGTGGATTACCCGACGACTCGAAGGCGATTGGTGAAATCAGTACGAACCGAGGCGAGTTCCCATCGATGGAAAATCGCTCGGTCAAATCGGACAGGTAAGCAAGATAGTCATCCAGGAATTGCCGAATTGCCTCACCAATATCAACTTCCGGGTCGGCTGCAGCAAAGCTCTCGTTGAAACCGAAGAAGCAGAGGAATGTGTCCGGTGCAAACACCGCCAAGGGGTCATCGAGCCGGGTGTAATTGTAAGGTCGTTGCTGAAGACCGACCTCATCGGCAGGCCAACCGAAGTTTCGAACGAGCAACCTCTTGCCGGAAAATCGTTGGTGCAACGACGACTCGAAATGGCCGTACAAACTCATGCGTTCGGCGAGGCTATTGCCGACCAAGGCGATGCGTTGGCCCGATTTGATTTCCAAGGCCGGCTGCGGGCGGTGCGGCCAAGAGGGCGAACCCGGAGGATTTGGCATGGCCAGGGACTTGCCGAGACCGAAGTCTTCCAGTTTTCGGTTCGCCGTCGGCCAGTATTCGTTGTCGGAAATGAACCCGTAGAAACTCGGAAAGAATGGATCAACAAAATCGACATTTGCCTCGTAGGGTACTGCTTGCCCCGTCAGAAAGTAGCTGGCGTTCACGATCAGTCGGCGCAGGTTCGCATCGAGCAGATCGACGGCGGCGCCGGCTGTCGTACAAAAGGAATGCCCTTCCGCTGTTCCGTTTGGCGTCTTGTACCTGTGGAGCCATGCCAATGGTTGCAGGGGATCGTTCTTTTCGCCTGCTACGTTGGGTGAGGCCGGATGGAGCGATTCGGTCACGGCACCACGCAGCAGGATTTGATCTTCATCCGTCAAATGAACCACGCCGTAGACATCGCTCGGGGCAAAGAACGTGCCAACCGATCGCAGGATTGGATTCCGCGCATGCGTGGGTTCGATCACCGACCGGGTTCCCTGGACCTTATGTTGGCCGTGGTGATTGACCCATTGCTCGCCTAGTATCTTCAGCCCAAATTCATCGTAGGTCAGGTTCTTCCCAAAAGTTCCATCTCCCGCAAAGGCATGCGTGGCCGTTCGCAAGCCAATGATCGGCTTACCCTGCTCAAGAAAACGCGTAATGTATTTCGCTCGTTCGGGATCCAGTTGTCGGAAACGGGTCGCGATGATCATTAAATCGGCCGTTTCCAGGGCATCCAGCCCTCGCAGGCCGGCCTGGTTGTTCGGATCGATGAATTCGGCGCCTGGCGGGCCAAAAGAGAACAACACGGTGCACTGGAAGCCATGTCGTTGGCTGAGGATCTTGCCGAGCATCGGCAGCGACTCTTCCGAGCGATACTCCTCGTCGCCGGCGATTAGAACCACGTGTTTTCCGTTGGGCCGAACAGCTGAAAACTCCAACCGATCGTCGGCAGCTTCGATGGGTGCCAAAACCAGGCAACAGAAGCATGAAACTGCCACGAGGGCGATGCAAATCCGATTCATATTGACCGATCCACGGATGGGTGTGACGCGTTGGCTGCAGTCGATCGACATGCCAGCAATTGACCCTGACGAGTTTAGGCAAAGTATACGGGCACAATTCGTACCATCGCTGAGCTCGTTGAAGCGATCGAACAAAGAAATGGGTTGCGGTCGCCGATAGTCATGATTGACCCTGTTCCAAGGCAGTATCGCCTATCCAACTGTTCTCTTTCCCGCAATGAGAACTCAATGAAATCAACACATTCGTTGCTGCGCGTCGTCGGCAGAATGCTGACCGACGAGAATCCCCTCACCAACCTTGTCCGTTACGGCATGGTGCTTAGGGTCCGCCCTAATATTCCCCGCGAATTGATCGTGAACCGCGGCGATTGCGTGGTGCAAGTGGGAACTCCGTCTACTTCCACGATGCATCGCCTTGTCAAGAGCGTTGGGCCGAAGGGCAGGGTGTATGTCATCGAACCGGCCGCAACGAACGTACAACGACTGAACAATTATCGAGAGGTCCACGGCCTCCGCAACGTAAGGATCATCCCCAAGGCAGCGTGGGACAAACCGGGGACGCATCGGTTCCTGGTCTCCGCACGAGACGACGACCATCGACTCGACAACGATGCCATCCTGCACGACAACGACTTGCGAGAACAGCGCGAGAACGGCGGTTACCAGGAGACGCTCGTCGAGGTGGACACGGTCGAAAACATGCTCGGTGGCGAGCTGATTGACTCGATCGATTACCTGGAGATCGCCGTCAACGGCGCTGAGCAAAATGTGTTGGACGGCATGGGGACGCTGCTGCAAAAAACCAGGCGAGTCTTTGTCAAAGGTCATCCGCGAGATCGGGACACGGGCCAAGCTGCTTGTTATCGCTTGACCGACTATTTGCTGCAGCACGGATTCAAGACGGCGATCACGAAATCCTCTCGGGCGGTCGATCATGCCTGGGGCAACCGCGAAGGCGATGTTTACGCGTGGAAGCGGGTGGCGTGATCTTGTACCACGCCGCAACCTTCGCGAAGAATGTGCGAACCAGGATAGGTTGGTCGCAGCATAGGGTCGGGAGTGGCTCTGGAGCCATCGCGTAGTCGAGGGTCTACCTGACTGTGAAGAGAAACAAGAGAAACAGAGAAACCACTCCAAGTACAACACTGGGCCGACGAAGTGAAAGGTCACGCGAAACGGCAGGGACTTTTTTTCGGCGAAAACAGTTCGATAAGGCCAGACACGCGGGCCGAAGAAGAGTCCCGACCTGCGCTGTAGAAAACCTTCAGGATCAACTCCGGCGCTGTCTCTGTCAAACTTCACACCAACGGGTCAGGATGGTCAGGATCATATTTTCGGCCAAAGATCTGCGATTTGGTCAGCCGTATTCGCCGAAACATTTTTCAGACCCTTTGCTGCGCGACGTTTGCTATAGAGCAGTCCCGGCCGTCTAATGCGCCAGGTTTTCTGGAGCGCCGTCAAAATCAGGCTTCCAGCAGATTCATCAGCGCACGAAGACTTTCTCGGCCGTAATAACCAGCGTGTCCAGTTCGACAGCAGCCGAACCGCTGACGACCACCAAGGCGCCTGGCTCAAGTTCAAACAGAGCCTTCACACAAATAGGCAACGGTTGACCGTCGTCGCCCAGCAGACGGACGATCGCTTGCGCGTTTGCGGCCCGCTGATTACAGAATGGGCAGTCGTGGTCATCACCATGATCGTGCCCCTCATCGGCCTCGATTGCCGGGTCGACAATATGGAAAACCGCAGCGTTCTGAACGATGGGAAAATTGGACGCGTCGATCCCCTCGGGACACTTGCCTCCAACCTTGCCGACCACGACGACGTGTTCGTAGTCGATTGGGTTCACCGGTGCCGTCTCGTCGGCCGGATCCATCGTGACCTCTTCGGTCGCCTCGGTCTCATCGTCGGGAAAGCTCTCCCGCAACTCGATCACACCGAGACTCGCATCGGGCTCGACGCTGGACGCGAATTTCTGCTTCATGGCCTCCAATTGCTCGGCCGGAATAACGATTCCAGCAGGTTGGCTCGACGACGGACAACCTGTCAGCACAGCGATGACAACCAGCAGGCAAAACAGCGGCATTCGTGACATGTCAGTTTCCGTATCTCGGGGAATTGGTGATGCATTCGCCGGAACCCGATGCAGAGTTCCTGCTCAATCCTACGCAAAAAACCTGTCGAGAGTTTCCCGTTTGGGTGGTTGGGTCATCAGCGAAACCACGACCAAGGCGATCAACGAACAGGCAAAGATCCAGACGACCGGCATCGTTTCGTAGGTTGAGCCGCCGAACTGCAATTCCACGACGTACGTCCGAATCGGCCCGGGATTGCCGGCAATGCGAGCTCGCCCCAGTGCCTGACTGAAAAAATACCACCAGGAACCAGCGGTGGCCAGAACACAGGCATACGCACCCACTTGGTCAGCCGCTGCCAATACAAAGCTGCAACCACGAGGGGAAACAAAGCTGAAAACCCGCTGAAGCACCAAACCCCCAGGGCGAACACACTGGGTGGCTTGAACAGGCTCAGGCCATATGTCACCGCTACTATCAGGATGATAAACGTTCTGGCGATCATGACCTGCTGCTTATCGTTGAATCGATCCTTACCCAGGTAATGGCCCACAATGTCGGTCGAAAACATCGTCCCCAGACAGAGAAACTGGCTATCCAGTGATGACATGATGGCTGCCAGGATGCCGGCAGTGAGAAATCCGCCCAGCACAGGCCCGGCCTGCGTTTTTACCAGGAACGGCAGGACCGCATTCGGATTCGAGGGGATCGGCGGCTTGACCGGGATCAAGCTGGTCGTCGCCCAGACGCCGATCAATACACAGGGCACCCAGACGATCATGATGAAAATCGGATGAGCAACCACGGGCAGCTTGAAGCTCCTTGCGCTCTTGGCAGTCAGCCAATGCTGAAAGAGATGCGGAAACATGCCAACCGAGAAGGGAATCAACAGGTAGGTGAAGAATTTCGTGCTGCGACATCTCGATCCGCGTGCTGCGGTTTTCGGGTACTGCTTCGGCCAACGTCTTCAAGTTCTCCAGCAGACTTGTCTTGACCGCCCAGCTTTGTGGCAATCACGCAAAACGTGATCAACCCCAAGACCATGAAGACCATGGTCTGGAAAGCGTTTGCCCAAGCCGTTCCCCGCATGCCGCCGAAAAAGACGTACGTCAACACCACCAGGCAAATCACCAGCGACCCCAACCAGGTTGGCAATCCGCCGCTCGTCGCAGGACTTGCGGTCGCAAACCAATTCCGGAAAAGCGCCGGAGGTCATCGTTTGCATGACCACGCCGCCCGCAATGACGCCAATCAGCAAATACGGGATCACCAAACCAACGAGGATGGGAAACAGCAACAGGCCAATGCCTCCGCTGTCCAGACGATCACGGAAGAATTGAATTTGAGTTGTATATCCATACTTTCGTCCCAACGACCACAACTTGATGCCAACCAGGAAGAAACAGAGAGAATGGATAATTCCGCTGCTCGAAGCGAGCATGCCATAAACACCTATGCCTTCCTTGAAGGCTTCGCCCGTCGAGCCGACCAGCGCGAACGCCGTCATCGTTGTGCCAAAAATCGACATCAGCAGCAGAAACGGCCCGATCGAATGGCTGGCCAGCAGGTAGTCCTGGGACGTACCTCGGAACAGTCGATTGGCGAAGACTCCCAGGCCCAACAACAGGGCCAGGTAGATGCAAATAATCAGCAAGGGGATCTGACCAGAGTTCACGCGTCGCTCTCCACTTCGAGTTCCGTTGGCCAGCAATATTTCGTTGCGAGAAACCAGACGATGCCGGCTGAGATCGAAATGCAGGCGTGATAAAACAGGCCAATGGGGATGAAACCGAACACCAGTCGTCCGTCCTCCCAAAACCAATTGTCCTGGTGCAATATCACCAGCAGGACCACGATTGCCCAAATCAGCTTCGACATGTCATCGTTCCATTGTTAGCCCGCGTTCAATCAGACAAATGGCCTGAATCGGACAAATCAGTATGCGTTCTTGTGGTGCGAATTGCCATGCCGGTTAGCCCAATCGCGATCATAGTTTCAATCAGCCGGACGGAAGACCTTCGTCTTCATGAACCTGGAATCGAAAAAGGCGAGGTCATTTACTCCTTGCGCTTGCCGTAATCGGTCGCAGGTTTGGCATCCGGGGAAAATGAAGGTACGATTTCTGCCAAGGGAACCAACTTCAGGACGGATCAAAGAATGGCGAAGAAATCGAAACGAACTGCCCGAAGAACGGCCAAGGGCACCAGGAAAAAAAGCCCCAAACGGACCGTCGCCACCAGCAAGCCTGCCAAGGCAAAACGCCAAACCGGTGGCAAACCCAACGCTCGTGCCAATAGCGTGGATTCATTGCTAAGACAGTTCGGCAAAGAACGATCGCAGCAGGAAAGCCAACTGGAGGCTTTGCGCAAGAAACGGATCGAGCTGGAACAGAAAACGAAGAAGTACCAGGACCAGATTGCCAAAATGGCGGAACAGGAACGCGTCGCGGCAAACCAAATCGTGCAACTGGACAAACGACGCGATGAGGAAGTTAAAACGCTGCTGGCCAAATTGGGAGTCAGCATCGATTCGGCGCATGAAACATCACCTCACCCAGCAAAAACCCAACGATTTAGTCGCGAGCACGTTCGTGTGCCAACGACCAACGGTCACAACGACGCAAAATGAATCGCATTGAATTCGACTGAAACACCTTTACCACAAGGCGCATGAACATGAAGAATCTGATTTGCAGTTTGATCCTGACGTTTTACATCACGACCTTTGCCACGGCAGGACCCACCCGCACCAGAACCAACCGTTCACCATAAAGCACTTGCGAAGGAGGTGGGCAGCTGGGAAGGCGAAATGAAGATGTGGGCCGCACCGGGCATGGAGCCAATGGCAATGCCGGTGGTCGAAACCAACATCTTGATGGATGGCGGTCTGTGGCTCGTTAGCGATTTTGTTTGCGGTCCCTACGAGGGCAAGGGAATCTTTGGTTACGACGCCGTGAACAAGAAGCACGTTGGCACTTGGGTCGACAATATGTCGACTCATCTGAGCAAGATGACCGGCAACAAAAATGAAAATGGCGAGTTGGTCATGTATTCCACCGGTTTCAACCCGATGACACAGGAAGAAGAAAAGAACAAGTCGGTCTCCAAGATGATCAGTGACACCGAGAAAACCTTCACCATGTACAAAGCAGGCGAAAGCGAAGGCGAATGGATCAAGACATTTGCCATGGACTTGAAAAAAACGAGCTGATTTATCTGTTTGCAGAAAACCGGCGGGAGCTTCGACTCCCGCCGGACTTGAAAGCAGTTTTCGAGTCAACCGCCAGCTCTCGCGAATCGGGCCAAAAAGACTTTATTCCATTCCGAGGGAAAGCAGCGTATCCCGCAGGTTTTCCAACGTGCCATTGCTGTTGATTTGAAAAACGAAATCTGTCCCGAACGAGCTGGTATCCTCAACTTCGATCGAGGACAGATGGCGCGGATCGCCATTGATTGTGCAAATTTTCGCTGGTGCAAGCGGTTGACCATGCCGGATGCGGGTCTTGGCGTCGCTTCAGTGCAGAAAACCAGCTTGGGGGTTTAACTACGAGGCCGAACCAATGAGAGTTTCTCGAATCGCAATTGTCCTGCTCGCGATTGTATTCAACCCGCCTGTAGCCCATGCTGTGCGCGTCGATTTTCAGCTCATTCCTGAAGCGTTATCGGCTGACGACATGTCCCCTGATGGGCGGTTTATCGTCGGCTTCAAGGACGTTAATGGCGACGAGTTCCCCGATGGAACCTTTATGCTGGACCAGTCGACGGGCGTCATGACAACTCTGCCCGCCCAGGGCTCAGCGCCGTTGGAGTTTCTGACGACGGCCAGTTTGTCGTGGGTGATATTCCCGATCCGTTGGGCGTGGGATCCAACCTCGCCGGTCGCTGGTCGGCCGCCACGGGCTGGGTCAGTCTCGGTCAGCTACCGAATGCAGCGGCATGTCCCAGTTTAAGCGACTCGTACGAGATTTCCGCCGACGGCTCCACGGTCGTGGGACTCTCCTGGGACGGTTGTGACGGACGCGGCTTTGTCTGGACCGAAGCCGATGGCATGCTCGAGTTGCAGAACCTCGCGAATGGGGTTAACCGCGCTTCGGTCGTTTCCGCCGACGGTTCGGTCATCGGCGGATTTGCACAAGGCTCATTTTCCAGAACTCCTGCAGTCTGGAGTAACGATACCAGCGGTGAACTGCTGTTTCCGCCAAACGGTGACGCCATCGGCGAAATTTACGGTATTCGGGACGACGGCACGGTGTTGCTGGGAAACAGCGCTGCCAACGACCAGCCGGCGCAACTTGCGGCCAAGTGGATCGACACACCAGCCGGCTGGCAACGCGAACAGATTGCGGGTGGCTCTCTGCTTCCAGGTTGGTCTGGAACACCGATGGATATCGCCGATGACGACACGATTGTCGGGTTCGACTTTCTCCTTGGGAATCGAAGAGGCTGGATTCAACCGCAAGGCGAGGGTCCGCTGCTGGACCTGCGAAATTTCATCGTGAGCAACGGAGGCGATGTTCCAGCGGGACTCGTGATCGAGGTGGCGCAGGCAATCACCACCAATGGACGCGTGATCGTCGGACATGGATTTGGCACCGGAGCATGGATCACGACGATTTTCTCAGACTGTGACTTCGATAGTGATTTGGATTGCGACGTTGACGATATCGATTCCCTGGTTACGGCGATCGTCGCCGATACGAACGAAGAACTTTATGACCTGACGGGGGACGGGCTCGTCGACCTGCTGGATCGGGACGAGTGGCTTTCGGCGGCAGGCGCAGAAAACCTAGCGTCCGGCGGCGCCTATCTGCTGGGCGATGCGGACCTGAGCGGCTTTGTTGACGGCGTCGATTTCCTGGCGTGGAATGCCGGCAAATTTGATGCGACCGGGCTGTGGTCGCAAGGCGACTTCGATGCCGACGGAACGACCGATGGCACCGATTTCCTGATCTGGAATGCCAACAAGTTCAGGGGCAGCGAAACGCTTGCTGTTCCCGAACCCGCCACATGCCTGTGGCTGATGGCTTCATGCTTTCTGCTAGTGCGTGTCGCACATACGTGTAGCGTTAGCGGCGCTTACATAGCAGTACCAACGCAGCGAAAAGACGCTATAGACAAAGTAAATGCGCTCTACTGGTTCGAAATCGAATTGTCAGCCGTTAACCACCCAACATTACGATACCGAGGCGGTTAGATTTCAGCTTTATGGGGCGTTGAGAATTGGATCGGAGTCGACCTCCACCGGCACACGCTTGGGAGCAAGCTTCACACAGCTTCCCAACGGCGAGCCGACAGTCGTGCGACGACCATGAATGCTGCGGTCATCAACAGCAGCACCAGCACTTCGGGCCACAGCTTCAAGACGCTGTGGATTACACTATCGGCGGGATTGTCGTACCAGAAGACTTTCAGAAAACCATCGATCGCCCAGCCGTTGAAGGTGAACTTCCCCATCTGCTGGAAACTGAGCGGCATAAAGAAACGTGGGATCATGCTGCCACCAATGGCCGACATGGCGAGGATGATGATCGTCGAAATTCCGTTCATTTGAGCTCGCGTTCGCGAGAGCGTGGCCAACAACATTCCAAAGGCAGCTGCTGCCCCAGCCGTTACCATGGCGACGATGATTCCACCCGCAACATGATTTGCAGTGAAGAGGTCGAGTCCGAACACAAATCGGCCCCACAGGAACATCAGCGTCAGTTGCATGAATCCCATCAGGGAATAGAACGTCCATTCGCTGGCCAAAAGGTGATTCATCGTCAAGTTTGAGGAAAGCAACCGATCCAGCGTTCCTGCCTCCTGCTCATCCAGTAGCGAGCCGGCGGCCCCCGTCGTCGAAAACAGAAGGAACATTACGCCGATGCTGGCCGCGTAATAAGAGATCATTCTGTTGTGCCTCTTGTTCGCTTCGGCACTGGCGTCCGGCGTTCGGGCAGGTGATGCATCGACGCGTACGAAGCTGGCCATGCCGCCCATCGCATCGTCGTCCGCGTCTGCTGCCTCGCCAGTGTTGGCGTCGTTTTTTTCACTTAAGGCCCGTAGCGACTCCTTCGCTGATTCAATCACCTTGTTCTGCTCATCGGTGAAACCAAGGCCGGACGTTTCCAGTAATTCCAGACCTCGATCCATCATGAGGTCGGGCGCTGTCTGAAAAGCGGCCGCCTGCAAGAGTCCGACGATCGAAGGTCGCGCGATCGGATTGGCAGCGTCGTAATACAGCTGAATCGATGGACCGTCACCTGCAAAATCTGGAAAGCTCGTGCCGAAACCTGCAGGAACAACCAACGCAGCGTCGTACTTGCCGCCCCGCACGGCGGCTCGAGCCGCGTCGCCATCAACGATTATCGGCTGCTTCACACCGGTTTTCTCATCGGTGCTCGACTCGGTTTTCACCTCGCCCGCCTCGCCTTCTGTCGTTATCGCTCGCACAACATCAATTTCGGACCGGGCGGCCAACGAATCGATCATGTTGGTCGAAACGGCCGATTCGTCCATGTCGGCCACCAGCACTTGAATCGCCTGAACCTTGGCACCACCATTGTTCGAGCCAGCAAATATCGAGGCAAAAATCGTAAAGAAGGCGATCGGCAATACGAAGGTCAGCGCTAACGCGATCCGGTCGCGGCGAAGGGTAATCCAGGATTTGCGCAGCAGCGTCCGCATCAGTCCCTCAGCTCCCGTCCGGTCAGATGAATGAAAACCTCTTGCAGGGTCGGAGCAGCCACTTTCAGGTCGGTGATCGTCGCGCCGGCCATCCTCAACTTGTCGACCAATGGTCCCAGCTCAACTCCGATGTCGTTCATCTTCGTCGAGAGGTACGTCCCGTTTACGACCAAATCGCCGACCAGCACGGACTCTTCAATCTCCTGATCCAATACGATGCGCACCTCACGAGCCGTCCCCACTGTCGTGGCCGCCAGTTCGTCCAGCGTGCCTGTCGCGATCGTTTTTCCGTGGTCGATGATGGTGATCCGGTCGCACACCTGCTGAGCTTCGTCGAGCAAATGGGTTGTCAACACGAGCGAGGTGCCACCGCCTCGCAATTCGGTCATCATCTGCCAGATTCGCTCGCGACTCTGCGGATCGACGCCCACGGTAGGCTCATCCAGAATCAGCACTTCCGGCTTGTGGACCACGCCGCAAGCGATATTCAAGCGCCGCTTCATTCCACCTGAGTAATGCCCGACCAGATCGTCCGCTCGATCCTGCAAGCCGGTCCATGCCAGCACCCAGTCAATCCGCTCCCGCAAGTCCGATTGAGCCACACCCTGAAGTTCACCAAAGGTGCGCAGATTCTCTCTCGCTGTGAGTGGATCATAGAGCGCGATTTCCTGCGGTACGACGCCCAATTGCGAGCGTGCTTGCGGGTCACGTTGATTATGAATCGGCGTACCCAGCAGCTCGATCTCACCACGGTCAAGAATGGCCCGTCCCGCGATCGACTTCACCAACGTCGTTTTTCCAGCACCATTAGGACCCAGCAGGCCCAAGACTTCTCCCGCTTCCAACGAGAATCCCGCACCCGCCAAGGCAACCGTTTCGCCAAATTGCTTGGCGGCATTCCGCACCGATAAGACGGTCGCCATAGACTTGGCCGATCAACAATGACACTCGGGCACCCACAGACTCAAGCAGCTATTCGATCAATCGCCTCGGATCTTGGCAACGGCGAGCGGACAATTCGTGGGTAAATGGCCGGTTTTTCTTATTCTCGAAATTCCCGCGCAACTTGTGCAAGATTGGGGCACGCGGGCAGAGTGTAATATAAGCACCGTAATAATGCATATGTTTTTGGGGCAATCGGTCGGATGAGCGGTATTCCAGATACACGAGCCAGCCTGATTGTCAGGCTTCCGAACGCAGAGGACGCGCCAGCGTGGACCGAGTTTGCGGAAACCTATGAGCCGTTTGTCTATCAATTCGCCCGAAGACGTGGCCTGCAGGATTCGGATGCCCGTGAACTGGTGCAGGAAGTCTTTCTGGGTGTTGCCAAGGCGGTGAAACGATTCGAACCGAATCAGGAGCGAGCCAAGTTTCGCACGTGGCTGTTGCGTATCGCCCGAAATCAGTTGCTGACACAGGTCTCGAAACGTCGCGATCGGGTGGTCGATTCGGATGCGTGGCACAACCTGGAAGGGGAGCTCGCGAAAGATGAACCCGTATCGTCAGTCCTGGCTTATCGTCGCGAAGTCTTTCATTGGGCCAGCCAACGTGTGCAACGTTCGGTGAAACCGGAAACCTGGGCGGCCTTCTGGCAAACCAGTGTCGCCGGACGTTCGGTCGTTGAGGTGGCTGGGCAATTGGGCGTGGCAAAAGGTTTCGTTTACGTCGCCCGCAGCCGCGTGATTCAAAAATTACGACAGGAAATCCACCGACTTGAAAGTGAAATGGAATGATCCACTACACCGACGATCAACTCGGCCGGTTCTTGCAGGAAGTCGATTCGGACGCGTCTGACAGCAACATTTCCGATGCCGAACTTTCGCACCTCGAACAATGCGAAAACTGCAGGTCGCGGCTTTCCAAGTTGGCCGGGGAAGGCCCCTGGCTGGTCGACTGGATGGATTCGGTCGGAGACCTCACCTCGCATTTCGATGACAGCGATCTTGGCGACAGTGCTTCTTCCGTCGTAATTACGGTCGAGCCGTCTGACGCAATGAGCTCCGGATTGCAATGCGATTCGGTGCGCCTGGATTTCCTTGATGACCCCTCGCATCCAGAACTGCTGGGACGGCTCGGCCGCTACGACATTGAACGCCTGATCGGCATGGGTGGCTTTGGTGTCGTGTTCAAAGCACGCGATTCCGAGCTTAACCGTGTCGTCGCCATCAAGGTGCTGGCTCCCCACCTGATGAACAGCGGCCCCGCACGGCAGCGATTCGGCAGGGAAGCCCAGGCTTCAGCCGCCGTCGTGCACGATCATGTCGTGCCAATTTACGACGTGGTCGCGGATGACAAGGCGTGCTACTTCGTGATGCAGTACATCGCGGGCCAGTCGCTTCAGGAACGAGTTGATCGCCAAGGGCCGTTGGCGACGGAAGATGTGCTACGCATCGCAGCGCAAATGGCCGCCGGGCTGCAAGCGGCTCATGAACAGGGACTGATCCATCGCGATGTGAAACCGGGGAACGTGCTGCTGGAAGACAGCGTAAACCGGGTGATGATCTCAGATTTTGGCTTGGCCAGGGCAGCCGATGACGCAAGCATTACCCGCTCCGGAGCAATCACGGGTACGCCACACTACATGTCACCGGAACAGGCAAAGGGCGGCACCATCGATTTCCGCTCTGACCTGTTCAGCCTGGGAAGCGTGATCTATTTCATGTGCACCGGGAGGTCGCCATTTCGCGCTCCTCAAATGATGGCCGTGCTTAACCGCGTTTGCCATGAAGCGTATCGGCCGATTGAAGAAATCAACGCAAATGTTCCGTACGAACTGATCAATATCGTCGATCGCCTGCTCAGCAAGGATCCCGGTGATCGTTTTGAAACCGCAGAGAAGGTACAGCGTGAGCTGCAGCAATTGCTAAGTGATTTCCAAAGCGGCAACCTGCGACCTCGGCGTTTTCCAGCCCCAAATGCGATTTTCCGGAGGCATCGGTCAGCCATCTTGGGATCGCTGATGGCCTTGTCTGCGGTTGCCTTCGTAGTGGCGATTCCGGCGCTGCGAGCCGCCGTGTGGGGACCAAACAACTCACCTGGAACAACAACTGCTCCAGCAGTCTCCAATTCAATCGCGAACCAAGTTTCAAGTCTTCCGCCACAAATGCCGCGTGGCATTGGACTGGCGGGGAGCTTCGTGGGCGATGCGATTCGACAAGAAGTCTATTCGACACTTCAGCGTATCGAATCGCTCGAACTGGCAGCGAATACGCTTCAGGATGGTCAGAATCAAGATCCTTATTGGGATGGAGAGCTTTATTCGATAAACGCGATGTTGACTCAGCAAGAACAGCAACTGGCGGTTGAGTCCGCCGGTCTGCAGGAGGAATGCAGCGTTGAATTCACACCGTCCAATGAGCCGACCGCCACGTCAATGATCGAACCACCAGAAGAAGCGTCGGAGCCAGTCGATTCCGTGGAAGCGGAACCCAATCAAAATCAACCTACCCGTCAACTAAAGGAGTAACCATGTCCCGATCCGTTTTGCTCGTCGCAGTGATTGCCGCTGCTATATCTTCAGAGAGCGCAGCCCAACAGAATCACAAACTCGAAAAGATCTACTTCAACCAAGCACCGCCAGTACCCCAAGCACGCTATGGATGGGTTCGGGGGGAAAAGAGCCCCTTTAGCAAACTGGAAAAGGCATGGCTTGAGGCTGACGACGAAGATACCAAGGACAAGATTTCCAAGAAAGCCTTCGGGTTACTAGCAGATCAGTTCGAAGAAGACATGACGAGACGCGAAGAAGAGCTCGAAGAAGTCATGATGCGTGTCGAACGATTGCGAGAACAACTGGCAAAACGAGAATCAAAGAGAGAAGACATCATCGGCCTGCAACTGAGGCAGCTGACGATGAGCTGGGAAGGACTGGGCTGGACCGACCCACATCGCAATCGGGCCATGGGGCTGTTTACTGCGCCCGTTGCACCGGCAGCTCCAAGTGTGACAGTAACGGGTGAGTGGCTACCCGGCAGCAGATTCCCAGCTCGAGTCGGAACGATTTCCGACGCTTCGCTCCCGAAGGATCGCGGGGATGCGGATGCGGATGATGACTCAATTGTTGAACAAATTGTCGTTGCGGCGGTTCGTGGAAATGACGACGTCCTGGTCGACCTTGCACGCCAGCTGGTTGTGCAGACCAAAAAACTGGGTCCTGTCGAAGCGAACGACATGGTCTGGACGATCTACGAGGAGGTCGGAGATCAAGTGAAGAACAAGGCGTTCTGGGTCACGTTGGCAGAGGCGACTGGAGACGCTGCTGACAAAGTCGATTCCGAGGAGGACCCCCATACAGCAGGCAATGTGCTCGATACGGCCGCTCGGTGCTTTTTCCTTGGTGGCAAGGTCGACAACGCCATCAAGTTGCAGGAAAAGGCTGTAGCTGCATCCGCCGAAGCCAACGGCGGGACACCGGATGGGCAAATCCTCGAATTTCTTGCCGAGATTTCCGACGGCGAATTCGAATGGAAAAGCAAGAGCTCCAAGCTGAAGAAAGAACGCAAAGGGAAGAAGTCGTGGAACTGGTTCGAAAAGGACGCTAAGAAAAGCAAGAATGACAACGAAGGCGATACCAAGCGTGATGACGAAGACGAGAATGAAGAATTTTCATTGCTTCGTAACGTCTCGCGACAGATCATTGCGGCTGCCAAACACGGCCGCAGCCGCGACTTGCCGGCATTGGCAAACCAGTTTGCCAGTCTGGCCAAGTCAGCAAGCCCAGCCTGGGTGAATGGTCAGGTTTGGAACGTTTACGAGGTCTTAAAAGACGGCACAAGTAACGAAGTTTTCTGGAGCACGATGGGCCAAACGGCGAGAGCCGCAGCGCAACGAGCCCCTGTAGAATATCAATCGGCTATTCTGGAAACGGCCGCACGCTGTTTTGCATCTGCTGGCGACTTTGATGCCTTGATCAAGTTGGAGTCATTGTCGGCCGACACTGACAGGTCGATCTTTCGTGACGTGTCTACACTGGCGACGACAGCAAGCGACTATTAGTGCGAAGTTACCCCAAAGGAACTTTCCAGCACCACAGTTGCGACAGAGCGATCGGGAGTCTGTTTCGGGAACGCGTCTACCAACCGATTTCGTAGGCGTCGAAACTGACTCCCGACCCTCTCGCCGGCAGCGAACTATTCACTCGGATGGCCTTGTGAGCTCCAAGGCAATCAATGAACTCAGTCTCTTTCCGTTCATTTCGATCTCAACCCTCATTGACCATCGACGACATGTCATGAAACAGGTCGCCGGCCCCGTCATGAAAGATGCGGCCAATGAGAATGTCGGTCATACCGCCGCGATGCTCAGGGTGCCTCTTCATGAATTGGCCAAAGCTGAAATCGTTCGTGTAAAACGCATCGACCAGTTTGCGAACCCACTGCGCTCCTGCTTTAAACTCGTCAGTCCAACTGCCCAGTTGCGTCTCGTCCAATTTGCCTGTCCGAATGCCTTCGATGACGGCGTCGGCCGCCATTTCGCCGGTCTTCAGTGCAAAGTAGACTCCGGATGAGTAGATGGGATCAATAAATCCGAAAGCATCTCCAATAAGCACCCAGCCGTCCCCCGCGTGCTGCCGGCTGGTGTAACTGAATTCCTTCGCGACGTGAAAATCGCCCATCATTTCCGCGCCCCTGATCCGATCGGCCACTGCGGGGCAGTTGGACAATTCCTCGCAGTACGCATCGCCGGGAGACATGCGCGATTTCAGAATGAACTCGTTGTCGCCGACGAGGCCGACGCTGGTGACGTCATCTGACAGCGGGATGTACCAGAACCAACAATCTTTCGATTCGGTGTGGAGCACAAGAGTCGCGCCGCCGTGCTTCCCTGGTTCACGTTTCGCACCTTTAAAGTAAGTCCAGATTGCCGCTTTTCGCAACTCGGGGATAGCTTCAACCAGACCCAGTTTGTTCGCCACCATCGATTGCTGACCCGTTCCATCCATCACAACCTTCGAGGCCACCTCGCGTTGCGTTCCATCGGACATCTGCAGACGAACACCGCATGCGACATCGTTTTCATCGAACAGAACATCCAGAGCTCGAGTTTGATCCACGCAGGTGGCTCCCAGCTCGGCCGCGTGATCGAACAACATCTTGTCGAATTCGGCTCGCTCGACCTGCCACGTTTGAGCGCACTCGCGCTGGTCGTGTTGGTCAAAGAAGAAAGGTGCCGATTCCTTGCCGTTGTTATTCACGAACTGGACGCTGTATTTCTTGGTGAAGCTGGAGCTTTTCATCTTGTCGAGCACGCCGAGCCGCTTGAAAGTCCAATAGCTCTCGGGCATTAACGATTCGCCTACGTGAAATCGTGGCAATTTCTCGCGTTCGACAAGTAGAGTCGAAATACCGGCCTGCGCCGTCAGCGCGGCGGCCGTGCAACCGGCCGGTCCACCACCAAGGACAATGCATTCGTAAACAGATTCAATCATGGAAGCGTAATGATCCAGGAACGGGAACAGGTCAAACGCACGCCTATTATAGGGATACCGCAGAAACCGGCGAGTCGAAACGGTTGGCGTGTTAATCCTGTCCTGTCCGTCAGGAAAACAGGACTTGCCGGCGTTCATGGACTGCCTTGACAGTGCGCTGATAGGTTCGCCTGCTTCGCGCAACTTCGGCCAGCAGCAGCAGCACGGCATAGGCCGCGTGACAAATCGGTTCCGGAACGGCCGAAATATCAGCCGATTGGAACTTATTCGCATTCCAGATCAGGAAGTCGCCGCCATCGGTGGTACCGTCACAGTTAAAGTCGCCGCCAGCCCAGCCAGCACTACCTTGAAACTTGCTGCCATTCCAGGCGAGGAAATCAGCTCCATCGACCGTTCCATCCAGATTCGCATCGCCGTGCAGCGTGCCGATTTCGCCCGTCACCAATTGATCAAGGTCGGATAGGCTCACTTGGCCGTCGCCGGTCAAGTCGAAGAACAGGTTGGTTCCATTGATCTCGCCACACAGCATGTCGATATCGAGCTCATTCAAGGTGCCATCAAAATTGAAGTCTCCCACCAGTGCTACGTCGGCGACCAGCAATTCTAACCTGGCCCAATCGACGGCAACGCTATCACCCAGCAGAATATTGAATTCGCCGTCCTGGAACAGGGACAGATCGGATCCGTAAAACTCCAAAGCGATGATCTGACTTTCGGTGGTGCTCAATTCACTCGTGAGCCCGAGGTCGGCTGAGAAATCAAGCCCGTTGGACGCCAAATCGTAATACAGCATGTCATTGACCGTCTGCCCGCCTGATTTGCGGAGCGACAGGGACATGACCGCGTGGTACACCTGTTCGCCAGCATCCAATTGATAATTCCAGGTGAACGGCACGAGTCCCGGGTTCGTCACATCGTCAAAACCGATCAAGGCTGCGGCCGATCCATCAATGATTGAATTGAACTCATTCAGCAGATTGGCCGAGACCGGGGGGGAATCGTCACCGCCCGGGCCATCACTTTCAAGCAGGTCGTAATCGCCAAGTACGTACTCGCGCAGTTGGCTGTTCTCCAGCGTCATTCTGTCGGCCAGTTGAGCCAGGTAAAGACTCTGCGTGTCGACCGCGGCGCCGTGTTGGTCGATGATCCCGTCTTCCTGAACGCCGAACCTTGTATCGGTTTGAATCGTGCCCACCGAGCCAATCATCCAGTTCTGGGCGGTCGGCGGGTTTTGCACGATGTAGCTTTCCGCAACGCTGTTCCAAATCACCATGTTGGCTCCCGCCCATCCATGACCGGTACCAAAGTTACCACGGTTTCGCAGATTGATCTGATCGCCGTCAATCGTCACATTGTCGAACAGGCCACCCGTCGAATAACGCTGATGTGGCCCCGTTTCGTCCAGGGCATTGGTTGCCGTGTCGTTGTAGAACACATTTGGCCCCGGCGAAGGTGAATTGAAAATGAAGTCATGCCTGCCGCTATCAGAGGTCGAATCGCGGACGATATTTAATTGGCCGTCAACTTCAAAGGCGTAACGCCGACTGCCGGTGACGATAGAAATCGGGTCGATGCTGTGAGCATCGACAACCGTGATGTTCTTGCCTTCTTTCTCGATACTCACGGCATTCTTGCCGTAATGTTGAGCAGTGATATCGCGTACCCAACCGTGTTCCGTATCGTCAATGCTAATGAAGGTCCAAGCGTGCGCCTCGTCCTCGGGATTCCCGACGTCGTAATCGGAGACTCCACGAATTCCCTCGATGCCTACGTTTTCAAGTCGATTGGCGAAACTGTACTTGTAGATCGTCCCCCCGCCGTATTGCTCGTCCAGGCTGTTCGTAATCGGTGCATTGATGAATACGCGATCGCCCTCGATTCGCGTGATGTGCCTGTCGGACAGTAAATCCTTCGAGCCTGCCGTCCATTGCGTCACCGTGCCTCCATCGTCACGGGGCGGGATCATGTCCATGCCCAAATCGCTGATCCAGTTTGCGGTACTAGGTCGGTAGACAATGACATCGTCGCCCACCGAAAACCCACTTGGATCGTCTACGCGGAAACTGGTTGCGCCGACGGGAACATACTTTTCAGCGATCGAGCGTTCAGAACTTGAAATCTTCGACTTGTTGGCAAAGTTGCGCACAAGGATCGTGGTCGTTTGCGTATTTGCGGTGGCTCGCAGGACGGTTCCACCCGACTGATCGCCAGCGCCGCGGAGCACCACACCGGACGCGTTGATATTCAGTGAAGTAGCGATTTGAAATTCGCCCGCACCCAACACTACCGCTCCGCGAAATCCCTCAGCGTCCAAAGGCAATGACGACACGGCATCAATTGCGGCTTGAATGGTGGCGGTATCATCGCCTGCCTGAGGTTGAACAAGTATGGCTTGATCGATCGTGGGAATGGGCTGTTCACCGTACTGGTAACCAACGCTGGAAAAATCCGGGATCCGGTCGCCAATCGCCAGCGAATCATAAATCATCCGGCCGGTCTCGCCGGGATATGCCAAAGTACTTTCGGCAGCGATTGCCGGCATCGTGAAGATGCCGGCAAGAATTGACAAACCGATTACCACCGGCTTGATTCCGAACTTCACCGCTACCACGAGGCTGCACCCGATTTCTTGCATTTTTATCATGCTCTCATCGTAATCCACGCCTGCATTTGGGGACACAATCCAGGCCGGTCTGATTCACCTTCACTTCATTCAGCTACATTTCCGACGGCAGAAGCGGCCCACGCAGCGATTGAATTACCGGCTGGGGTCGTAGCGTTCGGCGAGCACCGCCGTGAAATCGGACTCCGCGTGCCGGACTTCCACCGACTCGACCAAATCTTGATACGTCGGGTCCTGGTATTTCTGCGAAACGAACCGCAACGCCAAATGGCTGCTGCGCGAAAGTCTGTACGGCGAAATCTGTTTGTGTTCCCATTGCTTTGTGCCGGCAATGTAGGGCAACAGCGTTTTGTGAGCGCACTGCAAGCCGCAACCGTGCTCTGGCACATAGGACCAGAGGTCAACGTTTACTTCTGGTTGCTCTCCAATACGAGCCAGCACAACCAGGGCCGACAGATTGAACATGCTGTAATGCAACGACAATGTGCGTTTCAAAGCTTCCGGCTGTATCCCATCAGATTTGAATTGCGATTCGAGTCGCCGCTTCTTCACCGCCTCGAGCGTTTCCCTGGCCACTTCGGGATTGCCCGAGTACAGCGCATAGCGAGCAACCTGTGCATCGTACCAACTGCCATGGTTGTTCTTGGCATCCGCCTCGTCGACTCCCAGTGCGCTCGTTCGCAGCCAGACGCCATATTCCTTAAACCAATCCTTCAACGCCGCCGCATTTGCTTCATCCCAGCCAAGCGACTCGTCCAATAGCGCCAGCGAATCGAGCACGAGCATGAAGCCACGTGTGTCGATGATCCCCGCTCCGCGACCGTCAGCTCGGCCGGGAACCGCTTGCCCGAAATTGAGGTTCGGGTTCATTCTTGTGGCCGGATCGAGGAACCAGGTTTCGACCAACTTGACGGCTCGCTCGCCCGCCTCGCGATCACCCAGGAAGTAGTACGCAAGACTCAACGTTGGAACAGCATCCACCAAATCTCCCAACGGGGTTCGGTCTCCACGCTGCACCAACTTGCGATTCACCTGACCATCTTTGCGAATGTAAGGCAGGCCATCGTCCGTCTCCGGATTAGGCCACCAGTAGCGAGAGAAGCTCTGGTAGTCGTGAATGTCGCCACTGGGTGGCACGGCCTTCTTTGCGGTGACCGTCAGCGGCCCCAGTTCCAGTGCCTCGTCCGCCCGGTCTCGCAATCTGGCAAACGTTTTCTCCACGTCGGGGTCTGCTCGTAGTTCATGGGCTCGCAGTCGGGCCATGTAGGCACCATCCCAAAGCACCGTGCGCGGAATGCCGGCTTCGTCGGAGCGGCCTTGGTGGGCAAATACCGAGCAGACGACCACGCCAAGGAAGATGACCGGGAACCCAATCAGACGCCGACCGGGTGTCGGCCGTAAGGATTCATTTCGCACCGGCTGGTTCCCCGACGAATGGCAGCGAAATGGTGGGCGTGGGTAGCTGTCGACCAATTTCATCCGTTCGATAGCCAAAGCCGGCCCCACGAATCGTACTGAAGTCAATCTGTCCATTACGGCGACGGTAGAGCCCGCCGTGCACCGAAGCCTCGAGATTCGATGCTTCGGGATAAAACTGCATCGCGTTGGTTTCGACGCCCATCATGGTTCCTGCATGAGCCGCTAACAGCACGTGCGGGATTTGGGCCAGCATGGGATTCGTCAGGTCCTGCACCATGAGCAACATACCATGCGCCTTGGCCCAGCATAGCGAGAGAATCGCGCCGGTTTGCGTCTTGCAGGTTTTTAGCGCGACGCCGTTCCAGCCAAGTGACCTTCCCAGCCGAACGTGCTGCCAATCATGGGCACTTTCGTCCATCAGTAGTGGCTTGCGGCTGGCAAGTTCGTGGACATCGATCGAATGAGCGGCCAGGTCGTAGGGAAACGGTTGCTCGACATACAGGATCATGTCGTAAATTTCAGGTTCCAACTCCTGCAGTCGGTCCAGCATCAGCAGGACATAGTCGGGGTCCGTCACCATGCAGTTATAATCGGCGGTCAAATACTCAACACCGTGCTCGCGAGCCATCTGCCCGACGCGCACCAATCGCTCGTAGTCCCACTCAGCGTCATCACCGCGAAGCTTGACCTTCAGACACTTCAGCTGGTCTCGCTCGATCCACTTGGCAAGCTCCACCGGGTGATCATCGACCGGTTCGGTGCCGAGCAGGTCTTCGGCGTCGATCGCATCCAGACCACCAACCAGGTGCCAAGCGACAAGTCGCTTGGCATCGTCATTGTTCGCAGGAGGAAATTGAAGATAGTCGTCCGGGAACTTACCGTGGAAATCGACCTCTTCCTTCAAATCGGGGTCAAAGAACTGAGCCAGGTCGTCGTTCAAGTACGGTGGTGCATAGGTTTCGTAGACCGAAACGTCGTGAATCATGCCGTAGGCGTCGTGGAGTGCAATATCGAAGGGAGACAGGCACAATAACGCCGCCAAGTAAGGCATCTGATGCTCGCCAGGTTGGCCCGCGTTGAACTCTTCCAGCAATTTGGGCAACCGCTCGCGCTGGTAACGATAGCCCAATTCCAACGCGTGCCCTTGGCTCTCGAAGTCGACAAGATCGGCGGCCAATCGCTCGCAGAACTGCTTCAGGCGTTCGTGGCGAATCGCATAGCTCACCGGTGATGGCCAGACCCACTGCACGCTCAATGGAGTCTCACCCCAACCGCTCGCTTGGGACCCGTCAGCCGTCGCCACCGTTACGCATGCTCGAGCACATGTGACCGAGGTCAGGGTTTCGGAGCCAAACTTCAGCGGGATGCGGGTTTCAATCGGCAAGTAGTAAAGCTGAACACCAAGTATCTGCACGTCGAATGCATTCGAAGGTCTGTCGACATCGGTAGCCGGCGCGTCCTGGCCTGCGAGTTGCGAAAACTGATCCATATTGAGTCCACCTGCTAGAGTTCAAATTGAGCTGTGCCTGGGCAGGACGTTTAACGCGACGTTGCCGCCAGTGAATCGGAGAGTGACGCGGTGCGGCTCGATTCCAATTCCGGAATCAACCATTCATCACGGCAACTCCGATGGAGATAGTCGTTCGCCTCATCGTTATTCGTAAACTTCTCCGCCTTGGGATCCCACTCCAATTTCGTCTTCAACTTGATCGCAATGTTGCCCAGATGGCATACCGACGCGCTGCGATGGCCGGCCTCAACGTTGGACACGGGCTGCTCACGCGTTTTTACGCAGTCGATGAAATTGCGTTGGTGATTGTCGCTGACCGCCAGGATTGCATCGGCCGCTGGAATGTCGACGTTGGCGATCTCTTCGGGTTCTGTGATGAAGTTCTGCCCCTTGTTTTCCACCTGAACGACACCTTCGGTACCTTCGAAACGGCAGCGAACTGAAGGCTTGTCGGTCTGGCACAGCAACTCGACGCCGTTCGCATACAAGGCGCGGAACTTGGTGTGCGTCGCCGTGTTGAACAGGCTGCCCTCCGGCAGGTATTTGGCGTCGAGATACTCGATTTCGACCGGCCCGGAATCGTCCATGCCGAGTCCCCATTGAGCCATATCGTTCGAATGCACGCCGAAATTGGTAATCTGACCACCCGAATAATCGTAATTGAATCGGAAACGATAGAGGCAACGATCCTTGTGGTACGGAGCCTCGGGGGCAGGGCCGAGCCACATGTCGTAGTTGAATCCCTCTGGGACATCCATTGGTTTCCAGCCTGGTCCCGGTCCCACTTTATTGTTCAATCCGACATGCGTGATAATCCGTTTCACTTCGCCAATGCGACCGCTACGGACCAATTCGCAAGCCTTGCGAACGGTTGGATTGGATCGTTCGTGGGTACCGGTTTGCAGTATGCGATCATATTTCTCCACCGCGTCAGCCATGGCGCGACCTTCGCCAATCGTCAATGACAGTGGCTTTTCGGTGTACATGTCTTTGCCGGCTCGAGCCGCCATGATCGTCATGACCGCATGCCAATGATCCGGAGCGACGATCGTCACAGCATCGATGTCGTCGCGCTGCAACAATTCCCGGAAGTCCTCAAACGCCTCGCAGCCGGTAAACGACCCGGACCGACTCGCATCGGCATAATAATCGTCGACGACCTTCTTCGCCGGCTCTCGGCCATAGAAGTGGTCTTCTTCCTTGTAGCCAAAGCTGCCACGGTTCACATCGCACACCGCCACGATCTGAGTGTCATCCAGTTTCATGAAACGTTTGAGGATCGGCAGCCCCTGATTCCCGGTGCCGATGCAACCCATGGCGATGCGATTGCTGGGTGCGTTCTGACCGAAGACGCTCGCCGGGACGAAGTAAGGAGCAGCCAGTGTGACTGCAGCAGACTTCAAGAACGTTCTTCGGCTCGCGTTGCGTTTTGGCGAATTCGTCGACATGGTTCCGTCCTCATATTTTTGCTGGAAGGCACGCTCGCTCACGAAGGACGACAAGCGCGCCGTGGATCAAAATAAATTCAGCTGTCAGTAGGGCAGACACCCATGATCCGCCTGTTATGACGATATTCTTTCCCAAAAATCGTTCAATCCTGTTTTTCGGAACGCATTTCCTGTTTTCTGTATTCCCAGAACAGCCCGGGGCAATTAATTTCTTGACATGGCGACGAAAAGAAAAAAACAGACGCAAAACTTAGCCCGGAACGAGACTCCGATGCCGGACGACGCTCCGCATATCGCTCTATTGGTGGAAACTTCCCGCGAATACGCTCGAGGCCTGTTGCGTGGTATCGCTCGTTACCACCAGGAATTTGGTCCCTGGTCGATCTATTTCGAGACCCGCGGACTGCGGGACCAGCTGCCGAAATGGCTCAAAGGATGGCGTGGCGACGGGATACTTGTGCGGCTGAACGACCAACGCATGGCCGATATGATCCTCGATTCTGGCATTCCGGCTGTCGACGTGCGCGGCGCCCTGCCAGACGTCGGCTTGCCCTTTATTGGCGTCGACAATCGTCCGATCGCGGCTTTGGCATTTGACCATCTGCGGAGCTGCGGACTGACCCACTTCGCTTTTTGTGGGACGCCACGCGATGTGAACCCGAATCAGAACCTGCGTTGTGATTACTTCTTCGAACTGGTGACTTCCAACGGCTTTGATTGCGACGTTTGCCTGGGAATTGAATCAAAAACAGGCCGTCTCAATTGGGAGTTGGAACAACAGACGATCGCGAAATGGCTGGAGAGCTTGCCGAAACCGGTTGGCGTCATGACCTGCCATGATGACCGTGGGCAACAAGTCCTGGACGCCTGCCGGCGGGCGGGCTTGCGCGTTCCTGACGAAGTCGCCGTGGTCAGCGTAGATAACGATGTTCACATGTGCAATTTAAGCACTCCGCCGCTGACGAGCATCGACGTGAACCCGGGGCGAATTGGCTTTGAAGCGGCTGCTTTGTTGGCCCGAGCCATGAACGGCGAGAAGCTCTCAAAGGAACCGATCCTGCTGGGGCCACCACGGGGACTCGTCCCGCGGCAATCGACCAACCTCGTGCGTTTCGACGATCAAGACGTGGAACGGGCGGTGCGGCATATTCGCGAACACGCTTGCGATGGCGGGCTCCGCGTCCGCGATATCGTCGCGATGGCCCATCGATCGCCCACGACATTCGAACGTCGCTTCAAGAGCAGCGTGGGCCGCACGATCAAAGCCGAGATCAACCGTGTTCGTTTGGGTTCCGCCAAACTGTTGCTGGCCGAGACCGATCTTTCCATCTCACGAATCGCAATTCGTTGTGGCTTTAGCGAGACCAAGTATTTTTGTGAGGCTTTTCGCAACTTTGAAGGCGTCACGGCGACGGAATACCGGCAGAGCTTCCGGCTCGACCGTTGATCACATGAATTCGAAAAACAGGAATCAAAGTCTGAAAAACCGGATTGTGATAAATACAACAAACGGTAGATTTGGATTACAAAGAATAAACGTGGAATTTCTGCCCCATCGAATTTCCAATCCGACTGAGTTCAACCCAGTGCCGCCGCCATCAACTTAGAGGCTCCAATAATGAACGTTAGATCACTGATACTTGGGTCATGCGCTTTTGCAATGACTGTTGCTTTGCTCTCCAGTTCGTCCTTCGCCGTCGTCACGTACTTTGACGGATTCGGAGACGGTGATCGAAACAACGATGGCATTCTCGATGCACTCGATGCGGACTGGAATGACAATGGCACACTGGGCGACATGATTACTCCCGCGGAGTTTCCATTGTCGCCTTGGACCGAAATCAGTGCGGCAGAAAACCCATCCGACACGGGCATCCGTTGGTTGCACTCTCGTGGTTGGTCTGGCTCGGTGGGCGACGAAGGTCGTGACCCGAAAGCCAACATACGAATTATCAATGATGCAGCGGGTGCCTTGCCTGATTCAACGCATCCGACGTACCCGGTGGCCTCATTGGATACGGGGTATGCATTGGGTTACGATTCGAAAGGGCGTGGAAGTTCGATCACTGGTTTCTTTGGCGAGAACGTCGCGCTCGGCGCAGAGGTGGGCGATCAGGTGAAAGTCAGTTTTGACTTCCGCATTTGGCTGAGCAACTCGGCGGGTAACGATCAGACGCCACCACGTGTCGCTGCATTGCGTTTCGGTTTGTTTCAGGACACCGACAATCAGATCGGCATGACGAATAACTTCGCTGGCGTCGATCCGGTTACTGGTGCTTTGGCTCCAGCGATCTGGGGCACCGAAGGCGGCCATTTCCGCGGCGACATTGGACCTGTCGGCGCCGTTGAAGATCGTGGCTGGTACACGAACGTCGACTTGGGACGCACCGACTGGGCCGGGGACGCATCGTTCAGCGCGGTCGACTTTGACGGCACCGGAGCCCGCATCAACGAAGAGACAAACACGTTCACTTCGGGTGGCAAGTTCTTGGAAGGCAGCGACAACGATTTTGTCGCCAAGACCGATGAATTGGACCCCACCTTCACCGCGTTGGATGTTACCAGGCGATATAACCTTGCACTGACGCTCGAACGAGCAACCGCCGTCTCGGAAGGTGACACGATTAAGGCGATCTACACGGTCATCGACAAAGAATCGGGGATGACGTGGACGATCGAAGGAACCGAAGGATTTGGTGGAACCGATCCTGATCAAGATGGCGCACAGAGTGATAACTGGGACTACTTTGGCCTCCGTACGACGACGCCACTGACTTCGATCAGCCCTAATGGCGACGACTACGATTTCATCATGGACAATTTCATGCTGGAAACGATTACCGCCGGTGACATTGGTCCGGACTTCAGCGGCGACGGCAACGTGGACTGTGTCGACGTCGATGGACTGGTTGCCACCATCGTCGCAGGCACCAACGACCTGACCTACGACATCACTGGTGATACGCTTGTCAACAATGCCGATTTGGACGAATGGCTCGTACAAGCCGGTGCCGTGCTCAATGCCAATGGCAATCCGATCCTGGCAGGTGATGCCGACCTCGACGGTAATGTAAATGGTTCCGATTTTCTGATCTGGAACAACAACAAGTTCACGACGACGGCGGCTTGGTGTGATGGTGATTTTAATGCTGATGGCAACGTCAACGGCGGCGACTTTCTGATCTGGAATACGAACAAGTTCCAGAGCTCGGACGTTTCCGCAGTTCCGGAACCAGCATCATCCTTCTTGATCCTCGTCGGTGTTGCGCTCTGGGGTTATCGAAGAAAGTAGTTCCGGGCGAGGGAGACTCGAGCACGCACTTGGCAATTGGGTGCGAAATCGTAGGCGGTTGACAGGCGTTGGTTGATTACGATCGCCAAACCCAGGGAAGCGTTTGGCTAAACTCACATCCTATGAAGGAACACGAAATGTCCAGGCTCTCGATCCAACAGAGAAAATCTCGATCGGCATTTACGCTCGTCGAATTGCTGGTGGTTATCGCCATCATCGCGATTCTGGTCTCGCTCCTTTTGCCGGCCGTCAACTCTGCTCGAGAGGCTGCCCGCCGAACTCAATGCATCAACAACCTCAAGCAAATTGGCTTGGCAATGTTGAATTACGAATCTGCCAACAGGCAGTTTCCTCACGGTCGGCCCGGTTGTGATTCGAGTGTCGATCCGGCCTGTGTAGCTCAGCCAAATGAAGAAAAGACCGGCGTCAGCGGGTTCGCGATGATGCTACCATACATTGAAGAACAGGCTCTTTTTGATCAGCTGGACGTCAAGGGGGGTGGCATTTGGTGGTCGAGCGTTGCCGACATGAGCGGCTGGTTAACGCCCCAGGTCGAAGCTGCGATTGGCACGCGCCCTGCTGCATTTGTTTGTGCGTCCAGCGAAGGGACCACGCTGGAAGCGTCCGAACGGGAAAACTACCAAAACTGGAATATCAAACCGGCGACTTCGAATTACGCACTCTGTGCCGGCCACCGCGGTCCGGAAGAGTATGGTGTCAACGCATGTCGAACCAAGCTGAACAATTCGGGCATGTTTCTCTATAAAAATGTGGTCAAGGCCAAGAACATCAAGGATGGACTCAGCAAAACTTTGGCGTGCGGCGAAACGAGGTTGTCACACACTCGGGATTGTCACAATACCTGGTCGCACTTCCGTCGCTTTACCGACTCCACCCGAGTGACCGAGTCACCGGTCAACACCGAATGTGGTTTTCCGGGCATCCAGAATATCCAGGGCGAGTTCCTCAACGGTGCTTACGGCAGCGAGCATACGGGCGGTGGGAACTTTGTTTACGCTGATGGCCATGTGGATTTTGTACCGGATGAAATTGACTTGGAATTGTACCAGAACATTTCGATGATCAACTTCGCCAAGTTGCGCCGGCAAGACGAAGATGGTTCTGGATTCTGTCAATAGTACGGCGATGGATCGTTGTTTTTTGTCTTCGCAAATGGAAACTCGTGCCGATGACCGCTCTCCGTTCTTCCTGCCAGTGGACTCTCACAGCATGCGCTGTGGCTATTCTGTTGTTCTCGGGCTGTGACGGCCGGCCAAAAAGGCACAACGTGTCGGGAACCGTCACCATTGATGGCGAGCCACTCAAGTTCGGCATGATACGGTTCCTGCCGCAGGGTGCTCGGGCTTCCGTCGGCAAGATCGGCGAGGATGGCCGGTTTACGATGACTTGTTACGGTGACAACGATGGCGTCATTCCAGGCACGCATCGAGTTTCGATCAACGCTGGAGAAGTGCTCAGCCCCAATAAGACAATGTGGCATGCGCCACGCAAGTATGCTGACTGGGACGAGTCCGGCCTCACGGTGACGATCGAAGAAGCCACCGAAGACTTGACGTTCGAGCTCACCTGGGACGGTGGCAAACCATTCGTTCAAAAGCTGAGTCGGCAATCATTCATCGAAACCTCGGACGATATTTGATGCACATTCACGACCGACTGCTAGTTGCCTTTTCCGCACTCATGTTGTTCGCCGCTCCTTGCCTGGCAGCCGAATTCTTCGTCACATCGGCCGCAGACATCGCCAGTACGTTGCCCAACGTGCAGCCCGGCGATGCGCTCGTCATGGCGGACGGCACCTGGACCAACCAGCAAATCCAATTTGCGGCAATTGGCAGCTCTTCGATGCCGATCACGCTGCGAGCGGAAACCCCGGGCGGCGTGATACTGAACGGCAATTCGTCACTGAACATCTCGGGGGACTGGCTGGTCGCCGACGGCCTGCGGTTCGATGGGGGTGCTTTGGGAGGCAATGATCACGTCGTCGAGTTTCGTGGCAACCTGGGGCATGCCACGAACTCACGATTCACCAACTCGGCAATTCTCGACTACAACCCGGCGAGCATCGATACACGTTACTTCTGGGTTTCGATGTATGGTGAAAACAATCGGGTCGACAACAACACGTTTCGCGGCCAGAACCACTCGGGCGTCACCGTCACAGTCTGGCGTGACAACAGTGATGTCGACAATCACCGCATTGATTCCAATCACTTCCTGGATCGACCTGAAGGCAACGGCAACGGATTTGAGACAATTCGAATCGGTACCAGCGACGAATCACTCAGCGATTCGTTCACCGTCGTTGAAAACAACCTTTTCGAAAGGACCGACGGTGAAATCGAGATCATCTCGAGCAAGTCGGGCAATAATACCTACCGCTACAACACGTTTCGCGAGTCGGCCGGTACGCTGACCTTGCGGCACGGCAACGACAATCTGGTCGAGGGCAACTTCTTCCTCGGCGAAGGCAAGAACGAGAGCGGTGGCGTGCGGGTCATTGGCGAACGGCAGACGATCGTCAACAACTACTTTGCCAATCTTGACGGCCGTGCCAATGGAGCCATTTCGATCTCCGCCGGCGTTGAGGACTCGGAGTTGAATCAATACTTTCAGGTGAAAGACGCGTTGATTGCTCATAATACCATTGTCAATGTCAACGATGCGGCCATCGAGTTGGCGGATGGGCTGGGCAGCAGCAGTCGAACGCTGCTGGCCGAAGATGTGACCATCGCCAACAATCTGATCAATAGCACCCAAGACACACTGTTTACGGGCGCCGCAGGAAGCGGCTGGACATGGGAAGGGAATATTGCCTTTGGCCAATCGCTGGGCTCGGCTACCGGGAACCCGGGCGTCAGTCAGGTAAATCCACTGCTGATGCAAGGCATGGACGGCATTTGGCGCATCGGATCGTCCAGTCCGGCCGTTGATGCGGCGGCGACCGGTTACGGATTCATCGTCGACGACATGGACGGACAGGCACGCACGGGGACTTACGACATTGGTGCCGATGAACTTTCGACCGCTTCGATCGCTCGCGTCCCACTCGACAGCGGCGACGTTGGCGCTGCCTGGTTTTACGATCCGGCCGATCCGTCGGGCGATCCCTGCGGCATCGGCTGTGTATCGGCCCAAGCTGAGGGATTTACCAACTCACTCGATCCGAATTTCAACGGCAGTAGATGGACGAGCATGACAGATGTCGATGCTTTTGGAGGCGAAAGTATTATCGCTCCGAATGGCAGTCGCACCGACCTCGCGGCCGGCGATCCCCAAGATGCGGTTGTGACATACGACATCGTGTTTGAAGACATGGGAACGTATACCGCGTACTACCGGGCGCGTGGGTTCAGCTCGAGTACCGATAGCGTGTTTACGCCTGACGATTTTGGTGTCGACCCTGACAACAATGAATCGTTGAGTTCTAACGGCGAATACCGCTGGGAAGTCGGCGGCACGTTCAACGTCAATGCGTCGGACATCGGCATCCCGCTCGAATTTCGTATCGGCAAGCGAGAACAGTTGGCGAATCTCGATGCCTTTGTGCTGCACACCAATGCGTCCCTGACACCAGCTCAGCTGGACGCGATTTTCCAGACGGGGCCGGACGCCGATTTCAATAACGACGGTCAACTTGACTGCGCCGACGTCGACTCTCTAGTTTCCATGATTGCGGGAGCAACGAATGACGCGGCCTTCGACCTGAGCGGCGACGGGCTGGTCGATGGCGACGATCTGGATTTGTGGCTCGCCGATGCGGGCGCCGCAAACTTGCCATCGATGAATGCGTTCCTCCGCGCTGACGCAAATCTGGACGGAACGGTCGATGGAGCCGATTTCCTGGTTTGGAATGCCAACAAGTTCCAATCCACGGCCGCATGGTGTAGTGGCGACTTCAATGCCGACGGTACCGTCGATGGCGCTGACTTCCTGACCTGGAATTCCAATAAATTCACTTCGGCGGACGTTACCGCCGTTCCTGAACCGAACTCACTCGTGGCCGTTTTTGCGCTGTTGGTGGCGGGAATCGCCTCGATGCGACGACCTTCCGTTCAACCTCACGTTCCATAAAATGTGCGGTAATTGGCGATGAAAAGTGCTCAAGGTCTGGTTTCCGTCGAGCGGCAACACCTGGTTGCTGAAAAATTGCGGCAGACTCCGTTGCCACTGAGATCCTGCTTTCCACCATCGAACAACAACATGACTTCTGACTGGAGAACTCCGTGAACGACCGTCTTGATCGCAGACGATTTATCCAAGGAACATTGGCCGCGTCTGCCGCCTTGGCTGCCGGCAAATCATTCGCGCAGGCAACCACGAAGAAGACACAACCCAAGGTTTGCGCCTTCGTAAAATTCCTGCAAGAACAGAGCTACGCCGAACTGGCCGAGACGATCAAGGAGTTGGGTTTCGACGGGATTGAAGCTACCGTTCGAAAGAAGGGACATGTCCTGCCGGAACGTGTGGAAGACGACTTGCCCAAGCTGGTCGAGGCATTAAAGGCTCATGACCTGGAAGTCACGGTGATGGCATCCGATGTCATGGATACCGATGAGCTTTCCCAGCGAGTTCTGAAGACAGCGGCCGGCCTCGGAATTAAGCGCTACCGGATGGGCTTTTACCGGTACGATATGGAACGCCCGGTCATGGAGCAATTGGAAGAGATTCGCCCCAAGGTGGCCGAGTTGGTGGCGATGAACGAAGAACTCGATATGCAGGCGCTATATCAAAACCACTCGGGAGCCAAATACGTGGGCGCCACGATGTGGGACTTGCATTCGCTAATCAAGGATCATTCGCCGGAGCGAATCGCGTCCGCCTTCGACATTCGGCACACAACGATTGAAGCCGGGCTCGCCTGGCCGATCATCTACGACATGATGAAGCCAAACATCGGGGCGATCTATGTCAAGGACTTTCAATGGGAGGGCTCCAAGGCAGAACACGTTCCACTGGGCGAAGGTCGTGTCGATCCCAAGTTCTTCAAGATGCTGCAGGCGGACGGGTATGATGGTTTCTATTCGTTGCACGTGGAGTACCTCAAGAAGGAAGGCGTGCAGGCGAATATCGATGCGTTGCGGCGCGACTTCGCGAAGCTGACATCATGGATTACGTAGTTTTCTTTCTTCAATTCGAGGCATTGCAGGGCCTTTTTTCGGCCCGGAACGTGAAATTTGGCCAATTTGGTCGGGTCCTCTGGTCCCATGCAACTTGGAAAAAGGGGCGGCCGTAGGGTGTCGGAAGTGTCGTTAAATAGGAATCTTACTCCCCAAAAAAGGATTGCGGATTCGGTCAGCGAACTTAAACTTAATTCTTTAAATCACTCTTGAGAAACGACCACTGAATACGACCGATTGTCACAGTATCACGAAGTAGCAGCCACTGCATAAACACCAAAATCCGAGGCATGGTCCAGCCAACGCTCACGTTGCGTTTGCTGGACGGTGCCTTTTTTCGTAGGTACTTTGAACTTTACACTCAAGACTCTTTTTACGCAGGTGGAGAATCTAATGAACTATAGAACACGATCACTTCTCTTTAGAAGCAGCGGCTTGGCAATTCTTGCCTCGGTTTTGGCGCTGGCTATTTGCAGTTCGGCAGTCGCCCAAGTCGTCGTCGATGACAGCTGGGCAGATGGTAACCGCGCCATGACGGGCGCCCTTGATTCAAATTGGTGGACTTCCAGTTCCAGCAGCGGCATTGAAGATTCCATCATTGCGCCTGGCTATCCAGCTGGATCGCTCGGCTTGGTGACCGGCAGTTCTGGTCGCGGAATTCACACGGTCTTTCCAACTCAGACGTTGGTGAATGTCGGCGACTCGCTGAACGCAGAATACACCTTCACAACGCCGGATTCGGTAGGAGTCAGCGGAGGAACTGGTTCCGCGTTTCGAGTCGGTCTCTTCGACACGATTGATCGCGCGATGGACTTAAATAATGACATTAGCGCATCTTCGGGGACGCCCAACCCAGTTTACGGATGGGGCGCGGCAACTGGGGGACCACCAACAACTGGCTTGCCGGGTTACATGATGGATATGGACGTCCATCCGGAAACCGCCATTGACCCTGAGTCTGATCTGAATTTTCGACGTCACTCAACGGATGGAATCAGTGAAACGGGAAGATTGATGTCAACGACCAGCGGGTTCATTAATTTTGGCTCGAGCGGACCCGACGGTGGATATTTTTTCGCACCAAATACGGAGTACAGCGGCTCCTTTTCAGTTACGCTCAGCAGCGCAACTGAACTTTCCCTCACCGGTACCATAGGCGACTACACCTACACGGATGTGGACCCCGATTTTGACTCCCTCAGTTTCGGCATGTTGGCATTCCATGCGAATTCCAACAAGTTCGGCACCAACAATTCTGCCGGCGAAGCGGACAATGGAATCGATTTCTCGAATATCAAGATCACCTTCAAACCGGTCCCCGAGCCCACTTCGATCAGTCTGTTCGGCCTTGCCGGATTGGCGTTGCTCGGCCTTCGCCGTCGCTAAAATCAAAGACGATTGAAAAGGTACACGAATGCAAAAGCCCGCAGCAACTGCTGCGGGCTTTTTCTTTGACGCCCCTCCAACGTCTTGATCGCTGTCATATTTCCGGAACCAAATGCCTTTTTTACGGAGCCTCTTTTTCCTTGAATCGTGCTAGGTTATTTCGCTTCAGAACCTCAGCCCCCATCGATTCAAAGGAAGCTATCGTGAAACTTGCCGGCAAGAGAGTGTTGATCACAGGAGGCACCAAGGGGATTGGTGCTGCAATCGCCGTCGATTTGGCCGCGGCCGGTGCCGACGTCGCCATCAACTCTCGCAGCATCGACGCGGATGCCGAAGCAGTCGTCGGCCAAATTCAAGGCCACGGTCGCAAAGCGGTCGCCATCGCAGCCGACATGAGCGAGCCGCAGGACGTTCAACGATGTGTGGCCGAAGCTGCCGATGCATTGGGAGGAATCGACATCCTGGTTCATTCGGCTGGCGGTCCCGCCGGCGGCACGATCGACAAGGTGACTCCCGAGCATTGGCGCAGCGCGTTCGCCGTGCATGTCGACGCTGCCTTCTACCTGTGCCAAGCCGCTTTGCCACTGATGAAGCAGAACGCCGAGGGGGCGATCCTGTTGATTTCATCCGCCGCTGGTATTCGTGGCTGTCCCGGCGCCTTGACCTACTGCACGGTCAAAGGAGCGATTCTGCAATTCACACGGGCGCTGGCACGCGACGTGGCAGACGATAACATCCGGGTCAATTGTCTTTCGCCTGGGATCATTCGAACGCGTTTCCACGATGCGATGACCGAAGAACAGAAGAAACATAACCTGGCCAATCGCATCCCGCTGCATCGTGAAGGAACTTCGGAAGACGTGGCCGAGGCGGCTCATCTGTTGATCACGAACGAATTCATGACCGGCGAGTCGATCGTGATCGATGGCGGCATGACCATGCAAATCGTTCGTTAGGGCTGGCCTGTTGTCGTATTGACGCCTCTCCATTAACACCTCGGAGCGACGCATGTCGTTCGATCCCGCTCGAGTCGCCAAAGATCGTCAACTGTTGGTTGATGCGGAACAACAGGGCACCTCGGCGACGCTGAAGGCGTTCGCCCGGCTGTCAGGCCCGGGCTGGTTGCAGAGCGCGCTGACGCTCGGTGGCGGCTCATTGGGCAGCAGCCTGTATCTCGGAATCCTCGGCGGCACGACGCTGTTGTGGCTGCAACCGTTCGCCATGATCCTCGGAGTGATCATGATGAGCGCCATCAGCTATGTCACCCTTTCCACGGGCGAACGACCGTTTCGCGCGATCAACACGCACATCAACCCGGTGCTCGGCTGGTCCTGGCTCGCAGCATCCTTGCTGGCCAACATGGTCTGGTCTCTGCCTCAATACTCGCTTTGTTTCGCCGTTTGCGAACAAAACTTTTTCCCGGGGCTCTTTCGCGACGGGGGAATGTTTTCACCGGCGGACGTCGGTGATCTGGGCAAGTGGGTCGTGTCGTTCTTCATCCTGTTGATTTGCACGATTGTCACCTGGAGCTACGGCAGCGGTAGCCTGGGCGTCAAGATTTACGACTTTGTGCTGAAGCTGGTCGTGGCAGTTATCGTGGCCAGTTTCGTTGGCGTCGTGATCCGGATGTCGTTGATCGAACCTGGCATCGATTGGTCGGCGGTCGCCAGCGGATTTATTCCCGACCCGCGGCAATTTTATGCACCGGCGAAGAGCTTCGACGGATTGCTGGCCGCGATCACCGATCCCGCAGCGCGGAAATACTGGAGCGACCTGATCGTCAGCGAGCAGCGTGACGTGATGCTGAGCGCCGGTGCGGCTGCCGTCGGCATCAACATGACGTTTCTGTTGCCCTACGCGTTGCTGTCCCGTGGATGGGATAGGCCGTTTCGCAGCTTGACCATTTTTGACCTGTGCACCGGTACCTTCATCCCGTTCGTGCTGGCCACCGGTTGCATCGTGATCGCCGCTTCGCAGCAGTTCCATTCCCGGGCACCGGACGGCTTCGTTGTGTCGGGAGATTCGGTGACGGCGCCACCGCATTTCCAGGCATCGTTCGAGAAGCTGCTGGAGAAAAGGCAAGCGGCCGCTGCCCCGCAATCCGCGCTTCCTGCAGCGGTCGCGGCGTCGGAGAAACAAATCGCCGCGGTCCTGGTCCGACGCGACACGTTCGACCTGGCCAACTCGTTGCAGCGGCTGTTCGCGAATGAAAAAGGGGAGGGCGGAGCCTTTTTCGCCAACATCATTTTCGGCATTGGCGTCGTCGGCATGACGATGTCGTCGATTTCGTTGATGATGCTGATTTCCGGATTTATTGTCTGTGAGGTGTTCGACAAGCCGGCTCAAGGCTGGTTGTTCCGTTCTGGTTGCATGCTATCGGCGACCGGAGTGCTGTGGCCGCTGATCTGGTCGGGGGGAACCCGCGCCTGGCTGACCATCGTCGCCGGCATTATCGGAGCGATGCTGTTGCCCATCGCCTACGTGACGTTCTGGGCGATGATGAACAACCGCAACCTGCTGGGCGACGAAGTGCCCCGCGGTGCACGCCGCATCCGCTGGAACCTACTCATGGCAGTCGCTGCCATTGCAGCCTCAGCGGCCGGCGTCTCTGCCGTCATGAAAAAAGCCGGCACCTCCGGCCTGCTGGTTGTCGCCGCGTATCTGGTGCTATTGGCCGTCGTACATTTTGCTCGTCGCGGCACACGGACCGACGAAACCGTCTCAATGAAAAATTCCTCGGAGTAATATTGCAATGGTGATTCCACGGTCCTTTCGCGTTCGAGCCGCTCATGCATTCACCGCAGGCTGCCTGTTTATCGCGGGGGGTTTCTTTTCCGCACAAGGCCAGACCGACGTCACGACGCCGGTCCCGGCAACGTATTCGGCCAGCGTGAGCGAAGGCAGCGTTCCGGCGGCACCGGAAGTCGATTTGCCCGACGTCGACAAGTACACGGTTGAATCGCTCAAGGCCAAGTTGCCCGAGGCTTTCAATGGCCAGGCCGCCGTCGGTCCAACGCTGGGGGAGGCGTGTTTGAGCGAGTCGTTCAAGGACAAGCGGAGCAAGGACTTTCAGTCAATGCAGGGGACACCTGATACACAAGTCATCAAGTTGAAAGGCGGCGCCTTGACGCTGTCTCAGATCGTGAAGCAAATCAACGACCCCAAGGTCATCGAAACCGTCGGAGACGAAACGATTTTGCGGCTGCCGTTGCTCGTGACCAAAGGAGCAACGCTGGTAATTCAAGGTGCGGACACTCCCATCGTGCGACTGGCGACCAAATCGGGAACACTGCTGGCGAATGCCGGAACTCTTTTCGTTATCGACGCCACCGTGTCGTCGTGGGATGAAGCATCCGGGGTGCCGACGCCGTTTGTCGATGCCGAGCAGTTTCGACCCTTCGTGACGTCGTTTGCAGGGTCTGCGACTTACGTCGGCGGCAGCACATTTCAACAACTGGGTTATGGTTCACCCTCGGCATACGGCTTCAGCCTGACCAGCCATCCAAATAGAAATACCGAAGAAGGCGGCGGAAACTGGCCAACAGGTGCGCTGGTGGAAAACACATTTGAGGGACTGCTGTACGGCTTTTACTCGTTCGAAGCCTGCGATGTTGCCATCGTTAACAACCGTTACGTGGGTAACATCCGTTACGGGATTGACCCGCATGATCGGTCGACACGTCTGATAATTGCCAGAAACGTCGCCGAAGGAACGGTCGAGCGGCACGGGATCATTGGCTCGCGCGGAATCAGCGATAGCTACATATTCGATAACGTTTCCAGGAACAATGCGAAATCAGGAATCATGCTCGACCGTCAATGCACAGGCAATGTCATTGCCAACAACCGTGTCTTCGACAACGGCAATGGGATCGCCCTATACGAAAGCCCCAACAACCTCGTCCTGAACAACATGATCGTGTTCAACGGCGGAACCGGTCTGCGGGCCCGCAACAGCACCGATGTGCTGGTGCAAGGCAACATCATTGTGGGCAACCAGGGGTTTGCAATCAGCTGTGAATCGCGGCACCTCACGGACCACCAGAAACGGCTGGAACGCGGAGATACGTATGAAATGACCGCGGGCCTGAATGTCTACTCGAACATGATCGCTGGCAATGGAGACGGTATGTTCAAGGGAAGTGGCGTGAAGTACCTGCGTGTGGCCGACGTCAAGCGGGAAGTGGACCTTAAGGAGTTGGCAGCAGCAACCGGCGGTACCAAGCGACAGTTGCCGATCGCAGATAGCGATCCCTTGGGCGGTGACCTCGAAGGATACGAAATCGAATTTCAGGCGATGTCCCGGTCGCCGGAAAAGGTGCTTGAAATCACGCGCACAAATTGATCGACACACCACAATTCTCTCGAGGATTATGCGCTGGTTCGAGACCAGGCTCGTCGCCTCGAGGAAAACGCTGCCTTGACGCGACACGCCTTGGCAACCCAAAACTACGTCATTGAGTCGGGCATTTACATCCGCCAAAGCGCAGAGACAACGATGAATTCAAGCCAACCCAAAGTGATTCTTAGTGCGTTTGCCGATGAAGCGGCAAATCGCAAAACGGCAGTCGAGCAAATGGCCGCGTTGGCAGCCTTGGGACTCAGCTACTACAGCCCCCGCTTCGTAGATGTCGAAGGAACTGGCGAGGTCCAACATGTCGTCGACCTGCAGTCGGCCCAGTGGAGCTCGCTGCGTGACATTCATGCTGAGTACGGTATGCAGGTGACCAGCATTGGGTCACGGCTCGGAAAGGTGAAACTATTGGACATCGATGATGGCTCGCACGACAAGTTCGTTCCGTTCGAGCAATACCTCGACACGGAAGTCGCTGCAACGATCAAAGCTGCGGTCGCCATGCAAACCAAACTGATCCGGGGCTTCTCATTCTACCATCCCCGTGGCACCGATCCTCAGGAACATCTGCAGCTTGCCGCGGACCAGATTCGAATGATTGTGGAAGCCTGTGCCGCGGAAGGCTTGATCTACGGCCTCGAAATCGAGCCTAACCTGGTTGGCGAAACGGGCCAATTGCTGGCGAAACTCGCGACGGTGGTCGATCATTCAAACATGGTCTTGATTTTCGACGGCGGAAACGTGGCCACGCAAAACAAGTTGCCCGATGAGTGCTTTGACGAGTACGTTCAGACCCGCCCCCATCTCGGGTGGATGCACGTTAAAGACTACAAGATCGACCCGAATTTGACCTGGGACGGTGCCGTTGATGAAGATCGATTGAAGAATTTCGTTCCCTGCGACCAGGGAGACGCCGGTCACGCACGCATTTTCGCCGACCTCAAAGAACACCTCCCGTCGCTAACGAGCAAGATGCAGGCCATGGGCGTCCCCGGCTTTTTTCTCGAAGCCGAACCGCACCTCAAAGGAGGCGGGCAATTTGGCGGCTTCAGCGGCCCCGATGGCATGGGTGTCGCTGTCCGGACGCTTTGTCAACAATTGGACACAGTCGGCATCGGCTACGACCTGCGAGGTTTTGCCTCAATCCGTTAGTGCGATTCGCACAGAGGTGTAGCACGTGCGGCGCTGGTAAACCAGACTTTCACGAGCCAAGTACGGCTACAGGCACCGCGAATGCGCTCCAGGCAGACACTCCAATCACGGTTCGTGCGCCCGATCGACAAAACGTTCACTTTGCGGGCGTGACGATTTCCAGCAATCGGATCACCGGTTCGTCGTTGACGTGAATCATGGCACTGCGACCGAAAATGGGCTCGTCCGAGTCGATCCCCAGCAACGTCGCGAGATAAGAGGAAGGCGTAATTTTCCAAACCGCAATCAACTCGACCTGACGCATCACGTCATTTTCGATCAACACGCGGCCCAGGGGCACTTCGCACGACTCGATGCGCTGGCGTGCATCTTCCGACAACTTGCTCAGGTCGAGTTGCACAATCCCGTACTGAACAACGGCATCATCCGATTGCCGTTTGAGCAAGATTTCCCGCGAATAAATCGGCCCATCTGTGCGAGACTGAATGACATCGACGGAGACCGGCGAATTATGAAACGACTCCACCGTGACCGTCATATGGTGCTCGTGCACCAACAACCGGTCAAAAGGTGCCACGACATCACTGACCTGAGTTTCTACGAAGGCGCCCAGTTGATTCGGGTTATCGTGAAACAGGGCCACCAGCTGTTTCAAATCTGCAATGTGCGGAGCGGCTTCAGTCATGGTCAGCGACAACGATCAGTCAATATGCCTCAGACGGATATCTTTGAATTCGGCCCACATGGGGTTTCCGGCATGAAGTTGCAGGGCGAGCACACCATCCAGCAATTTCTTCTCGGGATGTTTGTCAATAAAGTCCAACACCAATCGACCGTTGAGATAGTGCTGAATGTGGTTGCCATTCGCAACGATCCGCACGTCATTCCAGTCGTCGATCTTCATCAACGACTGGAACTCTTCTTCGGTGATAAGTGTGGCTTCGGGCTTCTTGCCATCAATATCCCACGTCGCTTTCTCGCCAGTCAGGCAAATACGTCCGCGTGAGCCTCCTTCGTCGTAGATAAAGCTGGGTACGTCCGGAAACGTATTCTCGTTTCGAATCTCGTGTTGGTAACCGGTCACGACCCAGTCATTGCGAGCCCGCTCGCCCTCGGTAACGCGGCGCGATCGATATTGAACCCCGGAATTATTCGCTGCCGTACAGCGGAACGAGAACCGCAATTCGAAGTCCTTCACGGGCTGATTCCAAATCAGAAAGGTATTTCCGTTGGTCTTTTTCTCGTTGGTCGTCTCCCCACGAATAGCGCCATCGCTGACCGACCACAGCCGTGGATCACCCTCCCAGCCGTCGAGGTCGGTACCATTGAAGATCGAAACCAGTTCGTCGTTTTCGGGATTGGAATCCTCGGCTTGACCGAACGTCGTGTGCCCTGTGCAAACCAACAGGCAAATGGTCAAAACGAATCCAGACATATGAGTGACTCCGTTGATCAATATCTATCGCTGGGCCCGGGCGGTTACCTGGAATCCAAGTCAACGTTCCTACTTGGACATGACAGGCAGGACCAGATCGGCGGGTGAGATGGAGTTTTGCGGTCGATCGAGCACGGTGTCGACCAGGTAGTACATCAGGCGTCGCAGTTCGTCAGGTTGCAGTTCATCAGCGATCGCTTCGGCGCGGTCCTGGTGTTTGTCTACTAACCGTTCGGCCTTTTCGAAGACTTTGGCTTCCTGGAACAGTCGTCGTACTTGATCGATACGGTATTGGTCGGTTCGCTCGTCAGCATTCGCGATGTACGCCAACAACTCTGACTGTTTTTCCTCATTAAGTGCTTCCAGTGCCAACGCCAATAGCAGGGTAGGGCGGCCACCAAGAACGTCGGCTCCAGCCTTCAGCTTGTTGTCGCCATCCTGAGACCAGTCCTTGAGGTCGTTCAGTATTTGGAATGCAACCCCCAGATTTCGTGCAAACTACTTCAGCGGCTTGCATATTCGTCCAGCGGACCTGCCAGGCGAGCTCCGCAGTACGAGCGCTGCCTCGAAAGCGGGCGAGGTCTTCAATGCGTAGATTTTCAACGCATCCAGTGGTGCCAAGTCGCTTGTCCTGCGCATCTCGCCACAGCAATTCGGCACCCTGCCCTTCAGAGAGCTTCGTGTGGGCTTCCGTCAGGCAAGTACGATGTCCAACGTCGCCGCCGTGTTCCCAGCTTCGCGACATACTGGCCAATCGGTATCCCATCCCGATCAAGTAATCGCCAACGTTGATCGCCGTCGGGACGCCATACCGGCGGTGCATCGTCTCGTCGCCGTAGCGGAAAGGATCATCATCTTCGATGTCGTCGTGGACCAGCGACGCCTTGTGGAAGGTCTCGATCGACATCGCGGCCCGCTTCACTCGCATCGGAAGTCCGGCAAGACGGTCGGCTCCATCGTTAGGTTGCGTGGCCACCGGTTAACGCGTCGTAGACGGCCAGCGTGATGAATGGTCGTGAATGTTTGCCGCCTCGGGCGAGAAAGTCGTAAGCGATCGCTTCGGTCGCGGCGATCGGATCGAGTGCTTCGACCGTCGGCGTCGCAGTCATTCTTCGCCTCGCAGGCGAGGCACGAGTCGTTCTAATTCGTCCGGATCGAACATCTGCTGCCGCCCGCATCAAGTGAATGTAGCTGCGAGTTTCCGGTTTCGGTGCCGCAGCTTGCACGTTGATCATGTCATGCACCCAGTCTTCATCGACCGATGTGTTTCGGCAGTCGCTGGACAGCAGCGGCACCGCCATGCAGGGAATTCCAGCCAACAGGATCTTGTCGATGGCCTTCTCCAAGACATTGAGGCAAGCGACACCGACGATCGCATCGACGTGTCCGCTGATGATGATCTTCAAGACGATGGGCGACCCCTCAGCGACCAGCACTTTGTATCCCATCTCTTCGGCGACCGACCGAAAGTCGGCGATACTGCAGGCGCCGCATCGCTCACAATCCAGACCAAACTCGTCGTAGTCCGCCGGGCACCCTTCGGCGTGTTTCAGGCAATGCGGCAACAGGAACAGTCGCCGCTGACGGCGGCACATTCGCAACGTGCTCCTGCCAGAACGCGCTGGCCAAAGTAACCATCGTCCAGCCGACGTACCCTTCGGGGAGTCCTGCGTCGTCCAGCAGCCCCCGGGCAACGGTTTCCATCTGGTCTTTCGTCAGCGGCGTTGACTTGTCGAGTCTGGCTGCAACATCGACGCATCGCTGTCGCAAGGCGAGTCGAGCTTCCCTTGTCTCGGGCACCAGTTTCAGATGAGCCGTCTTGCGTCGACGCGAGCGGCGTGTGGGCGCCACGCCAGCATCCTGCCGTGGGAGATTTTGATCCGAGTTGGTCGTGACATCCGCGGTTGCCAAGTTGTTGTCCTTCGTCATTTTTGCGTGGCGCATCAACAGGAGGGCCCGAGCCACCACATATCTGGTCAGCTCAATCGTTGCCCTGAATGCACCACACTGGCAGCCCGCAACGCTGAGGTTGTGAAAACCAGCGGATACATCTTCTCGTAATACCACAGCTTAGCGAAGTATAGACCGATCGGCGAGGCGCGATGGTGTTCGCACCTTTCCACAGCGGAAATCAGCCAATCGATGCCACGTTGCCTTGCTGTTCCCCTGTCGTCCAACGTTGGCCGCAACTCAACCCAGGCGAACATCGCTTCCGTCGCCAAGGCGGTCTCCTCAACGCTGCTCGAGATGCCATCGCCTCCCCAGCCACCGTCATCATTTTGGTTCCGTACCAGCCAATCCAGCGCCCTCGCAGGCTCATTCTCCGCCAGTTTGCCACAGTCTCGGTAGGCCAACAAACACTTGGCTGTGCCATAAACAGGGTTTTCCTCGCGCGAGTTATCCTGATTGCCGAACCAAAGCGGAGTCCAGCTGCCGTCGGCGTTTTGATTCTTCGAAAGAAACCGCCAACCTCGTTCTGCCGCGGCTTCAATATTCTGCGCAGCGACGTTACGCCAGGCATGGAGGGCTCGCAAGGCATGGGCTGTCAGATCGGTGCCGCTGCGATCAAAGGGCAGCCTTCCCCAGCCACGGCAAAAAGTCGGCCAACCGCCATCCCGATTTTGCAGGTCAAGCAGCCACCGCACGCCATCCGCCGCCGCATGCGTAGCATCGCCCATGACGTCGGCAGCGGCTGCCGGCAAGTCACAATAGGCACTTAGCGCGAGCAGTGCGCCCGGCGTATCGTCCGCGTCCGGCACGGCGCCGCTTAAATCGGACCAACCCCAGCCACCAGGTGCCGCGCCGGTGAAGGGATGAGGCCGCGTGTTTTGACACGCCAGCAGCCAACGGATCATTTGCGTGTGTTCTTCGATCGACAAGCTGCCCGGGGGCAATGCGTTCAATGCCAGCGTGGTGTTCCAGGTGGCAAGATTCGTATCAATAGGCCAACTGCCATCGTCACGAATCGAGTTCTTGAGGAATCGCAAACACGACCGCGTAACGTCATGCCCGGCGTGGCCGCAGCTAATCAGGCTCATCGCAACGAAGCTCGTCAACGGAATCGCTTCAAGGTATCCGCCACTTTCGGGCTGGATGCGATCGAGCACGCGAAGGCTGGGTGAAATGGCAGCGTTTCGGATGAATCGTGTCAACGGATTCCACGGCTTTCGTGCATGGTGGATTGCCTGCCCCACGGCGACAAGCGCTGGAATCGCGTAACTGACAACGGGTATTCTCAAGTAGCGGTACCAGCTTTGCGGGAAGCACGCGAGTTCGTAGGGCAATCGCGAGACTTCCTTCCAGGGCACCTGTCCCGCCAACGCCGCATTCGCCAGGATCGGCACGGCAAAGGTTCGATCACGCCCATAGCGCCGTCTCAGACCGTCAATCCCACCTTGCGCGTCAATGAACGTGATGGCTCGTTCGAACTCGTCCGAGAATCGGTGCTCACAGCCTGCCAAGGAAACCGCGGCTCGTACCAGCATCGTGGTGGCGATGTTTGAATGGCTGAGCGGAGTATCGCCCCAACCACCGTCCGTGTTTTGCCGGGCGATCAGCCAAAAGACGCCGGGCATGACAAACTGCGTGTGCTCAGGAGTGCCCTGACGGTACGCTGAGGCCAAGGCGCTGACCGCAGTGGCCGTTGACAACGCCGAAGTGGAAAGCTCACCCGTCCAGACGCCGCGTGGATCACGCGATTCGAGCAGGTCGGCGTATACCTTTTGGCACGTCGTTTTGAACAGATCTTGGCGCGCTGGATTTGTTTGGGGCGGGGACATCGCTTTATCTTAACGAATGACGCCGAAGATTAATTCGCACGCGAATTGGGCATTCTAACGCCGAGGGATAGCATTTTTTGAAAATGCCCTCCAAACTGAGCGGGTATCACCGTCGCAATACGCTGCTGACTGCTTTCGCGCTGCAGACAAGTTTCGGTCAGGGTGAGCCTCTTGTTCGCAATGGTCGTAGCACGCATACAAAAAGGGTTGAAAAAGCATGAGCGACGAAGAATTGCCGCCGAATCAACAGCTTATCCACGGCCGTCGTTGGCCGCTCGTGGGAGAACGCGTACCTCGAGTCGACTCGTCGCCGTGGACGATAACGATTTGTGGATGCGTTGAAGCAACTCGAACGATCGACCTTTCCGAGCTGAGCGGCATGCCACAGGTGACGCGCACCGTCGACGTTCACTGTGTAACCCGTTGGTCGAAACCACGGATGGAATTTTCCGGAGTCCGATTGGCCCAGTTGATCGGCACGGCGTCCAGCCCACTTTGGACCGACACCGCCCGCTACATTTCCTTCGTCGCCCGCAGTCAACGCAATCACTCGACCTCATTGCCGTTAACAGAAGTCTTGAAATTGGATCCGCTAGTGGCATTGAAAGCCCAAGGCGAATTGCTTTCGACTGAACATGGCGGCCCCGTGCGGATGGTTGTGCCGGGCAAGTACTTTTACAAGAGTGTGAAGTGGCTCGAACGAATCGACTTCCTCGCTGAAGACCGACTGGGTTACTGGGAAGCGGACGCCGGTTACCATAACGTGGCCGACCCCTGGCGCGAGGAGCGGTACATGGCGGCAACGCTTTCGAAGCAAGAGGCCGCCGAATTGATTCAGGCGCGTGACTTTCGCGGATGTGACCTACGCAGTATTTCCGCTGCCGATCGCGACTTGACCGAATTGAAGGCCGCGAATGCCCTATTACGAAACGCCGATTTCCGACGAGCTCAATTGCAGCGAGCCAACTTCCGTGGCGCCAATTTGTCCAATGCTCACCTGCTGTCTGCCGATCTTCGTGATGCAGATTTCGAGAATGCTGATTTGGAGGGAGCCGATTTCAGCGGGGCTGATCTACGTGGTGCCAACGTTGTGGGCGCATCATTGTTTGGAACGAGTTTCTGTCAACTTGACAGGCAGGGCCGGCCGACAAATCCTGCACAATTCGATGAAAACACCCGCATCAGCGGCACATCGCTCGCTGCTCTCACCGAAGATCAGCGATCTTTCGTACAATCGGTTTGCGTACCTGAAGCATCTTAGATTCGCGTGTGAAACGGGCAGCCAGCGCGAATCGGTGGAAAGATTCCACCGCGGTTTCCGGCCTCATTCATACAAACCAATAGACGGAGTTACCCCATGGCGGACCAACCCATCGAGTCGATGCGCAAGCTGTCGCCGCGTCGCAATTCTTCGACCGCAGCGACAAAACAGGAACTCGTTGAAGAACAGTTGCGGCACTTCAATATCGACCCCGAGTCGGAATTCGGCGAGACCATGGGGCAGCTGATCGATCACCTCTATGCGTGCCAGGGAGATATCGACACGCTTTGGCGAGTGGCAATGGAACACATGCACGAATTGGAAGCGCCAACGCGTATTGCCCGATTTAATGCGCAGAAGTTTCTTTGTTTTCAACTGGCCAAGTTGTTGGACTCGCTGCAGCATTCGTTCCGCCGCAGCTATCAGTCACTCGAATACAGACAAGCCACAATGACGGCCAAGGGGCCGTACCCCATCTTCGATAACATCACCGCAATTTTCTCCGCGACGCCCGTCATCACCCGCACCGCGACGTACATCTATGCCTGTGCTGAGTGGATTGAAGATGCGTTCAAGGGCAAGGAGCTGATGCTCGAAATTTACTCTCGTCTGCTGAACCCAACCAGCATTTCGCTGGCGAATCACATAGTTGATTTGGAGGCAGGCCCTTTTGCCGGCGAGTACATGGCCTGGAATTTTAACAGCGGAATGGCAGCCATCGATTCGACGTTGGCCCACGTATTGGGTCGTGATGATGTGTTGATTACCAGCAGGAATATTTACGGTGGGGCCTACCAGCTGATTCACGACTGGTATGCCAAAGAGGGCAACCTGGAAATTGGAGTCGAGACGTTTGATGGCTACGGCGTCGAATCGATCCGTGAATGCTGGGAGCAGACAAAGAAGAAATACGCAGAGAAGTTTGAGCACGGCCGCAACGCCTATGTGTACCTGGAATCGCCATGCAACCCTCATGGGTATGTGTTGGATGTACCGGGAATTTGTCGGCGGGCGCATGACAATGGCATGCGTGTCATGCTTGACGCAACCGTCGCGACTCCGTTCCTGAATCGCCCCTTGCAGCGAAAAGACCCGATCGAGCGTCCCGATTTCCTGATCCACAGCTATACGAAAGACATGACGGGTACGGGCAGTGCAATTGCCGGGTGTGTCATCGCCCGCAATGAAGACATGTTCATTCCCAAAGGAGCTTCGGCCAGCGGTCGCAACTGGGACCAGACGATGTTTTGGAATGTCTACTACGTCAAAGGCGCATTCCTCAACGCAGACGCGTCATTCGAAGTCCTGCAGGGACTCCGGACACTCGACGTCCGCATGCTGCGGAAGTGCATCAACACGGACATCATGGCCAGGTTTCTGGACGGCCATCCCCAAATCACCGTGCATTGCAACTCGCTGCCGGAAGATCCCAATTCGAAACTTCGCGAACAGATGTCCTATTTGGGTTTACCGGCTCCACTCTTCACGACCGACATGGGTGAGATACCGCAGGAGGCCTTCCAGAGGTTCTTTGATGCCCTTTCGCCGACATTCGGCCATATGATCAGCTTGGGACAATCCAACACGATCGTCAGTTGTCCGGCGTTAACGACCCATTCTGAACTGAACTCTGTAGCACTCGCCAAGTCCGGACTGTCACCCACGACGATTCGCTTTGCTATCGGTGACGAAGACCCCATCGACCTGATCGAACATCTTATTAACGCCGCACGAGTCACACTCGACGCCGAAATCCCCGGCTTCTCGCAAGGCTTCCCCAGCCAGACCGAATACTGCGATATGATCCGTGACTGCTATGTGGGAGCTCATCAGCGGTACATCGAAGATCGGATCAACGACTGCTAATGCAAACAGCGAGGTAAACATTCAGGCGAGATGGTCCAGCCATCGAAGCCGTTTCCAACGCAGGCATGAAGTTGGCGATCTGGCAGGCGAATTGTGGCAGCAAGTTGCTTCTCACGCGCTAACCGGAGACCAACCTGCTCCGGCCATCTCGTTGGCGTCTGTCAACTGCAGTCGATGAACCTAAGCGCCTGCCAGTTCCTTCAGCATCGCCGCGTTGAGCTCTTCCAGACTCTCCACCACCAGGTCGGCCGCTTGCAGTTCGTTTGGCTTGCGGCCGCTGCTGACCAACGCGACGCATTTCATACCGGCCGCATGAGCTGCCTCGATACCCATCGGCGCATCTTCGACGACCACGCACTCCGTCGGCTCGACGCCCAATCCCTCGGCTGCGAGCAGGAAAACCTGCGGGTCGGGTTTACCGAGGATAACATGATCGCCTGTGATCCGCACTTTCACGATTCCGTCAGGATCGAGCCGATCCAGAACGGCTTGCACATTTAGCGCGGGACCCGACGAACCAACGGCGACGGGAATGCTGGCTTGCAGCAGCGACGTGAGCAATGGGCCGGCCCCGGGCATCTCTGGAAAGTCGGCACCAATCATGACTCGATAAATTGCCTCTTTGCGAAAGTCGAGTTCCTTGATCTCGTCGTCACTCAAATTGGCTCCCCATCGTTCGCGAATGATCTCGCGACTGGTACAACCAAATGTCTTCGCAAATTCTGCCTCCGTGAAGTCCCAATCGTGCTCCTCCGCCAAACGACGCCAACTTTCGTAATGAGCCTGGTAGGAATCGACGAGTACCCCGTCGACGTCAAAAATTATTGCGTGGGGAGGCATAAGGCAATGCGATATGATGGGGCTGAGTAATTCACAACGAGGACACGCTACCAATGGATCAGTTTGCAATTGGGCGTGCAAGGTCGAAGTCAGTAGGAACGGCGGAAACGCCTCGAAACAAGGACAATCCCGGGTGAAACTTGCCTGGCGTTGCGCCTTTTGCCTGACTCGTTTTGAGTTTAGAATCCCTGCCATGCAAATTATACTATTTGACATTGATGGCACGCTGATTTCGACGGGCGGAGCCGGTCAGAGCACCATGGACATTGTCTCGGTGAATCAGGGGGCGAAGAACGCTGACCCCTCCACCGTGACGTACTCGGGGCGAACCGACAAATCGATAATTCGCGATCACCTGCGGATATTTGGCATTGAAGAAACGCCGGAAAACTACGCTGCCTACCGGGCAGAATTTCTGAGCAAGCTGCCGAAACAGCTCGCGCAACGACAGGGCAACGTACTTCCCAAGGTCGTAGAGACGCTTGAACGTCTGAAACCCAGTCATTGCGAACTAGGTTTGATCACGGGAAACATGCGGGCAGCGGCTCAAATGAAGCTGAACCATTACGAATTGTCCCATTATTTCTATACACGCGATGGATCGAACGGGGATGCTCAGGCGATGGGCGGGTTCGGAGACGAACACTTTGAGCGCGACGACATGGCTCGCGAAGCAATGACCGACGTCCGCAGGCGTTTCGGACCTGACGTTAGCGGTGAACAGATTTGGGTTATCGGAGACACGCCGAAAGACGTGCAATGTGCGCGAGCCATCGGGGCCAGAGTCCTTGCCGTGGCAACCGGTGGCTACAACCTCGACCAACTTGCCGCGACGTCACCCGACATGGCCTGCCCGTCACTCGATCATGCGGACGAATGGTGGAGTGAACTGGGCTTTTGAGTGACCGATCTGTTGAAAGTCCAGGAAGACGTGTCACGTTCCCTGTCGAGGATACTTCCCCGAAATTAGTCGACTGAGGCCTTTTACCGTTTCACTGGTAAGTGGCAGTCGATGATCCTTTCTTTCCTCCGACTTCCCCCTTATCCACAAGAAATTCCCATGCAGCGCATCAAGAAACTGCGAGCTCTACTGACGAAGGCGAATCTGCCTGCCGTTCTCATCAGTTGTCCGATCAATGTGACATATCTCACCGGTTTCACGGGTGATTCGAGTCTGTTAATCGTAACGCGGCAAGACGCCGTGCTTGTCAGCGACGCGCGTTTCACACAGCAGCTTGAAGAAGAGTGCGCTGGAATCGACTTTGCAATTCGGGGTGCCAAGGGGACGACGATTGAATTGGTCGCCCGGACCGTATCCAAACTGAAGATTCATCGTCTGGCCATCGAAGCAGGTCACGTGACCTTGGCGATGTTCGAGCAACTGGACGAAAAGCTACCGAACTGCGAGGTCGTGACAATTCACGGCATCGTGGAAAAGCTGCGACTGATCAAGGACAAGACCGAAATCACAGCCATTCGACGGGCGGTCCATATCGCGGAGAAAGCGATCGCAGCGGTTGTCGCCCGACTAACGCCCGATCGTAATGAAAAGCAGATTTCCGCCGATATCGAACATGAGATCAGGCGGTTCGGAGGAAAGGGCTGCAGTTTTGAGCCAATTGTTGGTGTGGGGCCACGGGGCGCGTTACCGCATGCTCCGCCAACCGGTCGACAGGTGGGCGAAAGCGACTTTGTTCTGATCGATTGGGGAGCCGACGAATCGCTCTACATCAGTGACTTGACGCGTATATTTGTCACCGGTAGAATCTCGCCGAAACTCGAACGGGTATATGGAGTTGTGTTAAAAGCTCAACGCCACGCGATCGAGTCGATCCGCCCTGGAGTTCGGCTGGACAAAGTCGATAGGGCGGCGCGAATGGTGATCGAAAAAGCCGGCTACGGAAAAAAATTCACCCACGCGACCGGACACGGAATAGGACTACAGGTGCACGAAGCGCCACGCATCGGAGCCGATCAGGCTCAAACACTTCAGGCGGGAATGGTCGTCACAGTTGAACCGGGTATCTACCTGCCTGGTTGGGGCGGCATCAGAATCGAGGATGACATTCTAGTAACCCGTGATGGACATGAAGTTCTCAGCAAGGTCTCCAAGGAGTTGGAAGACTGTGTCGTAGCCTAGCTGATGCTTTACCAATTCAAATGACGCGCAACAGGGCAAATCCGATGGCGGGCGAGAAACGTAGTATCGATGTATTCGATCTGAAGCGGCTTCATGATCTGATCGAACTCATGAAAGACCATGAGCTGACAGAGGTCGATCTGAAACAGGACAAACAGCACATTCGCCTGTCGCGAGGCGGTCAAGTCGTGCAGGCCAGTCCCGCGTTGACTGCCGCACCTGCACCCGCGCCGCCACCTGTCGCCTCGAATGCAGCCTCGGCGAGTCCTGCCCCCGAAAGCGGTTCGATCGTTACGATTAACAGCCCGATGGTCGGCACATTCTATTCCAAGCCGAATCCCGAGTCGGAAAACTTCGTCAAGGTTGGCGAATCGGTTGGCACCGAAACGGTCGTTTGCATTATCGAAGCGATGAAGGTGTTCAACGAGATCGCCGCCGAAGTATCCGGGAAGGTTGTTGCCATGCTCGTTGAAAACGAGGAGGCGGTCGAGTTTGGAAAACCGCTTTACAAGATCGACACCAGCCAATAGTTCCACCGTCCGTTCTTTTTCACGTCGAGTTCCTGCCCCGACGGCAACTTGCTCGATACCTGCCAAACGGCGTCCCCATGTACAAACGAATCCTTATCGCGAATCGTGGTGAAATCGCTCTGCGAGTCATTCGTGCCTGCCGTGAAATGGGCATTGAAAGCGTGGCAATCTTCAGCGAGGCCGACCGCGGCAGTCGCTACCTCGAAGTCGCTGACGAAGCGATTTGCGTTGGCCCCGCCAAATCATCGCAGAGCTATTTGAAAATCGACCGGGTTATCAGCGCAGCCGAAGTGGGCGATGTTGAGGCGATTCATCCTGGTTATGGATTCCTGGCCGAGAACGCGCATTTCAATGAAGTTTGCCGCAGCTGTAACATCGACTTCATCGGGCCAAGTCCGCAGGCGATGGAGATGCTGGGAGACAAAAACCGGGCCCGCAGCCTGGCGCGAAGCCAAGGTGCCTGTCGTACCCGGCAGCCCTGGAGCGATTAATTCCGCTGAAGAAGGGCGGCAATTTGCCGCCGAAGTTGGCTACCCGGTTCTGATCAAAGCGGCTGCCGGCGGCGGTGGCAAGGGAATGCGAGTCGCCGAGAACGAAGCCGGTTTGGAAACGGCCCTGTCGCAGGCAAAGACCGAGGCAGAAGCGGCCTTCGGCAACGGCGAAGTCTACATTGAGAAATTTATCGACAAGCCAAGGCACGTCGAAGTTCAAGTGCTAGCCGATCAACATGGCAACGTTGTGCACCTTGGCGAACGCGATTGTTCGACTCAACGTCGGCATCAAAAACTTATCGAAGAATCGCCGGCTCCTAATCTACCGCAGGCGGCTCGCGATGCGATTTGCGAGGCGGCGGTTCGCATGGTCAAGCATGCCGATTATACGAACGCTGGAACAGTGGAGTTCATTGTCGACAAGGACAACAACTTCTACTTCATCGAGGTGAATGCAAGGATTCAGGTTGAGCATCCCGTCAGCGAAATGGTCACGGGAATCGACTTGATCAAATCCCAAATCGCCGTCGCCTCAGGCGAGCCGCTGCCGTTCAAGCAGGAAGAAATCGAGTTTCGAGGCGTGGCGATAGAGTGCCGAATCAACGCGGAAGACGCCAGCAAGGGATTTCGCCCTTCGCCGGGCAAGATCACGAATATCATCGCTCCGGGTGGGCTCGGTGTACGTTTCGATTCGCACGTGCATACCGGATACGTCGTGCCACCCCATTACGATTCCATGATCGGTAAACTGATCGTGCATCAGCCGACCCGGCTACAGGCAATCGAGTGCATGAAGCGGGCACTTGCCGAATTGCGAATTGAAGGAATTGGTACCACCGTTCCGTTCCACCAGGAAATACTGAACGATTCAACGTTTGTCGACGGATGGATCGACACGAAATACGTGGAACGCACGTGGTCGATGTAGTATTTCGCGCGAGTCACAGCAATTTCGCCACGACTTGCCGGCGAGGTCGAAGAAACAAAAACTCGATGTTGGCGGCATCGACAGGGAGCTACCATGTCACATGAAATCAAGAGAGTCGCATTGCTTTTCGCGGGCGGGCCAGCTCCAGCTGCCAATGCCGTGATCTCGACCGCTGCCACGTCTTTCTTGAGACACGGCATTCAGGTCATCGGTGTCCTGCATGGCTACGAAAACTTGCAGGAATACGGCCCCGATCACCCCATGCTCGTCGGCCGCGACTACACGGTCATCGAACACCGCCTGCTACGACGTACACGGAACTCCCAGGGGATCATGATTGGTACGGCACGGGCCAACCCCGGCCGTTCAGTATCTCATCCCGACCATCTGCGGGATGCCGATCGAGTCGCCCCGTTGCGCCGAACTTACGAGGCATTGTGCTCGCTGGATGTCGACGCGCTCGTCTCTATTGGTGGTGATGACACGCTAAAGACCGCGAACAAATTCAAAATGTTCCAGGACCAGTTGCCAGAAGACAGCCACAAGATTCCCGTGGTCCATGTGCCCAAGACAATCGACAACGATTACAGCGGCATCGATTTCACATTTGGCTTTTTTACGGCAGTCGATTCTCTCGGCACGGCAATTCGAAACGTGCTGCACGACGCCGAAGCGAGCGGCTCGTACTTCGTCACCGAAAGCATGGGGCGCAGTGCCGGCTGGTTGGCCTATGGAGCTGCCATGTCGGGCGAGGCCAGCATGGTGATGAGTGTCGAGGACATTACCGGTGAATTGGAAGGTGAGGAAGAAACCGAGGATCCGGAAACCGGCGAAGTCACCAAACGCCGCATCATGAATGTCGAACGTGTCATTGATCAGATGCTGCGAGTCATTTTAAACCGCGAGAAGGACCGAAAACGATACGGTGTCATCGTGATCGCTGAAGGGCTGGCCGAAATGTTGCCCATGTCCTATCTCGAAGGAATTCCCCGCGATGACCACGGTCATATCTCCATCACACATATCAATCTGTACCAACTTTTCGCTCGCCTGCTGGCGGAACGTTACGAATTGGAAACGGGCAGGAAGAAAAAAATTACTGGAATCCAGCTCGGATATGAATCCCGCTGCGCCAAGCCAAGTGCGTTTGATGTGATGCTTGGTAGCCAACTGGGTGTCGGCGCGTATCGGGCACTGATCGAGGAAAACCTCAACGGCGTCATGGTCTCGGTCCAAGGTCAGCTCGACCTGCTTTACGTCCCCTTCGAGGAACTTGTCGATCAGGAGACACTCGTCACGAAAGTCCGCTTTATCGAGCGCGGCAGCGATTTTTATCGACTCGCTCGCTTCCTCGAGTCGTACGTGAACGAGTAGCGGTGGATTGCCGCCGACCACTTTCTTGACGCCCGGGCACGTCGAACGATTCTTGCTCGTGGATTTTGGCGCTCATCAGGAAAAGGCCCTTCCCCGTGGAGGAAGGGCCCCGCCCGATACGTCAGGAACAATAGCATCAGGCCGAAAGAATTTCGTCCGGCTCATCCTGATCGATTCCGTCCCGAATTGCCTCGAACCCCACGATGGCGAATCGATCGGACGAATTGCCACCCAGCCGGGTCAGACGATCGCGTCCTTCACCGCCATTAATCAGTGCCGTGCCGGCGACATCGGTCCCGCCCATGGCCATGCGGTCGTTCCCTCTCCCCAGATCAACTCGCAGTTCCTCAAACGCCGAGTCGACAACCGCTGCCTGATCGTGGCCAGCACCTGTTTGTAACGCCAGGTGGTTGATCGAACTGCCCAGCACAACGACGGCATCCGCTCCTCGGCCACCCGAAATCAGAGCTCGATCGGCATGCAGCGCGGTGATCGAAATGTGATCGGCACCTCGACCTCCCCCAAGAACCGCCTGTCCCGAGACGTTGACATGCTCCACACGCAAGCGGTCGGCGCCGTGCGCCAAATGAACCGTCAAATCCCCAGCAATATGCACCGCCGCGGGAGGAGCATTCGTCGCAGTTTCGCCACCCAGGCGTACCACGTCATCGCCTCGTCCGCCAGCCACGGTAACATTGCGAAACGCACCACGAGGAACATCGACGACATCGTTTCCGGCTCCCATGCGAATATCAAGCTCTCGCCCCAACCCACCAATCACGACCGGTCCAGCTTGTCCGTTCAGCGTCGTATCGATTCCACCGACACCCGGCAAACCGCGAATCACGATTTGTTGATGGTCGACGCTGGATTCGACGAGGATATGATTTGCTTCCGCATCACCGCGAACCAACAGATTGCCATCGACGATCGCCACCGAAACATCACCAGCCAACAAGGCTTTTTCTTCGAGAGATTCACATTCCAGCGCGCACCGCGAGACAGTTTTTCTGCGCATGACTAACCCCTTATGCAGAGAGAACGTGTATCGTCCGGTGTTCCAGGTCGAACGAAATTGGAAGATCGACACACTTGCCGACTAATCCATGGAACCAATCATTTCGACAAAAGTTTCTGCCGAACTCTGAATTTTCGCCAAACAACCGGTCCAGATGCTGGCATCGGCTCGGGATTCGGTGTCGATACGAGTTGATTGTCCGTCGATGACGGGGATTCGACCCGTTCACAAGAAAACCGGCTGGATCAATCCCCGCGCACTCTGAGCGCTGTTCCAGGCGAAACGGTCAAGCCCATTTTTGCGTCACATGGAACATCGGGATCCCGATGAGTGCGAGGAAAACATGTCAGACCCTGACCTGCGCGACGTTTTCTACAAAGCATTCCCCCCCGAACCCCGGAATCCGTCGCGAAGTCCATGTCCTGCAAAGTTTTTTTGACAAACGGCGGGCGTCCAACGAACATGAATCGGCAAGGATACGCAACTCGAACAGCACAAGGCGGTCCAACTCACAAGAATTCGCCCAACTCTCATGAGGTGCGCTAGTGACTCAACTTCAAGGTTTACTCTTCTCCGCGGCACTGATCGTGTCTCTTGCCGCATCCAACACCCACGCCGCGCTCCTTGATTTCAACAGCCTGGGCAATGGACAGAAAATCAGCGGGTTCGAGCTTTCTCCACTCGTTAGCATCAGCAGCACCGGCCCCAATCTGGGACCAGCGGCGTTTGACTCATCCGACTCGGGACCAAACTCCACAGGTGGTGACCAGGATCTTTTGGTGAATCAGGGCAACGTGCTGATCCTTCAAAACACCGACTTTCCGGACGATTCAGGCGACTTCTTCGACGTACCCAACGATGACGAAGACGGTGGCACCATTGAATTCGATTTTGTTACCGGGGTGACGATGACCTCCATCGATCTGGTAGATATCGACAACTCGGCTGCGGTCACCGTCCAGCTCGAAGACGGGAACGGACTGACGCGAACCTACCTGGTACCGGATTTTTGGACCGGCGAGATTCCGGGCACGGTCGGATACGCCACGCTGGATCTGACCACGCTGTCGAACCAACCGGCAATTAGTACTGGTGGCGACGCAACGGCGAGTGAGCAACCAGGGTTTGACGCAGACAACGTCATTGTGATGATCGTCGAATTCATGGGTTCGAGTGCTTTGAACAACGTCGTGTTTGTGCCGGAGCCGAACTCGGCGGGGCTGCTGTTGTTTGCCTTGATTGGAATTCTTCCCTGTTGCCGACGATCGAAAAACAGCTTGTAAGTCGAAAGTCTGCAGAGTCAGGTAAACCTTACGAGCTGCAATTGGCAATCGAGGGGATTAGATGCCCCTTTGGTGCTGGGGATTCCCGGCATTCTTGGGTCGAGTTCTGACGCCATGCGAGCTGCCCTGGCGGCTGCCTTGAAAATCGCCTCGCTGATGTGGTGGCTATTGCGACCGTAGGGCACGTTGATGTGCAAATTGCAGCCGGCATTGTTGGTAAAGGCTTGCCAGAATTCTTCCACCAACTCGCTGTCGAATTCGCCGATTTTGCTCGACGGGAAATCGGCATTGAAAACGAAATAGGGACGACTGCTGAAATCGATGGCGACGTTCGCTAAAGCATCCTCCATCGGGAGGACGAAGCATCCGTAGCGGCGGATGCCTTGCTTGTCTCCCAATGCTTCCCTGAATGCCTGCCCGAGACAAATACCCACATCTTCAACTGTATGGTGTTGATCGACATGCAAATCGCCTTGCGCGGCGACGGTCATGTCAAACGCCCCGTGCCTTGCGAAGAGGTCGAGCATGTGGTCGAAGAAACCAACTCCGGTCGCATTCTGGTGCCGGCCGGTTCCATCGAGATTCAGTGACAGCGTGACTTGTGTTTCGTTCGTCGACCGATCGATCGTGGATTGACGATTCTTGGACATACTTGTTTTCGTTGCGGCTTGATTTTTGCTGTTCGTCACGTCGGCGTTTTGTTTTGACATCGGGCGGTTTCACTCGTCTTAACTGGTGCATGCCGCTACGCTGGAACAATCTGTTTCAGGCAGGCCAGGCACGCATCAAATTGCTCGTCGGTGCCGACGCTGATTCGAATCCCCTCGCCCCATTCATCGTACACCATGTACCTGACGAGGATCTGCGAGGCTTTTAACGTGGCGAAGATGGGTTTCAATTCCCAATCCGGCTGAGTGCACCAGACGAAGTTCGCCTGTGAGGGTTGTACGTGAAATCCGAGCTCTCCCAACTGCCGTTGCATCCTTGCTCGAGTCACGATGATTCGATCGCGGATTTCCGAAAGCCAGGCTTGATCGCAAATCGCAGCGGTGGCACCGGCGATCGAGAGGGCATCGCAATTGTACGAGTCTTTGACTTTCGCCAGTTGCTCGATCAGTAAGGGCTGCGCCACCACATATCCAAACCGCAGCCCGGCCAGCGCGTAGGACTTACTCATGCTTCGCGTCACAAGAACATTGTCGCACTCTTTGACAAGTTCAAGGCAATCGGACTCGGCGAAGTCAACGTAGGCCTCGTCGATGATCAAAGGGCAGGGCAACCGCTGAGCGACTTCCAACAACGCCTGCTGCGAAATCAGCGTGCCGGAGGGGCTGTTCGGATTTGCCACGACGGCCAGCTTCACGTCTTCGGACGCCTGCAAAAACGTCTGCGGCAACGTCCAGTCTTTATTCAATCGAACCGCGTCGGCGACAGCGCCCTGAATTTGAGCCAGCGTCCTGTACAACACGTAGCTGGGTGTCGGAAAACGCATTCGCTGACCTTCACCGACGAAAGTGCGTACACAGATGGTCAGGATGTCATCGCTGCCGTTGCCACACAGAATCCAGTCGGGATCTACACCAATCTGGTCGGCCGCTGCGCGACGAAACGACTCACCATACGGGTCCGGGTAACGAACCAGTCCGGTTTCCGCCGCCTGTTGAATCGCTCGAACCACCGCGGCCGAAGGCGCGTACGGGTTTTCGTTCGTGTTTAGTTTGATGTACTTGCCCGGGGGGGGCTGCTCGCCGGGAACGTAGCCGGCCATCGACTGAATGTTGTTTCGAGAAAAGTTTTTCATCGGCTGTCGTCGCTCACGCGGATACGGACACTCTCCCAGTGCGCTGTCAATTGTTCCTTCGTGGCGATCATCCTCACATCGTCCGCCACGGCGTCCAGCGCCTCTTGCGAGAAGTCGATCACGCTGCCGCTGCGCAAAAAACTGGCGGAAGAAAGTCCACTGGCCCAGCGAGCCGTTCCACCTGTCGGCAGCACATGTGATGGTCCGGCCACATAGTCGCCCAGAGCCACGGGGCTGAAATGGCCGAGAAACGTAGCGCCGGCCGTCGAAATGGAATCGGCCAGCTCTCGAGCCCGATCCACGGCAAGGTGCAGGTGTTCGGGCGCCAGCAAATTCGTCAATTCACACGCTTCGTGCTCGTCGCGTGTCAGAATGCACATCGCGAAGTCCTGCAGACTCTGGCGGGTCAGATCGGCTCGATCGAGCTGACCGAGCTGCATTTCCAACGCGTCCAGCGTATTTTTGATCGTGGCAGCGTCCCAGGAAATCAATACGCTAACGCCTGGAGCATGCTCGGCCTGTGCCAACAGATCGGCAGCCGCAAATTGCGGGTTTGTCGTTTCATCGGCGATGACAACCACTTCGCTGGGCCCGGCGATCGAATCGATATCGACTTCACCGTACACATGTCGTTTGGCCAATGCCACGAAGAGGTTGCCCGGTCCGACGATCTTGTCGACGCGGGCGACGCCATCGATACCGTAAGCCAAAGCGGCCACCGCCTGGGCTCCACCCATTCGATAGACTTCGTCAATTCCAAGTTCATGACAGGTCGCCAGAACGTCATCGTTGTAGGCGCCGAATTCGGTTGGAGGAGCCACGACAACCAGTTGTTCGACTCCCGCCGCGATCGCGGGCACCGCGGTCATCAACACGGACGATGGATAGGCGGCGGCGCCGCCCGGTACGCAGAGCCCCACTCGTCGCAGTGGCCAGTAACGTTGTTCGAGCGTGGCACCCGCGGAAGAAGTTACTTTCACGTTTTGGGGTAACAGCTGTCTCTGGAAATCCAGGATGCTGCTGCGAATACGACGAATTGAACCCAGGAATGCATCGCTTACGCGGGCATGTGCCGCAGCCAACTCAGCAACGGGAACTCTCAGTTGTTCAGCCGTCAGGCTGGCGGCATCGAGCGCCGCCGAATAACGCAACACCGCGGTCCGTCCTTCCGCTTGCACTTCGCTACAGATTTTCAGGACAACATCGGCGGGCGAAAGCGGACTGCCAAAGACTTCGATGGTCTTTTTTCGACCTGCCGTACTGACGACGTCCCCATGCACGCTCAGCCGCCGGTGTAGCTGCCGAATCCGTTCAGGGACATCGTCCACGGTCGTTCGATAGGTGGGAATTATGGGCATCAGGACCGCAGGGAGATGATTCTGGGCAGGGGACCTTGGCATATTGTCGCGGGCCACGTCCAAATTGACACCGGGGAAAACTCGCCTCCGCAACAAAAAGACCGTTCGCCTGGCAAAATGTTCGGTCCAGGCAATAACGAGAGTGGGCATCGATCGCTCTGGAGAGCGAACTGGGACGGACCCATCGAGCCTCGGACCAGCTGTGTCCACCGATTCGCTGCGTTGATTTCGGGCTGTCGATGTTGTCCAACGACATCCTGCGGTCGCCGGCTGCCAGTTGAATTCTGTTCGGTATATGATGGGGCGACCATGGAAAAAATTGACTTACGAAGCGATACAGTCACAGTGCCGTGCGACGCGATGCGGAGGGCGATGGCAGTCGCACCGGTGGGCGACGACGTGATTGACGTCGATCCAACGATTGATCGGCTCGAGAAGATGATTGCCGAGATTTTGGGGAAAGAAGCCGCTATTTTCATGCCCTCCGGGTCCATGACGAATCAAATCGCCGTGCGCATCCATTGCAAGCCAGGCGATGAATTCATTTGCGAAGAAGGCTGTCACATCTACAATTACGAACAGGGCGCATACGCTCAATTGAGTGGTGTCGCCTGTCGCTCGATCGTGGGCGACGGTGGTGTCCTGACTCGTAATCACTTGGAGGGAATGGTCCGCCCGCTTAACGAGCACATGGTGCGGACGCGACTACTTTGCCTTGAAAATACCCACAATCGCGCGGCCGGACGGATTCAACCGTTCGAGGTTATCGAAGACGTGACGAAATGGGCCGCCGATCACGGCCTGACGCGCCATCTGGATGGAGCCCGCTTTTTCAACGCGGTCGTTGGTAGCGGCATTCCCGCCGCCGACTGGGCCAAGCTGTTTGACACAGTGAGCGTCTGCTTCAGCAAGGGGCTGGGGGCTCCTGTGGGGTCCGCTTTGGTCGGTACGCAGGAGGTCGTCCACGAAGCACGCCACCATCGCAAATGCTTCGGTGGCGGCATGAGACAGGCGGGTATCATCGCCGCTGGAGCCATTTACGCGCTCGAGAACAACGTAGAACGCCTTCAACTTGACCACGAACGAGCCCAACGCCTGGCTGACTACATCCGCCAAGCTGACGGCATCTCGCTGATTACGGACACGGTGGACTCAAATATTGTCATTTTTGAGCTTGATGAGCAGCTGCCGAAGGCGGATCAATTTATGGTCTTGCTTGAGCAAAACGGACTACGAACGCTAAGCACCGGTCCACGTAACATCCGGTTGGTGACTCACCTGAATGTGGACGATGAGCAAATCGACAAAGCCATCCGCATTCTGGGCGAAACGATTGCCTCACAGAGCAAGGCGAACGCCACAATGGCGGCCAAGTAGTTGGCAATTGCCTGGCGGGCAGTGCAGCGACGAGGACTTCCCCTTGGCAAAAGACATTCGTCTGGCAACTTCCACCATTGGCTGGTTCGCCACTTTACTGTTCGTGATCAATGGGTTCGGGCAGGATACCGGGCCGTTGTGGCAGAGGCCCAACGACGGAGCGCCAGTCGCATTGGACCTGACGCCGGCCGGCGGGCAATTCTTCGTGCACGTCCGACCGAGGCAGCTAACGGCTGCGCGAGCAGGGTCAGCTGGCGGTACGTTCGTTAGGTCCGCGCTTGTCGTCGGCGTTGGCAGAGTGGTCGAAAACCAGCGAGATTGAGTTTGATCAAATCGAATCGCTGCTGATCGTCCTGGTTCCAAGCTCGACGGCTGGCCAGGTCCGGGTTGAAATCGTTCGTCTGGCCGAGAATCAGCCAGCTCTCAAACCTTCGGACCCCGACCGCATCGGAACATCGTCACTGTTTCGCCTCGTCATCGAGCCCCACACACTGGTAATTGGACCCCAAGCCGCCTTAATCGAGATTCAAGAGACGGAAGGCGGCGGTTTTCTGAGTCGCCCGCTTGGCGCCATCCGCCAGTCCACGGACGAATCGAACGATTTTACAATGTTTTTCTCACCCAGTTTCCTCCTGCGCGAGGCGAATGACTGGTTTGTCGGCGACTTTCAGGCATTAAAGCCGGCGTTGGAAGAATTACTCTCGGAAGAAACACAAGCTGTCAGCTTCACGATCGATTTCGATGATGATGAGCTCTTTGCGGAGTTACGTTTTTTGATGACCTGGGAACGAAAACGCCGACTACAGAACACATTCTTTCAGCTTGCCAGTGCGACCCTTGCATCGGCCAGGATGAGGCTCAAGCGTCTATCACCGGTCGACCCGCATTGGGAACAGTTGGCGGATCAATTGGATCCGATGATCGAGTTTGTTTCGGCGAATGCAAGATTTGGTTGGGAAGGAGAACAAGCCGTAATCAATCTCAGTTTGCCCGCCAAGGCAGCTCATAATCTGCTGCTGGCCGGCGAATTGCTCCTTGCCGAAGACGATCCGGCAGTAGTTGTCGGCTCGGCCGAACCTGTGACGATGATCGACGTGTTAAAAAGTCGCCTAAATTACGAATTCTCTCAGCGCAGCTTTGATGCGGCGTTTCTCGGACTGGCCGCAGAGATCAACGTGATTCTTCCCGCTGCAGGATTCGAAATTGTGATCGTCGGCGACGAATTGAAACGGGTCGGAGTGACAAGAAATCAGGAACTGCCGGAGTTTTCGCCACATGAGAAAACAGTCGCCCAGTTGTTGACACTGCTGACCATGAAAGCCAATCCAATGAAGGTGACGAAGCCCTCCGACCCGAAGCAGGTGGTTGTCTGGACGATCGGACCGCATCCGGATGAGCCGGAAAAGCAGGTCGTGCTGATTACGTCACGATCGGCGGCGGTCGCGATGGACCTTCCTTTGCCGAAGTATTTCCGCAAGAAATGACGTGGAGCGGGTCGGTAGATATACTGGAGGATTGATATTGCCGGCAACTGATTGGAGTCAGCCGGTTCGCCCATTCATCCCCTCGGTCGTCAAGAACGGAATCCTATCGCGTGGAACCGTATTCGATTCGCTGTACGACTTGCCGTGCAAAGCTGAAAGTGCGCAAACCCGAAGCGGTCGGGCAAATTTGTGCATGCCCCAAGTGCGGCAGCATGGTCATGATTCATCCGAAGGGTCCGTCAACGGGTGACACCGGACAACATGCCGTAGATACACCAACGCGTGCGTCAACGTCAGCCCTGGCGAGGCAACTGGGCTCTTCCTCCTACGACTCGGTCAACCAACTCCTGGAGGAGGACACGGAAAGCCAGCACGACACAAACGAGAAGAGCAGGTCGGCTACCGCCACCTTGGCGACAAGTCGACGGCGAAACCGCGGCAACGCTTCGCACGCCGAATCGACAATGGCATCGACGCGCAGCATGAGTGGTCTGAGGATTTTTGGACGAGCTGCGTTGCTCGTTATCGCCATGGGCGTCGGAGGCGCCATTGCAACCGCGACGTTCTTTCTGTCAACACGGGCGCCTCTGGGGGAATCGGGCGACATTCCAACTCTCGACGGCAGCACCAGCGCACCCGTTGGGAACGAACAAGTACCGACGGAGCCTCAAGCTGGAGCTTCGTCGCTGAATGATGCAAGTGCAGCAGCAAGTCGCCACACTGACCCAGCTTCCAATCGGACAACTGACATCCAGCAGTTGGTCGAACTTCAGTCTGTGCCGACGGCGGTCCAGCAGGACGGGCACACCTTGAAGCAACCGATGGAGTGGCAACCAACCACCGAAGCAGATTTCCCCCCGATCGACAATGACCCACCCGTTCGGCTGGCAATGATGCGTACCGCGTTGAAACCGTCGATTCCTGTCTCACAGGTACCCGATTCAACCGTCAGCAGACCACCCCCGCGTTCGCTGGACATTCACACACAACGCGAGATGAAGATTGGGCGTTTGCAACTGCCGTCGATATCGCTGAAGAACATGACTCGGTTGATTTCCGGCATGTCGACCGTGCCGATTACCCTGGATCGATCCGTATTCGCATACGGTCTGACGCCTGACACAATCGTCTCGGTTTCATCCCAGAATAACACGGTCGCGGAAGCCCTTGACCGATCCGTCTCGAAACTGAATTTAACGACGCGGGTGGAGGGCGACCATTGGATCGTTGAACATGTAAGTGCTTCGCGCGAACAAATTAAACAAGTGCGACACGACGTCGCTCAGTTGGCCTCCAACGAAATCGAGTGCCGGGCGTTGGCGGCCCTTGTCGAGCTGTTTGTGGCACCCGGGAGTTGGAAAGGCAAGCCGGCCTCGATTCGAGCGGACGATCGCTCGCTGGTGATTGCTCAATCTCATGCTGGGCAACTGGCATCGGCAATCTTCCTCGATCAGTTGAGATCAGCACGCGGCTTGGAGACCAGTGGAAAGTTCGATCCAGACATCGTATCGATCCGACCTTTGTGGCGCGCCGCCGATCGCCAATTGGCAAAACGCATCACCATGCGAAATCAGAAACCGACGCGATTCGATGAACTATTGGGCGAACTCGAAGAACAATCCGGACTTCACTTGCTTGTTGACTGGTACGCACTTGGTATGCAGGGCTGGACCGAAGCGACCATGGTCACGTCCCACATGTGGCAGGAACCGGCTCGCGATGTCCTGGCAGATGTGACCGACCAATTGGCCGTCGTCACGCGCGTCGTTTGCACCGATACCATTTGCATCACGACGCCGGCGTTCGAAGAAACATGGGCTCAAGTCGCCTTCTTTCCAATCGATGACCTGCTCAACAGTGGGCAACGACTGGACGAAGTCATTCAACTGACGAAACAGGCGATTGGTATTGACCGATTTCGCGACCACGGTGGTATTGGTACGATCGGCTACGATGCACCAAGCCAAATGCTGATCGTCAGCTTACCGGAATCCGATCTTCAAGTCGTCGACCAGATCATGTCGAACTGGCGATCCTTCTGATCCTGGTCGGTCGTGACCAGGAATGGCGTTCCATCGGCGGAAAGTTGTTCAGAGGGCCCAACTGAAGCACGCATTGAAGCTTGTCACGGGTGTTTTGTAGACGCTCGACCGGGCTCGGGCAAGACGTCCTCCACTGCACGTGTGCGCACTGCCGGCCGATTGGACAGGAATAGCCCATCAATGATATCGGGGACAACTTTCTTCGCCGCGGCCGACTCAGGCTGCGGTGGCATGCGCTCGGCCGCGCTCGCCGGCTGCACCGACATACCAATAGGTAATGGGGCAGTTTCCTGTGGCGGCGACAGTTGACCGGACAGCGACGAAGCCTGCAGCTTGGTTTCGATGCGACCAGAAACCGGAATTGTCTTATTCTGTGACTCCGGAATTGCGGTTGCTAAGCTCCGAACCGTGGTCTGATTTGTCGGTCTGGTCAAATCGGCAACCAACGATTTCAACTGCGTGACTTGGTTGCCAACTTCTGACGACTTGACTGTGCTCGCTGGATTGCCTGCTGCAGTTCGGCTCGCTGCCCGGGCGGCACATGCGGATCAACTGGCTCATTAACATTGCCTGTTGTCGATAGTTGGCCTGCAGCCGCGTCATCGTCGCCATCAGGTGTTCCGGGGATCCGGGAATCGGCGTCAACTTGGCTCCGCGGCGGCGGAGCTACAGCCAGGCTGGCCGCCTTGCTGACGGGTCGCCGTGGCGACGTCGACGTCCCAGCGTTGGAGACCCTGGGCATTGGTTCGTCGACGTCCACGTAATCAATAACCGGTATCAAAGGTTGGAGCCGCGTCGGCTGTCGTGCAGCCGTTGCGGTTACCTGCGAAACTGGCCCATTGGCACTGATCTGGGTCAGAGGTTGAGCAGTTGATTTTGACGGCGGCTGAGTGGTCGGTGCACTGGTTACAACCGGCGGCCGCTGCCGTCGACGTTGGGCAGCGGAATCGTTCACATTCATGAAACACAAGGCCGAGAACAGAAGCGTGGCTGCGATTCGCATGGGAACTTTCTTTAACGACAATCGGTATCGTAAACTCTCGTAGCCTCAGGCTGCCTTGATGCCCAGCTGATTCGAAGCCACATGGATATCCATTTGTGGATACGGGATCGAAATGCCGTTGGCATCCAGTGCATCTTTGGCGGCCACCGTGACGCGTTCTCGCACATCCCAATAACTCTCGGGCCGACACCAGACTCGCAATTGCCAGTTCACGGACGAGTCACCGAGATCGTCGAGGAACACTTGCGCGCTGGCTCACGGACCGCGCCCGGGATCAAGTTGATGGCATCGCTCAAGACCTGACGTGTTTGGCGCAAGTCCGCGCCGTAGCTCACGCCGACTTTCACGTCGGCTCGACGAACGGGATTCCTCGTACAGTTCTGAATGGTTGCCCCGAAGATTTGGCCGTTGGGAATAATCAGGTGGCGATTGTCGGCCGTATTCAGGCGAGTCGTGAAGAGGTCGATCTCGTCCACCGTGCCCTTGGAATCGCCTAGAATCACAAAGTCGCGAACCTTAAAGGGACGAAAAACAAGCAACATTACGCCGGCCGCAAAATTGGAGAGCGTGCCCTGCAGGCCATACCGACCGCAAAACCGGCCGCCGCCAGAATCGCGGCGAAACTGGATGTCTCAACTCCGACGTAACTCAAGGTTCCCAAAGTGATTAACAACAGCAATAAATTTGTAACCATCCTGCCTGCAAACTTGCCCAATGTCAGGTCAACATTGTCGCCAACAATTCCACCAACGACTCGGCCAACAAACGAGGCGATCATGTAGCCGACAATGAGGGCCAACAGCAGCAGGGCAGCCGGAACCAGGTATTCCGTAAAGACGGCAGCAATCGCTTTTGGATCGCCCGCCAAGACGCCCTAAAGCTCGATCGGCATTCTCGACGACAGTCGAGACTTGTTCCTTGAAGTCGGGAACCGGCGCCGCACCGGGTTCGGGCAGCCGAACCTGACCGGCAGCCGTTGAATTCATACCGAAACACAACAACAAGGACAATGACGCCGAAAAGCAAACGCAATGCGTAAGCGAAATCCTATGATTCACGAGGAGAACTCCAAAAAAGATCAAATCCGCACAATTTCGCTGCGAATCGTAGATATTGGCGTGATAATCCCAAAGGGCAAACGGGCGATGGCCATCAAGTCAATGACAGCATGGCTTGGAACTTCACGACGGCTCCCTCCATTTCCGTTCTGCAGCCATCAGCCAGTCACCTTGGTTCGCTGCATATCGCCACCGTTCGACCGGACGAACGGCTCCGCTGCCAAGATCAAGCTTTTGCAGCATTGACGAACTTCCCGTGAACCCGACCGTAACCAATCTCAACGCGATGCGACGGCAGCTCGGCGACACGATGATCGCCGATCGCTTTCGGCTGCGCAAGTTGATGCAATCGACTTCTGGTGTGCAGCAGCAGCGAGGTGACAGCAAGCAGGTCACCGGCGAGCTCCAGGAACTGCTGGCAGCCAGCCTCGCTCGCGCTGCGAAACGCAAAGCAAGTTTCCCGCAGCCGGATTTTGACGACGACCTGCCAATCAACTCGCGAAGAGTCGAAATCGGCTCGGCAATCAGAAATTCGCAAGTTGTCGTCGTTTGCGGTGAAACCGGTTCGGGTAAGTCGACCCAATTGCCGAAAATCTGCCTGGAAGCAGGATTCGGAGTGACCGGATTCATTGGGCATACTCAGCCACGTCGCATCGCGGCTCGCAGCATTGCCAGTCGAATTGCTGACGAACTGAAATCACCACTGGGGCAACAGGTCGGCTATAAGGTCCGTTTCACCGATAAGACGCAGTCGCAAACACTGATCAAGTTAATGACCGATGGAATCCTGTTGGCCGAAACCGGCCGCGACCGATTCCTCGAACAGTACGAAGTCATCATCCTCGATGAGGCCCATGAACGGTCCCTGAACATCGATTTCCTGATGGGCTACCTTAAGCGTCTGCTTCCCAAACGGCCTGAATTGCGGTTGATTATTACGTCCGCAACGATTGATGCCGAACGCTTCAGCCAACATTTTGGCACGGAGGAAATGCCGGCACCCGTCATCGAAGTCTCTGGAAGGACGTACCCGGTCGACATCCATTATCGACCACTGTTGGATGAAGAGGACGGCACCGAGTTGGACCAGTTGACGGGATCGTGAACGCGGTCCATGAACTGGCGGTCGTTGATCGCGGCCACATACTTGTTTTTCTGCCGACCGAACGTGACATTCGAGAAACAGCAAAAAGGTTGCGAGGCTGAGAAACTGCCGGGCGACGGCGCCACAGCGAACCGAGATCCTGCCGCTGTACGCACGATTGACGGCGAAGGAGCAGAATCGCGTTTTTCAGGCCAGTTCGTACCGCAGAATTGTCCTTGCAACGAACGTGGCCGAGTCCTCCTTGACGGTTCCCGGCATTCGCTACGTGATCGACACCGGCACGGCCCGCATTAGTCGGTATTCTCCGCGTTCCAAAGTGCAGAGGTTGCCCATCGAACGGGTATCCCAGGCCTCCGCCAACCAAAGGGCAGGGCGGTGCGGCCGAGTCTCTGATGGCGTTTGCATTCGGCTCTATAGCGAGTCCGATTTCGCAACTCGACCTGATTACACAACGCCAGAAATCCATCGCACGAATCTGGCCTCGGTGATCCTGCAATCCGAAGCGCCGAGTTTGGGAAACGTCGCGACGTTTCCTTTTCTTGATCCGCCACGCCCGGAGGCAATTCGTGACGGACACAAGACTCTGATTGAGATTCAGGGCTGAACGAGCGTAAAGAGCCTGACCAAACTGGGACGCGAACTGGCCCGCTTGCCTATCGACCCCAGATTGGCTCGAATCATCCTGGCGGCCAGGGACGAACACTGTTTACGCGAGATCCTGATTATCGCATCCGCACTGGAATTGCAGGACCCACGGGAACGGCCTGTCGAGAATCAACAAGCCGCCGACCAGGCGACGAAAAATTCGTCGACCTCAGATCCGACTTCATTTCCTATCTGAAGATCTGGGACTTCTATCACGACTTGAAGTCCGAGCTTTCTCGTAATCAGTTACAAAAGGCCTGCCAGCAGAATTTCCTGTCGCACAATCGGATGCGGGAGTGGACCGAGATTCACCGACAATTGCTGCAGATGCTCGGCGACGCTACTCGAAAAAGGCTGCTTCAGGAAAAGAACGACTTCGAACTTTCCGCGGCCGATGAGAATTCCGCCGGGAACATCTTCAATCCGAAGTACGCAGCAATCCATCGCTCGTTGCTGAGCGGCTTCCTCTCGGGTGTATCCTATCTGAGCGGCGAGCACGAATTTACGGGCGCGGGCAATATCAAGTTCTACCTCTGGCCCGGATCGGGGCTATTTGACCACAAGCCCAAATGGTGCCTGACCGCTGAATTGGTAGAAACGGCAAGACGATACGGCCGAACGAATGCCCGCATCGATCCGGGCTGGATCGAGCCCCTCGCGGGGCACGTGGTCAATCGTTCGTATCACGATCCACACTGGCACAAGAAAAACGGCACGGTGATGGCTTTCGAACGCGTCTCACTGTTTGGGCTTCCAATCGTGCAGAAAAGACGCGTGAAATACGGCAAGATCAATCCGGTCGAGGCGCATGAAATCTTCATCCGTGATGGACTATTGCACGATCGCAGCGACCAACGATGGCGACACAACGCCGCGGACCTTTCCGGTCAGGTCGCGCCAGCGACGCGACACGGGAAACGCAAACAGCAGGGTGCCAACCAATTCGCGTTCTTCGTTCACAACCAAAACGTGTTGGCGGAAATCGACAAACTCGCCGCGAAGACCCGATCGAATGAATACGTGGTCGAAGAATCGCTACTGCGCGAGTTTTATCGCAATCGTGTCGACGAACAGGTCTACGATTGGTACACGTTGCGTTCCTGGATTCAAAAGAACAGGGATGCTGCGTCACGCCTGCAAATGTCCGTGGCCGGGCTGCTTGGCGATGTTGCTCAGGCGGCCAGCGCGGGCGAATTCCCGAATGACATGGACATGGGTTCGTTTCAGTTGCCCGTAACCTACAAATTTGCACCAGGCGACGCGGACGATGGAGTCTCGGTCATCGTGCCGCAAGATGCGGTAGGCCACCTGCATTCCGGTCGGACCGGCTGGCTCGTTCCAGGACTGCTGGCAGACAAGATTACTGCCTTGATCCGCAGCCTGCCCAAATCGCTTCGACGCAATTTCATTCCAGCTCCCGATACGGCAAGACAAGTCGCCTCGATGCTGAACTATGGAGAAGGTGACTTCTTCGAGCAAATCGTGCGTTGCCTGAACGAATATTCGGACGAGCGTGTCGCTCCTGATGACTTTCAGTTGGACAAACTTCCTGACCACCTGCGACTGAATATCAAGATCATCGATGACGAAGGCGCCGTGCGCACCCAAGGGCGGGATCTCGCTCAGCTGCGTCGCGAAATCGGAGCGACCGTTGCAGAGCAGATTACAACTGGAATCGATCCTCAGTGGCACCGAGATGAAATCGTTGAATGGGATTTCGAACAGCTGCCAAGGAGTCTTTCGATCGAAAGAGCCGGCATCAGGATTCCGGTCTACCCGGCAGTCGTTGACGCAGGCGATTCTGTACAACTGCGACTTTACGAATCGGGGCCACTCGCCAAGCGAACATCGATAAACGGGATTGCCAGGCTCTATACACTTCAATGCAAAAAATCACTGCGTTCTCAACTGGCTTGGCTGCCGGAGTTTGGGCAAATGGCATTGCACGCAGCCAGTTTGATTCCAGCCGACGTGCTTCGACTGCAACTGCGAGACCTGATTTCCAGACGAGCTTTCCTCGATGGCGAAAAAGGTGTCCCGAGAACCGCCGCAGAATTTGCTGCTCGACTGGAAAACGGTACCGAGCACATTGGCATGGCGACCCAGGATGTCGCCAAGCTGCTTCCCCGACTTTTCGCCGCATATCACGAATCCCGACTGGCGATCGAAGGCAGCAACATTCAACTGGCCTCCCACGCATTGCCGGATGTAAAACAGCAACTGAGTCACCTAGTCGGTGATCAATTCCTCGTACGCACTCCCTGGCGATGGCTCAACGAATTGCCGCGGTACTTGCGAGCGATCACGTACCGACTTGAACGCCTGTCCGCGGGAGCACTCGACAAAGATATTGATTTCACGTACGAAATTGGCCAGCTTTGGGACCAATACCAGGCTCAATGGACAGTCCACAAGGAAAATCGGATTTTCGACAGCGAGCTGGAGATGTACCGCTGGATGTTGGAGGAATACCGCGTCTCGTGCTTCGCTCAATCGCTGGGAACCTCGTTTAGCATTTCGGGGAAACGCCTGGGAAAACAGTGGGCAAAAGTTACGCGATAAATGGCGAGTCAAATGCCGGGTTCGAAGAAGAAATCCGGCCCAAGGCACGTCGTCCGGCGAATAACCAAGCACCGGCAAGGAAGCAAAGAGGGGATAACAATCTACCCCTTACCGGTGCTTTTGGTGGTTCGCGAGGCGCAGGTGAAGAATCGCCGTTACCACAAAGGACGCCTTTTGCATGAGATTCGCGCAAATTCTTGAAAAAATCTCATTTTCGCCAGAAAACCGGCTGAATTGGCTTCGCGACTGCAGATTCTTCACGAATTTGCACCCTGGAAACCGCGATGTGAAGTCCAGAGCACGCCCGGGGCTAGGGCTGCTCGGCGATCGCCCGGTCGATAATTTGGTTCAGCTCCGACTCATTGACGTGCATCTGGGCTGCAATCACCGCAAACATCTGCCTTTCGGCATCCTGCAGCTTCCCATCCGCGGCCATCATGTAGACGAGTTCCTTCAGCAAGCTTTCGCAAGCCTCTCTCCCTTCCGGAATCTCAGGCATCGGCGCGTCACCGCGAGCCGCTTCTTCAATCAAGGCTGCGAATTCATCGTCGCTAACACCCCATTGCAACGCTCGATGCGAAAACAAACGAAGCTCTTCTCGCGTAATGGAACCATCGGCCACCGCCATGGTGAGCATGAACTTCAGTTTTTCCAGATCGGACATGAAACTTCCCAAGGTTAAGCCATCATTGTGAGGCGTGAATTCACTGATCTGTGCTGCGCCAAGACCCCCAAGTGGTAGGAAATCATAACCGTTGCGGGTGGTTTTTGCAGCAAAATTTTCTAAGGTGTACCGAAAGAGGGAGTAAAAATGAAGTCGCTCGAAGCAGAAGGGCCTTTGAATTCGTGGCGTTGCCAACAATTGGCCCGCGTGTTGGTCACGCATACGCGCCTCGGCCTCACGATGGCAGCCCTGTGCTTGGCAAGCCAAGCCGCGATCCTCGATGCCCAAGTTGACAAACAGAGCCGAAAAGGTGAGTTGATGACTTCAAAAGCAACATTTGGATCGGGTTGTTTCTGGTGCACGGAAGCGGTGTTCCTGCAACTGCGTGGAGTAGAGGGCGTGATGCCTGGATACTGTGGAGGTGAGACTGACAATCCGACTTACAAAGAGGTTTGTTCAGGGGCGACTGGGCATGCAGAAGTCATCCAGGTCACCTACGACTCGGCCCAAGTAAGCTACCAAAAGTTGCTCGAAGTTTTCTGGAAGAGCCACGATCCGACGACTTTGAATCGGCAAGGAGCCGACATCGGAACTCAGTATCGCTCGGCAATCTTTTATCACGATGAGGAACAAAAGGCTCTCGCTGAAAAGTACAAGAAGAAATTGGGCGAGGCAGGAGTCTTTGGTAATCCGATCGTGACAGAGATCTCGAAGCTGGAGACGTTTTATCCGGCCGAGGACTATCACCAAAATTACTACAATCAGAACGCCGGACAACCATATTGCGCCGCGGTCATTCGACCGAAGGTGGACAAGATCAAGAAGCTATTCGCCGAAGACCTGAAGTAATGGCCCTTCCAGTTGCTTCTCATAAGACAATCATCCTTGAGTTCCAAAGATCGCTGGCACTTACCCTGCTCGTGCCATACCTGCCATCCGTTCAAGTGACGATCGTTGGCTTGGGGTATGAACCGATGATTCGCATTTTCTGGCAATGGGACTGAGCGACCTTCACAGCGTCGCGGATCCTGTCGTCACTGGAGTGACCCTCAGCGTCAATAAAGAAGAAATACTCCCAGGCGTTGCGACGGCTCGGCTGCGAGGTAATCATCGTCAGGTTGACTTCCGACTCTCGTAGCACATTGAGAACGTCGACTAATGCGCCGGCCTTGTGGGCAGTGGTAAAGAGGATTGAGGTCTTGTCATTGCCGGTCGGCTTGGCCTGTTCGTTGCCCACCACGAAGAATCTCGTCACATTTGTCGCGTCGTCTTCGACGTTGGCGACTTGAATCGGCAAGTCGTACAGCTCGCTGGCGAGTTTGTTACCCAGTGCCGCCGAACCCTCCTCCTGAGCCGCGCGTTCGGCAGCTCGAGACGAGCTGGCGGTCGCTTCCGTTTTTTGTATCAATCCCGTTTCGGCCAGCCAATGCCGACATTGGTCGAAAATCTCCTGTTTCGAGTAGACTCGTTCGATCTCTGCGATCGGCCGGCGCGACAGCAGGTTGTGCTGAATTCTCAGGTTAATTTCTGCGCAGACCTGAACCGTGGATTCGGTAAACGCGTCGAGCGTCTCACGGATGCCACCGATCAACGAATTCTCGATTGGTACGACGCCAAAATCGGCGTGACCGTTTTCAACCTCCTTGAACGCAGCCGTAATGTCACCAACCGGCTCGTAGTCAACGGCCGATCCGAACTTGCTCGTCGCTGCCAGGTGCGAGTAACTGCCCAGCGGACCCAGGAAAGCAATCCTTAACGGTTTTTCTAAAGAAAAGGAACCGCTCATCAGTTCGCGGTAAATGGCCAACACGACTTCGTTGGAAAAAGGACCCGGATTGTCCTTGCAGATCCAGTCCAGGATTTCGCTTTCGCGATCCGGTGCATAAACGGGCGTGCCGTCTTTCGCCTTGAGTTCGCCGATCGCCTGGGCCAACTCGCCGCGTTCGCTGATGAGCGTTAACAACTTGCGATCGATTTCGTCGATCCGCTGTCGTACGTTTCCAAGACCGCCGGTGGTTTCTTCGTTCGTCATGATGATGGGCAGACTGCTGCTACGCTCCATTTCGCATTTTGCGGGCGATGAGGATCGCCATTTCCAGGGCTTGCTCGTAATTCAATCGTGGATCGACCTGTGTGCGATAGTCACGCGCAAGATCTTCGCTCGTCAGCCCACGTGCTCCACCCGTGCACTCGGTAACGTTGTCACCCGTCAATTCGAAGTGGACTCCACCAAGATACGAGCCACTCGCCTTATGCACATCAAACGCCTGTTCCAGCTCGCCCAGAATTCGCTTGAAGTCCCGCGTTTTGTAGCCGTTCGGCGTGGTTTCCGTGTTGCCGTGCATCGGATCGCAACACCAGACGACCGACTTCCCAGCTCTTTCTACCGTCTCGATCAACCTCGGCAAGCTGCCAGCGATGTTGTCCATGCCAAAACGATGAATCAGCGTCAACCGCCCAGCCTCATTTGCAGGGTTCAGCGTTTCGATCAGTTGCAGCAAACGGTCCGGTTCCATGTCGGATCCGACTTTGACTCCGATCGGGTTGTCGATCCCGCGACAGTATTCGATGTGAGCTCCATCCAGCTGGTTTGTGCGATTTCCGATCCACGGGAAGTGAGTTGCCAGGTTATACCAGCCGTCGCGGCGCGGCACTCGGCGGGTGTGAGCCTGTTCGTAGTAGAGGTGCAGCGCTTCGTGGCTGGTGAAGAATTCGACGCGGTTCAACTGGTCAATCTTTTCGCCGCTGATGTTCTCCAGAAAACGTATCGACTCGCCGATGTCGGTCACCATCTTCTGGTATTCGGCACCTTTGGCCGCATGCTCGACGAACTCTAATTGCCAATACTCGGGATGGTGCAGGTCGGCGAAGCCGCCATCAATCAGACTGCGGATGAAGTTCAGCGTCATTGCCGAATGGTGGTAGCCACGCAGCAGTAAGTCCGGGTCAGGCCTGCGAGCCTGTTCTTCAAACTCGGACCGGTTGACGAGGTCGCCACGATAACTGGGCAACGTCAGGTCATCCTTCGTTTCCGTATCCGACGAACGCGGTTTCGTATACTGGCCGGCAATGCGGCCTACCCGCGTCACCCGCTTCCGGCTGCCGTGAACCAGGATCAAACTCATTTGCAGGAGGATCTTCAGTTTGCCCGTGATGACATCGGCGTCGCATTCCGAAAAGTGCTCCGCACAGTCACCGCCTTGCAATAAGAAGCCATTCCCTTGTGAGATATCTGCCAACTCATTTCGAAGTTTTTCCACTTCCCAACTGGTGACCAACGGGGGCAACTTGCCCAGCGACAACACTGCTTCATCGACCGCAAGCTGATCCGGATAGGTAGGCATCTGCCGCACTGTTTTGGATTGCCACGAATCGGGTGCCCATTGGGCCGCTATATCTGGATTCGCATTGTTAGCAGTGGCCATGGTCGAGTTTCTTCAAAGTTGATCAAGTTGCTGAACGTGTCGCGGCAAACGAGTATCCGCGATTCCAAAAAAAAACCCCGAGTTCCAATGGACCTCGGGGCTTGAGTCTCAATTGTGGCATCAACCTACAGTGATTCTCCTGCCCCGCGATCAAAGCGGGAAAAGATAAACGCAAACCAATAGTAAATTCGTGCTGCAGTTGACATGCTCTTTATTATTCTTTGCCTGTCGGAATATGCAACCAGCTGGCAGGACGTTTGTAACGATTGAGTCAAACTTAACTGTCAATTTCGTGGGTCAACCCTTTTCCCGAGTCACCCTGCAACCGATTGCATGGTACTCAAGCCGAATGGTGGCGACGGCGAATCCGGCGTTTGGTTTGCCGACGACGACTGGGTCGGTAGCCGTATTCAATTGCAAACCACTCGGCATATCGTTCACGGTCGACATAGCTGGAATTTCGGTCGTCAAGCAAGTGTCCCAACTCGTGGATCAGTATGTTGTTCAGATAGAAGTCCTGGAGAGTCTTTCGAGTCCAAACCAGTTGCCAATGGTCAGCTGCCAACTGGCGCCAACTACCGCCGTACATTCTGGCCTCGTTGTAGACAATCGGTTTGGGCGGGCGATCAAATTCTTCGATCAGGCTGTCTTCGATCGGATACAGGTAGAGCGCGTTGCCCCATTGCATCCCATAACAGGGAAATGTCTGCTTCTTCCGGGTAATTCGGCTTAGCTGGACCACTTCGAGATCTTTCAGCATCCAATCGGGCAACTGGCTTAAACGCTCACGGACCTCGGCAGGGCTCACGGCATGCCGGTACCCACCTCCGGGACGTTGCACCACAATCTGGAAACCACTGGATGGCTGGTCGCTCGGTTCGTACCAGGTCTCGGTTGGCATAAATGGTTCACCATCCGACAATACGGGACCCCGTCGACGCTGACTCGAAAGCCGATGGGCCGACTTGGCGAGCGCGACCGCGTTTGCCGCCGCTCGAAAGCGAGTTTTGGTTTCGCGTTGGCGCATAACTTGTTACTGCCAAAAGGTTTTGTGCGAATAGAATAAAGCGGTCGCTGATGAGTGGCTTCGAACGAAGCGGGCACCGCAATCCGACTACATCAATGCTAGTTAGAGCGCGTTGCCAGATTCAAGCGTAAAAACATAAACACTTACCATAAAACACTTTACGCCGATTCAATTATGCCGGCATGCATCGCGAAGAAACGCGGGCATGCGCACCGTGAATTGCCGTAAACAATTACTATGAATTGGCTTACAACCATGCAGGACGCTTGGGCAACTCCATCCGCCCTGCGAGCCGACAGGAAGCTGGAAATGGACCGAACTGTGAAGCTCTACATGCGCTCGAATTGTCACCTCTGCGACGATGCCTTGGCCATCCTGCGTCGCCATCGCGTGGAGCCGGAACTGATCGACGTAGACGAGCAACCCGGCCTGTCCGAGTTTCACGAGTGCGTGCCGGTCGTCGAAATTGATGGCAAGGTGCGGTTCCGTGGACGCGTTAATGAACTGCTGTTGAAACGCTTGTTGAAGCAACAGGACCGAGGTTGAGTTGGCGTACGACCGATCGGTCGACGACGGAAACGTCGTGGCCGCCCGTCGATACTCCCGACGACAAACGTCGGATGTCCTCCGAATCACCATCGTTCGCACACCCAACGAGATGAACCGTGAATCAACTGGGGATTTTCGCCAAGTACTGGTCCGCAGGCCAGGTCAAGACTCGATTGGCAAGAGATGTGGGCGCCGATCAGGCTGCCGAGCTGTACCGCGTAATGTTGCTTGGATTGAGTCAGCGTTTTGAACGTTTGGGCGAGCGTCGCATTTTGTCGATCTGGCCCCCGGAGAGCCGTGAGAAATTTGAAGAGGCATTTGGTCATGCCTGGAAGATTACCCTGCAAGCGAACGGAGACCTCGGCGCTCGAATGGGTAGTTACTTTCAGGACGCGTTCGCTCGGGCGCGAAGAAGGTCATTTTGATTGGATCCGATTGCCCAACGTTGACGGTTGCTGACGTCCAGTCGGCGTTCGACCGACTCAAACATCATGATGTCGTCCTCGGGCCGACCGAAGATGGTGGTTATTACCTGATCGGAGCGCGCCACGAAATGCCCGATGTCTTCACGAACATCGCGTGGAGCACGCCTCAAGTCTGGGCGGCGACCGTGGATCGATTATCGCACTTTGGCACCCGCTGGTCCGCGTTGCAGACGCGGTACGACGTCGATGATGTGCACGATGTGCGACGTCTGAAACAGGAATTGATGAGCGATCTTGATGAATCTGAAGAGTGGGACGCGCTACGCCGATGTTTAGAGCGATCTGATATCTGAGGGTAAACGCCTCAACGTTTCTCCACCACAAACAGCCAATCCCATGGCCACGGTTCCTTCATCCACTTGGGCGGTGACTTAAAGTCCTCTCGCCAATCGTATTCGATCCGCAGCTCTTCCAATACATTCAGGCGATTCCGATCGAAGAGGCAAAGCAACTCTTCGCGCAGGTAGTGCTTCGTGGCTTCGCCCTGAATCTCGACAATGCCATCGACAATCGAGAGGGTGGATTCGCGAGTCTCCGCTTCCAACTCCCTGAGTGCTTCCGCTCGGTCATCTCCTGCGCGGCAATACCATTCCAGGAGACGCTGGCAGCTGAAAAGCGCCGATTCATAAGCAGGGACCGCGAGGATAAGTCGGCCTTTTGCCTCCAGGTTCCGCCGCACGTTATCGAGGATCGATTGCCGGCGACTCGCGTCGGGCATGATCATTACGTTGATGCAGATGCCGACATTGGCCTTGCAGAATCGCTGCTTCGATTTGCACAAATCGTGTTTCTCAAACGTGACCTTGGCTGCGGTTTTCTTTGGAACCGATTGGCGTGCAACGTCAAGGCTGCGTGCCGAAAAGTCAGTGGCCAGGACCTGTTCGGCGCACTCAGCCAGCAGCGGCACAAACCGCCCGACTCCACAGCCAAAGTCGCAAGCAAGATTGGCACCCGTGGCGTATCGGCGGACGGTCCCAGCCAGAGTCTGCGATCTATCACTCACGAGCGTGTTGAAGATCTCCTCGTCGTAGCGGTCGGCGACGTTGTCCCAGAATGACTCTTTCACAACAAATCTCACCTAAGAGCCTACGCTCCGAACTTGCCCAGACGACCTGCGTTGGCCAGGGCCAGAGGCATGAGGTATTTTGCTTCGAACTGGCCCAGCCCGCCTGTCCGCGCCGTGGTTTCACTGAACGCTACATGACCGTCAAAACGACAACAATCGGACGCAATCATCGTGGGCACCGAATGCCAACTGTGACTCTTCAAGAACGCTGGCGTGCTGTGGTCACCGGTGACGATGATCACCGCCGGGTTGAGCGCCGTCACTTTTGGAATCAACGTGTCAAAATCTTCTGTTCGTTTCACTTTCTCTTCAAAGTTGCCGTCTTCGCCGGTGCTGTCGGTATACTTGTAGTGCACGAAGAAAAAGTCGTAATCACCCCAGTGTTGCCTTAATAACTCCGCCTGCTCTTCAAGATCTTTCGGCTGGCCAACAATGTCCATCCCGACCAATCGAGCCAGTCCCTTGTACATGGGATAGACTGCGATGGCAGCGGCTCGAATTCCATACACGTCCTCATAGGTGGGCAGGGCAGGGCGAGCGGCAAAACCACGCATGGTGGCGCAGTTCGCCTTCGGTTGATCGGCCAGCAGCTCTCGCGTTTGGCGAATAAACTCAGCGGCAATCTTCGCGGTCTTTTCGCTGTCAGCATTCAACGCCACCGGATCGAGCGGCGGCACGCCAGTCCGTTGAGGATCGGTATCGTCCACTGCGCCCCCCAGTCCCTGCGCGAAAAACGACAACAAACCGGTGTTCCTTGACCGGTTCGACAAACACTTCGACGCCGTCAATGCGCACATTGCGGAGTTTTATTGCAAGTGGTGAGCTTTCATCGGTTGGAATCCTGCCCGCGCGACGATCGCTGATGTTCCCCTCGACGTCCAGCGTGCAGAAGTTGCAGCGTACGGCGACGTCGTTTGGCCCCAGTTCGAAGCCAATGCCGGTTGCCTCGAGCGCCCCGCGACCGATGCGATATTGCAGCGGATCGTAACCGAACAAACCCAGGTGGCCAGGACCGCTTCCGGGACTGATACCCGGTAATACGGGGATACTCATCCCTTGAATCGCCCGCTTCGCGAGCGCGTCCAGATTGGGTGTACGAGCGGCTTCCAATTCGGTGGGACCACCCGGTTTCTGCGGCAAGCCGCCCAGTCCATCGGCCACAAGCATGACGATTTTCGAGTCGGAGGGTTCGTGCAGCGAGCGGGTAAGTTCGTGAATATCCATCTTCGTCCTTTGCGACGTTCTTCGTTAGCTACGATCTCAAATGCGGCGTCGTTTCCGACGGTCGACACAGTATGGCACGCTCGCGGGAACTGAGCTATCGTAGGTCTCGGTTTTCCGCGACTAGAGAAAGGACGCAACGTGTCTGTCATGACCAAGAGCTTGCTGAAATACGATTGGAACGGAGTCCAACTGCCGTCGACAGGGCTGGCACCAGAGGCACTGCAGGAACTTGCGCCGCAGCTGAACGCAGCTCGCGCCGAAGTGCTGGCCGACGTCGAACTTTTCAACAACCACGGACCCGTCCCGACAGACAAACAGCCGCTCGACGCGGGCTTCTTGGAAATGCCGGAGCGACTGCTCGCGGAATACAAGGAAAAACGTGACGAGAGCGAACTTGGGCGCATCCTGACTGTGGCCCGACGCCTGTCCGAATCGGTCGACCGCGTCGTCCTGCTGGGCATTGGCGGTTCCTACATGGGCGCTCGCGCTCTGATGGAGGCCGGTAACCATCCCTATCACAATGAGCTGAATCGGGGGCAACGAGGCGGTGTTCCTCGCTTGTATTTTGAGGGGAACAATGTCGATAACGACGCGACGAACGGATTGCTCGACCTGTTGCGCGGCACGCCAGCAACCAATGTCGACGATGCCTGGGGTATCGTGGTCATCAGCAAGAGCGGGGGCACGCTGGAAACTGCCGTCGCTCTGCGCGTTTTCCTGGAGGCTCTGCGTAACAGCTGCGCGCACGACGAGTCGCTGGTCGCGGAACGAGTCATCCCGGTGACCGGAACGAGCGGCAAACTGTTTGATTTGGCACAAGCGATCGGTTGCCCAGACGTCTTTCAGGTGCCGGAAGGTGTCGGTGGTCGTTTCTCAATACTTTCCGCTGTCGGTCTCTTGCCGGCGGCCATTCTCGGTTTGGACATCATCAAACTGCTGGAAGGAGCTGCGGCCATGAACGAACATTTTCGTTCCGCGCCTCCTTGCAATAACCGCGTATTGGATTATGTCGGCGTGTGTCACCTGATGGAAGACCATCGAATGGCCAACATCCGCGTGCTGTCCGTTTGGTCGAAGGCGCTCGAATCGGTAGGGCTGTGGTACGACCAGCTGCTGGCCGAAAGTATTGGCAAGCAAGAACGTGGTGCAACTCCTCTGACCGTGCTGAACACACGAGATCTTCATTCTCGCGCCCAGCAACACCAGGAAGGTACGCGCGACAAACTATTCACCAATGTTGTGCTCGACAGTTTCCGTACCGACCCGATTGCCGTGGGTAACAGCGAGCTGAATCAGGATGGCTTAAATGCAATTGCGGATCGCACGATTCCCGAAATCATGACTGCCGCGCTAAATGGCACCAACGCGGCTTACAAAGACGATAGACGACCCACCGCCGACATCTGCCTGCCGGACGCCAGCGAATACTCGTTAGGGCAGTTGTTCCAGATGTTAATGCTTGCCACGGTGGTTGAAGGACGCCTGATGGGCATCAACCCCTACGGACAACCGGGTGTCGAAGGCTACAAGCAGCACATGAAAAAGAACCTTGGGATGTAGCAAGATTCTATGCAGGCGTGCCTCGAATTGCAGATTTCAAACTACAACTCCAATCCTCCCCCGATTTCCCTGGAAAGACGATGACGATCGAAGTGAAATGGTTAGGTCACGGCAGTTGGTCGATCAAGACCAGTGCACATACCGTCTTGCTGGACCCCTTCTTGAACGATTCACCAACAGCCCCCTGCAAGTCGGACGACGTCGACGCCAACTACATCCTCGTTTCCCATGGACACTTCGACCACATCGCCGACGTGCCGGCGATTGCCAAACGCACCGGTGCACAGGTCATCGCGATTTTCGAAATTGCCCAGTGGCTGGAAACGACGCACCAGGTCGAAGGGTCGCTCGGAATGAACATCGGTGGTGGGGTCACTTTGCCGTTCGGCCATGTAAAAATGACACCAGCACTGCACAGTTCCCAATTGCCCGATGGCTCCTATGGCGGTGAACCAGCCGGTTTCCTGCTGAACATCGAAGGAAAGCGGATCTACTTTGCCTGCGACACGGCGCTGTTTTCCGATATGGAAATGATCGGAGCAACCGGACTCGATTTGGCCGTGCTGCCCATCGGCGACCTGTTCACCATGGGGCCGGATGATGCTGTCATTGCTACCAAACTGCTCAAGCCCGGCAAGGTTACTCCTGCTCATTACAACACCTGGCCCCCCATCGAGCAGGACGCCCAAGCCTGGGCCCAATTGATTTCGTCTCAAACGGAAGCGGAGCCGATCATCCTCGAACCGGGCGGCTCGATTTCGTTGTAATCCGCCGTCGTGTTCTGCCGGCTGCTGACCAGGAACGCCAAGCCAACGGTCGACACGCTGGCTACCGTTGTTGGCAAAACTTTCTGAGACCATCTTGACGGTCGATAGCCCACGCTGAGCGTTTCTGCTCTGGACTGCGCATCGCGACAATTGGCATACTCTTGCCCCCGTTTCTGAGTAGCCGGCCGACGCTTGCAGGACCTGATCTTGGTCCAGCATCGGAGAACCAACGACCAGGGAGCCCACCCATGCGGATCATCTATCGAAGGCTTGTCGTCGCGACGTTGCTCGGACTTGCGGCGACTTTGTGCACTCCGGAAACCAATGCACAAAAACTGCTGCAGTGGCGCTTTGAACAAGGGCAGTCACTCGACGTCTGGTTCACCCAGGACATGACCGTGCAAATGACAGCCATGGGCCAGGAAATGGAATCGTCGGCCGATATGGGCATGCTAATGCGTTGGGACATTCAACAAGTCAACTCGGACGGTTCGGCTGAAATCAAACAATCGATCGAACGCCTGTCGATGCGACTGGAAACGCCCGGCTCTGATCCCATTGAATACGATTCCGCTCAGAAAGAAGAGGCGGCGGGACTGGCACTCACGCTGGCGTCGTCGGTGGAACCAATGGTGGGCGTCGAATTCATGCAGAAGATGAGCCCGTCCGGCGAGATTCTCGAAGTCAGTCTATCCGAGGCTGCACAACAGAAGTTGGCAACTGCGCCTTCGGGAGCGCAGCTGAAGGAAGTTCTTTCACGCGACGGACTTCGAGCGCTGTTGACACAGGCCGCAACCGTTTTCCCAACGACTCCCATTCAACCTGGCGACACATGGACCGGTTCAACCAAGTCGCAGAGCCCTATTGGACAGTTGCTGATGGAAATGAAGTACACCTATCGCGGCACCGAAGTACGAAGCGGTCAGCCGCTGGAGCGGATCGACGTCGAGATGCTGGTGTCGTTTCCCGGGAAAGCGAATCAGAACGGCGTCAACATCCGCGTGCAAAATCAGCGGAACACTGGTGCTCTGTTCTTCGATGCAGCGGCAGGACGATTCGTTGAAACGGAGTTGAAACAGAATATGCGCATGGTGACAACGATGGGCGATCAGCAGCACAGCCAATTGCTGTCGACGGTCTTGCGGATGAGTTTCTCCCCGGTTAATCCAATCGTTCAAGCCACGGCAACACGCCCGGCCAAAGCAGACTCACTGGTGCAACCGGCCAGCCACATCAGTCGCTAGTGCCAACCTACTCGATCAGAGTTCTTGGAATCCGCTCAGAGCCGAAAGCTGTGGGCGGTTTTATTTGTGACAAGTCGACGGTTGTGCGAGTCGCACGGACGTGTAGCGTGTGCGGCGTTGGCATGGCTGTCTCCAATGGGCGAAAAGCAGATACATTCACTGTGAATGCGCTCGAATGACGTCTGCCAGAGCATCAATCTGATCGACTGGCGGAGCCCAGGGCGATACGTAGCGACTGGGGCACCTCCGGCACCTCATGTTGGTCGTGACTCAGCTTCCCGATGGGATGTCGTCAACGTCGTCCGGCCGATTGTCATCGGGAATCAGCACCTGAATCTCGTCGCCTACGACTGCGCACTTCGTAAGTGTCGGTGCGGATCTGCGGGTTGTCACACCATGTCCCATCACAAATCTTGAATTGCCATGCGTGCCATGAGCAGTAGACGATACCGTCTTCGATATGACCGTCGGACAGGGGAGCCCCCATGTGGGGACAAAAATCGTTCAACGCGTGATAAGCGCCGTCGATGTGAAATACCGCAATCATCCGGCCATTCACCGGAAACGAAGCGGCTTTTCCGTCCTCAATCGATCCGACCTTGGCAACCGTAACGAATTCAGACATCGGCAGAGCAGCCTCGATGACGTTGGTAGGGGGCGCGACCTGGTCGCGAGGTGTTCGCATAGTCTCGCGTGTCCGATTCTATAAGTCGACCGCCGAATAGTTAAGGACAAGTAGCTCCTTCACGATTTCACCGCGGCGGAAGCGTAATCGGGACTACTAAATAAGGTCCACACGTGGCAGAATGATGTCTTGCCAAATTGCCAATTATCGTTGAGTTGTTTGGAAAACTTTTTTTCGGCAGGGAGCGTAATCGTGGAATTGAGACAACAGATCGTTGAACGCCTGCTGCCCAAAGTTCAGATGCCCGCTCAGTATATGGGCGGCGAACTGAACGCGGTCCACAAAGATCACGCCTCGGTCCGCGGCAAGTTGTGTATCGCATTCCCCGACGCGTACAAGATCGGCATGAGCCACCATGGACTCCAGGTGCTCTATTCGCTGATGAACGCAAAGAGCGACTGGGTGTGCGAGCGCGCTTTCACGCCGTGGATCGATATGGAGCAGGAGTTGCGTGAAGCGAAGCTGCCATTATATTCGCTCGAGTCCTTCACGCCGCTCAGCGACTTTGATGTCCTGGCTTTTACGCTGCAGTATGAAGTAGCTTACGTCAACATCTTGACAATGATGGACCTGGGCGGGATTCCGTTTCACTCGGATCAGCGAACGCTTGCTGATCCGTTGGTAATTGCCGGAGGGCCGTGCGCTCAGAATCCTGAACCGATGGCCATCTTTTTGGACATCATTGTCTCTGGCGATGGCGAGCCCAGCCTGCCGCTGATTTGTGATTTATGGATACAGTTGAAAGAGGAGGCGCTGACGCGTGACGGATTGCTCTCAGGTGAGGCCGGCGTGCGGCAGCGTGCCGAAATTTTGGCGCAAATGGCGATCCACTTGCCGTTTTGCTATGTGCCAAGGTTTTATGTTCCGGAGTACCGCGATGGTCGCATCGTGGCGCTTAACCGCACACGTCAGGACATACCCGAGACGATCGAGCCGTCCGTGATCTCGGATCTGGACGGAATTCCCTTGCCGACGAGCCCTGTGATTCCCTTCGTCGAATGTGTGCACGATCGGATTGCGATCGAGATCATGCGCGGCTGCCCCTGGCAATGCCGATTTTGTCAGAGCACAGTGATCAAACGGCCGCTGCGCATCCGTTCCGTGGAAACGATTGTCCAAGGCGCGCTTGGAGACGTATCGCAACACCGGCTACAATGAGATTTCGATCCTCTCCCTGTCGAGTAGTGACTACCCGCACTTTGAAGAGCTTGTTCTGCGATTGAAAGCCGAATTCCGGCCACTGGGTGTGAACATTTCGGTCCCCAGCCTGCGTGTCAATGAACAACTGCGCACGATCGCAGAACTGATCGGCAACGAACGCCGTTCCAGTTTGACGCTAGCTCCCGAAGTGGCACGTGACGACATGCGGGAACAAATCCGCAAGAAGATCAAGAACGACGATCTCTACGAAGGCTGCCGCACTGCGTTCCAGAATAACTATGAAAGCGTCAAACTGTACTTCATGTGCGGTCTGCCGGGCGAACGTGCGGTTGATTTGGACGGCATCATCGATATGGCGGAACATATCGCCCAGATCGGGAAAGAAGTTCGTGGTCGACACGCAAAGGTTACCGCCAGCGTTTCCAACTTCGTGCCCAAAGCTCATACGCCGTACCAGTGGAACGGCATGCAGCGAAGAGAGTACTTCAAGGAATCGCACAAATACCTCTGGAACCGTCGGAAGATCCGCAGCGTCAACGTGAAGTGTCACGACGTGGAAACAAGCTTGCTTGAAGGAGCACTCAGTCGCGGCGACCGTCGGACCGGGGATGCAATCGAACTCGCATGGCGGCGAGGAGCTCGACTCGATAGTTGGCATGAGCACATCAACATCGATCGCTGGTGGAAGGCGTTTGCCGACGTCGGTGTCGATATTGAAAACCAGATCCACGAACCGTATCAGCTGATGGACAAGCTGCCTTGGGACCATGTCAATGTGAAGTATGGACGAACCTTCCTTGAAAAAGAACAAAACCGTTCAGTCATCCAGTTAGAAAAAATGGCCAGCGCGAAGTAGTTTCACCATGGCAACTCATTCACCTGACGACTCTTCAACCGAGAATCCTGCCACGAACAACCGGCAGGTTTCCGTCCACGATTTTCAGGAAATGATCCGCGTTATGTATTTCGAGAAAGATCAAGCTCGGGGTATCGACGGCACGTTCATGTGGTTAATGGAAGAAGTGGGCGAGCTGGCCGCAGCGCTGCGTGAGGGTTCGTACGATGACAAGATGGAGGAATTCGCCGATGTGCTGGCCTGGTTGACGACGATTGCCAACGTCGCAGGAGTCGATTTGACAGCGGCCATTGAACACAAGTACGGCAAGGGATGTCCAGGCTGCCTGCAGCTGGTGTGTAGCTGTCCGGACGAGGGCAAGCCATAATTGAACTCTGGCATCCTGCGTCTCGTAACAACTTTGTTCTTTGCGTCCGCCCATCCCGCCTCTACCCCGTACTGATCAAAACCCATGCCCAGGACTTGCCGCTCAACAACACGCCGGTCCTGCCTCGGCAGACTTGTTCTGGCAAGCAGGTATCTCGGCCATTTTTGCGTTGTGGCTCTTCAGCATCGAGATGACCCCGACCAATGGATTCGCCGACGAGTCGCCGGCCAGCGTCGAGCTCGGGATTGAGGGATTTGCCAAACGTGGGTACTGGGCTCAGGCTCGCTGTGACGATGCTCGCCAGATCAAGAGCGTGCACGGTTTTGACGGTGAAGGGTTTCCGCTGACAACCGAGACGAGCGGCTCCTCGCCCGGCGGGGTGAGCTACGTGAAATTGGGGCGCGAGCTGGAGCAGCTCTCCGTTCGACTGGCGAGCGGTGAGATTCTGCACCGGCCAATCACGCGTAGCAGGCAAACGATCGTTACTTCTCTGCAACAGTTGGTTCTCGTGGTCGGAGGCGACATTGATCTGGCCGGAGCGATCAAGCTGCGGCGGCGAGCTCCGGACGAGACGATCGTCGGACATGATATTCGGCGCCCAGCTCTCCTGCCACTGCATCCGTTGGGATACGACGGTGTCGATGCATTGATACTATGCACGGCGAACACGGCTTGGCTCAATGAACTTACCGACCAACACTGGGAAGCGATCGATCGCTGGGTTCGAAGCGGGGGCTGCCTGGTAATTTCAGCCGGCGTTTCAGCAGTCGAAGTGTTTGGCGAGGCCGGGAAATTGACGCGATTCTTATCGGGCAAATTCGGGGGGCCCACCAAACAACGCGAGACAAGCGGTATCGAAGCGTTCGTTCGCGCGGGCACTCCCATCCAAACGCGCGACGAAATAGGGCGCATCGTAGGAATTCCAGCATACAGCATGGATGAACTGCGGGGACAAGTACTGACCGAGGACGGTACCGGGAATCAGAGGACTCCCTGGCTGGTACAGTCGGCACATGGCATGGGGACGGTCCTCCTGGTTGCGACCGACCTTGATGCCGGCCCACTTGCAGTCTGGCGGGATCGACCTCGCTTCGTCGGCAAGATTCTCGATACGGTGCTGGGTTTCACAGACGAGTCAGATATGGTTCGCAGCGGGCAAGTCCGTCATTTGGGGTTCACCGATCTGGCCGGCCAATTGCGAGCATCGCTCGATCAGTTTGCCGGTGTCTGGTTGGTTCCGTTTTCGTTGATCGCAGGGCTATTGGCGACGTACGTGCTGCTCTTGGGACCCGTCGATTATTTCCTCCTGCGGCAATTCGGAGGACAGATGCACTGGACCTGGCTCACCTTCCCACTCGTGGTCCTGGGAACGAGTATCGTTGCGGGAGTGCTGGTGAACCGAGTCAAGAGCGACGTTGTCCAATTAAACCAGGTCGACCTTGTTGATGTCGACTTGGCCAGTGGTGACGTTCGAGCGCGAACATGGGCGCACTTGTATTCTCCATCGACGCAGTCATTTGGATTGGAACTTCAGCCCGGTCGTGCATGGGAACTGGAAGAGACCGGTTGCGAGTTTAGTTGGCAGGGCCTGCCCGGTGGAGGATTTTCTGGTCTGGAAGGGCAGGGGGCCATCTCGCCGATCGTCGCTTCGTATACCAATCCTTTGCGATTCACGGGTGACAGGTTATTGGCCACGCTGGCAGATGTCGGCGTCCCGGCACGGTCAACTCGCAGCTTCACCGGGACGTGGAACGGGCAGGCAGACTTCGTCACGGCGGCTCCACTGCTAATGGACCGTGAGGGGTTGCTTGGCGGTGAGTTCTCCAACCCGTTACCGATTGCTTTGCGTGATGCGGCGATCGTCTGCGATCAGTGGTACTACAAGGTCGGCACGCTGAAGCCCGGGCAGGTGTTCTCGATGAGTTCCGCCGATCGCCCCTTGAACTTCAGTTATCGGCTGATGCGTCGCAGAGTTGGTCAACGCAGTGATCGCGACTTCAGCGACCTGACGACCCCCTGGGATCGCGCCAGTTTCGATATCGCCCGCATTATGGAAATGTTGATGTTTCATGAAGCGGCCAGCGGTCGTAGCTATACCAACTTGATGCACCAATTCCATGGCGAACTCGACCTGACCGGTCATCTGCAGATGCAGGTGGCAGTCCTCTTTGGCCGTTTGGAAACGGCGGCCAGTCGAGTATTGTTGCAGGCAGGCGAAGCGGAAGCCGAAGCCGAAATCAAGAACTGGGCATTTGGCCGCATTCTGATTCCTGTAAACCGAAAGTAGCATCATGAACCGGGCATTGCACTGCAATCGACTCTTGAGGATATGCCGTTGATTCAAACAAAAGACCTGACCAAGCGATACGGCGAGCTCTACGCCATTCGCGGCATCGAGCTGGATTTGCAGGAAGGCGATTTGTTTGGCTTCATTGGCCCGAATGGCGCGGGCAAGACCACCACGATGCGCATCATTGCGACGCTGCTGAATCCCACCTGGGGCGAAGCCTATGTTGGCGGCTACTCGATCTACACCAAACCCAAGGAAATTCGACGGCTGGTGGGTTACATGCCGGACTTCTTTGGTGTCTATGACGACATGACGGTCATTGAGTACCTTGAATTTTTTGCCGCTTCCTACCGAATTCGTGGACCGCAGCGACGCAGAGTCTGCGACGAGAAACTTGACATCGTCGACCTCGACTTCAAACGGGATGCCTATGCGAATACACTTTCGCGAGGACAAACTCAACGGCTGGGCCTGGCCCGGGTTCTCCTGCACGACCCACAGGTCCTGTTGCTGGACGAACCACTGAGCGGCCTCGACCCACGCGCTCGTATCGAGATGCGAAACTTGTTGAAGCGGCTGCGGCAAATGGGCAAGACGATCATCGTTAGCAGTCATATCCTTCCCGAGTTGGCCGACATCTGCAACAAGGTTGGCATCATTGACCGAGGTGTCATGAATGTGAATGCTGAGGTCGCCGAAGTGATGAACCTGGTTCGGAAAAACGTCGTGCTCCAGGTCAAAGTCGCCGGCGACGCACAGGAGGCGGCAGCCGTCCTGGATCGTCACGACAAAGTCGAGTCGATCGACGAGAACGAAGGAGTGTTAACCGTCACGCTCAGCGAAGGATTCATCGATTATAGCGAGCTGGCAAAGTCGCTGATCGACAGCGGCCACAAGTTGCTGATGTTCAAGGAAGACGAGCTGTCCCTGGAAGCCGCGTTCATGGCGTTAACCAAAGGCATGGGCCGTATCTAGGCGGTCCACCGACTAATCGGGGGCACATCATTGAGTCGAGTCCGGCAATCGCTGTTGATCCTGTGGGCCTTCCCCTGGTCGATGCTGGGAGGAGCGTTAGGCGTCATGGCGCTGTGTACGGGTGGCAGCATGCAGCGGGTCGGGCCCGTACTCGAGTTTTACGGTGGTATTCTTCCCCGGTTGTTGAATCACGTACCGATCGTCGGCGGCGCGGCGGCGATGACACTGGGACATGTTGTGGTGGCTCGCACCGCAGCCATCCTGGACCAAAGTCGGAAACATGAACGCGTCCACGTTCGCCAGTACGAACGCTGGGGTCCGTTTTTCGTGCCGGCCTACCTGGTGTGTTCATGTTGGCTGTTCATCGTGAAACGCGACGCATATTTGGACAACCCGTTCGAACGTGAAGCGTACGATCGAGCGCCTGTCCAACAGAGGTAATGGTGGACGTGCGGACATTGGAGTTTTCAAATGGCCAGCGTTACTTTCAAATGGAGGCAGCTGCGACTTGCCTGCCCCATGACTCTCCGATGCGATTGCGATGAATACCTGGCCAAATCAACACTGTGACATTCATCACCTGTTTTCCTGGGTTGCCGCCTTCACCGTCATACTCGTTTTCGCGGCCGCTTCACCGGCCCAGCGACCAGAATTCGACCGGGCGCGGGAACAGCTTGTTAAGGAATACATCGAGGCAAATGGAGTCTCCGATCCTCGCGTATTGGACGCGATGCGTGCAACACGGCGGCATGAGTTTGTGTCGCTGACGCAACGGAAAAACGCGTACCACGACATGTCCTTGCCGATTGGCGATCATCAGACAATTTCATCGCCCTTCATCGTTGCCTACATGACCGAATCATTGCAGACACAGCCGTCTGACCGAGTACTCGAAATTGGCACCGGTAGCGGTTATCAGGCAGCTGTTCTGAGCCCGTTAGTGGCAGACGTCTTCACGATCGAAATCGTCGAGGCGCTGGGTTTGAAGGCAAGGCGGGTACTCAAACGACTGAACTATGAAAACGTGCATGTGAAGATTGGCGACGGTTATCAAGGCTGGCCGGAAAACGCACCATTCGACAAGATCATCGTGACCTGTTCGCCGGAAAAAGTACCTCAACCGCTAATCGATCAATTGCGGGAGGGCGGTCGAATGGTAATTCCTGTTGGAGAACGGTACGAGCAGACGCTATACCTGTTCACGAAGGTCGACGGCAAACTGGAACGCCAGGAATTGCGACCGACTTTCTTTGTTCCGATGACCGGTACGGCGGAAGAGCAACGCGAAACAAAACCGGATGTGCGATCTCCGTCGATTGCCAATGGATCGTTCGAAGAAGCAGGCGAAGGCGACTTGGACTTCCGCAGCTGGTACTACCAGCGACAAGTCAGCCAGGTTCAGGATTCGGCGGCGCCTGTCGGAGCACACGTCGCTCATTTTGAAAACACGACGCCCGGACGAACCAGCAGCATGCTGCAAGGTTTTGCCATCGATGGTCGCTACGTTCGCAACTTGGACGTAAGCGCGTGGGTCCAACTCCGCGACGTCACCATGGGCCCGACGGAGCACATGATGGGGGCAATCGTGGTTAGTTTTTATGACGAGAATCGAGCCCACCTGGGCGAACGGTGGATTGGCCCGTTGGTTGGCGACGCCGAATGGCACGAAGAGTCGGAGCGATTCCCCGTTCCCATTCGGACCAGGGAAGGCATCGTGCCGCATTGGACTCTTCGGTGCGACAGGGGTGATGGATTTGGACAATGTTCGGCTCGGATCACCCAGCCGCAGGACTGAAAACAACCCGTAATCCACCCGCAACCCCCCAAATACCTACTGCACTCATTCGCCAATTCCTTCCCATCTGGCTTGAACTGCAAAATGTAACAGTTATCTTGGTGATACGAGGGGGCCTCTTTGTGGCCTCCGTTGAAGAATCAATACGCGTCTTAAACGGGGAGGATCCGGTCCATGAAGTCCGGCAAAATGTTACTCGTGGCAATGATCGCCGCAATATTTGCTGTTACGACTGAAGCCGACGCTGGCTGGGGTTGGCACAGTCGGTCCGCAGGCGGATACGGCTCGGGCGGTAGCTGGGGCAGCTATGGTTCGGGCGGCGGCAGCTGGGGTTCCAGCGGCGGCAGTTGGGGTGGATACAGCTCCCGCGGAAGCTGGGGCAGCTATGGCTCGAGCGGCGGCAGCTGGGGATCGAGCGGCGGCAGCTGGGGATCGAGCGGCGGCAGCTGGGGATCGAGTGGCGGCAGCTGGGGGTCGAGAGGCGGTCGCTTGTTCGCCAGAAGGCACGCACGTCATGGAAGCTGGGGCAGCTATGGCTCGCGCGGCGGCAGCTGGGGCGGCTACTCGTATCCATCGTACGCAGTCGTTGATGTGGCACCGATGGCTTCCTACGCAACTCCGGTTTATGGGTATTCGGGCGTCATCGAGTCGGCTCCATTGGTGGAATCTTGCATGCCGATCTATCAAGCTCCCGTGTACGAATCAGCGCCCGTGGTCACTGATGATTGCTGTTCAGGCGTTATCAATGAAGGCTACATCGAAGGCAGTGTGATCGAAGGCAGTGTGATCGAAGGCGGTGTCATCGAAGGCGGTGTCATCGATGAAGATGCTGAACCCATTGAGGCTGCGATGCCTGAAGGGGAGGCTCAATACGGCGATACTGCCTTGATCGTCGTCAACGTGCCCGATAACGCCCGTGTCTTCGTAAACGGTTATGAGACAAACAGCACGGGAAATGTGCGTCAGTTCATGTCGTCCGGGCTGGAGCACGGCAAGGCTTACGTCTACGAGGTTCGTGCCGTGGCCAAAGATGGTGACCATGAGTTGGGCGAAACAAAGGTCGTGCGCCTTACTGCCGGTAATCGCAGCAACCTGACGTTTGCAACGTTGACCGAAACACAACCGCAGGAAACTTTACTGACGATTCGTGTGCCCGCGGAAGCTTCTGTTGAACTGGCTGGTGTCGCCACGGCGATGTCCGGCCCCACGAGAGTCTTCGCCACGAGCAAACTGGCCGCTGGAAAGACCTGGAATAATTACCAGGTGAAGGTCACGCTTCATGGTGTTACCAAAGAGCACACGATGACCATTCGTGGCGGTGAAAACCACGAACTGGCATTCGATTTTTCCGATTCGCAACTCGCGTCTCGTTAAAGCGATATTGTGGCCCATGCCAAACCCCTGCAGCATTTGCTGCAGGGGTTTTTTTGTGCGCCAGACCGGTAATGACATCGATGCTGGCCGTTTTCCTGGCTGCCGCACGCCCATGCTCCCGGAATTTTCGACAGGGTCGCAAGTTCGACTGCGCAATTGTCGCTCGACAAGCATAATGGAGGTGCCAGGTCGCAGCACTTTTTCGTCCCAAGTCCTACCAGGGAAGCCCCTCTCGTGCAGCCAGAATCAGCACCGCAAACCACCTGGTCCCGATCGATGCGGGTCGCGACCAGCGTCGCCATCGCCATCCACCTGCTCGCGGTGTTCACGGGTCCCTGGTCGAACCCGCCGCCGTCGACGCAGATTTCCCGCGACCTGGCGGACATGTTGAGCCCCTACATAAAATTGATGTCGTTGGACAACGGTTATCGGTTCTTTGCTCCAGACCCCGGACCGAGTCATCTGGTTCGCTATGAGCTGCGATTCGAGGACGGCACGCGAAAATCAGAAATCTTTCCCGACCTCAGGCGGCATTGGCCGCGACTGCTTTACCATCGTCATTTCATGTTGTCCGAAACGTTGTTCAGCATGTCGAGTGCCATCTTGGATGCGCCGTCGATCGCCACCATGACGGAATCGGAACGCCAAGCATTCGCACAACAACAGCAAATGGTAGAACGGCTGCAGCAGGGCGTGGCTCAGCATCTCTTGAACTTGCACCCGGAAGCGAAAAACATTCGATTGTTTGGTCGCGTCCACTCCATTCCGGCCATGAGTGACGTGCTGCGGGGGCAACCTCTAGACGACCCAAATCTCTACCGTGAATTTCTATTAGGCGAGTTTGCAAGGTAAACCTGTGAACGCACTGCGAAGCTATATCCACGAATTGGGACACGTCGCCCCGGCTGCATGGAACCGGTTTTGGTTCACCCCAGCCGACGGCCACACGCTCTCGTTAATCCGGGTACTCACCGGCGCGATGTTGCTTTATACGCATGCTGTCTGGTCGCTCGACCTGGCCGGTTTTTATTCCAGTAACGGTCGTATTCCCAACGAATTTGTGGACGGATTTCACGACAGTCCGTTTGCCTTCAGCTACCTGTCGCTGATCGATACGCCGAACACACTATGGGCAGCGCATCTCCTCGCGTTGGTCGTCTTCTTCCTGCTGATGGTGGGGCTTTGCACGCGTGCTGTTTCGATCCTCGCATTCTTGATCGCGGTAGCGTATGCACATCGAGTCCCCGGTGCACTGTTTGGTCTTGATCAGATCAACTGCATGTTGGCGATGTATCTGATGGTTGGAGACTCCGTGGCGCACTACTCTTGGGACCATTGGCGGCGACAGCGGCGGGGCATATTGACGACCAAATCCACCTTGACGAACATCGCTTTGAGATTGATACAATGCCACATGTGCGTCATCTATTTGTTTGCCGCCCTGGGCAAGTTGCAAGGCGTTACTTGGTGGCAGGGAGACGCGCTCTGGCTGGCACTCGCCAACCTGGAATACCAGTCAATCGACATGACATGGCTCGCGCGATGGCCGCGACTGATCGAATTCATGTCGCAATTGACGGTCGCCTGGGAATTGTCTTACATCGTACTGGTGTGGAATCGCTGGACGCGACCGCTGGTTTTACTGTTGGCAATTCCCTTACACTTGGGCATCGCATTTTGCATGGGCATGATCACCTTTGGCTTGATCATGTTGGTAGGCAACCTTGCTTTCGTGCCTTCCGCGCTGTTGGCCGGTACGCGACGACAGACCAGCCAACCGTGGACCTCGTTGAAGTAGACAAGGGCAGGGCAGGGGGGGAGGCCGCGGAACTGGAACCGAAATCGTTATGGCAAACGGTGGTGCATCGCTGTTGACTAATTTCAAGTTGACCGTCAGCTACGACGGCACCGACTACGCGGGCTGGCAATTTCAGGCCAATGGCCCGACGATCCAGCAGTGCCTCGAGGAGGCGATCGAGCGTGTAACCGGTGCCCGGTTGCGAATCACTGGCAGCGGACGTACTGACGCCGGCGTTCACGCGATCGGGCAGGTTGCCAATTTCCACGCGAGCACCAGACTTTCCGGCAGCGATCTGTTGCGAGCACTGAATGCCAATTTGCCGCAGGACATTCGCGTGCTCAATTGTGAACTCGTCGACGAATCATTCTGTGCACTACGTTCCGCCAAGCGCAAACGTTACACGTACATCCTGCAGGATGGCGCCCAACCCGACGTGTTTCGCAGGAAGTACTGCTGGCACCTGCGCGTTCCGCTCGACGAGCAGGCCATGCACCAGGCTGCCCAGGCGTTGGTCGGCTTACATGACTTTGCCAGTTTCCAGGGTGCCGGTTCCGAACGTGCCACGACGGTCCGACGCGTCGAAGCACTGTCGGTCGAACGCGTCATGACTGCCCATCGCGGCACCTGCGCCGATGAACTGGTGATTTCCATCGCCGCAAATGGATTCCTTTACAAGATGGTGCGGAATATTGTTGGAACATTGGTCGAAGTAGGGCAGCGAAGAATGACAGTAGGGTGGCCGGCTGAAGTATTGGCCAAACTCGATCGTAACAAGGCGGGAATGACGGCGCCACCTCAGGGATTGTATTTGGCAGAGGTGAACTATGAGTGACCCGGCAACCGCCTCCGACTGCTTCGATCATCGCGGGTCCGTTACTGATCACCGCGTCGCAAAGCAATGGCTTTTTCTTCTTGCGGCTTCCAGTTAGACTGGGGATGGAACGAGACGGGCCTTTTGAACTCTCGGATTTCTTGTTAGCCGCCTACAAGGCTTCAAGACAACTGGTTGTCAGTTCTCCCAAACACACATAGTGCGACGCTTGGGCAGCGACGTCGCGAGGAGCCAGTTTCAGGAACCGTGGCAGACTACATCGGATCGTACCGCCTACTGAAGCTGATTCGTGGTGGAAGTGCGTCGCACATCTGGGAAGCGATCAATCCGTTGGACAACGAACGGATTGCGATCAAAGCGTTGCGTTCGGACTACGCTGAGAAAGCCTCTGAAGTTGCGGCGATGAAGCACGAATACACTGTTGGCAGTACGTTGGACCACCCAAACATCAATTCGGTCTACGAATTTGACGTGGCCAAGGGTGTGCCGTACGTGGCCATGGAGCTGTTTCGTGCACCGAATCTAAAGCAAACGCTGCGAGAGCATCCAGCGAGAATCCGCAAGTACCTGGCCACGATCGCTGCGGATGGTTGCCGGGCGCTCGGTCACATGCACGAAGTTGGTTGGGTCCATCGCGACGTGAAACCGGACAATTTCCTGCTGAACAAGGCGGGAGACCTGCGGCTGATCGACTTTGCGATTGCGCAAAAGCTGAAAAGGAGAAAGAAAAAGAGCGGCTTGGGATCGCTATTCTCCGGTAAGAAGGGGCTGGTACAGGGGACGCGCAGTTATATGGCTCCGGAGCAGATTCGCAGCGAGCCGCTCGACGAACGCACCGACATCTACGGATTTGGATGCACATTGTTTGAATTATGCGTTGGTCGACCGCCATTCACCGGCAACAATGAAGACGAACTGCTCGTCAAGCATCTGAAGACACCGGTTCCTGTCATCGCCGCCCACAACGAAGAGATCTCGAGCGGCTTTTCGCAACTGGTCGCGAAGATGATGGCCAAAGACATGGACAAACGCCCGGACAACATGAGCTCGGCCCTCGAGGAATTGGCGAAAGTCCGGGTCTGGAAACCGAAGCTCGAAGAGTCCTGATGCGATCAGATTTGGACACGCGTCCCTACAGGCAAGGACGATACCAACCTATGCCGAGAGAATTACTCAAGTGAAATCCGCATCGAGCTGTTGGCGCAATGCGGTTCCGTATTGGATACTTGGTGGTGCCAGAGCATTCGCGTTAACGCCGGCCAGCAAGCTGGTCTAATCATCCTCACTTAGCATCCAACGAGCTCACACCCATGCCACGCGGCAATCAAGTCCTTGAATTCGAAAAACCAATTTACGATCTCGAGGACCGCATCGAAGAACTACAAAAGCAGGATGGCAATTCGCAACAAGCGTCCGAATTACGCGAGCTGCGACGCAACCTGGTGCAAACGACGAAAGAGGTGTACGCCAACCTCAGTCCGTGGGAAACAGTTCGCGTTTCACGTCATCCCAATCGACCGCAAACCGCAGACTACGTCCCCATCATGTTCGACGAGTTTGTTGAACTCCACGGTGACCGTCGTTTCGGTGACGATCGTGCGATGCTGACCGGATTTGCCAAACTGGGCGGCACCAAGGTGATGTTCGTCGGGCATCAGAAGGGTCGGAACGTCAAGGAACGTACCGAGTGCTATTTCGGATGTGCTCATCCGGAAGGATACCGGAAAGCGCTGCTGAAAATTAAGATGGCGGCCAAGTACCGGATTCCGATTATTTGCTTTATCGATACGCCTGGCGCTTACCCCGGCGTTGGCGCCGAAGAGCGAGGCCAGTCGCAGGCGATCGCGGAAAACATGTTTGAAATGTCGCGCATCCCGACGCCCATCATTTGCGTTGTTATCGCTGAAGGGGGCAGCGGCGGAGCGCTTGGAATCGGCGTCGGGGACCGAGTCGCAATGCTGGAGAATTCCTATTACTCGGTCATTAGTCCCGAAGGCTGTGCGGGGATTCTGTGGAAAAGCCATGAGTTTAAAGAGCAGGCGGCGGAAGCTCTCCGATTTCGTTCGCACGACCTGTTACGCCTCGGTGTCGTCGACGAAGTGATCCCGGAACCGTTAGGAGGAGCTCATCGGGACCACCATCAAATGGCAGCCAATATCAAACGGTTCGTCTTGAATTCACTTCGTGAGCTCACCTCGAAGTCGAACGAAGAACTACTAAACGAAAGATACGAACGTTTTCGCAAGATCGGTGTCTTTCTGGAATCGGCCAGTGCCGATACGAAGGAACTGCCGGAATAAATCGTCACGACAGGTCGACCAGTTCAACTGCTGCTATTCCGCTGGACTCCATAACAGTTGAACTCTGCGTGATCACAGGCAAGAAAATGAAAACCGTTGGATTCGTCGGCTGGCGTGGCATGGTTGGATCGGTGTTGATGGACCGACTCCAGGCGGAAGGCGATTTCAGGGACCTCAAGGCGAGCTTCTTTTCAACCTCACAAGCTGGTCAGCCGGGGCCCGATGTGGGCAGCGGATCAACGCCTTTGCTGGATGCAAACTCGGCCGACGAATTGGCGAAGATGGAGATCATCGTTACTTGCCAGGGTGGCGACTACTCGAGGGACGTCCACCCGCGCCTGCGTGCTGTCGGCTGGGATGGCTACTGGGTAGACGCTGCGTCCGCCTTGCGGATGGAGCCAAGCAGCATCATCGTGCTCGACCCGGTGAATCGACCCGTCATCGACCGTGGACTTGAACAGGGAGTCCGAGACTTCGTGGGCGGGAACTGCACAGTCAGCCTGATGTTGATGGGGTTGATGGGGCTATTCGAACAGGGATGGGTCGAGTGGATGTCGACGATGACCTATCAGTCGGCGTCGGGGGCCGGAGCGAAGCACATGCTGGAGCTGGTCGAACAGATGGGTTCTCTGGCCAAGTGCCAGGCGGCAGGCCAGTCGGCGTTGGAATTGGAACGGGCCGTTGCCGAAAAGTTGCGATCTGGCGATATGCCGTGCGAACATTTTGGCGTTCCATTGTCCGGTAGTTTGATCCCGTGGATCGATCGAAAGATGGACAACGGCCAAACAAGAGAAGAATGGAAAGGCCAGAGCGAGACGAACAAGATCCTCGCCACAACGAAACCTGTCCCCATCGATGGTCAATGTGTCCGCGTCGGTGCCATGCGGTGTCACAGTCAGGCCGTGACCGTCAAACTCACCGATGATATTGGATTGGCTGAGATCGAGCAGGCGATTGGCAGCGCAAATGACTGGGTCGAATTGGTGCCCAACGACCGCGAAGTGACCAGCCGGAAACTCACGCCGACCGCCGTTTCCGGAACCATGCGAATCCCCGTTGGTCGGCTCCGAAAGATGACGATCGGACCACAATTCCTGACCTGTTTCACCGTCGGCGATCAACTGCTGTGGGGAGCCGCCGAGCCGCTCCGTCGGATGCTGTTGATCTTGCTTGGCCGGCTGTAGGAGGGGCGCGGAACCGGCTCCGCAAACCGATGTTCGCGCTGGGGATTTTGCACCTGCGAGGCAACGGGAATGCACCGAGAAAGGGCCCCATCGACGCCACTCCCCAACGTCCGATAATGTTTCTTATGTTCGGTGAAGCACCTCAAATTCCCCCAGTTTTAGGCACTTTTTGCGAACTGCCCTCGGTTTGGACCGTCGCTCAGTAAAAGAACGGAAGAACGATCGGATTCACGGTTCGGCTGGGTGCAATCTGTTCCGAGATATCTGTTCCGAGATATCTGTTCCGAGATATCTGTTCCGAGATATCTGTTCCGAGATATCTGTTCCGAGATCTTAGTCACATCAACCACCTAATATCGAAACCCATCATTCGGTTGAGCGGCGTTTTCGGGGACACTTGGCCACGACGGCGGACTGGCAGGTGGTCGGTAGTCAGGTGTCGATGGGTACGTGCCGCTGGCGCTGCCTCGGTAAGGAGATTCACCATAGGGGTTTTGAGGCGGATAAGACGTGCCCGGACCGGCATAGGGACTGGTCGGCAAATAAGGGTTCGAATGGCCCGGGTCTGCCGGCAAGCCATACGGAGAACCCGGAGTGCCAATGGCCTCGTCGAGTCGCTGAACGTACTGTGCCAGGAACGGCTGCATCCGCTGCGGCATGAAGGGACCGACCGTATGAACTAGTCTCGATACGATGCCTCCCGATTTCGATTGAACGATCGGAGTACTCGTCGTGGGCGTCATGAGATTCACTGCCACAAGGGTAATCGCGCAGGCAATCGCCACGCCTTTGGCGGCGCCTAACAGCCCGCCCATTTGATAGTCGAAGTTGCGCAGCTTCATGCTTTCCACGGAAGAACGGACACTCTTGAACAGGACCCAGACGACGAGTGCCGTACCCAGGTACAATCCGCCGAAGGCCACGATTTGATTCCAGGGCGCCGGCGCATTCACGTGAATGGCCGCCTGCTGGTAATAATTGCTGGCCACAAAGAAACTGGCAATCAGCGACACAATCGAGGCCACTTGTGACACCATTCCCTTGCGCCAGCCGAGAAACGCGGTCACGGCAACAACTACTAACATGATGGTGTCGTAAATCTGCATCGGTGGACTCCTACCCAGTCCCGCGACAGCGCCACGGCGACTCTTCAGTTTTCAGCGGCGAGAAGTATACGAATGGCCCATAAGCGGCGAAAGGCCATTCAATTTCATCGCTCGCCAAGCCGGCAATGCCAGCATGGGGACCCACTTGTCCTGCACGAGATGCCCCGATTTGGGATGTCATCTCACGCCCGGATTTGCCGGCAACGCTGAGCAACAAATTCCCCGTATACCTCGCTCGCCACGGTTTTGCCAAACTCCCCATGAAACTATTCGCTTCCCGGAGCCGATTCTTGAACTAGGAACCTTAAACTTCAAGACCGGGTAAATAATGGCCAACTTTCCCACGCATATCACGACAGCCGGATTGTTGGGCGCCACCTACGGCGCCGTCGGCCACCTGGCCTATGGCATGCCGCTGCAGTCATCGATCCTCGCAGGGGGACTCTGCGCAGTGGCTGGAGTCCTGCCCGACGTCGACAGCGACAATGCGGTCATCCTACGCGAGAGCCTCAGTATCGTAGCATTGTTGACCCCCCTGCTGTTTCTGGACCGTTTTCAAGAGATGGGATGGACGACCGAAACAATCGTGCTCTCGGTTTCGTTGGGGTACATCATCATCCGCTTTGGCGTCGGCGAAATCATTCGCCGACTGACAATCCATCGTGGAATGTGGCACAGCATCCCGGCGGCGTTGACGACAGGAATGGTCATCTACTGCATTTGCGATTGTGCGGATGAATCAATTCGTATCTTCAAGGCCGGCGCGACGGTAAGCGGATTCCTCTGGCATCTGTTGTTGGATGAGATTTACTCGGTCGAGCGGCACGGCGTCGGGTTCCGAGTTAAGAAGTCGTTCGGAACTGCGCTGAAGTTCTTCAGCACAAAACCCGCAGCCAACCTGGTCACCTATGGATTGATGTTGTCGTTGGCGGCCTTCATTGTGACCAACCCACTCGGCAAGAGTGATGGAGCTCACTACTCACACCAACAAGATGGAGCCGGGCAACCTACCGACCCTTTGGGTCAGCCGCCCTACCCTGCCGGACAACCTGCTGTTTTTCCCGAAGACCGCTACCGCCAGCCACAACCGGTTCCACAACCCTGGAACCGAGTCTCCTCGCCGCCTTCTTGGGCTCCAGTGCGATGACGGCAACTCTTCGAATCTAGCTCAGCCCAACTGGGCACCTCCCCAATGGAATTGGAGGGCATCCCCCACTTAGGCAGCTTTCCTGGCCAGCGAACTTTGTGGATTTGCGCGTCCACGCACAAAAAACCCCAGCGCTTTGTCGGCTGGGGTTCCATTCTATTCTTGATGGAATAGTCGTTACCGCCGGCGTCGACCGAGGGCCAACAAGCCGACTAGTAGCAGTGCGCACGCCCTGGGTTCTGGCACCGTCACAGCGATGTTGTCAATTTGAACGTCCCAAAACGCGTTGGTAAAAAAGAAGCCAGGGACGGCACCTGTGACGTCAAATTCGTCGACACCTGCCAAGACGGTCGCAAAGTCTGCGCCGGCCGGAAGAATTGGTTCGAAGGTGTTGGGGTCTTCGTCACCAAAACCAATCCAGCCTGGAGGTAACGTCGCGGATGTTGGGTCATCAATCGTGACCGACAAGGTCGTCCACTCCGGTGTAAAGTTCACACCGACGACGCCAATCTCGAAGAATACTCCTGAGGCACCGCTTGGACCTTGGATATCGCGGTCTTTAAGTGCGATGCCAATCGGACGAGCGATCGGATTACCGATGAAATCGTCCAACATGTTGGATTTGATGTCGAAACTGAATGTTACGCTGTTAAACGAAGAATAGTCGCCAAGAAAGTTGGTGTTGGCCGGCTCGCCCAGTGCACCCGTTCGCAAGTCGTTAAAAAACAGGTCGGTAACATGACGGGCAGCTCCGCCCGGATTCCCACCCGTAGCCTCAAAGAGGGCATTCCCACTGAAACCACCATTGTCCCCACCATCAAAGCCCACAACCGTGGACGAGGCGGCAGAGGCATTCGTCGCGCAAGCGAACATCGCAACCGCAGCCCAACTTGTGAGTATCTTCTTCATTAAATCTATCCCCCTGATTCGTTCAGCAAAAAAAAGAACGGCACCCGAACGCTCCCTCAAATCGAGGAGCGTTCAGATAGCGTTCTTTGTTCAAATTTGATGTATTGGCGTTGCCGGCGTCGATTAATTTTGAAGCCTTAATTCTACCGAGTCCATCTGCCGCTGCAAGCAGCAATAACGACGTCGTTGGCAATAGGGAAGCACCCGTGGCCGCGTCCGACAAGACATGACCAAGGCCCGAAAGTGAAGATACCTGCTGGCGACTAATGTAATTCCCAACCGCAAATGTAATCTTCAACAGGCCGGTGATTGCCAATCACCGGCCCGGCCTAGAATTCCTTGCGACTATCAATCAACAAGGTGACGGGGCCTTCATTCACCAGTTCGACATCCATCATCGCCTGGAATTTGCCCGTCTCAACGACGATCTCTTGAGCTCGAACATAGGTGACAAACTGTTCGTACAGCTCGTTCGCCCGATCGGGATCGGCGGCAGCAAGGAACGATGGGCGGCGTCCCTTGCGACAATCGCCCATCAAGGTGAATTGACTGACAACGAGCAACTGCCCGCTGACATCTTTGAGCGAAAGGTTCATCTTTCCCTGATCGTCCTCGAACACACGCAGGTTAATCACCTTTTCGGCAAGGTAATGCAAGTCGGTTTCCGTGTCGCCGGTAGACACTCCCAGCAAGACCACGAACCCGCGGCCAATCCGTCCGGTAATCTGGCCATCGACGCTTACCGAGCCACGACTGACGCGCTGCACGCAAGCTCGCATGGCTAAACCGCCGTTGCACTGGAATCGTTGACCGGAGCATCAACGGGCAGGCCACGCTCAACGCGAATCTGATGCACGGTCGCGACGACTTCGTCAATCAACAGCTGGTTGTCAGCAATATATTGACGCTGTCGCCATAATGCGTAACTGATCGTCGCCGTGCCCAGAATTGCTACCCATAGGTGCGGTTCTACCCAGTTGGCGGTCGTGGAACGCAACGTTCCCGGATCGGCTGCGGCTCCAAAACAGGCGATCAACAGCACGATTCCCATCCCCGACAAGGCCCACGGAAAAGCTTTTCGCTTGAGTTGAGTTGCCCGGTGCGTCAATTCGTCGGGTAGCTTGTACGTTTCGCAAACCTCTTTGCCCCACCGACCGGTACCAATGAAGTAGGTTACTCCAATGCTCTGCACGAGGACCGCGACCAGCGTGGCAAGGATCCCAAACAGCATGTGGACGCGGACATATTTTTGCACGGGCACCAAGCGATCCAGGATTTCGTCCCGAGCTTCAATTTTCGACGGACCAGTTTTCACCGCTGGTTCTTTCGACACAACATTCAAACTGGCTTGCACTTCACGCAGCTCATTCGAGATACCGTTGTAATCGCCTCCGCAAAGTCCGATCACAAGGTTTACGAACAGCAGAGCTACTGCAAACACCGACAGCGATGAGAAAATGCGGACCACGCGTGCACCGGTTTCGAGAACAGGGGAATCTACCTACAAGTGACTTTATAGATTGCTGCGATTCGAACGGCTAGTGTGAGTCGCACGGATGCGTGGGGCGACGGCGGGAGGTTACTGGTCGGCACAACGCCGCTGCTGTTGTTGTCCTATCGTTCTCGTGTCACATGCCATCCACCTTGAGAATGTCTGAATTTCACCCGCCAATTGTCCGGGCGATAATTGCGCAGGATTATTGGAAAAGTGGAAGTCGGCAACAAAGCTACCGCCCTTATTGTGGCTCGGGCGATTCCGTAGAGTTCGTAGGATCTCGGTTGGTGACTCGCAGCAACCCGGCGAGGAATTCTTCCGTGACGTCCTGGACTTCAGCATCCACCGGCCGGAATTCAAACTCCTGCGGATCGATGTAGCCATTGTACTGCACTTCGAAGAGTTCGATCACTAACAACGACCGATCGTTGCCGCTGACGATCACCTCGTTAAGTCGCGACGTTGAATCGGCGCCCAATGGCTTGGGAAGTTCATGACGGAATTCCAGCCGGAATGGAAAGAGGTCGTCTTTGCCCAAGGCAATCGTCACTGCCTGCGGAATCTGTTTCGGCAACGTTTCCTGATCGTTCAGACCGAGGGATACGCGAGCCGCTTTCGACAATGAACCTGTAATGGTCCAAACGTTGACTTGATGCAACTCGGCGTCGACCGGTTCGTCGAACTCGTAGTTCCGCGCCAGCATTTCCAGCAGTTGGGGTAATCCGCCCATACTGATCGCTGCCGCCGGACTGAACGCGCCTCGGGCTCGATGTCGGTGCACTGCCCTGCCCTGTTCTTGCTCTTCCTGCCTTTGAAAGTAACGACGGACTTGATTCAGATCGACGCTGGTCATCGTGGGACGTTCGTTGGGGTAGGAACGAGTTGTCCATAGCCGACTCCCGTCACTCACTTGCAACAACGTGGCCGGTTCCTCACGCACAGCGATTTGAAACTGCAATCGGAACAAATAATCGGCTTCGATGTTCGCCTGTTTGTACAAGCCTGAGCCAGCCAGGTTTTGACCAAATAGCCGAATTCGCTGGCGAACACGAGCAGTCACCGTCTGGTGCTGTCGAAGACGTTGAGCCGACCTTAACAGCAACGCCGAAGTGGGACTGATCGAATCACGGCCAGCAGGGTCAACCCCTGCATCATCCGGCGCACTCGACATTGCTCGCGGTGGCAAGGCAATCGACTGAGCTCGTGCTGGCACGGCTAGCCAACAAATGGCGCTGAGCAGAAAGCAGCAGCAAACAGCCGGAATCAGGCGAAGATCCGGTTCAATAACTCGAAAGTTGTGTGCGAGCTTGGGCAAGTTGGGGTTCGCGTTTTGATTTTGTGGGTTTTTCCAAAGACGCAAGGGCTGACGCGCCGACCTTAACGTCAACGGGTGATTGGCTTGCACCAGTCACGCGATTTGGCTGTAGGCAAGCCGAGCGATTGGCATCTTAGAAGCCGCAAGCAGTCGTGGTCCACGTCAGTTGCAGTGTGTTGCTGCGTTGGGCGGGATCAGGGGGAACGAAATATGACCAAACTTATCTACAAATCAGCGATGTTGGCGCTCTTTGCGCACGCAGTCTGTGGCTGCCGGGGCCCGGCGTACAACCTGCCCCCAATGCAACACTTGAAAGCTCCCGGGCCTGGCGTTGACGGGCCTGGACCTGGCGTCTTATCCATGAGCAGTCCCGGCACCTACGATCCATACGGCGGCGATGAGGGCGGCGAAATGCTGGCCGGCTACGAAGCACCGTTTGGTGCGTGCGGCGGACCAAGCATTCAATTGATGTTCGCCAAGCCCAACGGGATGCACGTCACTTGGGATACGTCCGGGACAGGCTCGTTCGATTCAACTCCGCTGGTTGCACCCGGACGAACCAACTTCAATCAGGTCGGACTTTATCGCCTGAAGCTGACAAACATACCAGCTCATGAAGGAACCGAACTCTACCCCACCGTCGAGATTGCTCCAGCGACACCTCGAACGCACGCGTTCCTGGCTCATAACACCGTACCAATTCAGTTCACGGTCGATGACTTCAACCAAATTACCGCCGGCAACTACGTTACCAAAGTGATTTATCTGCCAGACCCCGGTCATCAACACCTGGCAGTTGCTGGAGTCGAAACGCTGGTCAGCACGCGACTCGATCCGGGAGTCGACCCGATTGTTGAAGCGGACCGACGCGGCACGATCCTTGCCGTCGTCCGGGCTGGTAATAAGGACATTGAAATGCCCGGGATGGAAAACGAAGCATCGCTGGGTTACATGGGCACGCTGGGGACTCCCGGGCCTAGCTGTGCACCTACGGGGTTCGGTCCGATGGGTGGTGGCGGTCCGCCGACAGGGTTGATCGCCGGTGTGAACATGCCGATGTACGGTGCGCCAATCACAGGTACTCCAATCGGACTGCCTGGCCCACCGCATCATGCCATTGGGAGGTCCTGCCGGTTTGCGGAAGCACGTGATTCACAATCACACGCGCCAGTACATTCCCAATCCATCTCACAAAGTCAATATTCACGTCAAGCAGAATCCAGGTCTCAGTTATCCGGCTCCAAGAACGCAAGCCTTCATTCAGCAGTACAACCCTCCGCAATGCTCGCATTGCAAGGGCGGCGGCTGTGCGCATTGCAGACGCGGTCAATAACCGCTCCAGTGAATGGAATTCGTTGGTCTTGGAATCGGGTTGGTTGGGAGGCCATTACAGGAAAAGAACGCGACGATGTTTGTATCGCTCCTCAAAGTGTTTAGCCCGTGCAAACGACGAGGAGTCAGCCAGGCAACCCGATGGGCAATCCTGGTAGTAATTGCGATCCTCGGTCTGGTTCAAGCAGATGATGTTTCCGCTCAAAAGCGATGGGGACACCAGCTGATTGGGCCAAACGACCCGCCGGGAGCGATTGGGAGGAAGCAATTGCTTGGAAACAAGCATCGTCGCGGTTACATACAGCCGGTACGACTCGATGTGCCAAAATCGAATTGGATCGCGACGTCACACGCAGGTGAATTCGCCGACGAGTCGATCGGACACCTCCAGGTCGGTCTGCAAATCGGCGAAGTTTATCGTTTTAAAGTCACGTCTGCGACGGGCGACTACATCGTTTACCCTACGGTCGAACTGATTGACCGGCTTTATCCACCGCAGGGCAGCGAACAGAAGTTTCCGGTTCCCGTGGAATTAACGGAATCCGAACTGCGGCTGGCCGCTGCGGGCAACTTTGTCACCCGGGTAATCTACCTCGAAGACCCTGGAAACGCCCTGCCCTACCGGCAAGATGCGGCCGGAGAGCAGGATTTCTTCGAAGTCTTTCCTGATCAGGACCCTGTCGAAGCGGCCTTTGGCATGGGACGTCCCGTGGCCATCTTGCGCATGGGGTCGAAGGCACCAATGCGTGAAGAAGACGGTACCGAGTTCTCATTCGGTAACCCGAACGTCGAGGTCTTTCCGAACGCTCCGGTACCGATGACTCGGTCAACGAGCGTGGCTCCCGCTTCCTACGGAAGTCGCCACACCGAACCTCGACGACTGCGGTTACCATCCAGCATGACGCCCCTGGGGAAGTGATGCCATGAGCGGCTACACCATCGTCAGTTCCGACACAACCTACCAGCCTAATCGTTGGCGGTGGCTGATCATCGCGATTGGCGCATTGATCCTCAGTGGATGCCAGACAATGGAGCGAAACGGCGACGGCGTCGGCTTTATTGTCGGCGATGCTCCACAATCCCTGAACGAGGAAGCATTGATCTACGACGAAGAAGAGATGCTGGGTATTTCGGGGAATGACTTCTACCGCGTCAGCGATCGGCCAGCTCCGGTTGCTGATGCACGTAGTTCCATGCGGACTACCGAGGACGGTTACACCTACGTCGGCGACGGTGAATTGTTGGACGAAAGTCTCCTGAAGCGTGACGACAGTTACGCTGTTTCGGTGCCTTACACCAATGCGAGCTGCCTCCCCAACGCAGTCCAACCCTGGGGGCAACCGCGTGACGAATACGTTTGCGATGGCTCGGATTCCCTGGGGCGGGTCGTTGTCCGAAAGGACTATTCCATCAAGGCCGGGCTCGATCCGTCGGACACGGTCGCTCATTATGACACCATTTCCGGGCGCACCGAAATCGAAGCCAGCACGCGAGCCTGCATCTACGCGCCGCGTTTTGCTGCCGCTCGAAAAATCGTCCGTGTTCAAGTCAGCGACTCGATCGCCAAGGTCGCGCCGATTACGGCTCGTGAAACACTGTTGAACCACACCGACCGGATGGAAGCCGGACAAGTAAAACTCCCGGAAGCGATCCAGCACCAAATTGACACACGCATCAGCCACAATCTGCATCAAAACGATCCTGCCCGACTGCGGGAGAACATCGTGGGGTTGGAAATTGCTCGTAAGCAACTCTTGCCCTTCGAAAATCTCCAACTGGTGAAATCGGGAGTCTTCGAACAGAAAGAGACCGCGTTGCTCGAAGAATCGGTCGAAAACGCGAATGCCTGGTCTTCCGTGCAGGAGGTACAAGTCGCGGTCCAAGGTCAGCCGGCTTCGGTCAGCCAAGCCAACTTCGGCGGTCAGGAAGTGTTGCTCTACGAAGTCCGTCCCGGCGATCCGCACCTGCGGCTCATCAAGCTGGCTTCAAGGTGCACTGCCGCCAGCGGCGAATCGGTCCACTTCACTATTCGATTCGACAACACGGGTGATGAAGCGATCGGTAACGTGACAATCATCGACAACTTGCCAGCACGTCTGGAGTACGTTGAAAAATCGGCCGATTGCAGCGTGCAGCACGAACTGCTCGCCGAATTCAACGAGGTCGGCTCGCACACGCTACGTTTCGAAATCACCGAGCCGCTGGAGCCCAGCGAAGGTGGCATCATTCGCTTCGAATGCAATGTCCACTAATTTCAGTTTTTCACCACCAGATCGCAATTGGCGGTTGCTGTCGCTGCCAACTTGCAGTTCGTTTCGAAAACCGCGTTCGCCAGGTTAGCGGGAGCGAACTAGATCGTAGAACATCGAGGGGCGGGAGTCCGATAGTCCAATTCTTTCGATTCTACTCCCAAGTGTCCTGTAGTCAGGAGACTCAGGCCTACGAGACTGGCAACCGCCCCCGGTTCCTGCGATTGCCAACGGCCAATCCGCTCGCGTAGCATGAAGCTCGCGTCTCGCTTCCCGCGAAATCGTCGGAGCCCACCATGCGACCTGCTCTCAAACACGGCTTTACGCTTGTCGAGCTGCTCGTTGTCATTGCGATCGTCGCGGTGTTGGTGGGACTGTTGCTCCCCGCAGTCATGACGGCCCGAGAAGCGGCTCGTCGAACCCAGTGTCAGAATAACATCCGGCAAGTGGGGCTCGCGTCCCAAAACTACCACACCGCACGTCGTTCGTTTCCACCGGGCAGCAAACTGAACGGTGATATTGCGTGGGGATTCACGTTCTTCATTTTGCCCTATATCGAAGAGAGCGCACTCTACAAGACCATCGACGTAGAACAGTGGAAACAAGATTGTGGACAAGTAATCAGGGCGCTGCAAGCGGCTGGCAAACCCGATCCCTCGTCGCTGCCCGTGTCGATTCTGATGTGCCCGAGTGATCCCCGCGGCGGGGAACAATTGCTCAGCGGGCCCAGCGGACCTCAACCAGACTCGGCCAACGTCGGTTTGTTGTACCCCGGCAACTACCTGGGCGTCGCGGGAGATCTGGAAAGCAGTAGCTGGTGCCCGCGATCTGGTCTGGAAGAAGGCAGCGGCCTCTTCTTCACCAACAGCCAAATTCGTGTCAGTCACATCAAGGACGGCGCATCCAAGACGATCATGATCGGTGAACGCAGCATTCCTCGAGCACTCGACTGGGGCTGGCCGATCTGTGGCGGCACAGAATGTGAACACTACACGGCTACCGAGCGAGGCCTGGCGCGGAAGGCGGCCGACCTGCGTCAGTTCTCCGGCTGGCATTCGGCTGGCAGCTTTTTTTGTCTCGCCGGTAACAGCGTGCAATTCATTACGAGAGATACAGATGACGAAGTTCTGCAGGCGTTGTCGACGCGAGCGAGCCGCGACTAATCGCGCGACCACTGCGCATGCTCACTGCGAAAGAACGTAACGTCTCGCTGCAACACGTGCGTCCAGAGTTCCCAACAATGGTGAAATGCCGGGATACCACGATGAACAAAGCCTTCGTTCGCGAACCAGATGATGACGGAAGAGCCTATTGTCCCAAATGCGGATCGCTCGGTACTGCCGTGGACACGATCACGCTCGATCGACATGTGCATCCGCAGTCGCGACGACGAATCGGAAATTCGGCATGGTTCTGTGAATTTTCGAAATGCGAGATGGCCTATTTCGATCTGTTCAAGCGTCTAATCCTGGTCGCCGATCTGCAGACCGCAGTTTATCCGAAAGACCCGGACGCTCCAATTTGCGCGTGCTTCGGTTTCACTCTGGACGACCTGGAGGCGGATGTGCAACAAGGGACGCCCACGCGCATTCGGGAACTGCTTGCCCAATCCAAGTCCGACGAGGCTCGATGTACCTCACTCGCTGCAGACGGCAGATGCTGCATGCGCGAAGTCCAACGTTTGTACATGAGGCGGATTGCCGAGCGGGACCAATGAGGCACCGCATCGCTCTCACCGCCGTCACTGAGATTCCAGACATTTGTGGATTAGCCCGCATTTCTCACCCGCCCTGTGACTGAGGCGGCACCTTGTCGGTTGGCGGCGATTTGGAGTTGGCGGCGGGCGAATGGGTCGCGGTTGCGACTTTGCGCCGCATTTGTTGGGAAGTTGGATAAGAAGAATGGCGTGGATTTCGCGCTGAGCGCAGACCGGTAGCGCAGAAGTGACTCGGCTGGTGTGCTTTCCTTGCAAGAGGGCTACGGCGGAGGCGGGCGAAGTAATGGCAACGCTACTATCGTGTCGAAGACGCGGTGGAAGGTTGCTATGAATGGATAGCTGGCTGACATCGACACCCAGACTTTGCGAACGGTTACTCGAATCGCCGCTCCAATCTTCAGCAACTTGAGCCGGATCGTGTGACACTGGGCTCGTTCGAGTTCCGTGCCTTTCAAGCCAAGTTCACGCAAGGCGTTGAGCAGAACATAGGCGACACTCGATAACCACAATCGCAGCTGATTGGCTCGCATGGTGGATGCGCTGGTACGATCTGCGAACAGATACAGCTGCTGCTCTTTGATCCGATTCTCCATGTCGCCGCGAGCGCAGTACTGTTTTTCATAGACGTTGGCTGCATCGAATTCGTGTGCCGAAAGACTCGTCACCACGAATCGCGGGTTGGCTCCTTTGGCAAGATGCTCTGCTTTGCCAATCACACGCCGTTTCTGGCGCCAGCTCTTCCTGGTCTGATAGGCAAAGTCCTTGTAGACGCGTGCGGCCTGGCCGGTGGCTTCAAACTGTTGCTTTGCTGCGTGCAGCTCTTTGCCCAAGACTCGCTTTAAACGGCTGTTTTTCGCCAGTCCGAGCACGTAATCCACCTGATTCGCCTCGCACCAGGCCATGATGTTCTCTCGGCAGAAGCCGCTGTCACCACGAATCACAATCTTCACCTGGGGCCACTTCGCTCGAATCTGGGAGACGATTCGCTCCAGTTGCCTGACCGACCCGGCTGCCGCGTCAATGTTCGACGGCCTCAGCTTGGCACATAGCAAGTGCGAGCCGCAGAAGATGTACAGCGGCAGATAGCAATAACACTTGTAGTAGCCGTGGAAGAACCGGCCCAGTTGATGGCCGTGCAGCGGATCATCCGTCGCATCGAGATCGAGAACGATCCGTTGGGGCGGTGCTTTGGACGACTCGATGCTCGGAAACGCTTCAACAAAGAAGTCTTCGATCTCGCCATGCTTCGCCACGATCTTCTTGTAACGTGTCGCTCGCGTGGTCGTCAGCTCCAACCGATTCAGCGTGCTTTTCCCGGCCAAGGCAAAACCGTCATCAGGGTCCGGCTCTCTCTTGCCTGCCAGAATCGCCATCAGCGGATCGTGACGCAATTGCTCGTGATCGTTGAGGTCTTCGTAACCCAATGCAATTCCAAAAACACGTTGGGCCAATAATTCTTCGACCGAGTGTGTCGTGTACCTCGCATCGCGGTAGTCCCGGAAACAGCGACTGAAGCAGCTCGACCAATCCCAGCTTGGCTTCCAGCTCTCGCAGGAGTAGCCCACCGCCGTCCGAAGTGATCGCAGGAGCGTCAAATCTCGCGGTAACTTCTCGCCGACCGACCCGGTGAAATTCAAACGAACGCTGAGTACAATCTGTCATTGCCAAGCCGTCCATGTGGTTCTGCGGAAATGCCTTTGCTAAAGCATCTACGCGGCCACGGGCGGCTTGGATCTAATGGGTCTGTGAGAAATGCGGGTTAGGTGCTAACAACGCAAGTCGCTTCATGTCCGGCGGAACACTGGAATACGATCTGGTGATCACGTTTCCATGAGGCCTACTGCCGCGTTCATGTTGCGTGGCCGGCTTTCCCGAAATGTGGCACCGCGTAGCTGATTTCGCATCACGTGCCGCGTGCCTGATCAAGCATTTCCAATCGTAGTCGTTCCAGTTTTTCGATTCTCTGACGAAGCCGAGCCAATTCTTCGTCAATGGCGGCGATGTTGCGCACGTTCAACCGGCATTAATTCGTCCACCTCCCGTCCTTCTGCTTTGCCGATCCGATAGAGGATGGGAATTACCAACGTCAACGCCGCCACGATGATGGATAGCACGTAAGTCGTACGCAAGAGTCCGTCCGAATCCCACTCGAACACAACCATGGAGATCAAGAGCGCCGCAAATCCGTAGATCGTTTGAGACGCAATGACATATACCCAGCGAAATCGCCGTTTTAGTCTGGCGATGGAAAGCAGGCATACATGGACCGTCGCTACCGCAGAGATCACCAGGCTAACGGTGAGCTTAACGTAGGCTTTCTCATGGAATTCGGTCCATGCCAACAACAACACCATTGCCGCCGCCACGGCGGTCAGGACAATCCCGGTCAGCGGCAGCAGATTTCCGCCCCGAGGCATTCGAGATAGCTCGCAGGCCAGTCCGCACAAACTGGCGACGGCTATCGTAATCGTGGTAATGATGACGCGGACTTCGAACCAGCCCCAAGTGTCGCGGAGGATGATCACGATACCCAGGATCGCTCCCAAAACGACAGAGACAATCAGCGTTTGCAGAAACACTTTCTTCATCTGGCTCGGTGATTCTTGCATCGAGTTACTGCCCGTCGGAGCCATGGGTGAGTGCCCCAGTGTAGCACCTCCCTGGGTATTCTGGGCGGAACCACTGTTGCGAACCATAATGGCTTCGTACCTGCAGGACGGTCGCGTCCTCCTTTCAATCCGGTCGAGACTATCGACCAAAGAACCTGAATTTGCGGAAAATCGCAAGCTTGCTGTTCATAAAATCCAGCGATTGACCACGCCCCTGCGCAAGCGGTTGATGGATTACCAGCGACTGCGGGTCGGTATGTGGTAATTGTCTCGGTCCAATAATAGACTTTCTAGAATGCGACGGGGCACCATTTCACAGCAAAGGAACGAAGCAATGAAGAAGTTTCTGATGGTCTGTATCACGTTGGCGTTCTTGAACACGGCTGCCACGGCTGATGATTGGTTCGCCATGGACAAATGCGAAGTTTGTAAGCCAATGTCGAAGAACATGCATTTGATGGGCGAGACAAAATGGCAAACCTACATGTTGTCCAATGGCTGCCTTTCCGTCAGCGTTATTCCGCCGGAACATAAGGGAACGATGGACGAGTGCCATGCTGAAATGCAGGCCGTCATCGAGCGAGCCCAACAAGGCGAAGTGGTCGAACTCTGCGGACATTGCAAGTCGTGGAATAACTTGATGGGATCCGGGGCCAAGAAGGAGGAGCTCGACACGATCGGTGGTTTGATCACGATCCTCACCTCGGACGACCCAGAAGTCGTGAAAAAGATTCAGGCTCACGCCAAGAAATCCATGGTAGAATTCCAAAAGATGATGGCAGAAACGCCAACATCCTAAAGCGAACATTCCTCGATCAATTTGAGCGCCACGGGCCGACGTCATTGAGACGTCCTTTTGGGGGTTATTGGTCGTAACAGATGCACTGCCGTAACCCGCCCACTGGACACTGGTCGTTGCGAAATAGCTAAACAATGTTCGATAAAGGTCCATTCGAAAGCAGCGCATTTGCGAGTGTTGCCCCGGGGTTCGTGGCCATGTGAAACCGCCGGTGGACTTCAGATCCCGGCAAGCGAAGTAGATTCATTTTGAAAAGGCACCATTCCATCCAGGCGTCTTGTCGAGGTTTTTTCACACGAATGGGCAGAATATTTTCTGCAAATTTCCGTTTGCTTAGCCGCAGTAAGCTGTTTATTTCAAGATCTAATCGGCTATATTTGATTGTCTTCAAGCCGGGTACGTTCGCTGCCGGTGCTCTCATCCTTCCATTTCTATTTGCTCGTATTCACGAGTCGGGGCCATGTTACGAACGCTTTTTCGACGTTGCTTAAGATATCCAACTCAAACTAAATTCGAGCGGAAGCTCTGCGCCGAGCAATTGGAGTTGCGCGTCATGTTGGACGCGTCAGCGTCATTTGTCGGAGCACAAATGGCTGGCGAAATTCAATACCGTGTCAATTCCGGTGGACCGCAGCTGGCCGGTACTCCCGAGTGGTCGGCCGACGCAGGCGCCAGTCCATCCGCCTTTGTTAATGCCTTGGGCGGAAACTCGTTCACGGCAACGACAGCGTTACCGATTGATGTCAGCCATCCATCGATTCCAACGGGGACTCCCGATGCCGTGTTCGCCAGCGAGCGCTATGACCTCGGTGGCGGTACGGAAATGCAGTGGAACTTCCCGGTCGCACCGGGCGACTATGAAGTCCGATTATACTTCGCCGAGATTTTCGAATTCGGTCAGTCGGTTGGCTTTCGAAAATTTGATGTACAGATCGAGGGCGTCACCGTACTCGACGATTACGATGTGTTTGCGGACGTGGGCGGTTTTGCCGGAGTCGTAAAAACGTATCAAGTCACGAGCGACGCTAACATCGACATCGACTTCTTGCATGTAAATGAGAATCCGGCGTTGAAGGGCATCGAGATTGTTTCGGCTGGCGAGGTTGACGAATTGCTGACAGTTTCAGCAAGCCAACTCGACTTTGGCAACGTGGCGGCTAACAGCACGGCTGACCAGGTGCTAACGCTTACGAACAGCAGCCCAATCGGCGGTTCAGACGTGACAATCGACCCGGCGACGACGGCAATTGTCCCGACAGTCCAGCCATTTATTTTCCAGTTCGCTCAGTCGATACCGATCGTCCTATCGCCAGGCGAGATGACCGACGTGACCGTGACCTTCGCACCGCTGGTGCCAGGCGGCGCTGCTGCCGCCTTGTCCATACCGCACTCTGGCGTGAATTCACCGATCAATATTGGCTTGACCGGCCAAGGACAATCGGTCACCACCGGGGAGGTGATTTATCGTGTCAACGCGGGCGGTACCAATATCGTCAGCACCCCTGACTGGGATGTCGATACGGCCGCCAACCCCTCTACCTATTTGAACACTCAAGGCGGGAATTCTGCAACTTTCACAACGACCGATCCGGTCAGCATGACGCACCCTTCGATTCCAGCGGGGACGCCCACCGCTGTCCTGCAGAGTGAGCGATATGACTTGCCTGGCAACACTGAAATGACATGGGATTTTGCGGTCACGCCCGGCGAGTACGAAGTACGTCTATATTTCGCGGAAACTTTTATCTTTGGTCAGAGCACCGGCTTCCGCGAATTCGATGTTCAGATCGAAGGAAACACGGTGCTGGACGGCTACGATGTGTACGAAGACGTCGGCGGATTTACAGGAGTGATGAAGTCGTTTCCTGTTGTGAGCGATGCCAATTTGGATATCGACTTGCTGCGTGTGAAGGAAAACCCCGCGATCAAGGGAATCGAAATTCTCTCTGGGGGAGCTGTCGACGAACTGCTGATACCCTCGAGCTCCGGGCTGGATTTCGGAACGGTTGCGGTGAACGATTCGGCAGTTCAGCTGTTGACGCTGACCAATAATGGCCCCTCCGGCAGCAACGACGTGATCATCGATCCGGCAGCAGCATTTATCTCGCCCGCTGAACAACCATTCACGTTTCAATTCGCTCAAGCCACTCCGATCGCGTTGGCCCCGGGTGCATCGACCGACGTGACCGTGACATATGCTCCACTTGGCAGCGGTGCTGCGAACGCCACTCTTTCTGTACCACACTCAGGCGTGAACTCACCGCTCAACATTAGCTTGGCCGGACAGGCACAAGTCGTCGCCGCCGGACAAGTGTTCTATCGCGTCAACGTCGGTAGCAACGGAATCGCAGGCAATCCAAATTGGGAGCCCGATACCGATGTGTTCCCCTCGACTTACTTGAGTCCCCAGAGCCTCAATACGTTTACTTCCACAACGGGAAACGCCGTTGACGTTAGTCATCCTTCGATTCCAATCGGAACTCCCGCCGAGCTATTCCGTAGCGAGCGGTATGACTTTCCAGGTAGTGGCGAAATGGCGTGGGACTTCCCGGTGACTCCAGGCGAGTATGAAGTGCGCCTGTATTTTTCCGAGATTTTTGAATTTGGACAGAGCGTTGGATTCCGGACGTTTGACGTTGAAATCGAGGGCGCAACAGTTCTCACCAATTACGACGTGTTTGCCGACGTCGGTGGTTTTGCCGGGGTCATGAAGTCGTTTACGGTCGTCAGCGACACGAATCTCGATATTGACTTACTTCACGTAACGGAGAATCCAGCGCTTAAAGGTATTGAGATTTTAGCGGCAGAAAACTTACCGCTGCAGCCATCCACGACGTCACTTGATTTCGGTTCGTTGACCAACGGGCTCACGAGCCAATTGTCGGTCGTACTGACAAACAACAACACTGGCGACATCGTAATTGATCCAGCGTCAGCAACTATTCAGCCTTTCGGTTCGCCGTTTAGCGTGGCGTTTGCACAGTCGACGCCAATCACCGTCTCGCCTGGCGGTTCGACAACGGCAATCATCACATTCTCGCCGGTACAAGCTGTCCCCAGCTCGGCCACACTGTCGATCGTTCATTCCGCCGCGAACTCACCGATTGACATAACGCTCGACGGAATTGGCGTTGACACGGGAACGGTGAATTTCAACAAGTCGGTGCTCTCGACGCTCGAAGGGCTAATCAATCCAACGTCGTTGCAGTTTGGTGCTGATGACCGACTATACGTAGCGGAACAAGGTGGAACGATTCATGCATTGACCATCGTTCGCAATGGCCCCAATGACTTTCAGGTCGTCAATCAAGAGAAGATCTTCCTGATTCGAGATATGCCGAATCATAGTGACGATGGCGCTCTTGAGCCTTCTCAGTCAGGTCGCCTGGTCACCGGGTTCGTGACTGCCGGTACATCCCAAAACCCAATCCTCTACGTTTCGTCGAGTGATCCACGGATCGGAGCTGGCCCGGACGGATTCGACCTCAACCTCGATACAAATTCGGGGATCATTTCTCGATTGACCTGGAATGGCACCTCTTGGGAAAAATTGGACCTCGTACGGGGACTACCCCGATCGGAGGAGAATCACGGACCTAACGGTATGCAGCTCGATGCCAGCGGTACTGTTATGTATCTTGCCATCGGAGGCAACACGAACGCCGGCGCCCCTCGAACAACTTTGCCTTGCTGCCGGAATATGCGCTCTCGGCTGCGATCTTGTCGATCGATTTGGCGGCGATTGGCGAGACGACCTATGACCTGCCCACGCTAGACGATGAAACTCGTCCCGGGGTCAATGACAGCAATGACCCTTTTGGAGGCAACGATGGCAAGAACCAAGCCCTGTTGGTTCCCGGCGGTCCAGTCCAGGTGTTTGCACCCGGCTTTCGTAATCCCTACGACCTGCTCATCACCAGTTCGGGCCAGATGTACACGATCGACAATGGCGCGAACGCGGGATGGGGCGACGTTCCGATTGGCGAGGGACCGGGAGGCAACGCCACCAACGATCCGAACGAGCCTGGCGTGACGTACGGCGACGGTCTGCATCTGATCACCGGAGCCGGTTACTACGGCGGTCATCCCAATCCAACGCGTTCCAACCCACTGAACACTTTCAATCCATCAAATCCACAGTCGCCTGTTTCGGTGGCAAGCCCGATCGAATCGGATTTCCTCATCCCCGGTGTCGAGAATCGGGCGCTGCATGTTTTCGGTTCCTCGACAAATGGTCTGGCTGAATACACATCAGGAAGTTTCAATGGTGCCTTGCTCGGTGGCTTGCTGGCGGCCAGTTTCGATAACTCAATTCAACTGATCAAACTGACTCCATCTGGCGCCGCCATCGATTCTGTTCAGCCACTGTTCAGTAACGTCGGAACCGTACCGCTCGATGTGACGGCGCCTGTGAATAAGTTCTTTGGCAGTATCTGGGTCGCCGATATTGCTACTGGTTTGATCTACATCTTCGAGCCGTCTGATGGTGGAAACGCGACACCAGACGACCTCGATGGCGACGGCTATTCAAACAACGACGAAATTGCCAACGGTACCGACCCCTTAAACGGCGGAGACGTCCCACCAGACAACGATCTCGATTTCATTTCCGATTTGCTCGATCCGGACGACGACAACGACACGATTGCGGATATCGGTGACGCATTTCCGATCGACGCCGACAACGGCACCACGACGCCGGTCGGAACGCTCTACACCTGGGAGAACGACGCTCCTTCGCCAGGGGGATTGTTGGGACTGGGCTTCACCGGCTTGATGAACAACGGCGTGGAAGATTATCTCGATCTATTCGACGCTTCGCAGTTGACTGCTGGCGGTGCAGCTGGCGTGTTAACGATTGATAGCGCCAAGCCGGGAACTGCATTGGGCTCCAGCAATTCGCAAGGGCAGGCTTTTCAGTTCGGAGTTAATGTCGCTGGAGAAACAGCTCCTTTTGTTGCTCGGACACGACTCCTCGGCCCATTTACCGGTCTGACGCCGCAAGCCGACCAGGAAATGGGCTTTTACATCGGACTTGGAGACCAGGACAACTACGTCAAGTTCGTTTTGAACGGGGCTGGCGGCGGATCGCTACAACTACTGAAGGAAGTTGACGGCGTTGTTGTTGAACAGACAACGACGCTGCTCGGTGTCACGCTTCCGGGCCCATCATCGGTCGACTTGTATCTATCGATCGATCCGCTCACTCAGGACTTGCAAGCCAGCTTCAGTATCGATCAAGGGACCCGAACCAACTTCGGCGCCCTGACGTCGGTGCCTTCTTCCTGGTTATCGGCGTCTTTGGCGGTTGGAGTATTGGCTGTTGATCCTAGCGATTCTGGGATGATGCCGGTCACTTGGGACTTCCTCGGTGTGCAACCAGAATCAACCCCGGCCAACCCAGCCGCGTTCGCAAAAGTCGATTTTCCCAGCACGTTTGGTAGTGGCTCATTTACGATTCGGAACGATTCGACCAACGGCCAACAAATCACGTCGTACACGATAGACCTGTCGACTAGCTTCATGCCCGACGTGGTGTTTGATCCCAACGGGACCGCTGGCGACTTGGATGGCAAGACGTTCACGCCTGACCAAGGAGCTATCGCTACGGGATTGCTGTCGCACCAATTCCTCGACGCTCGCGATGGCGGTTTCAACAAGCTGCAGGTCCAGTTCGGCGATTTCGACCCCGGTGAAGAATTCAAGTTTTCTATCGACATCGACCCCACGAGTATTCAAGGAGTCAGTGGACCGGGCCCGGAAGACTCGGGTAGCATTTCTGGATTCGAGGTCTCTGGAGCGACCGTGACCATCGATTTTAGTGACGCGAGTTCTTTCGTGCGCCAACTGTTCCGGTCCTCGTTTAGTGACGTCGCATCTGAAGCTATTGTCAACAATGGTCCGCTGCCATTACCTTCCATCTTGCTGGTTGGTTTGCCGGACGGCCCCAACGTCGTTGCCGATCCCTCGCAAACTGTGCGATTGTCGGGTCCCGTTGGAGCAAGTATTCGCCTGATCCGCGTTGAGGGAGCGTTACATCTGTCCGGCGTCCCAGGCGGCGGATACGACATTGATCCATTTGAGATCAACAAGGCACTCGTGTTGGAAGAGTACGCTGCGGTAATTGGTCCATCGGGAACCAGTGACTTGCCCGTGACACTCACCAATTCAAATGTCGACGGCGGTTTGAATTACATCTTTGCCGTCTTGACCGACTCGACCGGAGAGACCAGTTCGTTGTCGAACGTATTAATCGCAGAGCTGAATCCCGCCCTCCTGCGACCCGGCATCGCGACAGTTGCTTTCGGAGAGTCCACAGCACCTGGCGACATGCCAATTGCCAATCCCGCAATCATCGACGCATTGTTGGCACGCCAGCTGGACGCGCTCCTTGTAAATTCGCCGTTGGCAACTTTGTCGGCAGGGTGGAATCGGAACGAGCGAGCTCTAACTCCAATATCTCGGAGTCGGAACGAGCAAGACACCGATGCTTGGGTTTCGGATACGGAATCGATCCATACTGTGCAAGAAACTTTGACGGATGCCGTCCATTCATGGCGATTGGGTCGCTAGCTCAACCATTTTTCAACGCCAATCTAGCTGTAACGCGTCTTGAACTTACATACCTGAATTCCGATTTCCCTCTTCGCCAAGTGAATCGAGAGTCGGCCTATGCCAACTCGATTTGATGCAGGGCGTTGCTGGGGGGCGACGGTTGCCGATTGCTCTCGGTCGGAGTTCCCGAAGTTGGAGTTGTGCTCAGTCCGATGCCCAGTTGTTGCAACACAGGCCACAGCAGGTGCGCGTTATCTCGTAAGTACCGCGACCGGAAGTAGAATTTGCCAAAACATCTGGCGTGCAGTTCAGACACTTGTTGCGCCGTCAAGTTCTTGTACTTCAGAACCGGGTTGTAGACGCTGTACTTCGACCAATCCAGGCTGGCGATCTCATCGGCAATCTGCGTATAGAATTCGGTACCCGGGTACGGCGTGACCACGTTAAAATTGGCATACGTTGGGTTTACGCGGCGAGCATAGTCGAGCACGTGAAAAATGCTCTTCTCAGTGTCCTCCGGGAAGCCAATCATGAAGCCGGCCACGGTGCGAATTCCCATTCCACGACATTTGGCGACGAACGAGCGTTGGCGATCATCGTTGACGGGAGCTCGCTTGTACTTCTTCAAAGTGGTTTCGTCGGGCGATTCAATTCCTACGGTAATGCTGGTCAGCCCGGCTTCCTTTAAAGCCTGCAGCGTTTCGTCACGCATCAGATCGATTCGCGTTTCGACGGAAAACTGGACCTTTCGCGGCAACTTGCCGATTAACTCGGCCAGCCGCAAGGCCCGTTTCCGGTCCAGTCCAAACAGCGGGTCGCGGAACTTGAACGAACGGAATCCGTACCGTTGCATTCCCAGTCGCATCTCATCGATGACCGATTCGGGATCGCGAAAGCGAGTCTTGTTTTCAATCATGATGTAAGGGCAATAGTTGCATGAAAAGGTACAACCGCGACTCTGTTGGATAAACGCCGTTGGGAACTTCCAAAAATCGTACTTGATCTTGAATTTCCGGTACTGGAACAAGGACCAGTCCGGGAACGGAAGTTCATCCAGTTCGCGGACGCTGCCAATCTCAACTTCGGCGCTATTCCCGTTCCTGCCATCGGGCTCCGCATTCAGTGCGTCGTCCAGCTTCGTCAGCAATTGCTCGGGCTCGCCTTTCACGACCGTCACGTTGAGCTCGCGAAATACATCGGCCATCGAGAAAGCGATCGGACCAACAACCAACACTCGCGCGTGTGGATAACTGCGATTAACCTCGGCCATCGCTTGCCGTTCGATCGCCAGCGTCAATAGTGATGGATGAAATACGAAGACATCGGCCGCAGGCAGTTCGTCTTCAACGTACTCCACGTCGTGGCCGAGCTGCTTGAAGATCGCGCCGCAGGTAAGCAAATGCCATTGCGACCGGGCGATAGTCCCGACGATACCAGTGGCGAATCAGACGCCCCCGAAGGCCACCGTTGCCGGGAAACATCCCTACGCCCATGCCGCCGGCAAAATCTTTTTGAGCGTCATTTCGCCGCGTATCCCAGAGTACAATCTTCACTTTCAGGCTCACTTTCAATAATCAAAAAATGCGGGTCACGTGCGATAACATGGAAAAGCTGACTTAATTGAACTAGGCCGCGCGTCGCACCCCATCAGCAAATGACGGCGGCGCGTGTTCCTGCTCTGTGGCCGCCGGGAACTTCAAGATGACCGGCTCCACATCATCCGTTTCGTAGCGTCGGCCCAACAAGCGACTCTGGCCCTCCGAAGAAACCAGATAACTGATCCCTCGCCAACGAATTCGACGGCCCATCGAAGAACTGAACAACACCAACAGGTTGAGGATCGCAACGACGGGCGCCGCCAGAGTGTCAAACAGGCGTGCCTGCTTGAGCTGATCCGAGCTGCCCGGCGCGTAGATTTCTACGAGGTCCTGCCTGACCTTCGCGCGGTAGATGGTGATTCCAATCAGTCCGACAGAACTGGCGAGCAAGGCAACTCGTTGCCATAACGCCAACGAATCAACCAGCGTGGCCGCGTATAGTTGCCCCCAACAGGCGGCCTGAGTCACGGTACCTGCTGCAACAGCAAGAACCCACCAGCGTTTCAGATATAATCGTGAGATGCGATACTGCCGTTGAGCGAACTCGACACCACTCCTCCAATCGAAATCGACTGGTGTCGTCACCATGCATTTGGGTTCGAAGCGGACCTGGAGGTTGGCTTCACGCAAGGCTCGGTGGGCCACCAGGTCGTCGCTCAGCGTCCCTCGCCAGGCGTTGCGGATGTCGATCGACTCAAACACTTCGCGGCGAATTGCCCAAGCTCCGCCCCAAACCACGTAGTGGCTCCCGGGTCCCAGCAAACCGGCCAGGGCGCTATTAATCGAATACAGGGTCAAGTTGGCAAGGCGATTGTTCTTGGGGACAAACCAGCGATATCCGGTAACGGCACCGGTCCACGGTTCGTCCAACCGGGCAACAAGGTTCCGCAGCCAATCGCGGGGGGGGCAAGCATCGGAATCGGCAAAGGCGAGGGTTGTTGTCTCGGCAGGCAATTCCCCGGTTGCCATTACTAGGTTGTGGACCTTTTGCGCACTATCAACGCACCGCCCGGCCACGACAACTCGCGAAGAAACGTCCGGAAACCGCCGGCAAACCCGTTGGATGATTTTGTTGGCCGAATCGTTCGTCGATTCGACCACAAAGGCGATTTCGAATTTTGCGTGATCCTGCAGCATGAAGGATGTCAGGTTCTGCTCGCCATCGAGATCGAAGCCTTTGCAGGGTACGATGAGTGTCACGAGTCCGGGCGATGCCGCGGCATGATCCGGCTGGACCGGCACCTTGGTTCGACACGTGCGGCTACGAGCGTAGCGGCGTGATTCGTGCGTCTGCAGCGTCAGCAACGCTTGGGCAATCCAAGCGGCCAAGCCTAGTGCAATGATGGCAAGTGCGGCTACCATGAGTCATTACTGGTCAGTGATGCTACGGTGGACGCATCCCCCAACGGTACGCCTCGAATTCAAGAATCGGCAATTGCCACCGACAAAATCAACGAAATCGGCAGTGTTCTTGCAAAACACCCAAACTAACAACCGCTAGCTAAGCTTCAAGAATCCATGAACGACACACTCGACTTGGCCGCTGCAGCCAACGCAGCAAAGGACAGGCTGAATGATCACGCACTCGAAATGGTGCATTGGCACTTCCACGACGATACAGGCTGCCCTTTCTGGCTGGAAAAGAAACGTGAACTGAAATTCGACCCGCTCACGGAAATCAAGTCTTACGATGACCTGAAAAAATTCCCCGAGTTCGAGGACGAATGGCTACGGGGCGGACCGGTTCGCCGATGGGTGCCGCAAGAGCTTTCGAAAGAGTCAATTTACGTTTTCGAAACCGGCGGTACCACCGGAATCCCCAAGAGCCGTGTCGTCGTCGACGATTTTCGGATCGACTATGAACTTTTTAGCGAAACGCTGCCCGACCGTTATTTCCCGCGTGGCGCAACTGGTTGATGCTGGGACCGTCCGGCCCGCGCCGGCTGCGGTTAGCCGTCGAACATCTGGCGCAGTTTCGTGGGGGCATCAGTTTCTGCATCGACCTTGACCCTCGCTGGGTCGTCAAACTGATCAAGAAAGGCTGGATGGAACATCTGGAAGCGTATAAGCAGCACTGCATCGATCAGGCGGTCACCATTCTCACCGCCGACCACGATATCAAGTGCATGTTCACGACGCCCAAGCTGCTCGAATCACTCGCGCTGGCGCTGGAAGACCGCGGCACGTCCATCCCCGAAATTGGCATCACAGGAATCTTCTCCGGTGGAACCGAATTCACGCCACAATGGACGCGTTATGCGGTCGAGGAATTGTTCGGCGGACCGCCCGAGGAAAGCGGAGTCTACATGACGCCCACGTACGGCAACACATTGATGGGGCTGGCTTGCAGCAAGCCGGTGACCGCAGAGGAGAAATACAAAATCAGTTACTATGCTCCGCAACCGCGAGCAACTACGGAAGTCGTTTCGTTTGACGATTATAACCAGGTCGTCGGTTACGGCGAGACGGGCCGAGTCAAGCTGACAACACTGACTCGTGAGTTCTTTGTTCCCGGTTTTATGGAGCGAGATGAGGGCGAGCGTGAGGCGCCGTTTGACTTGTACCCGTGGGATGGCGTCAGCGGAGTTCGCCCATTCCACGAGTTACAGTCGGCGACGACGGTTGGCGTTTACTGAAACGCAACTGCCCGGACGAGCATGCAGCTGGAACTTCCCAAACACCGCCAAATCCGACGAAAAAGCCCGGTCGCAATCGACCGGGCTTCCTTGATCTGCTAGTGCTTCGACTAAGCGTCTATCGTATCATCGTCCGACTCTTCCGCATCTCCGGCAGGCTGCAACTCCTTCAGTTCGTGAAGCTCTTCAAACATGCGATCCATCCGCTGTTGGATTTCCTCAAACTGGCGATTCATGCGAGGCCAGGGCATGTCTTCCATGATCTTCTCCAAGTGCTCGGGCAACTGTTGGTTCATACCACGGACGTGCATGCCGACATTTCCATGCAGCATATTGTCCACGAACGGACGCACGTCATCAGGAAGTTGATCGAGGTCGTTTTCCGTCAACTCCCATTTGTCGTTAACGCGTTGAACAGTGATCTTGGCCGGTTCGTTGCCGCTCCGCGTGACATTGATGCTGAGGTTGTTTGGCATTTCCGGCAAGACCTGCGCCTGGATTCCATTCGGCGGCGTGTTGGGTCCAAAAATACGGAACCTTAACCGTTCACCTTCCAAATCTCCTTGCGATTTCTCCAGCCATTTCTTCAGGTTGTCGAATTCGTCACCCCCACGAAATGTGAATGAATTATTGTCGAAATCGCTGGCTGGGCGATCTGCCGGGACGATCACTACCTGCTTTCGTTTACCCTTCCGCAGCCACGTTAGTTGAAACCCGTTTTCGCCAGCAGCGTTCACGCGTTCGACAAGGTCGGCGGTCGACTTGAGAGGATGACCATCGGCCTCGACCAGGATGTCATACTCCTGCAAGCCAACCAATTCGGCCGGACTGTCCGCCAGAACCTCGTTCACCATCAGCCCGACTCCGTCTGCGACTTCAACGTGTGTCCGAACGGCAGGTTCCAATTGCCCACACAGAATACCAATCCACTTCTTGCCAATTGCAGCATTAACGTCGGCGACATCATTGATCAGGCCCAAATCCGGACGGACGGCCTCGGCATCACCATCCGGTTTGGCCTCAATTGTCTGAGCCTGCACGGGTAGCGACAGAATTAACAGGAACGCTGTTGCGAATCCGTGAATAAGGTGTTTCATGGTTAGCTCCTACTTGTGTTTGCTACGTTGACTTTGTTAATTCGCAGGCAGTCATTGGTCGCACATGGCCGGTTTTGACCCGATGGTGCGTCCTGACTCTTTTAATACGCCGTAGCCCTCACAGGCACGATTTCAACATCCCGATACGGAACAGCGCGACGACGCCCGGCTTTGTCCTCCCGAAATACCACGCCGCTCTCCTGCCGAATCTCTGCTCCCAATTCCTTCAGCAATTCCTCCACGTCTCTGGGAACCTGGGGTGAATTCAACCACTGCTGGTCGACGACGGGCACCTCTGGCAAGTTCACATTGCTGACGGCTACGGTATTCTGGGCGGGAGTCGTCGCGATTCCCTGTTTATCATTCATTTTCTGGCCCAGGCTGAATGCGACGACGACCGTCGCGGCCGTCGCCAGCCAACTGATCGTTTTCGTTGTTCGGGGCGAAACCAACGGCAGGACTGTCACTGCTGTTTCTGCCTCCCGTGGACTCGGATGGTCATCCGCGATACGCTGCAAATCTTCCGACCAGAGCTGCGATTCCAGGAAAGCGAGAAGCGCACTGCCGCCAGCCTGCCGGCTCCTCTTCGAATCGTTGCAAAAGTCGGTTTCGGTCGGGCGAATCGAGTTCACCGTCGACCAATCGGTCAATCTCATCCGCCTCAAAGGCAAACTCACTCGACTGCTTTTCGTTGAATTCAGGTCTGCTCATCTCTCGCATTCGCTATCGACTACGGTTACTGTTCTGTAGAACGTCCAATCGGGACAGCTTGCGCACAACCGCCTGCGAGCTCGATGCAACCGCGTTTCCACGGCGCTGGTGCTGATCCCGAGCTGCTTCGAAATTCGTTTGTAACTCCATCCATGCTCATACTTCAGCATCAACATCTCTCGGTCACGATCGGACATTTCGTCCATTGCCGTGCGGAAGCGGGCTGACCGTTCGTTGGCCAGCAGCCACCCCAGCGGATCGGGCATGCGGTTATCGGATTCGCTGGGGCCGACACGTTCGGCAAAATTCTGGATCAATTTTCGGCGACGACCGCATCCGCGGCGGTAGAGCAACGTCTGACGCACGGCGATTCGGTATAGCCACGGGGCGATCTTCTCCGGGTCCGCCAAAGGCGACTTCGTATTGCTGGCCACGGCAGCAGCCGCCACATTCTGCATGACATCATCCACCGCCTGCGGCTCACCCAGTCGCGCAGCAACAACCGATCGCAGCCACCCAGCGTGCTCCGCCAGAGACTCCTCCCAATTGATAGGCGGCCTCGCCGCCGGGGGCTTTGATTCGCTCATCGCTACCAGATCAGTTGCCGCCCCGAACAGCTTCTGTCGGGGAAAATCCCGGAATTTGGAAAATTACCCAAATTCCACGCTGAGTCCGACTGCTCAGTTTAACGCATGAAACGTCGTGCCAGCCGCGTTGCGATCCCACGCCGCCAAATTGTCCGTGACAAGCCCGGAAAACATCGGCCTCCTGTTCTATAGGCAGAGACGTTAAGTTAACGGTCAGGTCTTTGAGCACACCACCGACCAACATTGCAACCGAAAGGAACCCGATGAACGTTATCAAGCTGATTTTAGTACCAGCACTAATGATTTCCCTGATGTCCATGAGTGGCTCGCAGGCGTTTGCGGCCGGAGCCGACTTTGACGAAGACGGTGACATCGACATCACGGATATCGACTTGCTGGTCGCCGCCATCGCCAGCAACTCGTCCGATATGGCATATGACCTGAACAACGACGCTTCAATCAGCCGTGGTGATGTCCGCGAGTGGTTGAGCATCGGAGGCCAATCCAATATCGGCGCTGATTATCTTGAGGCCGATGCGAATCTGGATGGGACCGTGAATGAGGTCGACTTCGAAGCCTGGAGCAGTAATTCCTTTACCGAAACAGGAGCCTGGTCGTTGGGCGACTTTAACGCAGACGGCCTCACGAACGGCTTCGACTTCCTGGTATGGAACGACATCAAGTTCACTTCGTCGAGCACTCCTAATCCGTCGCCCAGTAGTGTACCGGAACCGACCGGACTTGTATTGCTGCTGCCGGTTATGTTGTGGTTGCGCCGTCGAATGTAGCGGCAGTCGCACGGAGGTGTAGCGCATGCGGCGTTGCCATGGCCGTTTTCAACGGGTGCAGAACCGACAAAGGTCGTCGCTGCGCTGCAGCAATGACTGACTGCAGCGCGAACAAGAGTCACGCCTGCAGGCATCGAATGAACTCGAGGAAGCCGGCCGCCTGCTGCTTCAATCGCAACGTCAGTTCGTCATCGGCGAGTTTGCCGTCGACGAATTGCTTGTAACTGTCGCCGATGAATAATCGTCGTGGGAAGATGTGTGCATTGCGGTAACCGGCTACTTGCTGAAAGTGTTCGACGGAGCGCAGACTTCTTGAATTGACCTGCCGCCAAACCGATAAACGCGCAAGGACGGCTGTCAAATCCCTCGGGATACGGCAGCATGTCGACGAACAGTTTGACGATGCCTGGATAACTACCGTTATATTCGGGAATCACAAAGACAACGCCATCCGCTTTCAAGAACCGTTGCACCAACGCAGCGACCGCTTCCGGCTGCTCTTTGTAGGCCGAAGGTAACAATACCTCAGCTGGAAGCTCGTTCATATCCAGCAAATCGACCGTCGTCGGCGCCTCGTAGCAAGCGGCCGCCTCCTGAGCCAATAGTCGCGAGAGCACTCCCTCACGATTCGTACCGCAAACCACCACAATATGCATCGTATCCTCCTGAACTGAGTTTTTGTGCGGTCACGACGCCGACATGCTCGCGGCGCGCCACTGAAAAAGCCACCTTTGCGGTTCCATAGGCGGCTGTTTAAATATCCAGATCGTCCAATCCGTCGATCAAGTCGTCCAGGTCGTCACGTTCGTCCGCCGGGGTATCCGCTTGTCGCTTGGGGATTCCAACCGACATCCCGACCGCCTCGCGGCCTGCGATGACGAGTTGTTCGTCGCGTTCTCTCGCCGCGATGTCAACCGCATCTGGAGCACCAAACAGCTTTGACAGATCGATCTTGAGGCTGCCGATGGCAACCGGAGCGCCCGCGATTGCCGGCGACTTGTGCTGCGGAAAAATAATCGCGTTTTCCGGACACACCCGACTACATGCGGGGCAGCCCTTGCGGCAGTTATCCGGCTGCTCGACGAGGATTGTCTCCGCTCCATCAACTCCGTACACGCCAAACAGGCAAAAGTCGATGCACTCCATACAGTTCGTACAACGACCAAAATCGATGACCGGATACCAGCGTCGATCACCCGCTTCTTCGATTCGCTGCACTGGTGCTGTGGGGGCCGGATCTTCCAACCGATCGCCGGTCGCGGCAAGCGCCGTGTCGTTGTTGGGCTGAGCGAACCGTTGGAGCGACTCGCCAGACGGTTTCCCGCCGACCCAGTCCATCAGTTGGACGACATCGGTCACGACTTCTTTCCCGATGCGTCGAACTTCCAGCAGTACATCCTCTGCCGTCGTGTCGTTCTGAAGCTCGAGGCAATAGATTTTGCGTTGCGGAACTTCGCGGGTATCCACCACGCGAGATACGGCTTCGCCGTTGCTGGACGGATGATCCTCTTCGCCCTCATCATCGTCTTCATCGCGTGTTGCGAGTTCGGTGAAGCCCACCTGGCCACGAACGCCATTTCGATCCAGCGTCCAACGAGCGGCCCTCTCGTACAACCACGAGACGACGACCATATCGCCCTGGACGCCGGATAACGCCAGGACGCCAGTTCCATCAGGCGACAGGTCGTACAGATGCGGTACGACCGTAACGTCGACACCGGGCTCGATCATCAGCGAGGTCACGACGTCCTCTTCCAACGCCCGCTTGACCGGATTTTGACTTTGACCCTGAGAAACTACAACGGATAGACGACGAGCCATCTTGGATACCGGAATCAATTTTGGGGCCAGATTATCTTGTTGCACGCAAGGATGTCAGTTTCCCAGTGAGACCGGCTTTTTGTCAACGCGCCGCAGCAGAATTACGATGTTTCAAGTCCGCAAAGGAAAGTTATCCCGATCAGCAGCAAATTGACCGCTTTTCCTCCGATCCATCCGAACTGCCAGTCCGACGCCAGTCGCCGCAGGGACGACATCTACGAATTCAACTGTCCTTTGATCGTTTTTTGCGTGATCGCCCAGACTGAATCGAGATGCTCGAGGTATTCACGCGGCGACAGCAGCCCGCCTGCCGCGCCGACATTTTAAACAACCAGCCGCGATCGTACTTGTCGACGTTAATCAACGAAGGGTCCTTCAACAGGATCTGGTTCAACTCAGTCAACGTGCCAGTAAGGGGTGCGAACAGGTCGCTTTCGGCTTTCTTGCTTTCGATCGAGCCGATTTCCGCCCGATCAACAAGCGTTGCTCCCTCGTCGACCGTCCAGTCCAGGAAATAGACATCCTGCAGTAGTCGCACTGCGTAGGCGGTGAAACCAAACCGGTACACGCCCTTCCCCGCAGCTTTCCCTGCGGCCGGGTGTTCACACGTCGGCTGAGCCCACATGTGGTTTCTTGCATAGAGCCGATCGACGGGAAATTGCGCTTCGAACTCCCCCATCATGAAGGTGAGTAATTCGGCCTGAACACCGCTCATGTGTACCGCACTCCACGATGTTCGGGTTCGAAGAAAGCCGGTAACAATCCATCAACCTGCAGCAGGCCGGCTCGAGTCAACTCGATGCCACTGTCGGTTATGGTCAGCAGTTGTTCATCCGCAAACTTTTGCCACGCATCGGACCACCGATCGACAATGTCGACTCCGAACTTGCCCTGAAAGTAATCTGCTTTCAGAAATCCCTTCTTTAGCAGCAGGACCATTTCGCGAACGAGGGCCTGGTGAGGTGAAATTTTCAGGCCGCGATTTAATGGCAGCCGGCGTTCATCAAGTGCCCCGACATAACCCTTCCAATCCGGATGATTTTGATAGTGCACTCCCGAAATGTGTCCAAAACTGGCGACGCCGGTGGCCAGCAAATCGGATCCTTGCCAGAGATTATCGCGATAACTGAAGCTGACTTTCTGCGGGTCCTTGATCATGGTGTAGGCGCTCGATACCTGGTAACCGTTTGCTGCCAGCTCATTGAATGCATAATCGACCCACGCCCGCTTGGTCGCCCAATCGGCAACTGGTGACTCGATCTTCTGATCGAGGATGTCTTGGGAATACGTCGTATTGAATGGCAGCTCCATTTGATAAATCGTCACGCTTTCCGGCGACATTTCGATGGTCCGCCGCACGCAATCCTTCCAATTGTCCCATGTTTCGCCCACCATGCCGGCGATCAGATCGATATTTACGTTTGGAAAGTCGGCTGCCACGATCCAGTCCCAGGCGCGGAACACTTCGGGCGACTCGTGCGCCCTGCCGTTAGCCTCCAGGATTTTGTCGTCAAAGTTCTCCACGCCAAGGCTCAGACGGGTCACGCCGACATCTTTCAACGTTTGCACCTTCGATTCGGACAGTGTTCCAGGTTCGCACTCAAACGTCACCTCTTCAGCCAGATCCCAACTGATGTTCGCTCGCAGTCGATCGACCAGCCGCACCAGCTGTTTCGAACTGAGGAATGAGGGTGTGCCTCCACCGAAGTAAACGAATCGAAAGGGGCGATCACCCATGCAGGGCAACTGGCTGACCAATTCGATTTCGGTCGAAAGCGCGGCCAGATAGGTCTCAATCTCATCTGCCTTCTTGTCGGTGTAAACGCGGAAATAGCAAAACTTGCAACGCTTGCGGCAGAAAGGAATGTGCAGATAGAGTCCGAGCGGCACGCGCGCATGGCGCCGCGGCCATGGCTGCTTCGACCTCAGGCAATTGCTGTTCGTTCCACTGCGAGAACGGCGGATAGTTCGAGATGAAGTAACTGCCGACTTCGGTATTTGCGGTTTCAGACATTTTATTCCTGGAGGCATGAGGCAACAGCGAACGGGCAACAGGTATGACAACTAAGTCATCTCGTGCCTACTGCCGATTGCCTGTTGCCTGCTTCGCTCCAAAGCAATAAACCACGCCGTCATCGCTGGCGATGATCAGGCGTCCAGAGGCGACGGCCGGCGACGCATTCAGTGCACTTCCGGTTTCATACTGCCACACTTCCTTGCCGGTTGTCAGGTCGAGTCCGTACAGTCGGCCGTCGCGAGACCCAACAAAGACTCGCGACCCCACAATCACAGGTGAAGAATCCACCTGCTTTTTCGTGATGAAGGTCCATATTTTTTTGCCGGCATCCCGCGAAAACCCATAGACCTCTTTGCTACGGCCGCCGACCACGATCACATTGTCCTTGATTGCGGGCGAGCTGCGAAAGGGCTGGCTGCGTGATTCGTCCTTGTACGCCCAAACGACTTCTTCCTGCTTCCAATCGATGGCAAAGAAGGTGCCGCCCTCTGTGCCGCAAAACGCCATGTCACCGCTGACAGCCGGGGTTGCGCCTGTGGGGCCGTCAATTTCGACAAAGCCAACCGATTTCCCTTGGTCCAAGTCGATCACGTGCAGTTTGGCATCGCAGCCAGCAACAAAACAACGATTGTCGGCGATCGACGGTGTACAACGAATTTGATCATCGATCGTGTACTTCCAGGCGAGTTCGCCGCTTTTCGCATTCAGGCAGTAAAGCGTCGCGTCCTGAGAACCGAACAGAACATTGTCTTCGTAGAAATTGTGCATCGAGTTGATCTCGGCATTGACGGTGTGTTTCCACTCAATTTCACCCGACTCGGCATTGACGCAATAGAAGACGCCATCGAAGTCGCCCAGGTAAACTCGCCCGTCACGAACTGCGGGCGAAGTAACGAAGCCGAACTCGGTCTGCAACTTCCAGCGTTTGCTCCCATCGGTCAAGTTGAACGCGTAGATCGCTCCTTCCAACGTGCCAATGTAAACGACACCATCGACGATCGCTGCGGTGCCTTCGAACCCATCGTCTTCAATTCGCGTTTTCCATAGCAGTTGCAGGTCATCGGGCAGCTCGCTGGATGCCACGCCCTGCGAGCCCGGATCCCCGCGGAACATCGGCCAGGAGTTGGCTGTCGCCCGTGGTGGCTGCTGTACGGGTTTGATCTCATCTGCGGCAGCAATTTGCGGAAGCAGCTGGCACGCCAGCGTGAAGAGACAAACTGACGCAACGAAAAAAACGCAGCAACAATGTTGTTTATTCGACTTCATCATGTGACTCGTCGTGATCTAAAACGCGTTGCTATACAGCTCAAGCAATGAAGCTTCGTCGACGGGCCTGGGATTGAACGTACCGGTCCATTGTTTGGCCGCTCCGGCAGCCAGTTCCGGCAGTTTACCGCGTTCGACGCCGCACCCGCGCAGTTGAGTCGTAAGCCCGGCCGCTTCCAGCAGCGATGTCACGTGATTGGCCAATCCGGCTCCACCCTGTCCCGCAACTCGATTGCCGGTTTGCCAACTCAGCGCCACCAGCAGGTTCTCATACTGCTGGTCGACCATTGCCATGTTAAATCGAACAACATGGGGCAACATCAGACCAACGGCATGGCCGTGCACGATGCCGTAGTGCGCCGTAAGCGGATTGGCCAACGCGTGGGCAGCTCCCAGCATGGAATTTTCGATCGCCATGCCAGACAGGCAAGCACCGAATTGCATGCCGGCCCGAGCCTCCAGATTGCCCGGTTCCTCAAATACACGGCAGAAGTTGTCGGCCAGCAGTACCCAGGCAGCTCGACTGTAAACTTCCGACATCGCCGTCCTCTTGATCGTCACGGCCGTCTCGACAGCGTGAGCCACCGCATCGATGCCAGTCACCGCTGTTACCTTCTCCGGCATCGTCAACGTCAATTCGGGATCGAGAATGGAAACACGGAAAGCTGCCTTCTTATCGCCGCATGCCATCTTGACGTGAGTTATTTCGTCAGAAATGAGAGCAAACGATTGAGCCTCACTACCCGTACCAGCCGTAGTCGGGACGGCGATCATTGGAAGCATTGGCTGCGTCGCCTTGCCGACGCCCCAGTAGTCCTGCATTTGACCGCCGTTGGTCAGCAGGAAATTGATACCCTTGGCGCAATCCATCGAACTACCGCCGCCCAGACCGATGATCAAGTCAGGTTGGAATTCCTTGGCAAACTCCAATCCGCGCGCCACGTCTTTCGTCGTTGGGTTCTCGCGAATGTTGTCGAAAACTTCCGCCACCACGCCAGACACTTTTAGCGACTCAACACCACGACCAGTGTGACCGACAGCCACGATCCCTCCGTCGCTGACAACCAGAGCTCGCGTCGCTCCAAGTTCGGCCGCCAGATCGCCCAGGGAACCCAGGCTTCCGGGTCCGAAGACAATCCGGGTCGGACAGACAAAGTCGAACGATTTCGTAATCCCCTCACGGGTGCTGATTCCCTCCACGACGGCGTCGACGATTGATTTATCCATAAAGCGGTTCGCTCAGAGTCGTTGGTTTGGGCGAGGCTGCGACGCTGGTTGGCATCGATTGACCGATTGCAGGATTATAACCGTTTCGGGGTCGCGAGGTCAGACGAACGTCAGCCCCTTTGGGGCAAGGAACGGTGGGCGTGGTTTTCGTGATGAAACGCCCAGCGACGTCCTCGGTCGCCCATCTTGAGAACCTCGAGTCAACCACAAAGAAAGGTTGCGGGATCACTCAGGACTGAACCAGGGCATCGGCCACCTGGTACGCTCTGGAGCGGAACAGGAAATCGATGATGTTTCCTTCGTGCGGTTGCAACCAATTTACTCGGTTCGTTGGAATGGGTCCCACATTTAAACGATCGATATGTGTCGAATCGGTCAGTTGCTGAGCAAACTCAGCGTCGTTTGTAATGGCGGTTCCCACCAACGTCGGACCGATGTGCTTCAGCATCTGTTCCTGTGGGCACTCGACTACCGAAACGAAAGGAAACATGTATTCCTTGTTTGCTGCGACCGCTTCCGGCGAATCGCAGCACAATACCACGGGTCTCAAATAGCCACAGCGTTCCGTCTCGTGGAAACGCTCACCATAGCTCGAGGTGGCGTCGGTCACTCCGGGCGAGCTGATGTCGGCCTCGATCATTTTCCAAATTGCCTCGGCCGTACCAGGCACGGTGAATGCGGCCAACTGGGCTTCGTCGTCATCTGGCGGCTTGACGTCGACCGGTCCAATACGTTCGGCGATGGCGGTGGCAATTTCGTTAGTATGCCGGGAAGACCAGATACCGGAACAATTGATGCAGCTTCGTCCGCCGTTGATCAATACGCTCTCGACCATCACATCGAGGTACTTCTCCCAATCGTCGACACAATCGTCGCCCAAGAGAATCTTGGAGAAACCCGGCCCATGAACCTGCACGCCACGATTGCCGGCATATTGCTCTACTGTTTGCTGACTGCCAAACATCATGCTGCGCGGACAACTGGTTAACAGTGACGATCCAACATCGTGACCTCCCGGGTATAGACCGAAGGAAACTTCCGGAACGCCAGAAGCCATCAGCGCCGACGCGACCCGATAGGGAGTCCAGGGTTCGCTTGAGCCCGGCTTGAGCACCAAGCCGATCTGCAACGGAATCGCCGGCAGCCACAAGGTGTGAACTCCCGGCGAATTCGACGGCAACACCGCCCCCAGCACGGGCGTTTGCACCTGGTAACTGACGGTAACACCGCGCTGCTCCCGTCCATAACCACGAGTCAGAATTTCGAGGTCGAGCCCCCTCGTCAGCGCGTCCAGGATCTCTTCCATCCGCGAAAGTACAAACGAAATCTTTTCCATATTGCCGCGACACATGTTTTCCGGCAATCCGGTACTGGCCGATTGCATCCGCACGAACTCGTCGGGAGACTGCTGACCATCTCCGACCGAAAGCGTATCGTTGTTGAATCGTTCGGCAGCCTCTTTGCATTTGGCGATCAATTCGGTCGCAGGTATCTCGCGAAGTGCGCCGCGAGCCTGTCCTGCCTTCTTCAAATCGCGTTGCAACAGACCTCCATTTGCCTGGCTGACCCTGGCGATCGGTTCGCCCGTGTGGAAGTGATGGATCTCGGCGATCTCAAGTGACTCGTACGGCTTGCCCCAGCGGATGACAGGAAGATGCAACACAACACGGCTCCGTGATGAATCGGTGAATCGTTGCCGTTATCGTAGCCGACTCGACGCCAATGACGAGAGGTGCAAGTCGGCTGCTGACATTCAGGCAGCACGAAAACGCCGTGGCACGCTGACACGGACCGGCGAACCTTCAGCGACAAATGCCGAAACGGGGTCGGCCGAAAGGACTTGCGTGAACGCCTCACCGTACAATCGGGCCACGTCGCAACGCAAGCTGTATTCACGAACCGACCATGCCCGCCAGCTTGGATGGGTCACCTGATACTCGACGGTCGATCCGTCCCGCTGTGCCGTGTAGCCCCAATAGTGTTCGGCGATAAATTGCTCGTGGCTGCCGTCGACGAGCGGTCGGGGTAAACCGGAAACATCGGCTCGGATGTGATTCCAGTGGCCATCCAGTCGCCAGCCATATTCCACGCTGCCACCATTCGACCCTATCGAATCCAAGTGACGCATCGGCATCGCCACGTAGTTTTCGTTGTAGGCCGCATTGGCCACCGCTGCGATGGCACGACGTGGGACAATTTCCTTGATAAACGTCACTCCCCGGCGGGTCTCTGCTGAAAGCTCCCGCGTTACGTAGAAACGCAAATTAAACTCTTCAAAGTTCCTGTGAAACGGTACAGGGATACCCAACAGCTTGGTATCGCCGAAATGAAAGCCCACCAGACTGACGAACGTCTCCCCATTTTTGCAGTCAAGCGCTACGCCGCCGGGGACGAACGGCTTTAATATCTCCGGATCGACAACGTAATTCAGCATCAGCAGATGACGCCAGTGGGCGGTGAGGAACGTGCTTCGATTCACAACTTGATCTCCTCGGGGCCAACCGCCGAAAGCCGTGTGGAGTAACATCGATTCGTTTCAAGGAGTATCGCAACCATGATCCTGGCATTTCGCCGCGACGCTGAATTGCGTAATGGAATCAAATCACGTCGATGCGTCGAAACTCCCCCACGGTTATTCACCGGCTTCGACGACGTAGCACTCCCCGTCAAAAATCACCTCGTCACCAGCGCGTAATTTCTTGCGGCGGCGCGTTTCGACCTCGCCGTTCACCATCACCTCACCACCCTGGATCATCAATTTGGCTTCGCCGCCGGTAGCGACCAGGCCGGTCAACTTCAGGAATTGATCCAGATCGATCGTGGTTTGATCCTGTTCAGACACGGGTGGTCAACACTTGATGTTTGTGAAAGCAGCGCTACCGAGGTGTACGCGTGTCGTGCCATTGATCCGCCTGGAAATGGCGGCCGTAGGTGCCGTAGTCGTTGAAGAACATCCTCTTGGCGAGGCGATAGACCCAACTGCGTTCGGGAATCTCATGCCCCGGGTCATATTGCGACGGGTTTGGCTGGATCGCGTCGAGCTCCTGAAACGCTTCCTTACGGACGGTCGTGTCGCGTGCACCGTGTTTCTCAGCCAACTCTCGCAGAACATCCGGCCGTTCGAGAATGACGCAACCGCGCGTCGACCCGGCAGCCGCCTCGCGAAAGTCGCGCAGAAACTCGGAATTGTTGAACGTTTCCCGTAACGGCCGATCGTCGTGGATCGATTCGGTCGCCATTTGAATCACCGGACAAGGTTCAATGTCGCCCCAAGGGCCGATGTGATGCGTAAACCCGGTAGCGGCCGGACAGAGGGCGTTACCTTCGCCGTCGTAATAGGAGTCGATAAAGATAATCGGTTTCTTCACCCGCATGTCAACGACGAATTGACGAGCTTGCCGCTGCTGGGCCGGAGTCAAACACAGTTCCGGTTTTGCCTCCGGGCCGACCGCTCGATAGATGTGAAACCACGTGTACATTGCGCCCATGTCGACCAACCGATCAACCCACTTCTCGGTCAGCAGATCGTCAAAATTGGTTTGGCAGAGACTCGTACAAACTCCAGTGAACAACTTGTGATTCAGGCAGTTGTGCAAGCCCTCCATCGTCTTGCTCAACACATTCAGTCGGCCGCGTCGTTCATCGCTGACGATCTCGCTGCCTTCCACACTGATCAGCGGGTTCACGTTCCCCAGTCGGCGCAATTCTCGAGCCACCTCATCGGTGATGAAATGGCCATTGGTGAACACCTGGAAATAGCAATCCGGATGTTCTTCGAACAACTGCAGCAATTCGGCATGCATGAACGGTTCACCGCCCAGAATCCCGAATACGGTATTCCCCATCGCTTTCGATTCGCGGACCACCTGGTTCAGCTTGTCGATTTCTATCTTGTGTTGAGGAGCCGCGACATCGACCCAGCATCCCTGACATCGCAGGTTACAGCTATTGATGATCGAGATGTAAAGGAATGGCGGGTAAAACTCGCCTCTTTTCAGGCGAGCCTTGTGTTTCTGAATGGACCGCACGCCGCCCAGGCCACCGTTGAACGCCGCCTTCCAAAGCAGTCGTTTATCGGTTTCGACGAGCAAGCGTTTCGCGAAGCGTAGATACATGGCAGCATTCTAGGGCGATTTGGCAAATAGTGTAGCGGCCGTGATCCGCTCACTCGTGTTCCGGGAAATTCGGACGACCGGTTTCCGCTCGATTCGCCTTCCGGCAAGCTGCCTTACAGGGCATCAAAGAGGCGTAGCGGTCGCCGTTGTTGTCCGCGGCTGTCAAAATTCTCGGGATTGAGCCAACTTTCCAACTGCCGTCGTACCGGCGGCCAGTCGGTCGCGGTCATCGCAAACCAATCGGTATCACGGTTACGACCTTTGTAGACTACCGCGTCGCGGAATGTGCCTTCCAATTGAAAACCGAGCCGCAATGCGGCCTGGCGAGATGGCTCGTTCAGACGATCGCACTTCCATTCGCATCGGCGATAGCCAAGTTCGTCAAAAACGTACCGCAACATCAGGTACATCGATTCGGTCGCCGCAGTGGTCCGTTGGAGCAGTGGAGAAAAATACAAGGCACCGATCTCGATACAACCGTGAGCCGGATTGACGCGTAAATAGGCTGCAAGCCCAACGGCTCGCTGTGAGGTCTGTTCGATGATCGCATAGAACAGGCGGTCTTCCCAAACTGCCGCCTTGGCAACCCAGGCTGCGAATTCCTGTTCTGAAGCAAAAGGTCCGACCGTCTTGTACGTCCAGTGCCTGCCAGATGGATCGAGCAAGTCGGCTTCATACAATTGACGGACGTGTCGCAGACTTAAGGGTTGTAATAGGCAAGTTCTGCCTTCGATATCCTGTGGTGGTGGTTTTGGTGGAGCTACCCAATTGGGGATCGGGCGGCCGACCGGTTGGCCGTGCGAATTGGTAGACTCGGTCATGCGGAAGAGACCCTTCATCGGGGCCGTGCCAAAACAAAAAAGGCCCGGTGCATCACCGGGCCGTGAAGTAAAGCTAGGGTGCAGGGACTTGAACCCCAACTTACGGAACCAGAATCCGCCGTGCTACCAATTACACCACACCCCAATTGTGTCGAGCCTGGCTGACGTCAGCGCCGCTCAACTGGAAAAATACGACCTGGCAAGACAACGGTCAAGGCACGAACCACCTCACTGCCGGCTTCCGACCGTAGTTATCATCGGCCAGAAGCGATAATATGGGGCCGACGGAGAATGGCGGGCTCCATGAACAATTTGGCTGCGACCACCGTGACGAGATCACCCATGGCAAAACTTGAGCAGATCGCTGGCGCTGGGACCGGCAAGAATATTGAGCTCGAGCAGCAGAAAGTTATCCTCGGCCGGCACCCGAAATGCGATATCGTTGTTGATGCCAGCGCGGTGAGCCGCTACCACGCCCAGATCACCAAACGCGGTGCGTCATTTTTTGTCGAAGACCTTGGCAGCCGGAACGGCACCTTCATCAACGAGCAGGTGGTTTCCGAACCAATCAAGCTCCGACATAACGACAACATTCGCATTTGTGATGTTGTCTATTCCTACCGGTCTGATGCGCCGCTCGTTCCCGATCACTCAACGGCGGTTGTGATACAGGACGACAACCCCGACGCCGTCTCGTCGATCATGAGTCGCTTCGACATGACAATGGCCGGCAGCGTCGCAAATATTCATGTCGGCGCCGATGTCAAGTTGGCTGCAGTCCTTGAAATTACGAACGCCCTCGGACGAACTCTTTCTCTGAGCGACATCCTGCCACCCGTCCTGGAAAGTCTGTTCAAAGTCTTTGCGCAGGCTGAACGTGGTTTCATGATCTTGAAAGACGCAGGGAATAACATTGACGTGCCTTACTCGCACTTTCGCCATGCGAATGACGGCTCGGTCAGTATCAGCCGAACGATCGTCTATCGAGCCATGGATTCGCGGCAGGCGATCCTCTCGGCCGATGCAGCGACCGACAGTCGCTTCAGCCTGACCGAGAGCATCGCGCAAGTGCAAATACGCTCGTTCATGTGCGTGCCACTTATCGATAACGACGACATCGTCGTGGGCGTCATTCAGATTGACACGCTGGACGCGAACCGCCGGTTTACCGACAGCGACCTGGAAATCCTGGCGGGGTTGGCACCGCTGATTGCGAAAGCGATTCAGACTGCTCAGCTACACGATGAAATGCTTGCGCAGCGAGCGCTGCAAAGAGATCTGGAATTGGCACAACAGGTGCAGATCGCATTACTCCCTCAAAAACAGCCGGACATTGCTGGCTGGGAATTTTTTGATCACTACCGGGCGGCAAACATTATCGGCGGCGACTATTTCGATTACGTACCGCTTTCTGGAGGGCGTGTCGGCGTGATCGTTGCCGATGTTTCCGGGCACGGAATTGCCGCCGCACTGATCATGACCAAGCTGTCGGCGGAAGCCAAGTTCTGCCTTGCTGCCAACGACAATCCGGCCGACGTCGTCGCCCGACTCAACACGCTGATGTGCGACGACGCCGTCGAAGATCGATTTGTCACCATGGTGTTGCTCGTCATCTCGCCGAATGATGGTACCGTTCGAATGGCAAATGCAGGACACCTGTGCCCTGTGCTCCGCGATACCAATGGGAAGACGGTCGATGTCGCCGATTTCGCGACCGGTTTACCGTTGGGCGTGATGGATGGGTTCGAATACGAATCGGCGACGTTCGAAATGAAGCCGGGCGAGATCGTCACGCTGGTTACTGACGGCATTACCGAGGCAACCGACAAAGAGGACGAAGAGATGTACGGGCTCGACCGGATGCGAAAGAGCTGCCAACGGATGAGCGATAGGCTCGACGAGTACGGCTCGTTGATCGTCCAGGACGTCCAGCAGTTTGGGCATTTTGCAGCTCAAGGCGACGACATCTGTGTCGTCTGCATGAAACGGAAATAACACTCCAGGATAAACGACGAATCGAATTGCCGATTCTTTGTTACCTGCCGGCCATCGATATCAAACATGGGAATCAAGAGCATGGACTCGCAGCTCGTCATGGAAACGGCACTGGAACAATGGCCACTCCGGCGGGGCAAAGTCCGCGATGTCTATGACTTGGGGGACCGACTGCTGATCGTTAGTACTGATCGCATCAGCGCCTTTGATTGGATTCTTCCCAATGGGATCCCGCAAAAGGGAAAAGTCCTGACGCAAATCAGCAAATTCTGGTTCGACAAGATCGGTGAACAACACCATGTCCTCAGCATGGACCCCACGGAGGTCGTCAGTGTGGATACCGCCACCGAAATGGACCTCGATGGTCGATCGATGATCGTCAAGAAGGCGAAGGTGGTGCCCGTCGAATGCGTTGTCCGTGGCTACCTTTCCGGCTCGGGCTGGAAAGAGTACCAACAGAGTGGCACCGTTTGTGGCCTGAAATTGCCAGACGGTCTGGTCGAGTCAGACCAGCTTCCCGAACCAATCTTCACTCCCGCAACGAAGGCGGAAGAAGGTCATGACGAGAACATCCCGTTCGAACGGATGATGGAAAAAGTAGGTGCCGAGGTCGCGAATGAACTGCGTGCACGAAGCATCGCAATTTACCGGAAGGGAGCCGAATTTGCGGCGACGAAAGGGATGATCCTGGCCGACACCAAGTTTGAATGGGGCTGGGACGGCGATCAACTGATTCTGATTGACGAAGTACTTACGCCCGACAGTTCGCGGTTTTGGCTCGCCGAACAGTACCAGCCCGGTGGAGCTCAACCCTCCTTCGACAAGCAGCCGGTCCGTGACTGGCTGGTTGGAACCGACTGGGACAAGAACAGCCCACCGCCCGAATTGCCCGCGGAAGTCGTTCAGCAAACGCACGATCGCTACGTCCGAGCTTTGGAAATGCTGACCGGGAAAGGTCTGGATTCACATCCTGGCGACCAGTGATCCGTTGATTTGGTGGGTAAAAACAGGTCTGACGAGACCTACTCGTGCAACGAAAGGAGAACGACCTTGAAACGCATTCTCATTTGTGGTGTCCTGCTGGCGTTCCCCTGCCCTGCGATGGCGCAAGAAGCGACCTCTTCCAAACCGGAGGTCGTTTCCAAATACGGTGATGGTAAGGCTGACGGCCAGAAGAGCATCGCCGGCACGGGTGAAATGGTCCGTTTCGCATTGCCGTCAGAAGAGCAGAAGCTCCGTGGCGTCCGCATCCATTGCGCGCGTTACGGCCACTCAAAGGCGCCCGACGAAGATGTCGAAATATCGATCATGACGGAAGATAATTCGGATGTACTCCATACCGAGATGGTGCCGTACAAGAAGTTCAAACGTGGTGAGAGTCGCTGGACAACAATTGTCTTCGCTGAGCCGGTCGAGGTTCCCAATGTCTATTGGGTGACACTGGATTTCAATGCAGAACAAACGAAAGGTGTTTACGTCAGCTTCGACACCAGTTCGGGAGGAAAGCACTCCAGGATTGGCGTCCCCGGCAATGAGATGAGAGAAGTTTCGACCGGTGGCGACTGGATGGTTCAGGCGCTGTTAACTCGCCCCTAAAGCACATTCACTTTATCTGTAGCGTCTTTTCGCTGAGTAGGTACTGCTATGTAACCGCCGCTAACGCTACACGTATGTGCGGCACGCACCAGAACGGTGAACGCTACCGAATTCCGTCTGAATTGGTGTCCGTCGGCACCCACGGCGGCTCGTCGAAGTTGCCAAAGACCTCAAGTGTGTAATATCGCCGCGAGGGTGTTGGTAAGCATCGACTGGGTCTTCTTGTTTGACGATTTCGCCTTCATCATCGAATCCATTGGGGCCGACGCTGTACAACGCATAGGCGACTCGGGTCGTACGTCCGCTAATGTTCGCTAATCAAAGTGGTAGCGTGGCGCGGCCGATGGTGATCAATCGACCGTGCTGGACATGGACTGCAGTCGGTCGGCACGAATCTGGCACGCTGGCCTGATGTCAGGATCGTCGACCGACTCATACGCTGCCACCGCTTTTTGGATCAACTCGAGGTCAGCAGGCGATTCCCCGTCGCCGATTCCCCAGCGTTCATAAGTTCGGCCGAGGTTATACCTGGCCCCGTTGGTGAACGTTCCGTCGGGAAATGCCTGAATTGTCCGTTTTTCAAAGAAGTCAGCGGCAACTTTGTATTGACCTTTTTCAAAAGCCAGTAGACCAAGCCAGTAACTCGCCATCTCCTTGACGCTGCGCAGACTCTGTTGCATCGCTGCAGCGATTTCGGCTCGCAATTGTGGGTTGGCCGGTAGTTCTTCAATTTGCATCAACGTTCGAAGCTGTTCTTCGTTCGTGGGCAATGCCTCAATCTGTTTGTCGGAAAGTCGGCTACTCATGTACAACGCTTTTGCGCCTTGTTGATTTGGCGTGTTGGCATAGGCGCCACGGAAATGCTGTAACCGACCGCGTGCGATGGGGCCCTGCCCTGTGAAGAAACTCGAATCTCGCTGAAGTTGCCTCATCTTCTGTGGATCCTGCAAGATGGACAATCGCAGCTGAATTGAATCGTAAGGGAGAGGCCAAAGCGCAACGTTGGTGATTCCCTTGGTTGATCGCAGTTCCCTTCCCAAGTAAAGAGGGACGACAGGTCAGTTTCATTTTGTTTTCAGCCGTCAATGCCATCTCGACCAACTTCATGCGTTGCGACAGATAGGCAGGTGTTCCATCGATGAGCGCCACAACCTTTTTGAGATCGTCAGCTTTCACGCGATAGTTTGGGGTCATTTCGCCAAGGATCTCGGGCTGCTCAATCAAGCCGCCTAACGTGGCGATACCTGCATCGCCATCGGCTGGAACGGGAACTCCCAACAGCATGTCGAAAAGGAACAACTGTCCGTTGACAAAGGCGGCCGGCAACCATGAATCGGTATCGCCATCGTCGCGATCGATCCCCAGCATGACGACCGGGATGCCTTGCTGGCGTGCGAGCAGGAGGAAGACACGCGACTTGGCGAATTGATCACCGCGACCCAGCAATAACGCCTCCCAGGCCAGCCGGTTGCTACAGGGAACCCCATCAGGAGACTCACTAGCCGATTCGGACTGGATGTTGCGGACAACCCAATCGAACATCTCGTAAGCGATACCCAAATCGTGGACCGTATCCGCGCCGAGTTCCTCTTCTTGATCCACCAGCCATTTGGCCAACGCCACGTCGCGAACCTGACCTGAAGTAAACTGCCGCGAAATATCCCGCATCCACATCGCTTCCCGCAGCATCGCCACATCGGCGTCCAGGAAAAGGAGGCGTGACAGGGTTGCTCGCCCCTTGGCAATGTTCAACCGATCGGGCAGCCGACCGAAGAGTGGGTCGGCAACCCAATCGTCGTCGGGTTCACTTTTCTGGATCCACTTGGAAAGGTGATGATTGATCCGACCGTAGACTTCCAATTCGCTGTATTCATTCATCGTGTCAATGAAGGTGATCGCCAGCTTGAGATGGTCCTCGGAACCGGAAGTATAGGATGGCGCGTCCTTGCTGCGCCGGGACGAGCGGCGTCTGGGCTTCCGGGCGACACCCACCAAAAATTGCCAATCCCGACCAAATTACCAGTACCGCCCACCGCTTCGACGAGACAATCGAACGAAAGGCATCACAACTCTTGAACCAGCAACACGCCATCAACTGTCAGCTCCAGAGCGCCTCGCGAATTCGCAGTAAGCGCGTCAACACCTGTTCAACCTCTGCCAGTGCGACCATGTTACTCCCGTCGCTCGGCGACTGCGTTGGGTCTGGATGAGTTTCCAGAAAAATGCCATCTACTCCCATTGCAATCGCAGCCTTGGCGAGTGGTTCGACCATTTCGCGATTGCCGCCTGTGGTGCCATTCGCGGCACTCGGGCGTTGGACACTGTGCGTTGCATCAAACACCACGGGTACACCCAGATCCTGCATTCTGGGGATCGACTGCATATCGTTCACCAGGCGACCGTAACCAAAAAACGTACCCCTTTCACACAGGAGCACGTCATCACAGCCGGACTTGTGCAGCTTGTCGACCACGAATTTCATGTCTTCCGGCGCCATAAACTGTCCTTTCTTGACGTTCACAGCTCGCCCCGTCTCGGCCGCCGCCACCAGCAGATCGGTTTGACGAGCGAGAAACGCGGGAATTTGCAGCAACTCGCACACCTGCGCCGCGACGGAAGCCTGTTCTGGCAAATGAATGTCGGTCGTCACCGGTACCGAAACGGCCTCGCGGATATGCGTCAGCATCTCGAGGCCGCGTTTTAAACCCGGGCCGCGGAAGGAATCGAGGCTGGTCCGATTGGCTTTGTCAAACGACGCCTTGTAGACGAGTTGGACGTCGTGCCGACTGCACAGTTCCGCCAAATGACGGGCGATGAACAGACCGCCATCCAGATCCTCCAAAACACAGGGACCTGCGATCAGCAGCAACGGCCGATTGGAACCGCAGATGTGCTGGCCAATCGTTGCCTGTCGGGAGCTCAATTTCGGGCCTGCATGGAAAGGGTTCGAAAGGGATGTCTGGAGTGAGTCTCAGAGTGAGCAATCATCGTAGCGACTGGAGTTCGCAACAAGCCTAGGCCTGGGGATGCAGAAATGCGGCAAATTTGAATGGTTGCGCTGTCAAGCAGTTTCATTTTGAGACGCAAGACGCATAAAACCCCTCTGAAGAGGTATATTTCGGCCGTTTCGATGAAGTCTGCAACAGTGGCTTAAATCCAGACGGGTACCTACCCCCCGATAGAGCCATACTGGCCGATTGTCTCAATGCGAGAAAATTTGGTAAGTCTTTAAATCATAACGATTTAGAAGTTAACCCAAGACGGCCCTCTCGAATTTCGGAATTGGCATGAGTACTGCATTATAAGTTCAGCGTAACAGCTTCGGCTGGAACATTAGCGAATGGCCCGCGGGGCCTCTGACGAGCGAGTTACTTGGACGGTTGCCTTGCCCCTGACTGTCCAGGAGCCAATGTGGATTGGCACGTCAGAGGTCCCTTTTTTTATGCGCGGCAAGCGTGGCGAAACGTTTTGGCCATGAAGGCCTCGAGACGCTCTGCAGCACGTAGTCCAAACGGGTACCCGTCGGCATAATGGACTACGCGATCGTGATTTCTGGAATCGCGACGATTGATCCGCTCTCGCTTCTCATCCAACGGCAAGCCATGGCCCGTTTCGAGTATCCACCATTATGGGCCTCGCTATTCGTCATCGCGTTCGTGGTACTCGCGATGGGTGGATGCGGTGCCGAGCGGACCGAGGAAACGTCCGCACCGATCAATGCTGAGCCCAAACGCAGTGCAACGGTCGAGTCCAACGATGCGGAGGCGACGGTCGAACCACTGTCCTCTGCGGCCCCTCTTCAATTCGCTGAACAGGCCGAGTCGGCCGGGCTGAATTTTGTTCATCGCTCGGGAGCTGCCGGCCAATTCACGTACCCGGAAATCATGTCCGGCGGTGTCTGCGTCGCCGACTTGGATGGCGATGGCGACTTGGATGTGTATCTGCCTCAGGGTGGTCCAATCCCGGGGGATTCCGGGGAGCCAGGGCGGAATGTGTTGTTCTTGAATGACGGCTCGGGCCACTTCACCAATGCGTCGGCTGGTAGTGGAGCTGACGATCGATCGTATGCGATGGGTGCCTTTGCAGCCGATCTCGATGCCGACGGTGACAACGACCTGATAGTCACCAACGCAGGTTCGCTCGTTGTCTTGCGGAACCTGGGTGCGGCCAAGTTCGAAGATATCACGCGGGAAGCCGGTTTTGCCGATCGCGAGGGGCTGTGGCTCAATGTCGCCGTAACCGATCTCAACGCCGACGGGCACGTCGACGTTTACTGTTCAAACTACACACGATGGGAAGCCGGCAACGACCCGGAGTGTTCGGCGCCGGGCGGTGGTCCCGATTACTGCAATCCCACTTCCTATCCTGGCGCCGTTGACTTCCTGTGTCTTGGTAACGGCGACGGCACTTTTACCGATGTCAGTGAGTCTTCCGGCATCGCCTCCGCAAAAACGCGTTCCATGGGCGTCGTGGTATTCGATGCTGACGCCGATGGCGATCCCGATCTGTACGTCGCCAATGACGGCGAGGCGAATCTGCTGTGGATCAATCAAGGCAACGGAACGTTTAAGGACGAGGCCATGGTGCCGCGGAGCTGCTCTGAACAACGCGGGCGTCCCGGAAGCCAGCATGGGAGTCGCCTGCGGAGACGTCGACCGGGACGGCGACGAAGACCTGCTGATGACCCACATGAACCGCGAAACAAATACCCTGTATCGAAACGATGACGGTTTTTTCTCCGATGCTACCGCGGCGGCCGGGATCGCCGGTTGGTCGCGACCTGACACCGGTTTTGGAATCGCGTTTGCTGATTTCAATCATGACACCAATCTCGATCTGTTTATTGCCAATGGTGGCGTCGCCAAACCGGTAAGCCCAAGATATCCACAACAGCCGTACGCTCAGCAGGATCGATTTGCCGTCGGTCTTGCGGCCGGTCGATTTCCTTCCGCTGAAATTCCATTGGCCGATCAAGACAGCGACCCGGCGGTATCACGCGGACTGGCCACGGGCGATATCGACGGGGACGGATCGATCGATGTATTGGTGGCCGTGAAGGACGGTCCGCTGCGATATTATCGGAATACGACGGACGTTACTGGTTTGCATTGGTTGGCAATACGTCCAGTATCGAAGACCGGGGCTACGTGTGAGCTGAATGCCAAGGTCACGTTACGTACTCGTCCTCCCCAGCTTCGAACTGTTCGCCCGCACGCGAGCTACTTGAGTTCACATGAAAACACCGTCCGATTTGGTTTGGGAAGATCGGACTCGCCTGTCGATGTTGTCGTTACCTGGCCGGGCGGCGATCGCGAACTGTTTGCAAATTTGAAAGTCGATCAGGTGCACGAAGTTATCCATGGGCAGGGTCAGCAGGCGGATGGCAGTAACTTGGACGAATCAACGAGGGGCTTCGTTGATCATTCGGAAGAACCGACAACGGGTGCGACGGCTGCGGTAGTGCATGGTGGAGCATCCACGAAATCCAGGAACAGCAAAGCCCTGCGGCCCATCCCTCCCATTCGATTTGCGAAAACGGATACGCGCACGCTCCGCGTTGAACTCGACGGCACTGCGTTGGCAACCTGGTGTCGCGATGCCGGCCTGCCTGCTCCACCTGAACCGACCGCGTTGGACGCTCCGACCTGGAAGCTGGTCCACCCCGCCATCGATCAGGCGGCTCGAACTCCCAACGTTGAGTCCCTGAGTTCGTTGGCGATGTACTATGATGGTCATCATTTGAGAACGTCGGCAATTCCATTGTACGAACGGGTTGTCAAACTCGCACCGAAGGAAGCGAAGTGGTGGCACTTGCTTGGCAGCGCATGCTTCGAGGAGGGCATGCCTCCCAGAGCGGTTGAGGCGCTGACCAAAGCGACGCGTTTGGCGCCGAACAGCGCCGCTAGCTTCGGGCGTCTCGGAGAGGCCCATTTGGCCAATGGCAATGCTGAGGAAGCGAGGAGGGTCTGGAAGACGTATACGACATTACGACCGAAAGACGCAGTCGGATGGGTCGGGCTGGCGCGAGCGGAAGAAGCTGCGGGAAATTTGCCTGCAGCCGCCGAGGCCGCAGCAGCGGCTTTGGCGCTAAATCCAAAGAATAAACCCGCACTGGTTGCGGCCGCTCGCATTGCTGCCCGTGATGGGGACGAAGCGATGGCACAGGAATATGGCCAGCGTGCCACCGCGTTACCCAAGGACAAGTCGGCGATCGTCGACGACTTCGATTTGGCAATGCGAAGCCACGCGAAATCGGTGGGCTATCTTCAGCAGATAACGACGTTCTTGAAGGCCAACAACAGAATCCCCCAGGCATACGCAGCGGCCAAACTACTGACCGAGCGGCGGCCGGACGAACCGCAAAACTGGCAGCTACTGACCTGGCTTGCGACGGTACTCAAGCAAAACGATGAAGCGCTAACATATGCGCGGATTGCCGTGTCGATCGATCCCGACTTTGCACCTGGCTGGGACACCATTGCGTTGCGGTCCTGGCAACTGAAAAACTTCGATCAAGCGTTGGAAGCTGCAAACAACGCACTAAGAGCGGACCCGGAATTCACGCAAGCCCATATCTGTAGGGGACTCGCGCTCGGATCTCTGGAGCGATACGAAGAGGCCATGGTTGATTTGAAGCAAGGACTGACTTCGAAACCAAATAGCCTGCCGGGACTCTCAATGCGAGCCATCTGCGAGCTTAAGACGGGGCAAGTTGACAAAGCCACGGCCACGCTCGACTACATCCTTAAATTGTCTCCAAATCACGGCTGGGCGAAGAAAGTCCGGCAACAGCTTCCTTGACTTCAGGTCCGGCCGATTCCCCGCCATTCAGGCAGTCAACACGTCGGACGGTATCGCAGCGGTGATCGACGCCCCAGGACCGATCGCGATGGCTTACATAACGTGTCAGGGTGGTCAAAGCAAACAAGGGCGCAATAATGGTGATCTGGATCATCGGCGCACACGCGAGAATGATGCATGCGAATTGCAATTATTGGAGCCGGCATCAGCGGTAACCTCTGCGCAAGGTTGCTCTCAACAACTCACCGAGTGGAGCTGTACGACGCAGGGCCCCGGCCGGGTGGGCACGCCCACACGGTAACTGTCGAAGCTTTTGGCAATTCGTACGACGTCGATACGGGATTCATGGTCTTCAATGATCGAACCTATCCCAACTTCCGGCGACTGTTGGAGCTGCTGAAAGTATCAGCCCAGCCCAGCGACATGAGCTTCAGCGTGCGTTGCGATCGGACCATGCTCGAATACCAGGGTAGCTCTCTGAACGGGCTCTTCGCCCAGCGGCGGAATCTCGTTCGACCGAGTTTCTGGCGGCTGCTGACCGACATCGTCCGATTTAACCGTCGGGCCACTCGATTCGTCACCTCGGGGGAAGCCACCGATGGCCCCCAAACCTTGAGACAATTTATCAGTCAACTGCGGCTGAGCAAGCAGATGATCGATCAGTATCTCGTTCCGATGGGCGCAGCAATCTGGTCAACCAAGCCGGATGAGTTCCTGGACTTTCCCGCCAATTTCATTCTGAATTTTTTCCATAATCACGGCTTGCTGCAAATCGTCGATCGACCAAGGTGGATGACCGTGCAAGGACGATCCCGAGCCTACGTAGACAAGCTGCTGGCCCCGATTCGTGACCGGGTGCACACGAATTGCCCGATTGACTCTGTCCGTCGACACGAATCGGGCGTGACCGTAGCGTTACCCTCAGGCGTTGAACAGGCATTCGATGCTGTCGTCTTCGCAACACATGCAGATCAAACATTGAAGCTACTGGGCGACAACGCGTCTTCTGTCGAACGAGAGGTCCTTGGCTCGTTCCCCTACCAGCAAAACGAGGCGGTACTGCACACGGATCGGTCGGTCTTGCCCAGCCATCCACGGGCATGGGCCAGCTGGAATTACCACATTCCGGCCACCGCAGGATTGCCAGTCACGTTGACGTACGACGTTAATCGTCTGCAACGGCTGGGCGCGCCGAATCCAATCTGCGTCACGCTCAATCCAACATCTCCCGTGGCTTCGGATCACGTCCTCGAACGCTTCCAGTTCGCTCACCCTGTCTTCGATGTCGAGAGCGCTACAGCTCAAGAACGTCGTCAAGAGATTAACGGCAAGAACCACAGTTATTTTTGCGGCGCATACTGGGGCTATGGATTCCATGAAGATGGAGTCAACAGTGCACTCGCCGTGACCCAAATGTTCGAAATCGATCTATCCGCATGCAAAGTTGCATCTACGCAGGCACTGTTAGCCACACCCGTCGACGTCCGCTAATTCACAAATTACGGTATTCGGTGCGTTGGCTTTACCTGGATTTGGACGAAATTCCCGATCTGACAAGTCGGCTGCGCCTGCTCTCGACGCGACGCATCGCCCCACTGTCTTTCAGGTCGTCGGACCATTCAGACGCGATGACTGATCATGTCGGGGTGGGAGAACTGCGGATGGAATTACTGAAGCGTGTCCAAGCCATCACTGGCGAGGCGCTTGACGGTCCGATCCGGGTGCTTACGCCACTGCGGCAATTTGGTTTCTACTTCAGTCCGATCTGCCTCTATTACTGTTGGGACGGTGATGAGCTTCACAGCGTTCTGGCCGAGGTGTGTAATACACCATGGCGTGAGCGTCATTGGTACGTTCTGAGCAAGCACAACAGGTTGGAAGGAAACGGCCTCAGATTCAAACACAGCAAGGAATTTCATGTCTCGCCGTTCATGGATATGGAGTCGACGTATGCGTGGCAGATCGACGAACCGGGCGACCGACTGAAAGTTCAAATGCAGGTCGATCGGCACGGAGAGTTGATCTTCACGGCAGAAATGAAGTTAGCCCGAAAGCAACTTACCGACCTCGCCCTGGCATATTCCCTGATTCGATTCCCCATTGCATCGCTGCAAATGTTGGCGGCGATCTATTTTGAAGCTTTACGATTATGGCAGAAGAAATGTCCGTTCTACGTTCATCCATCGAAACGGCCGCCGAAACCGGACGCGGTCACCGCCTAGGAATCCAGAATCCGTCACCCACCGGTCCCTTCCGCAAAGCGGTGTTGGCCCGTCTTGCGGATTTAAAAACAGGGCGTCTGGTACTGACCGACGCCGATCAAACCTACGAATTTGGTACGACAGGTGATCAGCGTGAGACCATCAGCGCGGCCATTGAAGTCAGGAATCCGAAGTTTTATCGAAATACGGTACTGGGCGGCAGTTTGGGCGCTGCCGAGTCGTACCTGGCCGGAGATTGGCAAACCGATGATCTGCTGAGTGTCCTTCAATTAATCGCCCGCAACCGTCGGGTCCTGGAACAAGTCAATGGCGGAACCGCTCAATTGTTGAGTCCCTTACGCCGGCTATGGAATCTTGCACGAGCCAACTCGCGCCGCGGCAGCCGGCAAAACATCGCCGCCCATTACGATCTTGGTAATGATTTCTTTCGCCTGTTTCTCGACCCAACGATGACCTACTCTTCCGGAATCTTCACCGGCCCCGAATGTTCGATGCTCGACGCGTCGCTCAACAAGTTCGATCGCATTTGCCGGAAGCTACAACTCAGCAGTGATGACCACGTTCTGGAAATCGGCACGGGTTGGGGCGGTTTCGCGATTTATGCCGCCCAACAGTACAAGTGCCGCGTAACAACCACCACGATTTCGGCCGAACAATTCAAGGTGGCCCAACAGCGGATCGAACAAGCGGGCGTGCAAGATCGCGTTACGCTATTGCAACGTGATTACCGCGACCTTGAAGGCCAATTTGACAAACTGGTATCCATTGAAATGATCGAGGCGGTCGGCCACCGTTTCCTGCCCACTTTTTTTCGCAAGTGTTCGCAATTGCTGAATCGGGACGGGTTGATGAGCTTGCAGGCGATCACCATCCCTGACCAACGCCACCGAAGTTACCGTCAAAGCGTTGACTTCATACAGCGGTACATTTTTCCCGGTGGCTGCCTCCCATCAATGCAATCCATGCTGGCCGCCATCACGCGTTCTGCTGATTTGCTGCCGATTCACTATGAGACGTTCGCATCGCACTACGCCAGGACGTTAGCGATCTGGCGTAGCAACTTTCACCAAAACCTCACCTCGGCTCGTGCTTTGAATGACAGCGATTTCTTCCTTCGAGCGTGGGAATATTACCTTTGCTACTGCGAAGCCGGTTTTCGCGAAAGGCAAGTCGACGTTTGTCAGCTCGTTCTTGCCAAACCGGAATGCCGCGGTGAAATCGCCATCGCCCCCCTGCCTCGCTGTGAAGGCAACTCCGCATGAATACCATCCTGCTCGCCGAAAAACGCTGGTTACCTGACTGGTTGATCCGTATTGGAATTCGCAAGTTACTGGCCCGGCGACTCGAAATGGTAAGCGGCGAAAACTCTGCCGCAGCTGCCTTACGGTTCGCTGGGGAGTTACGAATTCAACCGATTGCGGTCGAGACAGATGCGGCCAATGCCCAACACTACGAAGTCCCGCCCGAATTCTTTCATTCGGTCCTAGGACCCCGATTGAAATACAGTTGTTGCCACTTCGAAACACCGACTTCCAATTTAGCGGAAGCCGAAGTTGCCATGCTTGAGCTCACTTGCCGTCGTGCCGAAATCCAGGACGGACAGCGTATCCTCGATCTTGGTTGTGGCTGGGGCTCGTTCGGCCTGTGGGCCGCCGAGAGATTTCCCGGTTCACAAATCGTTGCCGTTTCCAATTCCGCTCCACAACGCAGGTTTATCCTGCAACAGGCGGAGCGAAGAAACTTGACGAATCTTGATGTGTTCACTGCGGACATCCGCGAGTTCGAACCGGCGGGGCAATTCGATCGCGTGGTGTCGATCGAGATGTTCGAGCACATGCGAAATTTCGAAATCCTGCTGCGTCGTATCGCATCCTGGATGCATCCCGCAGGCAAGCTTTTTGTTCACATTTTTTGCCACCGCACTTCGCCCTACGAGTTTACGACATCTGGAGACAACGACTGGATGGCTCAGCATTTCTTTACCGGTGGAATCATGCCGTCGTTCCCCTTGTTGTCTTGTTTCCAGGAAGATTTGGCCCTGGCGAACCAGTGGGATGTCGACGGCAACCATTATGCACGCACGTGCGAAGCATGGCTGGAACGACTCGACGGAAAGTCAGATCAAGTCCGACAGATTTTCCTGGAACAGCTGCCGAGCGAAGATGCCAGCCTGCTGATACAGCGATGGCGCATGTTCTTCATGGCTTGCGCCGAACTGTTTCGTTATAACGGTGGCCACGAGTGGTTTGTGGGCCACTACCTGTTCAAGAAGGAATAACATGCGCCAATTCGAATCTGGAAACTTCCGATTTCTGCTCGCACTACTCGCACTTCTGACTGCTGTGCCGTGCATCGCGCAAGAATCGACTTCCGATGCGGCCCAACCCGGAATCGTTCAGCAGCCCGTGAACTCGAATACTTGGTTGCAATGGCGTGGCCCAAAACGAGATGGTCAGTTCTCGGGAGAGCGTTGGCCGGGGAAATTGGAAGGAAATCTCGAGCAGCTGTGGCGGGTCGAGTTGGGCCCCAGTTACTCGGGTCCGATTGTGAATGAAGAGCTGGTATTCACCACCGAAACGGAAGACGAGAAGTACGAAGTGGTGCATGCTTTTGATCGCAAAACAGGCAAGTCGGTATGGAGCAGTCGTTGGGAAGGCGCAATGAAGGTGCCGTTCTTTGCCCGATCGAACGGCAGCTGGATTCGTGCAACCCCGGCCTGTGATGGGCAGACGTTGTATGTCGCCGGGATTCGCGACGTCCTGGTTGCACTGGATGTGGCCACGGGAGATGAAAAGTGGCGGGTCGATTTTGTGGAGCGTTTCGAGACTCCACCGCCGGCGTTTGGATTCGTCAGCTCACCGCTGCTGCTTGATGACCATCTCTACATTCAGGCCGGCGCTGCGGTTGTAAAACTTGACAAGGAGTCGGGCCAGGTAGTATGGCGCGCGGCGGTCGATGCAGGCGGCATGTACGGTAGTGCGTTTTCCTCACCCACAATCGCGACAATCAGTGGAAAACCGATGCTCATCGCACAAACTCGTACGGAATTGAAAGGGATCGATCTGGAGTCTGGTGAAGAACTCTGGTCTCAGGAGATCGAAGCCTTCCGCGGCATGAATATTCTTACTCCAACAGTATTCGAGAACGCGGTCTTTACCAGCGCTCATAGCGGCCGTTCCCAACTGTGGGAAATCACGGCTGCCAATGACGGGTACGACGTTACCGAGTCCTGGAATCACAAGTCACAGGCATACATGTCGACTCCCGTGATCGTCGGCCAGCACGCCTACATGCACTTGAAGAATCAGCGTTTCAACTGCCTCAACCTGAAAACCGGCGAAGAAGCATGGCGTTCCACCGGTTACGGCAAGTACGCCAGTCTCGTTGCGAATGGCGACCGGATACTCGCCCTGGATGAACGCGGCGACCTGCTGCTCCTGAAGGCGACGCCCGATCAATTCGAGCTGATTGACTCGATCCATATCAGCGATGATCCTACCTGGGCACATCTGTCGGTGGTCGACGGGCAGTTGTTCGTGCGAGAACTTCGAGCCCTCACAGCTTACGAATGGAAGTGACCGCTGGCGGTCACGGCATTCCTCCATCCCGCACAAAGCCCCACGAGGCGGCCAATGCATCGGCCGCCAGCTCCGGATCATCGATTTCGTTCCAGCCACCATTTCTGAGATAGGCGTGAGCAAACTCGTGGGCGATCACATACTTTGCAAACGCTTCGGAGCTGTCCTCCAATCGCGGTTTGAGCACGACGCTGCGGCTGAATTCACCACCGGGCCCGGGACAGGCCATCCAGACCTGGGAACCACGGCCGATTTCGAAATTGTCCAACGAAATGTGGAATTTCGAATCCTCAAGAAAATCGCGACTGACGTCTTCCGGCAGGCTGGATAGCACCGCCAGCACCCGGAAGCGCAACTTTGGGTGGTTTGCAAACGGCTTCAGGTAGCCACCAAACTTCGACTCAACTTCGTCTTGGTTCATGCGGCCACCTTATCTAATAATGTGGTCGACCAAAACCAGCCCACGCGAACACACCGCGATCGGCCACAACCATCAAAGGCATTCAGGATGCGTCCCAAACTCTTGAAACTGATCGTGCTGACCTGCGGAATACTCGCCCTCACAGCATGTGCATCCAGCGACCTCACGGCAAAAAACGCCACTTTTCAGTACATTCGGCCAACGAACGGAATGTTGGTCCGACACGAAGTCAGCTCGCATTCGAAATTGCAGACCACTTTTACTCAATCGGAACAGCTGATCTCGTCGGAGCAAAAGAACGTCAAGATCGAGCAACTACGCGAGGTGCTCATCGTCGAGAATGATCTGGGGAAAACTGCAAAGGTACAAGTCACATACACCCGAGCATCCCGGAAGGATGCCAGCAAGCTATGGGAACGGTCGGTACCGCAACCGGTCGAGGGCAAGACCTATGCAGTCAGCCGGGTTGATTCGCAACTGGCTATCACCTACGTCGACGGAACGAAACCGCCGGCTGACGAATTGGTCATTGTCGACGGTAACATGCAATCCGTCGGAAAGACGAATCCGTTCGCCGAGTTCTTGAATGGTCGCACCGTGTCGGTTGGAGAGCAGTTGACGCTACCCGCGGAACTGGCCACCGAATTGCTTAGCGACTCGATGGCCCGTCACGCCGAATCGGTGACCATGCGACTGTTGCGACTCGAATCGATCAATGGCCAAGCCGCGGCCCTGTTTGAAACTCATATTGTCGGCAAGACGAATGAACAAAGTCAGCCGTCGTTCGATTGCCATGGCGAGGTGGCTATCGGAATCGCCACCTGCCGTACTCTGCGCGTGGCCATGCAAGTGAACGTATCCCTGACCGAAGAGCGCGGACCGTCGATGGCCACTTTTGAAGTCACGAACGAAGGCACCGTCCAAATCGAAATGGCCGCCAACTACGAAAAGTAGTTCACGGTTCATCACGCAGAAAAACATAGGTCAGCTCGTCCGAAGATTGCCTGTCAAAGCGGTATCCGCCGACCTTGAACTTCTGGATTCCAGCCGCATCGACGATGCGGTTCCGCACCAGGAAGTTAGCCATTGTGCCCCTCGCTTTTTTGGCGAAGAAGCTAATCACTTTGTAATTGCCGTTCTTCTTGTCCTTGAATACCGGCGTAATGACAGGTAGCAATTGGTG
>CAWGCE010000008.1:0-57388 GCA_963821085.1 uncultured Planctomycetales bacterium | reverse complement strand
CTAGTGCGACACGGTCCCTTCGGCCAGTACCCCGCCCCTGGGCCGCGTCAAACCAGGCCTTCTTTATCCATGACGCATGGAACAGTCCACAAATTTTTTGTCATGTCTACATGTTCGCGAATTTAGCTGACGGAACGTGGCCAGCTCGGCCGAATAATGGTGTTAACCGCCAAGACCGCGACAGTGATTCAGCATGCAATGCTGTCACATTGAGTTCAGGTCTAGGTATTGTCTGGGGGGACAATGGCGAACGCCGATTCACACAAGACGTTACAGCGATTGCACCACGTCTGCCGACCAATTGCCGTACATGTGGGCGTCCTATGGTTGGTCGGCTGCGTAACCGTCGGGGCTGCCTATTCGCAATCGCGACCAAATCCTCGCGACAACTACCCCGCAGGGACTGCCGAACAGTCCGCCGCCGCTGAAGCGATCCAGGCATTGCCGCTCGACCGACTTCGCCCCGACGTAGCGCGCAATATCCAGGCGGTCGTTGCTCATCCCACGGTCTTCCGCCGGTTGCCTATTTCGACGATCGATTGCGATCGCGACCTGTTCACCTTTCTGATTCGCAACCCGGAAGTCGTTATCAGTACATGGGACTTGATGGGAGTCACTCAAGTCGACCTGCAGCGAACGGGCGAGTTTCGCTTTAACGCCCACGACGGCATGGGAACGGCGAGCGAAATCGACTTGGTCTATGGCACACCCGATGTGCACCTTTACTACGGTAAGGGGATGTACGAAGGGACCTTGTTCAAAGCCAAGGTGTTTGGTCAATGCGTAATGCTGCTACGTACGATCAGTTACGAGGCCGGTGGCCGGACAATGGTCCGCAATGTGTTGGACGTCTTCCTGAAGCTGGATAGTCCGGCAATCGACCTTGTCGCCCGCACCTTCCACCCGCTGTTTGTCAAAGCGGCTGACGTCAACTTCGTCGAGACGGCCGATTTCCTGATGAAGCTATCGAAGACTGCCGAGCTCAACCCGACCGGGGTCGTCGAAATGGCGGGGCGTTTGAACGACGTCAGCCCGCAAGTTAAATCGGAGTTTTCCCGCCTTGTCGAGGGTGTCCCGAGACGCATGAACCCGAATCGGGACGGGCAATTGGCCAGAAAGATCAGCGCCAGCGAACCCACTCGGCAACAACAAGCCAGGATGGTCCGGCAGACTCACGGAACGCAAACATCGCGTCTGTCGCGACCGAACGAATATCTTCGTTAGGCAGTATCGTTAAAGCGCCTTGGTCAACCCAAGTCGTTGCATCGTTGATGGCGGTTTGCCAAGCTCTACCGCATCGCGCTTCGGTCAAAAAGTGAAGTCTTTGCTATTCTTGTCCGAGCGGGGTTTCCAGATTTCCACGGACGACGCAACTCAAATAGGTTTCGGCTACAACGTTGACTCAAGTATCGGCGGTATGGCCGCCCTCCCTATCCCAGAGTCTACTCCATGCGCTTGGAACTGTTGGTTTTCGTATTCGTCACTTCGCGGCCAAGAGTTAGCGATCCACGCCAGATAGGACGAACGGGCGTTCCTCATTCAACGACCGAAAGTTACGTCCGTGGTAGAACCCGAAATCTCTGCTGACTCGGATCATTAGTGCGTGTCGCACATACGTGTAGCGTTAGTGGCGCTTACATAGCAGTACCAACCCAGCAAAGAGAGGCTATAGATAAAGTAAATGCACTCTAGCCATCGCCGGCCGCAACCTCGTAGCAGTAGATATACTCCTGATCACGGAGATACAACCGTCCGTTGGCGATGACTGGATGCGTCCAAATGGCACCTTTGGGTTTGCGATTCTCGCTTAAGGGTACCAATGTGAACCGGCCTGATTCTTGCCAGCCGGAATCACTCGCGTTGATCAGGCATACCACACCATCTCTTTCTCCAAGGCAATACAGCCTGCCATCGGCATACGCTACCGCGCCTTTCCCGAGCTTGCCGCGTTCATTCCACACCATTTCTCCTGACTCGAAATCCTGACAGACCCAACCGACCTTGTCGGAATAGCCGTACAGTTTCCCCTGGACCAGGATGACACCGCCATGGTGATTCTTCATAACGCGGTTAGCGTAAACCTCTTCCGGCTGACCATTCTTGAACGCAATCAACTTGCCACCGACGCCGTAACCGGCGCAAACGAACACCTGGTCGTCCTTGACGATGGGTGTCGGAACCACCGCCGTTTCGCCATCGAATGGCACTTCCCACAACAAAGCACCATCCTCTGCAGACACACCGACCACGCGTCTCATGAACAATTGAACGTATTGCTTGGTGCCGTTGATCTCGGCCGGAACAACCGACGCGTACTGGGCCCAATCGGTGACCTCCTCCGTTTGCCAAATCTTTTCACCTGTCCATTTGTTCAAGGCAAGAATGGCGCCGTCGTCGTTCCCAGGTGTGCAGATCATCTTGTCGCCATCGATGAGCACCGATTCCGACCAGCCCCATTTCGGTTTTCGACCGCTGAAATCCTCCATCGTCTTCTGCCAGATGATCGACCCGTCACTGACGTCCGCACACACCAGGTTGCCTTTCCCAGAAAGTGCGTAAACACGATCCTCGTCCACGGTCGGCGTACCGCGAGGGCCGTCGCCCCAGCCATTCGGCAGCACTTCCGAAATTTGCGTCGACCAGAGTTCCTCACCGGTCTCGGCGTTCAAGGCCAGCAGAATCGTGGAACCGTCCCTTGTCCCCATCGTCAGCAGTTTACCTTGGCTGATGGAAAAACCTGAGTAGCCAAATCCAGCGTTCTCGTACAACCAAAGTCGCGGCGGTCCCTCGTCCGGCCAGGCGGTCAGCAAACCGGACTCCGGCGAAATATCGTCCCGATTGGGGCCACGAAATTGCGGCCAGTCCTCTGCCTGAACGATGCCGCAGCTGGCGAACAACAGGAACGCGAGAACCGACGGAGCGCATCGAGCGCCTTGTATTTTCATGAGATACCACGCTGAGCAATGTGTTCCAGAAAGTTCGAGCAGGTTGACTATGGCTTTTTTAGCTCGATGTCAAAACTCTGAACGCCGGGAGCCACTTCAAATTTCAATGGGGTTTGCGCTGACGAAGAATACTCGGGCCGTAGCCTCAGCGGACCGGGCGGTCGGTCTTCTCGGGCCGGGTCCATCAAGAACACTCGGTGCCAACCCACAACGGCACCGTGGAGATCATTTTGCTTGTCGTACACGAGGTCGAATTTGCCCTCGGCATTCGTCGTAGCAAAGGAACTGGGGCCTGATGTCCCCGAGACGGGATCGGGTAGAAATTTTACCAGGACACCTTCGAGTGGTTTGCCGCCAACGGTCACGGTGCCGGTAACTTCGGCCACTTCTGGGCCTTTTTCGCACCCAAACAGCAAGCCCAGAAGCAACACCGGTAGCCAGAATCGTCGTCCCATGACACTCATGCCCCAATCAAGTTCCGCAGTTCTTCGGATTACAGTGCGTCGTAGCCTGTTTCCGAATCGGCCTTCGTGCTTATCGCCCGATAGGTGATTTCATCCACATCCTGGCTGATAAAACGGGTCGAACAATCAGCCATCACGAAGTTTGCACCTCCGTTATGGCCACTTCCAAAAGCTGACATGCGGAAGTTGACCGCCTGGTAACCAGTTGAGTCGATATCCCCAACCTGATAATTGATGGGGACTCGAGTACAAGCAAACAGGTGAGTCGTCCCGTTGCCACCGCCGGCCCAACCCCAAGCTCCCCATCCATTCAATGGATAACGGCTGAAGTTGCCTTGCTCGTGCAATGCATCCAGACCCGGGTCCAGGTGAAATCGCTCGCCAAACAGCAGCGTCTTGCTGAGACCATCCTTGACCTTGCTGGGCTTGGCCGGCCTGGCATTCGGTTCGAGATAATCTTGTCCTGGGTCAGGCCTTGAATCCGGACCTGTCATGTAGAACATCCCATCCGATCTCATGTCGGGGTCACGAAAATAGGTCGAATAGGTGCCGCTGCTGCCGACGTAACTGGTGATCCCGTGCCAACCAAAAGCATAACCTTGCGTATTGTAATCCAGATAGAATGGATTAATGGGGAGAACATCCGAAGGACAGATAAACGAACCGATCACTGTGGCGGTCAGGGCGTCCGGAGTAAATCCGCCGCTGGGACCGCGAGCGTTTGACTTTGCATCAACAGATGACTGGCCAAAATTCCATTGTTCCGAAATTGCCGTTTCTTCAATGAACGGAAGCATGAAGGTAAACAATGAATAGCCATACCAGGTCGTGTCCATTTCGGCGGTCAATCCGGGCGGAAACGTTTTCCGGGCACTGAGGTAATTGTTGGCGGCCAGACCCAGCTGCCGTTGATTGTTGATGCACTGAATTCGTCGAGCTGCCTCGCGGGCGGAATTCACCGCGGGCAACAACAGCGAAACCAGAATCGCAATAATCGCAATCACAACAAGCAATTCGACAAGCGTGAATCCTGCCTTCTGCTGCTTATGATTCATAGTCATCTCCCTGATCGAATAAACAAATGAAGCCGCCGACTGGGTATTTCGGAGCTACACTCCGCCGTCATTCCCTGACAATGTATGTGGAGATTGGATCCAGCCGCCGCACTGCTCATTGTATCGACAATGCATCGCCTGAACCATGGTTCTGCACGTCGTCGAATCCTTTCAAATTTGCCTCAATACAAGGATTTTCGCTTCATTCACGGGTAAAGGTTTCATGAACATTCTGTAGCTCGTTGCCTGAATATCAGGACAATGCCTTGTTTATCACTGCAAATATTGAATCGGGACTCGACATCCGCCCGAATCCGCGTTGACGACAACTAAGCCATCCCTCTTCTGGGCCAACGAAGCCAACACCGTCCTCTGTAAGCTGCGCGACATTTCGACCGACCGCCGGCTTTTCCCACATTTGACAATTCATGGCCGGCGCTACAATCACCGGTCCCTCAAAGTAGAGGTAGGTCGTGGAGAGCAGGTCGTCAGCAATTCCATGGGCCATCTTGGCCAAGAAGTCGGCCGACGCTGGCGCGATACAAAGCAGGTCAGCACGTTGGGCCGCTTCGATGTGGGCTCCCAACGGCGCTGCAGACGGATCAAACGTTTGCGTCAATACGGGCCGCCCGGTCAACGCGGCAAACGTCGTTTGTCCGATGAATTCCTGTGCCGACGTCGTCATGATCGTCGTGACACCGGCCGGCTGATGGTCTTCATCTCCTTGCACCAGACGGCTAACCAGGGCGGCCGTCTTGTAGGCCGCGATCCCGCCGGTGACTCCGATGAGAATCTCGTGCTGCTTCATCCTTCCGTTGGATCAAGATCGGGAAGTCCCACAATATCCTGACCGTCATCTACAGTTTGAACTTCGCCCGACATGTCGAGAAAAATTTTGTCCTGCAAGATCTCCTGCAACACAATTTCCATCTTGTTTTGAGCCGTCATGTCAACCAGAGGGCGGCTGCCCTGGTTCAACTGAATCATGCGCTTTTGCATCAGCGTCGACAGCTTAAAACGCCCACCAACCTTGTTGACGATTTCTTCTTCTTTTAGATCTTCCAGCATAGCGGTGAGAACTCCTTAGGTTTGCAATTCTGCAATTGGGTGAAAGCCGCGTCGATTGCCTGGGTCGGGTGACTACCTTGACTTCTGCAGGATGTCACACATCTCGCGGACTGTTTGCTCGATCGTCTCGTTCACGACGACAAATCCGTATTTTTCGGCGAACGAAATCTCATGTTTGGCGCGGGCCAAACGCTGTTGAATTTTCTCTTCTGTTTCCGTGCGACGTTTCCGAAGCCGGCGTTCCAGTTCTTCCAGACTACCAGGACCGACAAAAATCGTGATCGCGTCAGGGTAATGCTCCAGAACCTTCATGGCTCCTTCTACATCAATCTCCAAGATAACCCACTTTCCCTGCTGAAGGCTGAGCGGCGACCGGAGCGTTCAGGGTCCCGTACCAATGCCCGCGCCCAAATACCTCGCAGCATTCGAGGAACTCGCCGTTCTGGCGTTTCTCGGCAAATTGTTCCTGACTGAGAAAATAGTAGTCTTTCCCGTCTTCCTCCGCTCCACGCGGCTCGCGCGTGGTCGACGAGATGCTCAGCTCAAGGGGCAATTCACACGTTTCCAACAGACTGCGGACCACGGTCGTTTTTCCGACACCGGAGGGCCCCGAAATGATCACCAGCTGGCCGGCCATTGGATTGCCTTTGGTACTTGTTCGGAACTGAAGAGGAGGAAACGCCCAATTGCGACGCGCCCGTCGTCCATCCACGGACATCGCCCCGACCCGACTCTACTCAACGTTTTGAACCATCTCGCGCATGCGTTCAATCCGCGTCTTGATTTCAACCACATGGGTCGAAATTTCCGCATCGTTTGCCTTGGAACCGATCGTATTCGTTTCCCGCAACATCTCCTGGATGATGAATTCCAACTTCCGCCCTGAACTTTCGTTCGCGTCACAGATTTGCAGGAATTGAACAACGTGGCTGCGCATCCTTCACGGTTTCTTCCGAGATGTCGGCTCGTTCGGAATAAATTCCGACTTCCCGTACGATGTCCGAACTGTCGATCTGTTCAATTTCGTTTTCTTCCAACCAACGATTCACTTTTTCCGCCAGTCGCTGTCGGTACGCTTCGATGATGATCGGGCCGCGTTTCTCTATGGCCACGATTTCGGCAGCGATCGCCTTGCAGTTTTCTTGCAGGTCGCCCAGCATCGCGGCACCTTCCTGCGCTCGCATCTCGTACAGTTTCGCCAGCGCGCCAGCAATCGTGCGTTCGATGTGCGGCCACTCGGTTTCGACTTCTTCGTTTTGCCGGAACGGTTCGCAGACCACGCCAGGCAATTGCAGTAACGTGTCGAGCCCAGCCTTTGGAACATCCAATTGCGTCGCGAGCAAGTTGGTTTGCGAAACGTAATTTGCCAGGACATCGGCATCGATCGACGCGGAACGCGCCGCCGAACTGCGTTCGACCGAAACAGAGACATTCACGTGCCCTCGTCGGACACTCTTGCGAATCAGCGCTTCAACTTTGGATTCAAGGCTCGAGACCACTGAATCGCCACGCAAGGTGAGCTTAAGATAACGGTTGTTGACCGTTCGCACCTCGGCGTAGAAGCGCATTCCGTCTGCGTCAATCGCCGCATCGCCGTGGCCAGTCATGCTCAGCAGCACTTTATCGTCTCCGCGAGCAACAGGAATTCAGCCGTCCGGCGTGCCAGAACCGACTGGAGTGTGGCAATAGCTACTCGGCGCTCGGCCCGTCGGGAGCCGACTCAGCCGTACTGGCCGGAGCATCGGACGACGGCCGCTTCGTCGATTGCCGCGTCACTGTCGCCCGCGCCTCGGCATCACCCATTTCCAGATTCAGGTCGCCCTCGAACTCCGAGTCCAATGGAATCGTCGCCGGTACGGTATTTGTCGAACGCGACATCAAGCCTTGCTCGTCCGTCCGCAACATCATGGCGCCGGCAATGCACAGGATGATCCAAAACGACGACGCCACGACCGTGATCTTCGTAAACGTGTCACCTGCCTTGGCCCCAAACGCGCTCTGCCCGCCTGCGCCACCAAAGGCGCCGGACAAACCGCCGCCGCGGCCACGCTGAATCAGGATCAGCAGGATCAGAAACAAACTCGTGATGAACAGCACGAGGCAATAAAGGCTGGAACCGAGACCACCAAAGAGAACATAGTGACGACATTGCTTTGCTTTCGTTTCGCTGAGCGGATACGCGTTGTCTGTGTGGATGATTGCTCGGGATGCTACGTCGTGACGGGCACGCGCGTCGCCCGATGTCGCTACGCGGTCCGAGCCTGCGAACTTGCAGCTTCGATAATCGCCAAGAAGCTATCCGACTTCAGCGCAGCTCCGCCAACCAACGCTCCGTCGATATTCGGTTGAGCCAGCAGCGATGCGGCATTGTCGGGCTTTACACTGCCACCGTACTGAATCCGCACCGACTCGGCAATCTGCGGATTGTACTGTTTTTCAAGTTGTTTGCGAATATCGGCATGCGTCTCCTCCGCCATCTCGGGTGTGGCAACTTTCCCGGTACCAATCGCCCAGACTGGCTCGTATGCGATGACTACTTTCGCCATCTCCGCTTCGCTGATTCCTGCCAGACTGCCAACCACCTGGTCTTCGATCACGGCGGATGTTTGACCGCTTTCGCGCTGCTCCAAAGTCTCCCCTACACAGACGATGGGAAGAATCCCCGCCGCCAGTACCGCCTTCAGCTTGCGATTGACGATTTCGTTTGTTTCACCCATCAATTGCCGCCGCTCGCTGTGGCCCAAAATGCAGTAATGGCACCCCAAATCGGCCAACATCGTGGGGCTGGTTTCGCCAGTAAACGCTCCTGAGTTTTCAAAATAGGCATCCTGAGCTCCCACCGCGATCGAACCGCCAGCAACGCTCAGAACAGCATCGAGGTAAACGAAAGTCGGGCAAACCGCCACGTCAACGATCTCGGCTGCCGAAAACGAACTCGCAATCTCCCGCACCAACTCTGTTGATTCCGATTTCGTGAGGTTCATCTTCCAATTGCCGGCAATAAATGGTTTTCGCACTTCTTTTCCCTGTCCAGATTTCTGAATTGACTATTCACTCTATGGATCACAGCAAGCGGAGTCATTCTAGGGGAACTCGCGGTCGGACCACAGGACATCAAATCGTGGAAGTCAACCGTGCATTCGGGCAACACGCGGCTTCCCCAGCAGCGAGCGGCGACGGGCTTCTTTGGGTGTCAAAATGGCAGGACGGCCCTTGGCTCTAATTAACGCAATTCCAGTTTGCGCCAATTGAATCGACGCAAATCGTTACATAGAAATAACTTAAATCACTGTCGCCTGACCACCTCGAAGATTGGCACGACCGTTGCATTATGGAGTTGTCCGGTGCCATGCACCCTGAAAAACAAGCAACGGCCGAAAGAAACGGCCACTCGAAAATAAGCGGTCGGTGTTTCCCGCCCCAGCGGAACACACCGTCGCGAACACTTGGATGGAAGGAGTATCGCAATGGCTGAAGGCGAAAAAATCATCGGGATCGATCTCGGGACCACCAACTCGGTCGTGGCCGTTATGGAAGGTTCGGAATCAACCGTGATTCCGAATGCGGAGGGCAACCGATTGACGCCCAGCGTGGTTGCATTTACCGACAAGGGCGAGACGCTGGTTGGCGAACCGGCTCGTCGTCAAGCGATCACCAATCCCCAGCGAACCGTCTATTCCGTCAAACGCTTCATGGGGCGTCGCCACAGTGAAGTGGAATCGGAAGAGAAGATGGTTCCGTACACGATCACCGGTGGCGAGTCCGATTTCGTGAAGGTGAAGGCGGGCGACAAGGAATACACGCCGCAGGAAATCTCGGCCTTTACGCTTGCGAAAGCTGAAGGAATCGGCCGAGTCGTACCTGGGCCACAAAGTCAACAAAGCAGTGATCACGGTCCCGGCCTACTTCAACGACTCGCAGCGTCAAGCAACCAAAGACGCTGGCGAAATTGCCGGTCTCGAAGTGGCCCGCATTATCAACGAGCCAACCGCCGCTGCATTGGCGTATGGTCTTGGCAAGAACAAGCAGGAGAAGATCGCCGTCTTCGACCTCGGAGGTGGTACTTTTGACATTTCCGTACTGGAAGTAGCCAGCACGGAAGGTGCCGAGGGCGAAGTCACGGTCTTCGAAGTGATCAGCACCAACGGTGACACGCATCTGGGTGGTGACGACTTCGACGAAGTCCTGATCAATTACGTTGCTGATGAGTTCAAGAAAGAACAGGGCATCGACCTGCGGGACGACGTGATGGCTTTGCAGCGATTGCAGGAAGCCTGTGAGAAGGCCAAGAAAGAACTCAGTACGACGTCGCAAACCGACTTGAACCTACCGTTCATCACGGCCGATGCATCGGGGCCCAAGCACTTGCAGATGTCGATCACTCGAGCCCAGTTTGAACAGTTGGCAGACGATTTGTTTGATCGCTGTCGCAAGCCGGTCCTCGCGGCATTGAAAGATGCCAAGCTGAATGCCAGCGAAATTGACGAAGTCGTCCTGGTCGGCGGCTCGACCCGCATTCCGAAAGTTCAGGAGATTGTCAAGGACATCTTTGGCAAAGATCCGCACAAGGGCGTAAATCCCGATGAAGTCGTCGCCGCTGGTGCTGCGATTCAAGGTAGCGTTCTGGCCGGCGACCGCACCGACGTGTTACTGCTGGATGTGACGCCTCTGTCGATGGGTATCGAGACGCTGGGTGGTGTCTTCACCAGTCTCGTGGAACGCAACACGACGATCCCGACCGAAAAGAAGCAAGTCTTCAGCACGGCCGAAGACAACCAAACCGCAGTTACGGTTCGCGTCTTCCAGGGCGAACGACAGATGGCAGCCGACAACCGCTTGCTGGGACAATTCAATCTGGAAGGAATTCCAGCTTCACCACGAGGCATGCCGCAAATCGAAGTCAAGTTTGACATCGATCAAAACGGCATCCTGAATGTTTCGGCGAAGGACCTGGGAACGGGCACCGAACAAACCGTTACGATCAAACAGTCGTCCGAACTTTCGGAAACCGAGATCGAGCAGATGCGGAAGGATGCAGAAGAGCATGCTGCCGAGGACAAGGCCAAACGCGAATTGGTCGAAGCTCGAAACCAGTCCGAACAAATGTGCTTCCAGATGGAAAAACTGATCAAAGAGCACGACGAAAAGCTGAAGGACAGTGACAAAGAGCCGCTCAACAAAGCGATTGAAAAAGCTCGCGAAGCATCCAAGAGCGATGATCTACAAAAGATCAAGTCGTCGATTGAAGAGCTCGAACAGGCATCGCACGCCTTAAGCAAAACGCTCTACGAAACGTCGCAACCAGCTGGTGACGCACCGGACATGGCCGCCGGCGATGGCGAGAGCGAGAGCGAAGCTCCCGCGGAAGACGATGCGATCGATGCCGAATTCGAAGTGAAGAACGAGTAGTCGACGCCTACGTCCACTTCGCTTTCAATACCACGCCGAGGTGCCCTGCGCACCCGGTATGCGCCGAGCAGGCGGGGAACCATCTCCTCTGCCTGCCAAGGAACAATATCCATGAATTTCCAATTTGACAAACTCACCGTCAAGGCACGAGAAGCGGTCACTGGCGCCGGGCAAATGGCAACTTCCCTGGGTAACCCGCTTTTGGAAACGACGCACTTGCTGCAAGCTTTGCTCGACGAAAAGGACGGCCTTGTGCGGCCATTGTTCCAACGCATTGGAGTTGACGCTGCGCAGCTGCAGTCACAGTTGAAGAAAGAAATCGACCGGTTGCCGCAGTCGTCAGGCGGTGGTGCCGCCCCGGCAGGTCAGGAACTGACCAGGGTGCTGCAGGCGTCGATGGACGAAGCAGCACAGATGAAGGACGAATTCGTCTCGACCGAACATCTGCTTCTGGGCCTCGCCTCAACAGAATGCACGGCCGGAAAGTTACTGGAAACCAACGGCGTTGATCGCAAACAAATCCTGTCCGCGTTGCAGGCAATTCGTGGTTCGTCACAGGTGACGGACGAAAATCCCGAAGACAAGATTCAGGCGCTCGAGAAATACGGGATCAATCTCGTCGAGCTGGCTCGCCAGGGCAAGTTGGATCCGGTGATTGGCCGCGACAGTGAAATTCGACGAGTCGTCCAGGTGCTTTCGCGTCGACGGAAAAATAACCCGGTACTGATTGGTGAACCGGGCGTTGGCAAAACCGCGATCGCGGAAGGGCTTGCGCTACGCATCGTGCAAGGCGATGTCCCCCAGAGCCTCAAGGAGAAACGCGTTGTTTCGCTCGACCTCGGCGCGTTGATCGCAGGAACTAAATTCCGCGGTGAGTTTGAAGAGCGACTGAAAGCGATCCTGAAAGAAGTTGAAGATGCCAACGGGCAGGTCATCCTGTTCATTGATGAGCTGCACAACGTCGTAGGCGCGGGGCGTACCGAAGGCGGCTCGGATGCAGCCAACCTGCTGAAGCCGGCGTTGGCTCGTGGCGATCTGCGCTGCATCGGGGCCACGACGCTGGACGAGTACCGGCAGTATATCGAAAAAGACTCCGCCCTCGAGCGACGGTTCCAACCGGTTTACGTCGGCGAACCGAACATCGAGGACACCATCGCGATTCTCCGAGGTCTGAAAGCTCGCTACGAATCTCACCATGGGATCAAGATCAAGGATTCGGCCCTGGTTGCCGCTGCCAAGCTCGCGCACCGCTATATCGCCGATCGATTCCTGCCCGACAAAGCGATCGACCTGGTGGATGAAGCTGCCAGTCGTCTCTCGATTGAACGGCAGAGTGTCCCCACGGCGATCGATAAAGTCCGCCGCAGACTGACCCAGCGAGAACTCTCAGCTCGGCAATTGGCCGACGAAACCGATGAGACAGCTCGGAAACAGCACGATGAAATCGTCGCTGAAATGGAATCGTTGAAGCTGGAATTGGCCAGCCTGCTGGAACAGTGGGAGGCCGAGAAACTCGGTTTGGGTGACATCCAGAAGGTGCGCGAACAATTGGTCCGCGCCGAACAGGAATTCGAGCATGAAGATTCTGTGATCAAATCCAAGCAGGCGTCGGGGAAAGTAATTTCCGAAGAAGAATACCAGGTCCTGTACGAACTGGACGTGCGCATTCGAAATCTGAAAAAACTGATCGAGTCGGAAGAGAACCAGCCTGCAAAGGAATCGGACGTCGACGAGAAACCGGTTCGACGTTTGCTCCGGCAGGAAGTGACCGGAGAAGAAATTGCCGAAGTCGTCAGTGCCTGGACTGGCATCCCGGTGACCAGCATGCTCGAAACGGAAAAAACACGACTGCTCGACCTGGAACAGCGACTGCACAAGCTGGTGGTTGGTCAGGACGAAGCAGTCGAAGCCGTGTCGCATGCGGTCCGCCGAAGTCGCAGCGGGCTGCAGGCCGCCGATCGGCCCATCGGTTCGTTCTTGTTCCTCGGACCGACAGGCGTGGGCAAGACCGAACTATGCAAGGCGACTCGCCAAGACCCTCTTCGACGATGAGACGGCGATGGTACGGCTGGACATGAGCGAATACATGGAGCGGCATACGGTCAGTCGAATGGTCGGCGCACCTCCGGGATACATCGGCTACGAAGAGGGCGGCAAACTGACCGAAGCCGTCCGACGTCGCCCCTACAGTGTGCTGCTCATGGACGAAATCGAAAAGGCGCACCCGGATGTTTTCAACATCCTGTTGCAGGTCCTTGACGACGGACGCTTGACCGACAGCCAGGGCGCACGGTCGATTTCCGCAACACGATCATCGTGATGACCAGCAACGTAGGCAGCCAACACATCCAGTCAATTTCCGGGAATAACGGGCGTGGCAAATTCGGCTTGCAGTCGCTGACGAAGTCGGACGAAAACCAGAAGCAGGACGAGATTCGCGAAGCGGTCGAGGAGTCGCTGCGCCGACGATTCCTGCCCGAGTTCCTGAACCGCATCGACGAGACGATCATTTTCCATCCACTTCAGAAAGAACAATTGCGGTCGATCGTCGATTTGCAGGTGGTTGAACTCGGCCAGCGGCTCGCCGAGCAAGGGCTGACTCTGCAAATCACCGAAGCTGCACGTGACCAGATCGCCGCGGAAGGTTACGATCCGGTTTACGGAGCTCGTCCGCTGCGGCGCACGATCCAGCAGAAGCTCGAGAACCCATTGTCGGCCGAGCTGCTGAAGGATACGTTCGATGATGGTGACACGTTGATCGTCGATTACGTCGATCGACAATTCACTTTCACTTGTGCGGGCGAAGATGCCGGTCGGGATCAGGAATTGACACCGGTGACGTCCTCCGCCTGATTGCACCAACGAGAACCTGGCGTGTGCCATGAAATAAGGTAGAGCTCCCGTGGCACGCATCCTCATCACTTCCGGTCCAACACGACAGTACCTTGACCCGGTTCGCTATTTGACCAACGCGTCGAGCGGAAAGATGGGAGTTGCTCTGGCTCAAGCAGCGGTCGTCGCGGGACACGAAGTCGTTGTCGTCAGCGGACCGGTGGAAATCGAGTACCCGGCCGAAGTCGAGTTGCACCGGGTGGTCTCCACGGAAGAAATGCTCGGCGCCGCCGAAGAAGCGTTCGCACGCTGCGACGGCCTGATCGGTGTCGCCGCGCCCTGCGACTATCGCCCGCGACGAATCGAAGACCACAAGATCGCCAAGACGGGGGAACCGCTGGTACTTCACTTAATCGAAACACCGGACATCGTCGCCACGCTGGGAGCGTCCAAGGGCGACCGATGGGTCGTCGGTTTTGCATTGCAATCCGACGATCACCGGTTCAAGGCGCTACGCAAGCTGGAACATAAGAGCTGTGATCTGATCGTCTTGAACGAACCCTCGGCCATGGACTCGGACCACAATTCGATCGAAGTGCTCGACCCGTGCGGAAACGTCGTCCTCGACATCAGCGATTCCAAGGAAGAAGTTGCCCGACAGATCTTCGCGCTCATCGAATCGCAGCTGACGTAGCCCATCCAGAAGTGTTGCCACTTCGGCGACACCGAAAACCCGTAGCCGAGCTGGCAACAGCTCGGGAAAATCAGAGTAAAGCAAAATCTACACGCAGTTCACCGGAAGTGTTGCCACTTCGGCTACATCAAAACACCGTAGCCGAGCTGGCAACAGCTCGGGAAAATCAGAGTAAAGCAAAATCTACACGCAGTTCACCAGAAGTGTTGCCACTTCGGCTACATCAAAACACCGTAGCCAAGCTGGCAACAGCTCGGGAAAATCAGAGTAAAGAAAAATCTACACGCAGTTCACCGGAAGTGTTGCCACTTCGGCTCCATCAAAACGCCGTAGTCGAGCTGGCAACAGCTCGGGAAATCCAGAGTAAAGCAAAATCTACACGCAGTTCACCAGAAGTGTTGCCACTTCGGCTACATCAAAACGCCGTAGCCGAGCTGGCAACAGCTCGGGAAATCCAGGGGAAAACTAAATTATCACGCAGCCCACTACGAGTTGTTATCTGAAGCCAAAACGTTCTTGATCAAACCTGACTTTCGCGATGCCGATGTGATGCGCCAAAAAGAGTCCCAGTAACCATCGTCGCCGAAATGCAATTCGGGAGCTCCGGGGACCAGGCAACCCGTGAACGGATAGCTTCGAAAAGCTTCCTGCGTGACCAACTTTTTTCGTTCCGGGTTTCTCGCAATGTAGTCACAGATTTCTTCGAAGGCATCACGCTGTATTTCTTCTTCACGAAGCACATTATCGTACGACTGAGACTGCACTGCGTAGCCGATTTCTCGTAGCTGGCCATTCAAGTGCCGGCGAAAATACTTCATCGCATTCAACTGGTCGCTGCCCGCAAAGAGCCCAATCCATAACAAGTGAATGTGGTCCGGCATCACGCAATAGATCGGACACGTGACCCCATATCGGAACATGGTATGCGTCAGAAGTTCGCGATACTTGAGGTGGAACATCTCAGTCAGCCATCCAATACGGCGATAGCGAATGCTGATCGTCCAATGGACGTAAGCGAGGCCTTGGTAGTACGCCCGTGGCAATCGCTTGAGATAGTCGCTGTAAGTCTGCCTCGACATGCTGAAAGCGTAACCAACGCTTGTACAAGCAGGCAACATCTCCAGGGATGCCGGGTAAAGACAAAATCACTCATCGATTCCAGAAGTGTTGCCACTTCGGCTACATCGAAAACCCGTAGCCGGGCTGGCAACAGCTCGGGCGATCCAGAGTAATGCCAAATCCACTGCCGGCTCACCAGAAGTGTTTCGACTTCAGCTACACCGAAAACCCGTAGCCGAGCTGGCAACAGCTCGGGAAAATCAGAGTAAAGCCAGATCTACACGCAGCTCACCCGAAGTGTTGCCACTTCGGCTACTTGAAATCCCTTGCCCACTACATTCTTGCCTCATCCATCTCGATCCACTCCGGCATGCGTCGCACCTTGCCCGTCCGGTCGACACAGGCCAACGTGCTGTTGCCCTTCGCCAACAGAACTCCATCACGCTTGACGCGGTATTCATGTTCGACCCGAGCAGGCGTCACCTTGACCGTTTTCGTTTCCAGCGTCAGCAGGTCGTCATAATTGGCGGGCAACATGTATTGGCAGGTGATCTTATGCACCACGAGCATGATGCCCTGCTCTTCCAGCTTGCGATAATCGTAGCCCGAGGCACGCAACTGTTCGACGCGACCCATCTCGAAGTAGGTGAAATAATTGGCATGATGGACTCGGCCCTGGCCGTCGGTCTCTTGGTAGCGGACGCGGATTTGGATTTCGTGTTCGTTGATCATTTTGGGGCCGGCTGACTGTAACTCAGCGATTAAGTGACGGAAATGGTGCCCGTAGTCATATAGAAGCCGGAAGTAATCAAAAAGGGGCGGTGTGGAGCCAGCAGCATGCGGCGACGAGGAGGCGGAGAGTCAATCTTGCACGCCATCTGAGTTTGACCGAAGTCATTGCAGTTTTTATACTTCGGGCCATGTGAGCAGCCCCCTGCGGTCGATGCCACGCTAACTTCACCCTCCGCCGAAAGAATCCTGCCATGAGCGTAGGCGATGGTTCTGACATCGATTTTGCCACAATGCGTGGTCGCGATTACCCTTGTATTCGCCAATTTACGGTTTTCATGGAAAACCGGGTGGGCCAGTTGCTGGACGTCGTCCGCCGTTTCGAAGGCAGCAAAGTTCGCATCGTTGCGCTGTCGATCATGGATTCGTTCGAGTGTTCCTGCGTGCGATTCCTGCTCAGTCACCCCGAACAGGGGCGCGAGATCCTCGAGCGCACGGGCTGGCTTTGATTGAGACCGATATGATCGGCATCGAGCTGCCGGAAGGCAATCAACCGTTGTTGCGAGTTTGCACCGCCCTGTTGCAGGCCGAGGTAAACATCGTGCAAGCTTATCCACTGCTGATGCGGCCCAATGAAAAACCGGTCGTGGCCGTCCTGGTCGATAATATTGAAATGGCGATGGATACGCTCGCTTCGAAAAATTTCCGAATGATCAGCGAAGACGATCTTTCGGACGTGGACTGACCAGGACGATACGACTGCCACGCGGCAGGTGGATCCTCGCTGGCTTTGATCCCGCACGAAATCTCGCTGAGTTGACGCTGTCGCCCAGTGTGGGAAACTGTCGTTTTGCCCGGAAGGCCCGCTTTCGTCGCTACGGGTACGCCGCCGGAACAGAAAGCTGCTGAGACGCCAACCGATGCCAATTCAAGTCACTTGCCCCAGCTGCCACGCACGGTTCAAAGTCAGCGACAAATTTGCTGGCCAACGCGGCCCGTGTCCCAAGTGCAAAGTACCCATCACGATTCCCAAGCTGGAAGACAAGGTCGTTGTCCATGTTCCGGAAAGTTATGGACCCAAGGGGATTGATGGCCAAGCAACTCTGAAACCGATTGCGCGGAAGGAAACCAAAACTTCGGTCGTCTGGATCGGCACGACGGTCGGTCTGATCGTGTTGTCGTTGGCCGGAGCACTCGCTGCCAGGCAGATGTTTCCTGACGGAAGTACCCCGACGTGGTTGCTGGCCGCCGGAGCGATCCTGCTCGCCCCTCCACTGGTCTTCGCCGGCTACACCTTCCTGCGCGATCAGGAGCTGGAACCGTATACCGGCCGGCCACTATTGCTGCGGTGTGCGGTCTGCGCGGTGGTCTATGCAGGTCTGTGGGCAGTCGAACTGTATGTACGAAATACGGTCGTCGGGACGGGGACGTTTGAAATCTTTCACCTCGTCTATTTCCTGCCACTTTTGGTGATTCCCGGCGCGTTGGCATCGTTGGCCACGCTCGACCTGGATTCAATATCCGCCGGACTGCATTACGGGCTCTACCTGCTGGCAACGGTTGGTTTGAGAATGATCATGGGGCTGCCGCCTTTTTAAAACAGCCCGAATCTAATTAATTGGGTCCAAGCTTGCGGACTCGACAAGAGGTAACCATGGGTGCATTGCGAATCCTGCTGTTGTTTCTGTGCCTGCTGGGTATCGCCACCTGTCTGATGGCTCGGCTGAACGATGCGTTGCTAATGAATTTGCCGTCGGTCTACAGCGAACTAGTTGCCCCCGACACGTCCGCGGATCGCCAATCGCAGTTGATGCAGGGGCTGACCAATTCGCTGGCCGTCCAACAGTCGACCACCAATTCGTTTTGGTGGGTGGGTCTGGGATCGACGCTGATTTCCGTGCTCGCCATGACCCTGCGACCACGGAATCCTGCCCCTGATCCTGGAAGCTAATGGAAACCGGATGTCATGGATGAACTCGCAACGATTCCTGAACTGATCGGGCTGGAGGCGCGGACGAACTTGATCCGCATTCCTGACGGGATCGATGTCCCGTTAACGCCGCGCGTTCGCCAACTGGTCGACTCGGCCGAGTTCCGCCGCCTGGCTCATATCAAGCAGCTGGGGCTGGTCTCGCAAGTTTACCCGGCAGCTCATCACACCCGCTTCGAACACAGCCTCGGCGTCTACCGCATGGCGTTGTTGTTCTTGCAACGAATGCGTCACGACGAACGATTCGCCGAATCGATCCCCAAGCATGAAGCAGAAGTCTTCCTGGTAGCCGCACTGCTGCACGACCTGGGTCACTGGCCCTACTGCCACCCGATCGAAGACATGAATCTACCCAACGTCCCCAGCCACGAAATGTTTGCCAATAGTTTTCTGTTGGAGGGCGAGATCGCTGACACGCTGCGTGACGAATGGGGAATTGCACCCCGCGAGGTCGTCTCGTTACTTTCCGAAAAGCCTCGTGAACGCCGCAGCCGCATCCTCAAGAGTATGCTTTCCGGGCCGATCGACATCGACAAGATGGACTACCTGTACCGCGACAGTCTTCACGCCGGAGTCCCTTACGGCCGAAATTTTGATCAACAGCGGCTGATTGGCAGCCTCTGTCTGAACGAAGCGGGCACCGGTTTGGCGCTGACGGCCAAGGGAAAGACGGCGGCCGAAATGATGGTCTTTGCGCGTTACGTAATGTTCAGCGAAGTCTACTGGCATCATGCTGTACGCTCGGCCACCGCGATGCTGCAACGCGCGTTCTTTGATGTCTACGCGCAGCTTGACCTGGATTCCCTGTTGCGAATGAATGAAACGCAGTTCATCGCTGCCTTGCGAGGCCAAGCCGCAAACGGCAGTGCGGCCGAATTGCTGGAAGCTCTGTTTGGCACGAAGCGGCGACTCTACAAACGAATGGCTGAATTCAGCCATTACCAGCAGTCCGGCATTTACCAACGACTGGTGCGAAAGCCGTTCGACTGGCTCGTCGCCTGCGCCGAGCAAACCGCGACCATTCTCAGTCAAGAATTGGGACGTCGCGTCGCGCCGCACGAAATCATCATGGATGCCCCGCCGGTTCAACTGGAAGTTCAGTTCAAGGTCGACATTTTCTATCCGAAAGAAGGTTGCTATCGATCCTTGGGCGAAGTCTCGCCCGTTGTCCAGACACTGGCAACGCATCAGTTCGACGATTACGTCAAACGCGTCCGCATCTTCGGCACTCCCGAAGTCGCCGGCGCCAGCCGCAACCTCGACATGCCAGCCGTTGTGAACACGGCGCTCAAGAAGATGGCTTAAGCGCAACTCACCACCACGACCGCGAGGCAGGCAGCGCCCACCTCGCGGCGCGGAGGCTGTCGATTGATAGATAACAGGTTTTGCTTCCCGTTATCTCCTGATGGCAAAAACAGTGCTCAATAAGAATCCACCCAACATCAGTGTGAGCGATCCCGGTTCGGGGACGACGAAGGCAACGTTGTCAAACGTCGCATCGGCGAAACTTGGCGTGTCTAACGTGATGACATCCGAGCTAAGGGCAATAAAGCCAGGCGAAGCGATCGAAGTATCAATCCCCGAATACTGAGGCAGCAGCGGTTCGGGGTCGCCAACCCTCCAGACTTTGGCAGATATTTGGCTTCCGACTGCCCCCAATTCGACGCTCCAATCTGCCCCGACTTCGTACGGTATATCGCTATCCCACAGTCGGAACTCCTCTCCATTGACGAACTTGCTCAACGCAAATGTGCTTCCGGGCTGACCAGGAGGTGAGGGTGTCGTGTTGCCGAAGAAAACGTAACCGGAAAACGTAACGAAGTCGGCTCGCATGATGATGGAGGTGCTGTTGTTTGCCGAATCCGTTCGCATTTGGGCCCGAAGATAACCGTTGGAGTACAACGGATCGGACGATTCGTCCCAATAAGTAAACAACGCCCTTTGAGTGAGCATTGTGCCGGGCGGTACGGGATCTGAGCCGGAGTGCGATATCCTCAGATCCTGGTTGCTGGCATCGTAAGACCCGGGGCCCCAAGGCTGCCCCGCCGAGAGATCCAGAGTCGTCCAACCATCAAACACCCCGTCATCAAAGTCATCAATCGGGATCACCTGCCCATGTACCAGACCTGTCAGGCCGAGCATCAACGCCAGGGCGGTTACTTGTCGAAGCGATTTGATCAAATCCACGAGATCATCTCCTTAAGATGGGGAAACGAAACGTAAAACGACAGACCTGCAGCGGAACAACTTTTATTCACTTTCCGTCGAATCCGCAGTGCTCGCCGTCGACTTTGCGGCGATCCATTCCTCTCTTCACGGAAGCGGCATGAATTTATCTTCGTACCGCCCCTAAACCGATCAAAGCAAAACCAGCCAGTACCAAGCTGAGCGAACTCGGTTCAGGGACGACAAACGACAGGTCGTCGAATGAAGCGCTCACAAGCGACGGAGGGTTATGGTCGCCGGGAGAAGAAGCTCCCACGAGGAGGCTGCCAGAGGAAAGCGAGCCTTCTGTGGCGACTATTTGAGGACTAACCGGTTCTTTCTCGCCTGGTTGCCACCACTTCAGTGATAACTGGTCACCGATGGCTCCCGCCTCGAACATCCAATCCTGGTTCGGCTCGTAGATTGGTCCCGTTTCGAGGATTGCCAGGGTGGATTCGCCATTTACGAGCGTTTGAATCAGGAAGCGGAAATTATCGAGCTCGGTGTTTACCCCGAAGATATGTCCGCTAAATGTCGGCACGTCGGCACGCATGACGACGAACGAAGAGGTGTTCTTTTCGTTGACTCGTGTCTTGAAGCGAACATAACCGTTCAAGAATTGTGGATCCGAAGACATATCCCATTGCGAAAACAGCACCCCGTCGGTTGGGACATCCGTGGGAACAGGTCCGCCTCCTTGAAGCAGGTATTCACCCGAACTTGCATCGTAAGTCCCAGGGCCAAAGTCTTCGCCAATCGTTGTGTCAATCGGTGTCCAACCGTCAGCGTTTCCGTCATTAAAGTCATCAATCGGGATGACTTGCCCATGTGCCAGACTCGTCAAGCCAAGCATCAACACCAGGGCGGTTACTTGTCGAAGCGATTTGATCAAATCCACGGGATCATCTCCTTGCAATTTAGAGTAAGAATTGAAAACCGAGACACTTGTCGGCCAGAGAATCCATGCGAAAAAAACTCCAAAGTTCCCTCACTGATTTGACTGAAATCGCAAGGAATTCAGAGCCACCTTCGCCGTGCCGTTCGAAGACTCGCGGCGCATGTGCGGATTCGCACGATGCGGACGGGATGACACATCTTCCTGTTCGCGGTGCGAGACGAGCACCCGATGGCAAGCGGCGAAGCGATTCGGGCCAGGCGCCTGGTCCGCGGCGCCCAGGTTCTTCAGTAGCTCCATCTCCGCCACTGCGGCGAGCGGTGCAGCGATCTTTGGGATCGCTGACACCGACTCGCCTCAGTACAAATCGGGACCGAGGGGACGGGCCCCGACTACTGCGAGTCGCACGGATACTTAGCATGGGTGGCGAAAGCCACGACGCTAATTCCCAATGCGATCTAATCTAAAGTCCGAGTTGCTCACTCCAGGCGGTATCGTTGTCTGCCCAGGACGCGAAAGCGGCCGCAAGCAGCAGGTCGTGCCGATCCACTAGTTTCCTATGAGTTCGCTCGCTCACGCGGCGAGTTTTCATGCCATCGGTCTCTGCCAGCTTGCTAACGTTCTGGATTCCCAAGGAGGTGTGGTGGTTGTCCTGGGAAATGCGCTCTGGCGATTCGGTCCGCAACAACACGTCACTCGACGACTCATCAGCAGCCAACGAAATCGGTACGGACCGCGGCAAGACCATCGAATCCGAAGAGGTGAATTTGTTGGCATTCCACTCGATGAAATCGGCGCCATCCACCGTACCGTTCGCCGTGAAATCGGCCGCCGACCAAAGCGCCACGTCGGTGAACTTGTTGGCATTCCAGGCAATGAAATCCAGGCCGTCGACCGTGCCATTCAGGTCGGCATCACCCAACTTGTAGGGCGAGCCCACACCGTTGGCGACGGCCGCCTCGGCCAGCCAGGCATCGCGGTCCGCCAAGTCGACCAGGCTGTCTCCTGTCAGGTCATAAGCGGCGTCGTTCGAACCGCCGGCGATCACACCAACCAAAGCATCAATGTCGAGCAGATCGTAGGCACCGTCATCATTGAAATCGCCGTCAACCGGCGTGACAGGCTGGAGCTCGAAGGAGCCAATGTCGATACGTGCCACAGAGTCGCCATCGCCATCTTCCACACGTCCGTGCGACATTCCGCGCTGGTCGGACTCGGGCGTGTCGCCGATTCCAGCCATTGCGGCCGGATCACCGGCGTCAATCGCCGGGCTGTCAGGCAGCAAGGCATGCGTGAACGTAGGGCCGCCATTATCGGCCAGTGGACCAAGCATCGCGTTAGCGACATTGGTCAGATCGTTGCTTGTAAACGCCGCCAACGCATTCCCGGCACCAATCAAGTTGTAGCCGGAACTGAAGAACGTATTCACAGGCGTTCCGCTCAAAACAGCAAAATCTACGTCACTGTTTACATTACCCGCGACGATGCTCGACCGAATCTCCGTTTGCACCGCCGGCACACCATGGCTGAATACGCCACTCCCTTGGCCAACTGGTGCGGTATTGCCCGTCACCGTTGAATGCTGCACGACTGTCAGCCCGTCGACGTTAAATATTCCACCTCCAAATGACGCTGTAATGTTGGCAGAAATCGTTGAATTCTTGATTACTGCCATTTCTGAGCCATTCAATGATGTGTTGACAGCAATGCCGCCACCGTAGGAATCGTTGAGATTTGAAGTTGAGTTTCCGGTGATCAGCGAATCGGACACGGTGATATTCCCGCCCCGCGAATAGATACCACCACCGGATGCACTCGGACCTTCGGTGCGGTTATTGGAGACAGTCGTACGCTCGATCAAGAGACTTTCCATTTGCTCACCGAAAATGCCACCTCCTTTGCCACCGTTGCCGGCAGACCAATTTCCCGTAACGAGACTGTCTGTCACCAAGGTCGTCGCGCCTTGAGACCAGATTCCGCCACCTTGGCTGCCCGTACGGTTACCACTGATCGTCGTTTCGGCGACCAGCACCTCCGTATTTCGAGCTCGAATCCCTCCTCCGTATCCACTCGTATGGTTGTTACTTAATAAGCTTTCAGATACCGACAACGATCCGTCAGATACCCAGATGCCGGCGCCCTTTCCTGTGCCGTCCAGATAATTACCGTCCACGGTGCTCTGATACAGGGTGGTCGTACAATTTGAAGCTCGAATTCCGCCACCACTACCAAACAGAGACGTAATCGAATTCCCGCTGATGGTACTTTGCTCAATGAGCAATGTGCTATCCGCTGCCCAGATTCCCGCGCCGCTATCAGAGATCGTATTGTCGTCAAGCGTGCTATTAGAGACGGCCAACGTAGCGTTCGAGGCCCAGATACCTCCGCCGTTGTTGGTGCCAGATCCATTTGCCATGTTTCCGCTTACCAGGCTGTCCGAAACAGTCGCGGTTCCTCCATTGACCAAAATTCCTCCGCCAATTCGCGCGGTGTTTCCGCTCACGGTCGATTCAAGGATCGCTAAGGTGCTGTTCCGCGCGTAAATGCCACCGCCCACGAAAGCCAAATCTCCGCTGTTGCCGCGCACGGTCGTATTTGACAACGTAGCCGAGGCAACATCTTCGAGCATCAGGCCGCCGCCATAATTCCAACTGCCACCACCCTCGTGGCGGTTGTCTTCGATCAAGCTATTACTGATCTGAACTGCCACACCGTTGCCAATCGAATCACTGACGCTGACGCCGGCCCCAGACATGTAGTTAAGGCCATTTCCCAACAAGACATTGTCAGCGACTGTGACGTTGTCAAATTCCACTGTCGACGTTCCACCACCGGATGCGATCGATTCGGCGACACGAACGGCGCCCTCGATATGAGTAAGAAAGTCTGCCAAGGGATCGCCGCTTTGGTTTCCTGAGATCATCGAGTCTCGAATTATGAGATCTCCGGAGTTCTGGAAATCTATTGCCGCGGCATCGTTTTCCGCAACATTGTTGAGGATCTGGGAAGCGGAAATAGTCAGAGTGCCGCCTGGACGCGACTCGTTGCCTTGACCAATTCCGCCGCCATCGGCGTCAGATCCGACGACCTCGTTGTTGGTCACAACGAGATCCTCCAGTGACAAATTCTCAAATGACTGAATTCCACCACCTTCATTCGATTGGCCGCCGGTAATCGTCACGTTGCTGATCTCTACGTCAGCAAAGGTCTCGACGCCGTCATCGATGTAGAAAACGCGTGACAGCCCTCCCGCATCGATCGACAGGTCCGCGGCCCCCGGCCCCGAGATACTAGTCGAATCGGCAATCGTCAATTCGCCCGAAGTCAATTGGATCGTTCCGATAAGGCCCGCGTCGAATTCGATGAGATCGGCGCCCGGCAGGGCGTTCGCATCAGTAATCGCTTCTCGCAAGCTACCGGGTCCTGCATCATCGAGAGTGGTCACCATCATCGTGGCCAAGACGCGTCGATCTTCGAGTTGCTCGAGCCGCGGCTGGAACACCCGACGCTTACCCATTCGCCTGCAGCCTGGTCGTGATTGCTTTCGTGTCCACATGATCTTGCTCCCTGACGTGCGTGTACCCTGAGTTAGTCCCGTTTCTGTCGATTGCGCGTTGTACGCTTGCCGATGCCCCGCCTACTCCTAGTTGCGCTGGCAAAAACAGGCATTCAGCTCGCCGCTGATCCGAGTCATTAGTGTTATGCGAAAAACACTTCCGAACTCCCTCACAGTTTCGATGTGGATCGAAAGAAAATCAGAGCACCGTCGCCGCTGCCTCAAAGCCCAGCGGCGAATGTGCGGAATCGCACGATGCTGGCTGGCGCACATTAACGTTTGCAGTGCGTCATAGAAGCCGACGGCAAGCGACAAATGGCTTGTCGTCAGAGCCCTGAAATTAAAAATCGCATGAGCCGTCGTACAAGGAAGGTCACCGTGCAGAAGAAAGCGAGTACGCGTCGAGTCGATCACTTATCTGATTTGACAGCGTTGGATTTCTGGACAAAAGACTCGCCCGCATCCCAGATCTTGATTGTCTTGTCAGCTCCCGCACTGGCGATGCGTCTTCCGTCACTGCTAAACGATATGTCTCTAATAAAACTCGAATGCCCGGATAGCGACAGTGTTTCTTGCCCAGATGACGTATCCCAGATCTTGATCGTGTCGTCCCATCCACCGCTGGCGATCCGTTTGCCGTCAGGGCTGAAGGCAACGCTCCAGACTTTGTCGGTGTGCCCTTTGAACGCGTTAACAACAAGGCCGGTTGCTGCCTCCCACAGCGTGACCGTTGCGTCATTGTTGCCAGTCACAATCAGGGATCTGTCTTTGTTGAAGGCCATATACAGAACGCGATCGCCGGGGCCCTGAATCATGTTGAGCGTTTCTCCGTTCGACAGATTCCAAACTCTTAGCGTGTGATCAACTGAGTAGCAGAGAAGCTGATTCCCGTCAGGACTAAAAACAATCCTTCGGACACGATCGCCGTGCCCTTTCAGCGTCCATAAGATCTCCCCGGTGCTGGTGTCCCACAGAAGGACTGCGTCTTCACGACCTCCTGAGGCCACTCGTTCTCCTGTAGGTCCAAAAGCAATGGTACCGACTTCTGCCGAGTGCCCCTGAAATGTCATCACGGGCGCCGGAGGCTGCATTCCAGAGTTTGACCGTGTGATCGGAACTTCCGCTGGCAATTGTTTTGCCGTCGGGACTGAAGGCCAAAGCGGTCACTTCGCCCTCATGGCCCAGAAGCTTATGAATTTCCTGGCCCGTATTCACGTCCCAGACCCTGACGGTGTGATCCTGACCGCCACTTACCAGTTGCCGTCCATCGGGACTAAATTCAACTTTGGAGACCATCTTGTCATGACCACGGAGAGTTAGGACACCTTGTTCGCGATCGGCATCCCACAGTTTCATCGTCTTGTCTTCGCTGCCGCTAAGAACGTGGGAACCCAGCGGACCAAAAGCTACGCTAAATACCTGTCCGGAATGGCCTCGAAATGTGAACGTGGATTCCTGCCTGTCCAAGTCCCAGACCTTGATCGTCTTATCCCAACTGCCGCTGCAAAGTCGTGCTCCGTCAGGGCTGAACGAAACACTCCAAACGACATTGTCATGTTCCTCGAGCGTAAATAACTCGTCGCCGGTGGCGACATTCCAAAGCTTGATGCTATGGTCCGCACTCGCACTGGCAATTCTGGTTCCGTCCGGACTAAACTCGACGTCAACGACTTCGGCAGTGTGCCCCTTCAGCGTACGTATCTCCTCGCCTGTCTCGATGTCCCAAATCTTCACCGAGCAATCCCAGCTTGCACTCGCAATCTGTTTTCCGTCAGGACTCACTGCAACCGCGAACACGACACTTCGATGACCCTGCAGCGTCAGCGTTTCCTCGCCCGAATCCAAATCCCAGACTTTGACGGCCTTGTCGGCGCTACCACTGACGAGCTTGGTGCCGTCAATGCTGAACGCTACGCTGCGACACGCCGTTCTCGTGCCCCTTCAGCGTGCTGAGCTGTTTCCCGGTTTCTACATCCCAAAGTTTGATCGTCGAGTCGTCGCCCCCTGTCGCAACCCGTTGTCCGTCTGGGTGAAAGGCGACGGACACGATCCTCCCTGAGTGCCCTTTCAATGTGAGCAATGGGTCGGCGTTACCTGCATCCCAAATGATGATGGTATCGTCGAGGCTCGCGCTGGCGACTCTTTTCCCGTCCGGGGAATATGCTACTGCGAATACGTGGTCGGTATGACCTTTGAAGGACAACCGCTCTGAATGACAAAGCTGGTCGACGTAATGCCATTCCCAATGACGTCGCTCGACTGGACATTCGGCGAGCATCGTTTTCGTTCTGCCCGCTTCATTGTTGTGCCATTCTTGAAGCGACGAGGCGACGCGACCACAGTAGAGAACTTGCTGCAGATTGTCTTCGGCCTGAAAAAGCCGTTGATTGACCGAAACAAGTTTGCGTTGATAGTTCATCGATACGGCCGAGTACGCCAGCGACACAGCAGCGACGAGTGCGATGATAACGCCCGCGATCGTAGCGCGGTTACGCCGTGCATACTTCGATAGGCGATACCAGACACTGGGTGGCGAGGCCGTGACCGGTTCGTCGCTCATGTAGCGTTCAAGATCGTGGACCAAGCCGAGTGCCGTGTCGTAGCGGCGATTTCGGTCCTTCTCCAGACACTTCATCACGATCCAGTCCAGATCGCCACGGACCAGTCGAGTCAACCTGGCGGGATCGGTCCGTCGTACCGCGGCGATGCTGGCCAGCCGATCTCCCAGGCCGCTCAATTTCGCACTCGGCGTCGGCGGTTCGACCTCACGGATGATCCGCTGGACCTCATCGATGCCCCCTTCGCCAGTTGCTCGCGATCAAACGGAGTGTTGCCGGTCAGCAGTTCGTACAGCATCACACCCAGTGAATAGATGTCGCTCCGCGTGTCAACATCCTGGTTGCTCATCCCCGTTTGCTCGGGACTCATGTACAGCGGCGTCCCGATCATCTGGTGAAAGCTGGTGTACAGACTGTGTTCCGGCAGCTGGCGATCGAGCGCTTTCGCGACGCCGAAATCGATGATCTTGACCGCGGGCTGGCCATCGTGCAGGGTGACCAACACATTGGATGGCTTGAGATCGCGATGGATGATCCCCTTTTGATGCGCGTGCTGCACGGCACGTCCCAGGTCGCCGAACAATTTCAGCCGATCGCGGGGACTCAATTGAGCCTGGTCACAGTATTCCGTAATGGGCAGACCGCGGACCAGTTCCATCACGAAGTAGGGCCGGCCCGAGTCGGTCGTTCCCGCGTCAAAGACATGGGCGATGTTGGGATGATCCATCATCGCCAGGGCCTGACGTTCGGCCTCGAAGCGGGCGATTACTTGTCGCGTATCCATGCCCGGCTTGATCAGCTTCAAGGCCACTCGGCGACGGATCGGCTCGTCCTGCTGCGCGACAAACACCAGCCCAAAGCCGCCTTCGCCGATTTCCTCCAACAGTTTGTAACGTCCGATCTTATTGCCGGGCCGTTCGGAAGGCTGGTCGACGGTCAGGTCGATCGCGGCAGCGGCTCCTTCCTCCATGAAACTGCTCATTTGATCTTCGGCCGACAGCAACTGCTCGACACGCTGCCGGAGCTCATCGCGACCTTGACACGATTGGTCCAGGAACGATGCCCGCCCCGCGGGCGTCTCGATTTCCCGCGCCCGGTGAAAGATGGATTCGATTTCTGCTGGATCGTAAGGCATAGTAGTTCATGTGAAAAAAGGCCGTGCTTTCCCTCACGAAAAACGGAACAGCGTTATCTGATTCTGCGAAGTGACCAGATAACTGGTCCCGCCGGTCGACAATGGAGCTATTTCTTCCAACGGCTAATTCGGGACACCATTGCCCGATTCGTTGCCTTCTTTGTGTCCTAATTCGCAGTACAGCCAAGCTCGAGAAAATGCCCAATGGCGTTCGGCCGTAGCGTGCGAGATGCCGAGGGCCCGTGAGGCCTCGGCGATCGTCATACCGGCGAAGAAACGAAGCTTGACGAGTCTTGCTTTTTGTGGCTCGACGATTTCCAGGCGATCAATGGCGTCGTTGATATCTAGCAGGTCGTCGCTTGCGGCCAACAAACAGGGACAGGCCTGGTCGAGACTGACACGATTTCGATCACCACCGTGTCGTCGGCATTTCCGCCGCCGAGCCAATTCAATCAGAATCCGCCGCATCGCCTCGGCGGCTGCGGCAAAGAAATGCCCTTGATTTTCCCAGCTGGCGTCTTGATTGGGCCCGATGAGACGGAGAAACGCCTCGTGGACCAGCTCCGTTGTTTCGAGGGCTTGACCCGGCTGTTCGTGGCGGAGCTTTTGGTGGGCCAGATTTCGCAGCTCGTCATAGACCGCTGTAAAAATTGCTTCGGTAGCCAGTTGCTCGCTTTGTTGATCCTCGACGGCGATAAGAGTTCGCTGGCTCATGACAGCCCCCCACCCCTCTTCAGGACAAGGATGAGCAAATACTGTTCCCATTCGGCCCCCTGATGGAGCGGGCTGAATTAGATGCGCAACAGACGACAAATAAAGCAACCCAGTGGGTCAGATCGGCACATGGTGTGCCAATGTGGGCGACTCGTCATTGGCCGGCAGTTTCCGCATCCCACAATATGCGAAAAGTCCATGTGCCAGGTACTTCGGCGTCGGCTTTCACGTTCGGCGACGTTGGTGATCTGTGGGGCTTTTGCCCCGCGAATGAATGGGCGTGAAAAAGACGAGCACATTCAAACCGCTGCCCGCTTCCAAGCAACTCGAGCTTGTTGATCTCACCACAACAGTGCTGGTCGAACGGGCTCAACCTCGGTCAAACCTGACCGAGCTAAGACTATTCGCTCGCTTTCGGCTGTCACTGATGAATCGTCCGTGGTCGTGGCATTCGGTTTCGTCCTTGAATGTCGAATTCAGTAATAGTAGTTGCCGAACCATTGTCAGCACGTTGCGGCACACCCCAATTTTGGTGGAACGGGAGCACGATGGGAACATCACCGTATTATTACTTTGTCGAATACGAAGAAGATCTTCAAAAAGCGCTAGATAGACTGCGACGGCGCGAATTCGATGTTGGACGATATTACCCTGCTGTTTCATCTCTCGATTTTCCTGTCACCGACAATTCTCCATCGCCGGGACCGAAACATCATTCAATAGCCGAGGCGTTGAATAAATCGGGGGCCGACGGAACTCGCTCGGTCCTCGACCTGGAGCAGGTTGTCCATGCGCCTTACACCAACGACCGCGACACCTTCGGTGTGGTTTTTCCGCTGTCGAATGAAAGGCTCGTTGCGATTTTCGGATCAATACATCCCAGCGAGGTCGACCTGAGAGAGCTGCTGTTTGACGTTATCGATGCTGTTGAACGCGGCATGGGTGTCTACGTTGTCGGTTATCGTGAAGGCAGACCGAAAACGCGCTTGTTCACGGGTTACACCAACGATTGATCGTCATGTTGCAAACGCCTGCACAAAAATGGTCGTTCGGACTGAAACGGCATGAGTAACCATTGAGGATATGGAGGAATCCGTTTTGGCGCCGCGAATTGAGTACGAATCTTATGACGAACGCGACGTGCTCGTCGACTATGTCTTCGACAGTAACTTGATGACCGACGACGAACAGCTCGCACTCGAAGTCATGGTTGTCCGCCTGCAAGCGAAAGCGCTCGTCGACGAGGGCAAGCCGGGCGCCGCAGAACGATTGCTGGCTGAAAAGGGCCATCAGGACAACGAAGAAGTAAATCGACTTCTGGAAGGCGGCGATCACGCGTTTCAGGACAGAGTGGTCGACCGCGTGATCCAGGCCGAAGCTTCAGGGAAAATGACGATCAACCGCTGCCCGGAATGCAAACAAGTTGCCCGATCCAAGCTTGCCCGACAATGCCTGTGGTGCGGACATGATTGGCATTGAGAGGTGTTAAGGGAATCGCATCTCCAGATGGCGCAATCGAAGCAGGGCTAACAGCCATGGACAATCAAGCGAGCAAGTCAGTGCGCCGAATAATATGTGCCAAGATCCCAAGCAACGAGGCGAATACTATCTGGGCCGGCAATCCCGCCGGTCGGCTCGCGAGGAGGTTCGACGTTCGTCACAACCAGGGTACGATACCGGCGGAGTCAGCAGGCGAAATCATGCAGGGGTGGGCAACGATGGATGTGAAGGAGACAGTTTTGCAGGACGATCCGCCCGAGGTCGTGCTCTACGAAGCGCACCCGGCAATGCTTCGCAATCATCCCGTCTATTTCGTATTGTGCGTGTTGCTGATCGCCGCGTTCGGGTTGGGGCTGATTATGCTGTTCGTCTGGTGGGTCCAGATGCTGGGCACGACGCTCACGGTCACGAACGAACAAACCACGTTACGCAAGGGCATTCTGTCGAAGCACACCAACGACGTATTTCACAGCAATGTCCGCAACATCCAGGTCCGGCAATCTTTTCTTCAAAGAATTTTCAACGTCGGCTGGGTGGGCATCTCCAGTGCCGGACAATCCGGCCTGGAAATCGAGATCAGTGGCATCCACGATCCGCACCGTGTGAAAGAACTGATCGACGACCATCGGGAAGGGTAAGTCGGCGGAGACAACGATCTCACCGATCACACCTCCGATCCGAGAAACTCGCACATGCTGGTTGGATACGCTGGACCTGAGCCCGACTCCGCAGGCAGCCCGAGTTCATGCAACTCAACCGGCTCGAAGTTTCATGGTAGGTTTCGCCAGACGCCACCCCACGGACTGACCGTGAACTGAGGTCGCCCCGCGACATAGGGCCCATAGGGCTGTTGTGGTGCATACGGGCTGCGAGCGTATGGTCGACCATATTGGTACGGATTGTTGTAATTCGGGTTCCAGTAGCTGGGGTTTCTTACCGCAAGTTTCTGAGCCTGCAATTGCGCTTGTTGCTGAGAACGCTGCTTCATCACGGCTTCCGCGTTCTGGGTCTGCATTTTGTTAAATGCTGTTTGCGCCTGTGCTCGCCCGGCTCGCTTCTGTTGGAATTCGCTTAATTCTTGCCTCATTTGCGTCGGCGTCATGGTCACAATGTCGGGTGTTTTTCCCATTTCCTTCTTGAGGAAGCCGTCCGTGTAATAGCTCATGTAGGTACGAGCTTCGGTCGCCTCACTGCCCAACAGAAGCTCAAGTTTCTCTTCGGAAACCGCAATGAAATCTTCCAATTGAGAAGCCGACATGGCCCTGACCTTCTGGTTGAGCCGCGCCTTGACCTGCGCCACTTGTGCTTCGTTGTACATTCGTTGTACAGACAACCATTCGTCAAATTTCCGTTCGACCTGTCGCCATCGTGAGCTTTGAAGCAACTGCTCTTTGGTCATCGGACCAGCGTAATCGCTGCCCTGCGGTGTCTGTTGGCTCGACGCCGAAGCCGCCGAGAGCAACAGCATGAGAATCGACACTCGGACGATCTGATTTTGGAGTGGCATCTGGTTTTCCCCTTTGGATTGCAAGACTTTTGATTGCGTTCAGCTGGCAGGACTAAGCCGATTAAACTCGACGATCGCTTCCTCGAATTTGTCTTTATCGGCTCTCACGCGGCTCGTCCTCAAGGCACAACGATTCTCGCCTTCGGGAAGCCAAAAACTGATCGACGACAATGGGCTGCCATCGGCCACCACGCCGGAATTCCGCACGACCCAGGCATCCCCCTCCTGACGCCATTTTCCTTCCACAATGCCGCCATCCGAATCGAAGCTCCATGATCGAATCGCCTTAAGGCCCGGATGCCAGCCAATCCGCTGATGACCGCTTAGCACCGGCTTGCCGTCTCGTTCGACAACAAACTGCCGCACGATGAACTTGTTGTTCTCGCTCCAGTTCGCGGAACACCTGATTGTGGAACCGTTGCTCTCCCCCAACCAGTTGCCGATCATCCAGCCAAGTCCGGCCAAGCGACCGGTTGGTTGATCCGGCACCGAAGCATGTTCGACCAAATGATCAAGCAACCAACGGTCGCCCAACTTGACCCAGGTGGCTGTAAATCGCCCGACTGTGCCGTCCGATTCATGCGTGCCCTCTTCGATGGCAACGTCCTTCGTAGTGAAGTGGATTGTTGACTCGATCTTCAAATCGTCATCGACAGCGGCCTTGCTGGCAGCCCCGGGGGCCGTGGCCTTTTGCAACAGCTCACGTGCTTTGGTCGAACTGCCAGCGACATCGGTGTAGGTTCCGTTCGGTGTCCAAAAAGCGGAGGCGGCATTCATGTCGTGGCTTCTCAACGCCTTGATATAGTCGGCACCCGCCTTCCGAATCGCCGCTTCCGCCGCCGGCGTTTCCTTTTGCTGAGCTTGCGCCGGGAACACGCCGAGCAAGATGGGCAACAGGGCAAGTAACGGAACGACTTTCCTCTTATTCAAGCTAATCATCTGAATCTCTTACCAGGCGGAGTGCGTTCTAAAAGTCATTTTCAACTGTGGGTGAGGCGACGAGCCGAACAAACTAAACGGCTGCATCGCGACATGGACCAATCATATCACGAAACGATTGTCAGATCCTAGCGGTTGGCAAGATGCACGATGCAGGAAAAACATCGCGGCCGGCCGGCAAAACTACGCTCAAATGAGCTTTACTTTCGATCGACGCGAGAGATGGAAGCTCTTCCAATCCACTTGATCGGGATCATGCGACTGCCCCCAATCGCAATCCTCGAGCCCGCTTCGCACTGCGTCGTGTTTACATCGTCGCGCATGTCGGCGCGGTCGCTTCGACGATGGGGTCCAGCGAGGCATTGGATTTTTATGGCGCACTCCCACCACCCTTTTCGCGTTGAGGTTGATAGAGGAACGCATCTCGATGCCGTTCCGTGTCAGTCAAATTGAGCAACTCCCATTTCATCGCAACTTTGACCACGTATCACAGGTGCTACTATGTTTCGCTTTACCGGTCCGTTTCGTCAGGTATTGTCTCCCGCTATTTCTGCCGCAATTCCCATCTTTCTGTTCCTATTGTCAACGATGGCGTTCGCGCAAACCATCACTGCGGCGATATTGCATGGTGACTTCAGCGATATTCCTCCCGGTGCAGTCATGTATCTGGATGTGGAGGAAACCTCCTTTTCCGAACCAATTCCACCGCCCCTCTACGGGGCACCAACCATCGCAGCCAACACGCTCGATTTTGATCCGCGAAAATTTAGCACATCCTCGCTTGATGGAGGTGCCAGTCAGACAGATGGGCAACTCACTTTCACGATCAGTTCCATGCAAGGTACGGGACTCACTGGCTTTTCAATTATTGAGAGCGGAGAATTCCAATTCTCCGGCATTCAGGCTGCCACTGAGACCTATGTGTCCGCCTCTACAGACGCCACGGTCAGCATCCTCGCTGTCGATGGCCTCAATCTGCCAAGCCCCATTCCGCTCACTGCGACGCGGATTTTCACGTCCAACTACGAATCGACCAATGAGCCTCCGATAGCCAAACCATCGACTTGGTCGCTCGCGACGTTTGTAGATTTGGCGCCCGCGATACCGGTTCCTTACATCAACGGAGTCACAAAACTGGAAGTGTCCATAGAAAATCAGTTAACCACGGCAACAGGTGGCTCCGGAATGCAGGCGGCGATTGATCGAACCGATGTGAAGATCCGACCCAACGTAGTTCCTGAGCCATGCGGTGCGACGCTTGCATGTCTTGTTGGACTCTTTGCCACCACACGCCGTCGCGTGTATTGACCAATTGATCGAGCGCAACACTAGCCCCAACGCCCTAACGATCAGGACCACGTTTTCGCATGACCTCAACATTTGCATGCGCAGGTTAGCGCCGGGGGCGACATCATACTTTCCGCAGATCGACTCAGGCACCGTCACGTTGACGCTGTCTTTGCGGCACCACAGCAAGAGGAAGAGACCGAGGAAAAGCGCCGCGAGAGTACGATCAACGAAGTGATTCGTCTGTTCATTGCCAAGAGCTGAATTCTTGGACAGGGAAAGCACGCATGGGTATTACGACCTCGTTCGGAAATACGCTCGTCACATCGTTGCTCGATCTAATTCTGGTACATGGCGGCGAGTTTGGAAAGGTCTCACTGTCGAAGGATGACCTGCGAGGAAGTCACGGCTCGCCTGTGCGATCGTGGATTCTTTCATTTGCTTTGCTTCATTTCCTTTGCCAATCGGACGCCGAGACCCTCTCAATTCATGGATCAATAAAGAACAGGCCGGACGACAACGCTTCACGCGTCAGCACCCTGCAAGAGCACGAGCGAAGTTCAAAAGTTGCGGCAGCGGAAGTCAGGACATTTCGAATGTTTTGCGCTCGCTATCAACTACCGACAGAACTATGCTCATGTCTGTCAGCCGCAGCGACTAATGCCAGTTGCTTAGGCCACCATCCTCTGGTCGCCGGGCGTCGATGATTCTGACAATCGGCAGCGTGCTTGATCTCTTATCGGACCACCCGGTGTTCGGGTTCCGAGCTTCAGGTTGATTCTTTCCACGAAATGGAGAACCACCGGAGATGGCAGGTAAGACAAACTTCCTTCGTTTGCGGGGCCAGCAATCGCGAGATCAAAACGACTCGCCCGGTGCGGCAAGCCGCTCGAAGACAAACCGTGTGCGCACCTACATGGTTGGATTTCGCCAACCGCGGCGAATGGCCTGCGAGTCTCTTGAACCGCGGATGATGCTGACGAGCCTGGTGCAGTCATTTTTTCACCCGACGCAAGACAATGGGCAAGAGGGGGGGCAGTTTGGTTATCGCGTTGCAACCGATGTGGACTATCACGTCGTTGGGTCGTCGCAAGCCGACGCGGACGGTTTTGGAGCTTCCGGAATTGTCCACGTCTTTGATATGACAACCGGAGACCTTGTCGCGACGCTGAATAACCCAACACCCGGCGACCAAGACTATTTCGGCGACTCGGTCGCAGTATCGGGAAGCCATGTCGTTGTGGGTGCCCGTAGGGATGACTCGGCAGGCTTGAGCAACAACGGAGCTGCCTATGTCTTCGATGCGGCGACCGGAGACCTGGTTACGACCCTTGTCAGTCCAAGTCTGGACTCAGGTGATGAGTTTGGCTGGTCGGTTGCCATTGCCGGGACCGCGATCGTTGTCGGGTCCCGAAATGACGACACAACGGGAAGCAACAGCGGCCAGGCCTATGTGTTTGATGCGTTGACAGGCTCACTCATCACAACACTCGCCAATCCGACGCCCGCCGCCAGCGACGCCTTCGGCTACTCAGTCGCAATTCTTGGCAACACGGCTGTTGTCGGCGCGGTCGGTGACGATCCGGATGGAGCCGCCTATGTCTTCAATGCGACAACGGGTGCGCTGGTTGCCACACTCGCTAACCCCACACCGGCAAGCGGTGATTCCTTTGGCGTGGTCGTGGCGATATCTGGTAACACGGTCGTGGTGGGTGCGTCCGCTGATGATACCGGCGCTACAAACAGTGGTCAGGCCTATCTATTCACTGCGACAACCGGCGAGCTGCTTACGACGTTGACGAATCCCACGCCTGGCGAAGGTGACTTCTTCGGCCGAGCCGTGGCAATAAGCGGCAACACCGCCGTTGTCGGAGCCTATGGAGACGATGCGGGCGCTGAAGAGAGCGGACGCGTTTATACATTCGACGCAACCAACGGCGCGCTCCTGGCAACCATGACGAATCCTTCCCCTGACGAGGGGGACTGGTTTGGAAATCAGCTGGCGGTATCGGGAAACTCCATCCTGATTGGAGCACCTCGTGACGACACGGGAAAGTCGGACATCGGCCAGGCTTACATTTTCGATGCCACATCCGGCAGCCTGATGTCGACCTTGGTCAACCCGACACCGGCTTCCGATGACCAGCTGGGCCGAGCAGTCGCCGTCTCGGGTAATCGGATGGTGGGCGGCGCACCCTATGACGACACGGGGGGCACAGACAGTGGCCAAGCGTTTGTCTTCGACGCATCGACAGGAACGTTGATCGCAACGTTGGCCAACCCGACGCCAGCGGAAGACGACCTCTTCGGCAATGCGGTTGCCATCTCCGGCGACTTGGTGGTCGTTGGAGCACTTCGTGACGACACCGACGGAAGCAATAGCGGACAGGCTTATTTGTTTCAAGCGTCGACCGGGGCACTGCTGGCGACGTTGGCCAACCCGGCTCCGTTCGGTGATAACTTTGGCGCTGCCGTTGCGATTGAAGGCGATCGCGTAGTCGTCGGATCACCTCGGCATAGAGACGCTCTGGGGCAACCGCAAATCGGCCGGGCATATGTTTTTGACGCCAACACAGGATTGCTGACATCGACACTCTTTAATCCTGGCGGAGTCGGCGACCTGTTTGGTCAAGCCGTTGCGATCTCTGGGGACAAGGTCATTGTGGGTGCACCGATGGAATGATACGGGTGGCTCCAATAGTGGTCGAGCCTATTTGTTCGATGCGACAACTGGCGCATTGATCTCGACGCTCGCTAACCCAAGCCCACGAACGGAGGCCGGGTTCGGGACATCGGTGGCCATCGCCAACGACTTGGCCGTCGTGGGAGCCTACTCGGATCAAATTTCGACGCTTACCAACGGCCAGGCGTACGTGTTCGATACGACGACCGGCGCACTAATCATGACACTCTTGAACCCCACACCGGATGTCGAGGATCGATTTGCTACGTCCGTAGCGATCTCGGAGGATCTGGTCATCGTTGGAGATTATCGAGACGATACGACGGAATACCAAAGCGGTCAGGTTTATGTTTTTCGGGCCGTCACGGGAGAACTCGTCGATCGTCTTGGCCATCCGGACCCGGTGCCCGGTGCGCTATTTTCCGGTCAAGATTTTGGCCGGGCAATCGCGGCGTCTGGTAATACGATTGTGGTGGGCGCCCCCGGCGACGACACCCGAGCCACCAATTGGGGAGCCGCCTACCTTTACTCCACCGCCGACGGAGACTTCAACGATGATGGCCTTTATGACTTGGCAGATATCGATGGGCTGGTCGCCGCGATAAGCGGCGGCACGCACCCCGTTGAGTTCGACCTTAACGGTGATCTCCTGGTCGACTTGGCCGATCGTGACGCCTGGCTGTCGATTGCTGGAGCCGCCAATCTACCCGGCGGCGTTCCCTATTTGCTGGGTGATGCGAACCTGGACGGTGTCGTCGACGGCGGAGACTTTCTCCTTTGGAACGACCACAAATTTTCCGCGACCGCAAAGTGGTCGCAGGCGGACTGGAACGCGGATGGAATGACCGACGGTTTGGACTTCCTCCATTGGAACGACCACAAATTCCAAGGCAATGCCCCACCGATGTATCGATGGCAGCACGATGATGTGCGGCATACGCTGCCTCGCGCAGGCCAGGCACCAAGCCAGAGTGTCTGTAACAGCGATCGATTCATGACTTTCAAACTTGATTCAACCGACCTTCTGTGCGCTGCTGAAACAAGCCCTGCCAAACGATTCAAAGCCTGGTAGTCAACTCTGTGAACAAAGAGCGGCTTGACCGGTGCTGTGAAATTTCGAGGCCCCACCGTCGACCAAGTTCGGTGGGTGTTTGTACACGCTGGCGTTTGGCCCGACGCAGTGAAGTCGAACGAAGTTGCGCAGACGACCGGCGACGACCGTTCGTCTGAACTAGTTGGACGATCTGAAGCGATTCAGCTTCCTAACCGTTAACGGTACGCCTAGGCCCGGATCATACTCCGATGTCGAGCTCGTCTACTTTGAGGCGTTTCCACGACATGCATCTTACGCGCGAAACCGGTCTTGTTGGCAATGGTGTTTCTGGGGTTGGCCGTGACCAACACCAACGGGTCGTTTTTTTCCAAATGGCCTGAGTCCAGGAGACCATTATCAACTGACGCTCGTCAGCTCAGGTCAGGTGTGCGCAAAGCGTTGGCTTTGGTTAGGACAACATGTTCGTTTCCCAGCAGGCTGCCTTGAATCCGTCGTTGACCGGTACCGATATGGGGGTGACTGGAATGCCATCGGGGCAACTCCCGATGTTAGCTCAAGAGTGAACGCTTTAGTCGCGTCGCCCATTTATCTATTGGACTCAACTTTGATTGCAACAGGATTCGACGACATGTGGGATGGCAGTTTGCAGTCAGCGCCGGACGTCGATCAATTTCTGAACCCTGGGGGTGCAGTGGTGTGGACTGGGTCAAATTCAGCCGGGACGACGACGATGCGGTCTCTCGGAAACCGAGTTAACACGGGCACGGTCACCGCCACCGTTCAAATCGGGTTCACGCGATTGAGCAACGGCGGTTGGATTAACAAGGGAACCACCCTTTGTCGCCGAGTGTATATCCACACATAGGCACGCGATCAGCAATGTGTTAACTATTCCCAATGTCATTTCACCCTGCGACTTCAGCAGCAGCGGTGGTTGTGACCTTACGGACCTTGACTTGATGCAATCGCTTGGCCCCATTGCCACCGGAGTTCCCGCGATTGGCGACGAGCAGTTTGACCTGAACGTTGATGGCATCATACGGAGAAGGTAGCTTGTTGCCCCGTACTCAAGCGGCTGCTGCTACCAAACAGCCTGCGTCAATAGAGAGTAACGAAACCAAAGCATTGTCGAATCTGGACCTGCGAGCTTCGAATCAAATGACCTGATGGTGTTACAAATAAGATGGATCGCGAACTGGTATTTTCCTCGACGGAGATTGCGATGGCAGCGGAACTCGATCAAACGTCCCATCTGATTCTGGTAATTCTCTCGTTGTGATAATTTATGAACGCCGATAATCCTTCACGTTCGCTGAGGACGCATGAACAAATTCATCCACATCAGGTCCCCGAAGTTTCCGATTCTCCCCGGTGAGAATGAGAAGTTGGTAAACGATGGCATGTATGGCAAAGCACTCGCAGAGTATTTGCAGGCGAAGTTGAGCGGGCGAGGTTACGATGCTCCCTTCATTTGCTGTGAAGACTGGGGCTGGTGGGTTGAGCTGAAAGCCGCACCGTTTGCATTCGGAGTTTGCATTTACTCAGATCCGGAAGGCGATAGCCCAACTGATTTTGTTTGTACCGATGGAGCTACTGGAACTCGAAAATGGAGTTGGAAGAGACTCCAATTCGTGGATACATCCGCTTGGTCCGACAAGCTGCACGAAGACTTGATGGCGGTATTTCAAGCGGATAAAGATGTCGAGATTGTCGGGATATCTGAAGAGTTTCCATGGTGACGCAGGCCAAATGGCCAGGCAATGCATCAGCGATCAGTTGATTGCACGCCAGCGGTTGCGTCTGGTTGCTCCTGCCTCGCGGCGATTCCATGCGTCAGGACGCTCGTACAATGCGGCGGGCCGGAGCCAAAAAATAGCGGCGGTGCAACGCCGCTTTCTTTCGCCGATGGGTCAGCGAATCTTGGCATTTTCGATTTCGTCGAGTGCAAGATATGCGGCGGCAATGCTCTCGCCAGAGAGTTTCCTTCTCCACGATTCGGAGGATGTGTTACCTGATCTCAGCACACGCCAGTAAAGCCAGACCGAGACAACAAATCCGACCACCCCGATCAACCAGCGAGGGGATCAGCGAATTCGAATACAGCACCACCGCGTCGAAGCCAACGGCAACGCAAACGGGAATCCACATCAGCCACCACACAAACCCAATGATGACGCCGGCACGCAGGTATCCGGATCGCACGCTGTCGAGTTTGCTGCGGATGTCGTCAACTGGTTTCGAATAGTCGATTCGTCTGATTCTGGTGCAGACGAGCGCCGCTTGAGATATCACGATCACGCCGTAAACGTGCAAAATGACTCCATTTATAACTCGATGCGGAATCTGTGTATTTCGTGCCCAGCACTGCACTCCGAGCAGAATCAGTGCAACGCCAATCAGCATTTGCAGCAACTGTCCGCGGAACAGCGGCCGCAGTGATTTTTCGACGCGATCCATCAACTGGCGACGCGTCAGCAACATTCGTCCGGCCAGTTCCTGCTGTTCCAAAGTCGCGGGAGTGGCTTGCCCGCTCGTTCCGCTGGGAACTCGCGTCGTGAACAACCGTGGGCGCGAAGGCCGGATCGTTGGTCGACGTGATCGACTGCACGTCCGATTTGATCTGACTCGCGCGCTGGTAGCGACGTTGTGGTTCCTTTTCGAGTGTGCGAAGCACGACGTCATCGAGGCGGACGTCGATTTCTACTTTCGCGGACGGCGCGGCGAACCGACCAATCGGGAGTTCACCCGTTAGCATCTCGTAGATGACGACGCCCAGCGAATAGATGTCGGCTCTGTGGTCGACGCTGTGCGTGCCTTCCAGTTGTTCTGGAGCCATGTACCTCGGCGTGCCCATGACTTGATGTGTGGCGGTCAGCGAATGCTGCTGGCCTTCGTTGCCAAGTATCCGCGATAGTCCGAAGTCGGCGATTTTCACCGAACCGTCGACGGACATCAAGATGTTTTCGGGTTTGATGTCGCGATGCACGACGCCTTTGTCATGAGCGTATTGCAGCGCGTCGCAGAGATACGGCACGATCGCGAGTGCGTGTTCGGGTGCCAGTTCGCGAGCCTTCACGACGTCTCGCAGAGTCGAACCTTCGACGTACTCCATCAGAAAGTAGTACGTGTCGGCGACGTTGCCGAACTCGTACAGGGCGACGATGTTGGGATGATTCAGTTTCGCCAGCGTGCGGGCTTCACGCGTGAACCGCAGCGCGAATTTGACGTCGTGACCGAACTCCTCCGGTAGAATCTTGATCGCGACAACGCGATCGAGTCCTTCCTGACGAGCCTTGTAGACGGCTCCCATTCCACCCGCCCCGATGAGTTCCATGATCTGAAGCGATGGAAACAACTCGGCCAGTCGTTCGACACTCGGCGGCTCGAACGCGCCGGTCGGCTTGCCGCCCTCGTTATAACGCGTCGTGGATGGCTTTGGCATCTTCGGGGAACCGGTCGAGGTATTCCTGCTCGGTTGGCGTTTCCCCGCGACGTCGTCGGTAGTCGACCTCCAGAACAATCAGTTCGGCGAGCAGTGCATCGCGTTCGATTGGTGCGACTTCTCCGGCGAGCAGCGATTCGATCGAAGGTGGCTCGTTCGATTGCCACTTCTGCTCGAACTCGGCGCACAGATCATCGATCCGCTCCAGAGCCGCGATCGGTAGTTTCTTTTGGCGCATGCTCATTGTGTTCGAACAATTCCTGCTGACATTTTTCTCGAATCAGGTGCAAACGACGCTCAATCGTCCGCTCGGAGCAGCCAAAACGCTCGGCAAGTTCCGCGTTTGAATACCCCTCTAACTTAGCACCCGCTAAATCTCTGAGCTGCCCGACACCCAAATGAGAAAAAAATTCCTCGACGGATTCCCGCATCATGAGCACCATTTCGGGCGATGGCTCGTCGCCGATCGCTTCGATAACGCTGTCGTCGTCGCCAGCTTGATTCAATGAGTGAACTTTGACGTTGCCACCGCGTCGCTGCCGCTGGTCGTGCCTTCGCTTGTCGACGACCTTTCTTGCCGACATCCGCAGTAACAGCCGCCAAAGATCGTCTCGATCGGACAAGTCCGGAAACCGCCCGTTTTCGGCCGCGTTGTAGAAGCTGTCGAAGACACTCAGCACGATATCTTCCTCGTCCGAGACGGCTCGGTTTTGCCCATACAACCGGGCTCGAACCGAACGCACGAGACGATCGAAGTAGTGCTGCCAAATGCGATTCGCAGCGGCCGAATCACCGGCCTTCACCAAATCAATCCAGTGGCTGACATTGGTATTTTTCGACATACGGGAAGGCCGACAGATGCAAAATGAGACGGGGAACAAAGTTGGCGCACTCAATGGTACCACTTCCACGCGTGGGCGTCGAACTCGGATGTCGCCCCGCCCTGATGGAACTGGTAAACGATCCGCATAACAGCTTCAATTAGATTCGAGGTCCCATTCCGTCGCGACAGGAACCACATCAGTGGATCATATTGCTTCCGTCTTGTGATACACCGATCAGGTCCGCTTCTCTTTCGAGTAGCTGTTGGGGCACTGTGGCCGGCATTGCCGCAAACTGCCATGCCACGTTGGCAAGATGCATCGAGAGCTGCCGCAATCCATTGGGAAGCTGATGGAACACCGGGGCCCAAGGGGCCCTGTGCAAAACTTCCGAGTAACTAACGATACATTGCTGAATGACGGCAGACAGCTGGCTTCCGAAGACGCATCGATGCGCGAGGCCGAATATGCCGGAATGGCTCGCTTCGCTCGTTTACGTCAATTCGCGGCCTTGGAGATTTCGAAAATTGACGCTGGGCCGACAGGTTGTAAAGCCGAGAGCATTCAACTTCCGCCGGCATCCAATCGTGTCTTGGGCAAACGGGTCGTTTCACGCGGGTTCGCCGGCGATGTTACCGTTCCCAGCGACTATCGGCGCAACCCCATAAGTGGTGGGCGTTATGCGTCCGTGTAGGGTCATCCTAGAACGACCATTGCAGCTGAGTTTGGATTCCAGATCCGTTATTGTCGGCCAAGCTCGAAACGTACTTTGTTTCCCGCCAAGTGTACTCCAGTCCAACCCGAAAAGACTGGTTGATGTCCCACAGGCAATTGGCAAAGAACATGCTGTTCTCATTTTTTGCGTGGCCGCCAGATCTTGGTCCCGTGGATCATCGATACCGTACCCGACATGCGTGTGCAGCCGAGGCGACCAGTAGAAGAAGGTCTCAAACCAGCCGCCCGTCGATCGAATCGCCTGCAACGTCGAGTTGGCTGGCGTTATCGGATCGAGATTGACCGATTGCAGAATAGCAGCGTTGTAGGTACCGAGGCCTTGGCCCGAATAGAATTCGCCGGCAATGCCAAAGCAAGGCGTGATGTTCCAGCGCAAGTCAGCGCCCACGCCCCAAACGTCAGCGACGACCTGACGAACCAACGGTTCGGTCGTGCGCAACTGCCCGACAACGCCAGACAGGCCGAATTCGAAGGGGCGCGTTGTCGCCAGTCCGACTGGCTTGGCTTCACCCAGACCCAACGCGACGCGACCTTCGACGTTGGGCCAGCCGTTGTCCTCACTGATGCGAAGGGCAGGATCAATGGTCGAGACAACCGGTTCTGACAGGGCCGCCTGCAGCGTCCACTGCTGCGTCTTGTTGGGTTTGATAAATCGTTCCACCCGCAGTTGACCGCGAAAGGAATTGCCAGAGTTTCCTGAGGCAGCCAACGCCGAGAATGGAAGTACGGTCGGTAGGCCGGGACAAAATATTTGCTGTAGCCGCGGGCATAGGCCCCGTTCAAGGTTGGCATATCGAGGAGCAGCACCGATTGGAAGCTCGCCTTTCACTGGTACCCTTGGCGCACCTTCCGGCATCCGTAACTGACCACGTGCCGAGGGACGCAAGGTACTGGTCGCTCTTGCTGCGAACGTCAATTCCGTTTGCAAGCGAGCCTTAGAGGTTTGAGACGATGGGGATTTCAGCTGATTGGTCGGCGGTCATGCAGGCTCGGGGCAACTCGCTCTTCAGCCATTCGCAGCAACGCCACACGGTCTACTTTGCCAGTGGCGTTCAGCGGCATTTCGGCCAGGAACACGATTTCCTCGGGCGCTTTGTAACCGACGCGATCGCGGGCAAAACCGATCAAATCCGCACTGGTCGGGCTGGGCTGCGCCTTCTTTCAGCGTCACGTAGGCGCGCACATTCTCGCCGTGAACAAGATCGTGAATGCCAATCACGCCCGCTTCTGCGATCGATGGGTGTTCGCGTAGTGCTTCCTCCACCTCTTGAGGACAGATGTTCGATCCGTCGTGAATGATGATCTGCTTCTTGCGGCCGCAAAACCACATGTATCCGTCCTCATCGGCTTTCATCATGTCGCCGGTATCGAGCCAGCCGTCGACAATCGTTTCTGCAGTGGCCTTCGGGTTTTCCCAGTATCCGACCATATTGGCGTTGGAGCGAACCCAGAGTCGGCCCGGCGTCCCGACCGGAACTTCGCCGCCCGACTCGTCACGCAGCGACATTTCGTATCCCGGACAGACTTTGCCGATAGAGCCCAGTCGGTTTTCGCCTGATAGCGGATTGATTGTCGAGAGGCCGAACTCGGTCATGCCATAGCTTTCGTCGATCGGAAATCCGGCGATCGCGGTGAACTCGCGTTCGAGTTCCGCGGAGACCTTGTCGCCACCAGACGAACAGAGTCGAATCGAAGCAAAGTCGCTCGAGCCGGCGTCATGGTCACGGACCAGGGCAATCAAGGCCGCCGGCAGCATCCATAGCACGGTGGGGCGAAACTCGCGCAACAGCGGCAAGATTTCAGGGCCCTCACTGCCGCGCGGAATCAGTAATCGTCCCCCGGCCGTGAGCGTCGATATCCCAAATAGCGAACCAGCCGACATGGGATAAGTGAAGCACCGGGCAGAAGCGTGTCGGCGTCGGTGAGTGCCATCCCGTTGATCGAGCCGTCGATCATCGCGCAGAACGTTCGCCGCGTGTGCGTCACCCCTTTGGGCTTACCCGTGCTGCCGGACGTGAAATAGATGAACGCGTTGGCGTCAGGATCGGGCGTCGGAAAGTGTCACAGCGGATTGCGGCTGTTCGACCAGCTCTTCGTAATGCGGCCCGGCACCATCATCGGCTTTGTAGCGAACAACGCCTTTGGGCAGTTGGTTCCCGAGCTGGCTGGCGGCGACGTCCTGGTCACGCTCGGCATGATGCAGCAGCAACGACGCACCGCTGACTTCCAACGCGTGATCGATTTCCGGTGCCATGTAACGATAGTTCAGGGGCGTCGCCACCAAACCCGCTTTCAGACATGCCAGGTAATGAATGATCAGCGCCGGCCGATTCGGCATTAAAGACGCGACCCGATCGCCCGGTTCCAACCCAAGACGCAGGTACTGGGCCGCCAGCCGATTGCTGATCTCATCGAGCTGCCGCCAACTCATCTGCGTCTTCGCGGAAGCCAGTGCCAGATCATCGGGTTTCGTCTTGAGACCGTGCTCCAATGGATCGGAGGTTGGATCGATTTGGACAAGTGCTGGTCTGGTGGCAGGCATCATGTTCTTCGAAAAGAATTTGGTGGTGCAAGATGGAGCGACTGTCCCTTACTCATCATAGTAGGTTAGGCCACGCCTGACGATCAGTTGGTGCTGCGAAGACGGAACCGTCTACGTCGTTTGAGCCGTCGCAAACAGACCGGGAAGTGATCCGGGACGACGAAGGCATCCGCGTCCGGGCTCGCCGCGCCGGATGTTCGTTTCGGCGATCACAACTTGCCCCACTGCGACGCCGCGCCCAGGCAGGCTCCTCCCCGTCGCGTCAACATCAGGATAAGATGGGGATGCTCGGCGCTGAATATATAGACGTTGGGCGTCTCAGACAATCAACGGGAGGAGTGGCATGGTGGTTCCAGCATCCAAGGTACGAGCGCTGTGTACGGAGTCGGAAACCAATTTGGTTCGCGCAAGTTGGCGCCCCGTTCTTGGCCAGTTGACTGCGGCCCAAGCAAAAAGAAACGCGGCGCGCGCTCGAAAGCTCTTTGACAAGTGGCAAAAACTCGATCGCGATCAGTCGCGAAGTCACCGACGGAAGACGGGCTCCGGTGTCCGCAACACCCAAACAAGCGTCAAAGTTGAGATTTTTCAGGATGCCATGCTGCGGTTTGAAGGCCGCCTGCAAGAATTGCAGACGGCAGCGTTGACCCCGGCAGCCGGCAGGTCCAAGAAGAAGGCGAAGGTCAAGAAAGCAACGCCTGACCATCGTGGCTCGCGAGCCGTCACCCGCAAACTGATGCGGGACGCCGAGGAGGCGATGCAACCGCCGAAGCAGCGTGCTAAGTCCAAGCGAGCTACGGCCAAGAAACCGAAGGCCGCAGCGGGGGCATCCCCCAAAAAGAAGCCAAAGAAGTCATCGGCGACGTAGGCCGCCCAAGAAGAAGACAAAAAAAGTGAGCGCACCCAAGAAGGGAGCGGCCCTATCTAAGGACGATCTGCAGTCAGCAGGCAAAACGAAACAGCGGAAGGCCACATCGGCTGCAAAAAAGTCACGGCTCGATCGCAGCGGCAAAACCTCGAGGACGCGAGGCCATGTCAGCGTGCGCGGCAAGCGTCAACAGACACGCCGTGACCACAAGCAATGACGACGTTGTCGGGTCGTGCTTTGCTTCGCAAGTGCTGCGATAGACTCTTGATGCGGTTCCCCTCACATGGAGACGGCCACTATGGAAATTAAACTTGGCCGTTGACTGGTTCTGGACCGCCAGCGCCTGAGAACAGAACCAAGGAGAACAAAGGGGCCATCCAAAGTCTTTCCGAGTTGCTTTTCAGCTCATCCAACTTTTCTCCGGCCCGCCTCTCTCCCACCCCAGCCAAACCCCCTGCCACTCTGACTGCAACCAAGGCAAAATTCGGCATAGAATTTAGCGATATGAACTTTGAGTGGCCCCTTTTTGTTACGCATTGCTAACCAAGAAGCGGCAGAGAATGCGTAAGTAGTCGCTGCGATCAAACGAACTGCGAAGCCTGACCCGAGGCCGGCTGTACTTCGATTCCGACCCGCCCTACATCACCTGTAAAGCCGGATCAACGAAGAACCGTAAAGACGCCCGGCAGTACATTCAACCCGAGCTGGCGGCGATCTGAAGGCCTACATCACGACAAAGGCACCAAAGGCCTCAGTATTCAATCTCCCCCACGAAACAAATGTGGCCCGAATGCTTCGGGATGATCTGGCCGAAGCCCGCAAGCAGTGGTTGACCGAGGCGAAAGACGATCCACAAGAATACGCCGCAGCGACAGCAAAGCGACTTCCTGGCCGACACGAACCACGAAGGCGAGATTACCGACTTCCATTCGCCTCGGCACACCTGCGGGGCATGGCTGGCAATGACGGGAGTACATCCCAAAGTGGTGCAACAGGTGATGCGGCATCAGTCCATCACGTTGACGATGGACACCTACGGGCATTTGTTCCCCGGACAAGAGGCCGACGCGGTGGACCGAATGCGGCCCGATGCTGTTCGACGACATCCGCCCCGAGGCCCTGCGGGCGACTGGAACGGATAACCAAACGGTAGAGGCCCCGAAGTGCGCAGCGACTGGCGCAGCAGTTGGGACGCGAAACGCTGCAAGCGCAGTGCGAAGCAGTGCAACGAGAAGAGCAATGTCGACGCGCAAAAGAAAACGCCCAAGCCCTTACACATTGCGGACTTGGGCGATGCGATGCCGATCGATGCGATCGGATGCGAAAGTAGGCCCGGAGGGACTCGAACCCCCGACAAAGGGATTATGAGTCCCCTGCTCTAACCAACTGAGCTACGGGCCCGATGGCGTCGTGGCCGGGCCACAAGGCGGTAACTCCGGCCAGAAATCAGTCTATCGCATACGTTCCATGTCTCCAACGGGATGCTGCCTGCGTGCGCCGAGTGTACCGGCGTTCTCCCATGTCAGGCCAATGATTGGCGGCAACCACCAAGCCTGTCCCGCGGCATTACAAATCGTCGCCGATCTCCAATACAACGGCGCCGACGTTACCACCACGCCGTAACTGAGCCAGCTTCGTTGGCTGCTTCCAATCGAAACGTGGTGACGTCAGGTTTGATCGGTATCGCAGCTGCGATTGGCAAGAACTCTGCCAGGTCGAAGTGAGTAATATTGGCGACCGATTTGATCTCTTTTTCCATCCAGAGATGCGCCTGATAGTCCATTCGCAGCAAACAGTCTTTGTCCGATTGCTCTTTACGGATCGCGTTGATCACCAACCGGCCACCGGGCCGCAGTCGAACCAGCGCATCAACGACCGGTTTCCACGCCGGTGTTGTGTCGATGACGGCATGCATTAGCTGCGGTGGAGCGTCGGATGTGTCACCCGCCCAGTCGGCTCCCAGTCGCAGGGCAAACTCGCGTTGCACCCTGTCGCGAGCGAACACGTACACTTGCGTCCGAGGGAATAGATGCCGGGTGAGTTGCAGGACGAGATGGGCCGAGGCGCCAAAACCGGTCAGTCCAACATATCACCGTCTTCGATGTTCGCCAGCCGCAACGCTCGATAGCCGATCGCGCCAGCACACAGGAGCGGCGCTGCTCGGCGCTCGAAAAGACCGACGGGATTGCGTAGGCGTAGTGCTCCGGAACCGTCATGAACTCGGCATAACCACCGTCGACGTCGCGGCCCGTGGCTCGGAATTCGGGACTCAAGTTTTCGTCACGCTCACCCGTCGAAGAGTGAATCCAACCGACACCGACGCGATCGCCCAGTTGAAATCGACGGGTTGCCGTCCCCAGCTCGGCAACCACGCCCACGACTTGGTGCCCGAGGACAACGGGCAGGCGTGGCGGAGCTGTCCGTCCCTCGATTTCATCCAGCTCGGTATGGCAGACGCCGCAAGTAAGCACCCGCAACAGCAACTCGCCATGACGAGGCTGTGGCTGTGGCAGCTCGACCAGCTCCAACGGATTGGGATTGTCTGCAAGTGCGACAATTCTCGGTAACACCATCGCTCTCATCGTTGCCTGCCATGTTCCTGTGCTGTGTCGTTCGGTGGGCTTTCGCCATCAGGTGGACACCCGCAAAAAAGCCCAGTGAGTTGGACTCATCTTCTGGCAGGAGCAACAGGTTTTTCAAGACAGGGTCATCAAGATCATCCTGGATCAGCATTCCACGCCTGATTCCGTCGTCAGCAGGGTTCGGCGATCTGCAAGCCGCTGCACGATTTTGCGGTTTGCGCAAACTTTCCGGATTGGGACGTGACGTTCGGCTGCGTCCCCTTTTTTGGAAACCGCTCTATGTCTTGGACAAGATGTATCAATGATGCCGATTCGTCTTATTACTGCAGTTCTGCGCTGTGGTTGGGTTGTAACGGCAGCCATTTCGATAAGGCTGGCGAGTGATTTTGCTCTTCTGTGCTGTTGGCTATTGGTGACATGATGTGCAAAGGACGAGCAGCAATCATCGTAATGCTCATCCTGCTCGGTGGTGGCTGCACTAGGCTACTGCGACGTCGGTCGTACCGAGGAAGCGATCACACTTGGCCGAGAGTCGCTTTCGCTTCGCCAGACAAAATTGGGGCGTGACCATCCCGTGACCGTCAAGTGGATGGGAGAATTTGTTTGGATACTTGCAACCACCGAAGGAATGGAACATGGAATCGACGAAGCTCTGCTTCGCGATCTACGGACAGCGTGTGAAGGGAAGGAGGACGGCGAACTGCTGAATACACTGGCTTTGGCCGAGTATCGTCTCGAGAATCTTGAAGAGGCCATTGATGCGGCCAAGGCTTCGATCGAGAATTTGCCCCAATCACCTGGTCCGATTAACCTCGCGCTACTCGCAATGAGCCACCTTCGCCTGAATCACGAACGAAACGCAACGGAATTTCGCGAAGCGTTCCAACAGGCGATGCAAATCAAGGAGTATAGGGATGACTCGGATTGTCAGAAATTCACGGCTGAGGTGGAAGGTCTGTTCGGTGCCCGAGACGAGTAGTGCTGAGCTCTCCTATATCCCAGGAAACGCCAGCTACGTCTTAAATGGATCGTCGAGTTCAATTCGAAGGCAATGAGGAAAGTTTGTTGAGGCGGAACGTTATGTGCGTGAATCATTCGACCTCCTGCAATCCAACACGATGCCCGACAATTGGCGGGTTACTGGATAGCCCAATCGTCGACTCGCTAGGACTCTGCATCGAGCAGGTCAATCGGGGCTGTCATTGCTCGCTAATTTCCGGTTCCACACCGAGAAATCCGGCTAATTCCAAAAGCAGTCGTTCGGGAACGCTCACTTTTGCCGTTGCTCAGCACGGTATCTGGCCAAGGCGGGCTTGTCTGTGATGATGCCTTTGACGCCGCGACTGATCATGGTCGACATGGCGGGGGCATCGTTGACGGTCCAAACAAAACCTCTTTTTCCGTGCGATGCGCCGACCGATAAAACTGCGGCTGGCGAACGTCGCATTGACCGCCAGGAAATCTGCCTTGATGTCCTTCACGATGGTTACCAGCGGACACGGACATCAGCAGCCCGGACTTCCAGTTCGGTCGAATGACTTCATCTTGCGAATCCACGCCGGCCTTTGAGCGACATCGCGACGACATCGCCATCCCATGCCGCAGGATTCGACGAGATCGGCGACTCGCTGTTCAAGTTGATTGTCATGGCCGTAGTACTTCAGTTCGATGTTCACGCCGGATCTTTCCTTTGCACTCCTGAAGCACTTCGGCCAAGCGTGGGAACACGCTCGTCTTTGAACTCCGGCGCGAACCAGACTCCCGATGTCAATATCCTTCAGCTCGTCCATGGTGGCGTCCCAGATTTTCAGTTTCTTCCCGGCCAGCTTCATGAAGTCGCTGTCGTGAAAGACGACGACCGTCCGTCCGCCGTTTCCTGAACATCGATTTCCACCCAATCGGCACCTGTCTCGATCGCTTTTTTATAGGCGGCCAGTCGTGTTCTCCGGTGCCGCCCTTGGAAGCACCACGATGGGCCATGATTTCGACGTTGTCTTCCAACGTACGCTGTTGACGCGTATAAGCCGACCGGCAACGGCAGCAACGATCCAGAACTTAGACACCTACGGCAGTAACCGTCCTCGTGTGATTCGGAATTCGGGTGGCTCCAGCTGCATTCGCGCAAATCCGGTTCTCCCGGAATCAAAATTACTGTCCGTCACCAATGTGCCGATAAAGGTTGAAGAGGATTGCCGCCAAACGTTGTGATACTCAGCAGACTCACGACGAAGTTGACGAGCGGCCAACACGAGCACGTAAGCGCCAATCGCGATCGTCAGCATACGCAGACCGAACTGGGCAAATGGAATGCAAAAGCGCGGCAGTCCCAACGCCAACCAGACGGCTGCCAAGACAATGCACCGAGGTGGCCAGCAACCAGCCGACGATCCAAAACAGTAACCATAACGATGGCCAAGCGTACGCCCTTTCGACTCAGCTCCAGCGCACGGGCCGGGCTCACATTTTCGAACAAAACCATCGGCAGTGCGAATACCCAACCGGTGAACAATCGCAACAGCACAATGCGACCATCGCAAGGACCGTGACAGCGATCCAGCAATGCCCATGGCCACGAAAAACACAGGCGGTTTCTTCGCTTGAGGTAGAAATTGATGTCAAATTCGGCGAGCAACGAGAAATAGACGACCGCGACAACCACCAGGAATGGTGCTGTCCAAATCGAGACAAAGATCGCAACCCGTGCCGCGAGATGAATTGTGGGTCGGGCCTTGCCCATCGCAAATCTCAGTGCAGCGAGTGGCTGCAGACGATCTGCAGCCGGTTCCGCGAGAATGGCCATCATGGCCGCGAGTTGCAACGCTGAAGTACTCAACCACAAGGCGCCTACCGACACCAGTGCCAGCCAGCCAAATGGGGACGCAAGAAACATCAAAATGTCCTGATCCGCCAAGATCGCCCTTCCCGATGCCGCAATAAACATACGGAAGAGGATCGAAACGAATGGTGTCAACAGCGTGACTGCAACAAGTTGATAATAGATTCCCGTGACAATTAATCGCTTCCAACACCGCCTAAGGTCGCTGAGCGACGCTTTGGTGAGTTCATTCATTGTCGTGTAAACTTGTTTCAACGAGATGGTCGCTGATGATCGTTTCGAACTGGCTTGCGTCACCGGCGACGCTTCCATGTACCCGGGATTCCGTCAGTTGCTTGTCTTTTCGTCCTTCAAGTCGATCGAAGTGTGCTGGCCGGTGACGCTGAAGACAAACCCGACACAATCATGATGTGGCCAGCGTCACGTGAGCACGAACCGCAAGTTCCTCAAGGCGCAACCAAGGTGAGTGGATACCCACTACTTAGTGCAAGTCCACGCACACGAGACATCGGGCATGCATACAGCGGCAGTGATCCAGTTCTTACGTCGCTATTCTTTCTTCTTGGTTTCGACTGACTCTTGTGTCACGTCGATGGAACAGCTAGGCGAGGCAGGGGTTACGTTGCTGCCTCCCAACTCGCCAAGCCAGCGAAAGACAACAAAGAACGATGGAACAAAGAGCAATGAAAACAGGGTTGCGGCAACCATGCCTCCGACGACCGCGTTGCCTACGGCCTGACGACTGGCTGCGCCGGCGCCAGTGGCCACCAGCAGAGGCAAGAAGCCCAGGATGGATGAAAAGGCCGTCATCAAGATCGCCCGAAATCTGAGAAAGGCCGCTTCCGTAGCAGCCTCCTGAATAGACTGGCCTTCACGACGTTTTTCGTTAGCAAATTCAACAATCAAGATCGCATTCTTGCTCGCGAGGGCGACGAGCAACACGATACCGATCTGTGTGTAGACATTCACTTCCGCACCACGCAGGAGCAGTGCTGCGACCACTCCTAACGCTGCCAATGGCACGACCGCGATCACCGCGGCTGGCATGGTCCAGCTTTCGTATTGCGCGGCCAGCACGAGAAACACCGCCAGGATCGCCAGCAGAAAGATGGTCGTTTGGCCTCCTGCCTGCTTTTCCTGGTATGACAACCCAGTCCATTCGTAGCTGAAAGAAGTGGGGAGTGTCGTATCCGCCAGCTGTTCCATGAGCTCCAATGCTTGCCCCGAACTCGCCCCCGTGGCAGGTGATCCATTAACCGAAGCACTGGCGTACATTTGATAGCGACGAATTACGGAAGGTCCAAAATCCTCCGTGATACTGATCAAGGAACCCATTGGAATCGCATTGCCCGCACGATTACGCACCTCCAGATCGAGAATGTCCTGAGGATCAGCCCGGAACTGGGCGTCTGCCTGAATTCTCACTTGATAGGTGCGGCCTCCATAATTGAAGTCATTCACATAAGCAGAACCCAGATACGCTTGCAAAGTTGAAAAGACGGAACTTAGCGGTACGTCCTTGGCCTTTACCTGTACCCGGTCGATATCCACGAACAACTGGGGTGAACTCGCTCGAAATGACGAATTCAAGCCGCGCAAAGTCGGCTGCTCGCCGCCTTCGATGACCAAGCTCTCAGCAGCAGTTTGCAGCGCTTGATAACCGACATTGCCGACATCCTGTACTTCCATTTGAAAACCGCCCGCACTCCCCAGCCCGTCAATCGGAGGGGGAATGAAGGCGAACGCAATTGCTTCGTCGAGCTGATTCATCGCGTCCTGCAAGCGTTGCAGAATGGCATCCTGGCCCAATTCGGACGTCTTTCGATCGTCCCAGGGTTCAAAGATGACCGCGATAAATCCAACATTGGATGCCGCGCTTCCGCCGAGCAGCGAATAGCCGGTGACGGAAACATAATCGGCTATTCCATCGGTATCTCGGCAGATTTCATCCAACTTTTCCATTACCTGGGCCGTTCGCTGCTTGGATGCGGCGTCTGGTAATTGCACGTCAACGAATAAGTAACCCTGGTCTTCGGTTGGCACAAAACCCGTTGGCAAAGTACTGAAGCTCCACCCGGTCAACGCCACTAAACCACCAAATGTGAGCATCACGATCAGAATCAGACGAACGGACCAACGAATGATGCCCTTGTAGCCACCGGTCGCGACGTCAAACGTTTGGTTGAAAGCGCGAAAGAAAAAGAACTTGGTTTCCTTCGGTGCCCGCAACACAATTCCGCAGAGGGCGGGACTGAGCGTTAAAGCGTTGATCGTACTGATCAGCACCGCAGCCGAAATCGTCAGGGCAAACTGCTTGAAAAGCTGGCCCGTAATTCCGCTCATAAAGGCAGTTGGCACAAAAACGGCGAGCAGGACGAGCGTAGTCGCGATGACAGGACCGGTTATTTCCCGCATGGCAGTAATGGCAGCTGTTTTCGGATTCAGCCCTTCGGCGATGTACCGGGAAGTGCTCTCGACAACAACGATTGCATCGTCAACGACAATCCCGATGGCCAAGACGATGCCAAACAGCGACAGCATATTAAGTGAGAATCCCAGCATGGCCATGATCGCAAATGTTCCAACCAGGGAAACAGGGATTGCCACCACGGGTACGATGGTGGCCCGCCAATCCTGGAGGAAAATAAAGATCACCAAGACGACCAAAGCCACTGCCAGGAAGATCGTTGAATAGACTTCCGCGATTGCCGCTTTAACAAATCGGGTTGTGTCAAACGGGATGTCGTACTTCAATCCTTGAGGCCAATTTCCACGCTCGGAAAGTTCCGCGAGTTTCGTTCGGACATCCGTTGCGACATTTATCGCGTTCGCTCCGGGCAATTGATACACAGCTACTGTGGCACATGGCTGGCCATTGAAGTTGGAGTCGAACGTGTATTCCTTGGCGCCTCGCTCGACGCCTTGCTGCAAGTTTCCATTGATCTCGTAGGGATCAACGACAACATCCTTCACGCGAACCAACCGTCCCTCATCACCTGCTCGAATAATGATATCTTCGAACTGCTCAACGGTATCCAAACGGCCCAGAGCGTTGACGGTAAATTGAAAGGCTGTTCCCGCGGGTGCGGGCGGCGCACCAATTTGCCCGGCAGCAACCTGGACGTTTTGTTCGCGAATCGCCGTAACCACGTCTTCCGTGGTCAGGTTGCGTGATTTAAGTTTGCGAGGATCAAGCCAGATACGCATGCTGTAGTCGCCCGATCCAAATGATCGAACCGAACCTACGCCACGGATGCGGCTCAATTCGTCTTTGATGTTGAGCGCGTAGTTACTCAAGAACAGAGGGTCCATACCCTCCTGTTCCGAAGTCAGATTTATCATTTGCAATATCTGCGTCGACTGTTTCGTCGTGGTGATTCCTTGTCGCCTGACTTCCTCTGGCAATTTCGGAGTGGCGATGCCGACTCGGTTTTGCACCATCACGTTGGCCATATCCATATCGGTACCCAGCGCAAACGTGATTTGCAGCGTGTACGAACCGTCATTGGAACTGGTCGACGACATGTACAACATGTTTTCGACACCGTTCACTTCCTGCTCGATGGCGGTGGCGACCGTCTCGGCAATCACCTGTGCATTCGCTCCCGGATAGACGGCACTTACCTGGATCGTCGGCGGTGAGACCTCAGGGAATTTTGCGACTGGCAAACTGAAGAAGGAAACCATGCCGGCAATCATGATCACGATCGAAATCACGGATGCAAAAATCGGGCGATTGATGAAGAATTCCGACATGTGTCAACAGTTGCCTTGATTCTTCTGCACCAGTGAGTACTTATTTGCTGGCAGACCTGCAGTGGATTCCGCCGCAAAAGCCAAGGTGAGCTTCTACCTCAGATGGGATCGACTTCGATACCTGCCCGAACACGCTGAAGGCCATCGACAATAACCGAATCACTTTGATCCAGGCCGGTTTCGACCACAATCATTCCATTGTGCTTGGTCCCAACCTTGATGTCTCTGCACTAGCTTTCCTGTCTTTGTCAACAACGTAAACGAACGTCCCGACCTGATCACGACTGATCGCACGTTCGGGGATCAGAATTGCATCTTCGTACTGGCCAATCTGAACCCGAACGCGCACGAACAAGCCCGGTAACAGCAGTGTGCCTCGTCCCTCCGGGTTGTCGAAGGCAGCCCGCAGTTGCAGCGTGCCTGTGTCCTGATCGACTTTGGGATCGATATAGTCCAAATGCCCTTCGAAAGGAAAATCGACATCGCCGCTTCGCTGTAGCTGAACCTTGACGCTCGCCGGATCGATTGAATCGCCGGCGTTGCGTTTCGATTCTCGTTCAAGATCCAGCAGCAGTCGCTCGCTGATCGTAAAGTTTGCCCAGATCGGATCGTTCTTGATTATTTCAATCAGCGGTGTGCCGTTTTCGACCAGATTTCCCCGTTTGACCATGGTCTTCATGATCTTGCCACTAATCGGCGCGTAAATTATGGTTCTTTCCAGATCAAGTCGCTTGCTTGAGGTCCGCTACGGCCTTCACGAATTTTGCTTTCGCAACCGATAATTCTGCTTTTGTAGCGACCTTGGCCGCAAGCGCTCCCTGCTTTCCTGCGACCGATGTTTCCAATTCGGCTCGGGAGGTGTCATAATCACTTCGTGAAATCGCTTTGGATTCCACAAGATTCTCCATGCGTTTGAAATCAGCTTGTGCGACCTTGATAGCCGCATCAGCTGCCGCGATTCGTGCGTCGGCAACACCCAACTCGGCGTTCGCCGACTCCACTGCTGCCTTCGCCGAGGCAACGGTCGCTTCGGCAGACTCAACCGCAGCCAGATATTCCTGCTGCTCAATCAGGAATAACGGAGTGCCTTCACTGACGAGACTATTGGGTTTGAAACTTGATTTCCTCGAGAATTCCGCGCACTCGAGCCTGCACTGTCGCCTGCTCAACCGCCTCGGTTTCGCAGTTCTCCTCAATAAAGACCGGGATGGTTTCAACTACCGGTTTCAAGACCGTGACTTTCGGGCCGGCGGAGCCTGATAGACACTTTTTGGTTTACAGCCTGATAGAATCAAGGCGACGCAAACTACGAAACCCAACGCCAAGATCGTCCGCAGCATCAATCTGAAACCTCCGCCAGAAATGGGAATCGTTCGGCCAACGTGAAGCGAACGTGAAGCGAACGTGAAGCGAACGTAAAGCTGTCGTCAAATTTACTGCTGCGGTATTCCCTTATTCAGCAGTTTCGTAGTGCTTTCACGCGTCTCAGTATAACCATTCTGGTTACACGGAACCATGTTGCCCTTGGTTT
>CAWGCE010000007.1:0-689983 GCA_963821085.1 uncultured Planctomycetales bacterium | reverse complement strand
TGTTGGAACTGTCGGATCAACTTGCCAGCCGACTTCGGCGGAATCGACTGGCGGGCAGGACGCTGCATTTAAAGTTCGCTTCCACGATTTTCGCACGCTGTCTCGATCGGCGACCTTCGCCGAGCCGACCAACCTGACACAACCTATCGCAGACGTGGCGCTGTCGCTCTACCGCGACAAGATTAGTTGATCATCCGCTGGTTCGGCTGCTGGGCGTTGGTCTCAGCCGATTCGACGGACCGTCCAGTCATCAGCAATCGCTGTTCGCCGAAGAGGAGCATCAGCAACAGCGTCAGATCGATCACGTGGCCGATCAAATTCGTGAGAAGTTCGGCCACGACGCATTAGCACGAGGCAGCCGACTGTTGCACAACACCAGGCACCGTCCCCAGCCCGGAAAGACGAGTATATTTCAAAGTTCGCCCGTCAATTGCTTGGGGACACCGCCACGAACAACTCGCACAACCGCTCCAGCTTAATTTAGCGACTCCATTTTCGCGTCCGAGCGGGCACAATCTGATTCGCGACCACCCATCGCGGAATAGACTGAACCCTTATGAAAACATCACCCGAATCTCGCGACTCGCCGCTCGCAACTCGCCACTCCAGGTGCACAAAATGCTCCTCGCACTGGTGTTGCTCACCACGCTGCAACTCGCGGCGGCCGTTCGTGCCGATGTGCTCGTTGCAGCTCACCGAGGCAATTCCATTTCAGCTCCGGAAAATACCATCGCGTCGATCGATGCGGCGACGGGGCTGGCTGACCTGTCCGAGATGGACGTGCGCGTCACGGCTGATGGACAACTGGTGTTGATGCACGATGCCAACGTCCGCCGGACGACCGACGGCAACGGCCCCGTGAAACGCCGTACGCTTGACGAGTTGCAGTCGCTTCGACGCCGGCTCCTGGTTCTCGAACGAGTTTCACGGCGAGCCGATACCTTTGCTGGAACAGGCGATCAACGCCTCGTTCGCTGCCGGTGTTGAACCGTTCATCGAGCGGAAAGCGGGTATCGGCCGAGCTGTTCATGATCAGTTCGTTGATCTGGGACTGGACGAATCTCAGTTTCGCGTGATTTCATTTAACCGCCGATTTATCGCCGACCTCGTTGCTGAATCCCGACTATCAATTGGGAATCCTGGGAAGTGGAGCGATCACACCGGCCAAGCTGACTCGAATGATTCGCAAGGTGCCGACTTTATCAGCTGGCGGCACGGCAGCATTCGTTCGCAGGCCACCGTCGACTTGGTGCATGCGAACGGTATCGAATTGCACGTCTGGACCGTCAACGATGTTGACCGGATGCAGGAATTGATCGACCTGGGCGTCGACGGCATCACCACGGACGATCCAATGTCATTGAGCAGCCTGCTTTTGCCCGATGCGTTGTGACCGGGTAGCGCCGTCCGTGGCTCCCTGCCTTTGCCTCCACGCTGCCAATTGAGACTTAGTGGTCACGTCGATCCCCGAGCCATCCCCCACGGGCGTCTTTCGGTTGATCCCTTTCCTGGTCCTGCTCGCACGCCGCCGCCGACGTTTCGCCTGATGTGCCGTGGGCGGTACAAGGTCTATATCAACTGCACAGGTTTTGGACGACGCGAATTCCTCGTTCCTGCATTCCTCATAAAAACAAGACGCAACCAGTTCCGACCGATTGACATATTATTCGGATAGTGTACATGTATTCACTATGAGTGAATTTATGTCAACACAACCGATGCGAGTCAAAGACGGACCCGCGACCGACCGGCCTCGCGAGCGATTGCTGGCCAGCGGAGCGGCCAATTTACGCACGGCCGAGTTGTTAGCGATCTTGATTCGCACAGGCCGGGCTGGCGAATCGGCGTTACAAGCGGGAGAGCGGATTGCGAGTGCCTTTGCGGATCGGCTCGAATTGCTGGGCGAGTCGGGGCAGGGCGAGTTGAAGCAGATTTCGTCCGCCATCGGGCCCACCGCATACTGTCAGATCATGGCGGGCATCGAGTTGGGCCGTCGCCTTGCGGCCACCACTGGTGACGCGACGCCGCAGCGTATCCTGAACACCGAAGATGCCAAAAAGCTCTGCCAGCAAAGGTTCGCTCGGCTGGCAAATGATACGAAGCATGAAGAATTCCACATCGTCACGCTTGGCACGAAGAACCAGGTCATCGCGACGCATCAAATCTCGGTTGGCACGCTCGATGCCAGCCTGGTGCACCACGCGAGGTCTTCCGTCCTGCGATCAAGGATGCCGCCGCCTCAGTCATCCTTGTCCACAACCACCCATCGGGCGACCCAACGCCCAGCCGCGAAGACATCGCTGTGACGAAGCGACTGGAAGATGCTGGCAAGACATTGGGCATCGACGTGCTCGACCATATCATCGTTGCCGCCCACCGCACACTCAGCATCGCCCAGTCAGGTACATGATCTCCGCACCAAGCAACCCGGCACGTCACAGAATCGCCGATCATCCGGGCAAGGCTCCCGCCGAACCGAATCCAATATTAATTGGATCAAAATTTGCCGACACACCAACGGCTTAGCAGGGGGCTTATTGATGCACGACGACACTCCCCAACCAATTTGGTGTACCCGCAATTTGAATGAACTCGCCTGTATGCGAGGGGCCCTGATGAGAGGTGCGCGCGATGAAACGACAGCAATACTCAACATGCGACAAGAGAACCGTTGGTCGATCTCATCTATTATGACTCGATGATTCGGGCATGTTGATTTGGCGTGGTCGCAAACTAGTACAAGTGTACCAGCGGAATTTAGTGCATCTGTCGAATGTATTCCGCTTGTGCGTGAGGCTAATGTGGATCCGAAGCTGAACAACGTCCTCTTCGGGAAAAACGCACGATGCGCGATGATAGAGTTGGCCAGCCCGACCTTGCCAAGCTGACAACTCCCGGTGCTGAATCGCATTGAACGCTGGTGAGCCGGTCGTCTTTTCTCGCTCTGTGGAAAACTTCTGGGGCGTATCCGAAGACGTTCCCGATCTGAACAAACACCTGAGTCGTCTTGACCGTCTCAGTCGCTCTTGGTGGGACCGCGGAATCAGAAAGCCTCAACCACTGCCCACGGATGCCTTCGACGAAGAAAAACCTGATTTCGTTGTCGATCTGTTACCTTTTCATAACCCGAAAGGCGTTGGCTGCCTGATTTTGGCCTTACTCGGGACGAGCTGTGGCTTTGGGTTAGTGCCACCTGTCAACAGGACACTCAATCGCCCGCTGCAATGTTGCTCATGCGCGTCAGAAACCGTTGTACATTGTTGGCGGTGACTGGGATGGTACTGCACAAGGCTGTGTGGGCGGACAGCATGGGTTGGGTTGAATTGCGGGCGGCACGTATACAGGTTTGTAGACTACCTTTTCCTGCTGTTGTCTTGAGCCACAACATCCCAAGAGCGGAATGAACATGGTGATCATGACCACGAATAGCAATCTCTTCATCGTTTCATCCTCCGGCGGGCGATAACATCGGCCAGTGTTCTGGCATCTAAACTCTTCCCGATGGTTGACGAAATGCAAACAGATAATCGTCGAATTTCAGGGTCATCACTCGTCACAAGCCGCAAGGTGGACGCGACAGAGTAATTCTTTGGGATGACAAACGTCTGACGCCTGATCCTTTACCTCTCTCAGTGCCGGACGTCGTTACATACCAATGGAGTGCTGTCGCCATGGAATCAGCGAATTCGCTCGATACATGGATTCTTCTGCCAGAGCGTTGACGCCGGCCAGGGCGGAAGTCATGGCAAACAGGAAGTGCTTCGAGTCACGCCGGCCCCGGTTCCAGACAAAAAGATGGATCACGGCGACCGTGAAGAAAGCTGCCGCCGCCATGTACTGGGCGATGCAAAGATAGCTTGGCCCTGAGACCTCGCCCGGAATTGGCATGTATTAACCTCAATCAGAAAAATTGCCGCGGTGAGTTAAGCCGTATCAACCAGTTGCCTCGTTCACGAAATGCGTCAGAGCAGCCAGTTCGTCGTAGGTCATCCCAGCTGCCTCAACAGCACCGCTATCAAGATGCCGGTCACGAGCGCGCCGATGATGGACAGAATCACTGCCAAGAGCTTACTCCATCCTTTTGTAGGGCTCAGGTCACCGTATCCCACGGAAGTCGCCGTGATAAAACCGAAATACAGGCTGTCGCCAATGCTCCAGCCTTCCTGTCGGCCAACGACGACCGCGAGCGTGGAAATAATCAACCCCAGGCCCAGGAAAAGCGGCGCGCCGCCAGCAATACACGACCTAAATGTCCCAAGAATGACAGCGTAAATACTATCACTGTAACCTCTCTATCGACCGTTACTGGGCATCAGGCATCCGTTGGCACGCCGGGAACGCAACGAGAGACCCATGCTATTGCGCTGTTCATCGCGATTGTGGGCTAAGCCAAACAATCTGGCAAGCAGCAACGGCGTTGCCAGAATTGGTACCGCTCGCTCTCAGTCCAGCTGGCAACGATGCCGTATCATGTCATCACGCCCTCAAGCGATACAGAATTCGCCAATCGCTGCCGACCGGTGGTTGCTCATTGATCTGGCAAGGTTGACCAATCACTTGTTCGAAATCAGCTTGATCTGAACGCTGCTTCCAACGTCTGTGTTACCTTGCGGCGCCGTTTGCCAATACACCCTAACTGGCGAAGGTGAATCTGCCCGCTGCCAGGAAATCGCACCTGGCTCCCGCGATTGTCACTTCTTCACTTCTTGAGACGACACGAGGCCTACGTTCCTGCGGGCTTCGCAAGCCTCTTTCAATTGGGTATTCCACCGCGTAGCGACAAATCGGGCTGCTGCGTAGGAATTGTGGTGGACGATCAACTCGGCCTCACTCCCATGGAAGGCAAGTTCGAACGACCCGGCTGCATAAATCGCCCGCCTAAATCAACCGTATTTAGTGTGGTTTCCTGTTGTCAGGAGCCTACGCGGGCCATAAAAGAGGTGTTAAGGTCCGGATATCCGAATTTGGATCGAGCAGGCCTCAGGCATGGTTTCACGAATGGTGATACTCGCCGTGCGTGCAGTCGCTGCAGCAGACTGCATGGCGGTTTGTTCTGCCATGGCAACGAGTCTTGTCCGGCATTCTTCAACGTTACACATTTTCCGGCAACTCCCGAAAGAAGGTTTCTTGAGATGGGCGCAGATGCCTGCCCCGAGCTGGAGCGGCCCGTCGTCGGGCGGGGCGGCGCGTACGCCGGTTACGACAACGACGGGAGAATGAACCTGGCCCTTACGGTCCACGGTGGGCGACCGCTCCGGTTGCACAGTGAATCTGTCGATGCTGGTGATTGGATTTCTGCGACCGCGACAAATCGGTGCGCAGACGCGTGGCATCGGAGCTCAGGTTTCCGTGCACATCGGCGACATCGTCCAGACGGCTCAGGTTGGAGACGGTAGCTTGCACCTGCCACAGAATGACACGGACCAGCACTTCGGGATCGGGGACTCTGAATTCGTGGACGAGCTGACGATCAACTGGCCGGAAGGAATCCAGGAAACGCATCATGAGGTATCGCCAGACCCGACACTGACTTACACGCCCACGCCAGAGGATGCGGCCGTTCCGCCGGCGGAGTGAGGCTGCGATTCGCTTACGGTTCCAGGAAGGATGAATCATGAATGGCAACATCGGCTTCCCCGTCCATCCCCGGAAGACTAAGCGCGCGTCCTGTTAACGAGTGTCTTTGGACCCTATGCCCAGGATGACGCCTACGGTAGTCGGCTGATCAACCCCATGGAGCTGTATCACAATCAAGTGACAAGGGTGCAGCAGGCGTTTTCGCTGCGCACGTTTCACCGCTCTTGGGGACTAATGCTGATTCAATGCAATCTGACCGCTCCCTGTGCGTACTCGACTTCCCGTCGCAAGAACGGTTTCTCGACGAGATTCGCCAAGGCGAATACGACGTAGTGGGGATAAGTTCGATCCAAACCAATTTGCTCAAAGTGCGCCGAATGTGTCGGATGATCCGCAAGCACTTGCCGCAAGCCTCGATCGTCATTGGTGGACACATTGCCAATATTCCCGATCTGCAGCGCTGGTGCGAATTTGATCATGTAGTCCGGGGCGACGGAGTGCGTTGGATGCGACGGTTCTTGGGAGATGACGAAGATCGCCCGCTTTCGCGATCCGCAAGTGCGAGCCAACATTGGCTCGCGAATCATGGGAATTTCGCTGCGCGACCACCCGGGTGATACTGCCGCGACGCTCATCCCTTCGGCCGGTTGCCCGATTGGATGCAATTTCTGCTCGACTTCGGCAATGTTTGGTGGCAAAGGAAATTCGGTCGAGTTCTATAAGAGTGGTGATGAACTGTTCGAGATCATGTGCCAATTGGAAGAGAGCTTGGACGTGAAAGCGTTCTTCGTGATGGACGAGAATTTCCTGGTCAACCGACCACGCGCCTCAGGCTGTTGGATCAAATGCAGCAGCACAACAAACCTTGGTCGCTCTATCTGTTTAGCTCGGCGAATGTCCTGAGTCAGTATACGATCGAGCAGTTGGTTGCCTTGGGAGTTTCCTGGGTCTGGATGGGATTGGAAGGAGAGAACTCGCAATACAAGAAATTGGCGGGCATCGATACGATCGAATTCGTACGCGAGCTGCGACAGCATGGTATTCGCGTGTTGGGTTCGAGCATCATCGGATTGGAGGAACACACGCCCGAAAACATCGACGAGGCCATCGAGCATGCAGTCAAACACGGCACAGAATTCCATCAATTCATGCTCTATACACCGATTCCAGGCACACCCCTGTTTGACGAGCACATGGAGAAGGGCACGATGCTTGACTTGGGTGAGTTGCCGCCGGCCGATACGCATGGTCAGTTGAGCTTTAACTTCCATCATCCACACATCAAGAACGGCGAGGAAACGGATTTCTTACTTCGAGCCTTCGGCCGCGATTTCCAGGTTAACGGTCCTAGCGTGACCCGCATCATTCGCACCGTGTTGATGGGCTGGAGACGATACAAACACCACCCAGATCCGCGGATCCGCGTGAGGTTTGCGCATGAGGCCGCCAACCTTCCAGTCAAGTATGCCGGCGTGCTTTGGGCAGCGCGACGGGCCTATCGAGACGATGCACGACTGGCCAGTCAGATGTCCGGTCTTCTGGCCGAGATCCATCGCGAGTTTGGCTGGAAATCACGCCTGGTAACTCCGTTCGCTGGACTGCATATTTACCGCTTGCTGCGACGCGAAGAGCGTCGCCTGGAGAACGGTTGGACCTACGAACCGCCGACCTACTTTGAATCCAACCAGGCAGAAGATTCGCCGCGGGCGGTCCACGTGCAAGGAGTGTTGGCGGAGTGCGTTCGTGCTTCCACGACACCGCATTCTGATACCGCCGCACCAGGTCATGTCGTGGCTTGAACATCGGCTGTCGAAACTAGCGAGACGAACGAAATGGCGATTTTTGGTCGTAAGAAAAGACTGATGGACTACGCAAGCTGTGCCGGCTGAGCGGGCAAGTTGCCCGTTGACCGGATCGCGCAGGTCGTGCGCGGATTGCCTCAGTTTAACGATCCCAACGTGGTGATCGGGATGAAAGGGTCCAGCGACGCTGGTGTTTACGATCTTGGCGACGATGTGCTGATTGTGCAGTCGCTCGATTTCTTTCCACCGCTAGTCGACGATCCGTATGTCTACGGGCAGATAGCGGCGACGAATTCGCTGAGCGATATCTACGCGATGGGAGCCGCACCTCGAACCGCGTGAACATTGTTGGCTTTCCCGATGATCGTTTGGGACTGGAAGTGCTGCACGAGATTCTGCGTGGCGGAGCGGAGCGTATCGCACAGGCCGGCTGCCCTGGTCGGCGGCCACACGGTTCGCGACACCGAAATCAAGTATGGCTTGTCGGTCACGGGCACCGTGGGGCGTCAACAGCTGCTCACAAACCGGGGTGCAAGGCCGGGGGATGCGCTGGTCCTCACGAAGGAGCTCGGTACAGGATTCGTGACGACCGCCAACCGGGCCGGAAAATGCCCCGATTCAACGCTGGCTGCGGCCGTGAAATCCATGATCCAGCTGAACAATATCGGGCGTGATGTGGGCTGTCTACCACTGCGCACGCGGCCACGGATGTGACCGGGTTCGGTCTGGCAGTTCACGCGCTGGAGTTGGCGCAGGCTGAGCGGCGTCACTTGCATCCTGGATGTTGACCGCACGCCGTGCCTTCCCGGCGTGGTCGAATTGGTTCGAGCCGGCTACGAGACACGCGCCAGCGACACAAACCGCGCTCATGCGATGCGACACGCGCGCGCCAGGAGGGAATGCCGGACACGACTCGGTTGGACCTGATCTTCGACGCTCAAACGTCGGGCGGTTTGCTGATCAGCCTAGCTGCTGACAGAGCCGATGAAGCAGTAAACCTCGCTGTTGCCGCCGGAGCCTTGGCGGCGGTTGTTGTCGGTCGCATCGAAGCCAAACAAGACGTCGATCTGATCCTGCGCGGTAGCCATTGATTTGTGGTTTCCTAATGCCGCCTCGAGACCGAAATAAACGGCAGCCGTGTGGCACATCAACCCATGCTCGAATTGCATGACGAAGCTGCCCTGGAGCAACCAAATTCAGAGTACTCTCACAACACCGACACGGAATGGCTGTTTATTCCCACAAGCAGGTGGTCGATCACGTCGGCCGCAGAATAGCTCGTCGAGTTAACCGACGGTAAGAAGCGATGGATGCTGCTCACCTCATCGCCGCAAGTATACAGCGGTTGTTCAATCCTCCCATTGTGAACTTGCCCCAGCCCAACATTGGCCAACAACGCGTTGCACAGACACTTGCGTCCGACCGTATCCGTTACCTCACCGCCCTTGCGAACGTAGGCAGCCGACGGTTCCGCCGGGCAGCGCCATCCGATGGCTCCGTCATCCGTTTCGTAGCCCTGTCGCAAGAAACCGAGATCGCAACGCCGCAGACGCTCGCCACTCTGTTGCTGATCTGTAAGCGAACCGTCCAGACTAAGTACCTTGAACGGAAATCGAGATATAACCGGAAGTCGTGTTCTTTGAGATGAGAAAAAGGCGGCGTATCCTGCTGGTGATTTGCATTTATTCATCAGCGGCCCAACGAGGGCACAAGGAGTACGCCATGAGGAAGGTTACGACAGAACGACGCGTGAATCCAGTAGAGCACACCGATCCAGAAGTGCTGGCCTTTCGGGCCCAGTTTGATGACAAGAGTCCGTTGGATGAGATCATTCGCACGGGAGCTCAGCAGATGCTTCAGACCGCGATCGAAGCCGAAGTGAGTGAGTTCTTGCTGCAGCATTCAGACCGACGCGACGAGCAAGGCAAGCGGCTTGTCGTGCGTAATGGCTACTTGCCGTCACGTGAACTGTTGACGGGAGCTGGCCGATTGCAAGTCAGCCAGCCTCGCGTTCGCGACAACTCCTCAGAGAAGGAAGGCCGCGTGGCGTTTTCGGCTTCGGTCCTGCCGCCCTACTTGCGTCGCAGTAAATCGATCGACGAATTGATTCCCTGGCTCTACCTCAAAGGCATTTCGACGGGCGACTTCCAGGAAGCGTTGCAATCGCTGCTGGGTAATGACGCGAAGAGCCTCGGACCGAATGTGGTCGTTCGACTGAAAGAGAAATGGGGCAGCGAGTACGACGAGTGGAGCCGCCGAGAGCTCTCGGACAAACGATATGTTTATCTCTGGGCCGATGGCATTCATGCCAATGTGCGGCTGGAAGATACCGCCCAGAAACGCCAATGCATGCTGGTTTTGATGGGCGCCACCGCCGATGGTCGCAAGGAATTGATTGCCATCGTCGATGGCTTTCGCGAAAGCAAGCAGAGTTGGTACGAGCTGCTCATTGACTTGAAGAGTCGTGGTCTTACCCAGGCTCCCAAAGTCGCCGTTGGCGATGGGGCACTCGGGTTCTGGGCTGCTCTGCGCGAAGTGTTCGGGGAAACATGTGAGCAACGCTGCTGGTTTCACAAGACGGGGAACGTGCTCAACAAGATGCCCAAGAGCGTACAGCCCAAAGCGAAGGCAGATATCCATGAAATCTGGATGGCAGCGACGCGAGAAGATGCGAACAAGGCCTTCGACACCTTCCTGGAAAAGTACGGCCCGAAGTACCCGGAAGCGTGCGAATGCCTGAAGAAGGATCGAGATGTGTTGCTGACTTTTTATGACTTTCCGGCCGAGCACTGGAAGCATCTGAGAACCACCAATCCGATTGAATCCACCTTCGCTACGATTCGATTACGGCACCGACGAACCAAGGGCTGTGGAACCAGACGCGCCAGCCTGACGATGATGTTCAAGCTCGGTCTGTCAGCTCAACGGAAATGGAGAAGACTCAACGGACACGAGAGGATCATCTCTCTCATCGAAGGAAAGAAATTCGTGAACGGAGAACTGCAGGAAGTCGCCGCCTAAAAATACCATCCAGAACACGACTATTGCCAATATCTCGCGGAATCCGTTGGGGAAGCTAGAGGATCGGTAAACACGTTACAGTCACCCTGTAACGCCAAGTGCACGGCTTCGCGTTTCGTGTCGTCACTCAGACCGGACTCTTTGCAAAACGCAAAGGCGGTACCCACTTGAACTCCGGCAGCGCCTGTCTGCATGCCGCAGCCAACCGCTCCGGTGTTCCGTAGGAACCGGCGAGCCAAAACGGGGCATCGAGACTTCGGAGAGTCTGCAAGTCCACGATGTCACGCTCGCCGTACAGGGGCTCGCCGCACACGCTGAGTTGCAGCTTGCCTCTGGGCGGAGCGTTGTGACCCCCAGCGGTCGGTCCCTCGATGGCAAACCCGTCCACACGCCCGTTCGCCTTTCGCGACAACATTGTTGCTAAAGTTGAAGATGCGACAATTGCCAGGAACTGCGGACGATCCAGCCTGATTCGTTTTCCGCCAGTAATGCTCACCGGATCGAATTGGCTCACCGGACGGACATTGCTTCCCGGCTTGCTTGTGATTGCGATGGGCAATTCGACGGCATGACCTTCGCTAAGCTGATCGAGCGTGCCGGGAATCGCAATCGGAATGCCGGCTCCCATCAACACGTAATTCACGCCCGCCAACATCGCTCCAAACAAAGAGGGAAGCGTTGGCAGTTGGATTTTCTCCAGATAGTTGATACCGACGCTTCCGGCATGTCCTTCCTTGGCCAGGTAGACCTCAACAAAAAAATTGGCCACCACGATAAGTTCGATCTGATCCTGTGTCAGCTCGGTCGCCAACATCGGAACCGCCTTAAACGGCGCATCTGGCGATTTTCCTCCGGCAATGAAGTAGCGTTCCAGAATGCGCTTCCCGACTTCCGGGTAAGGAAACCTGCCGATCGCACGACGCAAATGTCCGTCGTGATCACCGAGTTGCAGCCGTCGAGCCAATACGACATCCAACGCCGTGCCAGAGACAACACCTAACTGACCGAGAATCGATACCGCCTTGGCAAGTTGCCACCCGGAAACGGCAGCTCCCATACCGCCTTGAATAATGACAGGGATATTTTCTGCTTCCATACCAACCCTCATTGGTCGTGATAGCTGCTGAGGGCCCAAGAGTCGTTTGTAGAACTAGCATCGTTCAGCCGCTAGGTGCGGGGCCATAGGCGGCGGTAATACTTGCGTAACGATACCTTGTGAGCGGTGTCGCTCACCGCGGCGCGGAGGCCGGCTGCTTGCGGTACGGTAAGTCGAGCCAAAACTTGTGAAGTTGTAGTCGATGGGCTTCCTCAAACTGCAGGAGGAGTCGAAGGAAAGCGAGCCGAGTGCGGTATGGTATTTTTCGGCAAGTTCGACAAGGCTCGGTGTGCGACCTATTTTTCAGCATAACTGTTGTCAAGACGGCCCGGCGACCTGTGTTTCGATTTTGAGTTTTGGAAATCGCGGCTGAGCATTGATTCCAGCTTGTGCCCGCAAGATCAATCAATATCGAGTTACGCCGCGAGTTCGACGCAGTCGCATATTCGCCCGATGGCACTCCGCTGGCCGCTGCCAGACGTTGGGTAGCACTATGGCAGGCCCCAATTTGCGAAACTCTTTAGAATCCGGACGGCCCCTCCCGTTTCATGGCCGATTGACTTGACCGGGAAAATCGCCGAAGGTTTAGGGCTGCAAAGAAGTCGACAGCCGACGGCTGTTCGTCTTCGCCGGGCCAGAGTGGCGGAATTGGCAGACGCGCTGGATTCAAAATCCAGTGACCGCAAGGTCGTGTGGGTTCAAGTCCCACCTCTGGTACTTTCGTAGCAAGGACTTACGGCGATTCGACTCCAACGTTGACGTTTGTGCTGTTGGGCAACGTTGCGTTCGTATTGGGTTTACTTAACGAATTGTCTTCTTTGATTTGGCCGTTTGACGCGACTTTTTCTTCGTCTTCTTGCCGACGCCTTGCTTGGCAACGGCCTTTTTGGGTTTCTTGGCTGCCGTCTTGATCGCTTTCTTGTTACGCATCTTCTTCGTGGCAGACTTTTTCTTCGTCGCCTTTTTCTTAGTCTCTTTCTTCGCGGATGCCTTCTTGCTAACAGCGCGTTTTTTGTTAGCGTTTTTCGCCACTTGATTTGTATCTTTCCGACGCGTCGACTGGCGATTTGCGGCCTTGGCTCTCCCTTTGGTAGCGGTTGGAGCCGGACGAGTCGCGTGCTCGGTGTCCAATGCGATGCCAAAGATGTCGCTCAGGTCGTTCTCCGCCAACTTTTTGCTCCCTGTCTTTTTGCCGACAGGCACGGCGACTTTGGCGTCGGCGTCGATCAAGTCGTCGTGGCTGACGCCGCGCAGGAGGAACAGCTGCGTAGGGTTGGCATCCAGCCGAGCACCGATGCCGTACATCACCGCTGCCACGTGCTTGCACATGTAAGCCCAATCGCGACAGTCGCACTCGAATGAGATTTCGTCGGGAGAAGGAAAAAGTCCCTCTTCGCGATCAGTTACAATTTCCATAATGTGATCGGACAGACGGCCCTGCAACAACTCGATGAGCGAACCAATCTGGCCCGTGCACTGACGCTTGACGGCTCGCCAGGTCTTCTTGGACAGCGTTCCGATTGTGATTTCAACATTGTATATCTCGGTGCCAACGACTTTGGCTTCGACCTTCCCCTCGGCGATGCCGAGGTGACACACCGAACCATTCCGAACGTACGTGCGACCGCGCGGAAGCCGATTTTCATAGTCACTGAAAGATTCGAGATGTTCGCACCACGACTGTCCCCAAAACTCACGGGCAATCTTGCGACCCTCGATCTGCACCGGTTGAATATCGACGCCCTTCTTTCGCAGCGCGTGCATCTCTTTTTCGGCTTGAGCGCGCTGCGCGGCGACGGGCACATACGGTTTCCATTGTTGGTAGTAGGGCATCTCAAACTCCGTTTTGACAACACATAAGGCGCTCGCAGCCTACCTTGCGATCACGTTATATTCTTTCAACATCGAGGCTCACCATCTCGATCAGTTGATCATTAGTGAGCTCCGTCAGCATCGTCTCCGCCCCCGATTCTAACAGCTCACTCGCCAATTGCTGCTTCTCAGCGATCAACGTGTCGATGTGTTCTTCGATGGTCCCTTGGCAGACGAACTTGTGCACTAATACATTGCGTTTCTGCCCAATGCGGAAGGCCCGATCTGTCGCTTGGTTTTCGACGGCCGGATTCCACCAGCGATCGTAATGAATTACGTGCGAAGCTGCTGTCAGGTTCAAGCCGGTCCCTCCGGCTCTTAGTGACAGCACGAAAAATGGCGGCCCAGCCTCCTGTTGGAACTCGTCCACCAACTGCTTGCGGCGTTTGACCGCTGTTCCGCCATGAAGAATCAGGCCGCTGCGACCGAACACACTCGCTAAATGTTCCGCTGAGCGGAGTCGCCATCTCGCGAAACTGCGTAAATACCAGGACCTTTTCGCCCCGCTGCGCGACCTCGTCACAGATTTCCTCTAGCCGAAGAAACTTGCCGCTATCCTTCGCTGCAAACTCGCCTGTGCCGAGCAATTGACTGGGATGATTGCAAAGTTGTTTGAAACGCATCAAATAAGACAGTACCAGCCCGCGCCGCTGGATACCCGATTGGTCGTCCAATCCACGAGCCATCTCGTTCACGAGTTTCTTGTAGAGTACGGCTTGGCGTTTGCTCAAACTGCAGAACGCTGTGACTTCGGTTTTGTCCGGCAGATCGGCGATGACGCTCTTGTCTGTCTTTAGCCTGCGCAGAATATAGGGACACACCAATCGTCGCAGTGGCGCATATTGATCTGCGGTGCGGCTTTCCAGCGACTTAACAAAGTTCTTGAACTTCGTTCGGCCACCCAACAGACCCGGACAGAGGAAATCGAACAGCGACCACAAGTCCGATAAACGGTTCTCGACGGGTGTTCCGGTCAGCGCGATCCGTGAGTCGGCACGCAGTTGTTTGACGATCTTGGTCTGACGCGTTCCCGGATTCTTGATCGCTTGCGCTTCGTCCAACACGATGACATTCCAATGGACATCGAGCAACCACTCTTGCCGAAGTAACATTCCGTAAGACGTCAATATTGCATCCACATCGTTCAATTTGTCGGTAGGATTTTGGGCAAGCCAATTCATCTCGTCCTTGTCGGCGATCGACGGATGGACAAAACGGATACGCAGCGAAGGCGCGAATCGCTCTATCTCAGACTTCCAGTTAGCGAGCAACGACGCGGGAAGCACGAGCAGCGACGGTTTGCGGTTTGCCGATTTCGCCTGACGCTTCTTGTCGACAAGCAGGAACGAAATCACTTGAATCGTCTTGCCCAATCCCATGTCATCAGCGAGACAGGCGCCGAGCCCCATTCTGGACAGCAGCGTCAACCAACTGACGCCGATTTCCTGGTACGGCCGTAAAGTCGCCTTGAGCGCCTTACCCGGTTTCGCCGCAGCAATCGTTGCCGGATTTCGCAGGTCATCCAGCAACTCCCCCAGCCATTTTCCTGCATCGACGAACGACCATTCGTCACTCTCGACGTCGTCCATCGAGTGGCCAAGATCGGCGGGTGCGCCCGCCAGCAACCGCATGCCTTCGTTGAACGATAGCCCATTTGCAGCTTGTTGTTCTATCTGACGCCAATGCTCGATGGCCTCTTCCAGCCGCGAACGATCGACTTCCACCCATTGGCCCCGTAGTAAGACCAGTCCCGCTTCGCCCTCGAGCAGGGATTGCCACTCGTCGTCCGTCAGTTTCGCATCGCCCAACGCGATATCCATGCGAAAGTCGAGTAGTTGGTCCGAGTCCAATCGCTGTTGCCGCGCATTGCCGATCGTCACGCCGACTTTGGGCCGAGGGCGTTTCTTCCACCAATCGGGCAGCCGCACCGCGATACCGCTGGCCTCCATGTGTGGTGCATCCTTGAGAAACCGGTAAGCGTCATCTGCTGTCCAGGCGAGTGGCTGGTAAATGTCACCCGATTCCACCAACTCCTGCATGAGTTCACTCGACTCGGTCGCCGACTGCACTGGAAGCAGCAACCGGATCAATTGCGATTTGTTTTTGGCTCCCGCGTACCGGTCGAGGGCTTGGCTGAGTCGTTGATACTGTACTTTGCCGCTGCTGTTCACACTGGTTGCATAGGTCGCGAGAAAGGCAAACGGATAGTTGAGATCGCGGCGATTCTCGACAAGGTGAAAACAGATCAGTCCGACTTGTTTCCAAAGCGGCGCTCGCTCGTGAAGAAACCCTTCCATTCCGTTCTTGTGCGCCGCGACTTGCTCGGAAAACCAGTCGCACAGCTCTGACCAGCAGTTGCCCAGAAGCTCGATAGAAACGTACTCAGCTCCCGCCATTGGCGGCACCGAAAGTAGGAGCGAAGACAATTCCGCGGTCGAAGGCGCGATGAATTCTGGGGCAGCCTCGACGCCGGCGGGCGATTGGCAGGCTTGATCAAGCAGCTGCGAACCAAGCTGACGCCAGTAACGGTACGAAGCCGGTGCCGAAGGGTCCAGCCGCTGGGCGGCCAAGGTAAACAGCCCCTCGCTGTTACTTATCGCAAAAGCTCTCGCCAGCTTACTGACGGCTCGCTCTCCCGGAGCCTCCGCAATCAACAACCGCCCGCTCGGAGACAACACCAAATCCATGACCACTTGTTCGCGACTCCGTGCTGAACTTCGTCTGACTTACCGGTGGATAGCTGCGTGGAATTGTGCGCGTTAACGATTACGACATCATTTCGCGCCGGTGCTCAACGCGTAGCGACGCATTCATGTTCAACAGCCGGACCGTGCCACGCCCCACAGCCGATGTCCCTCGGATCACGAACTCTATCATTTCAAAGTGATCGCCCCAGGAATCGGAGCGCGGATTGAAGAGATTTACGTGTTCGCCTGATTCCGGATCGATCGTGATGAGGTTCGGGCCTTTGTGAAGGTTGCAACGCGGACAGGCCCACGCCAAGTTGTTCACGTCATCGTTTAGTTGGTGGACATTTGCCACGATGTGCTCAACATGGAAAGGCAGCTCGTATGCGTCATCTGGCACGCCGCAGTACTCACAGCAGTGGCCGGCTCGTTCGCGAATCAAGTTACGCGTCCGTGCGTCCATGGTCTATTCTTGCGGCGAGGAAAGAAACCTACGAGCTCGCGATTTCAACACGGTGATAAGTTCGTCAATCTGGATGTAACGTTCGTACTCACTTCGCTCCTGCTCCGTGATGGTGCCCAGATTTGCTTTGCCGGCCAATTCAGAGACGCGTTTCTTAACATCGTCCGTTGCGCCGAATGCCAAGACCGCTTGAGCCATGGGGGGTGTGAAGTTTTCGGCGTCAATACCGAGATACCGGTCGATAGAATCAACAGTTGCCATGCTCCAATTATAGCACCTATTAGGGCGCCGAAAGCAAGTGAATACTCGGCCGAACTCCGTGCGATTCGCATCTGTCCAACGTCGAATCCGCCCATCGCCTCATCGACGAGATGCTCTGTGTCGGCCCTTGATGCTCACGGGCGAACGTACTGGGCATCATTTCAGTTGGCGTCTGGCGAAAAAAATGGGGACAAAACGGGGAAGCGATTGGCAACTCAAAGCCAATTTGTTACCAATGTGAATCGAACGCCAGTTTTGTCCATTTGTCGACCAAGAAAGGACTTGCAACGCAAACCAAACGCGAAACCAACGTCACCCAAGTGTTCTGAACCAAATTCAAAATCCAGTGATCGCAAGATCGTGTGGGTTCAAGTCCCACCTCTGGTACTACCTCTCTTGTAACGACTTACGACAACGTTTCGAGGCCTTCGCTGGGTCGAAGGATGCAGTTTTCCGGTTGCCGAGTCTCATACGCCTCGAATTCCACATGAGATTCATGTAGTAAGAAGCCAGGCAACGAGACTGACGTATTCGATGGCTCAACGATAGCTCCGACATTTAGACATGTTCAGCGACGCGGCTTAGCTCGTTCCGATATCTCCAATCTGTCCGTTCTGTTCGCGTTGCAGCCGTTGGCGAATCTTGACCGTCTCGCGTTCTCTCACTTCTTGACTCTGACTCGGATAGAACAAATCCTCAACTGCCACGTTCATGCGAACCAGCGCGAATCGCCACTCATCTGCATCGCGAGCGTTGTTCGTGATCGGCGATGGACGCTGGAGGAAGACCGCCTTGACCCTTGGTGCTGCTGCCGCCGCGTCTGGACCAAGCCGAAGAAACCCCGCTCGGATTCCTTCAGCGACTGGACGACGCTCTCGCCACGGGTTGATTTGGATTGCCGCTTCGAACGCTTCCAATAGCGCGGGCGTCGCTTCGGCAGGATCGAGGTCGGCTATTCGCGAGAGAAACGGAGCCGCGTCGATTCTTAAATTGGCGCTTTCCCAAATTGCCCGATGCACCGCATGCGGTTTCGAAAAAGTCCCAGGCGGCATGCTCGCCAGCTCCCTTGCCAGTTTCGTGCGATCCTTTTGGGTCGTGTGTTCCATCAAGATTCGCCGCGCGTAAGACTCTCGCAGCTGAACAGGTACGTTTCCCTTGCGAAAAACTTTCTCGAGCGGTTCCGCGACGTCCCGCACGCGATCATCCACCACAACTCGCTCGATGAGCGGTAGGTCGGCCTCCCTTGCATCATAATGAAAGAGCGACAACCAACGGTTTGCCAACTCCAGACGAGCTGCTGCTGCCTTCGGATCGTCGAGTGCCTTGACAACTTCGTCACGTAACTCGGCGAGCAACTCCTTGCCCACCACCGGACTCGGCAAGTCGATCGAAGCCAGCAAGGTTCGCTCCAGCTCGTTTGAATTCAGTTGTCCCGACCGCAACATTTGTCGCCCGACTTCAAACCACTGGCTCGAAACGTGATCTCCTCCCTGCATTCGGAACCCAATGTAGAACATGCGAGCGGGAATAACGTGACTGACCTGGCTATTTCGAAAGCGGACTGTCCCGTTCGCATCCATGATTTCGACTCGCTGAATACTCGGCGCCTGACTTTGGCGTTCCGAAGTAAGTCGCAGAACCCAATCCGCATTTTCCGCGGAAACTGGTGTGCGCGAAACGAGTCGCTCATCATTCGCAAGCCGCAATGCCCACCGTGCTTCGACCCGTCTCTTGGCAGCTTGCTGGTCTTCGGCGAGCTTCTTCACTTTGTTGTAGCGAAGCTCCCAGAGAAGGTGAGCGGGGTCGTTCGGAACCAATCCCGGTGCCGGATGTTCGTCGGCAGAGACCAACTCGAATGCTGCCTCTTCGTCTTCGGCAACTACCGACACGTCCTCCAAGTTCGGCAGATCGAGCAGTGCTGCACAGAGGTAATCACATTGGCCCACGTCCTCTCGAGGTCGGCGGTACCTTTCGATCCGCACGCGCCCATCGAGCTCAATCGGCTCGTCGGCATTGACATCGGGCTGAAGTTTTGCCTGAAATGTCGATTTGCCTCTTGCGTGAAATGGTTGCATGATTGCCCAGCCGATCATCAAGGCGATCCCGAACGCGACGGCATTCCGCGCGTATCCGGGCGACATCGGCAGCGCCGCCTGAATTGCCATCGTCGCGGCCGAGTAAACGAAGACTGTTGGCGCGAGTGACAGGATCAAACCGGGTACGACAAACAGGAAGAATCCCATCGTCACCAACTCCGGAAACAGCAGAGCGAGGGCGGCCAGAAGGCCGGAAAGGATGAGAGCGGTTTTCACGTGCCAGACCTTTGTTTGGCCGGAGTTGTAGATCGGACGACAGCATCCTGGTCTAACGAGTCTAGCTTGCAATCGCAGCTAAGGAGCCTCGACATCCCACAAGCCGCAGTATTCGTACAATCCGGACTAATCAGTTTCCGAGCATTGGCGTAGGAACGCCTCTGCAAGCAACTCTTCGCTCGAGCGCAAAGTTGTGGGGGGACCACAAAGTCACAAATCCATGTTCGTCGGCGCGACTCAATACCTGGCCAACCACCGGTGACGTCGGTGGCACCTGGGCCGGCGTGCCAGGCAGGTTCGCCAGCAGTATTCGTATTTGCGATGAGTTGCGTGTTGGGCGCCGCCGTAGCACACGAACTGCTCGACAAAGGAATCTCAACGACGACGTATGGCTATTTCATGGGTGGTTGGTTGGCGGCATTGTTAGGACTCCTGACCTGCCCATTGTTCGCTTTTCGTAGACCTCTCTCCGAGCTCAAGGCTCAAACATTGAACGCAGTCGGATCACGGGCTACCGAATACTTTCGTGCCCGCGAACGCGAGATCCTGGGACGGAATTTCAGTGGCGCGGACGATGAACAGACGCGATCGGAGTCGCTGTCGGATCCGTCGAGCCTTTACGAAAATGCGAACAGTCTTTCCACAATTCTCATTGGCCGCTCGACTTTGTTACCGGTTTCCGCCGCTGCGTTGTTGCCGCTGGTTGCGGCGGGCGTCACGCAATTGCCAATCAACGAGATCCTCAAGATCTTGAAGCGTCTGCTTCTGGTGTAGAGCGTGCGGACGTGATCGCAGAACGGGCTGGCCGAAAAATGGACCAGACCCTGCGATGGCGCGTTCTTTTCCAAGGCGCCGGACAGATGCAGTTTCATGTTTCGAACTGACTTCATTCGCGCATTGGCGTTTCACGTGTTTGGCCGTTCGCTCTCTTTTCGCGGCCAGCACGGTTCTGGCAGCCGGATCACCCGATTGCCGCGCGAATGCGTGGCAATAAATTGGTATCGGCCTCGCCGCTGCCTCGGAGTCTGTAAACGATCATGGAGGCGAATTGATTGCGCCAGGCCGGGGAGATTTGGTGGTAGTCTTCCAGCACGGCCGATGAGTACTTGTAGTCGTGGGGGTTGGTTCCCTTCAAAAACACTTGCCGACGGAAACCGTGGAATAGTTCAGCGGCAGCCGACGGCTCGCGCTGCAGTAGACTCAAAACCTGGCTGGCCGCTTGCGGAGTGTTGGGGCCGATGTCACGAAGGATCGAAGCGACTTGCTCGGGGACGGGAGTAACAGGCTCGGATGGGGACACGCTGTCCCACAAGTTGTCCGACAGCGAGTCTTGTTTGGCTCGATCCATAAACATCGCCACGAACGAAGCGTTTTGAAACAGGAGCTTTAGACGCAGGTCGGGCTCGCTGACTCGGCGGTATGCGTAAGCCAGAGCGTTGGTCATCGTCACGGCGTGCAAGGAAATGATGCTGGGTTGCCGCATGAGCATTTCAGCAGATGCCACAAACAGTGCGTCGTAGATCGACTGCGGGGCGACTCCCGATTCCAGGCAATCAAAGACTGCCTGTGCCGATCCTTGGTGATCTGCGTCACTCAGTTGTGAAATCAGTTGGCGCGTGGCGCCGTCGTCGATGGCTCCCAGCTGCCAATCTTTCCGTACCTTAGGAATGAGCTGGGCGTTTGCCCGCTCGGCTCGATCCGGAAGCAAGTCATTCTTCGACGGGTCAGCGTCGCCGCCTCGACACTGTAGCGCGAACGTTAGACTCCGCAAAATTGGCTGAGCGTGTTGCCAGCCGATACATTCGAGCGTGCGGAAGGCGTTGGCAACATAGATCGCCTTGTGTCCGATATCACGAAAGTCTCGGCAACCGTAGCCGACCATCAACTGAAACAATTCGTCCACCGGTGCGTGCTGAGCCAGGGCGGCGATTGCCGCGTCGGCTCGATCTGGCTGCCAGGAATCCATGGCCGCGCGAAACTCGTTGAGCGCATTGCCGGCGCTGGGCAGATTCGTTGCGTTGACGGCCGACATCGACCAATCATTTTTGCGGTCGTCTGCTTGAGATCGCTTGAAATAGTCCAGCCCCCAAAAGATCGGCAACCATCGCTCCGCAGCGGGGGAGTGGATGCTGGCCAAGTGAGCCGAATTGACAACCAGAACTGAATGAAACTTGAATCCGACACTGGGCCGCGGCTGCACATTGCGAATCCCGGCCAGCATCAAGGCAGCGACGACTTGCTGATAGGAAAGTCGATTCTGTTGAATGCGCGACCCGACTTGTTCCAACAAACGATCCCGCGGAGTCTCTTCCAGCAAACGAACCACAGGTTCGATCTCCGGTGAAAACTGAACCAGTTCGCTTGGCAGCTGAGCGTCAGCAAACGCCACAGATCGCAAACTGGTCGGCAACCAGGCCGCGCAGAAAGCACCGCTGAACCTGCCAACATCTGAGACACAAACTGTCGACGAGAGCCCATCGTCGCGACCTCCTTGAAAGAAACTCGGTCGTCTGCCGTGCTCAGGAGTATATCCGAATTTGGAGGTTTTTTATTGAAGAGGCTAGAACGCTCCAGCGGAAACTGTGGCCGGCTATCGCCCTGTGGCTCACACGCCTTGCGTCGTCGCGGCTAGACCTCGATTCCGCAGGGCTGAAGAAAGTGGGGAAAAAGGACAAATACCTGAGTCATGATGCGCACGAATGTCGCACTTCTGATTAAGGGAGCCGACCCAGAGCTCCTCACAGGTTGGATGGGCTGCTCTGCACAGCTAGTAAAGCGAGGCACGTCCATCGGTAATTCGGTTAACAGATTCACTCAAACACAAGGCATTCAACGATGATAAGTCAATGGAACAGAGTATTGCTCGGCACGATAATGGTCCTCGGATTTGTATGCGTTGAAGCACAAGCCCAGGTCGGCAACGTAATGCAAGATTTGCAACGGGTTCGTCAGCAGTTTAGCCAGCCACCAATGACGACCTACCCCATCACGAATCCAGGTGGACCCGGAATGGGACCGCCCTCGCAACCGTACCCTGGCTACCAATATCCAGCCCAGTATCCGGTATACGTTTCGCCTGACCAATTCAATGGTTACAACCCTTATACCGGCGGCACCAACACCAAGAACGAACAAGTCGATAACACGTACTTCGATCCTAACCGTGAATACAGTAAGCATAACGGGTCACGACGTTGGGTGCGTCGCCCGATCCACAATGCTCATGGGCAAGTTGTGGGATACCAGGAAGGTTATGTCTGGACAAACTCGATCACCGGTGTTGAACACGGCGAACTCAAGAATGTTACCGCCAACGGTCAAGGTGGTGAGCACGAGCAGATTCAGCTGAAAAGCGTGCCCAACTAGCTCGTTGCAAAAATGGAATTCCCAAGCGGGCACGATAAGACCGCCAGGGCCAGTGGCGCTTGCGCTACACGACCGTGCGGCTCGCACTAAGTGATTTCTACGCTGGTTAATTCTGGAGGGAATATCGTAAAGGTGTTGTTCACGACGTTGTCGAATGCATCGAGCTGGCTGCCGCCGTCATAAGCCACGATCTGCGCCAAAAAAACAGTCCTTGACCCTGAACCTGTCGTTGCTGCTGCCGGTCGAGACAGTCACCTGCCTCTCGATCGAAACGTCATCCAGCTGGACCAGGTTGTCTCCTTTCCCGCCGGAGAATTTCAATGTGCCGTCGATGGAAGCGGACAGAACCTTCAGCCAACTATCTCGGCCGAGGGACGAGGCCATCGGCTTGAAGTGCGCGGCAGCTCCGACGATGACTTCTACGTTTCCTCGAAGATCTGCGCCAAAGTCGCTCGAATCATCAATTTGAGTCAGGATTCCGAAAGCTTCCTGGTCGGCTCTACTCGTCGTCGCCTTGCCGGCTCGATTGCGAATGTACAGATTGCCGCCACCAGTAACGAGTCCGCTGTAGTTCGTTCTGATTCCGACCGTTTCATTGACTCCAGTTGCTATGCCCTTGCCGTTATCAATGGTGACGTGCCCCAAGGTTCGTGACGCAACGATCACATCATTTGCGATCGTCTTTTGCAACGAACTACCGAACGCATTTGCGCTGGCCGTTCCGTTCTTGATGTCAATGTTTCCGCTCAGCGACAGGCCACGAAAGTTGACGTGAGTTTGGTTCCCATAGCTGGATTCGCCCATCGCGTTCGCCCGACCATTGTCGATATTCAATTCACCTGTCGCTGATTCCGATAATTCGATCCTAACGCGATTGCCAATGGCGTCTCCGCTGGAAGTAGCTTTGGCAGCGCCATTGGTGATTTCAACGCCCGCAGTAAGCACGCTATTGAAGACCGAGATGTACAAGTCGTTGGCAACCGCTCCAACGCTGTCGCCGCTGACCCGTGAAGCGCCATTGGAAACTGTAATTCCCTCCACTCCACTCGAGTTGATGTACACCTGGCTGCCGTGCGCTTGCAGGCTGCCCGTCGAAGAGCTCGAACGTGTGCTCGTCGTAATGCGTCCTCCAGCGTCAATTCCGTTAGAACCGATGGTATTCCCAGTTGCATTGGTGCCGGCAGCTTTGGCAGTCCCATGCTGAATGGTCACATTGCCTGCGATTGTGCCAAAGTCAACTTGCGTCGAATTGGCTACCGCGGAACCATTCGTGCTCGTACTCTTACCATTACCGACAATGACAGCAACATCACCGCCAATTACCGTGTTGGAGCAGACATCGACATTGGAAGCGCCGCTAAAGGCGCTGTCGTTTCCGGTTGTGGTGGAATTCTTCGCGGTAATCGTGACGTCGCCAGCAATCTCGTAGTTGAAGGCGACTTCGGTTCGGTGGGCATGGACCGACAACCCATCAGATCCTGTAGACGATGCCCGACTACTGGCACTGGCGATCACAAGATCACCGCCAATAATCGAGTTGTCAGTCACATGGTTGCTCACTCCGTTAACGACTTGCATGCCCGTCGCCCTGCTCGAGGCGGTCTTCATGGTCAGATTGCCGGTGATGCTGTTGGCGTTGACCTGATTCGTTACGCCTGTGGCATTTGTGCCAGCTGTTGCATTGCTGGTCGCATTCACAATCGAGACGCTGCCATCAATGGTATTGCCGAACACCCTTGTGTGCATGGCGACGGCGGATCCATTGTCGATGACAATTTTCGACGACCCATTCGTAACGCTCACATCGCCCTGGATCAGGTTGTAATCGATGTTGGTGACGTGGCCATCTCTGGATGTGGAGCTCGCAACATTGCTCTTGCCATTCTTGACGGTCAGCGAGCCAAGGATAATGTTGTCAGTCAGCTGCGTTGATCCCGGTCCCGTGCCACCGTCTACAACAACGTCGCCTGAAATTCGCACATTCTGCATCTGGACATGATCGGCGCCACCACTCATACGAATGGTCATACCGGCGAAAATCCCCGTGATGTTGGTTCCACCGACAACCGTGGTACCATTCGTACCGGTGATGTTGAAGACGGTCGACGATTCGAGGATAGAGATTGAATTATCATCATTGTCGCCCACGATAACGAGCTGGCCATTGTCCACGCTGACATTCACGGCACCAGCAAGCATTGTTCGCGATTCCAACGGTTCCAGGCCCAGTTCGAGCGCCTCGATGGCTGGGCTATTTCGAGAGAAATGACGCTGCCATAGTGGCAATCGTTCTGCCGTAAAGCCGGACCACGACATGGGAAACTCGCTGTTGATTGAAGGTGAGGCGAATGAGTTACGAAGCTCGCTACAGATAGAGAGCCCAACCGGCCCCAAAAATGGCCGCCCCGTTCGTTTGTGGGGCCAAGAATCGAGATATGGTGCAGTTTCAAACGGCTAAATATGTAGATTCTGGCGCGTGTGTTCGTCAATGATTCCATGGTCCGACATCGCCTTGCTGCCGATGGGCAGGGCATGTTGAAACCGGAACCTTCCAACACAGTGGATGGATTGGAGAGTCGCCCGTACACCGATCATCCGGGCAGCTGAAAAACTGCGAGAGGTGTTTCAAGTCGTGGATCGCCCTGCGGCCAAACGTTCACTCTACGCAACCAATGTGGAGCAATCTACGAATTCCAGGGTCGCAGAGATTACAAAATCGGGACTGGCGCCTTCTCCGTCCGGGACAGATGCGTTGATCGATGAAGCGATTGGTTTGGCAACCGACTTGCATTGCAGGCCGCCACAAGACTGGCCAGCACAACGAATTTGGACCGCGATCCTCTGCGACAAGATCAAAACCTCCGCATTGCTGGGTGAGTTTAATCAGGTCATCGAGCTTTCGGAAATCACGATCGAGCATATTGAACAGTTACGGGCACACGATCGGTCGTATTACTTGAATTAACTGCATGGTGTGCACAACGCCATGGGATATCTGTTTCGACAACCTGAGACTCTTCCGCTGGCGTCAACGTCGACTTGGGAGTCGAAGGGCGACGGCAATCCCTGCCGTCGCTCTTCAGAAGACTCCGATTAGATCGTTCTTCGTTGCGCCACCACCAGGGCAACAACCCCTGCCAACAGTTGCAGTGCGAAGGCCGGTTCTGGGACGAATTGGACGATACTTGCCGCTGACACTTCGAATGGTGTGACGGACGCATCGGCGAACCCGACACTGAAAAACGAATCGGCTGGACCCAGCGGGCTTGCATAATCCTGCACAACAAACCGCCATTCCTCACCCGGCTCGAACACGTTGTCGGGTGTCAGGCTCTCAAAGACCAGCGGCCGATTATCGCCCACGCTATCGATGCGAAACGCCAGGCCAGAAAGGTTTGGCGACACGCCAGCGTCACCGAATCCGTCCACGTTGCTGAACGATGTTGAAGGGTCGCCAACGTAGTAGAGGTCTCTCCAGTGGCGTTTCGTCCTGTTCGTCACCACAACCAGCGAATTTGGAATATTCGGGTTGTCTCCAACGTCGCAAGCGACAACATCCGTAAACGTCGCCACGTGGTCGATCTGCTGTCCTGCTGAGAACACGGATGGATCGCCGAGCTCTTCACTTGCAGATCGATCTCCGTGGTTGTCGCACGTCGGCAGGTCTCGGTAGACGCCTTTGACTTCGTCACCGTAGGTGGTGGTCACCAGGACCACGGCCATCAAACAAATTGTCTTCAAATGGGACATCGGGTTGTCCTCCAGAAACTGTTTTTGCATTGAGTTGTGGCAGGGGAGATAGCGTCAATTACGAGTGTGCATGCGACCTTCGAATCAGTGCGAAGCCGATGCTGCCGAGAAACAATAACCAGTTCGTCGGTTCGGGCACTACGCGGGCCTCTACCCGGAAGGCGTATCGATCTTCGGCGGGACTGCGCATTCCAGGGATTCGGTTCGGTTTGGCCCGCTGTCATACCTACGTCGCTGATCGAGTTGAATCGCCAACTCCCATCAAACGATCCTTCGCCGTCTGCGACGATCCAATAGGTCGTGTTGGCGGTCAGAAGTTGCGAGCCATCATCGACACCCGTAATGACCTGTTCGCCGGTTACGCCTGCGTTGACAGACAACGATCGCAGCACCGCCCCTGGGACGCCGCCTGCGTCGACCGCCAGCTCGATGTCGATCGGCCCTGTGCCAATGTTGGGCGGGTCCATCACATTGATGCCCAGGGAGACGCTGGTCAGGAAAGCGTCGCTGGGGCCTGTCACGAAGGCCGCGGCCTGGTTCACATCACCGATCGAGCCTACGGCAGGGCCCTGCACGACTCGGCCGGAGATTCCAAACGAATCGCCGGGACCGAAGTTGTTAAAGATGATAGCCGCTTGCGTGGTTCCTGTGATCATTGCAACAGCCAATGCGGTGCCGCAAAACAATGGGGAGATCCTAATCACGAGTCTTGTCCTCCAGGAAGGTCTGGTAGCGCGCGTACTCCGATCGAACGTCGGGTCACCGAGTCGCACCAATGAAAGTTGCGTCAGCCCTCGACGGTCGTTGGGCCACAAGAGATGACGCGGAGTTCCGACGAAGAGTGCGCCACAGAATTCTGAAATCTTGAGATGAATTGATGGATTCGTTTTGTGGCTGCACCTTTTGCGGTCGCTTGTTACACTCGATATCAACCGCGAGCCAGAAAACTACGAACGTTATTCTGCTGCCGCAACGGAAAGGGACCGGTTCGAACTTCAATCGTGTGGCAAAAACTCATGGAACAGAAAGACCGCAACGCACACCGCGTGTTTGTCGCTGCTCTCGATGTGGATGGAGAGCGAAGAGCCAGGTTTTTGGCGGATGAGTGCGGTGAAGATGAGGCCTTGCGTCACGCTGTCGAGAAACTGCTGGCTGCCGTCGGTGACGCCGATGACTTTCTTGAGTCACCAGCGATTTCCTCTTTGGGATTTGAAAAAAATACCAAGTTGCTTGACCGCATTATCGAACCGGATGCGATTGACGGGCTTCGCATCATTCGTCGGCTGGGCGTTGGAGGGATGGCCGAAGTCTATGAGGCAGAGCAGAAATCACCGCGTCGCCGAGTCGCGGTAAAAATCTTGCATGGTGCTCTAACGGGTACGTCGGCGTTTGAACGATTTCAATTCGAAGCGGACACGTTGGCCCGGCTCAACCATCCGGGTATTGCACAGATTTTTGGATCGGGTATCTGCGCCGATTCCATGGGCCACAAGGTGCCGTACTTCATCATGGAGTACATTCCCGATGCGGTGACGATCTCTGAGTACATCAACGACCATCAGCTCGAACTGCGTTCTCGACTGATGTTGTTTGTCGATTTTGCCGACGCCATTCAGTTTGGTCATCAGGCCGGTGTGATTCATCGCGATTTAAAACCAGGGAATATTCTGGTTGACGAATCAGGCCGACCCCGTGTGATTGACTTCGGTGTGGCGAAGGCAGCCGGCCCGGAAGTTGAGCAGGTCACTATCAGTCGCGAACGTGGCAACATCATTGGCACGCTAAACTACATGAGCCCGGAGCAATGTTCGGGTGATCAGCAAGTGGACACGCGTTGTGACGTCTATTCCCTGGGCGTGATTCTCTATGAGTTCGTGTCCAACAGCCGCCCGTACAATCTTTCTTCAACGTCTATCCTTGATGCCATCAAGACGGTGCAGGTGACGACGCCTCCGCGTCCCAGTCAACGCGCGAGCGGCGTTCCGGTCGATCTCGATTCGATCGTGATGAAAGCGTTGGAGAAAGAGCCGGAGCGACGTTATGCCAGTGTGTCGGAACTGGCCGCTGATGTGCGTCGATTTCTCGATGATCGTCCTGTCCTGGCGCGACCACCGACCCTCGGCTATCAATTGGGAATGTTCGCCAAACGCAATCGGGCGCTCGTCGCGGCAGTCGCCGCAGCGGTTGCCGCGCTGCTGGTGGGAATTGCGGCTACAACACGCATGGCGTACATCGCTAATCACGCGAAGGAAGCGGCACAGGAGAACGAGCGTGTGCTGGAGCAAGTGGCAGACTTTCAGGAGGCTCAGTTAAGAGGAATTGACGTTCCCCGTATGGGACAGCACCTGAAAACGATGCTGATGGCAGACGTGCGAGAAGCACTGGCCAAGGACTCGGGAGAGGATGCGACAGAGGATGCGACAAAAGATTCATCACCGGGGACGCTGTCTCCGGAAGCATTTGCAGCCGCATTGGAACACGCCAACTTTACAACCCTCGCGACAAACGCACTCGATCAGGGCCTCCTGCAACAATCTTTGAAGTCCATTCATTCACAATTTGACGATCAGCCGATCGTACGAGCTCGGTTACTTCACGCGTTGGCTGCGACGATGAATCAACTCGGTCGCCCAGCGTCCTCGCTGCCGCTGCTGGAAGACGCACTGGAAATCCGGCGAAGTGAGTTGGGTGAAGATCACATAGATACCCTGGAAACCCGGGTCGGCATGGGAACTCTGCTCGGCGTACTCGGGCGTCAAGAAGAGAGCGTTGCACAGCTTCGAGAGACGGTCTCGCAATGCGAACGGGTGCTGGGGGCTGAGCATCGCCAGACGCTCAGCGCGAAGAACGTGCTTGGCGGGGCGCTGCGTCGACTCGGAGAACACGCGGAAGCGCAGGAAGTCTGGGAAGCCACGCTTGCTGGACGCCGTCGAACGCTGGGTGATGACGATTTAGACACGATGAGTTCGTTGAACAACATTGCCGTGATCTATGCGATCCAGGGACAGTCTGACAACGCGGAAGCTGCCTGGCGCGAGTTACTCGATCGTCGCCAACGTTTGCTGGGCGAGGATGACCCGCGTTACTACTCGACTCTCAGCAATCTTGGCCTCTTACTACTCGATCAAGGCAGGTTGGAAGAGGCGAGCGAGCTGTTGGAAAAAGCATTGACGTCACTACGTGCCGACCTGGGTGATGACCACCCCAGCACGATGCTTACCCTGGGTAGTGTCGCACAGCTCCGGTTGCAACTTGGCGATATCGATGGCGCTACCGCCTTGTCCCTTGAAAACATAGCCAGCCGAGAACGAACACTTGGTGCCGATCATCCCGACACACTCCGCGCAAAGGTGGGCATCTGCGAGCTCTATCGAGTAACGGGCGAACCGCAGAAGGCACAACGAAGGCTAAGCGAAGTCATTGAAGCCCAGGAGCGAACGTTGGGCCCAGATCATATCGACCTCATCGTTTCCAACGGTTTGTTGGCCTTCTTGCTCGAGGAAGATGGGCAGCTTGAAGAATCGGAGCAAGTCTTTCGACAAGTCGTTGACCTGGTTGACAGAACCATGGACCCACAACATGGAATGCGTGGCGAGTACCGCAGTCGATTCGGATCGTTCCTGCTGAGGAAAGGCGACCTGGACGACGCGGAGTCCACGTTGCTGGAGGCATACGAAGTGCTCTGTCTTTCCTTCGGGCCAGATTCGCCCCATGCGCAGAGAACGGCAAATGAACTCGCCAAGTTGTACGAGTTGCGAATCGCCGCAAACTCAAGCGTGAGCGAAGAAACCGTCGAACTTTGGAAGCAGCGATCTTCCGAGTACCGCGACCCAGACGAATCGGGCGAGTAGCGGTTGATAGGGTTGGGGGCAACAACGATTCTCGTAACGTGGCCATTTGCGATTCGGAGTATTGACTCGATTTGGCATCCTCCCCAAGGGGGTATATGCTTAACCTGTCGACTGGGAGTCGGATCTTTGCCGATTTCTCTTCGGTCCCGTCGCCGCGCATGCCATAGAGAGCAACTCAATGAGCGAGACTCACACGAACGTGACGACGCTGCTTAGGAACGCCGCTTCGGGGGATCGAAACGACCTCGACTTGTTGATGCATGCAATTTACGAAGACATGCGTCGGATCGCAGAGAATCATTTGCGTGCCGAGCGCAACGACCACACGCTGCAACCAACCGCGCTGGTTCACGAAGCCTACCTCAAGTTGATTAACCAACACACGACGGACTGGAAAGATCGAGCTCATTTCTTTGCGGTCGCCTCGAGGATCATTCGACGCATTCTTGTCGATCATGCGCGACAAAAGAAAGCGATCAAGCGAGGAGCCGATCGGGAACGCGTGGCGTTTGAGTACGCAGAACCCAGCACCCAGAAGTCGGATGTAGATTTGGTTGAACTCGACGACGCGCTGACCGAATTGGCCGAACTGGATGAACGCCAGGCCCAGATCGTCGAAATGCGATTCTTCGGTGGCCTCACCATCGCGGAGATCGCGGAGACACTGAATATGGGCAAGCGGAGCGTCGATCGCGACTGGAGCGCTGCCAAGGCATGGCTCTTCCTCCGTCTATCTGACGCGACGCAGGCCACCGATTCCTGAGGCGTGTCAAACTCCTTGCCCGGCGCTTACGTCATGGATCACCTGGCGGACGCTGCATAGCACAGCGCACGACAGCAAGATTCCGACCGCTGGCTCGGGCACCGGTGTCATCATCAAATTGGCTGCTATTCCGGAATCGGAAGCCATGAACTTGTGGTCGTTCCAGATCAGGAAGTCGGCACCATCCGTAACGCCATCCGCATTGAAGTCGGCCAGGCACCAGGCTGCCGTGCTGGTGAACTTGTTCGAATTCCAGGTCAGGAAATCTTGACCGTCGACCAGGCCATCCAGGTGATATCAACGTTGCCAGATACTCGCAGTCGTGAGGCACGCAAGAATACGGTGCCGAAGTCGTTGATGGCACGGCTGTTTGTCTCAAAGTCCGAAGAGTTCCCTGAGTCATGGTTTGTCAACAAGGACAACGCGCCATCAACCAGCGTTTCCCCCGAATGAACACCGCTGTTGAGTACTTGAAATCGAAAACTGTCGGTAACGTCGCCGTTCGCGACTTGACCACCGTTGCGGATCGTCAGTTGGCCAATCACGCGGTCTGAGGTGAGTTGTGGATTGTCGGTGTTGATGCCTTCGACGCGCGCCATGTCGTTATCGCCATCAGGGAATTGGCCCGCTGGCCCGCCCCAATTGAACGGCGAATTCCAGTTTTCACTAATCGCTGTCGGAGACCAGTCAAAGTCGCTGGCGCAGGCACAATGGCTGCCCAGCAGCGAGATTACCGACAGCGTCATCAACGGCACAATCGCAGATTGGAAGGTTTGAAAGCGGGGCATGATCTGACTCCGAAGCGCGGGGGGAAGTATCTACTCATGGCCCAGGGGCGTTGGGCGAACACCAACAACGCGTCAGCGGCAGCAAGTGTGCGCCAAAGCGGAACGCGCGGGAACTACAGCGCACGTTACTTCTACTGGCTCGCGGATTTTCGTCGTAGCACTGGCGCGTTCCCGGGTGCGGCTTCGCGTATTACTCCAGTGACCACCTTTCAGCCTGCGCTATCAACCCGTATTCGACGACGGAACAAACCAATGAATCCGAAACCAGAAAAACGACGATGCCAATATCTTGATCTGCAAAGCGAATTGCTTGAACGCCGCCTCAACTTGGCGGGCGATGTCACGGCCACGATCAACGCGGCCGGCGACATCACCATCATGGGCGATGACTTGTCCAACGAGATCAGCCTCAATATCAACCCGGCCGGCAACCTCGAAATCGTCGGAGTCGGCACCACGGTCAACGGGATGGGCAGTGACTTCCTGGCACTCGATGACTTTGGCGTGATCATCGGGGATCTTACGATCCACATGAAGGGAGGCGACGACGAAGTAAACATCCAGGCTGTCCATGTGCTGGACCGAATAAACTTCCGTGGTGGCAGTGGTGACGATGTCTTGATCGTCTTGAACACAACTGCGGGTGGCCCTGTGAAGCTCCTTGGGGAATCGGGAAACGATCGCGTCGGCCTTGCCTCGGTTAATCTGGGATCGAAGCTCATCGTCAATATGGGCGCGAACGATGACTCGGTGCAGATTTTTGGCTCAACAGGAAATGGGAACATGAAGTTCGACTTGGGCTCAGGCACTGACGAACTTACTGCCGAGGCTTTGCAAATCTTGGGCGATCTTCAAGTCATTGGTCGCGCTGGCGACGATTCGGTGCTGGCCTGGGACTTAGAAGCCGACCACGTCAGTTTCAATACTTCGGGAGGGAATGACTACGTCTTTGCCGGACTCGTCCATGCGTCATCCATCGTCTCGGTGTTGGGTACAGGAGACGACTTGCTGTCACTCCACTCTGCCCAATTCGAGACAACCGCGATTTCGGGTGGCAGTGGAGATGACATGTTGATCGTCATGGACGCAGTGGGTCAATACGTGTCCGTTCAGGGAGCGGGCGGCGACGACACGGTCGGTTTCTCGTGCGGCAACATCGACAACGCCAGCATACAAACCGGTAGTGGCGAGGACAGGGTCCTGATGAGCACGCTAAACATCGGTGCATTGGTCGCCAACACTGGTGGCGGCAACGATCTGTTTGTGGCAAGCGCGCGAACGATTGCATCGGCCGACGTCGTCCTGGCGCAGGGAACGATGTCGTCTTCTACGGTAGCGCCGCCCAGATCAATGGGACCATCAATGCCAGTGCGGGCGTCGAAGATATCGCCTGGATCGATCCGGCCGCAGTCCTCGTTCCCCAGGTGTACAACGCATCTGTAGGAGCGCTTGGAGTCGACGTACTCATCACCAATCTGTTCGACAGTGTCGGTGATACCTGGGTGGCACGGGGTGGTGAGCTGGCTCACATATCATGCTGACCCATCGCGATGCCGCTGGCCAGATCAGACACGGGGTCAATCGCGTTTGCTGCCAAGGCTGCATTTTCTGGTCATGTTCATTGCAAAGCGGCTGCTTCCGCTCCTGGATAAATCCCTGGATTCTGCGGCGCATGTGGGGGCCACTTGCCGCGTCATCTCTTGACCGCCAAATGGGTCTATCACACTGCAACTCCTCACAGAAATTTGACCTGTCGATCGCCCTCGGAATCGACCATTCGAAAGGGACCTCTCATGCGCCTGCTAATCACTCATCTGCTAATGCTTTCGTTCATCACCGTGACGACCGCTTCGGCTGCCGACCGATCCTGGCTGGCAGGAGATGACGTATGGTCGAACCCGGCCCATTGGGATCCTCTTGGCGTGCCGGGCGCTGCAGATGAGGCATTCATTGGTAACGTGCGCAAGTGCCTTTGAGGCAAACGTTACTTTGGATCAGAGCGACACGGTTGCTGGACTCCATCTGGTCAATCTCACGTCGCTCAGCACGAATGGATTCTCTCTCCTGGTGAATGGTGTAACCACAGTTGACGGCGGAGTTGGAATCTTTGGTTCGGCCAGTTCCATTGCGGTTCAACGCGGCATTGGGTCCGATGACTTTGACACGGATGAATTGCACCTCACGAATGGAGCGGTTTTTCGTGTGGTCGAAGGAATCGCAGAGATCGATGAACTGCTGGAACTGGATAGCTCCTCGTCAATTTATGGAAGCCAGCTTGGCATCATTCGACTCAATTCAAGCACCGGCAGGGCACTGAATAATAACGGCACGATTAACGGCTACTGGGATGGTGGCCTCGTGATCAACCAGCTCGGCAATGGTCGAATTGATCTCGACGGCTTGTCGGAACTGGGAAACGTGACCGCAACGCACAGCAATATTCCCGGCACTGAATCTTCAACCCTGACCGTCAACGGTGATCAGCTGACGGATCCTTTCGACGGTAACATGACGCTGGCCCATTCTGGCGTCATCAACATGAATCTTTCCAATGGTTGGACGTTGGGGACAGGCGGGCAGTTGCGTTTCTCCGGGGCGAATGGTGGCCCAATCTCGACGCTGAATGGCAGTGAGATCAACGTGGCCGGATCGATTCTGGGCTGGAATAGCGGCTTCGGGCGCATCAACGCCGACACGATTTTTACCGAGACCGCCAATGTTGAACTGAACCCAGCGGCGGAAGTTTCCTTTCACGGCCAAACCGAGATTCCCTCCGGCACTTTCTCTGTTGGCCAGGGGGCAGCATTGGAGTTCCACGACACCCAGATCAGTGGCGGCGTCTTCACAACACCCAGCAACCTGACGGCTGATGGGCAGGTGAGCTTTGCCGGAAATACGAGCTGGGAGGGCGATGTTGTTATCAACGGTGTTGCCCGACAGACGGGGGACGCGGAGGTAAATCTTGCAACGACCATCCAGGCCGGCATTTTTGATATGGACGGCGCCGGCGGCAACACCGTGTGGAATATCGACGCCGCGTTTCGCATTGACGCAGAGCACATTGATACGAATGCCGATGCGTTCAACGGCACCATCAACGTTAATGGCGCCGCCCATTTCACGAGCGTGATGCACGTTGAGTTACTCAATCCAACGACCGAATGGCAAATGAACGGGACCATGAACCTGCGCGGAAACTTTGGCATCCAACGTCTCGTTGGCACTCCGGTGTCGATGAATGGAATCGTTAACGTAACAGGAACCGTAGGCATAGCTGCCGATACGAATTTTGGCCCCTTCAATAGCGTCAGCCTCCCGCAGGCGACGACGGAGCTGTGGATGCGAGGCAATACGCGGGTGCAAGGCGGTAGTGAATTCAGCGGCGCCGGTACGCTGGTGAACCAAGAAACTGGCGTCCTGACGCTGGAAGACGGCGCCAACGTGGGCGTCGACCTGTTGAATCAAGGTCAGTTGTTGATCGGCGACGGGGCAGGTCATGCTACCGTCGACCGATTCGAGCAATCCGTCTCTGGCGCGACTCAGTTCTACCTCGATGGCACGAACCCGGGCAATGCACATAGCCTGTTGGAATCGTTGTCGATTGCGCTGATCGATGGAGGGGCACTCCACATCGATACGCTGGGCAACTACCAGGATCCAATCAGCCATGGAGACTATGACGAATTCTTGCTGATCACTTCAAACTTCCTCGTGGGACAGTTTGATATCGCGACATACAATGACGTCGAACTGACATGGGACTCGGTTAGTGGAGACATCTATCGCAGTCATGCCGGTAGCGGCCTGTTCCGACTGTTCAGCTACAGTGCTACAGACGTGTTGCTGACAAATTACCGAGCGCTGCAGGGCGACGCGAACGGCGACGGAACTGTGGACGGCGCAGACTTTCTCGCCTGGAACACAAACAAGTTCACTTCCGGCACCGACTGGACCACCGGTGACTTTAACGGTGACGGCATTACCGACGGTACAGACTTTCTCTTGTGGAATAACAACAAGTTCACATCCGCAGATGGTGTCCAGGCCCAGGCGGTACCTGAGCCGGCACTATCGGCCCTGCTTACCTGCCTGCTCTTCACCCTGGGGCAGTTCAGACGCGTTGAGTGACAGAGTTTCCCCAAGGCCTAGGCGGGGAGGAGTGTGGGAGCGAGTGGCGATCAGGTCTTCACTGCCCACACACGCGACGCTCGCGGGTCTGGCAATTTAACGCAACAACCCTTGCGAACCCTTTCCGAACGGTTTGGCTTATCTCAGCAGCAAGCGTTGGAATGCGGTCGTGTTTTCTTGGCAAACGGCCTGTTTGCGGAAGTGAGCCAAATCACGATGGGAGGGAGTTTTCAAACACCGGCCAAGTCGAGATTCGCGTTCCCCGTCAACGCATTCACTTGATCGCCGAGCCGCCCGGATTCCATTTCGGCGATCGAACTGACAGGCATTCGCGGAATTTTCCAAACGTTGGCCGACCAGGTCGGATCGTTTCATCTGCGGGGCAGGGCGTAGATGCGGCAAGCCGCAGCCCGTTCCGACTCGTCATCTGTTTTTACCGCGACTGAAGAAATTCGCGGCGCACTCAGCGGGCTCGTCACGCGTCGTATGTCAGCCGCTTTTTGGACGGCTTGCAATTCTACTGACGCTGGAGCCGAAAATCATGTCTTGTTTCAAAGGGATTCGTATGGGAAACCACTTCCCAGGTGACGTACGCGTTGTAATTCTGTTTGCGGTTGCGACCAGCGCAGCGTTTGCATCCGAGTTCACCTGGGAGAATGCTCCTGACAGTACGAATTGGGAGTCTGCGGCGAATTGGGCTGGGCTGCTCGGGCAGATACCAGACGGCGACAACGACACGGCGGTGGTTACGGGAACCAATGATATCGATCCCATACTCACCATGGACCGAATCATTGGTGGGCTGACGATTGGTGGTGCCGCCGATGTCCATACGGGCGACGGAGTCAACAATTTCTTCTTGGGTGTTTCCAACGCGGGCCCACACGCCGGCGAGATCGCCATCTCGGGCGCCGGATCGCAGCTGTTGGTTTACGAGCAGTCGGGATTCGACGTGGACACCGATCTCCTGATGACAGCCAACGGTGGTCGCGTGACCTTGGTCGATGGTGGCGATGTCCGAGTTGATAATCTGATGACGAATGGCGGACTGATTCGCGGAACAGGTGTGCTCCAACTGGGCGGTTCGGCCGAGTCGAAAAACGAGGGGGCGATCGTTGCTGCCGGCGGCACGTTGACGATCAACCGATCCAGCAACGCTACGCTCGATTTCGATGGGAATTCGGGCGACGGCCGTCTGGAGGCGTTCTTCGACTCGACTTTGATCATCGATGTTCCCAACGCCGATCCGCTGTTCGACGGAACGATCTACATCGAGAACGGTGGCGAGGTTCAGATCACCAATCCGTGGACGTTGAACAACTCGGCCGGAGCCTCGCTGATTTTTAGCAGTACGACAGTTCCGGGAGTGCTCTCGGGCGGTCACGCGAGCATACGCTCGGACGTAACGGTCCACAGCGGAGGCACAGGCTCGAAGCAGACACAACGTTTGGAGTCGACGCGGATATTACGTTGTTGCCAGGCGCAAGTCTGGAATTCGACGGTCTCTCCACGATATTGGATCCAGCCAGTCTCAATCTGGCCAATGCCAATACTTCGATCATCATTAACGACCGACTCGATGTCGGCAACGGAAGTGGAATCTTTGACTGGGATGGAGGCGGTAATACGGTCACGATCATCGGCCCTGGCGGACACCTGGACATAGAGGCGGAGATGGTTGATTCCGTTAACAACGTCTTCAACAGCACGATTTCGTTGCGCAGGCGGTCTTGATGTGAACACGGACGCGGGCGCATGGACCATGGCCGGGCAGCTTTCCGTGCCGAACGCGAGCACAACGAGCATCACCGGCGACTCGATGTTGTTGACAGGTTCGTTGGAAGTTGGGAACGGTAGTCACACGACGATTACGGCTCCTGTCGTTTTCGGATCAACAAGTGATGTCAGCGTATCGTCGTTGTTGACACTTAACGGGAGTTCGACCAACTTTAACGGAGGGTCATGGTCGGGCACGGGGACGGTCGATCTGGATTCAGCGGCCAGCGTTACTGCGGCAACGACGATCAACATGCCGAACGGCACGTTCGACCTGGACGGCTCCCTGATTACCGGCACTTCCCTGTCATTGGACGCTCCGTTGCATCTGCACGTTGCGGCGCTCGATACGGGCGACGATTCGTTCGGTGAAAACCTGCACATTAGTGACACTGGTCAGTTGAACATACAGTTTTCGGACCCGACTCAGGCATACGGTATCAACGGCAACCTCTGGCTCAACGGTTCGGGTGGCGGGTTCACTTCACTGCACATCGCTGGGGCTGATGTGCGGATTTCGGGCAGTACGGTGGTCAACGGCAGCAGTACCCTGCAATCGCGGATTGATCTTTGGGGGGACGTCAACATCGCCGTCAACGGCGAACTGAACCTGCAGGGTGGCTCGCCAAGCAACCCGAATCGAATTTTTGACACTGCGGCCCTGAACGGAAGCGGCGAACTGACCGTGCGGTTTGGTTCGGCGCTGAGCGTCCATGAGGCCGCTATGATCAATGTGGACGTGGATAATTACGGGCGGTTCGAGCCGGGCATCGACGGCACCGGTGTTGTTCTGATCAATGGAAATTACTTCCAGGATGCCGCGGCAACTTTGGGCATCGACATCGGGGCAGCCTCTGGTGCTGATCAAGATTGGCTACAAACAACGGGACTCGGTATCTTCGCGGGTGAGCTGGAAATATCGACGGTAGGTGGTTTCGTGCCCGTCCCCGGCGATTCCTATACGGTGACGACATCCGCCGTGCGAGTCGGCTCCTTTGATTCGTTGAGCTTTGACGTACCCGGCGCTGTGAATGTGAACGGCAGCTTGAGCTATACGGCGACGAGTACGATTTTGAACATTCTTGACGTCACTGTTGACGGCGATTTCAATGGCGACTTGGCACTCGACTGTGCCGACATCGACGCGGCTGGTCGCGGCCTTGGCGAGCGGTTCTATGGCGGCTGAATTCGACCTCAACGGAGATGCAAGCGTTGACACGCAAGATCTCGACCGCTGGCTGGCAGATGCTGGCGAGTTGAATGTTGGAGCCACCTATCTCTACGGCGATGCCAATCTGGACGGAACCGTTGATGGGGGAGATTTCCTGCTTTGGAATACCAACAAGTTCACGGCAGCGCCAGGGTGGTGTGCGGGTGACTTCAATGCAGACGGTACGATCGATGGCCGTGATTTTCTGATTTGGAATACCAACAAATTTACTTCGTCCGAGCTGAGTCTTACGCAGTGCCCGAGCCTGGCGTTGGACTGCTAAGTCTGTTGTCGCTCGCGGTGGTCGGCGTCGTGCGGTCGAAGTGCATCCCTTGCGTTTAGAGAATGAACGGTTGCCGGACTACCAACGAAATCTGCGACGACCAAGCTGTCAAGAAACTGGGCTATCGTCAGTCCGTTGTTCGAAATCCACTCTGGCGTGGTGGCCCATCGCAACAATTCAGGGTGCCAGTTGCTCGATCAACCAGCCATCATTTTCTTGACGCGAATACTGGAAACGGTCATGCAGTCGGCTTGGTCGGCCTTGCCAGAATTCGAATCGTTGAGGAATGACGCGAACACCGCCCCAGAAAGAGGGCAAAGGGACTTTGCCGTTGGCGAACTTTCGTTTCATTTCCTCCAACTTGGCTTGAACCAGTCCTGAAGTTGTTACGACGCTGCTTTGCGGCGATGCCCAGGCGCCCGACTGGGCACCGCGGGGGCGCGAGGCAAAGTAGTTCAAGGATTCACTGGCCGAGACTTTTTCGGCCCGGCCGCTGATTTCGACTTGCCGTTGTAGGGAATACCAGGGAAACAGCAGGCATACGTTGGCGTTTCTGCCGATGTGCCGCGCCTTGCGGCTTTCATAATTTGTGAAAAATACGAACCCTCGATGATCAAAGTACTTCAACAAAACGGTTCGTTGAGCCGGGCCATCTTGACCCATGGTGGCCAACACCATTGCGTTTGGTTCGGGGATCGTTGCGCTGCAGGCTTGTTGAAACCAGCCTTCGAATTGTTTCAACGGGTCTTGCGCCAAGTCGTCGATAGACCACTTCCCCTGATCGTATTCGCGACGCAGTTTGCGGATATCCATGAAATTGACTCCACGACGTTTTGGCCCATGGGATGGGATAATCGCTCGGTGGACCGTAAACAATGGATACGGACAACGTAGCGATTATTGCGGCATCGTGATATGCGATGCCGGTCCACATGATGCGGTTCCGTCACCATCTGGACGTGGCCGATAGTGTAACCGCCGTGGACCGAATGGGGGCAGCACGGGCGAGTCGATTCGAGTCCCGCTTCTGGCTGGAACACGAGGGCTTACGTCCATTTGATGAGGTCCGTTGTTGTCTGTACCCTTGACGGCGGCGAAACCAGACAAATCGGCGCTTGTTTGGTCGCCGCGTCATCCTGTGGTGGCGACTGTCGACAAATCCAATTGCGCGGCCAGAAGAACCAGGCATTTTGCATCGCCCGGATGGTGCAATTGGCTGTCCATCGCGATACCTCTCTGTCATCACCTGCAGCTTCTCAATCGATCCGGGTGGAGCAATTGTTGGTTCGGTTTGATTCGGCGGTTGGAATCGGTACGCTCGACTCTGTAAGACATAGTCCATATCCATATTTCCTCTTCTGTTTTAAGCCATCAGGCGATTCTTGTTCGCCGCTGATGAGATGGTAGTGTTGCGATTCACGATCGCTTAATCAGTCTGCTGGTCAAATATCTTGGCATAGACTCGTTCATACCCGGCCACCATCGTGTCGATAGAGAATCTTTGCTGAACGTGCTCCCGACATGCCGTGCGATCAACTGTCCCCAAGCTTTCGCAGTGACTGCTACGGCTTCGTCGAACATTGTTGACCAGGAATCCAGTTTGCCCGTCCTCGATTACTTCACGACAGGAGCCAAGGTCGCTTGGCGACGACAGGCACGCCGGCGGCATTCGCCTCTGCGAATACAAGACCAAACCGCTCGGGGATCGTGTTGAGGTGCAGTAGTGCCTTCGCGCCAGCAAATAATCTATTCTTGCCGTCGACATCCACCGAACCGATGTAGCGAATTTGGTCATCGAGGTGCGGCTCGACTTGCTCCTCGTAGTACGTCTTGTCCTGAATGATGCCAGCAATCACCAGCGGCCATCCACTCTGGCGAGCCACTTCAATGGCCAGATGAACTCCCTTTTCCGGGTGAATTCGGCCGAGGAAAATCAAGTCGTCGCCGGGCGTTAGCTGAAGCGGGTACAACGAGAGATCGATCCCGTTGTAAACGGTACCGAGGTAGTTCAGCCCGGCAGTCCGGTCCGATTCACTAATCGAAACGAAGTATCCGTCGCGATACTTCTGGTAGACCGCCATGATTTCCGGCGACGAGAAACCGTGAATGGTGGTTAATACCGGCGTGCTGACCAGTCGGGTATAGGTCAAAGCCATGAAGTCATAATGACTATGAATCAGGTCAAACTCCGCAGCCCGTTCGAATACTTCGGAGATGTGGAGGTACTCAGCTACTTTCGGATCGACCGCGGAGTCCTCTTCGTAACCCCGGTCGACAACCGATTGAAGGCGAGCGCTGGTCACAGAATCCCCGGTGGCGAAGAGTGTCACATCCCACCCGCGAGCGACAAGGCCCTCGGTGATATTGCTGGCAACGGTCTCCCATGCGCCGTATCGGCGAGGTGGAGTTCGCCATGCGACGGGCGAGAGGACTGCGATTCTCTTCTTGTTGTTCGTCATGGTTTTCCGCCAATCTTCACATTCCATCGCGGCCAGAACTTCATCCACGGGGCACCGTGGCGAAACCGGTGGCGTGGTCGGCCAGTCCATAAGGGATGATCAGTTGGCTTTGATGCAACAAAGCGCCGCACGTATAGACCACGTTCGGTACGTAGCCTCTTCGCTCGTTCTCATTGGGCTGCAGCAGTGGCTCACGCAGACGGCCGATAACTTTGCTCGGGTCGTCGCGATCCAACAGAAATGCACCGATGCAGTATTTGCGCAATGGACCGACACCGTGACTGAGTACCAGCCAGCCGGCGTCGGTTTCGATAGGTGAACCGCAGTTTCCGATTTGTATCAACTCCCAGGGATAGGTTGGTTTCAGTATTGCTTTACGCCCATTCCAGAAGTGGATATTGTCGGAGAAACTGAGGTAAATACTTTCGTTGTCCTGCCGGGCGAGCATCGCATACTTGCCCGTCGATCTTGCGAGGGAACATCGCCATTCCCTTGTTCTGAGCGGCCGGACCGTTCAAGGTGATAAAGCGAAAACGAAGGAAATCAACGGTTTCCACCATCTCTGGCATGATCACTTTGCCATCGAAAGCTGTGAACGTTGCATAGTAGATGTAGCTGCCGTCGTCGTTGTGGAAGCGGACAAATCTCGCGTCCTCGATGCCGTTGCTTTGGGATGGCGTAGCCGGAAACAGGATACGCTCCGAAAGTCGCTGTTCGGGTTGGAATTGGACTTCGTAGTTTGAACGGGCAAGCATCCAAATGCCATGTGCCACGTTTTGATCTTCCTGCAAAACGCCTTTTGCCTGACGTTCCAGATCCACCTCAGCATCGATGCCGCAACGGAGCTGCTGCAGCGTGAACGATTCGCCGAGTCGATTCATGATCCGCAGGGTGAACCCACCGCTTAACCCCAGCTCACGAAGCTTTCGGGCGAACAAGTCTCTTACGTACGACGGATTCGGGATTTGCCGCGGCTCGGTGAGGAAGCCGGAAGCCTCGTGCACTTCAATCTGGTTGTTGGACTGAATGATTCCAGTTCGAAACGTAATCGAAGATATGTGACCTTCACCTGTCGTGCGCAAACTGAGAATGAACCGCAAGGCCCCCGGCAGCAACCCCGTCTGGTCTGGATGCGGAACGATCGAAGGATTGAACAGAGGCGGCCGATTCCAGAGAGTATTCGGCCAGGAAGTAAGAGCCGATCAACAGTCTTCTTTGCTCGGTTAGACTACCTTCTGGCTCGTGCTCCTGGCGGACATGTTCGAAGCGTTCCAGCAGCATGGTGCGTAGCTGTTGGTGTCGCTGCGCGAACTCGGCGGTGACTTCCTCCAGAAGGCGGACCGACCTGTTCTTCGGGAAGCGACATGATCCGAGCGATAATCCTGCCAACGCGTTCCGAATCGCCAGGTTTGAACGGCCGCAGAAGAACGCGTGACTGGTCCGGCTTAAGGACGGTGTCATCGCGAATTATGTTGATCTCGTGGCAGTTCATGGAGCGGTTCGATTCGTGGGGCCAAGAAAAGTTATTGGTAGCTTCGATCGCTATTGCGACGATCCTGCAGTCACGGACTTCTTCGTAACGGCTGGCACCGCTTGCGACACTTCGAAGCCAAGCAACTCGGTCCACAGATAGGCGAGTGTCGATTCCGCACCCTGGTTCTTGTTCACGCCGTCCGCTTCAAGCCGTCGCAACAGGCCCCATTCGGCACATCGGCGAGCGGTTGTTTGCAGGCTGTTTTTTCCAAGGAACCATTCATGAGCCCTGCGGAAAACGGCAAGGTACTTGTCGTCGCCGTGCTGTAGATATGCCGCGAACGCAGCGGCAGCCATGGTGGATGCCTCCACAGGCTGCTGATCGTAGAGCGATTTCTCTTCACCGTGCGAGTACCAATCGCGGTTACCGATCGGCCAAAACACATCTTCAGCCGTTGTTACGAGATTGAGGAAACCGAAAGACGTCTCCGCGACCGACAGAAACTCTTCGTCGGGCCAACGCTCGGCTGCGTCGAACAAGGCATGCGGCAGAACGGCGTTGGCATAAGTCATCTGTCGCCTCGAACCAATGCCAATCCGGAACGCTGCGAACGGTGGAAACACTCGACCAGTCGATCCGCCGCACAGCGGGCGATGTTTTCCAGCGGAGCTATGTTCCGCAATGTTCGGCGCGCCAAAGCATGGCCCAGGCCTGAATCACATAGGCTTGCGCCCGCAAGCTTCTGAAGCTCGGCCAGCGCCGGAAGAGTACCTCGAAGCAGTTCGCGAGCCAGACTACGGAAGCCAGTGGGCAAATCGCTGCAAAGCACTTCCGCCAACGCCAACACGGCCTGGCCCTGGCAATCGCCGGTTCCACCCGCATCCAGCCAGTCACGTTGGTAACTGAGAAAATTGTGAAAGCCGCGGACCGGGTGGCGAGCATGTTCGAGAAAGCTCAAGTAGCACGAAACGCGTGAGAGCAACAGTTCATCCGGCTGCTCGTTCCACAGGCGGGCACACAGCCGTAACGCTCGGGCGTTGTCATCGGTCGTATAACCGCTCTCTCGCCGCGGAACGCTGTAGATGGCGTGTTGGATCAATCCGGTTGAATCGGTCATGCGATCCAAGTGAGCGAGTGACAGACGATATTGGATTTGGCATTAGTGTTCTTCTTGCAGGAGGTTCTTTTGTTGACTCTTTCGCTTTGCAGCGACGTCATCGCGAATACTCGGAACCGAATTCAGACGGACGTTCGTTGGCCACGTCAGTGAACAACTTCAGGTACTTACGTCCGACGGCGGGCCAGAACATCGGCTTGGCATATTGGAAGGCACGGTGTCGCGTTTCCGCCAAGAGTGCGGCATCGGTTAACAGCCGCAACGTTGCGACAGACATTGCACCGCTATCGCCAAAAGGCACAAGCAAGCCGCGTCCTTCGGCAAGCACTTCTTCTGCGTACAGATAGGGAGTGCTCACCACTGCGCCGACGGCAGCCATTGCGTAGGCCATCGTGCCGCTGGCGATTTGATCTTTGCCGGGATAAGGCGTCACAAAAACGTCGCAAGACTGCAAATGCGAAAGTAGCTCGGCCAAACTGAGATACTGGTTGACGAAACGCACATTTCCGCCCACGCCCAATGAATCGGCCAGCGCGATCAGACCTTCGCGATATACTTCACCTTCCTGTCGCTTTACCTGCGGGTGAGTCACGCCGACGATCAAATAGACCGCTTCAGGACAGGCGTTCACGATTTCTGGCATCGCGCGGATCATGTATTCCAGGCCCTTGCCGGCATTGATGAGTCCGAAAGTGCAAATGACCTTTCGCCCAGCGAGTCCAAGGTCGATCCTTGTGGCTGCTGTCTCGATTGAAAGGCACCGCAGGTACGCCATGCGGAATGACCTCGATCGAAGATCGCGGCACACCATACACTTCCGCCAACAGTCGGGCTGCAATCTTCGTCATCACGACAACCTTTTGACTGCATTCAGCAATGGCGAGAATCAGTCGGCGCGGTACTCTCATCGGGCTGCGTCAGCAACGTGTGCAATGTGGTGACGATCGGCTTGTCACAGTTGTACATGAACTCCATCACGCGACCGCCCCAGTTGTCCGGATAAAGACCGAACTCGTGCTGCAGGCTGACAACGTCATAGGGTCCATCGTTGGCCACTTCCGCCGCCAGCCGATAGGCATGAGGCCGGCTGTTATCAATAACATGGACCACGCGCGGATCATCTACGGGGAGCGTACGCGTTTTTTGAATCGCAGCAATCGACGATACATTCTTTCCTGCCGCCAAATCGACCGCATCTGCCGAATCCTTCGTAAACGTGGCGATGCCGCACTCTTCTGGCGGATAGGTTGATACGAACAGCGGCCTGATGTTCTTCATGAGATAACTCTCCCACGCCGGGAATGGTTGAAATCGACGAGTGCGGCCGGCGTCGCACTCAACGTGAGCATCATCAATGACTCGGCTACCCGTGCGGTTTCTCGAGGCGATAAACACTCGTCTCGGGTTGAAATGCCAGGTGGTGCGTCGGGGCCAGGTGAGTTGCGTCCTTCTCTTGAGCTTCCAACACCGCCTGCATTGTCGCCGCATGCACGGTGGGCTCGTGTGGTCCTGGAGAGTCAAGAACGACAAGCTTGATGCTTTGTTTACCTGTGTCGTCTGTGTTGGGTGTGCCAAGCTCACGGCGCAAATAGCCTTTGACGAGCGGATATGGCATTAATAATGTGGAGCACTCTCCACAAAAGTTGTCGTAGCTGGACTTTGTCTGAAAAACCAAAAATGGCGGTGTATTCGATGTCGAGACTGGAATCGGCAACACGCACGCTGAACGGCGTATTTTGATCCATCAGAACGTAGTACGGTGTGGCCATAACTGACTCGCTGACTTGCATGTCATTTCCTTGGTGCGTGTCGACGTCTTCGATCTCCGGTCTTCATGGGAAGTACTTCCCCCGATTCCCCCGGACTGGTTTTGGCGAACCGGCAACGATCCGCTTCGATCGTTGTGCGAGGATGAGCGCATCAAAAAAGCCGACGCGGCGAAACACGCTTGGGTGTTCTGCCGCGTCGGCTTACTCTGTAACGAGCCTCCTGTCGAAACAGGCTGCTCTTTAGCTAGTCATCCGAGATTTGTTCGTTCACGAGGGATGCAGACACAAACGAAGAAACGTGCACCTCGCAACGCTTGCAGGCTATCGGTTTCCACTTCCTACGTCAAGGAGCCCGTCTCGGGATTGCCAGCTGGCAAATGACCGAATGAAGAGGCGAGGTCCCGCTTCGTGCCAAATAAATGGCACGGTTAATCACCTTCGGTCGGGTATGATAAGTCGTAACGGCTTCTTCCGATTAGGGTTTCTTGATACCTCAGACTTTTTCTTTGGACATCGTGCATGAAGACACAAGGAGAAATTGAGTCCGCTATTTGCGCGGGGATATCGCGTTTTGAACAGGAATACATGGGTCGAGGTCCCAAGGGCATTTGCACCCATTTGATTGGCGACTTGTTGGTGATTCGTTTACAGGGTGTTTTGACGGCCGCCGAGCAGCATCTGGTACAATCTCTTCCGGTGGAGAAGGGACGTGACCTGTTGAAGCAGGTGCGGACCCAGTTGATCGAAGTTGCGAGGCCAACCTTATGTGCCCTCGTACAGGACGTCACGGGCGTTGAAGTTCGCAGCCTGCATCATGATATCAGCACCATTACCGGCGAAGAGATCGTAATTTTTACGCTGTCCAATCTGCCTCAATTCCGCGCTGTCCAACGGAAGTAGTCGCTCCCGGTCGGCGACCAGGTTGTGACTTGCGGTCGTGAATTCCGCGAGGCGAATGGTACCTCCACACGAAAGGCTACAAACCCTTGGTGAGAACATGTTCGGCGAGCCAGGTCAGTGATTAAAATACTTCAAGGAATCGCGTCCGTGATTTCCGCGGACCAACTTCACTCACTCTCTGATGACCCTCGAACCCATCACGAAGAGAATTCTTGAATTTGGATTTACAGGTTTCTTGATCGTTCGACTTCATTGTGATTCCGGCAATTCGACGGCGCGGCCTGAACAGAATCGCGGCCATCCGTTAAGATGAAAGTCACACTCATCGGGCCGGTCGTCGTTGAATGCGATCTTGGCCGCATCCCACCGAAAGAAGCTTGAATGCTGGAGTGGCAGCTGCCGTGAAAATCCCGCAAAAACTCTATTTGAAGCTTGGCAACAACATCGTAACCGTGATCGACGATGAAAATTCAGATCGAGTTCGCTGTGATCATCCCAATACCAGCCAGGGCACTGCCATCGCATACTTCCTTGGGGGAGCGGCACACTGTCTGAATCGGTCCAAAGTGCTAACGATGGTCGAAGATCGATTGGCGCCCGAACTGCTCGAACAAGGCTATACACTGGCCGGGACGATGCCCGGGTTTTACCGCGGAAAGATCGGCTGCAGCGTGTTGACGTACAACCTCGATGAGCACCGCAAACAGATGGCACACCCGAAGGAAGGGGCACGTGTCGATGAACTTGTCGATCAGTACAATCCCGTCCACGATGATGAAATCGTAGGGCGTTATGAGCTCTTGGGGGATGAAGTGCTTGATGAGGCAGAGTCGCGAGCCATCACTGCTGACGAACAAACAATTCGGGCGTTACCCCGCGACGCCGAGAAAATCGCCAAGTTGATTGACATCACCTTCCATGATTATCCCACGCCCAGCCACAACCCCGCCTATATTCGAACTCAAATCGAAAATGGCGTACCGTTTCGCTACATAGAAGACGAAGGCAGAATGGTTGCATGTGCTTCAGCCGACTTGGTACCGGATGCCCTGGCAGCGGAACTAACCGACTGCGCCACGCTGCCAGAGTATCGAAAACGCGGCTACATGATGAAATTGCTCTCTGATTTGATGTGGGATCTTGAGCAGAAGAACTACCATTCTGCGTTTACATTTGCACGCGCACGCGTCCCCGGCATCAACATCCTCTTCAAAAAGCTCGGCTTCGAGTATTGCGGCTGCGTGCACCGCTCGTGTCGGATCGGCGACGGGCTGGAGGACATGAACATCTGGATTCGGCCGTTGCCTCAGGCCGAAATAGAACCGTCTGCCGAGGCAACCTGAACCGATGAGTGTTCTTGATTATGGCCTGCTCGTGTCCTACGGCGTGGCTCTTGTCGGTATCGCGTATTTCGTCTCCCACAAATCGGTTTCTGCGGAGGAGTATTATCTCGGTTCGAAAAACTTGGGTGCGGCCCATATCGGACTGTCGGTTGCTGCCACTGACGTGGGCGGTGGATTTTCGATTGGTCTCGGCGCGCTCGGATTCACGATGGGTCTGGCCGGCGCCTGGTTGTTGTTTACCGGATTGGTCGGAGCGTTGTTGTCCGCGGTGTGGCTGATTCCACGACTGAAGCATCTGGAGAAGTCCCAGTCGTTCTTCAGCTATCCACAGGTGATGGCTCATTTCTACGGTAAGCCCGCGGGGAGGCTGGCGGCGCTCATATCGTTCATCGGCTATCTCGGCTTCACGGCCGCCCAGCTCATGGCCGGTACCAAGCTGGCTCATACGCTGATTCCTGCCATACCGTTCGGCTGGATGTTGTTCTTCCTGGCTACCGTGGCGGTCAGCTACACAGCAATCGGCGGGCTGCGTGCGGTGGTCTACACGGACACCATTCAATGGCTCATCGTCATTCTCGGCCTCAGCTGCTTTGCGATTCCCATGGCGCTGTACAAACTGGGGGGACTCGCAGAGGTGCGTCGCGTGTTGCCCGCTCAACATTTTTCAATCTTCGCCATTGACGCGCAAACCTTCCTCAACTGGATGGTGGCGATCATTCCCATCTGGTTTGTGGCAATGACGTTGTATCAACGGATGTTGGCCTGTCGCGACGAACGAGAGGCGCAAAGAGCCTGGTACGTGGCGGGCTTCTTTGAGTGGCCGGTGATGGCGTTTCTGGGAGTGAGTATGGGACTGCTCGCGCATGCGGCGCTCCTGAAGGGAGTCATTGTCGTTCCGGGAGCAATCGGCGCATCGCTGGACCATGAGTTGGCAATCCCGCTCCTGTTGCGCAGCGTACTGCCTACCGGACTGCTGGGAATTGTCTTTGCCGCCTATCTATCCGCCGTGCTCTCCACAGCCGACAGTTGCCTGATGGCGGCCTCGGGAAACGTGTTTAGTGACTTCTTACCAGAGCCTGCGGATGACGAATCCGCTGCGTTAGCGCTGGTACGGCGGTGGCTGCAGCCGAAAGCGATCACATTCGTATTGGGCGCTCTGGCGTTCTTTATCGCAATCCAGTTTGAGAGCGTCCTTATTTTGATGCTGTACGCCTATGGCCTGATGATTTCAGGTCTGTTCGTGCCGACGGTCGCGGGCTTCGCATTGCGCCGCCGATCCGCGGCCGCAGCGATGGCTTCCATGCTGGTTGGAGCCACGGTGTACCTTACGTGCGAGCAAGTTGATACTCAGGGCTGGAACGCAAACTTCTTTGGCATTTTGGCGTCGTTGATCAGCTTTACGATGGTGGAATGTTTCGTGAGAAGGCAGGCAACGACACAATGAAAGCTGATACCAAGCAACAACTCTCGGTTTACTTCCATACTGAGCAACTCGATTTTCATCCAAAATACGAGTGGGCACTGGGGCACCGTATTAAGCATCCAGAGACCACGCGGCGTGCGGAGAGCATTTTTCGCGAGATAAAGAAGTCGCCCGAACGTTTCGTCGTGAAAGAGCCGCCACGAATTCCGCTCTCGGCGCTTTGCGATACCCACAGCTACGAATTGCTGACCCTCTACAGCACGGCGTCCTCACTCGATGAGGAGGATGCGTTCTATCCCAGCGTTTTTCCGCAGAAAGATAAGACAAAGCCTGACCCGACGAATATCCTGCACGCCGGTTTCTATTGCTTCGACTCGGGAACGCCCTTGAATCGACACACTTGGCGCACGGCCGGTTGGAGTGCCGCAGCGGCATATTACGCTGCCCAGGAAGTCTACAAAGGGCAATCCAATGCCGCGTATTCGCTGAGCCGCCCGCCCGGACATCACGCTGCCCGAAATTCCTATGGAGGCTACTGTTACTTCAACAATGCGGCGATTGCCGCCAAGTTGTTGCGAAAGAAAGGGCGTGTCGTCGTGCTGGACATCGACTTTCACCATGGCAACGGTACCCAGGATATTTTCTATCGTGACGATCGTTGCTTCGTTATTTCATTGCATGGCGATCCTCGTAAATATTTTCCTTTTTTTAAGGGATTCTCGACCGAGATTGGGGAAGGAAAGGGAGCCGGGTTCAACCTCAATATCCTGACCGAAGACGGCTGCAACTTGAAGAACTATTTGAAGTGCCTCAAGCAGCATGTGGTTCCTGCGATCGAGCGATTCGAAGCGGAGTACTTGGTTATTAGCGCTGGGTTTGACACCTACGAAAAAGACCCGATTGGCCGTAGCGCCTTTCGCACTCCTGATTATTTCGAGCTGGCACAATTTCTGAAAAAACAGGGATTGCCGACCGTTATTGTGCAAGAAGGCGGCTATTTCACCAAAGATCTGGGTCAGAACGCCGTCAGCTTTCTAGACGCATTCGTTTGACCAATGAGAACCGATCATTCAAGGCATAAAGCGGATTAACAATATGCGTAGTGACTTTTCGCCCATTAGGTTGTGCCAATGCATTGACACTTGTTTCCCCCGCTTCAACCAGGAAATCGGGCCGAATGATTTTCAACGCCGGTCTTGACGCGAGTGTTAGCTGCATTCGTCCAGGGAATTGGCAAAAAGTGAAAGCGGAATGTTCGAGTGAACTGGTACCAAGGTAGCTTGAATCGCAGCGATCCACCTCTCTCACCCCCGGTACCTGCCTCGGTACAATGCGAGAGCACGATCGCGAGGTGGCAAGATGCTCTTCAATGACTGGTTAGGCCAACGAAACCGCTATACTCCGGACAAGGTGGCAATCACCGATCATGTGGGCGGTGATACGCTCAGCTACGCCGAGCTCAATGCAAGGGCTACCGCGATCGCGGCTCTGTTGCAGCATGAGTTTTCCGTCCGGGTCAAGGACCGTGTCGCCTGCTTGTCAACCAATCGAGTGGAGTACCTCGTGCTCTACTTCGCTTGCGGAAAAATTGGTGCCATCCTCGTTCCGCTAAACGTTCGGCTGCCCACAGCGGGGCTGCTGGAATTGTTCGAAGACTGCCGTCCCAGTTTGCTCGTCCACGAGTCGGCTTCGGCCGAAATGGCCATAGCGGCCACCGATGCCGGCCTTGTGCCTCGAATGTTGTCATTGGACTCGGACGAGTGGCAGACCGACTTCAAAACCGGTTTCAAAACGCATGCAGCAAACGAAAACGACGTCGCGATGTTGCTCTACACATCCGGTACGACCGGTCGCGCCAAAGCCGCCATGATCACCTGGCGGCAGATCCACTGGAATGCTTTGAACACTATCATTGGGTTGCAGTTGACCGAGGAAGATGTCGCGCTGCTCAATATGCCACTTTATCACACCGGCGCTTGGCACGTGCTGTTCACACCTTTGATGCTGCTTGGGGGACGAATCGTCCTGCATGCTCGATTTGATGCCAAGCTGTGTAACGAGCAAGTGGAAAAGGAACGTGTCACCATCCTGTTCGGCGTTCCCACGATGCTGCGGATGATGTGGGAAGCGGCCAATTTCGCCACGGTCGACTTCAGCGAGGTCCGATTTGCGATCTGTGGAGGCGAACCGTGCCCGCTGGCCGTGATTGAGGCGTACCGGCAGCGTGGCGTCGCCATTCGGCAAGGCTATGGGCTGACGGAAGCTGGTCCTAACTGCTTTTCCTTGCCTGCCGAAGATGCCAAACGCAAGCAGGGCTCGATTGGCTTTCCCAACTTCTTCATTGACACGCGACTTGTCACCGAAGACGGGGACGACGCAGAAGTCGAAGAAGTGGGCGAACTGTGGATGAAGGGACCACACGTCTGCGGCGGTTACTGGGCGAATGCGAAAGAGACCGACAACGCATTTTATGACGACTGGCTGCGGACCGGCGACCTGATGAAGCAAGATGAGGACGGCTACTTCTTTGTCGTCGGTCGCAAGAAAGACATGTACATCAGCGGCGGCGAAAACGTGTATCCGGCTCAGGTCGAACGCGTGTTGCAGTGTCATGCTGCGATTGAACTGGCCGCAGTGATTGGTGTTCCGCACCCGAAGTGGGGCGATACCGGTTGGGCGTTCTGCCAACTTCACGAGGATCGGACGGCGACCGAAGCGGAAGTGATCGACTGGTGCCGACAGCATTTGGCCACATTTCAATGCCCGACGCGGGTGGTGATGATGGCCCGGTTGCCCTTGGGACATTCCGGGAAGATTGACAAACTGGCTTTGCAACAGCGTGCCATTGAGGATGAGTCCATCTGGATGACCGAAACCATGAATCACCTTGCCGGAGTGGAAGTCGCGCGAGTTCGCTCGAACAGGCTCGGCACGCAGGTGCTTTCGGCCGGCGCAGGATGGCGTGCCGGTCCTGTTTCTGCACGGCAATCTGTCGTCCGCGACATTCTGGGAGGAGACGATGCTGGCTCTTCCCGAAGCGCTTCCATGCCGTGGCTCCTGATCAGCGTGGCTTCGGACAGCAGCGATCGCAGCGGCCTTGATTGACGCCACGCGAGGTGTTGCTGACTGGGCGGATGACGCGGTGGCCCTGGCGGACGCCCTTGGCTGGCAGCGATTTCATCTGGTAGGCCACAGTCTAGGTGGGTGCGTTGCCTGGTCGCTGTTGGAATCACAATCGGAACGATTACTTAGTGTGACGCTTGTCGCGCCCGGCCCGCCGGGTGGCTTCCCGGGGCGCATGGCGAACGTGTTGAATCTGAATCATGCGGATGGCGCCGGTTCGGCAGCAGGGCTGACGACATCCGCGATTTTTGGAGCAGCTGCAAGCTGGTGAGCGGGAGGTTTCCGACGAGTTTTTCTCGCCGCGCGACGTGATGAATCGCGCTTTTTGGAAGCCGCCATTTCGGCCCGCGCGGGAGGAAGATTTGCTCACCGCGATGCTGCAGATCCACCTGGGTGAGCGGCAGTATCCTGGAGACTGGACCGTTTCGCCTCATTGGCCGGGTTTTGCTCCGGGCAAATATGGCCCCATCAATGCGCTCTCGCCGCTCCACAATCAGGGGTTGCTGGAGAGACTTTGGGCGACACCAAAAAAGCCGCGGTTGTTATGGATATCCGGTGCCGATGATGCGATTGTGTCCGATGATTCGTTGTCCGATTTGGGCCAACAGGGCCAATTGGGTCTGCGACCTGGCTGGCCAGGATTAGAAGTGTTCCCGCCACAGCCAATCCTGACCCAGGTAAAGTTCGCACTGGATCAATACGAGCGGCACGGCGGAAAAGTTTACCGGCACATTTTCGCCGACACGGGTCATACACCGTACCTGGAGCAACCTGGCCCGTTCTATCAAGTGCTGCACTCGCACCTGCTAAAGACTTAGAGCCACATATCGCAGCACGATTCAACTCAGAATCAGCGGCGTCGCAGGGTTACGACGACAGCCATGAGTAACATCATCGCGGACACCGGCTCGGGCACTGCACTCACACTATCCGCGGAAGTGAACTTGTTAGCATTCCAGACAATGAAATCCTGTCCATCGACCGTGCCGTCCGCGTTGAAATCACCGGAACACCAGGCAGCGACGTTGGCAAATTTGTTTTCATTCCACAGCAGGAAATCGACTCCGTCGACGGTTCCGTCCAGGTTGGCATCTCCAGCCAGATACGAATTACCCGACGGCAAGTTGGCGGCACCCGCTTCGCTCAGCCAGGCGGTCAGATCGGCGTCGTCCACATTGCCGTCACCGGTCAGGTCAAAATCAACGGATTGGTCACCGCTGGCGATAACCGAAACGAGTGAATCGACGTCCAGGCAATCGTACTGCCCGTCACCGTTGAAGTCTCCTGAGATTGCCGTAAACGGCGTATCCCAATAAATATTGTCCACGGCAAAATTCACCGCCGCGCCGTTCTCTTCGAGGATAACGAACGAATAACTCATCATCCGCAGATCGATGGCGGCTCCCCGAATCTCGCTGATTGGGATCGATGCCTGTCCCCAATCACCATCGCGCTCCAGCCCGAACGCGGTTTGGAAGGCAGGAAACTCGACGTACTCCTGGTTGCCCCAGGCGTCGATGATCCCAATCTTGAACGTGACGTTTGCGGGTATGTTGATATCAAAGTTGAGATTTCCATCGCCGAAGTCGAACAGGTTGAGGGGTTGATGCGACATGACGCCAGCGCCGAACCAGCCCCTCCCCGTCGTTTGCCACGCCATGACGTTATCACCTTCAAACGGAGGAATCGTCCCGTCGGTTAGTGTCTCTTCCCAAACGAAGATCTCGGAATTGACCCCGGGGATCAGTTCACCGTTGGTGGGCGTGTTGTCCGTAAAGATGCCGAAGGATCTGCTCTCCGGAGTTGGCGGTCCCACGTGGACGGATCCCTGACCGTTCCACTCATACGCTCGGATGTAGTCGACGTACATCTCAGCAGACAGCGGCATGGAAACCGGCTGGCCGCTGCCCGGGTCACCCAAATTGTAGGCATCGGTAAAGGCCCCACCGACGGCCATGTTGGCGATCAGGTAGTATGGCTCTCGGAACTCGTCCGACTCGTCGGTGATGGTAAACGGGGTAGCGAACAGGTCGTGCTCGACATTGTTATCGACGACGGTCATGCGCAGGCTGTTCGCATCCCAGTACGTGCGGTAGGTCAGGAAGCGATCGTTGAGCGGCGCATTGTGATTGTAGTAGGGTCGCGCATAGTCATCATCGGGATCCCACGAGAGGCTCGCTGCCCCGGATGGATTCTGCGGCGTGACTGCGGCGTCGCTGTAAAAGATCGCGTTGGCGCCTACGACTTGGTTGACGGTCGAGTTGTTCAGCCCATTGCCACCATTGTGCGTGTCGTGCAGGTCGCGAAAAGCTTGAGTGGAGCCCAGCTCCATCATGTCGATCTCGCCTTTTCGCGGCCAATCCCAATTGGAATTACCCAGCATCCACACGGCGGGCCAGCCGCCCAGGTCCAGGTCGGGAACTCTCACTCTGGTCTCGATCATGCCATATTGAAGGGTGACCTTTGATTTGGAGATCACTTTGCCCGACGTGTAATTCAGCGGGTTTCCCCATTGATCGACAATTCCCGGTCCGCTCTCTTGCTTGGCGGTAATCCGCAGGGCGTTGTTGCCCGCTTCGCCGGGAACGGTCGCAATGTCGACGTTGTTCTCGTGAGTAATACTGTAGCTCGCCGTTGCCCCAGCCCCAGTTGCCGTTGCCGGTCTCCTTGATCCAGTTATTAAGGTCATCGAAGTTTTCTTCCCACAACAGGTTGCCGACCTGGGCGTGTGTGACATTTCCTGTTACCAGCACTGCTGCGATGAACAGGAACAATAACTTCACGATATGCTTTCCCAGTGGATCAATTCTGAATTCTCGCGAACTATCGAAAACGCCAACTTTCGCTGTGGATAAAGACTGGGAAACAGGTGAAGAAATCATTCGTCGCTACCTTGGTGTTTGGGAAGTCATGAGTTGTTCACGCCATGATTTTCGAGCCAATTCCGTAGTCACTGGCGCGTCGGGTGCCCAGACCTCGTTGATCAGTGCCCACCGTTCTACTCCATCTCAACAAGCCGCCACTGCAACGCGGCGACCGAATCCGGAACAGTTACCGAATCAATTGCGAATGCCCATTGTAGCACCAGGCTCACGATTTCAAACGACAGTGCCTGCAAATTTCTCGGGTTGAGAAAGCTGGAAATCGGCCGCTAGAAGCGAGAGCAAATCGGGGACGTGGCAACAGGGAAAGTAGTACATCGCATTGGTGCAAAAAAAATCAGCGGCTCCTGATCATGCTGCCAGCGCCGAGCGCAAGAAACAACAGCACCGCAGTCTGGGGTTCGGGCACCGCGCCTGCGCCATCCGCGGTTGTGAATTTGTTAGCGTTCCAGAGAACGAAATCCTGTCCATCGACCGTGCCGTCCGCATTGAAATCACCGGAACACCAGGCAGCGACGTTGGCAAATTTGTTTTCATTCCAGAGCAGAAAATCGACTCCGTCGACGGTTCCGTCCAAGTTGGCATCTCCGGCCAGATACGAATTACCCGACGGCAGGTTGGCGGCACCCGCTTCACTCAGCCACGCGGTCAGATCGGCGTCGTCCACATTGCCGTCGCCCGTCAGATCAAATTCTACGGCGTTAACAAATGCGGCGATGACGGCTACCAGCGAATCAAGGTCCAGGCAGTCGTATTGGCCGTCGGTATTGAAATCTCCCGCTAGTTGCTCAACGAATTGAAAGTCGTTGATCACAACCTCCACCGGCTGATTGTCACTGGGAGCGGGGCCGTTGAGCCAAAGATTGAAACGGAAGTTTTCGCGACCCGGCTCGGGGACAACTCTTCCCGCCGATATGTCCTCGGTAAACACGTAATGATCGATCACAGCTTCGGGAGGAAAATCGGACGGTAGGTGATGGCCACGCAGCGTGAAGAATTCAACGCTTTCAGGTGACCAGGTAAAAAATCGCGTCAGGTCGGCGTCGTCGCTGAGGTCGGGCAACGTGAATTCATTCAGTGCACCGGGCACGAAGTAGGGTTGGACTACCGTTTGAGCGTTGGTAGCCGACTGGGGATCGCCCCAGCGTGTATCTTCAAAGTCGATTTCCCGATTCGGCCATGCAGGGATCTGTGTGTCGTCGCCAAAGATGTCCCACGTGAATTCGCCAAATGTGGCATTAGCATCCAGAATGTCCTGACGACTGCTGGTTTGAAACATGTACGTGCCGTAACCGAGGTTCTCGGTTAATACGACCGCAGTGCTTTGCCACTGACCACCATGATTCTGGATCGTCAGGTGCAGACCATCCTGATCAACCCACAAGTCGTCAGCAGCCGCAGAGAAAATATTTCCACCCGGCCCCACTGGTGCCGTGGCTTCCTTGATACCCCAGTTGCGGCCTGCGAACGGCAGGTTTGTGCCGAATCTTTGTTGGTAGGTGGATGCAATCGAGCTTTCGCCGAGATCAAGTGTGTTGGAGTTTTGCATTTGCGGAGGTGTGGACCCGATCGGCACGACCGACACGGCGTAAGTCGAAGCCAAACCGTCCAATCCTCCAGTGCCCAAGTCGACCATGAACGAGCCGTCCTGGTTGATCGGTACCGTTGGCGTACCAAAGGTGGGTTTCGTCCACCAGCCGTTACCTTCAATGTAAAGGTAAGCTGCCACTTCGTGAGTTGCGAAGTCGACATCCGATACCGAGCCAAGGATCTCGCCGGCTGAACCGGGCAGGGGGATGTCGGTGATCTGAATTGACTGAGCGTTCGCAATCGTTGCTAAACGACAAGAGACCACGACGAGGATGACGAAAGCGAACCTCATTCCAACCTCGTGTTCATGGTAACAGGTGGACGCGTGCAAGATGATGGCCGACAGTCAAAAGTTCCACTCCACGAATCAATTGTGGTCGTGCTCGTGACCTTGGTCAACGAGGAAACGCGAACATGAGGCTAAAGCCCAATGGTGCTCGGACGGACAGTCGATTCTTGCCTCGACATCCACCGCAGTGAGAAATCGCGAGCTTGCGGGCGATAAACAGTATAGTATTTTTGCATGCAACGATTGGCCGCATGGCGCTCAGCAGCCCGGATTTCGCAACAACCTCATGGATTCAATGAACAACGCCGAGGAGTAGAACACAAGTGCCTCAGAATGACCCGTTATCCAAGCCGAAAGAATCGTTCGATGACCTGATAGAACAAATCAGTTTGTCCGACTCGCCCGTTGGCATTGATGCCAAGTACACCCACGCCCTGATCATTGACTACTTGCGTCAGATTGCTGCGCGGTTGGACGCAATTGAAGAAAGACTTAACTAGCTGACAGACTCGACCGCATTCGGTTCGAATACGGTCGGTTGTTTTTCTCGCCGTTCCAAAAGAATCCTGCCTCAGCGAAACTGGGTTTCGGAGCAATTCATGGTGCATGTTGCTCGATCAACCAGTCACCATGTTCTTGCAGCGAATACTGGAATCGTCATGCCAACGACTTGATCGACCTGGCCGGTTCTTTTGGCCCAGACGTTGATTTGGTCCTGCCTTTGCGGAGGGTGCCAGGGAAACAGCAAGCATCCGTTGGCGATGTTGCCGATGTGCCGCGACTAACGGCTTTCATACTTCGTGAAAAGCACGAACTCCGGCCGCAGGCGATAAGTACTTTCGACGATCCGATGGACGGCTTTTTCAAGAAGTCACGACTTTCCTGATCCGTGCAACGACGATCGTTCAAGTGCCGGAAGCTCCGGTTGGCTGCCCACTTTCGAGCGCTGGCCGGGCTGCGGTTTAGGCAAATTGCGCCTGCTGCGACCTTCCAGATCAGGTCGATCGATAAATGCAGCGTAATCCTGGCCAGTCGTCCAAAGTTCTCCCCTGCTGCGAACGAGTCGGTGTCGAGTTAGAATAGAGACTCCGCTGAGCTTTGCGAATCATGCACGTTCAGCGGCCAGCGGGGCCGCTTGTTCGGTTGGCCCCGGCATAACGTTTCCAGGTTGCAGCGGAGTGTTTTCATGGACCAGCTTCCACCACCCGAAGAAGAAATGCGACGCCTGCTGGAGTTCATGACCCAGAACAAAGCCTCTGACCTGCATATCAAAGTGCATTATCCACCCTTCATGCGGATTGGGGGCCAGTTACGGCATTTGCAGCAGCCGGCGATTCCCGACTCATCCTATGTCATGCAAATGGTCATGCCGCTGATGCCCTCGAACTGGGCTGCGTCGTATGAAGACCGCGGAGCCTTCGACTTTTCAACAGGAGTTCCCGGGGGCGATCGGTATCGCGTCAATGCTTATCGATCGACAGGCAATATGCATGTGGCCATTCGACGCGTGCAGAGTTCGATTCCTGACTTTCAGGAGCTCAATCTCCCAGATATATACCGCAAGGTGATAAGTGAGACGATTGAGGGTCTGGTCTTGGTGTGTGGTGTGACGGGTTGCGGCAAGAGTTCAACGATGGCCGCCATGCTGAACTACATCAATCATCACCGGGCCATGCACATTATCACCATTGAAGACCCGATCGAGTTTGCTTTTCATCCGAAGATTTCGATCATCTCGCAGCGCGAAGTTGGCTTGGATGTTCCTTCGTTTGCTGATGCGCTGCGGTCGGTGGTGCGTCAGGATCCCGACTGCATCCTGGTTGGCGAGTTGCGGGACCGCGAGACGATGCTGGCGGCATTGCAAGCGGCCGAAACCGGCCACCTTGTCATGGGTTCGTTGCATTGCAGCGACGCCATGCAGAGCTTTACCCGGATGCTGGAGTTCTTCCCCCGATCGGAACACGCGTTTATCCGATCGTCGCTTTCGGGCAGCCTGAAAGCTGTGATGTGCCAACGTCTGGTGCCGGGGGTCGAGGAAGGTTCGCGTTTTCCTGCCACGGAAGTTCTGCTGAACAACTCCACGCTCCAGGACAAGATCCTGCACGAGGAAGACGAGGACATCCCGGCGATCATCGCTCAATGCAAGGAAGAAGGCATGCGGTCCTTCACCCAGTCTTTGTGCGAACTGAACAAAGCGGACCAGATCAACCGCGAGGTCGCGCTTGACTATGCGCCCAGTCGCGAAGCGCTGATGTCGATGTTGAAGGGTATCGAGACCGCGGGACCCAGCATGGTCGGACGACTGCGGGGCTAACGTTATCCAGCTGTGTAATTCGGTCGATCCACAATGTCAGCCCCCGTGTCCGGTTGGCAAATTCAGCAGGTTGCCCACTGCCGTGACGCCCGGGCAACGAACCGCATCGCTTCCTCTTCGCATCCCCGCGATACGGACTTTCCACAGGCCGCGTTCTAGCCCATGCTAGTGCGAGTCACACGGACATGTAGCGTGTGCGGCGTTGGTAAGCAGTTTTCATGGGCGTAAGGCCGCTACGCTTGTGGTTGATGCGTTCCAGAAGCAAACGCGACGTGGTGGTTCTCAGCTGCCCAGATACATCCAACAGGTTCAACAGTTACGAGACAAACGAGATGGGTAGAAGCTTTGAAAATCGAAAATCGTCGATCCTCAAGACTGCGGGTCAGAAGTCCAAGCTCTACTCGAAGTATGGCAAGCAGTTGTACGTGGTCGCCAAGAACGGAGGAGCCGACCCGGAAGGCAACCCGGCGCTGCGGAGCTTGATCGAAAAAGCCAAACGTGATCAAGTGCCGAGCCATGTCATTGAGAAGGCGATGGAGAAAGCGAATGGAGTCGGGGGAGAAGATTTTGTGACGGCTCGGTACGAAGGATATGGGCCAGGTGGTTGCTCAGTCATCATCGATTGCCTCACCGATAACAACAATCGGACCATCACCGACGTTCGCAATTGCTTTACCAAGACGGGCGCTAAACTGGGAGCTCCCGGCTCGGTGTCCCACCAGTTTGATCACCTGGCTGTACTGTCTTTTAAAGGCAACAACGAAGAGGAAGTGCTCGACGCCATGCTGACCGCAGACGTCGGTGTCGATGATATCGAGTGTAAAGAGGGACAGATTACGGTGTTCGTTGCGGTGGATGAATTTTACAAAGCCAAGCAGGCGCTCGTTGATGCTTTCCCCGAATCAGAACTGGAAGTCCAGGAGATCACGTTTCTGCCACAGGCCAACGTCGAGATCGGTGCGGAAGATTTGCCGATGTTCGAGAAGCTCATCACGATGCTCAACGATTGCGACGACGTACAGGAAATTTATCACAACGGAAGTCTGCCGGCTTAGGATGATGGCACGCCTGTGGTGTGTCCTGCGAAGGCGTTTGCGGCCACGCGGACAGTCACGTTGTCACCACGCTGCTGGAAAAGCGGCGAATAATTCGAGACGCGCTCGAGTACACTGAATAATAGAGCGGTCGACTCCTACTTTCTTTAATGAGATACGCAAGTTGATTCGTCGAATCCTACTTATTGCCATCGGCGCCACAGCGCGTATTGGCGTTGGTCTTCTATAGCCAGATTCGTCCCCAGGCCCGCTACGTTTCTGGTCTTGTCGAAGCGGAAGAGATTCGACTGGGGTCGCGTGTTGGTGGTCGGGTCAGAGCGGTGCTGATCGATGAAGGGGACCAGGTTACGGCATCATCGAAGTTGGTTGAGTTCGAAGCCTACGATCTGAAAGAGCGAATTCAGGAGGCGAGCGCGGTCCTGGCAGAGCGTCAGGCAGCGCTGGACCGAGTGTCGTCGGGCGTACGCGCGAGGAGATCGCCCAGGCAAGAGTGCGTTATGAACAGGCGTTATCTCAATTGAGCTTATTGGAGGCTGGCCCGCGTCCCGAAGAAATTTCGGCCGCCGAGAATCGTCTCAAGGCGGCTGACTCGGAGTTGCAGTTTGCCAAGAGCGAATTTACGCGCATGTCCAATCTGATTCAAAGCAGGACCGTATCCAAGTCGGACTTTGACCGGGCCTCGGAAAAATTGAACGTCGCCGTCTTTTCCAAGGCGGTTCGCGAAGACGAGTTGACGATTCTCAAGGCAGGAACGCGCAAGCAGGAAATCGAGGTAGCCAAGGCCAAAGTCGAGGAATTGCGGCTCGCGTGGGAACTGGCCAAGCAGGGGTTCCGATCCGAGGAAATTGACCAGGCAGTCGCCATGCGCGATGCCGCGGCAGCCCGGATTGAGCTGATTCAAAAACAATGGCAAGAACTGACGGTGGTCGCCCCGACCGATGGAACGGTCGATTCGCTGGATTTGCAGCCGGGTGATTTAGTCGGCCCAAACGCTCCGGTGCTGACGATGTTGTCCAATGAGAAATTGTGGGTCCGAGCCTACGTGCCGCAGCGGTTCCTGCAGTTGCAGATGGGCCAGCAGCTGCGCGTCACGTTTGACAGTTTTCCAGGAAAGAATTTCTCGGGCGAAGTTACGTTCATTTCACGTCAGGCCGAATTCACACCCAGCAATGTGCAAACGCCAGATGATCGAGCGAAGCAGGTGTATCGAATTCGCGTGACTCTTCCGTCGGACGCCTTGGATATGTTGCGGCCCGGGATGACCGCGAATGTCTGGCTCGATTCAGTGAGCGAGTCGAATGAGTGAGGCAGTGATCGAGATTCGACATTTGTCGCGTCACTTTGGCCAGCTCGTCGCCGTTGATGATGTTTCGTTCTCCGTCGAACGCGGAGCGATCTTTGGCTTGCTGGGGCCCAACGGAAGTGGCAAGTCGACGATTATCCGGATGTTACTGGGCATCCTGCCGCCCACTTCGGGCAGCGCCAGGTCATCGGCCTCGACGCCGTGACGCAGGCAGAAGCGATCAAGCCCCGTGTCGGGTACATGTCGCAACAATTCAGCTTGTATGCCGATCTGACGGTACGCGAGAATCTTGACTTTTATGGCCGCATCTATGGCCTGGGACCGCAGCAACTTGCCAATCGACGCGATGCCGTGACGTCGCTTGTCGGAATTGAGGACCGCCTGGAGCAACTTGCCGGTACGTTGTCAGGAGGATGGAAACAACGACTCGCGCTGGCCTGTTCGCTGATCCACGAGCCAGATGTCCTGTTTCTCGACGAGCCAACGGCCGGCATTGATCCTGTCGCTCGCCGTGAGCTGTGGGATTTGCTGTTCGAATTGTCGGGGCAGGGCGTGACGTTGCTGGTCACAACGCACTACATGGACGAAGCCGAACGTTGTACCGACGTGGGCTACCTCTACATGTCCAGACTGCTGGTGTTGGGCAAGCCGGACACACTCAAAAGCCTGCCCGCAAGTGACGCCCCAGGGAACGACTCGCTTCGAATTGAAAGTTCCCGCGGCCACCGCACAGTTGGCTGATGTACGGAAGATTCCCGGAGTGCATGATGCAACTCTGTTCGGCGAAAAGCTGCACCTGCTGGCCGATGAAACGCTAACGCCTGAGCGATTGCGGTTCGAGCTTGGGCTCGAACCGCACGAATTCGAGATGCGCCCGACTGCTCCGTCGCTGGAAGATGTTTTCGTGACGCTCACCAAACTCGCCAATCAACTTGGTCCGGAAGCGGTCATCGCCTCACAGCCAGGTGCAGAGGTTTTGGACGTTTCGGCCGAACGCGAGTCGGCCAGGGTCAAGAAATCGGAAACAGGTTCCACCAGGGAATCGTCGACGAAACGCCGTTCTCTCGGACTGAATGGGTTGTGGGCGATTCTGATCAAGGAGTTTGTCCATGTTCGTCGACAACCGACCACCTTGTTCTTCATGTTTATAGTGCCATTGATTCAAACGATCATTTTTGGCTACGCAATCAATACGCAGATTGAGAACGTGCCGACAGTCGTGTTGGATCTCGATGGTCGTACGCAATCGCAATTGCTGGTCGAGAGGTTTACAAATACACGTCGATTCGAATTCGTCGAGCACGCATTCGATCAAATGGCATTTGACCGCGCGATACGTTCGGGACGAGCTCAGGTTGGAGTCATCATTCCTCCCGACTTCAGCGAGCAACTGTTGTACGGCGAACAAGCCCACATTCAGGTCCTGATTGACGGGAGTGATTCCCAGGTCGCGTCAACCGCCCAAAGCACCGCGCAATTGCTCGGTCAGACCATCTCGATTGAAATGGCGCGCCGAAAAGGCGACGCGCTTCAGCTTGCTCCAGCTCGCAACTCGGACGGAGAAGGCACGTTGGCCGTCGAGGTCCGGACGCGATTGCTGTACAACCCGGACCTTGATAGCTCTCACTTCTTCGTGCCCGGCTTGATTGGTGTGATTCTTCAGTTGGTGACGTTGTTTCTGACATCCTTTGCAATCGTTCGCGAACGCGAATTGGGGACGCTGGAACAATTGTTTGTCACGCCGGTCAGTCGCACCGGATTGATGCTTGGCAAGTTGACGCCCTACGCCATGGTTGGGCTGGTGGAACTGTTGGTCCTGCTGGTCGCTATGATCTTTGTCTTCGAAGTGCCGATTAACGGCAGCGTGGCCATGCTGGTGGGGCTGTCGCTGCTGTTCATCATCTGCTCGTTGGGATTGGGCCTGCTGATTTCCACCATTGCCAAGACGCAGATGGAGGCGTTTCAACTCGCCTTCGTCGTCATGCTGCCATCGATATTGCTTTCGGGATTCATGTTTCCCCGCGCGGAAATGCCGCTACCGATTTACCTGATTTCGTTTGGACTTCCGGCAACTTACTTCATCGAGATCCTGCGAGGCATCATCCTCCGCGATGCAAATTTCGCCGACTTGACTCCCGCTGTTGTCGGCCTGGCAGCCTGCTGTGTCGTCGTTCTGGTTGCCAGTGTGCTGAGATTCAGAAAACGCCTTGCTTGAGGCACTGGCAAAAGTCTACCGCAGGAATTCCGTTCACCGCCGCGGGGCATTACTTTTCGTCGAGCGCCCGCGTTGGGTTGATTGAATCCACTCCCGGGTGGAGCCCGTTCTCGTTGATTCCTGCCGATTCGGTCCGTTTTTCCGGAATTGATTTCCCGGGGCGAAATTCCCCACAACGGATGCGGATGAGGCAAAATGCCTCACTTTCCTGCTCTCTGGTACGGCCGTCTCTGGTGTCCGGAAGTTCGCCCGAAAAGAGTCGCATTTTAATGGCTCATTCTTGTTTCGGGTGGTGGTGGGGCCGAACCGGTCGGACGAGCCTGATTCAAGTGGTTGACTAACGGGCTCAGGCGCCGTTCGCGAACACGCAATACTCCAGAATCGCCCTTGGCAACGCCTCGGATCGCCTCATTCTGCCGACTTTCAATCGCCAACTGTTTCCGGCACGCCTGTTGCAATACAGCTCTACCGTACACGCATGCCAATGACCTCATTGCCATGCAGCAAACGAGATAACGAATGCGAGGGAGAGAAAAGCGATGATCAGCAAACAAGAACAACCGGTGCACCGCCTCAAGCAAGCGCGGGAACGTGAAGGGATGAGCTTAAGGTCGGTTTCGAATCGAACCGGCTTGTCGGTGCCGATGTTGCGGCATCAGGAAGAAACGAACGACATCGGTTTGGCAGACCTTGCGAAGTGGCAACAAGCCTTGGGTATTCCGTTCGCCGATTTGTTCAATCCGCCATCCAACGAATTGGACGAATTGATCATGCTGAGAGCGGGGCTCGTGCAACTGACGAAGAGTGTCAAGTCACTGTTGGAAGTTGACTTGAAGGATGGTCCTCGCGCGATGGTCCAAAACCTGTTCCACCGTTTGACCGAATTGATGCCTGAGTTGACGGAAGTGGGATCATGGCCAACTCGCGGCACCACGCGACGTCTTGACGAACCGTCGCTGCTCGAGACCCGATCGGTTTCCCATGTGTGGTGGTCCGAGATCAACGATGTGGTGTAGGGTCAAAACACGCCCGACACGGCCGGTTGGTCGCTTGAATTTGTGACACGTGTGTTCCAGGAGGTTCATAAATGTCAGCTGTACTCCCCCTCCTGTGGGAAAATACGCGTTACCGGTCTTCCGTGAATAACATAAGAGATTTGTATCCGCGTACGGAGTTCGCGGAAAACGACTTCTACCAGTTCCTGAGGCAGAAGCACGAACTCATGGATGCGAGGTTTGACCTTTACTTCCGGTTTCTGGAGGGCGAGTTGGATGGAATTATCCTCCGTCCCATCAACAAGCGTGCAGTCGCTTTGGACAAGCTGCTGATGGAATTGAGCACCAGGCACGGTGATTGCAGAGTGCAGGTCGCCGATATGCCGTTTCCAAAAGTCGAGTACAGCTGGTCGCACGATGGAATACAAATTTGCCTGGTCGTGCTGTATGCCGGCAGTGCCTCCTCAGTGGTTTCACTCAACTACGACTTGTCGGCAAAGTCACACGCATTGATGGTCGATCGAATCTCACCTGAGACGAACAGTCCCGCGTAAACTGGACAACAAGAGTCAAAAAAGCAGGATCAACTCATGTCCAAGCAGCAAGATCAGCAGTCTTTCCCCAGCAGCACACGGGTGGCCAACGTGATGGAACTTCACATCGAGAACCAAGAACACCGTTTTCACTGCTTGGAAAATCGCCTTGCGAACCAGATCGCACAACAGCGGGCGTTGGAAGATATCGCCGGACATTGGAACTGACTCGGGAGGCGCAGCGGCGGGCGTAAGACGTTTTGCGCCGCACGGAAAAATGCCTGGGTGCTTGGTCTCGCCAAAAACCGCCACGTGGCTCGCCAAAGATCGTTTGCCCCACGGACACTTCCGCGTTTGGGGCTCTATCCCGCAAGGCTCTTCTTCCACTGGCACGGGACGTGCAATTTAGCTCGAACGGCTTCTATTTGTTTTGGAGGTGACAACAGGTCTTATTCGTTGGCCGGAGGATGATCGGTACAAACGAAATTAGACTCTAATTTAAGGGAGGACTACGACCATGAAGAGTACAAAGAATCGCCCGTTCAGATATTGGATGGTCGGCTTTAGCATGCTTGCCGTTTCGCTTGGCGGGGCGGCCTGGGCGGACACGGGTGCCAGCCGAAAATCGCCGACCGCTGCATCGGCCATCGGTTCAGCAAAGGGTCTGTCAAAAGCATTTCGATTCGCCGCAGACAAAGTCCTGCCTTCCGTCGTCGCGATTGAGAACCGCCCAGCCAGCGATGGCGTGTCGGTTCAGCAGGATTCTGTTCCGCGGGGTGAGAATCCACTCAAGGGCACACCATTTGAGCACCTATTTCCGGATTCAAGGGAAGGGCTCCGTCGTCGAAATGGCCGATCGGGCGGATTGGGCTCTGGTGTCATCGTGCATGATTCCGGCCTGGTGATTACCAACCACCACGTTGTCAGTGGTGGAGGAAATGTCACTGTGCGGCTGGCGGACGGTCGCGAATTCAAGGCGCTTGAAGTTTGGACCGACCCCAAGACTGACATAGCCGTCGTCAAGATTGCGGCGACGGACGGATTGGTTGCTGCCACGATCGGCAACAGTGACGTTATGGAAATCGGCGACTGGGTGCTGGCGCTGGGACAGCCGTTTGGCCTGGAGAGTACCGTAACGGCGGGGATCATCAGTGCCAAGCATCGAGGTATTGGCATGATGGCCCGCGAGAATTTTCTGCAAACCGATGCAGCGATCAACCCGGGAAATAGCGGCGGCCCGCTGGTCAATCTGGATGGCGAAGTCGTGGGCATCAATACGGCCATCTCGTCACGCAGTGGAGGTAACAATGGTGTTGGTTTTGCTGTGCCGATCAACCTTGCGAAGTGGGTTGCCAAACAACTGGCGAGCGATGGAATGGTACGCTGCGCCTACCTCGGCGTGGGAATTCAGCCGGTAACAGCCCAGCTGGCCAGCCAATTCCAGGTGAAACCGCGTGAGGGAGTCGTCGTGACCGATGTTTTTCCTGATACGCCGGCTGCCAAAGCAGGGCTGAGATCGGGTGATGTGATCGTGGAGTTTGCAGGTAATCGCATCGCCAGCCCACAGTCGCTGCAGGTCGTTGTTGAACGTTGCCAGCTTGGCTCATCGCATCCGATGACGATTGTTCGGCAGGGAGCCCGCATGGAATTGGCATTCTTGTCCGAGGAACAGCCGGACACCTTCGGAACTGACGGCGACGCCGCTCAAGAAAACAGTGCCACGCCCCAGACATCCCGTTTGCAAGGTTTGGGGTTGGAAATCAGTCCGCTCGATCCGGAAGTGGCGGCCGAGCTTGGGATGAAAGGGACCCGCGGCGTGGTGATTACTGCTGTCAATGATCAGAGTCCCGCCGCACGAGCAGGCCTCGCGAGCGGGATGGTGATTACTGAGATTAATCGTTCGCCTGTGACCGATGTGGCCGATGCCGTCGCCGCGCTGGGCGATGAGTCAATCGCTGAGAGCGTATTACTGCTTGTCAGAACAGCGAACGGATCACGTTTCGTCGCGTTACGATCATAGTACCTGATTCTCCGGGTGACTGTGGGCAGTATGCCGGCGGTGGAGTATCGCTTCGCCGCCGGTCATTGTTTTGGTGACGAAACCGGTTTGCCAGATGGCCGTGATGGGCGGCATCACGCCGGCGGGTTACGATGAAGTAGAGACCGATTACGCGAAGGGAAGTGATGCGACTTACTGCAAAACTCTTCATGATTCTATTCCTGGCCGTCGTCGCGGTGACGTGGGTAGTCACGTTCCTGTCGGTGCGCAGCCAGCTGGAAAGTTTTCAGGAAGGGCGAGAACAAATTGCGCGTGAGCTTCGAGCGAAAGTATCTGACCAGCTGGAGGAAGCCTGGGAGGAAGGTGGACGCGCCGAGGTCGAGGAAGCCCTTTCGAACGTGCATGTCGAGCTTCGCCGGACTCAGTTGCGCTGGGTCCAATTCAACGCACCAACCGATCATCCGGATTCGCCAAGCGCGCCGTTGGGCTTGCTGAAGGAGGTCATTGAAGGTCAAGTGGATTCGGTTGTCCTGCGCGACAAGTCAGGCAAAGAGTGGCTCCATACGTATCTACCGATTGACGATGTCGATTCACCAGTTGGGATTGAGTTGAAGGATTCGTTAGACCCATTCAACGAAAAGAATCGCGCTGCCATCCGCTCGACGCTGAAAACGCTGGTCGGTATTAGCGCAGTGTTCCTGGCGGCGCTGCTGTATTCCGGTATTCAACTGGTCGGTCGCCCCCTGCAGCAACTGATTGCCAAGACGAAGGAGATTGGACAGGGAGACTTGTCGCGGAAGATTACGATCGCGGGTAGCGACGAACTGTCGCAGTTGGCAGAAGCCCTGAATGAAGTGAGTGAGCAGTTGCGCCAGGACAAAGAGACGATTGAGGCTGAAACCGCCGCTCGGATTGCCACCGAGAGTCAGCTTCGGCATGCTGATCGGCTGAAGACGGTCGGTCGGCTCGCGGCGGGAATCGCTCATGAACTCGGTACGCCGCTGAACGTAGTCGCGGGACGAGCAGGACTGATCGCCACCGGTAAACTGTCTGAGCTGGAAATGCGAGAAAGTGCGAGCACCATCAAGTCGGAAGCTGACCGTGTCACGGGCATTATTCGTCAGCTGATGGACTTCGCCCGCCATCGAACTCTGCGGCGCAGCAAGACGGATCTCCGAACCGTCCTCTCGCGCACAACCGATCTCCTGGGAACGCTGGCCGAAAGAAAGGGCGTGACTCTCAAGTTCGAATCGATTCCGCAGCCGTTGTTCGTGAATTGCGACGAAGGGCAGATCCAGCAGGTAGTCACGAACATCATCATGAATGCCATCCAGTCGATGGACGGCGAGGGCTCGGTCACGCTATCGTCGGGAACCCGCGTGATGTTGCCACCCGGTGAGAAGGGGGGCCGCGAGTCGTCCTTTGCATTCGTCCAGATTCAGGACGACGGTAACGGGATCGACCCGAGAGACATGGAACACCTGTTCGAACCGTTCTTCACGACGAAGGATGTCGGTGAGGGTACTGGACTGGGACTGTCGATCGCTTACGGCATCGTTCAGGATCATGACGGCTGGATTGATGTCCAAAGCACGTTGGGTCAGGGAAGCTGCTTCACCATCTATCTTCCGCAGGAAATTGAATTGTGACCAGTCGAGTATTAGTTGTCGACGACGAGCGAAACATGTGTGAGCTGATCGAGGCGGATCTCAAAAGTCGCGGCATGTCGGTTACCTGGTTTACTTCTGCCGATCAAGCGGCGCTTGCCGTGCATGAAGAAGAATACGACGTGGTCCTGACCGATATCCGGATGCCCGGCACGAGCGGGCTACAACTGTGCGAACAGATCGCTGCGAACCGCCCGGACGTGCCCGTAATCGTCATGACGGCGTTTGGTAATATCGATGCTGCAGTCGGGGCAATTCGAGCGGGCGCCTACGATTTCGTTACGAAACCGGTGGAAATGGACTTCCTGGCAGTCACGCTGGAAAGGGCAATCCAACATCATCAGCTGCAGGATCAGGTCAAGAAGCTGAGTGAACAACTGGAACAGTCGACCGGTCGGGGCGAGATGCTGGGCGAGAGCCCTCCCATGCTGGACCTGTACGATCAGCTGCAACGTGTTGCCGATTCGGAATCCTCGATCCTGATAACGGGTGAGAGCGGCACCGGGAAAGAAGTCGTTGCCCGCTCGGTTCACCATCACAGTCGGCGTGCGAACGGTGAGTTTGTCGCTGTCAATTGTGCCGCGTTGCCGGAAGCGCTTCTGGAAAGTGAGTTGTTCGGACACACGCAAGGTGCGTTTACCGATGCTCGTAACGAAAGGAAAGGGCTGTTTCAGGAAGCAGAGGGTGGCACGCTCTTTCTTGATGAGATTGGCGAGATGCCGATCGCGATGCAGGCCAAGTTGCTGCGGGCGTTGGAAGAGAGCAAAGTTCGCCCGGTTGGTTCGAATCAGGAAGTGGCCTTCGATGTCCGTTTGTTGTCGGCGACCAACCGTGACCTCGAATCGGCCGTCGAGGAAGGTCGATTTCGCGAGGACTTGTTTTACCGTATCAACGTGATCCAATTCGAACTGCCACCGCTCCGCAGTCGCGGCACGGATATCCTACTGCTCGCCCAGCACTACGTGACCGATTTCTCCAGTCGGGCGGGAAAGAAGGTCCTGGGCATTGCGGAGCAGGCAGCCGAGAAACTGTTAGCCTATAGTTGGCCGGGTAATGTCCGCGAACTGCGTAATGTCATCGAACGGGCGGTCGCGCTGACACGGTACGAAAATCTCGCGGTCGACGATTTACCTGAGAAGATCCGCGACTACCAAATCTCGCAAGTCTACATCGGTGGTTCCGACCCTGCTGATCTGGTCGCCATGGACGAAGTCGAGAAACGCTACGTGCTGCATGTTTTGGCAACCGTCGGTGAGAACAAAACCTTGGCCGCCAGGATCCTCGGTTTTGATCGCAAGACGCTTTATCGAAAGTTGAAGCAGTACGGTGTCGCGGGTGATTGAACCTGCTCGAACCGTTCGTCAACCGCCGGTCGTTGTAACAAGGTGCTCGCGGACCGCTGCTGCGGCCTCGGAATCGAGTTTTGCAGGTACCGTTATTACCACGCGGACCAGATGGTCGCCATCGCCGCCCTTCGTCTTGATACCAAACCCGCGAACGCGAAGCAGCTGGTCGGACGAGGTGCCGGCGGGCACGGTCAGCGACACGGTACCGTGCAAAGTAGCCACGTCAATTTTCCCACCCAGCAACGCCGTTGCGACGGGCACCTTGAGGTCACTGAGAATGTTCTTTCCATCGCGCTTGAAGTTCGCGTCGGGCGCCACTTCGATCTCGATGAACAGATCTCCTGCCGGACCGCCCTGCCTCCCCGGCGTGCCTTGACCGGACAGCCGTAGCGACTTGCCCGACTCGATACCGGCGGGAAGAGTTACCGTCACGCGAGTTGGCCGCTCGACAGCTCCTTCACCGCCGCACTTCTGGCAGAACTCCCCCGGTGCGGCGCCCGTGCCTTGGCAAGTTGGACAGCGGGAGCTGACGGAAAAGAACCCTCCCATTTGCTGTTCGCGGCGGCTCACATGACCCGTGCCTCCACAATCCTGGCAGGCGCTGGGTGGCTGTTTCGAGGCCGTCCCGAAACCGTCGCAGGCGTCGCACGGCACAAGTTTCGGAATCTCGATCTCGCGTTTGCCGCCCAAGGCTGCCTCGCGAAATGAAACTGACAAGGTGGCGCGCACGTCGCGTCCACGCGATGGAGCGCTCTTTTGGCTGGTAATACCGTTGTTGAAACGCATCTCCAAAAATGTCGCCGTATTGATTGAAGATATCCTCGTTCCTGTCGAACCCGTGAAATCCGGCCTCGCGAGCTCCCGCCATCCCGCGATTATCGTATGCCGCACGCTGCTCGCTGTCGGATAAGACTTCGTACGCCTCGGCGACTTCCTTGAATTTATTTGCCGCCGCCGGGTCGTCTGTGTTTTTGTCCGGATGGTACTTCAGCGCCAGCGTTCGGTAGGCCACCTTGATTTCCTTTTCGCTCGCGTCCTTGCTGACGCCGAGCACTTCGTACAGGTCCTTGTCAGTCACGATGGTCCCCCTTGACCGCAACAATTACGAGGACACCTTCACTACATGCCGCGCGAAACGATTGAATCGGCTGTTCAAACTGGAAGTGTCTTTCGAAAAAGCCAAACCGCCGTTCGACCGTGCTGCGGTCAGCACAATCGATATCGTGCGGGCAGAATCGCTCGCCGCGGACAATCACCTGATTTCCATCGACGAGGATGTCGATGTCGTCCTCAAGGATGCCGGGGAGGGATAAGTAGATGCGATATTCGTTTCGTGTCTCGATCAGGTCGGCTTCTGGCAGAAAGCGAATCTCCTGATCGAGTTGGCCCTGCATCTTGTCAATCAGCTCGTCCATCATCCGGTTCGCGCGAGACATCATCTGCTCCGTCTCACGCCAGGGATTCCACGGAATCATGTTCATCGGGCGGTCCTCTGTTTTGCAACTTCACATCGTTGATGGCGAATCGCTTCGGGTGCGATTTACCAGCCAAACTATATCAGCATCTGGTTAAGTGCCTGCCGTGGTCCGGTGGACTGTGAATTCAGGGGAGACCATTTCGCACGACCATTACGGGCTAAATGTACGATTTTCCATGGCAAGAAACGACTCCCCTTGAGATTTATCCCTCTGGTGCCAACAGGACGCGATGCCTGCCAGGTGACCTGCTGCCCAAACCTTGTGCCTGCATCAGTGAGAGTATCTTTTCGGACGTAAAAGCCTGGAATGCGGCGAGCCCGATCGTGCCCTCGTCGTCGCCACCGTGCAGTCCTCGACTGAGGGACGATGTCGCTCTGAGTCGCAATCTGATGACCGGGGCACGTCAGCAAATGTTCTCGGACCGCAAGTTCTCCAGCCGTTACGCCATGAGACTTGGCAGTCTTATCCTCTGATGCAGTGCCGGCGATGGTCCGGTGGATGTTGGGAAAGATGATTTGCCCAAGGACTTTATGAGCTGCGGATACGATTGTTTGTGGCAAGTAACGGCAACAAATGGTACGTCGACCACATGCTTCGAAGCTAACGGATGACTGCCACCTTGGGCCCGGTTGGAATCGGGACATTGGCGCTGTGATTCTCGTTGGCGACATCGGCGCCGCATAGCGAGTGTCGGCCGGAATTGAGCTAGGCGGTGATTAAATTCAGCGGTAATTTGCTCTCGGAATGCTGCGGCTATCCAGTTCAGGTCCCCTGAGAATTGAGTGAGTTGTCCATGGAACATGAATGCGGATTGCACTCCGCCAAGCTGTCAGGCCTGCGAGTGTTGGTTGTTGGATACCGATCGGCGATTGTGACCGTCTTGCACCGCTTCGAGATCCCGTTCGCGATTTGGCACGACAAACCGATCAAGAAATCTCTGCACTGCCTGACAAGGCATATTGCTCCGTTCCCTGTCAAAGCGAAAGAGATTCGTCGAGTCGCATTGCAGGAGTTTGCAGCTGTGGGGCCGATCACCCATGTGATTGCCGGCACCGAAGCGTCTGTCTACGCTGCCTCGGTGTGTCGCCGAGCATTAAACGCCCGCAAGTCCAAGGACTCGATTGCAGTGCGATGCAGCGACAAGTTGTTGATGAAGAAGCATTTGCAGGCGAATGGCGTGCCGATGACCGACTTTCTCTCGCGTGCAGAAGCCAAATCCCCCCGGTTTGTTCTTGATCGCCTGGGCCCCAAGGTCGTCGTCAAATCACGTAGAAACTCTGGCGGTCGCGGACTCACAATTGCCAAGAGTGAAAGCGACATTGCTGCTCGGACGGGACGGGACTTGTTGTATGAGAGATTTGTCGACGCGGAGGAAATGAGTGTTGAGTCGATTATTCGTAATGGAAGAATCCAATTCGCGAGCGCGACTCGATATCTCGTCAAAAGGCACGCCAACCTGGTACCTGCGAATATCCCGGCACCAGCTTTGGAGCAAGCGTTGGCAATCAACCAGCGTGTGATTGCCGCGTTGCGATTGAGTTGGGGGCTAACGCATGCCGAGTTTTACTGGTCAGAGGATCGCGTCCTGTTTGGTGAGGTCGCATTGCGACCACCGGGTGGGTACATCATGGATTGCATTTCGTTGGCCTACGGTTTTGACGCGTGGGAAGCGTTTGTAGCGAATGAACTCGAATTGACCTGTCCTCTTGACGGCACTGTTGGCCGGACGGCCGGTGTCGCCATGTTGCACGCGGGTGAGGGAACCGTCAAAGCGATAGAAGGCGTTCATACGGTGCGTCAACTACCCACGAATGTTCGCTTTCGTCAATTGGTCAAACCGGGCGAATACGTGGGTGCTCGTCAGGGAGTGTCCGAAGTTTCTGCGTATGGCATATTCGTTTCGGATTCACCGGAAGCGACGCTAGCCGACGTGTTGAAATGTCTGGAACTTGTTCGTTTCCGTATGGCAGCACCGGCAAAGTAAGTCGAGCACGCGGCCAAGTGCCTTGGCGGCCGAGTTGTTGCGTCGACACTGCGTCTGCGAAGATCAATGAAGACCATAGCGACTCATCTTGTAGTGCAGAGTTCGCACGCTGATTCCAAGTGCCCTTGCCGTTTGTTCCCGGTGGCAATCGCAGGCAGTCAGGGCTGCCTGGATCGCATCTTTTTCGGCCGCTTCCGCCGCATCAGCAAGCGTTCGCGTCGCCGGGGAAGCTGCGGAAGTCGAATTAAATTCGGGTGGCAAGTCGTGGGCCTCCACGATCTCGTTCGTTACGGTGACAACGAGTCGTTCCATCAAGTTTCGGAGCTGCCGAACGTTGCCGGGCCATGGAGCCATCGTGAGGACCCGGATTGCATCAGGTGAAACGCGTTTCGTCGGCCGATTGTGGCGGCGACAAAAATGACAGAGGAAATGCTCGACAAGCAGGGGGATGTCCTCGCGTCGTTCACGCAGCGACGGGACGCGAATCGGGACAATGTTCAGCCGGTAGTACAAATCGTCTCGAAATGAGCCATCTTCGATTAAGGGTCCGATGTCCTTGTTCGTGGCCGATATCACGCGGGCGTTTGAAGTCAGTTGTTGTTCGCCGCCGACTCGGAAAAACTGACGGGTTTCCAGCACACGCAACAAATCAACCTGGCTCTTTGCTGGCACCTCGGTAATTTCGTCGAGAAATAGCGTGCCGCCATCGGCTTGTTCGAAGCAGCCCGGTTTCTGTCGTGAGGCGCCCGTGAAGGAGCCCTTTTCATGACCGAAAAGTTCGCTTTCCAACAGAGTCTCGGGAAGAGCACCAAGGTTGACGGCTACGAATGGACCTTGGACGCGTTCGCTTAAATCGTGAAGCGCGCGGGCTATGAGCTCTTTGCCGGTTCCGCTTTCGCCCTGAATGAACACCGTCGCATCGGTGTCGGCGACCTGGCGAATCTGTTGAAAAACGCTTTTCATCGCGGCGCAGTTGCCAATCATTCCGGAAATTTCGCCGACGTTTGCCAATCTCCCTTTGAGGTCGCGATTCTCCGTGCATAACCCGTGGTGTTCGATCGCCTTACGAACCTGTTGGCGAATCAGGTTCAGATCGACCGGCTTCGTGACAAAATCAAACGCGCCGCGACGCATCGCATCGACGGCCACTTCGACGCTGCCATGGGCTGTAATCACAATGATGGTGGTTTCCGGATTGCGTTCGAGCAGCAAGGACAGCAAGTCCAAACCGTCTCGATCGCCAGGCAATCGAATGTCGGCAATGACCAGTTGGAATGGAGATGCTGCAAACTTGTCGAGGGCTTCGTTTACGTTTTGCGCCGTCTCGATGACCCCGGCCTCTTTTTCAAGTCCTTTCGCCAGCCCCGCGCGGATATTCGGTTCGTCATCGACAATCAGGATATGGAAGCCGTTGCCCACTGTTGATGTCGTGTTGGATGACAGGGTCATGACTTGGCTCTGCTGGAATCGATTGGAATTGTAATTTCAAAGGTCGTGCCAGTCGCTGTGCAATGGAAATCGAGGGCACCATTGTGTTGCCTGATGACCTTGTCACTGAACGCAAGCCCCATCCCGGTACCGTCGTTTTTGGTGGTGAAGTAGGGATCCATGATATTTTTTCGGAACGCTTCGGGAATGCCGGTTCCGGTATCTGCGATTTGAATGGACAGCGATTCGCCGATCGGAGCATTCACTGGATGGATCGAAATATGCAGCGATCCGCCACGTGGCATCGCCTCGAGTGCATTCACGAACAGGTTCATGAACACCTGTTCGAGCTTGACGTCATCCACCCAGAGGGACGGCAATGGTTCGTCTGGTATCGAGACGCTGACGTCGATGTTGCTGCGAGTTGCCTGGGGCGAAATCAACCTTACCTGTCGATGAACTAAGTCGGCGGCATTCACTTTGACAACGGCCAGATGGTCCAACTCGGCGAAGTCGCGAAAGCTCTCAAGCACGCGTCCGATCCGAGCCATTTCCGTATTGACGACGGTCAGCATTTCCCTCACTTCATCCGACGTCTCCTGGTCGTCCAACTGCTCTTCCAGTAACTGCACGTGCAGCGAGACGGCCGCCAGCGGGTTCTTGATTTCATGGTGCAAGCCGGATGCCAGCGAGCCCAGGCCCATGTACCGTTCCATGCTACGCATTCTCTTCTCAATCAGCTGCCGTTTTGTAACGTCGCGCAACTGCAATACGTCGCCGATATCGCAACCTGCGCGGTCTTGCAAGCGTTGGCACTGACCGCGCAGCACGCGTGAGTCCCCATGATCACCCAGCGGAAAATCTTCATGTTGCGACGAAGAAGAACCCCGTGAGCGAACCCGAAACTCTTCCAACGGCATGCGGTCCGACAGTTTCCGAAGTGGCTGACCGACCATGTCGCCTTCGACTTCCAACAAGTGGATTCCCGGTTCGTTGATGCTGGTGATCAGCCCTTGCGGGTCGGTCGTAATCACTGCCTGTTCGACACTTCCCAGGATATCGCCGGCCAATGCTTGGATGTCTCGTAGAGTCTCCTGCGACGAACGAAAGGCCCGCCATAGCAACAACGCTGCGCCAAATGTAGCGATCGAGTTCAGGACTACGAGGATGGTCAGTCGCGATTGCCAACGAAGTTCATCTACCAGCTGTTCCGCGGATGCGGTTGCGGTGCTGGGGAGTTCGACCATCAGTTCACGAACGATTCGCTGTTCGCGTCGGAAGTCCACCATGATCCAGAGCGTCACGATTAACGCAGCCACGCTGAGCGTGGAAAGCGCAACCATTCCCCAGCGATAAAACTGACCGACGGGCTTTGGATCGACGCGAAACATCGGACACAACTCGCTGGCAAAAAATCAGTTGACTGTGAGGGGAGGCTTGTTGGTATTCTGCAATAAATTGCAGAGCTCGTGCAGCTTACTGCATACATGCATTGCTTGTTGCCGTAAGCTGCCGCGTTCTGTTCAATCCTGATCAGCCGGTGCGATTATTGCGCCAACGGATGTCATTTCGAATGGATCGAGTTGGTCGAGTTTGGTTTGCGGCCGGGTTTGCGGTCGCCGGAATTGACAGGTGGTGGGCGTTTCCATACAAGCTTCCCTCTGCCGCCGTGTTCATGCGATTTCTTCCGTAACGAAAAATGCTCGAAGAATTTTCCAGCGTCTGCCAGGTTCGAAACGCCTTGATTATCGCGATGGCGATATTTCTTGTGAGTCCTGTGCGATGCATGGATGCGAAAGACGAATCGGATGCGGACTTCCAGTCACTACTGGATGCGAGTTACGTCGCGCCCGAGGAGCAGTCGACGGAACTGTTTTGGAGTGACACCGACGCCCCTCCTGATTTCGATTCGTCGCTTTCACTGGAATCGAAACCGCCGGAGACAAGTTATCCGATCGTCAATCTGGGGGGACTCTTTCAGGCCGACGTCGGCTGGTTTGTCCAGGATGCCGCCAACATCGTTGCCGTTGGCGATATTCAAGACGGAGCTGATTTCCGCCGGGCACGACTGGCGGCCAGCGGTAGTGTTGCCGACAACGTTAGCTACATTGTGGAATTCGACTTCGGCTTCCCGGGCAGGCCCAGCTTCATGGATGTTTGGCTTGAAGTACGCGACTTGCCCCGACTGCAAAACATCCGAATCGGGCAATACCGCCAACCACTGGGTATCGACGGAATGACAGTGTCAAGAATCTGACGTTCATTGAACGCGGGTTGCCTTTCGCATTCTTGCCCTTCCGTCAGATTGGTGTGATGACCTTCGGGTCATCAAGGGACGAGAACGCGACCTACGCGTTGTCCGGTTTTCGATTTCCTACCGACCCATTCGGCGGCCAGGTCGGGGACGATGGAGGCTTCGCAATGGCCGGGCGTTTGACACGGATCTTCCTTCAAAATGACGAAGGTGGAGTGTTCGCCATGGGTGCCGGCTACAGCGTGATTGATCCAGCAAATGACGTCGTGAGGTACCGAGCTCCACCTGAATTCTTTACTTCCGAAACGGGCGGAGCAGCATTCGTACCGGCCGGTGTCCCTTCGCTGGTACCAGCGTTTGTTGACACCGGCGTCCTGTCAACCGACTTGGCCCAATTGTTTTCCAGCGAGATGGCCCTGACGACAGGTTCGTTTCACGCCCAGACAGAAGCGGTTTTCTCGCACGTCACTCGCCCTTCGCTTTCCGCCGTATCTTTTTATGGAGTGTCAGCGCAGTGTGGCTACATCCTCACCGGCGAACATCGACCGTACGATCGCTCAAATGGTACCCTTGGCCGGGTTGTCCCAAATTGCCCCTTTGGAGACGGTGGAAAAGGTGCTTGGGAAATCGCGGCCCGCTGGTCGTTGCTGGACTTGAATGATGCCGACGTTCTCGGCGGAAACCTCGCGAACACAACGTTGGGGCTCAATTGGTACTTGAACAAATTTACAAAGTTCCAGTTCAACTACATCTTCTCGCAGTTGGACAGCCCGGTGAACGGCGATAGCAACGCCAACATCGTTGCGGCGCGGGCCCAAGTCGATTTCTAGATCGCCAGATCGGACTAACATAGGTGTGGCCGCTCTTCGCCCACTTGGGACACCTATACCAGCGCTGCCCACGCTATACGTCGGTGCGATTCGCACGAAACGGACCGCGGGAAGTAGCGGACGACTCGCCCTGAACGTGAAAAAGGTCGATTCTCAGGATTGCAACGACACTGGCCGCCGATCACTCACGGCTTTCCCGGGAATGCGGGCCGAAACGATGGCTGACGTACGTCCCCGAAAGGACCAACAACCGCGACCGTTTTAGATCGCGGGCAGCGTTCGATCGGGAACGGTCGCCGGCTTGGCCACATCTTCCAACGGAGAAAACTGATTTTCATCCGGGTCGAAGGCGAAGACATCGCCCGTTTCAAACTTGTAAACCCACCCGTGCAACTTCAGGTCGCCACGACCGACCGCAGCCGCTACGGACGGATGCGTCCGCAGACTCTCGAGCTGAACCAGCACGTTTTCTTCAACCGTCAGCGTCAAGCGTTTTTCCGGATCTGTCAGATGTGTGTAGTTTTCTTCTACAATTCTTCGTGTCGCTTCGGCGTGATCCAGGTAAGCCTTGACCGCGGGCATCTTCTGGACCGATTCGGGGTTCAACAGGCCACTCATCGCTCCACAGTGCGAATGTCCGCAGATAATGATGTCACGGACTTTCAGTGCCGAGACGGCATATTCGATCGTTGCGGCCTCGCCCGCAAAAACCGAACCGTACGGAGGAACAATGTTGCCGGCCGTTCGTTGAATGAAGAGTTCCCCAGGTTTCGTTTGTGTCAAACGGTTCGGATCGATACGGGAATCGGAGCAGGTGATGAACAACGCCAATGGATTCTGGCCTTCGACCAGCGTCTCAAACAGCTTCTGGTCCTCGCTGAAGAGGTTTTTCTGGAATTGGTGGATGCCTTCGACAAGCTTTTGCATGGTGTCAACTTCCTATGCGATTCAGGATCAACCATTTCACCCCGAAGCAATGTTTGGCAGTTCTCAAGTGTCTGCAATGAATTGCAGACGGTCTGCAGCAGTCTGCACCCCCATTGGCCCCGGCGTTTCTAAAACTCGATTATAGCCGCAGTTTCCGCTTGCGTGATTTGCTCCCCATCGTAGCAGAATGGGGGAAAATCTACGAATCAGTGCGGCTAACGGTCGCACCGAGACGCGATCGAAATGCATCCGTTGGGTGGTTGGTACGGCTATTGCAACTGCCCTTACAAATCATCTCGCAAATGTGACAACGTCCGCACGGATGCCGAAAGCTTCTAAAGTGACCACGAACGTCTTCGAATCGACTCCATATCAGACTGTTGGCGACACATCGCGGCGACGATTAAGGGATGCCATTGAGCACGCTGCGCATTACCTGCCGGCGCAGGGTCCCATCGAAGTGTTTGTTCACCACAACACGCTGCATGCGTTCGAGAGCTCGTCGTTTGATGAAGGCGTCCAGGCGGGCGGCCGATTGTACGGTTGCCACGCCTATCTTCCGGAAGATCGCTATCGTCAGGAACTCGAACGTGGGCGGATACGCGTCAGCGATCTGGAAACGGTTTTGATGGCCGATCTTTGTGATGAGGCCGACCGTCTGGTTGCTTCTTTCGGTACCCGGTTCGCACTGAGATTGGCGATGCTGCAATTCCCCTTACGAAGCGGCGACATGGCCGCATTACGGTGGACGGTTGCAGAGACAGATGCTTTACGTCGATTCCGAACGGAGGTCGAGCCCCCCGTGCGCGAAAGGATGATTGACGAGACGCGGAAATGGGCGACTGCTAATCTGCCGAATGCCAAGTTGGCCATCGACAAATGGACAGGGGAGGGTGTCAAAGAATGGTTGCAGCAGTTTGACAACCGTTCCATTGCCAGCTGGGATGACCTGACGTGGGAATCGTTTGTGCTGAATTTTCTGTGGCGAGTATGCACGGACGGGATCAAGAAAGTTGGCGAACTTCCGCCCGCAGCAGACGAAACCAGCTCGAATTCACTGCGGCACCGTGATCTGTTGTTTCGCGTATCAGGACACGACAGTGACCTGTTGGTGAATCAACCTCTGATTCGTCTTTGTTCCGCGTTCCTTGATCAGGGTTTTGCCGACTGGAGCATGCCCGATCGATCCCTGGGATTCTATCGTTCATTCTTGCAGCTCTACAATTTGCCACTTTGCAGCCCAACCCGGTGGCACGGCGAAATTCATCGTGAATCCGAACGTCTGTCCAAGGGTGGAATTGACGCACTCGAGTCGATCGAAGAGTCCTTGGAAATTCTCGGAGTGACGGAATCGCAGCGAGAAGGCTACATCTGCCAGTCCTTGCTTGCGCTGCGGGGCTGGGCGGGCATGGTTTGGCAGATGGAAACCAATGCCGATTGGGCTCCGCATCCTGCGCCTGCCGGTAGCCTGATTGAGTTCCTGGCGGTTCGGTTGGTACTCGATCGCTTGGCTCTCGCGCACGTAGCCCGCGAATTTCTCGGATTCCGAGGTCCACTCAACGAACTGCGTTCGGAACTTGGCAAGCGATTACCAGCGCAACCGGACAATTATGCAGATCAAATTGCGTTCACCATCTTTCAACTTGCCCAGGTACGGGGCTGGAAGCCGGAAGACCTGCAAAACCTCACGCGTGAGCAATGGATTACGCTGGTCCACGAAATCGAGGCCTTTTCGAGTCTGGAACGCCGACGCATCTATCATCATGCCTTCGAACGCAAGTACCGCAATGAGACATTCGATGCGCTGATCGCTCACTCGAAACGGGTCACTGAGCCCGCGGGCGATGCATCGCCGCAACACTTTCAATCACCGTTGTATCAGATTGCCTGTTGCATTGACGATCGAGAAGAGTCGTTCCGGCGGCACCTGGAAGAGTTGGAGCCAAGGTGTGAGACGTTCGGAGTCGCTGGCTTCTTTGGCGTGGCGATGTACTATCGTGGAGTCGCCGATGCACATTTTACTCCTCTTTGTCCCGTCAACATCAGGCCGCAGCATTATGTGATCGAGCAACCGCTGTACTCCTTGGTGCAAGCCGAGCGACGAAGGGCAGAGGCCCGACGCCAAATTGGGCAAGTCACCCGCAGCACGCAACAGGGCTCGCGTACATTTCTGGGGGGATTGGTCGCCGGACTGTTCGGATCGGTCGCCGCATTTCCCCTGGTGGCTCGCATCCTCTTTCCCCGCGTGACGGCTCAGATTCGTCGACAGATCGGAACGCTTGTCCATTCGTCGGGCACCGAACTGTGCCTCGAGCGCACCGCAGAGACTCCAGGCTGCGAAAGCGGCCACGTGGGCTACTCGGTGGAAGAGATGGCGGATACGGTCGACGGCGGTTTACGAGCAATCGGCCTGGGATTGCCCGAATTATTTTCGCCGCTGGTCGTCATCTGCGGTCACGGCTCGGCCAGCCTGAACAACCCGCATGAGGCGGCATACGATTGCGGGGCGTGTGGCGGTGGGCGTGGTGGCCCGAACGCCAGGGCCTTTTCCCAGATGGCGAACGATGACCGGGTGCGACGTCTGCTGGCAACACGCGGACTAACGATTCCCGACGATACATACTTCGTGGGGGGGTACCACAACACGTGCGATGACGAGATGACATGGTACGATCTCGATCGCATTCCCAGGCAGCATCGCGAGTTGTTTGAGCGGGTCAAGTTACAGATCGATGAAGCCCGGAAACGCAGTGCCCACGAACGTTGTCGGCGTTTTGAATCGGCACCGCGGGGAATGTCGGCCGATGAAGCGTTGAAGCACGTGCAAGGGCGAGCTGAAGATCTGTCCCAAACACGGCCCGAGTGCGGACACGCTACCAATGCGCTCTGTTTTGTCGGGCGTCGCAGTTGGAGTCGGGGACTGTTCCTGGATCGTCGCGCGTTCTTGACTTCTTACGATCCAAGACAGGACAACGATAACGATTCGATTCTCGAGAGGTTACTGCAGGCGGTCATCCCTGTTTGCGCCGGAATCAACCTCGAATATTACTTTTCCTACGTGGATCGCACCGGTTACGGCTGCGGCACAAAACTCCCACACAACATAACGTCACTGCTGGGCGTCATGGATGGTGCGGCCAGTGATCTGCGTCCCGGCCTGCCGTGGCAAATGGTTGAGCTTCACGAGCCCGTTCGTCTGCTGTTCATTATCGAAACCTCGACTGATTCTCTGCAACGGATCATCGACTCGAACGAATCCATTGCGAGACTCGTGAAGGGGGATTGGGTGCAGTTGGCCGTGTTCGATCCACGGGCCGGGGCGATTCACCGGTATTACAAAGGCGAGTTCGTTCGATACGCACCCGAATCGAAACGACTGCCCATCGCTCCGAAGTCTATCGACTGGTATCAAGGTCAGCGAGATCATTTGGGGTTTGCATCGATTGTGGCGAATGTGATTGAGAATGGGGCAGCATCCCCGGAATCGAACCCGATATGACCATCGACCAGTTGTTTTTTCTGCTGGGTATCGGCGTCGTTGCCAGCCCTGCCGCCTTGTTGGCGGTTCTTGGCGTTACTTCCATTCTGGGGCGTCCGCTGAGTGAAGACTCGACGGCGAGGTTGACGCAGGCTTCGGTTCTATTCGGGCTGCTTGCCGCGCTGGGTTGTCTGGCGTTAATGCTGGCCACCGATCGTCGACATGTGCCGATTGAGCTGGGCGATTGGGTCGCCATCACGGAACAACATTTTCATTTTCGCCTGAAGCTGATTTTTGACCGCCTTTCCGTTCCGTTTGCGATTCTTTCGTTCGTGTTGTGCGGGACAGTGGGCGCGTTCACGAGTCGGTACTTGCACCGCGAACCGGGGTACAACCGATTCTTCCTGCTCTACGCGTTCTTCCTGTTGGGAATGATCGTGTCATCACTCGCGGGGACCATTGAAACACTATTCTTCGGTTGGGAATTTGTTGGGGTTTCGTCAGCGTTGCTGGTCGCGTTTCTTCAGGAGCGGCCAAACCCCGTGCGAAACGGGCAACGTGTCTGGACCATCTACCGCATCGCGGATGCGGCGTTCCTGATTGCGGCTTTGGCGCTGCATCACCTCACAGGGGCCGGAGATTTTGATGGGTTGATGGGAGCGGGACCGTGGCCCGAAAGTCAGGCTGCAATTCCGGACTTTTACGCCTTGATCGTCGGTCTGCTGTTGCTGGTTGCGGCCATGGGCAAGTCGGGGCTCGTCCCGTTCTCTGGTTGGCTACCCCGGGCGATGGAAGGGCCAACTCCTTCGAGCGCTATTTTCTATGGCGCACTTTCAGTGCACCTGGGCGCCTTTCTGTTGCTGCGTACCAGTCCGATTCTTGAGCGTTCGATGTGGCTTAGCGTGGCTGTGATTGCAGTCGGGCTTGTTTCCGCTGTCTTCGGTGCGTTTGCTGCGCGAGTGCAAACCGATATCAAAACGGCACTTGCATTTGCGTCGTTGACTCAGGTCGGAATCATCGTTGCAGAAATTGGCTTTGGATTCAGGTATATCGCGCTGATTCACATCATCGGTCATGCCTGCTTGCGTACGCTCCAGTTGCTGCGCGCGCCGACACTTCTACATGACTATCATTCGCTCGAAAACGCGATCGGCACGCATTTGTCGCAACCGGCGGCCGTGAAATTTGGCTGGATGCCTGAAAAGGTAAGGCTATGGGTCTATCGTTTTTCCATGGAGCGTGGCTTCCTCGATCCGATCCTCGACACCTACATTGCTCGCCCGTTCCTGGCTGTCTTCCGATGGTGCGACGCGATGGAATCGCGTTGGATAGAACTGCTTAGCGGTACCACATCTGCGCCATCGGTTGATGAAACTCCGTATGAAGCGCCGCTCGAGGAGTTTGTTTGATGTCGGAATTGCATTTGCCCTGGCTGGAATTATCGGTGCTGCTGCCGCTCGCAGGAGCGATCGTTCTCGTTTTCGTCCGCGACGCGGCGAAAGCTCAAAAAATCTGCGTGACAGTTTGTCTGATCACGCTGGTTTGCGCGTCGTGTGAATGGTTCGATTTTGCCAGCTTGAAAACTTTCGAGGCGCACGATCATTGGGACCTGTTCCACTTGATTTTCCAGCACGATATCTTTGTCATTGATGAGCTGAGTGCGCCGCTGTTGCCGCTGGGCGCATTGCTTTACCTGACGACCGTGATGACAACGTTGCGGACCAAGATCAACCGCTTTTCTTTCGCGGGAGCTCTATTCTCCGAAAGTGTGCTGCTGGCAACGCTGGCCTGTCGCGAGCCCTGGGTGATCATCGGCTTGTTGGCGGTCGCATCGATCCCACCCTGGTTGGAGATGCGTGAGAGGCGTGAATCGACTCGGGTCTTTGCGTTGCACATGGGATTGTGCATCGGCCTGTTGGCGCTGGGTCAGTACTTGCTCCCCGCCGGGGCAACACCGGCGAACCCGCCTTTGATTGCAGGATTTCTGCTGACCACCGGTGCACTGATTCGCAGTGGCGTCTGCCCGCTCCATTGCTGGCTCGCCGATCTGTTTGAAAAAGCGACGTTCGGTACGGCGCTCCTGTTCGTGACGCCGATGACAGGCGCCTACGTGGTCATGCGTCTCGTCTTGCCCATCGCTCCGACTTGGGCATTGCAAAGTATCGCCGTGCTTTCGTTGGCCACGGCTGTGTATGCCGCCGGGATGGCGCTGGTTCAGAAAGATGCCAGAAGGTTTTTCTGCTTTCTGTTCCTGAGCCACTCGTCGCTGGTGCTTGTGGGACTGGAAATGGCGACACCGATCGGACTTGCTGGCGCATTGTGCGTCTGGTTGTCGGTGGGCATCTCTCTTCTTGGATTCGGACTGGTTCTGCGGTCCGCGGAAGCTCGAACAGGACGTCTTTCTTTGGACCGGTACCATGGGCTTTACGAGCACACGCCGATATTGGCAGGAATGTTCCTGTTGATGGGCCTGTCTTCCATTGGATTCCCGGGAACGGTCGGATTTATCGGCGCCGAGTTGCTTGTGGAAGGAGCGGTGGAAATCTACCCGCTCGTCGGGCTGGCCGTGGTCGTTGCCGCCGCGATGAATGGAATCGCCGTCGTGCAATGCTATTTTCGCGTCTTCACAGGGGTTCGTTCGGTGGCCTGCTATTCACTCGAGTGTCGCATTTCGGAGCGCATCGCGATTGTTGTCCTGTCGATTCTGGTTCTGGGAGGAGGTCTCCACCCGCAACCTGGAGTTGCCTCGCGGTACCACGCGGCGAAGAGCCTGCTGGAGCATCGTGGGAGCCTCGAAACAGTGCCGCTGCATGCGAGCCTGGCTGCGCAGACCCGCGTTCACCATGCCCACCTGCAAATGAAATCGAAGCAAGGGGCCGACCATGACTGACGGGGAAGAAACGCCAATCGGGATCTCCGCCGGATCGCTCGGAGAACATTTGGTTGCCGAGGGTAACTGGCTGTTTCGTTATAGAAGCTACTTGCCAATTGTCCTAATCGTTCCCCTGACGCTGGCCATGACACAGGTTCATTATCTGTTTGGTAGCCATTCCAGCCAGCACGTCTGGACGGCGGGGTGCTTCACCTGTTCGCTGATCGGTCTGTTGATTTGTTGCGCCGTCGTTGGCAGCGTGCCGGCAGGTACTTCCGGACGAAACACGCGAAGGCAGATCGCGGAAGAACTCAATACCACCGGTTGGTATTCGGTTGTTCGAAACCCGCTCTATTTTGCCAACTTCATCATCTGGACAGGTGTCGTCGCGTATCCGCGAAACGCGACGTTGATGCTGATGTTTGTTAGTACCTATTGGCTTTACTATGAACGGATTATTGCAGCCGAAGAATTATTCCTGTTCCAGCGATTTGGAAAACGCTACGACGCCTGGCGGCGCAAGACTCCCATTTTTGTTCCACGATTCGGATCATGGCAGGCTGCAGAATTGCCCTTCCAATTCCGTTCTGTCCTGCGTCGGGAATACCCCGGTTTTTTCGCCGTCGCGCTGGCGTTCTTCCTGCTTGATACCACGGCACATTGGTTCGTTGACCACCGCATCTACGTTGACCCGAGCTGGGCAGTTCTTGCGGGAACCGGGGCTGTGACTTTTTTCGTATTTCGGTTCTTGAAACGACATACCGAGGTGTTGGACCTGTCCGGGCGTTAGTCCGGACGATGGCCTGCAATGGGGTTAATTGACATGCACTCAGATCATGAGCTCAGTTCGACGGCGATTCCGCGAGGCGACCGAAATGGTTTCTTCAAGTATTTCCAAAAGGATATCCTTTCCGGTTTTCTTGTTTTCCTGATCGCGCTGCCGTTGTGCCTGGGGATTTCTCTGGCGTGTGGTTATCCGCCTATCGCCGGTATCTTTACCGCGATCATCGGCGCTATCCTGACAACGTTTGTCAGCAACAGTGAACTCACGATCAAGGGCCCGGCCGCCGGGCTCATTGTGATTGCTGTTGGATGCATTGAAGACTTTGGCGGCAACGGCATGACAGGCGGTTGGACCGAAGTCGACATGACTGCGTACAAGGCGGCGCTGGCGATCGGTGTCGCTGCAGCAGTCTTGCAGATCGTGTTCGGGTTGTTTCGAGCTGGAATCCTGGGCGAGTTTTTTCCGACGGCCGCGGTTCATGGAATGTTGGCCGCCATCGGTGTGATCATCATTATCAAACAGTTTCCGGTGGCACTGGGCGTCTCAGCGGGCGGTGAACCGCTCGAAATGTTGAAAGAAATTCCGCACTACCTTGCCGAAGCCAATCCGGCGATCGCCGCCATCGGCCTGGTCAGCATTGCCATCATGTTCTTGTGGCCGATGCTGGGGAAGCGGTTCGGTGTGCTGAAGGCAATTCCGGCGCCGATGGTTGTGCTGATGGTTGCGATACCGATGGGTATGGCTTTTGACCTGCTGCATGAGCACGTGTATTCGTTGCAAGGGCACCAGTACCAGTTGGGTGAACAGTACCTGGTGAAGATGCCCGATCGTGTGTTTGGCATGTTCGACGACGTGACATTTCCGGAATTTTCCGTTTTGTCACAACCGAAAGCCTGGAAATGGGTGTTCATGTTCTTTGTTATTGGCAGCCTGGAATCGCTGCTCAGCGCCAAAGCGATTGATTTACTCGACCCCTGGAAACGCAAAACCAACATGGACCGTGACATGCTGGCCGTTGGCTTGGGAAACCTGTGTGCAGCAAGCGTTGGGGGACTGCCGATGATTTCCGAAATAGTCCGTTCAAAAGCCAACATCGACAATGGCGCTCGCACCCGATTTGCCGATATGTGGCACGGGATTTTTCTGTTGGCGTGTGTCGCCTTGATTCCCACCATCCTGCACCGAATTCCGCTTGCTGCACTTGCGGCAATGCTGGTTTACACCGGATATCGCCTGGCCCATCCAACCGAATTCATTCACGTCTGGCGGATTGGAAAAGAGCAGCTGGCGATTTTCGTGACGACACTGTTTATGGTCTTGGCGACCGACTTGTTGATCGGAGTTGCGGCCGGCATTGCGTTGAAGATCATCATCCACGTCGCGAACGGAGTTCCGGTGCGATCGTTGTTCAAGCCTTACATTGAAGTCCGTAGCGTGGATGAATCGACCAGTATGATCGTGGCACACGAGTCGGCCGTGTTCAGCAACTGGATTCCATTTCGAAGGCAAATCGAGCAAATCGGTCTGGTGCAACGGCGGAATTTGATCGTTGATGTCTCGGACACATCGCTAGTGGATCACAGCGTGATGGAGAAGCTTGACGAAATGCAACGGGATTTCGAACAGGAGGGGCTGACATTCGAGGTGCGCGGCCTTGATTCGTTGCAGCCCCTGAGTTCCGATGCCCGCGCAGCCCGTAAACGCGGCCTGGCCAGTGTGCGACGAATCACGATCATTTCGGAAGAGTCTCTGCAAGCATGGCTGCTGGAAGAATGCGTCAGGTGTGGTGCCAGCGGCTTCACGACGATGCCGTGCTCTGGTGCTGGTCGTCGTGGTTTGAAGGGGCAACTAACAGGTGACAACTCACACGTGAGGATTGAAGTCATCGCACCTCAGGATGTTGCCAACGCGATCCTGGATTTTCTCCGCCGAGACATCTTGCCAGACCATCGGGTTACATCATGCGTGGAGACGGTCGAAGTCGTGCGAGTTGGCCACTTTACACCAGACGATGCCGTTGTGACTCAGCGGGTATGACCTTCCGTTTCCAGTGTGATTGATTTCCTGCGACGTTTGAGCGGGATGGCAGCGCTCGCAAGAACCTTCGAAGTAGCAGGACCTTAGCGATGTTCCGTCCTTTCAAAAGTGAACTCACTTGCTGGGACTCGACACGCTTTACGCGATTCTCTGTGTGAAGACGCAGATGACGCTTCTGTATACGGTCGACGGTCGGTCGCAGGTAACCGTTGGGCTATCGCTCGCAGAACGGATTTCCGATTCCGTCCTCATCAAGCGGGTGTAACACACCGTTGTGGATCCGTACGAGGCCGCGGAAGGGATCGTCGACAATGTCGAACGAACTATCGAGGTCCGCGTAAAAGAGATTGGGACGCGACAGACAGAAATGCAACCCGAATGCGATGCCAAGTTCGCACTCCTCGAGGCAACCGACCATGCACGGAACATTGGCAGCTCGCGCAACCGAGTTGATATGTGCCGCCTCAGTAATTCCGCCGACCTTCATCAACTTGATATTGATCATATCTGCACAGTCATGACGCGTGAGCCGAAAGACATCTTTCAAGTTCCGCAGGCTCTCATCTGCCATGATCGGAATCGAAGTCCTCCCGACGACTTCCCCCAGCTGGTCGTCGAGGTCGTGGGGAGTCGGTTGTTCCAGCAATTCGACTTTGGCGATCGAGGTTTCATGCACGAATTTGACAGCTTCGTCGACCGAATATCCCTGGTTTCCATCAAATCGCAATTCGATCTCGCTACCGACCGCTTCGCGAATCTTTCGAGTCTTTTGAATGTCTTCATCGACATTCAGTCCCCCTTTGATTTTCAGGCAGCGGAATCCATCCGCTGCGTGTTTTGTTGCCCGCGCGATTGCAGATTCCAACGGCATGATTCCGATCGTCATGCTGGTGAGAATCGAATCGCGAAATCCGCCGAGCAACTTGTACAACGGTTGCTCGGCCGATTTGGCCACCAAATCGTAGAGCAGCATGTCGGCCATCGCCAACGCCGACCTTTGATCGGACAATTGAGCTCGCAACAGAGAATGCATCTTGGCAAAGCGAAACGGATCGCAGCCTTTCAGTATCGGTTCGATAATGCTGTGAAACGACTCCAGTACACCGTCCGCGCTTTCTCCAGTGATGACCTGGTCGGGCGCCGCGCAGCTCCAACCGGTCAGGCCGGTATCGGTTGTTGCTTGCAGAATCACGTTGTCAAACTGCTGGACCGTCTCGTAGGCGATTTGGAACGGCTCGGCTGAGCTCGAGCGCAAGCGTCCAACAATCGAGTTTTTCAATTTTCAATTCGTACCACTATGGTTTCGCTGGAAATCACTTCGAGTTTCTTGATGCAACGGATCGACAAGCCGAATCTGACGGTCGCCTGGGAACCGGCAGTTTACGTTACGCATGGTCTTATACACGACTTCAGCAGTTCGACCAGTTCGTCCGCACCGTCGCGCAAGACGTCGAACGCCGGCAAACCGGTTTCCGATTTGATCTCGTCGATCGCCTGGTCGATTTCTTCATTTGACATCAGCTCATGATTCATCGTAATCGCCACCACGGGACGACCCGAAATGACCCGGATGGCTTCGATCTGTTGAGCCAGCGGATGTAACGGGTAGCCGGGGAAGCTGTCGTATTCCAGTCGCTTCGGCGCGTGCTGCAAGATGACGACATCGGGGCGGGTCGCGGCCAATATCTCGAATCCGCCCGGGTAGGCCGGATTCATCAGGCTGCCTTGACCCTCGACGACAATCGCCTTGGGCTTCTTCTCGGTCCACGCTTGCCAGACCGCGTGCTCAAGCTCGCCTGAAATAAAGTCGTTGATCAACGAGTCGAGCACAATGCTGTACTTGGCTCCCTGCATCCAGGCGGTCTGTCCGGTGCCGATCATCTCGGTTGGCCAACCCGACGCGCGCAAGGCGTGAACAAGTATCCAGGCGGTGGTGCGTTTGCCAATGGCAGAGTCGGTACCCAGCGAAGCAATCCTGAGGCAATCGACTTCTTCGATCTTGCCACTGAAGAAGTGCATTTGGTGGCGTGGCGGCGTCTTGCGAATATCACGGATGACCAACCCTTGCTCGGCAGCGATGACGGCGAGTGCCGGGTCGTCGCTGAGAAAGTCGTGTAGGCCGCTGTCGACATTCAGTCCCAGGCGTAGTGCCGAGCCAACCGCCTCGCGAGCCGGCTGCGGCAAGCGACCACCATCCGGGGCCAGTCCGATCACAAAGTGCGTAGGAACCCTGGCCGTGGCCGACGCCACCTTCATCGCCTCGTCCAAACTGCCGACGATCGGGATACCTTTCGGCTTTCCGTCCAGCACCTCTGCCGCATCGCGGCCGGCATAATTGTTGTCAATTACGGCCACAACCTCGTAACGCTCGGTGAAGCGCACGAGTCCATGGGCCGTCTTGCCATTGGGGGTGTTGAACGCAGCTTCGCAGTAAACAATGGCGATCGATTTCATCGGATAGGAACCTGTTTGTTTTCTTCACTGTGGATTTCAAACTTGGGCGAATCAAAGTGGCTGCGAGCAAATAGACTTGGACTCTGTTCCATCGCAGGCTTTTGGATCAACTCGTGAGTTAACCTGGCGCAGGAGAGTCCCGACCCTCTTGCCTGAACCACTACTCGATCTGACGACTCCTTGCACCGTCCTATTTTCTCCCGGTCAGAATCGCTACGTAGCGATCGCCTTCCAGTTGTTGTTCGCGTGTTGCCTCCAGCAATGCGACCATGCCGGCTGTTGAGGCGGGCAGCACCGACAGTCCTTCTTTCTCACGCGCCAATTTCGAGAATGCATTCAGTTTCTTGTCGCTGACGTCTTCCGCCCAACCGTGAGACTGGTTAACGGCGTAGAGTGCTTCGTTGCCGTCGAACGAGTGCCAGTTGACGAGCGGTTCGTTGACTGCCGTTTCCTTGATTGACTCGGCCGGCAAATCTTCGCAATGCTTCAAGCCTTTTTTGAAGGATCGCACAATCGGATTATTCCGATAGGACGAGGCGGCGACCATCCGTGGAATTCTTGACGTCTTGCCGCGTTTATAAAGCGATACGAAGCCCCGGTAGACTCCGGCGAGCAACGTGCCATTTGATACCGGCACGGCGACGATGCGCGGCGCATCGCGGAGCGTGTCGTAGATCTCCAGGGCAATTTCGGCGTAGGCAGAAATCTGCAGGTGCGTGTTGGCGCCGCCAGGATTGGCATCATAAATGTCGCGATCGACGGCCAGTTGCTTGGAAAATTTAACGACCGCTTCGTAGCTGCCCGGTGCCCGCCACAGCTCGGAACCCTCGGCCGTAATTTCATCGATGCGTTGAGAAGTGTAGCTTTCCGGAATACAAATGATCGCCTTCAAACCGGCCATTCTCGCAGCCACCGCGATGGCCGCTCCGTAGTTGCCGCACGTCGCCACGGTAATCGTGTCGAAACCACGTCGTAGTGCATCCAGGCATTGCGCGAAGGCGATGCGGTCCTTCTGCGTTCCCGTCGGGTTATTGCCCTCGAATTTCAAATAGAGCTGGCGAAACCCAAACTCGCGCTCCAGATTTCTGGCCCGAGTCAAATTGGTATCGCCGACTTCAAGATTAATGATGTTTTCGTAGGCCTCCAACCGATCGATCAGAGGTAACTCGCCGTTGCACACATCGTGGCTGAGCTCGCGACTCTCTTGCGACAGCGCGGTGCCTTGCGCGGCGGCACCATCCACCAGCCTGACAGCCGTTTGTGGGTACATGGTTGATTGTGACATGGCAGGCCAGCTACTCGGTAACAGATGCCGACTCGGGAAGCTCCGGTGACTGACGCAGTCGTTTCCCGAGCGATTCTATCCGATGTCCCGGCGCTGTGCTGACACGTCCGGCTCCTTCGATCGGGGAATCTTCTTCCTAAAGCAACTGGCGGGCGGTCGCTCGCGCGGCCGTTGTTGCTTGGCGTTTCCAGCGCACGCCGATTGCGCCGAGCATAGTTTCTGTTCAGTCAGGTTAATACTTGTTCAGTCATGAAATCAGATTGAGCTTAGTTGAAGACGCTGCGCATCGTGCACTGGCGAGATCAATGCGGCCATTTGCGTCACCGATTACTCGTGAACAGCAGTCAGGCGAAGATTGTCTGCCAGGGGAGCCGCAAAATTCATGCCGGGCCATTTTCGATGTTGGTGCTGGGCGTGCCGACATGCGGCAGGAACCGGGCCGTTCAAATCGACATCGAAACCGTGATTCGAGGAAGGGATGCTTCTGGAGCAGGTTCAAATGGTCCGTCGAAATTACCTTGAGTTTCAAGATCGTTCGCCGGGGCCGATCCAGCCCTTGCGCAGAAAAACGCTAACATCCCGATCGAAGTGACCGCCATGGCGATCCAGATCATTGGGTAACCCCAACGACTTTGCAATTCAGGCATGTGTTCGAAGTTCATCCCGTAGATGCCGGCCAGAAACGTCAGGGGAATGAAGATCGTCGCGACGATCGTCAGCACCTTCATCACTTCGTTCGTGCGGTTGGCAATCGACGAAAGGTAGACATTCATCAAGCCGGTCACCATTTCGCGATACATTTCGGTTACCTCCGACGTTTGCACGCAATGGTCATAGGTATCGCGAAAGTGCAAACGAACTTCGTCGCTGACCGCTGCATGGTCGCCTCGTGCCAACGCGCTGAGCGCCTCGCGTTGGGGCCAGATGCCACGGCGCAAATTGACCAGGCGATTCTTGAGCACATTCAGTCGCCCCAGCAGGGCCGGGGACGGGTGGGCAACCACTTCTGATTCCAGCTGCTCAAGACGGTCGCCGATCGTCTCCAGCACCGGGTAATAACCATCCACTGTGGTGTCGACGATGGCGTAGGCCAGGTAGTCGGCACCTTGCTTGCGAATTGCCGTCTTTGCATCATTAATGCGTTTTCGAACCGGATCAAAAATGTCGCCATACGTTTCCTGAAACGTCATCACGTAGTTCTTCCCCAGCACGACGCTGAGCTGCTCGGTCTCTACGAGCCCGAATCTGTCCAGGCGCGCCATGCGGACAATAATCAAGAGCTGATCTTCGTAGGCTTCCGTCTTAGGTCGTTGAGGCACGTTGACAACGTCTTCCAGGAGCAGTGCATGCAACTTGAAAATACTGCCGACTTTTCGAATCAGCTTTTTGTCTCCGAAGCCCTGAACGTCGATCCAGGCGACGGTCGTGTCGTCCAGCGATTCAATCAGTCCTTCCAGGTCATTGACACTGATTTCCCTGTCATCCACGTTTGCGCGGTCGTAACTGATCAACCGCAACTTGGGCGGTGGTGCGCCTTCACGGATCACAAGCGTACCGGGCTTGGCACCGACTTTGGGGTGTTGTTTCCTAAACAAAGCGAAGAGGTCCTAACGTTGGAGTCTTAGAACTTGAGCCCAAGCGATGCACGGCCGGATACACTTGCCACGCTTGCAGCTGGGTTTGACCGGAGCGAGTTGACACGATGATGGCAGGCCGAACATCGGAACTTTATGGCGGTCGCCTGTTCGACAGAATAGCAATTTCGAGATTTCGCCATTTGGTCGGGCGGAAAGTCCGCCAGCGATTACGAGCCGAGTCCTGGCCCGCCAGAAGAAAAACGATCGCGCCGGGACTAGCCCGACGCGACGCTGAATTGGCGACCTGCCTGTGGTCAGGGCCGAAGCCATGGCCGCCCAGCAGCGCCAAATCAACCGGCTGTTTTAGGTGAACATATTCCTTTCGGATAGCCTGAGAAAATGCTGCGGCAAAAAATCGCCGCTTCAACGCTCGCCCAATGGCTACGTGATCAGTTTCTGGTCGCCTTGGCAAGCGATCGATGCCCCCAAGCGGGTGATCAACAATGGTCCGGCAAGTCACTGCAGGTAACGCAGTTTCTTGCGTAGCGCAGCCGCGCGCAGCCGCGGTTCGAGGATCCCTCCCGGCAGCAGGGATTTACTTGAGTACGTCCTGTTTGCCGAGCGGTACTTGGAGGCCAAGCGAATACTTTCCACTCTCCGCGGTTTGGTTGCGCACGGTTTGCTGTGATCCTGTGCGTCAACAAGTTACCGGGCTACGTCCAATTGCTTGCTGACTCGTCGCAGTCGCGGCCCCGGTTGCGACTGCGGCACTTTTCTTGAGGGCGAATCAGCGTCAAGCTGAACGGGGCAGGAATCATGGGTGCAACCGCCCGCGATCGAGTTTTGACCTTTACGGTTAACCTCTGCCCTGAATGCTCGCCCCCTCGCAATATGGAGGCGAAGAATAATGACGGAAACTGCCAAGATCAAACAGCAACTCGAAGCAAAACTCAAAGTACTAACGGCGCGAGCGGAAGAGATTGACGACGATCTAAGTCAGCTCGGCGACGACGATAGCAACGAGAGTGCTATCGAATCGGAAGACGACGAGGTGTTGGAACAGGTCGGCGGCCTGGCCATCTCGGAAATCAGCCAGATTAAGACCGCCTTGCGACAGATCGACGCGGGGAAGTACGGTGTCTGCACCAGCTGTGGTAACGCGATCAAGAAAGAACGACTGGAAGCTTTGCCATACGCGACCAAATGCGTCAAGTGTTCCTAGCCAATGGCCATCTGCAGAAACGGATTCTCGCATGAAACCTTCGTTTGGCGTGCGCGTCGTCGGTTTTTCTGTCTTGCAGCAGACCGAAGGAGTCTGGAGCAGCGCTGACTATCGGGCGTTGCTCGAAGCCACCGGCTTCGATGATATGGCGGGCATGAACGACGCCGAGTTGCAGGAGATGTGCCTCGTGGCGCTGCAGGAGCTTCCGCCGGAACAGGCTGCGGCGATTGTTCTGAAACACCACTTAGGGGACCGACTGACCGAGGGACAAATTCGCAATGTTTCGAACGAATTGCAGGACGAAAAGCTATGGGAGGAATACGCCGATATGTCGCTGCATGAACGTCTGTTTCATGTCGGTAGCTTGCTGTACGCAGCGCAACCCCAGTCCTTTCCCGATCCAGACGCGGTACAAGTCAAGCTGGAGGTAGTCGCGAACAACGGCGTGGCGAAAGATATCTTGAGCCGACCGTTGTCCGAGTCGTTCCTGACTCGGCTGTTGGCCGACGGAATGGATGATGACTCGACGTTGCACCGGTTGTTCGACGAGCAGTTGGCAGGCAAGGCCTTTGCCGAGGCCGACAGCATCGTCTGGATTGTGAACTCGGAGGCGAACGGTGTGCACGCGATCAAGCTCGACGTAATCAGTTCGGGTTACTGGCTCGATGCATTGCGGGAGGCGAAGTCGTACGAATCGTCGGCCCATCCCGATACGCTGGCGGAAGCGGCGCAGAAACCGTAGGCTCACAATCGCCGAACAACGATTCGTTCTCACGTTCTCAGATGGGCCTGCAACGAAAGCAGAATATTGGATTTGTACCGCCACATTGCTCTGTCCGACATCGTCGATATCGGGATTTGTGCCATCGCGGTTTACGGTGTCCTGGTATTTGGTTTTCGGACGGCATCCCGACGCAGTTTTGCTTTTCTTGTTGCGCTGGTTGTCGCTTATTCGGCGGCTGTCCGTTGGCAGATGCACCTGACGTTAAACGTGTTTCGCTTTGGATTTCTGGCTGCGGTGATCGCGATTGCGATTGTCTATCAAGACGATTTGCGTGCGTTGGCCGAGCGGATCGGACGCTGGATTATGGGTGTGCAGCAGGGGCCTCCCAATCATTCTGCGGCGCTGGTGACGACGCTGGCGGACGCAGCCTTCCACCTGGCCGCGTCGAAGACGGGCGCCTTGATTGTTGTTCGAGGGCACGATGAACTCGAGCGACTAATCGACGGTGGCATACCGCTCGATGCCAAGCTCAGCGCCCCCTGATCTACAGTCTGTTCGATACCAGCTCGGCCGGTCATGATGGAGCGCTGGTGATTGATTCGGGACGAGCTCAATTGTTTGCCGCGCATTTACCGCTGGCAAGAACCGGTCGAGCTTCAGAATTGGGGACACGCCATCATGCAGCGTTGGGATTGTCCAACGTGTCAGATGCTCTCGTGTTGGTCGTCTCGGAGGAACGCGGCGTGGTTTCGGTCGCTCGAGAGGGGCGGCTGACCGAGATTGCTGCCCCAGGTCAGCTCGTAGAAGCCCTGCATCGCCATCGATCCTATCGTGATGAGGATGAACGTGCTTCGTTGATGGTGGCGATGGTTCGTGAAAACTTGCGATTAAAAATTGCGGCGGTCATCATTGCCGCCATTTGCTGGTGGCAGTTTGTTTACGACGCATCCGAGGTGTATCGAACGTTTCTGGTACCTGTGCAATATCGCAGCGTCCCAGAAGGACTAATATTGTCCAACGCTCTGACTCGCGAACTGAAAGTTACGCTCGTTGGAAAAGAGAACGCCTTCAAGTTTCTTGCGCCGAGTGCTTTGGTGGCGTCGATCGACGTTGCCGCGCTGGCGGAGGGACAGCGGCAGTTCACCATCATCGATGAAATGGTGCGCCATCCGGCCAACCTCCGCGTTTCCGCCATTGAACCACGGTCGGTTCGCGTACCCATCGCCACGAAGTAGTCGCAATCGTCCTTGACTGGCCGTTTCCGATGCATTGACCATCTCAGGTATCCGCCGATCGACTATCGTGTGGACGGTCAAACCGTCGATTCGGTTGCACTGGACACCAAGAGAGGAGTGGCATTATGGAATTTAGCCCCGTGACATCGCAATTCTGGTTGGAGGTTGGGATCTCGCTGCTGTGTGGTTCCATCATCGGAATTGAGCGTGAAATTCGCAGCAAACCGACCGGTATGCGAACCTGTGTGTTGATTTGCATGGGCACCGCGTTATTCGTAAAGATGGGCAGTGTGGCCGCCAACGACCAAACCGATTCGACGCGCGTCATCGGACAAGTTGTGACCGGGATCGGTTTTTTGGGTGGCGGAGTGATTCTTGCCCGCGGTGAAATTGTAACGGGCGTCACCACGGCAAGCGTTGTCTGGTTGCTTGCCGCCATCGGCACGATGATCGGGGTTGGTGAATTTTCCGGCGAAGTCGCGGTGACCGTGGTGGCTGTCGTGATTCTCGTGGGCTACGAATCGGCGGAGAATGCAATTGCCAGCCTGCGCCAGGTGGCACCGCAAGAAAGCAGAAACTGCCACCGCATTAGACGAACGGATCAGGAACCTGGCGGCGCTGTATTGCAGTGTTGTCGATTTCCTCGGGCTCGTCCGGATCGACCAGAAACAATTGCAGCAGCCACGACCACCACCAGCGAAAACACACTGCGTCCCCTGCAGTACCGCCTGTCGGGATCATTCCATCGTGTGCCTGATGCACAGGTTAGCTTGCCGCGCAAATCAAAATACCGCGAATTCAGCCTGCCGAATCTTCACAGAGCCAGGCGAGCGCCGCCGGTTGTTCGGCGAAGGGAAAGTGCCTGACCTCCGCAGCCACAAAGTGCGCGGCGATTTCGGGCAGGATTGTGAGCATTTTGCTATCGGAGGCAATCGCGACCCTGCAGATTCTCTGGTGATGGTCTCGCACGAATCGAAAATGCTGCTGAATTGCGGAGAAGTCACTCCAACCGGGGAACTGTTCGGCCGCGATCAAAACGCCTCTCAACAATCCCGCTTTCTCGAGGAACGCATCAACTTCAATGGCCATACGCTGAAAGTCTTCTGCCTCCAGAGGTCCGCCCGGCATTAACAACAGCACCCCGCAGTCTCTATTCAATTCGTGGCCCAACATCGGGAACACTCCTCACACATCAACCTGCATTGGCTCAATCGGCAATCCACGCCCGCGCCGAATCGATGTCGGCTTTGTCGAAGTACTTGATCTTGGCCAGGGTAAATGGCCGACAGAATATGCTCATCCCTTTTTCCCATTTCGTTTCACCAACAATCGCCAACCGTTCGATGTCGTTGAAGTGCTTTACATCGAACTTCATGTCTTCCCACAATGCGCCGGCGTCCCATCCATGAAAATCGTGGAGCGACACCAGCAAGCGTATTTTTCCATGTTGTCGAATCAGTTCTTCGGTCATCGGCACGAATGACTCGTAAGCCTCTTTGGTTAACTTGCCCGTCAGCGACACAGCGACGACATTGCCTTCGGCTACTTCGGTGACTTCAAAAGACATGAGAATCTCCCTTCTTGGATCGATGGATCAACGAGTTATTGTTTACCAAAACATTCGCCAAGTGAATTCGGCCATGCTTCCTTTCATCGTTTCAACGCCTGTTTCCCAATTTTTGATGTGATCCCCATCAAGAAGCGTGGCATCCCAAGCGGGAATTCCACCATCCCGTTTTGGCAGTCGAAGTGTGTCAAATGCGTCCCTGCGGTCAAGAAGTGATCACCCGCGGGAAGACTCAGCTAGCGTTGCTTCTATCGTCAAATCGCCCCTTCGGCAATACAGTCACTTAACTTGAGCCATTTTTCAGATTTGGTACGGAGACTGCAGTGATTATTGCTCGTCGACTGCCGGAAAGAAGACCAAAAGAGCCGGCAGCGGTTGCCAGTTCAACAAAAGTTAAGGAGGACAGGACTATGCTAGTACTATCACGAAAAGTCGGTGAGGCAATCTACGTCGACGACAAGATCCGAATTGTTGTCACAGCCATCCAGGGCAATTCGGTGCGTCTTGGAATCGAGGCCCCCAGGGAAATTCCCATCCGTCGTGCGGAATTGACGGTAGAAACCAATCCGATTGGATACACAGCGACGGGTTCGGATGCTTGCCTGACGTGCGGATAACGCGGTGTGCTGCAAGGAAAGAGTCTGGTTTGCCGTCGAAACTGCCGCTGGCCAGTACAACGGACGGGAATGTGCTCGCTGGAAAACCCGTTTTGTGAGCAAGGCTGAACGGAACCCAGAGGTGGTACAGACGCAAAGGTCGTGACTCTTTTTCGGGGACACCGTGCTGCTATGAAAAATGCGATGGCCGGAAACGAGCCCCAAACCTCCATCGAGCGACGTTTTCTACAGAGCAGCCGGGAAACTTACCAAGATCTGCCCATTCTTGGATTTGGATCCGCCTCCAAGACAGCGGCGGCCAGATGGCTCCCTGGGAATCCGCAACCCACGCCGGCCGAGTTCCGCCGTGGGCGGGCCGCGTTCAACGAACCGAGCGGTGGATCAAGCTTTGTCGATCCGTGAGCCACATCGTGCACATGTCTAGAACCAAGGTTTGCGATACATCTGCTTCAAGGCATCGACCGATTTAACGCCCGATGAGCGTCGTATCTCGCGGCCGTTGATGACGTAGACGTAGGTTGGATTCCACCTTATGTGATACTTCTTTGCCGAATGGCCGTCCATGCCGTGCTGACTGACGCGAAAACCCTTGTTACGTAATGCGGCGACCGCCGCTGCTCCGGGGCAACCGCCTCGTCAGCCCCGCCGGGCAAAGTAGAGGAGTTGCCCTTCGGCCGTGGCTGCATCGCCGATAAGGTACGGCCGAACCGCCTCCCAGTTGGAATACGTGGCAAACGCCAAAGGAAGACTAAACGCAAAGCACGCGATGATGATCGTACGAGCAAAGGCCGACATGGTAACTCGCCCTGAAAAAAACACCGGGAATGGATGCAAGCGATTTTGCAATCGCCTTTGGCAAATATAGGACCGGCCGACTTCGGGGCAGTCAAAATCCTGATTGCTGCCGAGCTCCGAATGGCACTTATGGGGCCATTGAGCTGGAAATTCGCGTTGTAACGGTTTGCGGACCTCGAAGTGAACGCCTGGCCCATTTCCTGTTGCGACCCTTTGCAGGTGAAGAGCCACGATTTTGCAGCAACAGCCACCACGTTTGGTCGTTTGTTACCCACGGCGATGCATGCCAAGCAGCGACGCTCCGAGTTGGCCAACCACGGGCAGCACAAGGAGGATTGCGAAGACGAGCACAACCGATCCAACCAAACCGGGATCGAATCGGCTTCTGCCGCCAAGCGTCTGCACCACGCTGAATACCAGAAACATCGCCATCGAGATGGAGCAGTAACCGATACAGCGGTACCTTTTGTCGGCTGGTATTCCAATCCGACGCATCAGCCAACTCAGGATTGGCAAGAGTTGCAACGCGTGGATGACAATGCCGTGGGGAAATTTGGTGACGCCGGCCTCGCCATAAGTGGACGGGTCGCCACCTATCGCCACCCGGTACTTACCGTAGAACAGAATCACGAACCCGATCAGGCAAGACGCGGAAAGGAAAAGCATTCCGCTGCGAATCGCGAGTTTCATGTCGTCCGCAGCGTTCAGGCTTTGCAGGCTTCGGCGAGTAAACTCGAAAATCACCAGGGTCGCGATCGAGATCAGGATCGTCATCCAGCGTTCGATGCTTGCGTCAAACGGAGTTGACTCGTTGAAGTGGGATGGTTGACGGCGCCATTGCTGAAAAGTAATGCAACCGACCTCGACCAGCATCGAAACGGCGAATACAACGCAAAGCCAACGGTCCCATCGCTGCGACTTCAGTTTGGGGTACAGCCAGCCCATGGAAAGAACAGTCAGCCCGGTCGAAAGCCCAAACAGGATGGGCTTTCGCCACGAAACGGGTCCTTCCCATCCACCACCGAGCAGCAGCCAAACCGGGATGTGGAACAGTCCGGAGACGATCAGGATGCCGCTGGTGAAGTAAAGCAATCGCACCGTTCCATCGGGCGTTGGTCGCCCAGATGTTATTTCCGCGGTGGGCATGACGCGTCCTCAAGTCCGATTGGTCAAGGCGGCGTTCGAACCATCATTATCAGCAGCATCGGAAGAGCGAGCGGCCTGCTCGGCGCGTAACGCGATCTGATTCAGCATGCCTCGGAAAATCACAGCGTGGAGCGGGTACAGGCAGTACCAATAGATATGCCGAACAAGCCGACCGGATCAAAGATGGCCGTTTGACGGATCTTGGCGCCGTCGCCCGACGGCTTGGACTTCGAATTCCAGCCAGGCACGACCAGGAACCTTCATTTCTGCCAGCAATCGGAGTCGATGGTTTGGCACATACTCTTCAACCCGCCACCAATCGAGGACTTCACCCACCTCCAAGTGTTCCGGATCGCGTCGCGACCGTCGTTTTCCGACGCCACCGACGAGCAGATCGATCCAGCCTCGAATCGTCCACAGGAAGTTCGCGCAGTACCAGCCTCTCTCGCCTCCGATTTGTCGAATGGGCACAAACGCCTGCTCGGGGGATACGCTGACACTGACTTCCCGATCGTCGAGGATTCGATTCCCAAAACGAACGCCACCCCAACCGCGTACGCCGCGTGAAGAAGAGAGTGCATCGGACCAGCGCGTATCGGCGACTTTCTTGTCTTCGTTGGTGAGGGCCCTTTCGATCGCCTGGGATAACCCCATTGGCGTGATGTCAAATTCGGTCAATGCAGAATCGTCATGGATCACCGTCGGATTTCTCAGACTATCTACCAGTTTCCGTCCGACTCGGGCATAAACCGGCGTGACTAATCCCAGCCACAAGCTGGAGAGCCGGGGAGTCAGGACAGGGACCGAGATAAACCAACGTCGCAAGCCTCGCTGATGGGCGTACTCACGCATAATCTCTCCGTAACTGACCTGTTCCGGGCCACCGATTTCGAAAATTCGGCTTGAAGAAACCTGCCTGTTACTCGCGGCCAACAGGTACTGCAGCAAGTCCTCAATAGCAATTGGTTGCGCCTGCACGCTGACCCACTTGGGACAGATCATGACCGGAAGTCGCTGGACCAGAGCACGCACCAGTTCGAAGGATAAACTTCCCGAGCCAATGACGATGGAAGCCCGGAATTCAATCACCTCGCATCCGGATTCGCGAGAATCTCCCCGACCTCATGTCGACTACGAAGGTGGGGTGAGAGATCATCTGTATCCTGACCAAGACCACCCAGGTAGACAATCCTTCTCAGGCCCGCACGTTTTGCGGCGGCGGCAAAGTTGCGAGCCGCTGTGCGATCCTGGTCTTCGAACGAGCCTCCGGAGCCCATCGAATGGATCAGATAGTAGGCCACATCAATGTCGTCGAAGATGTGCTCCAGCGAGCTGGCATCCAGGACATCGCCAGATGCTACTTCCGTGGCAGGGCCTGTTCGGGGCAGAAGATTTTCCGGATGGCGTGCCAGGCACCGAACGGTCGCTCCACGCTCTTCCAGCAGCGGAAGCAGCCTGCCCCCAACATAACCTGTCGCACCAGTCAGCAGGATCGACACCGGAGAGTCGCTCATGGCATCAGGCTCCCAACGGAGTTCGGACCCGGTGCTGCAAGATTGGCTGTTGTCACCAGCTCGGACACCATCCACAGAACCAACATGCCGCGTGCTGACCAAGCCGCTGTGCGATACCAATTGCCTGAAACAAGCTGCTGCTGCAGCGTCGAATTGTAGGAAAAGACCAGCGATGCGTGCTGCGGTACCTGGACGGTATAAGTCATCCACCAGATTCCGATCAGCACAAGTAACCCGAACCAAACTGCGATTCCGGCAATCGGGTCAGGACGCCAACGGCAAAGCATGATCGCGGTTGTCATTTCGGCCAGCATCAATGGCGCAACAACATACGATGTGAGACGTTGGTGTTCCATTTCATAGCGGCGAAATTCTTCCGGACCAACTCTTGAGAAAAGTGGGTAGTGCACAACTTGCACAAACCAGATAAGTCCCACCATGGCCAGCGTTGCCGCGACCTGGATTAACAGTATCCACAAAGGTAGTTGATGCACGTGACTCATCCGATGGTCTAAGGTCAAAGGAACGCTTTGCATGGTGAAATGCAAAAGGGGACTTAATGGTCGCTGTCGGGACGCTGGTGGCGAAGGTGCCATCGCGTCGCGAGCTTGCGATACGTGAACATGATTCGCAGATTGATCGGTGCAAAGAGAATGCGAGTAATCAGGCCCATGCCGCCGTTTTTGTGTTCGAACTCAATATGCTCACGAATTCGGGTCTCTTGCGGTGATACTGGTTCGAACGTGTGTGTATGCTCCCATTTCTTCGCCGGTCCAGCGGCCTGCACGTCGGTGAAGCCATAATCGGTCACGTTGCGGTGGATCGCGGTCCACCGCAACGGCAATGGACCAATCCACAGCGTGAATTCCGACTTGGAACCTTCTGCAAGAGGTTCAATTGCATGCAGTTGGACAATGGTCGGTGGTGGTGTCAGCTTCTTTAATGCGCTGGTATTGTGATGAAAATCTCGCACGTCCTCGAGCGAACTGGACACCATGAATTGGTAATCAAAAATGGGCATGTACTTGCTCACCGCTACTGTTGTCTCGTACGTCGCTGCCGTCTCATGTTTTGAGCTGTTGGCACGTCGATGTTACGGCCTCGTGGGCGACAACCGAATTGGCAGTCTTCGATCGAATCGCTTCAAAAACGGCGGTCGATCCATTTTAGAATCGGATTAATACAAATAACCTCGAATCCGGTGTCGTCGCTGACGAAACTACCCGTCCGATTTCCGAATCCAGACCTCCGCAACAGCCAGCGGACTTAGTCGCATCTTCGGCAAACCAAGCAAATTCCACGCGGAATTCCCAACCTGATGTCCGATCGAGCCGAGTAACCTTTTCCCAAGATGAATGTCCAGACGCAGGTGATTGTCGTCGAGCAGCTTTCTCGCCTGCCACAACGACCTCCTGGGGAAACCGTCTCGAGAACCCAGACGCAACAGCTGCCGTGCGGTTGCCCCGCCAGGTAACCTCACGACAATGGTGCGACCAGCGGCTGCAATGGAAATGGGCTGACCATCAAGTTCGCAGTCCAGATCTGCGAATATTTCCAGATCTGTCAGCCTTGATGTCACGATGAAGAAGCACCGTTCTTGGTTGAAATGCGAAGTGTTCCGTTCATCTTCCACAGGGCATGTTCTGCTTTCGCCGATGTGGAACTGGGAATACTTAGTTCGAAATTGTCAAAATCGTAGCTGATCTGGGCGTCGCGTCCGGTCAGTTTGTCGTACAACGCCGCCGCCAATTCAGGCCAGGTTGTTGTTTCGTTCGAATCACTCATGCTCGTATTCTCCAAATATCACGAATATCTCGGCCCAAACACGTCTTGGGCCTACAGTGGATGATAGGCGGTAGATCCCACAGGACTAGTTTCAGGCTTTTCAGGCATCCAACAGCAACTTTGCACGGCCGACTGCTGTTCTACGCACAACCGATCAGCAATGAGGCTTCATCACAATCAGGAGACTTGATCGCATGTCTGAGGTGAATAATTCCGCCAAGGTGTTTGTCATACTGGGTGCGTCCGGGGGCATTGGTTCTCACGTCGCTCGAATCATGAAGGCTGAGGGACATCAGCTGCTGTTGGCATCGCGTGCCAGCGACCGGCTGGATGCCCTGGCAGAAGAGCTCGAATCGCCCAGTCGCGTCGTCGATGCTACGGACCTCGACGCTGTCGAATCCTGTTTCTCGGCAGCCGCCGAGCAATTCGGACAAGTGAACGGCGCCGTCAATTGTGTTGGTTCGGTGCTTCTCAAACCGGCGCACCTGACGAGTGGAGCTGAGTGGAGTGCGACCATTGCCACGAATCTCACCTCGGCCTTCGCCACGGTGCGAGCGGCCGGGAAAGTGATGTCCAAAACGGGCGGTTCGGTGGTGCTGATGTCTTCAGCCGCAGCACGGATCGGACTGGCAAATCATGAAGCGATCGCTGCGGCAAAAGCCGGAATCGTCGGGTTGGCGCAGTCGGCCGCTGCCTCCTATGCGGCGCGGGGCATTCGCTTTAACGTCGTGGCACCCGGTCTGGTGAAGACTCCGTTGACACAGAAAATCTGGGAAAACGAACGAGCTGCCGCGACTTCGTGTTCGATGCATGCATTGGGGCGTCTGGGCGAGCCAGAAGAGGTAGCCTCGATGATTGCCTGGCTACTTGACCCTGCGAATTGCTGGGTCACTGGTGAGGTCTTTTCTATCGATGGCGGATTGGCCAACGTTCGATTGACTGCCCGTCAAGTGACGAGATAACACACGCTGACCTGCGGGCGATGTTCTCTGGACTTGCTTGCACAGACCTGCGATATCATCGAATTTCTGCGGGATTTTTGAACACCAATGCGAACAGCCCCCGATTCGTTAAAAAGAACTCAGCATTCTCGGTTCTTCCTCTGAGGGGAAGCTAAATCGATCTACCCAGGGAGTTCGTCGGATGTCACAACCACCAAAGCAAACAGCGCCAGCTTGGGCCCGGAACGTCCTCTATGCAGCTGCCATCTATAACCTGCTCTGGGGTGCCGCAGTCATTGCAGCTCCGCTGGCACTCTTCCGTTGGGCTGGCATGGAGGAGCCTCGCTATCCGCAAATTTGGCAGTGCGTCGGCATGATCGTGGGCGTTTACGGAATAGGTTACTGGCTGGCGGCCCGCGATCCGTTTCGCCACTGGCCGATTGTGCTTGTCGGATTCCTCGGTAAGCTTCTTGGCCCGATTGGTTTTCTGAATGCTGCAATGACCGGCGCCCTGCCGTGGAAGTGGGGAGCGACGATTCTCACCAACGACCTGGTGTGGTGGGTGCCGTTCGCATCGATGCTCTATCTCGCCTTCAGGCATAACACCGATACCTCCGCTGGCATCGGAGCGCTGACTCTGGATGAAGTGGTGAGGGGACGTCGAAGCCATCGGAATGCCAGCCTGCTCGAACTTTCTTCCGGGAGACCAACTCTGGTTGTTTTCCTGCGTCACGCCGGATGTACTTTCTGCCGCGAATCGCTGGCTGAGTTGGAGCGAAATCAGGAGATCATCGAGAGGGCGAATGCAAACATTGCTATCGTCCAGATGGGTTCGCCCATGGATGGGACGTTGCTCTTGCAAGATCGAAAACTACGCAATGCACATCACTTCAGTGATCCACATTGTCAGATTTACACCGCTTTCGGTCTCGAACGCGGCAGCATCAGCCAGTTGTTCTCCTCGCATGTGCTCAAGCGAGCGGCCCGGGCCCTGTGGAAAGGACATGGCCTCGGTCGACTCTCGGGTGATGGCTTTCGTATGCCGGGCGCTTTTGTTCTGGTCGATGGTCAAGTGGTGGCAGAACATCGCTCTAGCAACGCGGCTGACCATCCAGACTACGCGGCCTTGCTGTCGACTGAGGTCATTCAGCTCTCACGCACCGACTTTCGACTGACTGCAAAGTTGCCCGGTCTCGCCTTCAGCCGTTTTTAGAGTTCAGTTTGCCTGACGCCCATGATGTGCTGGCGAGTCTCCCTCCGCAATTAAACTTGGTCAATCCGGAAAAACCGCATAGCCGTTCTTAGCGACTTGAACTACAGTCCTTCGGCGTCGCGCGGTTTCCAGACTTCCACGCTATCATTGCTACCCTCGACTTGCGGTGACCCACGGATGACTCGAATGGCGGCGTTACTGCGAAATCAAACTTGGCTTGCCAGTCTGGGTTTGGCGCTGGGACTGTTTCCTTCAGGCGTGATCGCTGCAGCTTTCGACGAGAGCAGGATCTCGAGCCCACAAGTCGCCGATGCGTTCATTGATTCGCGGGACCTTGACGAGATGCCGCCCGAGCCCTTCTGGGATGGGGAGGTCAACGCGACAACAGAGGAAGGGGAAGAGTTCTCCGAATTCGAGTTCTCAGGCGCAACGCTGCGGCAGCTGATGCGTCCCGGTTTTCGCTTCGTAACCGAATGGCAGGCGGAAACCGATGGCGTTAAATTGTCGCTGTTCGAGGCCGGCATGCGGATTCCGACTTACCCGATCTTTGGACCGCCTCCGCCTTTTGTGTCGCCAGGTTTTGCGTACACAAAGATTGAATCACCCGTCGATTTTGGTTTGCCGAGCGATCTCTACGACGCCTCGCTCGGGCTCGCCTGGATGCGAACGGTCAACGATCGCTGGGTTGTCCGTTTCATGTTCGGTTCGTCGTTTGCAACGGATGGCGAGAACACGTCCAGTGATGCGTGGCGTTTTCGAGGCGGTGTGTTTGCCGTCTATCGCCGCTGTCCGGAATGGACCTGGACGTTTGGAGCGCTTGCGCTCGGGCGGAACGACATTCCCGTAGTGCCGGCAGTCGGGCTCATCCATCAACCCAGTCCCGGATTGCGGTTTGAATTGATGCTGCCAAGGCCCCGAATCGCCTTCCTGTTGGCTGACCGGGGAGAACGTCAATCGTGGGGTTATGTGGGTGCTGCGTTAAATGGTAGCACTTGGGGAGTTCAGCGAGCCGACGGCCAAGACGACCAGTTGACCTATGGCGACTTTCGAGCCGTCCTCGGCTGGGAGTCAACGCCGACTCCCGAACCGGGAATCCCGTTCACGCGGGGGCGAAAGCTGGGCCTCGAGCTGGGTTACGCATTCTCTCGGGACTTCGAGTTCGAAAGCGATGAGTCCAAGATCAAGCTCGACGACACGTTCTTGCTGAGAGGATCGATGAGCTTCTAGCCCCAACAAGCCATGATTGGCTGCTTCGCTATGGGAGCATGTACTCCCCAACCAGCTCGCCTTCACCGTGCGACTGGGGCAAGGAGGCTTCGCTGCCACACCAACGCGTATCGGGAACTTTCGCTCCGGGCACGCTCCAAACCGCCCCCGCATTCATCTTCCAGGAACAGTGCCATTGCTTGTGGCGGTCGTATACCGTCTTCCTGTTGGACACCTGGTGCTGCTGGCCAATGCGGGTTCTCCCTTTTCTGTTGGGCGAAATGCGTCGGGGCCCCTATATCTTTCTGTCGACGTTTCGCTAGTCTGAAAGCTCAACATTCGCTTTTACTCGGCTCGGCAAGCAATCTTCGCGACAGTACACGCGGCTTATGCCGAACCGACATTCTCACATCCACTTTCACAGGAGTAGTTGGACATGAAGAATCGTAGTTTGATCGCCATCATGGCGATTGTCGTTTCGCTGTTTGGTTCGTTATCGTGTTTTGCACATTGCGGCACATGTGACAAATCGATTGCCGAAGTCGCGGCCGGTAACGAAGATTTCTCGACATTGGTCGCGGCAATCAAAGCAGCTGAATTGGGCGACACGCTCTCAAGTGACGGCCCATTCACAGTTTTCGCACCGACGAATGCAGCATTCGAAGCGCTTCCCGAGGGCGCCCTGGAAGATCTGCTCAAGCCGGAAAACAGTGCCAAGCTGGTTTCCATCCTCACGTATCACGTTGTGCCTGGCACGGTGAAAGCCGCCGACGTCGTTGGGCTCGAATCGGCAAAGTCGGTTGAAGGCTCGGAAATTGCAATCACCGTCGAAGGCGACGTCGTCAAGGTCGATGACGCCAAAGTTGTGACGACTGACATCATCTGTAAGAATGGTGTTATTCATGTCATCGACGCGGTAATCATGCCGAAGCATGGCGGCTAGTGCACGGTCGAAAGCGAACGATTGCACCGGCGTCAGGGAATCCTGACGCCGGTGTTTTTTTGTAGCGGAACGGGGAGCGACTCACCATGCAAGGACACGAAGCGCTGATGCGGAAAGCCGTCGAGGTGGCTGGTCGCAATCCATCAGCACCTTTTGCTTCCATCTTATTTGACACCGAAGAGGATCGAGTCGTTATCGAAGGAATCAACCGTTCCTCTCAGAACCCGATTCTGCACGGCGAAATCGATGCGTTGATGCGATATGCCGAAAACGGCTTGGACCGCTGGTCGCGGCTACGCCTCTATACGACCGCCGAACCCTGTTGCATGTGCCAAGCCGCGATTATTTGGGCAGGGATTCCTGAAGTGATATTCGGGACATCCATCGAACGGCTGGCAAGTTCGGGTTGGAACCAGTTTCAATTGAAAGCGACCGAGGTTGCCGAGACAGCTCCTTTCGCCCAATGTAAGATTGTCGGCGGCGTACTTGAGGATGTCTGCGACCGACTGTTCGAGGCAGCAAGGAAATAGCGATGGACAAGCGTTGCGACGCGATCATCGTCGGCGGCGGGTTGGCAGGCCTGGTTTGTGCTGGCCAATTGCTTGGTGCCGGCCGGTCTTGCCACTTGCTGGAAGCGGCGGAGGAGGTCGGCGGGCGAGTTCGAACGGATGAAGTTGACGGGTTCCTGTTGGATCGCGGGTTCCAGGTATTTCTCACCGCCTATCCTGAAGCTCAGTCGCATCTGGATTATCAATCACTTCGGCTGCGTCGCTTTGAACCTGGCGCTTTGATCCGATTTCGCGGCAAGTTTCATCGGCTGTCCGATCCGTGGCGAAGGCCGCAGCATGCAATTGCAACCATTTTATCGTCGGCTGCTACGCTCACCGATAAGCTGCGGATCGCCAGTTTCCGGGCCTACACGAATCGCGGATCACTTCACGATTTGTATGAACATCCCGAGCGGTCGACGATCGAATTGCTGCGTGAACGGGGCTTCTCGGAAGTCATCATCGAACGGTTCTTTCGTCCATTCCTTGGGGGTGTGTTCCTGGATCACGAGTTGCACACATCGAGCCGCATGTGCGAATTTGTCTTTCGCATGTTTTCTGAAGGTGATGCGGCGCTGCCGGCGAAGGGCATGCGTGAGATACCGCGACAGCTCGCCAAGAAACTACCGAACGATGTCATTCGGACCAACAGCCCGGTTGAAACGATCGATGGACACGATGTTGTGATGCAGTCGGGTGAACGGCTGTCGGGACGAACCGTGGTCATCGCGACCGAGGCTCCAGTTGCTCGACGTTTGCTGGGCGATACGTTTCCCGCGAGCGGCCAGGGCGTAACCTGCCTCTACTTTGCAGCTGACAAACCACCCGTGACGGAACCGATCCTGGTGCTGAACGGTGATGGGCAGGGCCCGATCAACAATCTCTGCGTACCCAGTCGGGTGTCACACGATTATGCGCCGGCAGGAAAATCACTCGTCTCCGTGACCGTTCTGGGGGAACACCACTCGCAGGACGTTCTTTCGGAGGTGAAGTCGCAGTTGAAAGACTGGTTCGGTGCGCCGGTCGACGAATGGCGTCACCTGAAATCGATCACGATCCCGTACGCACTTCCGAAACAGTCGCCGCCTGCATTACAGCCGGTTGCCAAATCTTCGGTCGTTCGTGATGGAGTGTTTATCTGCGGTGACCACTGCGATACCGCATCAATCAATGGCGCGATGGCCGCGGGTCGCCGGGCCGCCGAATCGGCGCTCGCATACCTCGGGGGAAATTGAATCGTGCCTTCAACAAAATCGAAGCGCCGTAATTTAATTATCGTTTTGGGCGATCAACTCAACCTCGATTCAGCCGCTTTCGACGAGTTTGATCGCAAACAGGACGCGGTCTGGATGGCGGAAGTCGCGGAAGAGTCGACGCACGTGTGGACGCACCAGGCGCGGATCGTAATGTTCCTCGCGGCAATGCGCCACTTCCGTGACGAATTGCGGAGGAGAAAATTCACCGTGCACTATCGTCAGCTTGATGACCGCGGCAACAAAGGTACGCTGGCGCAGGAACTCGCCGCTGCGGTTCGGCGGCACCAACCGGAACGATTGATTCTCGTCGAGCCCGGTGAATGGCGCGTCCGCGAAAGCCTGGTAAACGAGGCGCAATCGCAGAAGATCGAATTGCAGCTACGCCCTGATCGGCACTTTTTTTGCAGCCCGCAAGAGTTCGCCGAACATGCAGAAGGACGCAAACAGCTGCGGTTGGAGTATTTCTATCGCGAGCTGCGTCGCAAGCATGATGTCCTGATGTGCGATGGTGAGCCGGAAGGCGGCCAGTGGAATTACGACGCCGACAACCGAGGTTCGTTCGGTAAGCAAGGTCCTCACGAGGTCCCGTCGGTGAAGCGTTTCAAACCCGACGCGACGACCAAGGCGGTGATCGCGCTGGTGCAGAAGAAATTTGCGCAGCATCCAGGGAAGCTGGAACGGTTTGACTGGCCGGTGACTCGTAAACAGTCGCGGGAAGCCCTCGAAGATTTTGTGGATCAGAGACTGGCGAAATTCGGTCAATTTCAGGATGCAATGTGGACCCATGAACCGTTCCTTTTTCACGCCCGGATTTCGGCGGCGCTGAATCTGAAACTTCTCGATCCTCGCGATGTGGTCGAAGAGACTGTGGCGCGTATCGAGCCGGCTTGGCTCCGCTGAATAGCGTCGAGGGATTTGTTCGACAAGTACTTGGCTGGCGCGAATACGTTCGGGGTATCTATTGGTTGCATATGCCCGATTACCTTCAGCGTAACGCCATGAAGGCGAAACAGCCACTACCGGAATTTTTCTGGACCGGCGAAACGGAAATGAACTGTCTGCAACAAACGATTGCTCAAACACTCGAGTATGGTTATGCCCATCATATTCAACGACTGATGGTCACAGGTCTATTTACGCTACTGCTGGGAGTCGACCCGAAACGGGTGCATGAGTGGTACTTGGCGGTCTATGTTGACGCCGTGGAGTGGGTTGAATTACCCAATTCATTGGGGATGTCACAGTTCGCCGATGGCGGCGTGATGGCCAGCAAACCCTACGTGGCAACAGGCAAATATATTCAGCGGATGAGCAATTATTGCTCTGGCTGCAAATTCAATCCTGCGGAATCGACTGGCGAAGAGGCATGTCCTTTTACGAACCTGTACTGGGATTTTCTGGTGCGACACAGAAAAGAACTGAAGAGCAACAATCGCATGTCGCTACAGTTGCGAAACATCGATCGCAAGAAACCGGTCGAACTGAAAGAGATTCAGAAGCAAGCCAAAGCTTTTCGCAAGTCGCTCGAATCTACCGTCGAGTGAAGTGTATCTTGCGGACCGATCGGCAATACGGGTCCCCAATGGTCAACTGCTGTCAGAAAGCAGTTGCCGTCCGCGAACTGCGTCGTCAACTATCGGTTTGTGCGTAGAGAACAATACGATTGCCTTCGCAATCGATCACCAACGCGCAAAAGTCGTGCGGGCCCATGGCCTGCACATCTTCCCTGATCTGACCGCCCGGTTATCCGGCGTTCTTGACTGCGTCTTGCGATCGGTCCTCCGATCGCGTGAAAGTCGCAAAGCTCAACTTTGGGTGGTGAATTTTCACGAATGTCGATTTTCCCAGTCAGACAAATCGACGTCGGGCAAGCCACCATCCGGAATTGGGGTTGGAAAAATGGAATTCGAAAGACGAAAACAGTTCATGAAAGCAAGCCACCAAACGGGAACAGCATCGAATGACGAAAAGCCGAAAGAATCGATTCCGCAAGACCGCTTCGCCAGGTAGTGCGCCGGCGTTTTCGAAGTGGTCCACGATGCCAATGTGAAGCTCGATATGATCGCTTATTCCCCCGATCGGGCGCGTGTCATCTCACCAGCTCGATTCAAGGACCTACCCGGACTGGAAGCCGAATTTGATGTCATTTGGGTCAATGTCATCGGCATTGAAGATACCGGTTTGGTGCTGCGACTGGGGGAGCTGTTCAACTTGCACATGCTGTCGCTGGAAGATGTCATTAATGTCCATCAACGGGCAAAGTGTGAACTATTTGAGAATTACACTTACTGTGTTGTTCGAATGCTTCGCGATCGATTTGAATCGGAGCAATTAAGTATTTTCCATACGGGGAAGACGGTCATTACCATTCAGGAGCAGCAGGGCGATTGCCTGGGGCCGCTTCGCGGACGAATCGAAAAAGGCGGCGGCCAAGTCCGAAATAAATCGAGCGACTACCTCGTGTATGCGATTATCGATTCGGTACTGGATCATTATTTCCCCATCGTCGAAGAGTACAGCGACTTGCTTGAATCGATCGACGAGTTGCTCATCGACGATCGCAGTCAGGTATCTCTGCACGAGATTCATCGGCTGCGGCGAGGACTGACCGAGCTGCGTCGATGGCTAAAACCGCATCGAGAAATGGTGAATCAAATGCTGCGTGGAGGCGATGCGAGGATGCAACCCGAGACGTTGGTCTATCTCCGCGATTGCTACGATCACGTAATCCAACTGAATGAAGCAATCGATGTATGCCTGGAAACATGCAGCGGCTTACGCGACTTTCACTTCAATGCCGTCAGCAACAAAACCAACGAGATCATGAAAACGCTGACGATCATTTCCACAATTTTCATTCCGCTCAGTTTCCTCGCGGGCGTCTACGGGATGAATTTCCAGTTCATGCCCGGACTTGGTTGGAAGTACGGGTTCGGCATGTTGACGTTGGCGATGCTGGGCATCGGCGGTGGCATGCTGGCCTGGTTTCGGCGTCGCGGCTGGTTCGTGTAGCCTCGATTGATCCACTCGCAGCGTGTTAAGGGCAACGACATCCATCAACTGCGGAACTTGTTGCGGAACAACTTGATGTTCGCCGGATTTCCCATCATGACGGCGACGTCTGCCGAGTGAAACTCGTAATCGGCGCCGGGGTTGGCGACGATCTTCCCGTCTTCTCCCCGAACCGCAACGACCAACAGGCGATGCGTTCGCTGTGCTTCGGTTTGTTGAACGGTCTGGCCTATCAAGCCGGGGCATTCGGCAACGATCAGCTCTTCGATGTCGAGGTCCTGGTAGCTGTTTTCCGCAATCAGCTCCAACCAGTCAGCCGCGGAGGGATGGAGCACCATGCGGGACATCAGTTTGGCACTAACCGCCGCCGGCATGACGACTTTTTGAGCTCCCGCCTGTCGCAGTTTCTTGGCGGTACTTTCCACCGTTGCTCGGGCCACGATCAAAATGTCTTTGTTCAGTTCACGGGCAGTCAGCGTGATAAAAACGTTGTCTGCGTCCGATGGCAGGGCGATCACCAAGGCGCGAGCCCGATCGATTCCGGCCCGTTTCAGCGCCCATTCTTCGGTGGCGTCGCCTTCGACGACCGGGCACTTGAACTCGTTGAAGTCCTCCAACTGCTCGGGATTATTCTCAATAATCACGATATCACGATTCCGTTTGACGAGATCGAGCGCCAAGCTGCGCCCGCTGCGGCCAAAGCCACAAATGATTACGTGACCCTTAAGTTGTTCGATGTGTCGTGTCATGCGCCTGAATCCTAGCGTGCGTTCCAGCTCGCCTTCGAGAACGAGCTGAAAGAAACCTGTCGAAGTGTAAACGGCGGCCGTCAACCCTACGAGTATCAGCGAAACGGTCAGCCCCTGAACCGCAGGAGAACTTTGACTCGATTCTCCATATCCAACGGTCGAGATGGTGATCACGACGAGCCAAATCGACTCCAGCCAACTATAGTCACCCAGCACATGATATCCGACGATCCCAAAAACGACGGCGGCCAAAAGCACGATGGCGCCGGTTTGGACACGCTCGAATGGAGCTTGGATGCGAGGCTGGGGCAATGGGGTCAGCTCAGTATCTAAGAGTCACGAGGTGCCAATCCAATTCACGTCGAAGCGTCGACGAATTCGATGCCGCTTCGGTCGCTTGCGATTATTGACGAGCAAGGAAACGCTGCAAAGGCGGTAACGCTCAAAAACTGCCTGAATTGGATTCCACCAGCTACGTACCGATCAGGGATCGATCTGCTGGCCAGATGTTCTCGTCTTCCGTTTGCTCGCCAGCTGACGGACGCGAATTTCGAGCTGCTTCGCTCACAGCTTGCGACACAACGGCTAGTTTGCAGGCGGTTCGTCCGCCTCTGGTTTTGCGTTAGCCGCCCCGGCAACAACTCCGGCGGCGGTTGCCGAACCAGAACCCAACAGGAAGGCGATCAGGGCTGCCAACGCGTTTGCGATCGCTTCCTTCGAGCGGAGTGGGTTTCTTGCTAACGGCCGAGTCTCGATCACACGCGGCCCGACTTTGTAATCCTCCGCTACCGCCGGCGGTTGTTCACCAGCTGGATACTCCACGTCTACTTCTCCATCATCCTCGACTGACTCGCCACTCGACTCATCGGAACTCTCCTCCAAGTCCATTTCACCCTCTACCGCTGCTTCTTCACCTGCTGCTTCCTCTTCCAATTCTTCCGCCAATTCCTGCACTACGATGGGCGGAAGTGCCGTGTCCTCTGCCGCGCGAATGATGGCCATCGAATTGATATACGAAGTACCGACGATCGCCAAAATCGCTGCAACACTCGAAATGACACCCGTGAGGAAACTACGGTCTTTGCCACAGACCAGACGAACCCCGAGTCCGGCGAACAATCCTGCCAGCAGCAGGCCCCATGGCGATGAAGTTCGCATCGCCTCGTGGACCATACTGGATGCATAGGCGCCGATGCCGCCACCAATGAGACCGCCGACCAGAGCTTTAATGATTGCCATCGATGTTCTTTTCTACTTGAGGCCCAGACCAAGGCACGAGTTCCAATAAGTGCCGTAAACGTACATTATCAGCTAAAGATAGCGCGTTCCAGTCTGTCCGCCGTCTTCCGCCAGAGGGAAACCGACAGATACGTCAGAGGTTGGGGCAATGATTTGGCGTAAATGGTTCGCTCTTTTGAGCTTCGCGCTGTTGATTAATGCTCGCGGCGGGCGGATATTTCGACCCGATCCTGAGGTGAGAGCCAGGCATTTCTTTCCTGAGGTGGTCCGTGGCAGGGATGGTACGATGCGGGTTCGGGGTTGAACCGGAGTTTGAATGGAACAGGAATCATGTTCGCGGTTACTTGGGTGATCACTATGCTGAAATATGTCTCTTTGGCCGTCTTCTGTACGCTTGGATTGTTGTTGGAGGAACCCTTGATGGCTCAATCAACGGAACTTGGCAAACAAATTGAAGCCGAGTTTACGAGTAGCGTTACGAAACAGTACGCGTACAAGTATCTGCTGTACTTGCCGAATGACTACGATGAGCGGACTCCACGTCCGTTGGTATTGTTCCTGCACGGGATGGGCGAGCGCGGTGCCGATCTGGAGCTCGTCAAAATTCACGGACCACCGAAGTTGATTGAAAGTGGCAGGAAGTTTCCGTTCATTTGCGTGTCGCCGCAATGTCCCGCCGACCGCGTCTGGTCACCGGTTGGACTGGCGGCACTGCTGGATGATATCGAGTCGCAGTATGCCGTCGACAAGCACAGGATTTATGTGACCGGACTCAGCATGGGGGGCTATGGCACCTGGACCTTATTGGCGCATCAGCCGAATCGATTTGCCGCCGCAGCTCCGATCTGCGGTGGAGCCAGTTACTTTGACGCGGCATCGTTAGCCGAAGTCCCCATTTGGTGTTTCCATGGAGACGCGGACAATGTCGTTCCATTGAGCGAGTCGACTCGCCTGATCGACGCAATCAAACGCAAGGGTGGTACGAAAGCTCGGCTGACTGCCTACGAGGGAGTGGGCCACGACTCGTGGACGCAGACCTACGCCAATGATGAATTCTTCGATTGGTTGTTATCCAACGCACGTGCTGATTGATATTAACTGTAGCTGGAGTCGCAAGCCTTCAGGCCTGTGTTCCTTCCGAAGTATTGTGAATCCGGCACTTCATTGGCCACGCGTTTCAGTTTAGTATCACCAATCCAGGACGTGCGCTGGCGTGCTGACTTTTATCCAGCGAGGTAAGTCATGAATCGTCGAATCATCCTCATCACCTGTACTTGCATCGTCAGCTTTGCCTTTCCGCTGTTGGCACAGAACCACCGCTTTGAAGCCGAAGATGGAACCTTGGGCGGCACCCAGATTGCCAACTCGGCCCCGGGATTTTCCGGAAACGGTTACGTCACGAGCTTCGACAGTTCGGATGGGAGTGACTATTTTCGCCTGAATGTGGACGTGCCAGGAGGGTTGTACGAAATGTGGGTTGGTTACCGTTCTCCGTTTGGCGACAAGGGATACAACTACCGCGTCGATGCGCAATCCGGTAGCGGCATGTTTGAACAGTCGGCTGGATTTGCCGAAGACCGGGCTGGGATTTTCGACTTGGGCAGCGGTACGAATGTGCTTGAGATCAATCAAGGATGGGGCTACTACGACGTTGACTACCTGGAGTTTCGACCGTTTACTCCTCCACCGATTGCCGCGGTTCCGACTCAACTTTCGAATCCTCAGGCGAACGCGAACACGCAGCGGTTGATGAACTACCTTGTCAGCCAATACGGCCAGAAAACATTGGCCGGGCAGGAACATAACGTCTGGACCAATCCATCGTTCCCGGAACCTGCTTACCTGGCCAGGTCGGGCGGGTTAAGTCCCGCGGTGCGTGGTTCTGACCTGGTCCGATATTCGCCTTCGCGCGTTGCGTTTGGTGAAACGAACAACAACGAAACCGAACAATCGATCCAGTGGGCACAACAGACCGGCGGCATTGTCACCATGTCGTGGCATTGGAATGCTCCGGCCGATTTGATCAACCAACCCGGCATGGAATGGTGGCGAGGGTTCTACACGGACGCGACAACTTTTGATCTGCCGGGTGCACTCGCCAATCCAGCCGGTAGTGATTACCAGTTGATACTCCGCGACATCGATGCGATCGCCGTCGAGCTGCAAAAGTACGAAGATGCCGACGTGCCGGTGATTTGGCGGCCATTGCATGAAGCACAGGGCGGTTGGTTCTGGTGGGGCGCACACGGCCCTGATGCGTTTAAGGAACTTTGGAACCTGACGTACGATCGACTGACCGATCACCATGGCATCGACAATCTGATCTGGGAGTTCACTTCCTCGGCCGCTTTGGGGAACCACCTCGATTGGTACCCGGGCGACGACGTCGTCGACATGATCGGGTTGGACATTTACACGAGTCCAGATTCCAGCATGAGTGGTGAGTGGTACGACGTGTTGGCTCACTACAATGGCCGGAAGATGATCGCGCTCTCCGAATCGGGAACGTTGCCAAACGCCGAATTGATGGGGCGGTTTGCCACGGCTTGGAGCTACTTCTCGCCGTGGTACGACCGCTGGCAGGATATTCCAGCTGCCGAGCTGCAGGCGCTACTGAGTGACGAAGACATCATCACGCTGGACGAGCTGCGATCGTTTCCCTGGTCGGAGACTTTTGTCCCCACCGGCGACTTCAATTTTGATCGTCGGTTTGACTGCAGCGACGCCGATGCGCTGGTGGCGGCGATTACCGGCGGGACGGAAGACGCCGGGTTCGATTTGAACGGCGATGGCGAAGTTAACGATGCCGACCTGCAACATTGGTTGGGCGAAGCAGGCGAATCGCTGTTCGGTCCCGGTCAGTCGGTCTTGCGGGGCGACGCCAATCTGGACGGCAACGTGGACGGAGCTGATTTCCTGGTCTGGAATGACAACAAATTCGGTTCAGACGCCGGCTGGTGCGGCGGCGACTTCAACGCCGACGGGCAGACGGATGGAGCTGACTTTCTGGTTTGGAATGACAACAAGTTCACCAGTTCTGACGATCGAGTCGCAGTTCCCGAACCGGGTGACAGTCAGCTCTTGCTGCTGACCATCGCTTTGCTGATCGTCCGTTCAAGCTGGTGAGCAGCAGGCCCAAGTTGCGTTATCATCAGAGGACTTCGATCGATTTCGCAGCTCCCGATTCCTCATCGCGCACACCGGCCCCACCCGATGGACAGATATCCAAAGATTGCTCAGCTAAAATCGGTCGCAGCGTTTCGTCAAAGGTGTGAGGAACTGGGGCTCAAAGTTCCCGTCGACGACTCCATCCTCACCGCCAAACAGAATTCACCATTGGCCGAGCCGATTCAGATTGGTGGCTTTCAGGTCGGCAATCGGTGGTGCATCCATCCGATGGAAGGTTGGGATGCCAACCGGGATGGCTCGCCATCCGAGCTGACGGTCCGCCGCTGGCAGCTGCTTCGGCCTCAGCGGCGCGAAGTTCATTTGGGGTGGAGAGGCAGCAGCTGTGCAGCCGGACGGTCGGGCCAACCCGAATCAACTGTTGGCGCTTGAATCCAACCGCAGCGGACTCGCAAAGTTGCGAGAAACGTTGTTCGCTGCTCACGCCGAGCGACACGCGACGATGGATGATTTGCTCGTCGGTCTTCAGTTGACCCATTCCGGTCGTTTCTGCCGGCCCAACACGAAACAGCTTGAGCCCCGGATTGCGTACCATCATCCGTTGCTCGACGAAAAATTTGGCATTGATCCGACCGATACGTCGATCGTCTGGACCGATGATGACTTGGAGCGATTAATCGACGCGTACGTGGCCTCCGCTGGCGTGGCAGAGGCCTGCGGTTTTCGCTTCGTGGATGTGAAGGCGTGCCATGGGTACTTGTTGCACGAATTTCTCAGTGCGCGAATTCGCCCGGGAAAGTTTGGTGGCGATCTCGACGGGAGATCGAGGTTATTGCGGACCATTATCGGTCGAATTCGCGACGCGCATCCTGAATTGATGGTCGTCGTCCGGCTGAGCATATTTGACATCGTGCCCTACAAGACCAGCACACGGACCGGGCAGCCGATGGATTATCAACGCTTGCATCCGTATTTGTTGGCGTTCGGTGCCAACCCGGAATCGCCGCTCGATCATGATTTGACCGAACCGTTGACGCTGCTGGCCCAGCTGCAATCACTGGGTGTGGCGGCGGTCAACATCAGCTGCGGCAGTCCCTATTACAATCCGCACATTCAGCGTCCGGCAATCTTTCCACCCAGCGATGGTTACCAGCCGCCGGAGGACCCACTTGTCGGTGTCGCTCGTCAAATAGACGTGGCGCGCCAATGCAAATCTGCGTTTCCCAGTTGGCCCATGGTGGGTAGCGGATACAGCTACCTGCAGGATTACCTGCCGCACGTGGCTCAGGCACTCGTGCGAGACAACTGGATCGACTGCATCGGACTGGGGCGCATGGTCCTGTCGTATCCCGAGCTGCCGAACGATGTGTTGACGCAAGGCGAGTTGGCTCGGAAACGAGTGTGTCGCACTTTCAGCGATTGCACGACGGCTCCACGAAATGGCATTGTTTCCGGCTGTTTTCCGCTGGACGATCACTACAAGCAAATGCCCGAGTTCGATCAATTGAAGGCGATCAAGAAGTCGCTGTCGTGATCCGATGCAGCCAATGCCTGATTGATTTGGTCGCCGTTTGGTGGAAGCGTATGCTGACGCACTGAGTCAGGGCGAAAATGACCAATAATGCCTTCCAGGCGCAACAACTCCTTCTCTCGCAATCGAGTCCACCATGTTTCGCATGCCTTTGCTGATCTTCTGCTGCGCGATGTCTTGCGCATCTTTGCGAACCGGTTTCGCTCAATCGTCGCGAAAGCCCCAGACACCAGAAGGATTCCAGCAAATCCTGCCGCGGGGTGGAATTCCTGCGATTAATGACCCGCAATACGTGACGGCAGATGAGGCGCAGATAAAGGATGATGCGTTTGTACTGGGAATCGTCATTGATGCGACGCCGCTCGCCTACAGCCTCAATCTCTTGAATCGCCATGAAGTGGTGAACGACACGATTGGGAAAACGAACTTTGCGGCCGTGTGGTGACCGTTGGCAAATACAGCCGTAGTATACGGTCGAGACTATGCCGGCAAGACACTGAACTTCGAACCATCGGGCGGCCTAACAAACGCATCGCTGGTGATGCAGGACCAGCAAACCGATACCTATTGGTCACTGATGAAGGGGCGGGCCTTGGAGGGAGCGTTGAAAGAAGAAGTCCTCAACGAACTTCAGGTTGGTGAGAAAATGACCTGGAAGGAATGGCGCGAACGACACCCAGACACAAAAGTCCTGTCTGTTGGCCACCGTGAGGATGAGGGCGACGCTTACGGAGAATATTTCACCGACGAAAAGGGGTTTCGCGGACTCAAGGCGAATGACGATCGGTTGAAAACCAAGGCGCCGATATTTGCCTTCCGTCGCGGCGGCCAGGCGTTTGCGATCCGGCACGCCGACGCGGTGGATGGAGCGACCTTTGCCATCCCGGGTGCTGGTGAGCTGTTCCTATTCCGTCGTGAAGGAGATAAGGTCTTTCGATCAACCAACGCCTGGTATTCTGCCGTAGGCTTTGTTCGTGAGGGCCAGACCTGGAAAGAAAAAGACGGCGGCTCCGAGTTCAATTTGAAGCTGCGCAGGTTCGAAGGCGCCGGCGCCGAGCAGGTCAATGGCTTTGATACCTATTGGTACAACTGGAGCCTTAACAACCCTTCGACGGAAGTGTTGGAGCCGCAACCTGCACACGGGAACAAAGTGACGAATGCGCCGGTCAAAGAATGAAATACTTGCACTTATTCTCGTGAACGGCAGGCGTGAGCGGCACCGAATGCCAGCAAGATGCTGAAGATGAGCGAGCTGGGCTCGGGCACGGCGGAGATGTCAGACGAAGTGAACTTGTTGGCATTCCAAGCCAGGAAGTCGGCACCATCTGTTTGCCCGTCGGCGTCGAAGTCACCGCCGCACCAACCATTGTCCCCCGTGAATTTGCTGGTATTCCAGATCAGGAAGTCAGCGCCATCCACGGTGCCGTCCAGATTGGCGTCGCCAATCAGAAAGGCGTTGCCACCCGTGTTCGAAGGGTTGTTCGTTCCACCGACCGTCAGCCAACCGGTGCCGGTTTCGGTAATATCGGCGGCCGTAATGTTTCCATCCGCGTTCATGTCAAACGCCAAGTCGGAGCCTCCCGTGGCAATTTCTGTGACCAATAAGTCAATGTCGATGCAGTTCCAGGTTCCACTGTTATCAAAATCACCGGTGACGGAAACGCCCGCCGTCAGCGATCCCTGGTAACCATCGAAATTCACGCCATCTTGGGCAATGCGTGAGCCGGTGTACTGGAACTGGCTGCCTGGCAAAAGTGAGTGTCCGCCCCAACTTAGAGTCGTCGAACCGCTGCCAAGCGTCTCGATCGTCAGCGCTTCGACCGCGTCGCCGCTGGCAAATAAGTCGCTACCAAACGAGGCGAAAACCGTATCCGACGAAGTGTCTACTTGCAGGCCAAACGTTGTCGAAGAAGTGAAGGGGTTGTTGCCAGGGTTTGTAAAGGGGAACACAACCGTGTTGGCGATTGCGCCGACAAGTTCACTGCCGCTGACTTCGAAGGCAAGCTCCACTGTCAGTGAACCAAGACCCCCGTTAAACAGCGCAGCATCGGGAGCCGTCTCAACCAACCATTCGCGGTTGGAACTGGCGTTCAAGCCCATGTCGGAAACCATCAGCATGGGAATGGCCGACGCGCTGGAACATGCAAGTGCCAGTGCACAGATGACTAGACTGTTTTGAAACGCTGAGTTCATCGACGGTTCTGCTTTCGTACGAGTCGACCGGTGCGGTAATTGCTGTATCCCTCCAGTTTAACTCTTCTGGCCACATTTTGCAGAGAAAAGGCGCTATTCGCATAGGGATTTTTGCCTGTGCGATGCTTACTTGAGAGCTGGACAGGCCCAATTGTTCCGTGGGAGCCGAAGGTGGAGTCGTGTCGCGTGGGGGAAGAACGGAGCCTGTCCGTATCCTGTTCTTCGGCGTTTAGCGCGCAGTCCCAACCGGTTCGCGGCACCTCGTCCCGATGCGCGACTCGCGTCCTGATCGAATCACTACGGCCAGTGGAACCCACGCCCACCATCCCAGTGCTAACGGCTCGGGTACTGGTATGACGGCGGCTGAAGTGAACTTGTTCGAATTCCAAATCAGGAAATCGGCCCCGTTGACGACGCCGTCGGCGTTAACATCGCCGTGCGCTCCAGGCAGCCGTGCTTGAGAACTTGTTCGTGTTCCAGGCGAGGAAGTCGATGCCATCGACGGTGCCGTCCAGGTTCGCGTCGCCCGGCAAGTACGGGTTCCCGGACGCCAAATTGGCGGCTCCTCCCAGTTCCAGCCAGATCGTCAGGTCGTCGCCATTTGCCAAGCCGTCCCCATTCAGATCAAAGATCAACGACGGGTCGGACGAAGCGATTGCCGACACCAGTTGATCTACGTCCACCAGGTCAAAGTCGGCGTCGCAGTCGAAATCGCCATCCTGCGCACTGTATGCCATCGTTTCGCTTGATGATCACCAGATTGTCCAGCTCGTCGACCAGTGCGAGGTCCAAGTCGCCATCGTTGTCGAAATCGGCCATCAGGCTGCAGGAAGCGGCATCGGGAGCCTGCAGTTCCATCGAGTAGCTGTAGTTTCCACTGCCATCGTTCTCCAGCACGACCCAATCGCCGTTGAAGCTCGATGTGATCCAGTCGAGATCGCCGTCGCCGTCCAGATCGCCAAGGTCGGTGGCGAGCGGAAAGCCGTTCCCGCCGCTTCCCATGACCGCCACGTTGTAGGTGGTCGCAGCGCCGAGCGTACCATCTCCGTTGCCCATCAGGATCGCGCCATTGTTGTTCTGGGCATTCGCACTCGCAACGTCGATATTGCCGTCACCATTAACATCGCCCAGCACCAACTGCCACGATCGGCCGCCCGTGTCCTGGATTGCCTGAGGAGTGAAGGTGCCGTTACCGTTCGAAGTAAGCACACGGATTTGGTTGGCATCGCCGTCGCCCACGACAAGGTCGGCGAGGCCGTCGTTGTTCATGTCTCCGGCCATCAGTGACCATTCTCCGTTCAGCCCCGCATCGATTGTGACCGGTGAACTATCGAAAACGCCATTCCCGGTATTCTCGATCAACGACAGGGTACTGCCAAAACGATTCGTGTTTACGACGTCCACGTCTCCGTCACCGTCGAAATCAAGTACGGCGATTCCCCGCGGATGATCGCCCACGTTGATTGTTTGCTGAGGCATGAATGTGCCGTCGCCATTCCCCAGCACGATCGAAACGGTATCGTCATTAATATTTGCAATCGCCAGGTCGGCGTTGCCGTCCGCATTGAAGTCGGCAGGTTCCGACGGGCTGGCACGACGTCCAATTGCCGTGGTGGGTGTAATGTACGGATGGAACGTGCCGCTTCCATCCGCCTTGTTCATGAAGACCTTCAAATCGAACGAATCTTCGTTGACCATCGTGATATCCAGCCAACCATCGTTGTTCAGATCAGTGGCCACGCCGCCGTAGGGTCGGCCGGGAGCACCCGTAGGCATGACGGCGGTTTCGGTGAAGCTGAGGTTTCTGACACGTTGCGAGCGTGTCCAGAATTGCTGACTGAATCCGCCGGCCTGCAGTGATGCACCGTCTGCCGCCAGCAGGTTCCCGGACAGACTTACGGAAACCAGATCGCCGGATGTGAAGGTCGTGTCGGGTTGAAACAGGATCGTCTGATTGGCATCGATCAGTTGCAGTGAGCCGCCAACGGGACCGCTCCATCGACCAAACGCGCCAATATTATCGCTGGTGACTGTCGACGGATCGAGCGCCCGATCGAACTCGATGCGAATCGAAGTATCGATCGGGGCATTGAGTCCGTTGGGACGAGGACTCAATTCGGTGACCTGTAGCTGAGCCCAACCGGACGCAGCGCACAGGGCGATCAAGGTCATCGAGCAGCAAAACAGGTGGGGAACACGCGACACGATGAGCCCTTCGAGTATCGGGTTGGTGGTTTGGATGCTGAACGCCCTATCTTACCCGCTGAAGTCGTGCCTGTCTCTGGAACCATTCGTTTGTGTTGCACGCCTGCGTGAGCGACAATCAAGAGATGCAATACTCAATCATTCTGGCGTCCTTCCTGTGGCTCGTCGTTTCTGCGGTATCGATGTGTCACGGTCTGGATGGCGGTACGTTACGGATGAATCCGCGAAACGATTGGCGCGCCTTTGAGGTGATTTCGCGTGGAGACAACCCAACCGGCGATTCAGTGAACTGGTCGATGCCGACCGCTTTTGATGGCTTGGGTGCGTGGTTGCCAGTGGCCGACACCCTGCGATTGTCGGTCAATCACGAGAATACGGATGCGACCATCAGCGAAGTCAATTTACGACTTGCCGATTTTCGTACCGCGATCCGCAATACGATCGTCACCGGAAGTACGTCTGGAATCACTTTTGTTGACTCGGCGGGGCAGGCATACGACCGTTGGAGCAACGATGGCGGAGTCAATTGGATTGCGACCAGCAGTCCGGCGAACACCAGTTTTTACCGATTTTGTTCCGGGCAGTCGTACCAACCGAATACGTTTGGTCTCAACCGTGGATTTGTCGACCCAATCTATATCACGGGCGAAGAAGGCAGCACCGATCGCCTGTTTGCGCTCGATCTTGTGCAGCGGGATTTTTATCGTCTGAGCGGCGTATCCGGCAGCGCTGCAGGCGGGATTGGCGGCATGCCCGCGGACGCTTGGGAAAATGCGGCTCTGCTGGACACCGGGGAATCCGACCACATCGCTCTGTTGCTTTCGCCCGATGGTGGCTCCCAAAAAATGCAAATCTATATTGGCGAGAAGGGCAAAGATTTGCAGGGGAACGCGGCTTCGGATTTCCTCGCCCGCAACGGGTTGGCCTATGGCAGCTATTACTATCTCAACGACACATTGCCGTCGGGCGTATCGACTGATGGGACCTTCGGCACGCTTGCCGCACTGGCGTTAACCTCGAGCAAACTGGAAGACATCGACACCAGTCCCACGGAACCGACTCGAGCTGTTCTGGGTGACCAGGATTCCGGACTGTTTACGTTCGACTTTGATCTCGACTTCTCGAGCGGTTCTTTCAACAGTGCCACGTCCGGGTTTTCAATCGAGCGTATTCAGCCACACATTAACGACGTCGACGGCTTGTTTGGCGATGCGGACAACGTTGATTGGACTGCGGCAACGACCCTGGGTGGGATCAACTATGCCGAAGGGCTGATCTTCGTAAATGAGGATTCGGGAACCAACGGCGGTGAGGTTTGGGTCAAAACGCCTGCCGCTGGTGCTCCGCGGAAGATCGCCGACACCATCGGGATTTCCGGTGCCACAGAATCGTCAGGGATCCTGGATATCTCGGAGTTGGTGGGTTACGTTGCCGGCAGCGTGCTGCTGACCAACAATCAGGGCAGTAATTCTTCGCTGTCGGTGCTGATCAACCCGCTCGCCGCTACACAGCTCAGCCCGGTAACGCTTCCCGGTGACTACAACGACAACGGCATCGTCGATGCGGCCGACTTCACGGTCTGGCGCGACCATCTGGGTGACGCCGCCGGGGCACTGCTCAACGACCCCACCGGCTTGCCGATCGGCACTGCTCAGTACGAACTGTGGACGAATCGTTTTGGTGATTCCATCGCAGCGACACTGGTTCCCGAGCCACGGAGTGGCGTGCTGCTGCTGACGCTGCTTGCCTTTGGAATCGTCTACGGTCGCCGCGGCGTGTGATGCCTGGCGACCGAAATGTTCGATTGATCCCGGTTTTTCCGCGCCTTCCGCGGTGCGCTTCGGATAGCCATGAATGGAGCGCAGAATCAACTGGCCTTGAGCTTGCATGACCAAGTTGAAGATGATGGCGGCCTGCAGTTGCGGCCATCCTGGTTGGTGAAATTGCTTCACGTGATACGGTTTGCCTTGGGGGCATCATGGAAGAAGATTGTTTCTTGCTCCGCGGTCGGTACAAAGGCGAACGATTGGATGCCAGTAGCCGTCATTCCATTCGCGTAAAGCAGCCGCAGACACTGGAATCCGAGGAGTTGGTTGGTTCGGTTGTCGTGGATTATTTCTATCACGCGGGTCAATTTTGGACGGCGGTCGTACCGCTTGGACAGGTCGCCGAACTGTTGGGGCAGGCGTTCAATTTCTCGAAAGTCAAAACGCGAAAAGGACCAGATGGCCCGGAGAAGGTTTACGATGCAGATGGAGTGCCAGTCCGGACGATTTGGGCGCTAAATCATCTGCAGACCCGGTTTCGCCTGTTGCCTGGCGCGAACGTCGAGCTCTATCCACTTGGCTCGGAGCCATCTGGCCAACCCGTGTACACGGTGGACGATTTTGTCTACTCGATCGAAGCCGTAGGACCGCTTGGCGTCCACTTTGGATTTCGCGACGGACTGAACGGCAGTCTCATCAGCGCTGCATCGCTTCGTGTCGACCGAGGAAATTGTGTTTGAACGTTGCGTGGTGGAAGGGCAGTACGTGCTGGAATCGGCTCCGTTGCCGGTTTCGAATGCTGAGAAGCAAAAGCTCTTGCAAGCGGCGATGTTACGCAGCCATCGAGCAGGTATGACCGAAACCTATTACCTGTACCGCTGTTGTGGAACGAACAATTGCACGACCGGTCCGTTCGAAATGGTCGATCGCATTGCCAACTACACCTGGCGACAGCGTTTGGGCTCCTGGCTGTACCGATTGCCGCTCTCACCACGGCTGTATTTGCGGGCTCGCGGACTGGACGCCGACCCGTCCCACAGAAAAATACTCCGCGACGAGTTCACAGATTACATTCAGGAAAAGGCGACTCAGCAACGGAAACGTGATCATGTCCGCGCAGAACAAGAGCGCTACGAGCGGCTCGGAAGGCCAGTCGTTGAATCGTGAGTCGTTAGCGACCTTGCAAATCAAAGTTGTGCAGTAGAAAAACTGTTGGATCGACTCCGGCGCTGTCTCTGTCAAACTTCCCACCAAAGGGTCAGGATCATGTTGACGGCCAAAGTTTTGCGATTTGTCAGCCGTATTCGCCGAGAAGTGTCCCAAACCCTCTGCTGCGCGATGTTTTCTACAGCGCAAATCAAAGTCCTGTTGCAGGGGAGCTCAGCACCTCGATGCCACGCGAAAGGTAACCGACGAGCAGAGAATTCTTTCGTTCCGCAGTCCTCGGGGACGGGGCCGGATTGAATAAGACGCATGGGAAGACAAGTCGGCAGCCAAACGCCGCTTGTCGACCAACTCGGAACCTGATTAGATGAGCGATTCATGTATCCGGCCGAGCTGCCGTTAGCCCGGTTGCAGCATGATGCACACGACGGGAGTCGAACATCTCGAAACTGCAGGTCCATTTCGAACGGTTGCTGCGTTGGCTTGATTTGGAGTCCGAGGCAGAGACGATTCGCCTCGCCGAACGGCAGCGGCGGATGGCGGGCGACGATGCGGAACGGTCGGGCGAATGCCTGCTGGACATGGTGATCGAAGAACATGAGCCATGCGTAGGTGGACGAATGCTGCTGACGATGGTCAAACGCAATCGCACGCTGGGACTCCCGTGGACTCGATTGAAAGTCGGCTCACCGGTTCTGTTGTCCGGAGACGACGACGGTGGCCAACGCCCGTTGTCGGGTGTTGTCAGCGCCAGGAACTCGCGTTGCCTGCAGGTGTCGGTCGCCGATCGGCCGGAAGGCGAACGATTTCGGATCGATCTTTCAGCGGACGAGGTGACTCGCCGGCGTCATCGACAGGCGATTTTCGACGTGCTGCAGGCGGATGGACGACTCGGTCAACTGCGGGACGTGATGGTGGGCGTGCGTGACCCCGAATTCTTGGCCCGTGACAATGCTCCGTTGGCGATCAGCGACTTCGATTCGAGGACTGCCCTGAACGAATCGCAACAACAGGCCGTGCAGTTTGCGTTATCTGCCAAAGACCTGGCGATCATCCACGGCCCACCCGGTACCGGCAAGACGACGACAGTCGTCGAGCTGGTACGCCAGATCACCTCACGCGAAGAGAAAGTGCTGGCCTGTGCTCCGAGCAATGCTGCCGTCGACAACTTGTTACGGGGTTTCGTCAACGCGGGTATTCGCTGCGTTCGGCTGGGGCATCCGGCCCGGGTGAAAAGCGACCTGCAACCCTTCACGCTCGATTCGATGGTGGCCAACCACGAGAACATGCGTTGGGTCAAGAGCCTGCTGCGAGAGGCGGAAGACCTTTTTCGGCAGGCGAGCCGCTACACGCCGCGCCAGACCTCGCAGGAATCAGCGGCGTGAACTGCGTGATGATGCATTGCAGTTGAAACGGCAGGCACGCCAACTGGAAAAACAGGCGGTCACCGACCTGTTGGACAACGTCAGCGTTGTTTGCACAACAACGACAATCGATGAAGAGCTTCTGGGGGATCGGTTTTTCGACTGGACGGTGGTCGATGAGGCTTGCCAAAGTACCGAACCCGGCTGTTGGGTCCCTGTGCGGCGTTGCCAACGAGTTGTACTGGCAGGCGACCATTGCCAGTTGCCGCCCACGATCCTCTCCAACATTGCGATGCAGGAGGGTTTCGGAGTCAGCCTGATGGAACGGCTGATCGCCCTGTATCCTGAGTCGTCAAAGATGTTGAATGTACAATATCGCATGCACCGGCAGATTATGGAGTTTTCGTCGCGGACGTTTTATGGTTCGAGACTCGCGGCCGACACGAGCGTGATCGAGCATACGCTGGCTCAGCTTCCTGGGGTGACAGGCAACGACACAATGCCAGGATTGCTGGACGAACCGGTGACGTTCATCGATACGGCCGGTGCCGACTACGACGAGGAGTTGGAACCGGACGGTGAGAGTAAGCGCAACCCGCTGGAGGCAGCACTCGTCCTGAAGAAGGTGGCTCAGCTCGAAGCCTGTGGAATTTCTTCACGGGATATCGCCGTGATTGCTCCCTACGCTGCGCAAATCCGCTTGCTGCGGGCTCAGCGAACTTCCAGCGAACTCGAGGTCGATACGGTGGACGGATTTCAAGGGCGCGAGAAGGAGGCAGTTATCATCACGCTCGTGCGGTCCAACCGGGCAGGCGAAATAGGTTTCCTGGCAGATGCACGCCGCATGAATGTTGCACTAACGAGAGCCCGTCGGAAACTGATTGTCGTGGGGGACAGTTCGACGTTGGGCGGAAACGAATTCTTTTCGCAATTGCTGTCCTATTTCGAGGAGTGCGATGGGTACCATTCGGTTTGGGAAGAGATCGAGTAGGCCTGATTGTAATGACAGGCAGGGACCCTGCGGTGAATGCGATGACGGACGCCGATGGAGTCGCTTAGTCGCTGGCAAAGGCATCACCAGGCGAAGGTGTATTTTCTGGATCAAGGCTGTCGATGGCCTGAGCGGTCCGACTGGCCGTTACACAATTGCCGACCGATTCCGGTTGTAACGGCTGTGCTGCGAGGAATTAGCCTGGAAGTGGCCCTCGCAATCGATGGCTGTCCCGGGTCAAGCTATTTTTGCAAGGCGAGTTGCACGAAGAATCGGAAGAAGAAAATAAGATGCATCTGACCACGAGTACCTTCCTGAACTTCATCATGGACGAGAGCGGGCCGACCGCAGTCGAATATGCAGTGCTGATCGGCTTGGTAATTACCGCCTGCATCACCGCCATTCAATTTGTCGGTGGAAACACCGGTGGCAGTCTTATCGACTCGTCAAACAAGATTAGTAACGCAGCAGGAAGTTAGCGATGGCCAGGAAATCAAACGCCAGAATTCGAAAGCAGATGTGGGTGGATGCCGATGTTCAGGGCACACTCGTGCGACGAATCGGATTCTATTGGCTTGCCTGCCTGACATTCATAACAATTCCGCTACTCTGGTTCGCGATTGCTGAGGATCCAACGCGGTACGTTTATCAACACCTCGGCCCGATTTGGCAGCGACATTGGCCGATCTACCTGGCGATCTTCTGCCTGGTCCCGCTGACGATGTGGGACGCCTTGCGAGTATCCCATCGGATTGCAGGACCTGTTTTGCGGATTCGCAAGCAGCTGGTACGAATTAACGAAGGGGAACCGTTCACCGATCTGGAATTTCGGACCAACGACTTCTGGCAGGACCTCGCAGGGCAAATCAACCAGCTATCGAAAAAGACGCTGTCGTAGACGCCGTATCACAATTTCCGGCGTCGAATTGCCCTCAGGATTGTGATCACCCCTTTTCGTGCCTGTCGCACAGACGTGTAGCGTTAGTGGCGCTTACATGGCAGTACCAATTCAGCGAAAAGACGCTGCAGATAAAGTAAATGCGCTCTAGAGGTTGATTAGTAATCGCCACATCGCTGGCTGTCCAGATTTGATGGAACGCTGAGATGATCCCTTCGCAGCCGTCTGGCCTTGACGGTTCGTTGTACGACAATCAGACTCAGCACTGTCGCTGAAGGGTAGGTCCCGGCGGTTGATCCTTTGTTGGCGGTCGGTGATGAAAGAGCTCTGTAAAATCAAGAAGTCGCACCGAGACAAGGATCTGTCGTCTTACATCAAACTGGTCGATGCACCGACTCACGTGTGCCGTAAGTGTGGTCGTGTTGCAAACAAAAAGAAGATGCTCTGCAAGCCTGTGTCGATCAAGTAGTGCCTACCGGAAAAATTTCTTGGTTTTGCCGCTCTGCGCTTCGAGTGGACTCTTAAAGTTGGCTGGCATCGGACAAGTTGGCGTCGACGAGGCAGCCTGTCAAGAACACAAAAAAACGCCGACAGCTCGCTGCCGGCGTTTTCGTTTTCTAATCGTGGCATGCGGAATGGATCAGATTTTCATTTCGCAACTAAGTCCACCGGCGGCTGGAATATATCCGACGCGGGCGTAATCCATCACCATCCGGTGCGAGCTGAATCGCCACGCCAGGGAGCTGATGGAATTTTTCATGCGACCGATCCACTCGATCGGCAAGCCATCATCTTCTCGTCGATAGAATAGCGGGACGACTTCGTTCTCCAGCACTTCGTAGAGGCTCTCTCCATCGCGTTGGTCGGTAATTTCGTCGGAAACGTGCGAAGTTCCGTTGCCAATCGCGAAGCCATTGGTTCCGTCGTACGCCTCAGCCCACCAGCCGTCGAGCACAGACAGGTTGAGTCCACCGTTCAGTACGACCTTCTGTCCGCTCGTGCCGGATGCCTCCAGCGGGCGACGCGGATTATTTAACCAGACATCGACACCGCGGATCATGTGGCGGCATACATTGATGTCATAGTCTTCAACAAAAACAACCCGGTTCTGGAATCGCGGGTCATGGCGGAGGTTGGCGATCAGCTGAATCAGACCCTTGCCTGGCTCATCTTTCGGATGAGCTTTTCCAGCGAAGACGATTTGCACCGGCTGCTTCGGGTTGTTTACCAATTGATCGAACCGATCGAGGTCCGATAACAACAGGTCAGCGCGTTTATAGGTCGCAAACCGTCGGGCAAAGCCGATGGTCAGAATTCGCGGATCGAGCAGGTTGCGGGCATTTTCGACGGCCGCATCCGATTCACCGCGGCGACGAAACTGCCGACTAATGCGTCGGCGAATGAAGGAAAGCAACAGGTTCTTGAGGCCCTGATGCGTTTCCCACAGTTCACCGGCATCGATCTGCTGGATCGATTGCCAGACTTCCGGTTCACCCATCCGGCGTTCCCAGTCGGCGGGGAAATGGCGGTCGTAAAGCTGGTGCATCTGGAAGGCCAGCCAGCTGGGTATGTGGACCCCATTCGTGATGTGGCCAATGGGAACTTCTTCCTGCGATCGCCAAGGCCACAAATCAGACCACATGCGGCGGCTGATTTGACCATGAAGCGAGCTCACCGCATTCGCCCGGCGAGAGAGCTTCAGCCCCAGCACGGTCATGCAGAAAGATTCGCCCTGGTTGTTTGGCTCGACTCGCCCCAGCCCCATCAATTGATCATGGGAAATGCCCAACGAATCGGACAGCGGTCCTAGGTGTTCCTCGATCATCTCGCTGGAGAAACGATCGTGTCCAGCGGGTACCGGTGTATGCGTGGTAAAGACGGTTTTTTGGGCCACTTCCTGGACCGCTTCATTGAAGCCCAGACCGTCACGCTCCATGTACATCCGCACGACTTCCAGCGGACCGAAGGCACTGTGCCCTTCGTTCAAATGGTAGACGCCCGGATTCACACCGAGCGTTTCCAACGCGCGAACTCCGCCAACGCCCAACACAAGTTCCTGTCGAATTCGGACGCGCTCGTCACCGCCGTAAAGCCGGCTGGTCAGGGAACGATCCTCGGGTTTGTTCCCTTCGACGTCGCAGTCCAGCAGGTAGAGCCGAACGCGACCGACATTCATCTGCCACACACGCGCGTGAATCGGACCTTGCCGGGTTTCGATCGATACGTTGACTGGATTGCCATCGGCATCGACCGCTGCTCGGACGGGCAAGTTCTCGATCTGCGTATCGACATAGCTCTCCGCCTGATAACCTTCCTCGTCGAGACGCTGTCGGAAATAGCCCTGATTGTAGAACAGACCTACTGCGACCATGGGCAGACCCAGGCCGCTGGCGCTTTTGACATGATCGCCCGAAAGAACGCCAAGCCCGCCCGAGTAAATCGGAATTGACTCGTGGATGCCAAATTCGGCCGAGAAATAGGCGACCGGTTGAGCGCCGAGGACTCCCGCGTGCGTCGCTCCCCAGCTCTGTTGGCTATCGGACATGTAGGCTTTCAGCTGGCGATACGCCCAGTTGATGCGGCTATATAACCCTATTTCCGTGGCCCGGGCTTCGAGTCTCTCCGGCGAAACCTCCTTGAGGAGCGCAATCGGGTTGTGATCCAGCTGCCGCCAGCGAATGGGATCAATGTCACGAAACAAGTTGACGACTTCGGGGTGCCAGGACCACCAGAGATTGTTGGCGATCGATTGACACTTTTGATAAATCTCGTCCCGATCCAGTTCGGAGGGATTTGGGGGTGCGTTCGAAATTTCCACTTCTGCCTGACTCATCTAGGCCTCGTTTAATGATTCGAATTCATGTCTCGATTGCCGTCCCACGCCTCGTGAGAGCAAAACAAAGCGAGTGGGAGTCGAGTGGGAGTATAACGGATTCGCTTGAATTCAACGACCTGCGAATCGATCTGCTGATTGGGCTCAGCGCTTGAAACTTTGTTACAATGCGGAAAGTCTGGCTAAATTGCGGTCAATCCGAACTTTGGGCCAGCCGTCGATCCAACCGAGCGGAAGAGGCACGGACTTTCTCATCATGACCCCGCGTAACCACACCACGCCAAAGGATGAAACGCTTCGTCAGTTGTGTTCGCAACTTGCAATCCTGTCCGAACCGCTCGAAGAAACTGGAGCTTGGCCCGAGAAACAGTTGAAAGCATGTGCAGAAGCTGGAGTTTTCAAGTGGTTCATACCGGTTGAGTACGGCGGGCTGGGCAGTTCGGCTACCGAGATCTCGCGAGGCTATTTGTCGCTTAGCGGCGCATGCCTGACGACCACGTTTGTATTAACACAACTCACTGGCGCTTGTCGCCGGATTGCCGCGGCCAGCAACGAAGGAGTGCCGGTTCGGTTGATGCAAGAATTATTGACAGGAAACTCCTTTGCAACTCTGGGGATTTCGCACCTTACAACCAGCCGAAGGCACCTCAAACGCCCAGTGTTAACCGCCGAAAAGACGAAAGACGGATTTGTGCTGAACGGGTTCAGTCCGTGGGTGACCGGTGGAGGCGAGGCCGACCATATTGTCACGGGCGCCGAGCTGGATGACGGCCGGCAATTACTGGCCGTCGTGCCCACCTCGTCCCAGGGCGTCGAACCGCAGATCCCAGCGCGATTGGTGGCGCTCAATGGCAGTCGCACCGCTGCTGTAAGATTCCATCAAGTCCAGATCGATCGCGACGCGCTGTTAAGCGAGCCGATGCACGACGTGATGAAGCAGGCGACCGGTGGGAATACCGGCGGGTTGCAAACGTCCACCCTGGCGTTGGGATTGGCCGGGCGAGCTGTCGATTTTATTCGGGAGCAAGCCGAACAACGGTCGGACTTGATTCACGCTGCGGAACAGTTGGCCGCCGAGGTGGACCGTCTGGTTATTCGGCTTCTTGAGTTGACGCAGCAGAAAACGCCCTTAAGCCCGGTTTCGGCCAGCGACTTGAGGGCCGATTCCAACAGCGTGGTGTTACGAGCGACCCAGGCGGCCTTGGTGGCCGCCAAGGGCGCGGGCTACATCGCCAGCCATCCTGCCGGGCGATGGTGCAAGGAAGCGCTGTTTTTTCTCGTTTGGAGTTGCCCGCAACCGGTGCTCGATGCCAACCTGTGTGAGTTGGCTGGGCTGAGAGACGAATCGTTTGGGAACCTGGAAGATGGATGATGTCGAAATCACCTGGCACGGACAGTCCGTTAGTCGCAATGCACGCGAAGCACTGAATGGTCACTTGGGTTGTGTGCTCTGGTTCACCGGCCTGAGCGGTTGTGGCAAGAGCACTGTCGCCAACGTGCTGGACCAGCGTCTGCATGCGCGAGGCGTGCATACCGCGTTGCTCGACGGCGACAATGTTCGTCACGGACTGAATGCATCACCGCAGATCCTGCAGCCGTTGCATGGCGAAGAGTATGCCAGTCGATTTGGATTGGGCTTTGGTTCGGTCGATCGAACCGAAAACATCCGCCGAATTGCCGCCGTGGCCGGGCTGTTTAGCCAGGCCGGGATTATCACGCTGACCGCGTTCGTCAGCCCCTACCGTTCCGATCGCAACACGGCGCGGCAACAAATTGAAAACGCTGGAAGAGCCGGTGACTTCTGCGAAATCTATGTCAACACGCCCTTGGAAGTCTGTGAATCGCGTGACCCGAAAGGCCTATACAAGAAGGCTCGAGCAGGCGAGATCAAGAATTTCACGGGAATCGATGACCCTTACGAGGCGCCAGAAAACGCAGAGCTTGAATTGGCGGGAGATCAGTATTCGCCGGAAGAGTTGGCCGTCCAGGTGGAAGCGTATCTCGAATCGACGGGAATTCTGGGCAAAAACCCTGATGGCGTTTAGCCGGACGGCGCTGAGCCCCAGCCAATTCGCTTGACCGCCGAATCCCAAACAACATACATTCAGTCAAGGACAGAACGGTTCCTGGTTGTTGTCGATGATGGAATATCGACGAATAACGGTTGTCGCTTCAGCCAGTTATCTGAGTTTCCTGGCGATTCGGAATCGATTTGGCGAGAGATTGAGGAAGCCTGATGAGCACAGCAAATTGCAGCATTCAGTCCCGTGTGCAGGAGGCACTGTCCAGCAGTGTTCTGTTGGCACTGCGACATCTGACGGTGGAGTGCGAGGATGATCGATTGGTCATTTCCGGTCGCGTTGCCACGTTCTATCAAAAGCAGCAGGCGCAGGAAATCGTTCGCGCAGTGGCCAATGGGTTGCACGTGGTGAATGAAGTCGAAGTTACGTAGCGACTGATTGTCGGCTTCGCATCAACGAGTCTTTGAATCCGCCCGCCACCGGTCAGTCGAGCGAAAATTGCCAGGCCCGCGGTGTCCGCGACGGTGGAAACTGTGCACACGAATTGCCCGGCGGCCATATTCCGCCTTCTTTTTTGGCGAATTGGAAAGGCCGCTGCATTGGATGAGCGGCGCTTTACTCTTTGACTGGGCTAACGTTTTCGCGTGAACTGGGCCAAGGCCAAGACACTGAGCAGCATGAGCAACCCACTGGTCGGTTCCGGCACCGCGGAAACATCCGAATTGTAGATCAGGTGGCCATCTTCCATGCGATGCTTGCTGCGTCCTGGCTCGCTCACATCGGCGGTCTGGAACTTGTTAGCGTTCCAGACAACAAAGTCGACACCATCCACAAAGCCACTGGCATCAAAATCGCCACTGCACCACGCAGGTGTCGCAGTAAACTTGGCGGCATTCCATGTGACGAAGTCGACGCCATCAACGGTGCCGTCCAGGTTCGCGTCTCCCGGCAAGTACGGATTACCCGAGGCGAGCTCGACGCCTCCAGCTTCGGCCAACCACGCGGTCAAGTCGGCGCCATTCACCAGGCCGTCGCCAGTTACGTCATAATTCGATCCGTTGGTTCCCAACGAAATCTCCAGAACCAGCGAGTCGACATCGTTGCAGGAATAGTCTCCATCGCCGTCAAAATCACCGCCCAAAATCTGGACGCCGCCATTGAAGCGATACGCAAACAGTTCGTAGCCGCCGATGTCGCTCGCCGAATAGGCGTTGACCTGCATGTAATAAGTTCCATCAGCGGGGATGATCAGGTCGATCAGGATTGAATCGAGGGTTTCGAGTTCATCGTCATTAAATGCAGGACCGCCGTAGTAATTGATCAGCGAACCGGTCGAGTCCAATACGCTGATCTGCGTGTCGAGCGTGTCCGAGATACGTTGATCGATGATGCGCGACATAACTTCAACGTTGAACAGATCGCCGGCGCTGGCGCGAAACTCGTATAAGTCGACCTGACCCGCGCTGTCGAGCGAACCGAGTACGTCGAAGGCGTCGACCGAGAAAGCACTGGCACCGGCATTCAAACCGCTGAGAATCGTGTTGGGGACGATCATCGGATCGAGGGAAACCGGCTGCGCCGTTGCAATGGAGCTCTTATCGCCAGCCAATTCGGCAGCCAGAGTCCCCTGTTCAGCGAACGCCAGCTTCGTGGCCGAACGCTCACTCAACCAATGGGGATTGCTGATCACGCTGACCGGTACGCCCAAGGCAGGCGTCCCCATGACGGTATTCGTGACTTCAGTTGCTGTCCTGGGGCCGGGGTAGCTGGGCAGATAACTTCCGGGGCTTGGGCCGGGTGCCCCGAGTCCATTGCCGATCGGTCCAAAGGAATCGCCGTGGCGCAGGCCCAGGAGGTGCCCAATTCGTGCGCGCCAATGTTCGTTGAAGCGCCCGTGTACTGACTGGTCGAAAGACCAAGCCCTGTGACATTCACGACGGCCGAATCGGTATTGTCAAGATTGCGAAAGTCGATTTGCTCAGCAACGCCGCCGGAGAAGCCCGAGTTGAAGGTGATTTGTGAATAGGGACCGCTCGGGATGGTGTCTTGAACGATGATGTCAAAGTCGCCGTAGATCGCCTGAATGCCGTCGACGATTTGCGTCCGCATCGTGGGAGTGTAGTTCACGTTGGCGCTTGTTCCGGAATCGAAGTCGAGGTAAACGAACTGAGTCGCAGCGACATCCGTGGCCGGTGCGAGGATCATAGCCGCTGTGAATAAAATCGCTGCAAATCGAAAACTCATCCCGGTTCCCCCAAGAAACAAACTAATGAAGACAATACGAACTTGGTATCGGCGCAAGGCACCGCCCGAGGCGCCGTTTACCTTGGTGACCATCAAAAGAAATCCCGACGCGTTTGCGAGGGCCTCATCGCCATCAAAGGTTCCTCGATAACTCGCTGGGTTCCGCAATTCCGCCGAAAGCGCGACGGATAATGACACTAAACGAAATAGTTGTAGCTACAGGCTAAGCCGGGTGGCGATGTCCATCAAGCGAAACTGGTTAATTTTCATGTATCAGTCGCGATAGGCGGGATTCGAATCGATCGGACTGTTCAAGAACCAGTTCGATCGCCAATGACAACAGCGGCAGACTACCCAGCGTGTCATTTGCAATCTTGACGTGATCTTTCTGCGTGCAGACGACAGCCTGTGCTCCAGCGGCCTTGGCCGCTTGATGGATCGATTCCAGGTCGCTGGCTGTGTAGGCGTGATGGTCATTGAACGCCCGATAGGCGACAACGTGGTAATCGCATTGAAGTAGCGTCTCTTGAAATGCAGCGGGGCGGCCGATTCCACTGAATGCTGCAATTCGCTGCCCCTGCAGGTAGTCGAGTGATTGCTCGCCGCGCGAGCTCAACAATTTCGTTGCCCGATGACCTGAATTCAGCCACATCGCGCGTGAGCAAAATGATGACGCTCTGTTGCGAATGGCTGCGAGTTCTTCTTCACGGATCGAATCGCAGCGCGTGAAGACTACAATGTCAGCGCGTTGCAATGCGTCAATCGGCTCGCGGAGCGTGCCTCGTGGAAAAACGTGGTCATAGCCGAAGGGTTGCGTCGCATCGATCAGCACGATGTTTAAATCGCGATGCAGTCGTCGGTGCTGGAATCCGTCATCGAGGAGGATGACGTCGGCCTGGTGTTCATCGATTGCCTGTCGAGCGGCCGACACGCGGTCAGGATTCTGCACATGCGCGACCTGCGGAAGTTGCCAACCAAGTTCCTTCGCCTCGTCGTTCGTATCGCTCGACTGCGCGCCAGCGCCATAACCGCGACTTACGATCACCGGTTTCAACGATTGTCGAAGACACCACTTTGCCAGCCAGGCGACCATCGGTGTCTTTCCGGTGCCTCCCAGCGTCAGATTGCCAACGCTAATCACGGGAACCTTGACGCGCTGGATTCCACGCGTGGTTCGGTCGTAGTAATGATTTCGCAGCGAGACAGCGCTGGCATAGGGCGGCTTCGAGCAACCGTAACGCGCCCCTTGCGACGGAGGCGGCGACACCGCGTTTGTGTCCGCTGACGATTTCGTCAAATCTGCGTGCGAGTGACATGAGCCTGACGTTTGTCGGAGGGTTCGCTTGGTTGACCGGCCAGAGTCGATTTGTTACCGTCGCAACCCGGTTGCGCCGAACCGGAATTCTGACCGGCAGCACACCTGGATCGCCTCCTGATGGTCATGAAGTGGAATCGGAAGCGAGGAATTGAGCAAGATCAATGTAACCCCAACGTCCGGTTCAAGGACCCACGACCATGACTGATTCGACAATCATCTACACGCTGACCGATGAGGCTCCGGCTCTGGCGACCCGCTCTCTGCTGCCCATCATCGAAGCGTTTGCCAACCCCTGCGGTGTGGCCATTGAGACTCGCGATATTTCGCTTGCCGCACGGATGCTGGCCGCATTTCCGGACTGTTTGCCCGTTGAACAGCAGGTTGCCGACGATTTGGCCGAACTGGGCGCGATGACCCACGAACCCGGCGCCAATATCATCAAGCTGCCAAACATTTCGGCCTCGGTTCCCCAGTTGAAATCAACCATTGCCGAACTTCAGGCCCGGGCACTTGCGTTCCCCGACTACCCGGACGATCCCAGGACGCCCGGGGAGCAGCAAACGCGGGCTCGCTACGACGCCATCAAAGGTAGCGCCGTGAACCCGGTCCTGCGCGAAGGTAACTCGGACAGACGAGCTCCACTTGCGGTCAAGAATTATGCCAGGAGCCACCCGCATTCCATGGGCGCGTGGAGCGCCGATTCGAAAACGCATGTGTCCACGATGGCTCATGGCGATTTTCGTGCGAATGAAAAGTCATTGACGATCGAGAAGGCCGGTTCGTTGCGGATCGAGTTGCATCAGGCCGACGGCGAAACGAAAGTGCTGAAGGAATCGGTACCCGTCTTGGCTGGTGAGGTGATTGACGGGACGTTCATGAGCAAACGGGCGCTGTTGGATTTCCTTGCAAAGCAGGTAGCGGATGCGAAAAAGCAGGGCGTGCTTTTTTCACTGCACCTGAAGGCAACGATGATGAAGGTATCCGACCCGATCATCTTCGGACATGGCGTACGGGCATTCTTCAAAGAGCTCTTTGAGAACCACGGTGCGGAACTGGCGGCGGCCGGCGTCAACGTCAATAACGGACTTGGCAGTCTGCTGGATCACCTGGCAGACTTGCCTGCCGAGTTGCGAGGAACGATTGAAGGGGAAGTCGAGGCGGCGTACCAGAACGGTCCGGTGCTCGCCATGGTCAATTCGGATCGCGGCATCACGAATTTGCACGTGCCCAGCGACGTCATTATCGATGCCTCGATGCCGGCGATGATTCGAACATCGGGTCAAATGTGGAACGCCGAAGGCAAACCTCAGGATGCGAAAGCGACAATCCCCGACAGCAGTTATGCCGATCTTTACGCAGAAACGATTGCATTCTGCAAATCGCATGGAGCTTTCGATCCGACAACCATGGGAACGGTGCCGAATGTAGGCTTGATGGCTCAGAAGGCGGAAGAATATGGCAGCCACGACAAGACGTTCGAAGTGTCCTGCGACGGATCGGTGCGAGTCGTAGACGAGGCCGGGAACGTGATCATGGAACACGCGGTCGAAGCGGGTGACATCTGGCGCATGTGCCAGGTAAAGGATCTGCCGATTCAGGATTGGGTCAATCTGGCAGTCCGCCGAGCTCGCGCATCCGGAATGCCGGCGGTTTTCTGGTTGGATAAGACTCGAGCCCACGACGCTCAGCTGATCTCCAAAGTTGAAGACTGTCTCCGCAATCACGATACCGATGGACTTGAGATACACATCCTGTCCGTCGCCGACGCGACCAGGTTTACTTTGGCACGAGCCGCCGAAGGAAAAGATACGATTTCGGTGACCGGAAACGTGCTGAGAGACTACCTGACAGATCTGTTTCCGATCCTGGAACTGGGAACCAGCGCCAAGATGCTGTCCATCGTGCCGCTGATGAACGGCGGCGGTTTGTTTGAGACAGGAGCTGGCGGTTCAGCTCCGAAACATGTCCAACAATTCGAGCAGGAAAACCACCTTCGCTGGGACAGCCTCGGCGAGTTCCTGGCACTGGCCGAATCGTTGAAACATTACGCCGAAGTCACCGGGAACGATCAAGCCCGGACGCTTTCCGACTGCCTGGAAGACGCGACCGAACAGGTGTTGCAAAACGGCAAATCGCCTTCACGAAAAGTCAACGAGTTGGACAATCGCGGTAGTCACTTCTACCTGGCGCTCTACTGGGCTCGTGCCATGGCCGCTCAAACCGCTGACGCCGAACTCGCCGCCAGGTTTGCTCCTCTGGCAGCTGCATTGACCCGGCATGAGCCGGAAATTGTCGACCAACTGATTTCGGTGCAGGGAAGAGCAGTGGATGTTGGCGGGTATTATTATCCCGAAGAGCAGCTGGTCCGCGCGGCGATGCGACCAAGTGACACGTTCAATGCTGCGCTGGCAGAATTCGTGGGATCGGCGACCGCATAATGCAATCGTTGCGGTTGGGAAACCGGCGACTTGACAACCGGCCCAACCCGCAGCGTTTGACAGCTGACTGATCGCTTTTGGTGTGATGGTCTATACTTGGAGCATGTCCACCGGTACGAGTTCGCCGCCGCCGCTACCCAGCTCGACGCCCGCCAATCGGCTGGTCGATCAGCGGCTTTCACGTGTTGGCGCTTTGGTCAAAGCACGCGACATTGGCCGCGGTCTGATGCTGTTGTTTGCCGGCTTTCTCGGGCTGGTTCTGTTTTGGGTGTTGGTGGACCATTGGATTGTGGGCCTGCCAGTCTGGTGTCGTTTTGTCGGCTTGATTTCGCTGCTCGGTTGGTCGCTGTGGTGCTCGGTCCGGCTGATTCTGCCCAGCGTAATCAGACGAATTAACCCTGCCTACGCGGCGCAGATCGTTGAACATTCCGATTCCGACTACCGCAATCGCATCTTGAACTTTGTTTTACTGCGCAAAACAGCGCGATCTGATCCGCGAACCGGTCTACCGCGAACTGGAACAGCAGGCGACCAGGCGAGCTCAGCAGATCGACGTCGAAACGGCGGTGGATCGCAGTTCACTCGTTCGCATGGCACTGATTGCCGCCACGCTGTTCATTGCCTTTGGGCTGTATACGGCGGTATCGCCCAAGAGTCCTCTGCGGACGTTGGCCAGATTAATTGCGCCGTGGAAATCGATCGATCGTCCAGCACGCGTCCGTATCTCCGATGTGCGTCCCGGTGCCACGACCGTTTATTCAGGTCGATCCCTGGAGGTTTCGGCACGCATCGATCGAGTTGGTGATGATGAACCGGTGAGTTTGATCTATTCGACGGTCGACCAGCAGCAGGTCGATCAGGCGGTGCCCATGCAGTTTGATCGCGATTCAGGCCGATACCTGGCGACTCTGCCGCGACAAACCTCAACAGTGTCAAATGCAACTGGTGGAATCAGGTCTCATCTTGACTATCAGATTGAAGTGGGAGACGCGGTCGCTGGGCCCTATCGCGTGACGGTGTCGCCTCGTCCGAGCATGGTTGTTGAGCGGATTGAGTACGACTATCCCGAATACACGCAGTTGCCCAGCGAGACAGTGTCGGGCGTCGGCGATGTGAAAGCGCTGGAAGGCACGCTGGTTCGGATTTACGCTCAGGCGAATCAGCAGATCACTTCGGCCTACCTCGAGTTTGACTCGGCCCAGGCTCAGGGCGGTCAGCGACGTACGGTGCGAATGCAACACGATGGTTCCTCTGCACGCGTTTCGTTTCGATTGCGATTGGAAGATGATCGACGAACACAGATTCACCGTTCCTACCACTTGAAATTCATCAACGAGAAGGACGAGAGCAACGCCGAACCCATCTTGCATCGAATCGATGTCGACCCGGACCTTGCTCCAATTGTTGAAATCCTCCAACCGGAAACGCTGGTCACCGATGTGCCGGTGAACGGAACGCAAGTGCTTGAGATTCGCGGGCTCGATCCCGACTTTGGCCTCGCCAACATCAAGTTGCATGGGGTAGCCCGTGGAAAGCAGCTGTTCACACCACGTTCGCTGCTGACGGAAACCACCATGGGGCAGGTCATTCGCCAGTTGAAGTTCCGTCCCGCGAAGTTTGGATTGCGTGAAGGCGAGGAGGTCGAAATCTGGGCCACCGCCTACGACAACCGCTTCGATGTATTTAACGAAACGAAAGCACCAAACTTTGCCCGGGAGACCGATCGCTACAAGCTGCGCATCACGGCAGCGACGAAGGAAGCGGCAAACCGTGAACAGGGTCAACCGGGTCAGCAGGGTGACGAGGGGCAAGGCGATCAGGACGCCGAAGGGCAGGGCGGCGAATCGTCGGGCAGTGATCAAGGGACGGGTGACGATAACAGCGATGGCAATCCTGGTGAGGGTGAACCACAGGATGGCGACCAATCGGGTGGAGAAGAGGACGACTCGAGTGGTTCTGAAAGTGGTGGGGAGCAAAGTCAGCAAGGCGAGCAGGGTGAGGGACAGGAAGGCGATCAGGGAAGCGACGGTGGACAGGGGATGGGCGAGTCCGGTGAGGGGGACTCGGGTGAAGGTGAACAAGGCGAGCAAGGCGCCGGCCAGAATGGGGCTGGTAATACGAGCGGAAATGACTCGAGTGACGGTGAACAGAACGACACCGGAGGCACGCCATCGGACACGGGCGATTCATCCAATAGTCAAGCCAGCGATTCCAGTACCAACGCGTCCAGTTCATCGAATTCGAAAAACAAAGATGGTCAACGCGGCCCTCAACAGGGCCAACGCAATCGCAACGGCAACCAACAGTCACCGGGCGATCAGGATTCTGCTGCCAGTGCGGAAGACTTGCCCAGCGATGGCAGTAGTGATGGCGATGCGTTTGAACGCGTCCTCGATCGGATGCGGGAATTAAACGGCGAGAATGATGACGGCACTCCCAAGACACCCGAATCCAGCTCGGACGGCTCCAATACGGATTCCAACTCCAGCTCGCAGCCCAGGCCGGGCGAGGAGAATCGGAACCCGGGTGACGAGTCGAACGACTCCAGCAACTCCGGTCAGCCTCAAGAGGGCGAACAGCACAATACAGCTGGAGAACCAGCGAACAGCAGCAAGCAGCAATCGGGTGATCCAACGCAGCGCGATGCCGGTGAATCGGAAACCAGCCGTGAATCTGGTGGCGAACAAGGCGAAGGCAAACGCGGCAGTGAATCTGGTGGCGATACGAACGAAGCCAGCAGTGATCAAGGCGCTGGCGAGTCCGGTTCGTCATCATCCGGCGAACAGGGATCACCGAATGACGCGGCGCGTGATGGCCAATCGGGCCAATCAGGCCAACCGGAGACCGGCGGTCAACCGTCGGGCGAAGGCGGTGCGGAAGAAGGCGGAGCCGGTGATGACCAGCAGGGTTCCAGCCCGGGTGGGAAACAACCGGGCGATTCGCAACCGTCGTCAGGTCAGGCAGGCGAAAGCGAAGCCGCGGGTGACAGCGGTCAACCGGACGCTGGTGAATCGTCTCCAGGCGACGACGGTATGCAAGGTGACGGCTCATCGGGGCAAGAGAATGGTGAGCATGGCGAGCCTGCATCGTCGGCCAGCCCAGATGGAAGCGCGGGTGAAGGTGAATCGGCCGGCGGTTCTCCGGGCGATGACTCGTCGGCTGGTGGTGACCCGTCATCCAGTTCGGGTGACCCGGGACCGCCTGGCAGCGATACAAGCAACCCTGGTAACGCTGGCTCCGACGGAGTCGGCGAACCTCAAGGTGGCAGCGAAGCTCGACAGGGCGACACACCGCTTCCCGGCGAAGAAGATCCACCGGAACCTGGCGGCGACGATCCGAACCTCGAGTACGCCCGCAAAGCGACAGATCTGGCGCTGGAACACCTCAAGGATCAGGAAAGCAATCCTGATCCCGAGCTGTTGAATCGTCTGGGTTGGAACAAGGACGAATTGCAACAGTTCATCAAGCGCTGGGAGGAAATGCAGAACGAGGCCAGACAGCCCCTGCGGGGCGGGGAGAAGCAGGAGTTAGATGATGCACTTCGCAGTTTGGGCCTGTATCCTGTTAATGACCGCATGCGTCGTGGCGGTTTAGAAGATGATCAGGTTCAGGGAGTGCGAGACGCTGGAGTTCGTAGTGCTCCCCCGACCGAATACGAAGGTCCCTATAAAGAGTTTATGAGGCGCCGCGGGAAGCGGGGATCTTCGCCGAACCGTCCGCGACGTTAACTTGTCGATGTTTCTCGTTCGTCGCATCGATATCGTCCATTTTTCCAGCGCTCAAATTTCGACAGCTGCCCCAGGGTTGCTGGCGTCGGCCCCGGCAGGAGTCCATGAAACAAATTCCCCGTTATCTCGTTCCGTTCGATCCGAAGTGCATTCCCCATTACTTTGTGGATGTTCTGATCATTGGCGGAGGCTTGGCTGGTCTGCGAGCCGCCCTCGAAGTCGATCCAGGGTTGTCTGTTCTGGTCGTAACCAAGGATGAATGGCGCGAATCGAATAGCCAATACGCGCAAGGTGGCATCGCGGGAGTCATTGGTCCGTCCGATACCTTCGAAGAGCACATCGAAGACACGTTGATTGCGGGCGGTGAACTCTGTGACCGTGAAGTTGTGGAAACCGTTGTCAGGGAAGGTCCAGAACGGATTCGGGAGCTGATTGACTGGGGCACGAATTTTGATTCTTCGGACAATGGCGACCTGTTGTTGGGACGCGAAGGTGGTCACGGGCAGAATCGAATTCTGCATGCGATGGGTGACGCAACCGGCGCGGAGATCATGCGTGCTGTGATTGGTCGAGCCCGTCAGGCCAGGCATTTGCAGATGTGGGAGCATACATTTTCACTGGAACTGCTTGTCGATGAGGGGCGTTGCCGTGGCGGCCTGATGTGGAACGAGCGGCTTGGCAAATCGATGGTCTGGGCGAAGCAGACGATTCTCTGTACGGGCGGTACCGGACAGATTTTTCGTGAAACGACGAATCCGGTCGTTGCGACGGGCGATGGCCATGCGATGGCTTATCGCGCCGGCGTCCAGTTGCGGGATATGGAATTCATTCAATTCCATCCGACCGTATTGTATATCGCCGGTAGCAGCCGAAGTCTGATTACCGAAGCGATTCGTGGAGAGGTGCCTACCTTGTGGATCACAACGGGACCCGCTTCATGCCGGAATACGACGAGCGTGCAGAGCTCGCTCCGCGGGACATCGTCTCTCAGGCGATCGTCACGCAAATGACCAAGACGCGCCGCCCCAACGTGTTCCTCGACCTGAATCACCTGGATGCCGATTATGTGCACCAACGGTTTCCGGGCATTGCGACGATCTGCGGCGAGTTCGGCATCGATATCGCGACGGACCGCATCCCGGTTCGGCCGGGCGCCCACTATATGATTGGTGGCGTTACCGTCGATACCGATGGACGCACCAGTATGCCCGGGCTTTGGAGTGCCGGTGAGGCGACCTCCAGCGGACTCCATGGTGCAAACCGTTTGGCGTCCAATAGTCTGCTGGAGGGCGTTGTCTTCGGCGTTCGCGCCGGTCGAATGGCCAGCGACGAAGCGGCACGCATGCCGGACAACCTGTCGGCGGTGCCACTTTCGAACCCGGCCGAGAAGCCGCATCACGAGCAACTCGACCTGTCCGACCTCCGAAATTCACTGAAGAGCCTGATGGGCCGGGCGGCCGGAGTGCAGCGCGAGAGGGTGTACTTGGAAGAAGCGGCTGATTCCATCAGCAATTGGTGTACTTACGCGCTCGGGCGGCAATTGGACGACCCCGAGGGGTGGGAATTTCAGAACATGTTGACCGTGTCCAGGCTGGTGATTGACTCCGCCCTTCGCCGCGAAGAATCGCGTGGGGTCCACCTGCGGCTTGATTTTCCCGATATGGACAATGCCCATTGGATGCGTCACTTGAGCATTGTCCGAGATCAAAACGAGCCTTCTTTGGCTTCTCGGACTTGAGTTTCCCACGGGTTTTCATTATCAATTTGAGTTCACGGTGGGCAGGGACCCGTGAAGGAAGGGCCCCGCAGCTCCGTTTTCCGACCTCCGGCTCACCAGCCTCGGACGCTTGCCGTTCGGTGCCCCCCGTCGCGGGTGGGACCGGAATGGATCAGGCCCGCGAGGTGCACTTCTTGATTGGGGTGCTTGTCGAATTCAAAGTGAGCCGGTCCAACGTCGGCAAAATATGAGGGTTGAACAGCCCGAGAGAACCAAAGAGCGTTTTCTTCGTACAACGATTTAATCGAAGTGGCCAGCGAACCACATCCTGCATTCGTCACGGGACAACCGAGTATGGCAAAAACTCCAATGATCGAGGCCTCCGGTCTCTCGAAGTATTACGGGCAATTTGCTGCCTGTCGCGATGTCAGTTTCAAAATCGATCCGGGCGAGGTCGTAGCATTCCTTGGTCCGAACGGTGCCGGCAAGAGCACCACGATGAAACTGCTGACGGGCTATCTGGCGCCGTCCGAAGGAGTGGCTCGAATCGCCGGCCATAACATGGCGAATGATCGTATTGCCGGGTCGAAGAAGCTGGGCTACCTGCCCGAAAACGGCCCGCTGTATTCCGACATGACGCCCTACAGCCTGTTGGGATTCTTCGCCGACGCCCGTGGCATGTCCAAAGAACAGAAGCAGGAACGGATCGAATTTGTCGTTGAGTTGGTGCAACTGCAAAGCGTTCTGCACAAACCGATTGGCAAACTTTCCAAAGGTTTTCGCCAGCGTGTCGGGATGGCGCAGACGTTGTTGCACGAACCGGAAGTGCTGATCATGGACGAACCGACGGCGGGGCTTGACCCCAATCAAATCAGCCAGGTCCGCGAAACGTTGCTCAAGCTGGGCGAGCAAAAGACGATCTTGCTGTCCACGCACATCATGCAGGAAGTTGATGCCATGGCGAACCGGGCGATCGTCATCAGCGAGGGTCGATTGCGTTACGATGGACCGATTGCCGAACTGGCCGCGAGGGGGAAGAGTCTGGATGATGTGTTCCGCGAGTTGACCGCCAGCGAAGAGCCTGTCGCCTAGCGAACTCGATTCCCATCGCTGACCGCTGAAGAATTCACTGTTTATTGTTTGAAAAATACCAACCAAGCTAAGACAACTGGCCATGGAAATACTGCTCCCAATTACCAAACTGCTGGTGTTCATTGCCCTGTTGGCAATTGCCGTCGTCGCGTTAATGATGCCGTTGGCAAACAGCCGACGAGCTACATTTGCTGTGATGCGCCGTAACTTCGTGGGTTATTTCAGTAGCCCGACCGGTTACGTTTTCATCTGCGTGTTCATGCTGTTGAGTTCGATTGCAGCCTTTTGGCCGGACGAGTTCTTTAATGACAACCTGGCCACTTTGTCGCAACTGAATCACTGGTTTCCGCTGATCATGCTGGTGTTTATCCCGGCGATTACGATGAGCATCTGGTCGGAGGAACGCCGGGAAGGGACAGACGAACTGCTGCTGACCATTCCCGCCACCGATTTCGACATCGTCATGGGCAAGTATCTGGCTGCGGTCGCGATTTTCAGTGTGTCCCTGTTGTTGTCCATGATCACGAACTTCCTCGTGCTGGTCTCGCTCGCTCTGGGCGATGTCGACGTGGGCCTGTTCGTGACGACTTACACTGGCTACTGGTTTATTGGTCTGAGCATGTTGTCACTGGGTATGGTGGCTTCGTTCTTGACCAGTAACCTGACGGTTGGTTTCATTCTGGGTGCCCTGTTCAACGCACCACTGGCTTTTCTGATGTATGCCGATCGCGTCATTCCGCAGCGTTGGTTGGCTCAGGATTTGTCCTGGTGGAGTTACGCCGCACGCTTTGCCGATTTTGGTCGGGGTGTCATGAGCTTCGGGTCCATCACTTTCTTTGTGTTGCTCGCCGCATTCGGCGTCTATGTCAGCATGATCATGATTGGCCGACGACACTGGGTCGCGTCGAATAGCAGTTCGATGCTTGGACATTATCTTGTGCGCACGATTTCGCTGTTGGTCATGGTGCTCGCCGGCAGCCGTTTCCTGGCGGGCAATGGTTTCTTGAATCGGATTCGCGTCGATGCTACCAGCGGTAATATCAGTTCGCTGGCGACGGATACGAAAAAACTATTGCAGGGACTGGACCCCGAGAACGGCGTCCTGATTGAAGCATTCATCAGCCGCGACATGCCCCAGGCGTTCGTCAACACGCGGATCGACCTGATCAATCTGTTGCGAGAATTCGAAGCACTCGGCGGGAAGAACGTCGAAGTTCGCGTGTACGACGATTTGGAACCGTTCACCGAACAGGCAACGCGTGCCGAAGACCAGTACGGAATTACGGCACGGCGCGTAACGCTTCAAAGCCGTGGTGGCATCCGCCAGGAGGAATTGTTCCTCGGTGCTGCCTTCACGTCGGGGTTGCAGCGGGTCGTCATTCCGTTTTTCGAACAGGGTGTGCCTGTCGAGTACGAATTGATGCGGTCGATTGCTACCGTTTCGAAGGGCGTTCGGAAACGCATTGGTGTGGTAAAGACCGACGCCCAATTGTTCGGTGGCCTCGACATGCAGCGAATGGCGCAAACGCCCAAGCAGCTGATCATTGAGGAGCTTGAAAAACAGTACGAAGTCGAAGAGGTCGATCCATCGCAGCCGATGGAGGCCGGCGCATTCGACGTGCTGATGGTGATTCAACCGTCGTCGTTAACCCAAAGTGCGATGGAGAATCTCGTTGCGGTGATCCGGGACGGTCAGCCGACGGCCGTCTTCGAAGACCCATTGCCGGTTGCCCTGGCTGGCGCACCGGCGACGGGCGAGCCTCGTCGACCGCAGGGCGGTGGAATGTTTGGCATGGGAGCCCAACCTCCGGAGCCCAAGGGAAACATCCGCAAATTGTGGGACACGCTGGGAATTGCCATGGTGGGTGACGATTCGGAACCAAGTGGACCATTTGCCGCTCAGGTGGTGTGGCAGGAGTACAACCCCTACGGCAACAAGATCAGCCATCAACAGATTACCCCGGAGTGGGTGTTCATCAGCCCGGACGCTCCGGGAGCCCAAGATGATGCGCTCAACATCGACGAAGCGGTAACCTCGGGATTGTCCCAGTTGTTGTTGCTTTATCCGGGCGGGATACGCAACCTGGGTGCCCGCGATCTGGTGTTCACGCCGTTGGCTCGTACCGGTGATCGCACGGGCACGATGCGATTTGAAGACCTGCGACAGAATCAACGTGACCCCAAGTTTCTGCAATTCATGCGGGCGCAGCGGTCCTCGAAAAAACGATACGTCATCGCGGCTCGCATTCGCGGATTCCTCAAAGACGACCTGACAATGTCGGATGCCAAGTCCCCGTTGCTCGTGGCCCAAGCGACGCCTGGACCAATCGACGCGGCGCCAGCAGCGAAGGATCCCAGCGACACTAACATCAAGGCCGCGCCGGACGAAGCGAGGGAAAAAGAAATTCATGTGGTCTACGTGGCAGACATTGACCTCGTCAGTTCCGAATTCCTGCAACTTCGGGCTCAACCCGATCCGGAACTCAACTGGGACTTCGATAACGTCACGTTCGTATTGAATATTCTGGACAGCCTGGCTGGTGATGAGAGCCTGATCGACATTCGAAAACGCAAGACGCGGCATAGCACTTTGAAACTGGTCGAACTGAAAACCGAGGAAGCTCGCGATGACGCCATGGAAGAGATCTCGGAATTTGACACAAAAATTCAAGAAGCGCTGGACGCCGCACGGGAACGATTGTCGGAAAACAGCAAACAGATCGAAGAAAAGATCGCTGAATTGCAGCTGAAAGCGCAGGATGATGGACAGAGCCAGACTCCCGAATTGGTCTCGGAAATGACGCGCTTGGGAATTCAGCAAAAAGTCGTCGCCAAGAAGCTACAGGCCGAAACCGAAAAACTGGAACGCGAACGTGATCGGCGACTACAGGTGATCCAGAACGGCCTGTCAATGGACGTTCGCGAAGTGCAGACACAATACAAACTGTACGCTGCGTTTCTGCCACTGATTCCGCCCTTCATCGTCGGGCTGCTGGTCTGGAATGCCCGATCGAAACGTGAAAAGGAAACCGTCGGAAGCGAACGACTGCGTTAAGAAGATACTGATGGACCGACCCTGGAGAATGGGCGGTCACTTCATCACAAAACGGGAAAGTTGTTGGAGCAAGGCATGAGTGAGATGGTCAAAACGTGTTGTTTCGTCCTGGTGCTGCGTGTGCCGTCGCGGCTGCCTGGATCGGCCGACCAACGACGGTTGGCGGAGCCCATCCGGGGGAAATCGGGACGGCCTTGTTTGAACAATTCGAAGACCCCGAACAAGCCACGCAGATGGAAGTCGTCGAATTTGACGAAGAACTGGGGCAGATGAACACGTTTCGCGTTGCCCGCCGCGCCGATGGCAACTGGGTGATCCCATCGCATAACGATTACCCGGCCGACGCGCAGGAAAATCTTGCCGAGGCTGCCACGGTTCTGGTAGGACTCGAAGTCGTCGGAGTCGAGAGCGATCGCCGGAAAGATCATGCCACGTTTGGCGTTATCAAACCGGACCCCGATAAAGTCTCGTTGGGCGATGAGGGCGTCGGCAAACTGATCGCCATGAAAGACGATCAGGGGCGTACGCTGGCCGAATTGGTCATCGGTAAGGAAGTGACAGGACAGGAGGGCCAACGCTACGTTCGCGCTGGCGATATCGACCGGGTATATACGGTAAATATCGATCCCGACAGCATGTCAACGAAGTTTGAAGATTGGATCGAGCGCGACGTACTAAACCTGCAAGGCATGGACATCACCGAGGTCACGATTCGGGACTATTCGGCGAGCCCCGAAATGACTCAGCAAGGCATCTCGCTGAACGATCAACAACGGTTGGAAATGACGGTTGCCTGGAACGACAAGGATTTCAAATGGGACCTGGTGGGATTGTTGGAACTGCAGGGTGGCGAGCTGAAACCGAGTGCACTGCTGGACTCCGAGCAGTTGGACAAAACGGCACTTGATGGATTGAAGAACGCCCTGGACGACCTGCAGATCGTCGATGTGGAACGCAAACCGGCCGGTCTGGGGGCCGGATTAAAGGCAGAAGAGAGTTTCTGGGATGACGACGAAGGAATTCGATCGTTGTTCAAGCATGGATTCTACCCGGTGCAAATGCCTGATGGCGCGATGAAACTGCGCTCCAGCGATGGTGAAGTCGTTGTCCACACCAAGGGTGGCGTACAGTACTTGTTCCGTTTCGGACAAGTTGCGGGAATCGAACAGGGCAGCGAAGAAAGCAAGCTGAACAGATTCGTGATGGTGACGGCCTCATTGGACCCGGAAGCGTTCGATCAGCCAGCTATGCCCGAGGGACTGAACGAAGACGATTTATCCAAGCCAGATGACTCGGCGGAAGCCGATCCTGCTGCTGAAGAAGGACCTTCGGATGCCGTTGAAGCGGAATCGGAGGAGCCCTCAGAAGTGGAAGAGGACAGTGAGCGGGACCAGTTGCTGAGAGAATACGAACGGTCACTGGACGAATACCGCGAGCAGGTTGCGGAGGCCGAGAAACGGGTCAAGGGATTGAACTATCGCTTCAGCGACTGGTACTACGTAGTATCAGAAGACGAGTTCAAGAAGATCCATCTGCGACGATCCGACGTCGTCTCGGCAAAAGAAACGACGGCCGAAGAGGGGTACGGCATCGATGCCATGCGCATCCTTGAGAGCGAAGGATTGAAGAAGGAGCAGCCGGAGACGGTTCCGCCAGCCCCGTAGGCATGAGTGCGTGTCGCACATGCGGGTAGCGTTAGCGGCGCTTACATAGCAGTAACAACTCAGCGAAATGACGCTACAGACAAAGTAAATGCCCTCTGGCCTGCGGGATTACTACTTGCCACCGAAGCTGCGAAGAATTCCAGCGTATAGATGCCGGTGTCGTGACCATCATTGTAATGGATCGAATAGGCGTAATTGCCGACCGGTTTCATGCTGACAATTCGGGTCGGCTGAGCTTCTTCCATGCTCAACACGGGTAGCTGCAAACCAGGTTTTGAATCGGCACGGCGTTTCTCCCTGCAAGAAGCGGCAGGGCAGGCATCTCGCAGGGCTGCAACGGGATGTTGGCTGACTGTGCCATCATTCCATTCGATCTGCAGGGTGGCTTCATCGGGCTGTTCAATCTTTGTCGGAAAAAATTGCATGCTGGAATTTCCATCAGGTTAATCGTTGGCTGAGATGCGTAGTTGGTTGTGGGAGGCGATGCCTGAGACAATCGCTTTCTGCCCCGAGATTCTTCTACCTCGAACGTTCTGAATCGGCCGAATCGCACCGCTGACACCCGGGGATACCCGTTAGGGGGATAGCGGCCAGGTCAGCGGTTCTCACAACTGCCAGGCTGGACTTGACGGATGGTCATGAATCTATCCTGCATTTCCTCGTTCGTCCACAAATCTCTTTGACTTTGCTTCAAAGCGTGGCAACGAGCCGCTCGGAAGACCAACAACATCGACGCGTAAGCCAAGATGCCGCCCGATGGCTTCTGCTACCCGTTCGGGATGGACCTCGTGTCCGTCGATTTCAATTCGCAAGGCGTCCATTTCCCGTTCTCGGAACACCACCATCCGGAATTCGTCGACTTCGGGAAATTGCCGCAGCGTTTCTTCTATGGCGGACGGAAAGATGTTAACGCCACGTACGACCATCATTTCATCGCAGCGAGCGATGACACCACCCTGCAGCAAGACGAAACCACGGCTGGGTGTTTCCGGGATCACGAGATCACCAGTGCGATAGCGAATGACGGGCCAGCCGGAACGCCCGAGGTTGGTCAGCACCAATTCGGAGGCGCTTGATCATTTCGATGGGGAATGAACTCGGCAATAAACTCGCTCTCAATCACATGCAGTCCTGTTCCCGCGGCGTTGCCCACTCCCCAGGGGCCAACTTCCGTGGCGCCACTGTGATCGACGACCTGCGCTCCCCAAGATCGTTCGATTCTTGCGCAACCGCCGGCAGCGATCCTCCCGGCTCTCCGGCAACGATCAACGTGCGGACCGAACTGCCGGTGAGGTCATGACCGTGGACAGCTGCCGCTTCGGCCATCCGCAAGGCGTATGTGGGCGTGCAACAGACAATCGTGGCCTCGACGTCTACCATCAAGTCGAGCCTTGCCATTGTCGAAAGGCCACCGCTGGGAATCACGGTAGCACCTCGATGAATCAGTGCGTCGTACGCACTCCAGAAGCCGATGAATGGACCAAAAGAAAACGCCATGAATGCGCGATCTTCGGGAGTTACTTCAGCGGCGTCGAGTATGAACTGCCAGGTCTTTATCCACCACGACCAGTCGGCCGCGGTATCGCGGACTAGCAGCGGGACACCCTTCGTACCGGAGGTGCGGTGAATTCGCGTGTAGTCGGTGGCTGGATGCGTCAGGTTCGCGGAGGCATCACATGTGGACGCAGCGAGCAGTTCGTCTTTGGTCGTCAGCGGCCATGAAGCTAACTCCTTTAACGATGCCAGCGGAAGCGATACATCCTTCAGCTTGTCGGCGTAGAACGCATTCGCAGGCACGATTTGCTCGACCAGGCGATTGAGTCTGAACAGCTGATACTCGGCCAATTCACCTCGCGTCGTCACGCGCATCCGTTCGCGTTCTGTTCGCTGCGCGTCAGTCATGAGCGGTTTCCCGGAGCACTGTCGGATTCAGGGAACCCAATCCACCTCAATCCATCGATGGATCGACGGGCGGGCGGATGAAGAACGCCAATACCAATCCCATGATCGCTACGGCGGACAGATGGTAAGTCATTTGCAGGCAGGCGTATTTGATGGGAAAATGCCACCAGATGTTGTTACTCATTTGCGTCCAGATCGAAAGGAACAAGGCGATCCAGAGCACGAGCACGAATCGCCCCAGGAAGGATCGCCGACTCGCCGTGGCAACGACGATGGCCAGCAGGAATGCTGAACCCAACATATGCAGGAAGCCATTGAGCATCGTCTTGTCCATGGGCGGGGCTCCACCCTTGTGAAACAAGATCATCGCCAGGGGGCCCTGTTTTTGTTTTTCCATCGCGTCTTCAGTCAGCTCGGCGGCCGGGATCAGGTAGGCACCGTCTTCCGGAATCGCGTCCTGTAACGCAGGTACAAGCGTATCCTGATTGGGCAAAGTCTTCAGGACCGTTTTGGGATAGCTCGAGACGGTCCAAAACACATAACCCCATAAGAACGCGGCGACTGCCGCCAGTACGACGCCAAGGATGAATCGCATTGAATTGCCCTCTGTAAGCTGACGCCAAATGAAAATCCAGACATGCATGATATGGAATCGAGATTGGTGCTGCGAGTATGCTGTAACCGATTGCCCGCAAAGAATCTGTACAAGGCTCCCAGTACATGAAGAAGCTGCCACGCACCGCCTACATTCCCGATCCGGACCGACCGTACGAACCGTTGACCTACGGCCACAATCTTCCTGAATTCACCTTGAAAGCTGCCATTTCGGGGATTTTCCTGGGCATGATATTCGGAGCGGCCAACACCTACCTCGGCCTGAAGGCTGGTTTGACCATCAGCACTTCCATCCCCGTGGCGGTACTCACGGTGGTTGTCTTTCGAACCATGGCTGCCTGTGGTTTCAAGTACAGCATTCTCGAAACGAACATGTCGCAGACCATAGGTTCCGCCAGTTCGTCGGTTGCCAGTGGCGCTATTTTCACTTTGCCTGCACTGTTCATGTGGGACATGGACCCGCAGTGGCGACAGTTAACGTTGTTGGCGATGTGTGGCGGAGTGTTGGGCGTGCTGGCGATGATTCCGTTGCGTCAGTTTCTGATTGTGCGTGAGCATGGAAAGTTGCCGTACCCGGAAGGGATGGCTTGCGCCGAAGTGCAGGTTGCGGCTGAACTGGGCGGCAAGCAGGCGTCGGGTGTGTTCGCCGGGATTGGTGTGGGCATGCTGTTCAAGTTGTTGACCAGCGCTTTCAAAGCCGTACCGGACGCGTTTCACGCCACGTTGCCCTTCCCGGCCAAGGCGACGATCGCAGCGAGCGTTTCTCCTGCATTGATTGGCGTTGGCTTCATCCTCGGACTGCCAGTCGCCTCGGTGATGGTGGCGGGCGCCGCGTTATCTTTCTTGGTCTTGATTCCGATGATCCATTGGTGGGGTAGTTCGTTGACCGTTCCGGTGTTCCCGGAAACGGTGCATTTGATTTGCGACATGTCGGCGATGCAGTTATGGGACAAATACATTCGCTACATCGGTGCCGGCGCGGTTGCTACGGGCGGATTTATCACTCTGTTCAAGTCGATTCCGACCATGGTCGAGTCGTTCCGGCTCAGTTTGGCTCAAGTGCGGGCCAGCGCGGTCGATGAGCAGGCCACTCCGCGTACCGAGCGTGACTTGGGGATTCGCCCGATCGGGCTGATCGCTTTCGCCGTCCTGGCCACGATGATCTTCGTACCCGGGATACTCGGCTTTATCGATTCGACGTTTGTCCGTGCTGTGGCAGCGGTCTTGGCGGCCATCTTTGCCTTCTTCTTCGTGACCGTCGGCGCGAATCGTCGGACTGGTGGGGCAGACCAGCAACCCGATTTCCGGGATGACGATCGCGACGCTGTTGGGGACGAGCTTCGTGTTCTACGCGTTTGGTTGGACCGACGCCCTGGGGAAGGCCACTGCATTGATGGTCGGAACCGTCGTCTGCATTGCCGCTTCGATCGCCGGAGATACGTCTCAAGACCTGAAGACAGGGTTTATCCTGGGGGCGACGCCGAAACGCCAGCAGCTGGGTGAATTGGTCGGCGTGATTACTTCCGCCGGGGTTGTTTGTTACGTGCTGATGCTGTTGGACGATACGTATGTGCTGGGCAGCCAGGAATTGCCATCGCCCCAGGGGACGCTGATGCGTCTGGTGATCGAAGGCGTTTTGGACCAGAACCTGCCCTGGAACCTGATCCTGATTGGTGTTGGAATTGCGGGCGTGGCGGCTCTGTTTCGGCTTCCTGTGCTGGCCTTTGCAGTTGGGGTTTACCTGCCCCTGGACACGATGGCCGCGATCTTCATCGGGGGTCTGGTTCGTTGGTGGATTACGAAGGGCGCGAACGAGGAGGTTGCCGAAAGCCGGAGGGAGCAGGGCATTCTGTTCGGATCCGGATTGGTAGGTGGTGGTGGTTTGACCGGGGTCCTCGTGGCGCTATTGGTAGCGGCCCGCGGCGGAACGCCGGTGATCGGATTCTCGGAGTGGCGGGCTGGCCTATCCGAGCTGGCTCGGCAATCCTTGGCGTTGGCTGCCATCGCTGCCATCGCCGCCTTGATGGTCTGGTGGGCCTGTCCACGCCGCCCGGTATCTCCTTAAACGCGATGCGGTTGGTGTGAAAACGCAACATGCGGCCGAGTTGGCAGGCGCCAATTGTCCACACTGTTTCTTCGCCGCTACGCTCTTCTCGAAAACCGATGAATCCGCTGATGACCGTCACGCATGGGCCGCGTTTGTGACCTAAAGTTCAATCGTACGAGGACTCATTCTCACGCGAACCAGGGCTTTCATCAGATGTTAAACAGGCGTCGAAAAATGCGTCGGAAACGTTCGCTGCACCAGCGACGTGGTGCGGCGGTTGTGGAAGCGGCCGTTTGTGCCGGCATCATCATCACGCTGACGTTCGCCACGTTGGAGATTTGCTCGTCCATCTACCTACGCGAATCGGTGACCGTGGCTGCCTACGAAGCTGCACGTGTGGGAGTAAAACGCAAGGCGACCCGCGCGGACTCGATGGAACAGGCGAACGACATCCTGAATGCACGTGGAATCAAAGGTGGTACGGTAAACGTTTCGCCAGGAGACTTCTCAACCCTCAAGGCTTTGGATCCGATCACGGTCACGGTGAAAGCGCCGATTAATGAGAACGGTTTCTTTCTGGGGAAGTTTTTCACCGGGAAGAAGATGCAAGGTCGGTTGTCCATGTACCGCGAATTTGACGAATAGGGCCTAACAAACCATGTTGCGAATAACCAAACGAAGCGAGCGGAATAATCGACGTACAAATCGTCGAGGAAGCGAACGCCGAGGGGCGCAGGTTGTCGAATTCACGTTGGCGTTCCCTGCGCTGATGTTGCTGACGTTCTTCTGTTTCGACATGGCTCGATTGAGCATGATGCGCAACCTGGCGCACAACGCGGCGTACGAAACGGCTCGCTTTGCGATGATGGAAGGAGTCATCCAGGCCGAGGCCAAACAGGTAGGACAGGACGTGCTTGCTCGTCTTGGAACGCAGGGAGCGACGATTGATATTAATGATGGTGAAGCACTGTCAGGCGATTCGAATACGGTTGATGTGACGGTCACCGTACCCGTTGGGCCGAACGCTCTGGTGATGGACCAAGTCATGGGACTATTGGGCTTCACACAGAGCTGGGGAGACGAAGAGATTGTCTCGGAGATCAGCATGCGAAAAGAACGGTACGACGGTTTCTTTGATCCGGATGACGTTTAACCATCTAACAGCACTCATCTAATTCATCGTTTCTTATCCACTTACCTTTCAGTTGACATTCCGTCGGGCACTCGTTGGAGACAAAAAATGGGTACAGTTAGAGAATCTCGCCGCGGTGCCATCCTGCCGCTCTTCGCGATCTTATTTCCAGTCATGCTGATTCTGTGCGGTTTTGCCGTCAATTTGGCCTATCTCCAATTGACGACGACCGAGTTGAAAGCGGCAACGGACGCATCCGCCCATGCTGCTGGACGCGCCATGAGCGTACACCAGACGACTGCCGATGCGCAAAGGTATGCCCGCATCGCAGCTCGACGTAACCGCGTCAATGGAGCTCGCCTCAACGTACGTCGCAACGAAAACGACGTGTACTTTGGTGAAGCGGGTCGATTGAACAATGGGTTCGGTCAGTACACGTTTACTCAGGTATCGCAGGCAAGCGTTGATTCCGGCCAAAATCAGGCCACGGCCGTTGCCGTCGAAGGGCGCGTCGATGCGCCCTACCTGCTCCCCGTAATGCCGTCGATGCTTGATTTCCAGCTTGAGCGACGATCGATTGCCACGCAGGTCGATCGTGATATTGCCCTGGTCCTGGACCGCTCGGGCTCCATGGACATCTACAAGGATGAAGACGAACTGGACGATGTCATGGATTGGCTTTACGAGAACAATCAGATTTCGCGGAGCGACCGAGATAACGCCAAAGAATATCCCCATAAGATGTCATGGGACGTGGTTGATGAGCTCTGGCAACGCCGTAACGACTCGTTTTTCACCGAAGTCTACCAGTACTCCTACGATCGCCGTTATGCGAGTGGTGCGCCGCGACACAGTCGCTGGGACTTGCTGGAAACCGCTGTGGACGCATTCCTGAATGTGTTGGATACGACTGATCAGGAAGAACTTGTTTCTTTGACGACGTTTGCTACTTCGGCCAAGCAAGAACTGGATTTGCAGAGCACTTACTTTAGCATTCGTAGCAAAGTTGCCAGCATCAATCCCGACGGCAGTACTGCAATTGGAAAAGGACTGCAGATCGGATTGCCACCGATCATCAGCGGTGCGGCGGCCAGACCGTTCGCCGCCAAGACGATCGTGGTACTCACCGATGGCGTGAATAACGTCGATCCCTCGCCACAGAGTGTGGCGTCTTCGATGGTGACTTCCAACAACGTGACAATCCACACCGTAACGTTCACCAAGGGAGCTGACCAGACTGCTATGGCATCGGTTGCCGACAGTGGCCACGGGCGTCACTATCACGCGGACAACGGCGAAGGACTGGTCAAAATTTTCGAGGAGATCGCCAACAACCTGCCGACGATCTTGACCGAATAAGGTCTCGAACACAACGGAATCGACTTACATAACCCTGGGCGGCAACGAATCGTTGTCGCCCTTTTTTCCATCCGCCCCCACCTGGAGTTCGCAGGCTTAGACGATCGCCGGTTGCCGCGCGGAAGCTGTCGATTTCCTGCAGCACATGAATTTCACCGGCAGCTGTATGCCAGATGTTTTCACCTGCAAGCCCGGCTCTGCCTCCCGCGATGCCGAACGGGCGACTTTTGCGCCGCTGTGTCAACAGGGACACATCCAACGGCCGCAGGAACTCAAGGATACGTTCAACGCCATTGCCGCCTCGGTACAGTCCGGCTCCTCCCGAACCTTCTCGAACTCGGAAGCTGTGCAGACGGACGGGAAAGCGCTGTTCAAGAATTTCCGGATCCGTGAGCCGCGTGTTTGTCATATGAGTGTGGACCGCATCGGCACCCGGCCCGTCTGGAGTGGCGCACCGCTCCCCCGCAAATGGTTTCGTAATAGCCAAACGAATCATCGCCGAACAGCAAATTGTTCATGGTGCCCTGGCTCGCCGCAGCCAGCCCCAATGCGCCGAGGATGACATCAACGAGCCGCTGGGATGTCTCGACGTTACCACCGACAACTGCCGGCAAGTCTTCAAGGGCGACGTCGGCACAATCGGGATTCAGCATCCCGGTGGGCAGCTGGATATCGATCGGGGCCAGCACACCCTCGTTCAGTGGAATGTCTTCCGGGATCAAGCAGCGAAAACAATAGGTCACCGCGGCGCGTACGATCGCTGGATTGGCGTTCAAGTTGCCCGGGTGGACGCCGGCGGTGCCGCCAAAATCGATGGTGGCGCGATCACCTTGAATCGACACCATCACGAGAATGGCGGATCCGTCATCCATCGAGTCCGCAAATCGGTACTCGCCATCCGGCAAACTCAAAATGGCCCTTCGCATCTGTTTTTCGGCAGCGGCCTGAATGTGCAGCATATAAGCCGCGACGAGCGGGCGACCGTACTGTTCGATCAGGCGTTTCAGATCGGCGACGCCCTGCTGGTTGGCTGCAATCTGAGCGCGGAAATCGGCGAGGTTGTTCTGGATAGCGCGACTCGGATAGGGCCCCTGCGGCCAATAGCCGCTCCACGTGATCCATGCAATAGTCGCCGCCTTCGACAACCAGTGTCGCCGGGATCAAGACTCCCTCCTGCACCAAACGGGTCGAATGCGGCCACATGGAACCCGGCGTAACGCCGCCTAATTTCGGCATGGTGGGCCCGGTTGGCGACCACAAATGCGAGTTCCCCCGCTTCGAAGACGGGCGTTACCATCGTCACGTCGGGCAGGTGGGAACCGCCGTGAAATGGATCGTTCGTCGCAACCACATCGTCCGGCTTCAGCGCCGGCATTTCTTTCAGCACGTTGCGGACGGTTTCGCTCATGGCGCCCAAGTGGACTGGCACATGGGGCGCGTTGGCGACCAGGTCACCTTTCGCAGTGAACACGGCGCAACTGAAATCGAGTCGCTCCTTGACATTAACGCTTCGCGCCGTCTTTTGCAGTGCCATACCCATCTGCGAGGCGATCGCTGCGAATCGACAATTGAAGACTTCCAACAGGATCGGATCGACGTGGGCATCCTGAACGCCAGGTTGAGCGGGCCGTTGATCGTCTTGAAGGACCAGTTCGCCCGACGAGAGCTTTTCCACGGTCCAGCCGTGACCGACCACAACGGTCGACGTTGACTGGACGATAAGGCAGGGCCCCGCAAGTTGAACTTCCGATCCCAACGACTCGTCGAGATACACGGGAACGGTCACCCAACGCTCGTCGAGATACACGTCCGCTTCCGAATGAGGTTGGAATGCGTCGGTTTGCGGCGGGATCGCGGTTCTGGGAACAGTACGCGAACCGCTGACCCGCACTCGCGCCGCGACCACTTCAATCGGTTGTTGGTGTAATGCGTAGCCGAATCGCCGCTCGTGTTCGGTGTGGAATGTTGCTTCGATTCGGTCGGATTGACCCGCAATCGTCGATGGCACGGCATCGACCTCAATCAACAACGTTGCTTCCTGTCCGCAGTAACGGAGTTCGTACCAGGCTTGTGGCAGAACTTGCGATGGCTCTAACCCTTCGTTGACGATGGCGGCGATGAGGCTCTCGATCAACGTGTGGATTTCGGATTGTCGGTTGGCAATTAGCTGCCCGGATAGCAACTCGTAGATGGGAAGCGATTGGGTGCGAACATGGTCGGCTTGTTCGATACCCCAGGCGCTGAGGATGCCGCCATCAAATGGCAGGATCATCCGTTCCATCTGCAGTTGACGAGCCAATTCGCAGGCATGCTGTGGAGCTGCTCCGCCAAAAGCGGCGAGTGCATAATTGCGGGGATCTTCTCCTCGGCTGATGGAGATCGACCGGATGGCTTCCGCCATCTGAACATTCGCGACCTTGATGAATCCTGACGCAAGTTGTTCACAGCTGATCGATTTTCCGGATTGCGATGCGACGCTTGCGGTGAGTTCCTCCAGCAATGCCACGGTCGGTTGTCGATGGAGAGGAATCGGGAAATGGTCGGTGGCAATCCGGCCCAGGATGAAATTCATATCCGTGATCGTCAAGGGACCGCCGCGACCGTAACACGCCGGTCCCGGATCGGAGCCGGCGCTCTGCGGGCCGACTCGTAGCTGAGCTCCGTCAAACTGGCAAATGGAACCGCCGCCGGCTGCGACCGTCTCGATGGCCAGAGAAGGGACGTTGAAATCGCACCCCGTTCTTCTCGACATGGTACACCGTGTCGAATTCGCCGTGGTAACGTGAAACATCCGTGCTGGTCCCTCCCATGTCGAAACCGATCAGCTGTTCGTAGCCGGTCGATTTGGCGGCTTGTGCGTACCCGACAACTCCACCGGCCGGACCGGAAAGCAAACTGTCTTTTCCGGTAAAGTTGATTGGAGGAACGAGCCCGCCACTCGATGTCATCAGGCGAATACGGCTTTCGTCATGCAGTGAAGCCTGCAGTCGTCCCAGGTACCCGCAGAGTATCGGGTTGAGGTAGGCGTCGGCCACCGTCGTTTCTGCTCGATCGATGAGACCCAGTGTCGGAGAAACCCGGTGTGATAGTTGAACGTTCTCGAAGCCGATCTGTCGCGCGATATCTGCGACAAGGAGCTCATGTTGCGGGTTCAAGTAGGCATGCAACAGGCAGATAGCCAGCGACTGAATGCCTGTTTCCTTGAGAGCTTTGAGGTTGTCCATCACTTTGGATCGATCGGGCGGTCGCAGTACGCTGCCGTCGGCCGCCAGTCGTTCGTCGATTTCTACCGCCGTTGCGAAAATCGGCTGCCGTTTGTTGATCGTCAGGTCGAACAGTCTGGGGCGAGTCTGATAGCCGATGTGTAACAGATCGGCAAATCCCATGGTCGTGACCAACGCCGTCGCAGCACCGCTGCGCGTCAGCAAAGCGTTCGTCGCCAAAGTCGTTCCCAGTCGCAGCCGAACGGGTGGCAATTTTTCATGGAGCGGTATCCCCAGGCAGTAACGGATCCCGAAGATGGGCGATTCTTCGGAAGAACATAGTGCCATCGACTGACCAGGCTGCGGCGGATGAGGCAGGTGCGAGTCGAGCTGAAGTTGCCCGGTCAACGCGTCATGACGAGCGACACGTGATGCACCGAGGACAATTCCATCGCTGCTTCTTACCTCGAGCCGATAGCCATTCCAGAATCCGTCCGGCTCATGCTGGCAATCGCTGGAACAGATCCGTTGGGTGGTCGAACTTGCCTCGATAGCGCGAACCAGTTCGGCCGAACTGGGCAACTTCAGCCGATGGCGCCTCCCATCCGGTGACGTCGCCAGGCAGTCGGTGAATGTTCCCCCGACGTCGATTGCAAATTGCCAGTCTGCAGCGGCGGATGTGTTGCTCAACGTGATACCTGTTTCACAGTGCGGCTCGATCGCAGGGGACGTTTTTCGGATGGTGAAGCGGACGCGTCTGAAGGGGGCTCCCAGGCGTTGCATCCGACAGGTTGATCCCTGTCCGATTATCGTTCGATGTTGTACTCATCAATCTTGCGATACAGCGTGGCGCAGACCGATACCCAGCAATTGAGCTGCCTGTGGTACACTGCCCGCGGTCCGCTTTAGAGCACGCTTGATCAGTCGCCGCTCCCATTCGTTAATCTTCAAAGTGTCCAGATGATCCGTTCCGGCATCGTTCAATCCGAGGTCGTCGATTTCGATCGTATTGCTGCGGCAAAGTACGACAGCGCTGTCGATGACGTTGCGCAACTGGCGGACGTTTCCTGGCCAAGCGTACTCTTCCAGCATCTGACGAGCCGATTGGCTCATTTCGATCTGCGGTCGGCCATGACAGTGGCGGAAGCGCTCAAAGAAATGATCCAGCAGCATCCCGATGTCATCGCCGCGATCCCGGAGCGGTGGTACTCTGCAACTCGAACACCGAGAGCCTGTAAAACAGATCTTCGCGGAATAGCTTGGCCGCCGTGCGTTCGGTCAAGCTGCGATTGGTAGCTGCGAGGACACGAACATCGACACAAATCTCCGTCGATCCACCCACCGGCTGGAAGGCATGACCTTCGAGAATTCGCAGCAGTTTGGCCTGGGCGTCCAGCGATAGCTCGCCGATTTCATCGAGGAACAACGTTCCCGTGTCGGATTGCTCGAACCAACCGCGATGGTCTTCGGTGGCACCCGTGAATGAGCCTTTCACATGCCCGAAAAGTTGGCTCTCAATCAGCATTGAGGGTATCGCCGCGCAGTTGACGGCGAGGAGCGGTCGGTCTGCCCGATGGCTGGCTTCATGGATCGCCTGCGCCACCAATTCCTTGCCACTGCCGCTCTCACCCGTGATCAATACCGGACCGGTCGCCTTGGCGATCCGCTCGATCAATTGTTTCAGATCTTGCATCGGAGCGCTCTCGCCGATTAGTTCTTCACAGGCGGCCGAGTTGACGACCAGCCGCCGATGATCGGCGGCCAGCTGAGCTTGCCTGCGGGATCGAGCCAACGCGACCCCCAGCAATTGCGCCGCTGAAATCGCAAAGTCAAAATCGATGTCCTGAAAGCGGTCTTTGCTGCGGTAGAGGTGCAACGCCCCCATGAATTGGCCATCGTGAATGACAGGCACGCACAAGGCATCGGTATACTGCCGCAGGCTTTCCGCCGAGTTGGAGGGCGGACCCTGGCTGGAAACCCAGGCGGCCCGACGTTGGTCCAGAACGATTTGCGTCAGTGACTTGCTGAGTCGTATCTTGGATGCTTCTTCGGGCATCAGCATTTGAGGCTGCAATTCGCCATGATCGTTGACCCACAGGAACCCCACAACTTCCGCACGGGTTCTCCGCAACAGCGTCTCCAACGCCAGCCGCTGGACCTCGGTGGGCTCGTCGCAGTCCAGCAGTTCGATACTCAGATTGAACAGGACCATCAACTGCGAGGCGTTGTCTTTGCGGCGCAGCGATGCCAATGCCAGTCGCCCCGAGTCTTCCTCCTCGATCGCTGCCTCTCGAACGATCGACTCGGTCATGTGGCTGTCGTATCCGCCCTCCATCGTGGGCGGCTGATCCGCGGTGTGAAACATTAGTTCGGTTGTGCCCATCCTGAGTCGATCACCGGGAGTGAGCATCGTTGGCTCTGCTAATTGTTTCTCACGAATGAATGTACCGTTGCGACTGCCGCGGTCCTTGATCCACCAGCCCGTCGTCGCCGGATCGGCATCATTGAAGCTCAGTTCTGCGTGAATCCGGGAACAGATCGGATCAGCCAGTACGATATCGCAACTGATGTCGCGACCAATGTGATTCGTTTTCTCCGGATCGAGTACGTAGTTGGTACCCGCTCGCTGCCCGGACGTGATGGTCAGGTAACAGAATAATTCTGCACTTTGGGTGTCGGACATAATCCAAGCTAGCTGGGAGGTTTTTGCAGGTGTGGAGACCAAGTATAGGAACAGGTCGGATCGGTCGCGCCCGCAAACTTTTCAGCAGCGAATCCACGATCTGGGCGAAAGCAACAAACGCAAATGTTGTGATCGCTCAAATGCCGATGACCGTTCTGAAGGTCCTTGCGTTTCATACAGGTTGTTCGAGTCTGTCCTGTTCGGAACGCTTCGGCAACCAGCTTATTTTGTGACGGGATGGGGCGAATTGCGGTAACTCTTCTGCACGGAGGAGATACGTCGGACTTGCCGCCAAATTTGGAAACGAGTACGATCTTTATAAGTTGTTATCTTTAGGCAACTTAGGTAAATACGCTGGCTCGGAACGGGCCGCTTCATAAATCCAGAATCAGGACGTTTTTATGATTTTGAACATCACCCAACGGCGTTTGACTCGTTTTGCTCAATCCGAATTTTCCCGCAGGGTATGGGCGGCTGCCGTGATCTCTGGGATTGTCGTTTCTGCAATTTCCGTGGTTGCGTCACCTGCGTCGGCCGAGCTGACGGCACCCGGGGCTCAAGAACGCAACGTCACGGTGATTGTTTCGTCGCTGCTTCGCAAAGAACACCTGAGCAAGCACCCCCTGGATGACGAAATTTCGCAGCGTGCGATGAAGATGTTCATCGAGCAGCTGGATCCGTTCAAAATCTTCTTTACCCAAGCGGACGTGAACGAGTTCATGAAGTACCGCAACAGCATCGACGACTTCGTGAAGCGTGGTGACACCTCGGTGTCTTACAAGATTGCGAAGCGATTCCTGCAACGTGTCGACGAGCGTCTGGAAACCGTCGAAGGGCTGGTTCGGTTGGACCATGACTTCACGTTGGATGAAAAGCTGGAGACCGATCTCGACGCCCTCGAGTTTGCCCGGGACGAAGCAGAGCTCACCGAGCGCCGGCGCAAGCGAATCAAGTATGAACTGCTGGTTCGCAAGTCGGACGACGAAATGACGTACGAAGAAGCGCAGGAAAAGGTGATCAAGCTGTACACCAGCTTGGGGAAACGCAAGCACCAGATGGATGCCGATGAACTACTGGAGATGTTCCTGACATCGATTACCTCCAGTTTCGATCCTCATTCAACCTACATGTCGCCCAGCAATCTGGAAAACTTCAACATCAACATGCGACTGAACCTGGACGGTATTGGTGCCGCCCTGCGACCAGAAGACGGAATGACCGTCGTGCAGAAGGTAATTCCGGGTGGCGCTGCCGACAAGCACGGCAAGTTGAAGCCGGACGACAAGATCGTTTCCGTAGGGCAGGGTGATGACCGCGAAATGGTCGACATCATCGACATGAAGCTGAACGACGTCGTCAAGCTGATCCGGGGCCACGCAGGTACCGTGGTGCGGCTGGGCGTTATTCCGGCTGGCGAAACGGCGACGGTAGAATACAAGATTACGCGGGCTCGCATCGAACTGAAGGACAGCGAAGTCGCGGGGCGACGTCATCGAACTCAATTCGCCTCAGGCGGCGGAGGGTACGGTTCTTTCCGAGGGTAATGGCAAATACAAGGTCGGTGTGATCAATTTGCCCAGCTTCTACATGGACATGAACGCGGCTCGCACCGGTGCCACGAACTTCAGGAGTACCACTCGTGACGTGTCGCGCATTTTGGAAGATTTCAAGACCAAGGGCATCGACGTGGTGGTTCTTGACCTGAGAAACAACGGCGGTGGCAGCCTGACGGAAGCGATCAACTTGACGGGGCTGTTTATCGATTACGGTCCGGTGGTGCAGGTCAAAGGCGCCGATGGCCGGGTGATACACTACGACGATATGGAACGTGGGATGGAGTGGAGCGGCCCTCTCGTTGTGGTAACCAACCGGTTCAGTGCCAGCGCCAGTGAAATCCTGGCCGGTGCCATCGAAGACTACAATCGCGGGATTGTCGTGGGTGACGATTCCACGCATGGCAAAGGAACGGTGCAGAGCTTGCTGGACCTTGGTCAGCAGTTGTTTCACGCTCCTGATCCACCGAACTATGGGGCCCTGAAAATTACGATGCAGCAGTTCTATCGCCCCAGCGGTGACAGCACTCAAAAACGGGGCGTTCCCGCAAACGTCGTGCTTCCTTCAATGACGAGCCAATTCGATGCTGGCGAAGCCGATCTGGATTATGCGATCGATTTTGATCGGGTCAACGAGGCAATGTTCACCAAGAATGACATGATCAACAGTGAGATCGTCAACGAGTTGAATGCCCGATCGGAGATGCGTCGAAAGGGGAGTGAAGATTTTTCCAAACTGCAGAAGAAAATTGCCCGTTATCGTGAACAGAAAGATCGCAAGTACGTCACGCTTAACGAAGAGCAGTTTCTCAAGGAACGGAAAGAACTCGACTCGGAACGCGAAGAAGAGAAACTGATCGAGGATCAAATGGATCCGGGCAACAAGCCCGTGATCGATCGAAATTTCTACTTTGATGAAGTTCTGAATATTTCGCTCGACTACGTTCAATTGCTCGAACAGCAGCGGTTGGCCAAAAACTAGATCTGTTCCGGCATGGCAAACGAACCAACGCGTCCCGCCTGAGCGGGACGCGTTTTTTTGTTGAACGGGCCCGGGGCGTAGATCGTGCTCAGCCGGGGCGTTTTGCCGGATTGGCGTTCGGGACGGAAGTCGTTTGCACTAATATTCGGTCAACGAACTTCGGCTTCTCTTGCATTACGAGCCACGCATGACCCCAGCAAATTTGCGGAAATTGTTTGTCCTGGACACCAACGTTGTGCTGCACGATGCGAAGTGCATCGAGGAGTTTGACGAACACGATGTGGCGATTCCGATCACGGTGCTCGAAGAACTGGATCGGTTCAAGCGTGGCAATGAGGACCTGCATTTTCAGGCACGCGATTTCCTCCGCCGGCTGGACGAGCTCACGGGACCGATGATGTCCGAAAAGGGCGTGCCGCGAGGCGAAGGGCTCGGCAATATTCGGATCGTCATGGGAGGGCGGGTAGCCGACGAGGTGCGATCGGCTTTCATTCAGGACTGTCCCGACCATCGCATCCTGAATTGCGCCTACCAGTTGACACAAGAGCTTGATCGACCGGTCGTGCTGGTCACCAAAGATACCAACCTGCGAATGAAGGCCAGGTCGCTGGGCGTCGCGGCGGAGGACTTCACGGCTGACAAGGTCCAGAGCTTTGACAAGCTGTATTCCGGTACTCGGCTGGTCGAGAATGTCTGCGGTGACACGATCGACCCACTTTATGAGAATGGACGCTTGGCCCGGGAAGAGTTGCCAGAAATCGAGGAGCCACTGGCCAACGAAAACTTCGTGTTGCGGAACGGTTCGAAGTCAGCGTTGGCTGTTTATTCTTCCAAGGAAAAGGCCTACTTCCGCGTCGAGAAATCGAGTGCTTACGGGATTCAACCAAGGAACTCGGAACAGTCGTTCGCGCTGCGTGCTTTGCTGGATGACAACATCAAGTTGGTCACCGTCGTGGGCAAAGCGGGAACCGGAAAAACGCTGTTAGCACTGGCAGCCGCCCTGGAGTGCCGCTCGAAGTATCGACAGATCATGCTGGCTCGGCCTGTCGTACCGCTCAGCAATCGGGACCTCGGCTACCTGCCCGGGGACGTGCAGGACAAGCTGGCACCTTACATGAAGCCATTATTCGACAACCTTGCCGTGATTCGCCATCAGTTCAAAGAGACCGACCCGAAAGTAAAAAGCATCGGGGACATGTTGACCAATGAAAAACTGGTGATTTCACCGCTCTCCTACATCCGCGGTCGCAGTCTGCAGCGGATGTACTTCATCATTGACGAGGCGCAGAACCTGACGCCCCACGAAGTGAAGACGATCATTACGCGTGCTGGTGAGGGAACGAAGATCGTGCTCACAGGTGACATCCAGCAGATCGACCAGCCCTATCTCGATTCGCTTTCCAACGGCCTGAGCCATCTGATCAACCGGATGACGGGACAGTCGCTCTACGCCCACATCAAATTGACGAAGGGTGAGCGGTCCGATCTGGCCGATCTGGCAAGCGATCTGTTGTAGTATCTGCTGGTGATCAAGCGCTTGCCGGGACGCGCTGCAGTGTAACCTGCGCCATTCCTGTTGGCCGATGTAATGTGCCTCTGCAAAAAAAGATACCCACGCCGAAGAGTCGACGTGGGTATCAGCTTCGCCACTCAAGGGGTTGAATTCGAGTGGACGCTAATGAGCACTCAAATCGGGTTGCTGCACGGGCGTGTTGTCATGCACCCCGGAACTAGCTCAACTTGCCAATGAACTCGAAGAACGAATCTACCGTTGCCAGTTCCGACTCCTGGTCCTGACGACGGTGGAGTTGAGTCTGTTCGCTCGAACGCGATGGGAGCCGGCGAGCAATTGCCAACTCAGTCGTCGGACTGTCGAGCGATTTGTCATCTCCTTCGGTGAGTACTTCCAGTGCACCACCGACGGCAGCATTTCCTTCGTTGGTGTCGTTTGCGACAATGCTCGAGCTGAGGAACTTGTTGCCGTTCCAGATCAGGAAGTCGCCGCCGTTTACATCGCCATCGGCGTTGAAGTCACCGTCACACCATGCATTGTTGCTGGTGAACTTGCCGTCATTCCAGACCAGAAAGTCCTGACCGTCTACACTGCCGTCCAGGTTGGCATCGCCGTTCAGGAAAGGGTTCCCGCCAGTTGCATCGGCGTTGTTGGCTCCACCAACGGTAAGCCATCCACCGCTGCCGGTGATGTCATCCAGCGTCACCAATCCGTCTCCATTCATGTCGAAGGACGCATTGTTCGTGCCACCGGCGACTTCGGCGGAAAGGGCATTGATATCATCGCAGTCCCAATTGCCATCGTTGTTGAAGTCTCCGGTCACCGTCACACCGGAAACCATAATCGTCTCGCTGGTGAAGCTGTCGAGTGATGCTCCGTCGCCGTCGACATCAACCGCTCGGCCGTTGCCGATGATGCCGTTGCCGACGAAGTTGATGTTGTAGTCACCGGCCGGCAGCCCTCCGCCAACCGTCGCGTCGCCGGTGAACGACAGCGTCAGGTTTGACGTCCCCAAGCCTGCTACGGTAGGCACAAAGTTAACGCCGACGGCTGGTTGGCTGCTCGTGTCCGTGACCGAGATGCCTTCGCCCTGCACAGGGTCAAGGTCAGCCGTACCGACGTTGATCTGACTGACCGGTCCGCTGAACGAAGCGGTCACCGTTCCGTCAGGATTGACCATCACGCTCAGCAAACTGACGAGTGGACTTTCCGAAGCGTTACCGACGTTGGGTTCACCCGGGGTCAATGCGGCACCCGATACTGGCAAGTCGAACGCTTCGGCGGTTTCGTACAGCAGGTAATCATCACCGGCCGGTACGAGATCCCCACCGAACCATGCATCGCCTTCGTTCCGATTTGTGTCGGTGCGGAAGCGACTGATCGCGTCGACATCCGGGTCGAACGATGCGAACTCGGCAATGCTGTTGGATGGCCCATACAGCTGATCGTTCTCACCAAGGACGCGAACACCGACCGTGTCCACAATCTGCACGCCAGCGGGCAATTCCAATGCACCGTCGTTGTCCCAGTCGTAATCGAACTCGGTCGTCGTCAGGCTGGTGAAAGGGCTGTACAGCAAGAGGTAAGTTGTCGAGTCATTCTGGCTCGAGACGTTTTCCTGCGCAACCGAGCCCAGGTCTGGAACCTGGGTGGTGCCGGCCGGCACCCGGAAACCGAAGTCGGCTGCGTCTGGAGTCAGTAACGTGTAGCCATTACCGTCGCTGGCGGCTGATCCATTCTGGTAAGCACCCAGATCGACCACTTTCTCGGCAGAGCCTTCCCTGTCGCCAACGATGCCCTCGATGGCAACATAGTACAGCGAGCCCATGCCGACACCAGGTGTCCCCTTCAGCTCGACGAACTCGTACGGTGGGTCGTTGCCTGGTGAGTTGATCCACATCTCATTCAGCAGCAAGTCGCCTCCAAACGGATTGAAGTCGTTGTCCCGAATCGTTAGCGTGCCAGCGTCGCGACCGAGCGAGATCCCGGAACCGCTTAACGCGATGCCAAACGTTTCATTCGACTCAACTGCCGCGTCGTCATTCAAGGCGACCGAGACCGTCTTCGTCAACTCGCCCGGTGCAAAAGTCACCGAACCGCTGAGGGCTCCGGAGATATCGCTTGCATCGCCCGTGATGCCGGTTAATGCCCAGTCGACCGAGACACTTCCATTAGAGCCACCGACACGTTGGATGGTGAATTCACCCGTGCCGTCTTCATTTGCGAGGAAGTCTTGTTCAGCCAGGCCGAATGTGCCCGGGTCGGAAGCAATCGGATCGGTGTACAGGATCGTCAACTCGGGAGTAACCGTCCCGGGCAGGAACGCATCCGAACTGTTGAACGCCCAAAGAGAACCGGAATCGGTGACAATCGACCATCCGTTGTTCTCGGCCGAGCCATTGGCCCAGGCCTGGATCGTGTCAGCGTTGAGTGGAATCTCCACCAAACCTGCTCGGCCTGGATCGGGTACAACCGCGTCCGGGATGGCGGAAGCTTCGACGTCGTCCGGAGTGACGCCATTGAAGATACTGCTGCCCCGGCTCCCCTGCGGATCGGCCCAGGTCGCATTCACCTGTTCCCAATCCTGAAGCATTTCAAAGAACCGGACGTCGGCACCGGAAGATGGATTCTGCACATTGACCGTCAGGAAGCCACCGAAGATGGTCGATCCTTCCGGGATTTGCCCGACCGCGTTGCCAAAAATGTCATCGAATTTGATCAACCCTTGCTGCGGACGGACCACTGCCGCAACGTCCTCTCCTTCGCCCTTGACCTGATCCACACGGATCACCGGGTCTTGTCCGAACTTGAGTCCGATGTTCTCGCCGTCAAGGTAGGCATCTTCGGTTCCTGTATAGCCATCGACGCCCTCCTGGAAGGTGGCGATGCTGACGTTCGCGTCGGCGATCGTTACCACCGATTCGCCATTGATCGCACCGGTCTCATTCGGCTTGCCGTTGGTGATCAAGTACCGCGGGTCATCCACTGCCGTGATGTCGATGCCGAACCGTTCAAAACCCTCTGCGGTCGAATCGCCCAGGATCGTGACCGTGACCGGCTTCACCGATTCCCCCACGCCAAAGGTAACGGATGAGCTGACGCTGGTGAAATCAGTGTTCGGCGTTGCGCTGCCAAGGTCGACCGTTGCGTAATCGACAGTGATGACTTCGTTCAAATCACCGGTGCGTTCGATGTTCACCGTGACGCTGCCGGATGCTTCTGCAACTTCCGTCTGCTGATCCGCGAGGCTGAAGAAAACGGTTCGTAGCGTGTTGGGCGAACCTGGTGTCAGCACCGATCCGTCGGGTGCTACCACGCTGATATTGAACGAGTCATTCAAGTACTCGATCGGTCCTCCAGCGTCCCCGTCCGGAATGTCCCCGTTCCACCAGACGCCGATCGAATTTGGAATGGTGACGCCAGCGAGCCGTGATACAGCGTCCGAAGTGACATTGGTCGTGTTTGGAACATCGTTATTTGGCCCCGTGTATCGGGTCGGTTGGTGAACGTGAATACCAGGGTGGTTCAGCGCCTCGGTCGTGAGCGTTCGATCCCGATCGCTACCACCACCTTCGACCACACCGACGCTGTCAACCAGAACGGCGCCTGCCGGAAGTTGGTCAAGAATACCCACGCCGGTGCCAATTGCCTGGTTGGTGCTATTCTCGTAGGCGCCCACGGTGTCGTAGTCGACTTCCTGGGTGATGGCTGCCGACGTACTGCGAATAAGGGCATAGGTCTGCGAGTTATCTTCCAGCACGCCCTCGGCGCCGTCCAACGCCGCTGTGTTGACAATGTTTGTGCCAGCTGCAGCGATTCCCTGGTAGGCCCAATTCGTAGGAGCAATTACGAGCAGTCCGTTTGAGCCAAAACTCTCACCCGAAAGGTCGTAAACGAAGTCGGCGATTCCTGTGCCCGCTCCTCCATCTTCCTCCTCTTCCGCTTCAAAGACAACAAAGTAGTAGTCGTCCAGTGAAGCACCCGGGGTGCCGATCAGCTCGATGTACTCGCGATCCGTTTCATCCGGGTACCAAGAGCGTTTGTGATGTTGGCGAGGACCTCATTGATCAGTGCGTCGTCATCGCCGATCGTTACGGTGGTGGTGTCGCGGGCAGCGTTCACACCGGCACCGGTCAAGTGACTTCAATGGTCTCCGATCCTTCCAGCTCGGTGTCGCTGTTGATCGTGACGAGGATTTGGCCGAATGCTTCGCCGGAAGCAAAGTTAAGCGTGCCGCTTTCCGCGACAAAGTCACCTGCGTCCGCGGTTCCTGCGGTGATGTTGTAATCCACGCTCGCGGCACCCATCAGGTCGCCCAGTCGGGCCACATCGACGGCCACCGTTTGTGTGCCTGTGTTTCCCTCCGCCTGCACGACGCGCGGTCAGGACCTGAAACTCGTCGGACGCCGGAATCGTGTAGTCGACCGTCAGTTGCGGTCGTTGAACTAGCGTCGATTCCTTGGTGCGGAAATCCCAGCCGTTGGTGGCGGCACTCTCGATAACCAACCGTTGTTGGCCGTGCCAGAGGCCCAGTATTCCAGCGAACGGGTGACGTCGAAAATACCTGCGGTCGGCGAAGAGGCCGACGTATCAGGATCGAAGAGGATGGCATCGGGCGGCAAATCCGACGCTTCGCCTTCCGAGGCCTGGACTCCGCCGATTTCGCCAAAAGTATTCCACGTCGCCGATTCTCGGTCCATGTCTCCTGCATGCGATACAGGCTCATCTGCATCGCCGAGTTCGAATCGTTTACGACGTCAACGACCAGTGTCGCTGAGTTGATGCGGGCGCCGAGCGAAATCTGATTGCCGAACTACCGATGATGTCGTTGAACTGCAGGAGTCCCTGACGAACGCCGTTGGAATCCTGCTGGTCCGGGCTGATACTACCTTCGGTGCCGAAGTTGACATCCGGGTCCCGCGAATAGAGCACCGTATCCTCCTGCCCTGAGTAACCGCCGACACCCTGCTGGAAGACGGTGGTTGTCAGCAGTTGGCGAGCTTCCAGGTTTTCGAAAGTAAGTTTGGAAAAAGGTGAGCGGCTTTTCGTATTGGATTGGCCGCGGGTGTTCTTTATTCTGCGTAAGCCCATCTTGATCTCCGAGTATCTCTTGTTGACGAGTTGAAAAATGCATTTCGGCGTCATCTTCATCGGCCATGATGAAGATTCGGGACCGTAACTCGTTAAAGACCAATGAAGCAATGGTGAAGATTCTTCATTGCACGGGTTATCTTTCGTACAAAAGAAACGGTACGGCAACTCGTGCCGTACCGCTGTGGTTCCTGTCGGTAACGCGCGATATTAACTGCCGGTTTCTCCGCCGGCACGCGTGCACTTACCTTTCCAGACCAGTGGATCGATATCGTCGGCTACAAAGGCGACCGATGCGTCGCCGTTTGCCGTGTTGACACCGCCGGTATGGGCGCGTGCGGGCCGCGGCGTAGATGTTCGCAGAGCCTGATTCTTCGCGGCAGGGCATGCTGCGGGCCGCGGCTGATGCTTCGATTCGTGTCCCGCAGGCTGGAATGACATCTTCCATTTCGGAATTGGGCGTGGTGAACCCGGTGAAGGCGCTGGCACCGACGCTGGGAATGATCCAGACGCCGCGCCAATCATCATTGCCTTGGGGAACGCGATCATCTTCCGGGATACCTTGGGCGTTCAACTGGTTCCAGGTCAGGACTTCGCTAAGCATCAGCGTTTTGGACATGCCATCGCGAATTTTCGAGATTTTCTTGCCGCGACCGATGCGATTTCCTTCCGGGAATTTTCGGATTTGTTCCAGGCCAAACATCCCGCCCAGTTTGCGATCTTCGGCTGGCAGCACTGGAAACTTCGAACGTTCAGGGACGGCGTGGAACATTGTCCCTCCGCCAAAGCAAACGACGTAATGAGCGCGGCTAAGGTGTCCCAATCCTGTTCCCGAGGTGTCGTCATCGCCATCGTTGAACGGTACCAAGTCCAGACCGGCACTGGGGCAACGCATCGATGAACTAACCCCGTCATGGAACGGTCGCCATTGTCGAGCCCCTTTGTCCTGCATGTCCCAGGTGTCCATGGGGTTGGCGCGTTGAGTGATCGTTTGATCCTCATTGGCTTTCTGCACCAGCGTAGAGAGTGCGCCCTCTTCGATGAACGAGTGCAACTGCAAGGCCCAGTTCGGACCATAGCACATTGCCCCATGTTGACTGCCCGAGACCCACCAGGATTGCATTCGACTGCCATTATCCTCGGCGATGTCGACGCAAGTTGTCCCGCCGGGAGGCAGGTAGCGCAACGCCGATTCGAAATTCAAAACGCCCAGAGCAATCTGTGCATATTGTTGACGCATTGTGTTCGTCTTGCCGCTTCGGCGCGGAATTGACCGCCGGCAGCAACAAGGCGACCAGGATCGCGATGATCGCGATCACCACCAACAGTTCAACAAGGGTGAAGCCCTTCGAGCCCCTATTCATCGTGAGATACCTTTCTCGCTTGAAAAACGCCGTGACATTGATCTGTCAGGCTTCGCTGCTTCCAACAACTGGAAGGATTCTTGTCGAAGTCTGGCGAGTAAAAGCGAAGAAACGATGAGTGGTCATTGAAGACTGCATGAACAAGTTGTGAAGGAGTAATGCAGTGTTTGAACCTGGGCCTTTTGGGAAGGATTTCACGATCCAGAGCAGCGCAGGCCGGCAACACATTGGGTGTTCGAAAAACGATTGCGAATTTTACCGTTTCTGAAGAAGTCGCTTGATGCGATCTTCTTCATCCTGTTGTCTACTCATGGCGGTTCGTCCAATGCCGCATCTCACGGCACGGTCGGCCGACCGTCAATCGGCCCAATCCAGCCCTTTGCGCTGTGCTAGTGCTAGTGGAAGAAAACTCCTTCCAGAAGCTTGCTGCTCTCGCAGGGTAGGACCGATTCGCGATAACGTCGGGGAGTACGATGGCTCATCAAACCGGCGAAGAAATGAACCTTGAAGAACGCTCTGAGACGCCGCATGTCAGAGGCAGCACCGCGAGAAGGGAATACCAGCTTCCGACCGTGTGTTTGGGTTTTGCCCTTAATCTCTAATATTCCCATTTGCTTAATACTTTCTTCATCAATGGCCGGTAAGCTGGCCGCTCGCAGAGGCCAGGCCTGTGGTCACTTTGCCATAATTTCTGAGGAGGAACGCCACTGAAAGGGCAAAACCACTGACATTGGGTTTACCGCCATTTGGCGTTTTCCGGTTACTGTTCCCTTAGAATTTTGGTAGAGACATAATGAAAAAGACACAACAATTTGCTGCATTCTTGCTTATTGCAATTCTCGCGAACTGCTCCTACGCGTTCGACCTCCAGATCACGGAAATCTGGATGGGTAATGAACCCGGTGAAAACCTGACTCAAGATTGGTTTGAAATAACCAACTACGGAGCAGTCGCATACGACGCTTCAGTTGATGGGCCGCTCTATTTTGATGACGAGTCGTTTGATCCCGGCACCGCCGATTTGATGATCGGCATTTCCGTTATTGAGCCAGGAGAGGCTGTCGTTTTCATCGACGGTGACGATGGCACCGGCGGTTTCGGCAACCTCGTCGAATTCGTAAAGGTCTGGGCGCCCGTCAAAAGCCCCTTGCCACAGTTGGGCTCGTATATGGGCTCCGGTTTGGGCCAGGGCGGTGACGCGGTAGGAGTCTGGGTGGGAGCTCCTGTCGGCGCACCGACGTTTACGGGCACTTATCCCGACGCCACTTTTGCCATGGGCGGTTCTTATGACCTCGTGCTCAACGAATTCAGCGTGGACGGAAATGCTTCGATGGCTGTCACGACCATCCGAGTCAACGACATCGGCCAGCCAGCCATTGGTTCCCCGGGAATGGTGGCACCGATTCCAGAACCTGCTGCAGGCATGATGCTGCTATTGGGAGGCCTGTATTTCGCAGGCTCACGCCGACGCTAGACGTCGATCCGAGGAACAATCAGCCAAATTAGGCCGCTGTGCTGCTGCACAGCGGCCTTTTTTCGGCGACGTGGTCTTGAACCGCAGGGTCCTAGAAGCGATGACGCTGCCAGACGAAGAGAGGAACTGGCAATTTGAGAACGGAAGCAAACGACTGTCAGCAGAACACGGACGATCAGCCATCGTCAGCTTGAGGCTGGCGAAAGCCAAGCGACCACGCCGTGTGCAAGCCTGATCCGCACACCGGGTTGGTGATCGGCGGATCGGCAGTGCGAGTCGCTTCGACGTGAAGCAAAAAAGACGCCGGCATTGCGGCCTTCAACAGGCGCGAAACCGCCATCATGATTGGCAATCGGCATTTGCACCAACAACAGAAGTTGTCGACGTCAATGCGTTCAATCTTCGCCGAATTCGCGAATGATTTCGGATGTTAGTTCGATCGAGATATCGTTCTCGCCAGCGACTACCTCGTATCGTTTTCCGACGAGGTTGAGCAACGCGAATTCGGGAATGCTCTTTGGCATTTTTGCGGTGTTCCCCTCTTCCATCTCGTTCACGATGGTCACACGATGTTTACCAATCGCGGCGCCGTCGTTCTTCTTGAAAGTTGTCAATTCGAACGAACCGTCTGGCTGCAAATAGCCGTGTGCTGGCTTTACATTGGCATTGATACTGCCTTCTGCAGGCACGGGCGAAAACTGAATCCTGCCACACGGCATGGGATTGCCATCCACCGTGACCTTGCCGCGGACCTTGGCCAAATCGGAACCGCCGCAGCCCAGAACGCACAGGGTCAGACAAAGCGCGGAGAGTACCGCGGCACGAAAATGCGTTTGCATCAAGAACGACCTCAGGCTTGGGTTCCGCTAGAAACTGGCATCGATCACTGCGCCATCGCGGCGATCACCCAGCGATTCGTACAGCTTGACGTCGATCGACTCGCTCAGCAACCGGACCGAACCATCGCAGAAAGCGAACTGGGTGCCTCCCGAATGCCAACTAACGGCGCAGTCATCGGGGCCTGACAAGTCGGTCGTGAACGATAGCCGGGGATCAACGCAGTTGAGCGGATAGGCAATTTCCGTTTTGAACAGGATCGATTCGTCTTCCGAGGTCGCTCCAACCCAGGTCGGCCACTCTTTTTCATCGGTGTAGTAAGGTGACTCGCCGATGCAAATCGTCTTCGAAGTTCCATCTTTGATGTCGCGGACGCGGACAGCAAATCGCTTGCTCGCCGGCCGGATAACCCGAACCGCTTCACCGTTGGCTTCGCTCCAACACGCATCGGGCGAAGAGACTTCCGAGGGTCGCATGAAAATACCGCGATCGCAAAAGCCGCGAGAACCCTTGTAATGTGCCGTGGCGTAACCTGTGTACCGAAGTCGACGCCCCGATCGTTCTGGCGCCAAGTCGGGTGAACTGACGGAAGGGCACAACATCGCCGACAAAACCGTGTCGCCTCCCGGGACAATGGTGTCCTCCTGAAAGGCAAGAAATGGAGTTCCCGGATTCCAGGCGTCGGTCACTGCGGCAATGACTCGGGAAGCCGAATCAAGCTGATCGAAGACCGCCTGTTCTTCAATAAATGGCAACAGCTTGGTAGCCCAGCCCAACCCAATTTCGTCGTAGGGCATTCCATTGACCGGATCGGAGTAAAGTCCCTGAGGGAACGACCTGATCGCGCTGTGGTGATTGTGCATGGCCAACGCGAGTTGACGTAGGTTGTTGGCACACTGGATCCGGCGGGCTGCCTCGCGTGCCGAATTCACGGCCGGCAGCAGCAGTGAAACGAGAATCGCGATGATCGCGATGACAACCAGTAATTCCACAAGCGTAAAACCGGGACGAATCGTGTCACGAGTTCTCATTCTTCAGGGTTCCTTAGCAGTCTGTAGTCGCAACAATCGCCAGCATTCTAGGGAATCGTCTGCTGTCCGTTGGACCTGTCCGACCGCAAATCCAAGTCTTGATCGAATCTTCATAAATGGACGAACGATCAATGGCTTGGGCAAAAAATGGGCGTCAGAGCAACTGTGATGTTCATCAATCCTTCACAATTGGCAGTGCCGAGTTGGCAACCGGCAGACGCCGCTGACGCGGCCCTTTACGCCGCCAGCGGCCTACCTGAGAATCCGCGGCTCATCAGAGAAGATTCAACACATCCTGGAGTCATGTAATGAGCCTGCGTCATGCAAAGAGTCTGCGTCAATTACTCATCTTCGGTATCTTCCTTGCCTGCGGTCCAGGGCAGTCGTTTGCCCAGCTGATTCTCAACGAGGCCAACGCGGTTGGCGCCGAAGAATTCCTGCAAACCGACGACAACTTCGGGTTGGAAAAGCCATACGAAGGATACGATTTCGGCGTCTTCGCATACTCGGGCAATGACAATCCTGTTTCTGACCCTGTTCGCCCCGGTAACCCGTTCCCGTTGGACCTCGATAGCCTGACTCCCGGCGAGCAGACCACCCTTCCCAACGGCTGGGATCGAAGCCAACCTACCGGCTTGGCAAGAATTCAGGGTAACGGCGGTGACTGGATGGAATTGGTGGTCTCGCAAGACCACACCGACCTGCGCGGATACACGCTTTACTGGGAGAACGACGAAGACTTCGATTTCCTCATTGGTGAAAATGGTGACGAACGTGGCTTTATCAAGTTCACCGACAACAAGGCGTTCGCCAACCTGCGAGCAGGCACGATCTTGACGCTCAGCGAAGACGGCGTCGTTCTGGAATTGCGAGATCAGTTTCCCGATGAAGTGGAATCGCCATTAGGTCCACCGCCACATCAGGTCCTGAACCCAGATGGCTCGGTATCCACAATAGACCTTTCCACCGATCTCAGTTTCGACCCGTTTACAGGTGACGACTGGCACGTGCACTTTCACGTCGACGAATCGTTAACCGATCTTGGCATCGCCACCGAATATTTTGAGGGTTTCTCCGATGCCAAAGTCGACAACGACTTGTGGCAAATGGCCATTTACGATGCGACCAATACCGCCATTCAAGCCGAAGCCAACGACGACGGTGTTGCCGTTATTTCCGACCTCGCAACAGGACTGATAGAGAGTATCCGCGGCGAGGCAAATATTTCGGGTATCAGCGTCAATAACCAGGAGGTGTTCACAAGACGTCTCCGATCCGGACGTCGAAGCCACACTGTCGACTGAAGACTACGAAGACGTCGACTTCTCGTCGTTCGGGGCACCGAATCGCTTCAACGTCGATGGTTCGGCAGCCGAGGAGGCTCGTCTGGGGGGCGTCCAGGACTTTTCCGCACTTCGCGATGGTGTGTTGGCCAATACCCATGACTGGGCGGCAACAGGTACCGCCGACGTCGGCTCGGCCGCCAACTGGATCAATGCCGCTTCGGGTGCAGCGCCTGCATCGGGTCCGCAAGCGGCCTGGACGATGCGACTGAACAACGCGAGCGGCGGAGCGAAGGTAGCCACGGTCAGCTCGAACACAACGATTGAGTTTGCCGCTGTTATGGCGACCGCCGGGTCGATGACATTGCAGGTTCAGAGCGGAGTGACGCTTGACGTTACCGGTGCAGCTCAGCCTGGACGGATTCTGATCATGGATGGTGGTATCGCCGAGCTGAATGGCACGGTCAACGCCGACGTCGTCGAAGCGTTCGCGGGAGGTACGGTTAGCGGCAATGGGTTCGTTTCCGGCACGCTGGCGAATACTGACGGAATCGTTACGCCTGGGAGCTCGGTTGGCTCGGCCCTTTCCGTCGGCGGCGACTACGTGCAAAGCGATGAAGCCACGCTGTCGATCGTCATCAGCGGACTTACGTTGGGTGATGTGACCTTTCTGGATGTCGCCGGTGCGGCAACGCTGGACGGATTTCTCGATGTTTCACTCAGCGGGTTTACTCCAACTTCCGGAGCAAGCTTCACCGTCTTCGAAGCGGCCTCGATCAACGATCTGGGACTGACACTCGGCAACGCCAACGGATTCAGCCTCGCGGTCACGTCCACCCAGGTGGTGGTCACGTTTGAAGGAAGTGGCGTGGGCCCCGACTTCAACAGCGATGGCAACCTCGACTGCGCCGACATCGATGACCTGGTGGCTGAGATCGTAGGCGGCACGAATACTGCGGGCTTTGACTTGACTGGCGATGGCAGTGTGAACGTCGACGACCGAGATGCCTGGTTGGCCGCCGCTGGCGCGGCAAATTTGGCTTCTGGAAACTCGTATTTGCTGGGTGATGCCAATCTGGATGGCAATGTGAATGGAGCTGACTTCCTGATCTGGAACACGAACAAGTTCACCAACACTCCGGCTTGGTGTTCGGGCGACTTTGATGCTTCAGGTGCCGTGAACGGTGGTGACTTCCTGATCTGGAACACGAACAAGTTCACCAGCGCCGATGTTTCGTCAGTGCCAGAACCGGCTACCTGTTCATTGTTGATCGGCTTCGGATTGCTGTTGGCAATTCGTCGACGATAACACCAAAGAACTGAAAAACCGAAAGAGTGAAGTCACGCGTGGCGGGCGAGGGCTCGTCCCGCGTTTTTCTGGCGAACAGTCGGCGGTGATCAACCGGTTTGGAATTCCTGTCAGCAGAGCACACAATGAACCTTCGAATGAATATAGACCTCCGGCACTTCTTGCTGCTCGTTTCATGTTTAGCCCTCTGCATGAGTGGCGGTCCAGCCGCAGCCCAGATCATCTTCAATGAAGCCAATGCCGTTGCGCTGGATCCGGGCAACACCGACGAGCCGCGGTTCACGGATACTGGCGGCGTTACGAGACCTTACGAAGGTTGGGATTACGGTGCCATTCCCTATTCGGGCAATGTAAACCTGCCGACCGATCCGTTTCCCGGCAACCCATTTCCTGCAGACCTGAGCAGTGCGTCGGGTGTCCAGACAACTTTCGTCGACGGGTTCAATCTCCATACCAACCCCAGGGGCTTTGGACGCATTCAGGATAATGGTGGAGACTGGATCGAGCTGGTGGTCACGAACGATCACAGTGATCTGCGCGGCGTTACGTTTTTTTGGCAAGACGATTTCGACGATGACGGAACGTACGGAGAAACATTGGGCTCGATTACGAACGCCCAGGGAACGACGTTTACTGAGAGCGAACGTGGAGCCATTACCTTCTCGCAGGACAAGGCGTGGGCCAATCTTCGTGCGGGAACCGTGATTACGATTTCCGAACAAGCGTTTGCTGACGAGATTCGAGACAGCTGGCCGGAAGGCACACCGGGAACCGGTGTGATCGACACGGGCCACGATTACGACTTGAGCACATCGTTGGCCTTCGATCCCTTCGACGGCAACGACGACTGGCACATCCAGTTTCACCTCGACGAGTCGATCACGCTGGCTGTCACGCCGGCCGACACACAGTTCTTTCTGGCCAACTCCGACATTGAAGTCTCCAACGAGCAATGGGCCGGCAAACTGCTGGGCCCCGAGAACTCGATCATCAATTCGGTGAGGGACTCGGAAATTCCACTAAGCCAACTCGACGTTACAACGGGTGCAATCACCGATTTTGCGGGCGAAGATGCTTCTGGCGTCTCGCCTACCTGGGGCGACCAGACAAATGGCGGCGGTGTCAACAACCAGGAAGTCATGGCCCTGTTGTCGAATCCTGACTCAGGCGAGATCGATGCCGCCTATTTCGACGACGTCAGCTTCAGCACGTTCGGTTTGCCCAACCTGTTTGCGAAACGAACCGACGTGGGCGACGTGGATGGCGATGGCATCATCGAGGGTGACATTGTCAGTGGTGCGCTTCGCGACGAGTCGACACTTTCGCAAGTTCAGGACTTCGCTGGGGTTCGCGATCCTGTTCGAAATAACACGTATGACTGGTCCGCTGGTGGCACTGCCGACTTCGCCAACGCAGCAAACTGGCAGTTGGCGAATGACAATTCGGCGGCCGCTTCAGCACCGACCAGCGAATGGACGGCACGACTGATGAATCAGGCTGGCGGTTCGAGTGTCGCTCAGCTCCATTCAAGCATCACCATTGAATTCGTCACTGTCATGGCCAACATTGGAACTCAGAAGCTTGATGTTCGAAGCGAAGCAACCTTGACGGTCACCGGCAGCACTCGCGCCGACTTCGAGTCGCCTGGACGAGTGCTCGTGATGGGCGGCGGCGAGTTGCAGATTGATGGAGTTGTCGACGCGACAATGGTCGAGACGTTCGATGGCGGGACCATCAGCGGCAGTGGCATTATTGCCGGCCACCTGGCCAATTCGGGCGGAACGGTCTTGCCGGGCAGCGCTGAAGGCAACGTCTTATCGATCGGGGGCGACTACCAGCAGGCGGCTGACGCAACGCTGGCAGTGGTCATTAGCGGTCCAAGTTCAGAGGATGTAACGCTGCTCGATGTCGCCGGCGTTGCCGTGTTGGATGGCTTCCTGGATGTATCGCTGAACGGATTCACTCCAACTGTCGGGTCCAACTTCACCATTTTCGAAGCGGCTTCGATCAATAATTCGGGGCTCGCCCTCGGAAACGCGAGCGGTTTCAGTTTTTCTGTCACCGCGACTCAGGTGATCGCGACCTACGAAGGTGGAGTTGTAGGCCCCGATTTCAACGGCGACGGAGACCTCGACTGTGCTGACATTGATTCCCTGATCGGCGAGATTGCTGGCGGATCGAACGCCGCAGCGTTTGATCTTACCGGTGACGGCATCGTCGATCTGAGCGACCGCGATAGCTGGTTGGCAGCTGCCGGGGCCGCGAATCTGGCGTCCGGAGGTGCTTACTTGCTCGGTGACGCCAATTTGGACGGCAACGTAAATGGCGCTGATTTCCTGGTCTGGAACGCGAACAAGTTTTCTTCGAACTCCGCCTGGTGTGCGGGCGACTTTGACGCCGATGGCAATGTGAACGGTGCCGATTTCCTGCTTTGGAACGGCAACAAGTTCAGCAGTGCTGACCTCGTCAATACGGTACCGGAGCCGGGGCTCCTGTGGTTGTACTTGGGGCTGGCGGCGTTGCTGATGGGGCGGTGGCGACAGCCGATGGCCTTGTAGAAGAAGTGGTGCGCAACGGCCCACCGCGTATCACGTTAATTCGATTCTCAGCCCGTCGTAGGCCAACTTGGCCGCGGCGGGCAGTTGGGCGTTCGTTGCTTCGTGTTCGAGGTCGTGACAGATATGGGTGAAGTAGGCTTGCTTCGGTTGGAGTTGATTGACGACTGCGACAGCCTCTTCAATGCAGAAGTGTGTGACGTGCGGCTTGTACCGTAGGGCATCGAGGACCAGCACGTCCAGTCCCTCCAACAGCGGCCAACTGTTGGCCGGGATGCCGTTCGTATCGGTGCAGTAGGCGACGTTGCCGACTCGGAATCCGAGCACGTCAAAACGTGGTCCGTGTTTCAGTCGGATGGGCGTGATCGTCGCGCCGAGCACATCGAACGGCTCTTGTCCAATGCGGATGAAATCCAGTTGCGGCGTGGCTCCGACGTGGGTGCTCAGCTCGTCATCTTCGAACGCGTAAGCAAATGCCTGCCGGATGCGATGTTCGACCGGTGCTTCGCAATACAGGGGTACTCCTGACCCGAGGTAAAACTGCATCAATCGCAGATCGTCCAATCCCATCACATGATCGGTATGCTCATGGGTGTAGGCCACCGCGTGGACGATACCTATCTTCTCGCGCAGCAGTTGGACGCGCAGGTCGGGAGGTGTGTCGATCAGCAGGTTGCCTTCCGGCAATCCGAGGATCGCAGCACAGCGTGTGCGGTTGTTTCGGGGATTGTCGCTTTGGCAAATGTCGCAACCGCAGCCGATCGCGGGAACCCCCACAGATGTCCCGGTGCCCAGAATGACCATCTGGCCTGTAATGTCGGTGGTAAACGGTGACTTGGGCACAATTCTCTACGTTTCTATGGCGTGACGATTGTAGGTTCCGACAAGCTGCCAGCGGCCGTTTCCGGTTGACCGGTATTGTTCCTAACTATAGAGTATCGCGTTGGTTAAGGTTATGTGACCGCTGCCCATTCGCTGGCGTACCGGAAGACGCGAGCGGCCACCATGGGCCTCCCTGGTGTGGGAAAGCGGTTACCTGACGTTTCGGTTCGCGACCATCGCGAATATTCTTGACCGACGTTCGCTCGGAAAGACTCAACGGCAACGATTTTCCGCCTAGAATTCGAGCTGACCACCTGTAGTTTACGGCAGCTTGCCTGCATTCCCAAGAATCATACCCCTCGACTCCCACCTTAGAACCACCCATGAATTTTCTCGAACGCCTGTGGGAACTGATCTGCGACTTTTTCTCGGGTCTGACCGGCCGCGTCAATAAACTCGCCACCGCACTCTTCGGCTCGGCCAACGAGCGAGAAGTCAAGAAGATGCTGTCTCGCGTCGAGGCGATCAATGCGCTCGAATCCAAATACGAGCCATTAACGGACGACGAACTCCGCGAGCACACCGCGGTTTTTCGTGATCGCCTGACTGCCGGCGAAACGCTTGACGACATCCTGGTGGAGGCCTTCGCGGTTTGTCGCGAGGGTGGCCGCCGATTCCTTGGAATGCGGCATTACGACGTCCAGTTGATGGGCGGCATGGTGCTGCACAGTGGGCAGATCGCCGAAATGGTAACGGGCGAAGGCAAGACACTGGTCGCCACGTTGGCGGCCTATTTGAATGGCTTGTCGGGTGAAGGCGTTCACGTCGTGACCGTCAACGATTACCTCGCACGTCGTGACATGGAGTGGATGGGTCCGCTTTACACCGGGCTGGGCCTCACCGTGGCTGCGATCCAGAATGACATGGAAGTGGGTGAGCGTCAGAAGGCTTATGATTGCGATATCACCTACGGCACAAACAATGAGTTTGGTTTTGACTACCTGCGCGACAATATGCGTCGGGCCGCTCGGGGCGACAATCAATTCCCCAAGAGCCAACAGCAATCGCAGGGGCGTTTGACTTACGCGATCATCGACGAAGTGGACAACATTCTGATCGACGAAGCGCGAACACCGTTGATCATTTCCGGGCCCGCTCACGACAATATTCGCAAGTATGCCGACGCCGACCGGGTGGCTCGCGCCCTCAAGTCGGGCGTCCACTTCGAGGTCAATGAAAAAGACCACAATGTCGCTCTGACGGACGAAGGTGTCCGTGAGGCGGAACGTCTGGCCGGTGTGGAGAGCTTCTACACAGCCGGCAACATGGAATGGCCGCACCTGATCGATAATTCACTCAAGGCACACTTTCTCTACAAGCGTGACGTCAACTACGTCGTCAAAGAGGGCCGGGTCATCATCGTTGACGAATTTACCGGTCGTCTGATGGATGGACGTCAGTGGAGCGACGGCTTGCACCAGGCGGTCGAAGCAAAAGAAGGCGTGCAAATCAAGGAAGAGACGCAAACGCTGGCCACGATCACGTTGCAGAACTTCTTCAAACTGTATTCCAAGCTGTCCGGAATGACCGGTACTGCGATGACGGAGGCTTCCGAATTCTGGAAGATTTACGAACTGGATGTGGTTGCCATTCCGACCAACCGCAACATGCAACGTCTCGAGTTCACCGACCTGATATTCTGTACCGAAGAAGAAAAGTATGGGGCGATCGCCAACGATATCGAGCGTGTCCACAAGTGGGATGTGCTGGTGAAATCGGATGAGGACGAAACTTGGGGTACGATCCACAGCGAGAATGGAGCCGACTTTGTTTTCTCGGAGTCCGGTTCGAAAGACAAGCAAACGTTCAAATTCGATGACTTCAAGAAAGTCGAGCGAAAAGGTCGACCGGTGCTGGTCGGAACGACGTCGATTGAGAAGAGTGAATTGCTGTCGGGATTGCTCGAGCGACGTGGAATCAAACACGAAGTGCTCAACGCGAAGCACCATAAACGTGAAGCGGAAATCGTGTCTCAGGCGGGTCGCATGGGTGCCGTGACGATCGCGACCAACATGGCGGGTCGCGGTACTGACATTGTTTTGGGCGGCAATCCGGAAACGTTGACCTGGGCCTTATTGCAGGACAAGTATGAGACTCGACTCGACGTTCCCCGCGATGAATGGGACGAGTTGGTTCAAAAAATTGACGCCGAGCATGACATGAAGGCCATGGGCGAGGAGGTCAAGAAACTCGGTGGGCTCTGCGTGATCGGTACGGAACGTCATGAAGCGAGACGTATCGATTTGCAGCTGCGCGGTCGCTGTGGCCGGCAGGGTGACCCCGGCAGCAGCCGGTTCTACCTTTCGTTGCGTGATGACCTGATGCGCATCTTTGCCGGACCGTGGGTCGAAAAGATTTTCAAGACAATCGGTATGCCGGAAGGTGAAGCGATTGAAAGCCGCATGGTGACTCGTCGCATCGAGTCGGCTCAGAAGAAAGTCGAAGAGCGGAACTTCGAAATTCGCAAGAACTTGCTCGAATACGACGAAGTGATGGACGAGCAGCGGAAACGCGTTTACACGTTTCGCCAGGATATCCTCGACGGAACGAACTGCAAGGACCTGATCTTTGACATGATCGACCAGCAGATCGATCAGCACATTTCCGAGTTCCTGCGTCGTGACTATGGCCGCGAAATGTTTGCTGGTTGGGCTGGCGGCCGTTTAGGTGTCATTCTTGATCCGAAAGACTTCCGCAGCGCCGATTTTGAGGCAGCCAATCAGCAGTCGCTGGATGAAGCTCAACGAATGATCGAGACCCAACTGCATGACGCGGTTGAAGAGAATCTGCCAGAGGAAGAGGAAGCTCGCGACTGGAACTGGAACGCGCTGGCCAAGTTTGCCAACGTTCGTTGGGGTTCCAATCTGCGAGATCGCGACTTGAAAAAAGTCGGACGCGAAGGGGTGTTTGATCTGCTGTACGACAAGGCTGTCGAGTCGATCCAGGCGACCGACCTGTCAGACGGATCACCTTATCTGCTGCCCGACTTTGGCCAGCGCACGGTTGTCGCCTGGGTCAAGCACAAGTTCGGCATCGACATCGACCTGAGTGAAATCGAAGGTAAGGAAGTCGATGACGTCGTGGAGGTCGTTCGCAGCAAAGCGCACGAGTCGTACGAGATGCGCGAAGCCGAGTACCCTGTGATGGCGTCGTTGTATCGGTTTGGTTCCCGCAGTGGTTCGTCCGGCCATACGAAATTGGATCGCGAGGCGCTCGTTCATTGGGCCACGCAGCGGTTCAATTGCCAGTTGTCGCTGGAGGATATCAAGAACAAACAGCGGGAAGAGATCAGGGACACGTTGATTGCCGCCAGCCGCAAACATCAGGTGTCTGCCAACGCAGCTGTTGCTGACGTTGAGCGTCGGTTAGAAGAAGTGCTCGGTTCGATTGCCGAGGACAAGACGCTCAACTCGTCAGGAATCGATCAATTGATGCTCGATCGGTTCGCGGATGAGCTGCAAGGGCAGTATGAGATCGAATTTGATACGTCGCATTCGCTCAAGCAAACGAAAATCGAATTCGAACGACACATCCTGCAGCTGGTTGAAAACAAGTATCGACCAGAGATTCGACGGATGGAACGCGATCTCTTGTTGCAATTGATCGATACCGCGTGGAAAGATCACTTGTTGGCGATGGATCATCTCCGCAGTGCCGTGGGGCTGGTTGGCTACGCCCAGGTCGATCCTAAGGTTGAGTACAAGCGAGAGGGGATGAGGCTGTTCGATCAGATGTGGAAGTCGAACAACGAACGCGTGACCGACTTGATTTTCCGCATGGAACAGTTGGACGAAGGATTTGTTGGCACGACCTGGGTTGAGACAGCCGCGATCCATGCCGAAGCGAAAGGCGCCACCGAGATTGCTCAGCAGCAACAGGCCGCAATTGACGGCACGCAGGAAGTGAAGGTCGAGACAATTCGGAATCGGGGCGAGCGGGTTGGCCGCAACGAACCGTGCCCTTGCGGTAGTGGCAAGAAGTACAAGTCCTGTTGCATGCGAGCCGGGGCTCGATAACAGCTGGTTGCGCCATTTGGCCAAATTGCGCCGATAGTTGAGTCGTTGGTCTCATGGGTAAAGGAAGACCCTTGCGATATTGGATTGTCAATCTGGCGTATGTCCTGGCGCTGTTCTGCGCTTTTCCCTGGCTGGTTTACCAGGCGCTGACCACCAACAAATACCGCGAGGGCGTGGGCGCAAAATTCCTCGGCAAAGTTCCTGTTCGAATCGGCCAGCATCGTTGTATCTGGTTGCACGCGGTTAGCGTCGGTGAGGTCGCGCTGGCGGCCGTGTTGGTAAAGAAACTGCGAAAGCTTTGGCCAGAGTTGGATTTTGTCGTTTCAGCGACAAGCAAGAGCGGCTACGAGCTCGCCCGGGAGCGGTTTTCGAATGACCTGGTCATCTACGCTCCGCTCGACTTCAGCTGGGCTGTCAACAAGGCACTGGATCGCGTCCGTCCCAACCTGGTGTTACTGATCGAACTTGAGGTCTGGCCCAACTTGATCTGGTTGGCGCATCGTCGGGGCGTGCCGGTGGCCATCGCCAATGGTCGATTGAGCGCCGCGAGTCATCGCGGTTACCGCCGAATTCGGCCGTTGATGTCCAGTGTGATGAGGTGTGTATCGGCCGTCGGTGCTGCCAATGCCGAGTACGCCGAGCGGTTTGTTGACCTTGGAGTGGCGCCTGCAAACGTGATAGTAGCCGGATCGATTAAATTCGACGGAGCGGTTACCGCAAGGGACAACGAGCGGACCCGCGAGTTCCGGCGATTGGCCGGATTCCGTGATGACGATACGGTGTTTATCGCTGGCAGCACGCAGGACCCGGAAGAAATGATGGCGCTCGCGGCATTCCGTCAGCTACGCTCAGAGTATCCTGAGTTGCGATTGCTGCTCGTGCCCCGGCATCCGGAACGGTTTGACGAGGTAGCCCGGCAACTCGACGCTGACGGTATTGCTTGGGCACGCCGCAGTCAATTGACGGCGCCGAATGCCGACGCCGACGTGTTGCTTGTCGACAGTGTGGGCGAATTGTCTGCCTGGTGGGGCTTGGCCGACATTGCCTTCGTTGGTGGAAGTATGGGCAGCCGAGGCGGGCAGAATATGATCGAGCCGGCTGCCTACGGGGCGGCCCTCTGTTTCGGGCCAAACACGCGAAATTTCAAAGACGTGACGTGTGGGCTGCTCGAGCGCAATGCGGCCCGGGTTGTAAATTCTGTCGAGGAACTTGCTGACTTCGTCCGGCTGTGTCTCGTCGATCCGGATGCCGCTCAGCAGATGGGGCAGCGAGCCCGGGACCTGGTCATGGAAAACCGCGGAGCGTTGCAGCGGACGTTGGAAATGCTGCATCCGCTGCTCGATTCCACCTCGAATCAAATCGTTTCCGTGCCACCACCGAAGTCCAAACTCCTTTCGGGATCACAGCCTGAATCGCGATTTGCCGATGAGAATTCCCCACGCAGCAGCGATGGATAATCCTTGAATATTTCTCCTTTCATCGCCCGTAACGGCCAAATCTCGCGCGTCGCCGGTTGCGAGACGAGGGGCCACGACTTTAAACTACGTGATTGGTAACAGCTCAAGATTCCTCAGTTCGGTGGTAGCTGGCCCGAGTCGCGCAGACGTGTCGCGCGGCGCAATAGTTTTGAACCAGCAAACGGCGAAAACGCTGGTGTTTGTGTTTACACGCTCTCATGGCCTCCAAGGCGATTCCGAAGGAGATTCAACGTGGCATCCGGTAAGTATCTATTTACGAGTGAAGCGGTCAGCATGGGGCACCCTGACAAACTGGCCGACCAGATTTCCGATGGCATCCTCGACGCGATCTTCGCGCAGGACCCCAATAGCCGCGTGGCTTGTGAAACGCTAGTAACGACCAACCTGGTCGTAGTTGCTGGTGAGATCACAACAAAGGCGAATGTGGATTACGAATCGGTCGCTCGCAACGTGATTAAAGATGTTGGATACCTCGACGCTGACACGGGAATCAGTGGCGATGATTGCGAAATCATTGTGCGGATTGACAAGCAGAGCCCGGACATCGCCATGGGCGTCGATGCGGACAGCGCTGCGGGCAAAGACGTCGGTGCTGGCGATCAGGGCTTGATGTTTGGATACGCCTGCTCGGACACACCCGAGTTGATGCCCCTGCCAATCTCACTTTCGCACCGCATCCTCGACCGCCTGGTCGAGGCGCGGCAAAAGGGTGAAGTCAGCTGGTTGCGTCCGGATAGCAAGAGCCAGGTTACGGTCGAATACGATGGCCACACTCCGGTTCGTATCGATACGGTGGTGCTGTCCACCCAGCACGATGAGACCGTTGAACACGCTGAAATCGAAGCATTCATCAAGCAGCTTGTCACACCGCTATTGCCCGCCGAACTTGTCAACGACGACATGATTTGGCATGTGAATCCCACGGGAAAATTCGTCGTCGGCGGACCGCATGGCGACTGCGGATTGACCGGTCGAAAGATCATCGTCGACACCTACGGTGGTTGGGGCCGGCACGGGGGTGGAGCTTTCAGTGGCAAGGATCCCACCAAGGTCGATCGCAGCGCCGCCTACATGGCCCGTCATGTGGCCAAGAACATCGTCGCCGCCAACTTGGCTGAACGGTGTGAAGTGCAACTTGCTTATGCGATTGGTGTTTCGGAGCCTGTGAGTATTCGAGTGGATACCGAAGGCACGGGACAGATCGACGATGCCAAGATTTGCGACCTGGTGCGCAAGACATTCCCGCTGACACCCGCAGGCATTATCGACTACCTCAAATTGCGTCAGCCAATTTTCCGCAAGACATCGTACAGCGGGCACTTTGGACGCGAAGACGTCGGCTTCGAATGGGAATCCACCGAAGCCGCTGCCAAGTTGGCCCAAGCAGCCGAGGCGGCAACTGCCTGAGCAAGCCATGTCTGAAGCCGTCCTCAATCGCCCGAGTTCGTTTGTCGAACACTTACGCCATTGGGTTGCCGGCTTGATCCTGTTGTTATTGGTGCTGGCTGGCACTTTGCTGATCGTTCGCGACGCGGCAGGTATCACTGCCGCGTCGATTTCCACTCCAATGGCAGTGACCGCAGTCATTGCGGCCACGGCGCTGGTGAACTTGGCGAGAGGGTTCCTGAACAGGGACACCGTTTTCGCACGTTGGCTGATTCCCGCTTGTGTGCTGATTGGGGTGACCTTGCTCATCGCTCGCCACGTTCAGCCGAGTTCGCTGGTCTGGGTCTGGTCGATCGCTGTGGGAGCCGAACTGTTGGCGGCGATTTGGCTGTTTCGTCCTCGGCTTGAATCGGCCAGGGGCCACGTCGAGCGACCGTCGATGGCATTGAGTTCGCCCACCGCAGCAGCTGACATGACTGAATCCAACGAAGTGTTGTCGCAAGTTGAAGACGTGTCGTTGGAACTTGATGCGGAGGATAACGCGAACATCGAAGCCAACGTGACCCAACAGATTACGCGGTCCATGACATCCGACGGCGAGTCGATCACGGGCCGGGTTCGCGTGGATTTTGCTCAAGGTGAGCAGCTGAAGCCGGCACACCTGGCGTTTACGCCACCATTGCAAAACTTGCCAGAACTTTACGTCGATCAGCTGGGAGGGCCCGCTGCAGCGGTAACGCCTGGCAGCGTCTATGCCCATGGCGCCCGGATTGACGTGCGGCTCGAGCAGGCGGCGATCGAAGCGACCAGCATTTGGTTTGAAATCTATGTTGTTGCCCCGTCGAATGCGGAGCCATCGTAACAGCAACAGTTGGACACGCCGCTGCCAAGAATGGCCTTCGATCAGAGAGACGGATAAAAGTTTTATTGCTCGGCCAGCCGAACGTATGGGCAGGCCTTTTCACGTGTGAGAATCAGATGGCGCGTTGGCCACGACAAGTTTGGACGACGATCTTCACCTACGGAACAGTCTTTCTGCTGTTTCCCGTACTCTGCCTGCTGGCTTACGCTTGGGTGAACGGTTGGTTTTTTTGAGAACAGAGACCAGCGAATTTTTGGGTGCTTTACCATGACAGTCGGATTTCAGGAACTTTACGACCAGTTGGTTGCGGTCGATCAGGCTCATCTGCTCGGTTTTTGGGATCAGCTGTCTGCGACAACTCAGGCACACTTGGCGAGTCAAATCGGCAACATCGATTTTGTCGAATTGCAGTCGTTGATCGCCGGTACAGGCGAAGAAGTCGATTGGGGCGCCTTGGCCGATCGAGCTGAATCGCCCGCTGCGATTCGATTGGGTGGTGACGACAATCCAATTTCCCGGGAAGAGGCGTTGCGCGTTGGCGAAGAAGCGCTTCGCAGTGGAAAAGTCGGTGTCGTGGTCGTAGCTGGTGGCCAGGGATCGCGTCTTGGGTTCCCACATCCCAAGGGCATGTATCCTCTCGGCCCTGTTTCCAAGCGCACCTTGTTCCAAATTCATGCCGATCGTCTCATCGGCAGTGCCAAACGCTACGGCGTGTCGTTACCTTTTTTCCTGATGACCAGTCCCGCGACTCACGATGAGACCGTTACGTACTTCAAGGAACACGATTATTGTGGATTGAATCCCAACGATGTGATCATCTTCTGCCAGGGAACCATGCCGGCGGTGGATCAACAAACGGGAAAATTGTTGCTCGCAGGAAAGGGCAGCCTGTTCCTCAGCCCGGATGGTCATGGTGGGACCGTCGCTGCGATGTCCAAGGCGGGCTGCTTCGAGTTGATGAAACAGCGAGGCATTGAGTACCTGTTCTACTTTCAAGTCGACAATCCCATGGTGGCGATTGCCGATCCCGAGCTGATCGGCTACCACATCCTGGCAAAATCGGAAATGACCAGCCAGGTGGTGGCGAAGGTGGACCCACAGGAGAAAGTTGGTAACGTCGTGGCCATCGACGGTCAACTACAGATTATTGAATACAGTGACTTGCCCGCCGCATCGGCGGAACGGCGCAATAGCGACGGCTCGTTGGCCATCTGGGCCGGCAGCATTGCCGTGCATGTGTTTGATCTGGCATTCCTGAATCGCATGGTGAATCAGGCCGATTCATTGCCCTTCCACCGCGCGCTGAAAGTGGTTCCGTTCATTGATGAGACGGGCAATCAGGTGGAACCCGGAGCACCGAATGCGGTGAAATTTGAGCGGTTCATTTTTGATCTGTTGCCCCACGCGAAGAACGCGCTGGTGGTTGAAATCGACGAGGCGGAAGGTTTTGCCCCACTGAAGAACGCCGCTGGCGCCCCCAAGGACACCGAACAGACCGCGCAGGCGGCGATGGTCAACCAGCATCGCCGCTGGCTGGAGGAAGCCGGGGCAAACGTATCGGCCAGCGCCATCGTCGAAGTCAGCCATGCGTTTGCGCTCGATGCAGAAGGACTCAAGGAGCAACTCGAGCCCAATCTCAGCGTCGAATCGAACACGTTTTTTGGAAACTGACGTCGAGCTGGTCGAAATCAGCCAGGTGGCCGCTGCCAAATCAAAGGAAATCAAACATGCTTCATGCTGTCATCATGGCGGGCGGATCGGGAACCCGTTTTTGGCCCGCAAGTCGATCTGCGACGCCAAAGCAACTGCTCGATCTGACCGGTGGCCAGACGATGATTCAGGGGACCATTGGTCGCCTGGGGGAACTCGTCTCGCCCGAACGGGTGTTGGTTGTGACGAATCAACGTTTGGTCGATCCAATTCGAGCTCAACTACCCGATGTCCCCCCGACGGCGATCATCGGCGAGCCTTGTCGCCGCGACACGGCGCCTTGTATCGGCCTGGCCGCGGCCCTGGTGATTCGCGACGATCCGGATGCGACGATGGTGGTCATGCCGGCCGACCACGTGATTGCTCCCGCGGAAAAATTTCAGGCGGCGATGCGATACGCCGAACGGCTGGTTACCGAAGAACCGACGCGACTGATTACATTCGGGATCCGTCCAACTTACCCGGCCGAGATTTTCGGTTACATCGAACGCGGTGAACGAGTCCATGAGCATGAAGGGACGAACGCATACAAAGTCGAACAATTTCATGAGAAGCCGAAAGCGGTGGATGCTCGGCGTTATTTGGATTCGGGCAATTTCTACTGGAACTCGGGAATCTTCGTATGGCGAGCCGCCACGATTCTGGACGAGTTGAAGCGCCACGAACCGGGCATGTACCAGCATGTCATGGCGATTGGCGAGGCGGTCGGATCGGCCGATTTTGATGAGATCTTCGCACGCGAATTCACGGCGATCGAAGGACGATCGATCGATTACGCGGTCATGGAAAAAGCCAGTGAAGTTGCCGTGATTGAAGCACCATTTCAATGGGACGACCTGGGCAACTGGCAGGCGTTATCCCGGCTGAAGGGCGTCGACGAATTGGGCAACACGTTGATCGGAAAGCACCTCGGGATCGATACGACCAATTCGATTGTCCGCACCGACGATGGTCACCTGGTGGTGACCGTCGGACTCGACAACTGCATTGTCGTGCATACCGAAGATGCAACATTGGTCGCCCATAAAGACCACGAAGAAGCAATTCGGAATGTGGTCAAGGAATTGGAAAATCGCGATTGGAAAGAGCATCTCTAAAACAGTCTTATGGGGAAGGCGGGAAGACAGGAATCTTCTTTGGTCGGTGCGTCCATGGGTTCCGGATCTTGAGTGCAACATGGTATCCAGGAAACTTGGCGCGTCAGCGAGGGCCCTGTCTTCAACTCTCGCCGCGACATGCAACGATCCACAGGAAGTGTTTGTCAGTCGAGGGACTCAACAGATTCAGCGCAACAAACAGGTTCCAGTAAATAATACCGGGATGCCAGCTTCGGGTTCCGGATGATCCAGCCAGTATTTACTCCGGCATATTTTTGCCTTCCTCATCCAATTTCCTGATCCACCGGGATATAACGTGGACTTCCCCCGAACGTGTGTGGCGAGGTTGTAACAATCGCATGAAACGAGTCGCCGGAATTGACTTTGGGACAGTGCGAATCGGGATCGCGATTTCGGATCCCTTGGGTCAGATCGCCAGTCCGCATTCGGTTTATGAACGGCGTGGTCCCGACGCCGACGGAAAGTTCTTCCAGCAGTTCGTCGATGATGAACAAGTTGGGTTGTTTGTGGTGGGATTGCCCGTTCATATGAGCGGTGATGAGAGTGAAAAGTCCGGCGAGGCTCGCGCTTTCGGGTCATGGCTGAAGGCCATCACCGATGTTGACATTGTCTTTCTTGACGAACGCTATACCAGCCAGCAAGCTGACGAACACCTGGCTCAAGGCAGCCTGAGTCGCAAGCAGAAGAAGGCTCGCCGCGACATGATTGCAGCCCAAATTCTGCTGGCCGCTTACCTGGAAAGTGGCGGTGCGTCCGAACCTGAATCGCTGGACGACTAATCGACTTCGCAGACGACGCCTCCGGCACCTCGCTGGATCAGCGTCTCGAGTGCAAGCGTAGCGACTTGTCGCCCATTAGAGACCGCTATACCAGCGACGTACATGCTACACGTCCGTGCGACTCGCACTAGCCGCGGCTTCGCCGGCGATGACCAAAGAAACCAAGCCAGGCCAGACCCACCAGTACACTGCTGACCGGTTCGGGCACGGATTGCAGAATCCCGTTGGTCGATGTGAACTTGTTATCATTCCACGCCAGAAAGTCGCTGCCGTCGACGATGCCGTCGCCTGTGAAATCACCTTCGGTCCAGTCTTTACCCGAGGTGAATTTGTTGTCGTTCCAGATCAGGAAATCGGTTCCGTCGACATTGCCGTCGCCGTTCGCGTCGCCAAGAACCGCAAGATAGCTGTCCATCTCGATCGTATTGCCAACGTACGTCACCGTCCGAAAAATACCGTCGTCACCGCTTGTGCCGGTCCCGGTGTAGGTTCGGACGCTCGGCGTCGCGACGCGACCGTCGACTTCGATGCTGTCAAACGTGCCTGTCAAACTGGTCGCGGTCAGCAGCACAAAGTCGTTGGCAGTGCCACGAACCGTCGGGTCGGAAAAAGGACCGACGACGGGAACCGAATTGACTTCCAGCGAGCCATCCAGTTCTGCGTCACCAAAAACTGTTAACGCCGACCCCAGATCGAGCGCCAGCGTGCCCTCGGATTCGACCCACAATTCGCCCGTAAGAGATTGCAGGCCAGCTCCACCAACTTCCAAACGGCCGCCGTCGCGAACAATCAGGTTGTTGCTGGTAAAGTCATTTTCCAGTCGCAACGTGCCAAACACGGGGCCGCCGGGCGATTCGTAACCAGCGACAAAAGTGTATTTGGCGACTCCGCCCGGTGTCACCACCCTTGCGACGCCGCCATCAATGACCGCGGCGTTGACGGATGTCGGCGCGGAACCGGGCAGCCAAAGCGAACCGTTATCCCAATTGCCGTCCGTCTGGTTCCAGAACTTCGTGACATCGTGAGCCGAATCGATCCAGGTCAATTCCCTCGAAACTCGCGTTGCTCCGAACAGGTCGCCGTAGTCTGAATTGTCGGTTCCGTCGACACTGGCTCGAAATGAAGTGATCCCGGTCAGGTAAGTGATTCCGCCAATATCCATGAACCAGCCTGAACCTGAATCGTAAAATGCGATTCCCGATTCAAAATCAACCGGCACCGGGCTACCCAGGACATTATCGCCGGCGTTATTGGGATTATCGAAATCAGTCAGCATCATCTGATTGCTGACTTCGATCGCGGTTCCGTACGCTTCCACGTAGTTTTGTCCGGCACGACGAATATTGGCCCCGCCCTGGTTGTCGCCGGTGAGGCCGGTGCCGAAGCGTCCATACCCGATCGCCGTCATGAGGTGGAACCGTTCGGACGAGCCACGATAAACTCGCGCCGGAGTGACGCTGAGGATCGGCGAGGCGAGTTGCGAGAGGCCGATGTCCCGGCCGTTCGCGATGTTATTTCCGTTGTAGCCCGAATGCCGTGTTGTCCCGATGACCGGAACCTGGACATCAGGCAAGTTGCGGTTGGCTCCAAGTGTAAATTCAGCGCTGGCGTTCAGGCAGTGTCCCGCCGTAATGGCCCACTCCGGATGGATCAGTGTCCCGCCGCTCGTGGCGCAGAGTGGACGTCGCCGTGTAGGCGCCTGCGGCATCCCACTTGGGGTCGGCGGACAAAGAAATGTAATCCGCTTCCGGGACGTCATCTCGAATAGTGATGGCGGTGGCCGACGGCGGGCTCAATGTCGGAAACAAGAGCACTACTGCAGAAAGAGCGGCTAACCGACTCGCTCGTAAAAGATTCATTACGCTTACTCCGACCAGGGCCCATTTCTTCCATTCTAGTCGGTTTCGCGTTAAGGGCAACGAAACAGCTGGCTCATCCATGGGACAGTGAATCGATGCACGAAAAGACGAGCAAACTGATCGCTGATCAACAGACGCTATTCGGTATCGGCGAACGATCGCGTTTGCCATCCCAATTCTTCCAGCCGACTGACAACCAGAGCAGACGGCAACGCATACGTAGAAACCCGGCCCGCGCGAGCGATATTGATGCCCATGGCCTGGCCATGGAGATTCATCAACGGTCCGCCACATCGATGGGCCGGCACGATGCAATCATGCTGAATGATCTGTTCGAAATCGCTGCGACGTTGACTGAGCGGACCGCCCAGATGCCCGTCGAAACCCTGTTCGGCAGCCAACACATCGTCCATTCGGGTCAAGGGGGCTCGCAACGACAGCGTGACGCCGTCGCGAAGAACTTTCAGTTCCACAACTTCGCCTGGGCGGTAGCCTTGAATGCCGCGAATGAGTTGCTCACGAGTCATGACACGCTGGTTGGTCAGTAGCACGATGATGTCGCCTTCCTGCAGACCGATGCGCTCGGCCGCGCTGCCATCCATGACTCGCATCACCTGGGGGCCTTCGGCAGCTTGCTCCATGAAGATTCCGAGCAGCGCTTCGTGCCGCTTGATGTGCCGCTGGTTGGCACTGACGATACCGATTGACAGCGGATCACTTGCACGACCGTCGGGCACGAACGCCCAGGTCCCGATACTGGGCGCACTCGACTTGGCGAAATTGATCGGCGTAAGATGGGCACCGGACACTTCGAGCAACGCCAGGTCGGTAGCCCGGTCCATGGCCAATAATTGCGCCGTGACTTTTTTCCTATTCGGTAAACGACATGTGATCCGACCGGAAATTTCGCTGGCCTTGGTGACGACGCGATCGGGGGTGATCGCCGTACCCAAGGCACTGGCTTCTCGATTGCACAGGACAACGACAGTTGACTCATTGGCCTGTTGGTTGATCGACTCGAATGCCGAGTGAACCAGCTCGTGGTTTTTGCCAAGTTCGTCCGCCAAGTCCAGCCGGCTTGATTCGAGCATGCGTTTCAGCTGCCGCAAGCTGGCACCCTTGCTCTTCGACTGCACCAAGCGGTATCGCTCGCTATTATGTTCCAGCAGCATCAACAGCAAAAAGACCGAGAGGCAGACGAGCAGCGTTCGGAGTAAAAACGCTCCGATGGCGAAAAGTGCTTTCCTCATTCGGGTCGTCTCCCTACAACAATTTCGATCAGCTGTTTTGTACCGTCGCGTTCGATCTGCATCGTGACTTCTTCGCCCGGGTGCCGTGACTGCACCATGTAAACCAGGTCGCGGAACGTATGCACTTCGTGGCCTGCGAAGCGAGTCACAATATCACCGACTTCGATGCCAGCGCGTTCTGCCGGTGACCCTTCGCGCACGCGACCGACAGTTGGCTCATGGGTGCTCTTGTCGCCCGTGACACCCAGGTAGGCCGGACTTCGCCAAACCTTCCCGGCGACAAATTCGTCCCACCGCTCGCGGAACGATGCGGAGGGTGTGTGGAGGTTATTCGTCAGGCTGGTACCGATCCGACTGTTGATGCCAATCACCAGGCCCTGCATGTTAACCAAGGGTCCGCCCGAATCGCCTGCATTCAATTGACAGTCGGTCCTCAACAACTGGCTGTCGTCGTCACCGGGATCTCCCAAATCGAGGATACGACCCAGCCTGACGACGACGCCGCGGGCGACATCGACCCCGCCGGGATGGCCGGCAGCCATGCACCATTGTCCCACTTTCAAGTCGTCCGACCTGCCGATCTTCAGGTGCGGCCATGTTCCGGCGTCGGTAATCTGCGCCAGTCCCGCATCGAGCTGCATATGGACTCCCAGCGTTTTGCCGTATACGACACGACCGTCCGACAACGTGAACTGGACAGGGCGGTTCGGTTGACCAATGACATGCGCCGCCGTCAACACATAACCCTCGTTGCCCACGATAACGCCGCTGCCATGGGCGGTCTCGATCCGCAAACTGACGGTAGCCTCGATGACTCTTTGCGAGAGCTGCTGAATGTACGATTCCATGCGACGCAGCTCGTCCAACGAGCCCGGCGCTGCGCCCTGGAAGATGCGCTGAAGCGGCGGCCCAATTTCGGGCAGGATTGCCTCGGCCCGGATCGAACCAATGCAAATACCTCCGCTCAGGATCATTGAGATAAAGAATCGTTGCAGCACAGGATGCCTCTTCAGAGATCGTCCGGTTGGAATGGCGACGCCTCGCTCCTACCATGATAGCGATCAGAGCGTATTAGAGCACACATGATTTTTTTCAGCCTGTATTCGGAGGTACTATTTGCATGCGGCGACTGGTCATTGGTTGTGGATACCTCGGCAAACGCGTCGCGATTGCCTGGCAAGAGCGAGGTGACGAAGTTTTGGTTACGACACGGTCGGAATCCCGGGCGAGCGGGTTGGCAGGGCAGGGCTTCCGTTCATTGGTTGCCGACATTACCAAACCAACGACGCTCAACAACCTGCCCGATGTCGATACGGTTTTGTTTTCCGTGGGGTTCGACCGATCCAGCGGATTATCGATTCGCGAAGTCTATGTCGACGGATTGAATCATACCCTGAAGGCGCTGATGCAAGTTGGACGCTTGATCTATATCAGTACGACGGGAGTCTACGGGCAGGCGAACGGAGAGTCGGTCGACGAGACGTCGGCTTGCGAACCAACTCGTCCTGGCGGACAGGCATGCTTGTCCGCCGAGGCGATTTTGCGAGATTCCCACTTCTGGGAGCAAACTGTGATTTTGCGACTGGCCGGCATTTACGGACCTGAGCGAATTCCCAACCTGAAAGGCGTCGAATCGGGTACGCCGATTGTGGCGCCCGAGCACTCCTACCTCAATTTGATCCATGTCGACGATGCAGTCACCGCCGTATTGGCGGCGACCGATTCGGCCGAACCTCCGAAGCTGTACAACGTTTCCGATAACCAACCAGTGTTGCGCCGGGAGTATTATCGCGAAGCGGCACGAAGGATTGGAGTTGACCCACGCTCCATTGAATTCGTGGACAATGGTGCTCAACACACCGCCGGTTCGTCAGGTTCGAAGCGCAAATCGGGGAACAAACGTGTTTGCAGCGATGCGATCATGCATGACTTGCAGCTCGAATGGCGTTACAAGAATTATGCCGAGGGTCTGGCCTCGATTCTGGGTGCGAGTGGCTGAGCTCGAGCATGAATTCGGGCGGACTCGGTTCAGCTGTGATGAGTTTGCGGAAAAGGAGTGTTGCTGCCCGAAGTACCCGGTAGAATCGCCAGCCAAAATCGGCAAAATGGAACCAGGCTGGCCAGTTCAGGACTTCTGATCGAAGACGCGCGAGTCAAACAAAAGGTAACCACAAATCGATGCTCGAACGAAAACCCATCTTTCCGAATGTGATCGAAATCAACATGCAGGCGGGGCAGGTCTTCGGGGCCAACGTTTACCTCGTTTACGAAGGCAATGATTGGGTGCTCGTTGATATCGGTTACAGCGACACGGTTGAAGAGATCATCGAAGTGATCCGCCAGATCGACTTCCCGCTTTCAAAGTGCCAAACGCTGATCGCGACCCATGCCGACGTCGATCATATACAGGGGCTGGCGCGGGCCAAAGAAATTCTCAAAACCACGGTAACGTCGCATCCATTGGCGGCAAAGCCGCTCGAAGTGGGCGATCGAATCCTGACATTTGCCGAGATTGCGGCGCAGGACATCGACATGGAGATGCCACCTGTCAAAGTTGATCGCCTCGTCAACGACGGCGACACCATCAATATTGGATCGCTGGAGCTTGAGGTCTGGCATACGCCGGGCCACACCGACAGCCAACTGTCCTTCCGGTTAAACAACTTGTTGATGTCCGGCGACAACATTTACCGCGACGGCTGCGTCGGAGCCATCGATGCTCATCACGGCAGCAACATCCCCCACTTCATCGAGTCGTTGCGCCGTATCCAGGCCAGTGACGTTGAGTGGCTTCTGCCCAGTCATGGCCCCATGTTTCGCAAGGATAATGAAATGCTGGAGCGAACGATTGCCCGACTGGACGGCTACTTGCACATGGCCGACTTTGGCACCTGCGCCATCGATTGGCCGTTAATGGACGAGTGGGAAGCGGAAGTAGCTGCGGGGAAAATGCCCGAGTAACGTCAGCTAAGCTCATCACCGTTTGAGAGCCGACGGCATCGTTCATCTCTGCGTGGGTTCCCATTCCATTCGTGGGCGGTACCGGATTCGCCGCCGAGTGGCTGCTTCAAAATATCGACAGTCGAGATGTCTTATCAAACCAAACGGTTACCATCGCGTCGATCACCGCGGCGGCAAGCAGTGCGAGAATCCAGCGGCGACAGTCCTTGATCCTCTGGCAGGCAGCCAGGAATCCCAGCAGGGCAATTGTCGGCGTCACAAAGACAATGCCGAACGCCCACGGTTGCATGGCGATCGAGTTGGGCGAAGCTGATCCCTTGTCGATTCCAAGGTGCATCGTCAGCTGGATCAGCCGCTGCCGTACAAAATGGCAGCCCCATGACTTTGGCAGTTGCGGGATCGCGAACGGGGGTAGTTCGCCGAACCAGAATTTATCGGCAAACGGCAGCGTGAGGCTGCTGAAAGCGTAGTAGGCGATGAGTAGCGAGATCAGCCAAACAAAAGGTGTCCTTGATCGGTGTGCTATCGAGGGAAACTGCTCGGCAGCACCAGGATGATACGGGTTCGTTGACATCAGATTCGTCTCGAAGTTCGGGAACTCGCACAACGTGGTGGAGCTGACCGCTCAGCACCCTCCACAAATTGTGCCAGATGTTCAGCTTATGTCGATCGTATGGACAGCCGATCAACGTCTTGGGCGCCCGTATTGCCCAACGACTCAGATAGTGCGCCGGGCGACGATCGCAGGCGCTCAACAGGGGGAATCAAACGATGTTACGTCGTTGTCTTTTCGTTTTGTCGCTGGCGATTCTGTCCAGTGCTTTCGCCGACCACGTCGCTGCCCAAGGTCCCATGCCGACTCAAGGCGGCCCCAAAGCGTTTGGTCGTACATGGGGTGGTGCAGCCGGTGTGAATGACTGGGAGCGTTTCTACCACTACCCATATTTTTTCTATCCACAGAATTACTGGGGCCAGGACTACTACAAAAGCAGCGATAGCCTGTACTACCGCTACCCTAACGAGATGCGGATCCCGGCCTACAATCGCAAGTGGCACAACCCTTATCCAAGTGCACGACCGTACCACAGTGGCCACCAGTTCGTGCTGGATGTTTTCTAGACCGGCACTTCGGACCATGTCCATTGAAGACCAATTCGAGCCGCTATCTTCCGGTAGCGGCTTTTTCGTGACATGCATAGCGCATCACGGCCGAAGTTGCCCCGACGTTGGCGTTCCAAGGCGCTGCGTGTCGCTTGTATTGACAGTGGCTTGAATTCCAGAACAGTTGCCATATTTGGCGAGCCGGTTCTACCCGGCACCATGATGGTTCTCACGCGAAAGGGGCGATCTTGAATTGTCACGAAGTTGACTACGAGATTTTTGGCGACGATATGCAGATCGTCGAAGTGGAACTGGATCCGGGCGAGTCGATTGTTGCCGAAGCCGGAGCGATGAACTACGTGGAGGACGGAATTGAATTTGAAGCTCGCATGGGAGATGGATCGGAAGTAAGTCAGGGCATGCTGGGATCACTTTTGGCGCTGGCAAGCGAATGCTCACAGGTGAGTCACTCTTCCTGACTCATTTCACGAACCACGGGCATGGCAAGCGACGCGTTGCTTTTGCCGCGCCTTATCCGGGGAAAATCATTCCCATCGACCTGTCGACAACACAGCGACAATTGACGTGCCAGAAAGATTCGTTTCTCTGCGCCGCCCTGGGCACCAAGATACAAATCGCATTTCAAAAGCGATTGGGAGCCGGCTTCTTTGGTGGCGAGGGCTTTATCTTGCAGAAGCTGACCGGCGCTGGCATGGCGTTTATCCATGCGGGTGGCACCGTGATCAAAAAGGAACTTCACGGTGAGCGACTGCGCGTTGATACCGGCTGTCTCGTAGCCTTCACCGAAGGGATCGAATACGACATCCAGGCTGCCGGCAATCTGAAGTCGATGTTTTTCGGGGGCGAAGGGATGTTCCTGGCGACGCTCAGCGGAACCGGCACAGTGCTATTGCAAAGTCTCCCGTTTTCGCGGCTTGCCGAGCGAGTGATGAAGAACGCGGGCGGTCTGGGGCAGGGCAAGGGAGAAGGCTCGGTCCTCGGTCAGCTGGGTGACTTGTTTGGTGATCATTGATCTTCAGGCGGGGTGTTGGCTTCAACGCAAAGGGGTAATGCGTGACGCCGTCCAGGCAAAGAGGATCAGCTGACATGGGCAGTGGTTCCGCGGCAGCATTCGCCGGAATGCCGAGGGTCTGCCAGACGGTCGCTAGTTACCGTGGCGTCGCTTTTGTTTCTCGGAAATGATTCGCTTGTAGAGCTGACCTTGCTGGCGATCTTTCCCACGACGCTCGGCCAACGACGCGGAATTTCTCGCCTGCTCGGATTGAAGTTTCAGATAGTTTTTCAACCGGCGTCCCTCGAGTTGCCCTGCTTCGATCGCTGCTTGAACGGCAGCCTGCGTCATCGCGATGGCTGCAATTGCGGAACTTGCAGGTCCGAGCAAACTCAAGAATGTCATGAAACAGATCGGCGACCCCCTGTTCACAAGCCGGCAACTGCAATTTGCGCATGCCCGGATTATCGATCAGCCAACCGCCGGCCGTTAGGCGGTGCATCGATCGCGACGTGGTCGTGTGACGCCCCTTGTCGTCGTCCTCGCGGATTTCGCTGGTCAGTACGCCATGGCCTCCCATCGCGTTGACCAATGTTGACTTGCCCACGCCCGATGAGCCCAGGAGGCGCCACCGTCTGCCCCGTGCGACACCACGCATCGAGCACTCGGGTTTGCATTTTGTCCCGGGCATCCATCGTTTCGACCACCAATCCCGGGCGGAGTCGCTCGGCCTCCCGTCGCAACTTGCCAGGGTTCTCGCTCAGGTCAGCCTTGGTCAAAACGACGACCGGCATGGCTCCCGCTTCCAGTACCAGCGCCAGGAATCGCTCAAGGCGAAAGGTTGAATTCCTGATTGCACGAACTGACCACGAACACCGTGTCAACATTCGCCGCCATCACCTGCGGCTTTACGGTTTCGCCGGCCGCTTTCCGACAGAGTACGGTCTTACGATCCAGGCGACGCACCGCGCGATGGTCGGTGCGGTCGAGCAGAAACCAATCGCCGACGGCCACGTCGGTGGCAGCGTGGCAATTTGGAGTCGAACTGGTGAACGATTCGATGATCGCGGTAGGTGCCGCGAACTCGCCCTTGGTTGAGAGAAACAGGATCTGGCTGCCCTGATGAGCGCAACTTGCGCGATCGTGTGATTGCTATCGACGTTGGCAACCTGCTGATCAAAAAAGGGTTGCCAGCCGAACTCATGCAATTCGCCAGCGTTCATCATCCGATTCCTCCACCGTGAGTGCTGACTGAACGACACTCGCCCGCTGCCAAGGTTCGCTGACGGACTGTTCTGTTTAGAAAGACTGCATGAATTCTACCAGGATGGTGACGGCCAATTTCAGTTGCCGACTACTGACCCATTCGTCCCTGGTATGTGCCTGCCCGATAGAGCCAGGGCCGAAAACAACGGTGGGAGCTCCGCATGCGGCAAGGAAAGCGGCGTCCGTGCCGAAGGGGACCCCGACAATGCTCCGCCCTGGTTCAAAACGTGTTGTTGCGTCGAGCAGCCGTAGAGCCAATTGGCTATTGACGTCCGCCGTCAGACCGGGTGATGTGATGAAGGCGGCGTGATGTTGGATGGTGTCACTATCTTCTGCTTGTGTTGCCGCGATGATTTCGTCTCGGGCCGCTTGTTGATCTTCGTCGGGCAGCAACCGTCGATCAATTTCGATGCGACAGCTGTCAGGGACGGTGTTGACGCTGATTCCGCCATGGATCGTACCGACGCTGAGTGTGGGGCTGCCGACCATCGGATCGGCCTGACGTTCCGACAATTGCCCGGCAAATTGTTCGAGCGCCCTGACGACGGGTGCCATGCGATAGATGGCGTTGTTGCCCGCTGCGGGGTCCGAACTGTGCGCTGCCTGACCCCTGGTCTCGCAGACCCAGCGAATCATTCCTTTGTGGCAGGTGACGACGTTCAGTTCGGTTGGCTCCGTGACAAGGATCGCGTCGGGTACCCGGGGAATGAGCTCGTCGCCACCGCTTTGCAACAGGGCAGCGAGATGCTTGGACCCGCAGAATCCAAATTCTTCATTGATTGTGCAAGCAATCAAAATGGTAGGACGCGGACGCCCCGATTGTTGAAGCTGACTGGCGGCGGCGAGCAGGCAAGCCATTCCTCCCTTGATATCGCAGGCGCCGCGACCGGTGAGTCGGTCGCCATCCAGCCGTGCGCCAAACGGGTCAATCGTCATGCCATCGACAGGAACGGTATCTTGGTGGACTTCGAGCATGATCAACTTGCCGCCATCGGCGAGCGATGGGCTGCCGTCGAATCGAGCGACAATATTCTCGCGTCGCAGCGTGGTGCCCTCGCAATCGTCTTCACGGACGAGGTATCGTTGGCAAGGAATGCCGATTTTTGAAAAGAATTCTTGCAGCCAATCGGTGACGCGCCCCTCGCCTGCGATTTCGGGCGAGATGGCTTGGCCCATTGGATTCACACTCGGGATGGCTACCAATTGAGCGGCCAATTCAACAACGTTGGGCTGGTTGGTCATGGCTAGGCTCGTCCTTGCAATCCTGTGGAATATGCCCGAGTATTGACGCCGGAGCGATTCGGAAGAACCGGGCAGCGTGGGGATCGCGATGAAAATGTAGACCAGGCAGGCCGTTTCTCGCTCGAGTTGCGACCGTGGGTGATAATCGGGCGGCATTTATCCGGGTAACACTTTGTGATAAAATTCACGAAGTCTGATCGGAATTGCGTTAACATTTTGCGCCATTGGAAGTTATGGAAAAAGCACTCCCTCTGTTTCTGTTTGCCGGGTGTGCATTGGCGCTGCCAATTGGGCTGTTGATTGTCGCCTCGATCGTTGGTCCCAAGCGTAAGGGTGATGTGAAAAGAATGCCGTACGAAAGCGGCATGGATCCGATCCACGACACGCGACGGCGGTTTGACGTCCGATTTCACCTGGTGGCGATTGCGTTTTTGATCTTTGATGTCGAGCTGCTGTTCATTTATCCCTGGGCTGTGGCCAGTCGCAATCCGGCTGGGATCGATCAGGCGGTTGCCGACGGTTTGATTTCCGGTCGTGGACTCGTGTTTGCCGGTGTGCATGTTTTTCTTGACGCTGGTCGTTGTTGGTTGGTTTACGAGTGGCGGAAAGGGGTGTCTTGCGATGGCGGTAGAGACTTCCGGAAAATGTGGTTGTCAGCAAGCTTGATGCGTTGGCCAGTTGGTGCCGCAAGAACAGTCTGTGGCCGATGCCGTTTGCCACGGCCTGTTGCGGGATCGAATTGATGGCGACGGGTGCCAGCCGCCACGACTTGGCGCGATTTGGAGCCGAGGTGTTTCGCTTCAGTCCACGGCAGTGCGATCTGATGATTGTGGCCGGCCGCGTCGTGATGAAAATGCTGCCGGTTCTGCAGCGGATTTGGCAGCAGATGCACGAGCCAAAATGGTGCATCTCGATGGGCGCCTGTGCCTCGACGGGTGGCGTGTTCGACACGTACTGCGTGGTGCAGGGAATCGACCGGTTTATTCCGGTCGACATGTACGTTCCCGGCTGCCCGCCTCGGCCTGAGCAATTGATCCAGGCGCATCATTGATCTGCAGGACAAGATTCAGCGCGAGGGAACGCTTGACGGGCCAGGAATTCGACTCAGCGCAGCGGCAGCAACCGAAGCGAGCGTTGGTCGAGTTGCCGATTCTTGGGCAGTCGCCCGTGTTTCACGCCCGAGTGGCGGTGACCGATCAGTTTGAATTCGGAGCTGCCGAGCCTCCCGGCCGATTTGAAATTTGCTGTCTCGAACTCGAGATAAACCATGCCAACCGCTCCAGCCGACGATCGACGCATTCAGACCGAGTTTCCGGAGACTACGGTGTCCGAGTTTCGTCAGTCAGACGCGAGTCGCGGTGCCGAGAGAGGCCATGGCGGCAATCGTTGCCGCAGCTGAAGGACGAGTTTGGCTTTGATTTGCTGGTCGACATCACCTGCGTCGACTATCTGAACTATCGCGGAGCCACCGATCGTTTTGGGCTGGTCTACCTGCTTGGCCAATACGGAGACCGAACGAGCGACTCACGGTGCGGGTGTTGCTGAACGAGCCTCGATTTGACGTGCCGATTCGCTGGTGCCGCTGTGGGAGGGTGCCAATTGGCTGGAGCGCGAAGTCTGGGACATGTTCGGGATTACCTTCGACGGGCATCCCGACTTGCGGCGCATCCTGATGCCGCAGGAATTCACGGCCCATCCGCTTCGCAAGGACTATCCGCTGCAGGGTCGCGGCGAGCGACACAACTTTCCCGGTCATCGCCGAGGTGATGCAGACGTGAGAACGCGTTGATTCCGAATCTGAATTCTGCAATCATGCTGCAACCGTGAAATCCAATCATGTCCAGCTTCGACCGCAGCTGACATCCGCAGGACGTGCAGAACGGCGAGGACTATCTGTGGACGCTGAACTTCGGGCCCCAGCACCCGGCGACGCACACGACGTTGCGGTTGGTGCTGAAGCTGGATGGGGAACGGGTGGTCGACGCGGTGCCGGACATTGGTTATCTGCATTCTGGTTTCGAGAAGATCGGCGAACATCTCGATTACAACCAATACGTGACCGTCACCGACCGGATGAACTACATTTCGCCGATGGCCAACAACGTGGCCTGGCATCATGCGGTCGAGAACGCTGATGGGGATCGAGCTCGACTCCACGCTGCCAGTACATTCGCGTGATCATCTCCGAGTTGGCCCGGATCAGTGACCACTTGTCTGTCGCACTGGGCGCGATGGGGCTGGATACCGGCGCGTTCACGTTTTTCCTCTACGCTTTCTACCAGCGCGAGAAGTATCTACGACATTTTCGAGTCGCTTTGCGGGGCTCGGTTTACCAACAGCTACACGCGTGTCGGCGGCGTCATGCATGACATGACCGACCTGACGATCGACAAGATCCGCGAGTTTCTCAAGATTTCCCCAAGACGCTCGACGACATGGAGCGGTTGCTGAACCGCAATCGCATCTTCGTCGACCGGACGAAGGATGTGGGCGTCCTGACGAAAGAGGAGGCGATCAATCGCAGTTGCAGCGGGCCCGATCGCTCGGGCCAGCGGTGTCACCCGCGACCTGCGCAAGGACGAACCTTACCTGGCGTACGGCGATTTTGATTTTCAAGGTTTGCTGTGCGACGGCCGGCGATTGTTTTGCCCGTTACTACGTGCGGATCGCGGAGATGCGGGAGAGCCTGAAGATCATCGAGCAGGCGATGGAGAATCTTCCTGCAGGGCCGGTCGACGTCGGTGTTGACGAACGGAGCCGCTTGCCCGACAAAGCAGCAGGTGTACCAGACGATCGAAGGGACGATCACTCACTTCGAGTTGGTGATGCAGAATCGCGGCTTCGAGGTTCCGCAAGAAGAAGCCTACGCGGCGATGGAAGCCCGAACGGCGAGTTGGGCTTTTACCTGGTGGGCGATGGCAGCGACGTCGCGTATCGAGCTCGCTGTCGTCCGCCTTCATTTATCCACTTCGCCGTGTTCCCGCAGTTGATTCGCGGACACACGCTGAGCGATGTCGTGGCGGTGCTGGGCAGCCTGAACATCATCGCCGCGGAACTGGATCGATAATTCCCCTTGAGCTCATGAAGAACTAAGCACATGTCAGACGACCGCAGAAAAACCGAACGCGTGCTGACCGATGCGATGATCGCCGAGATCAAGGCGTTCATTCCCCGTTACCCGTCCAAGCAGGCGGTGACGCTGCCGGCGCTGCATGTGGTCAACGAACACTTGCGACACGTTCCGCTGCAGGCGGTCGTGGAAATTGCCGAGCTGCTGGAACTGGCGCCAGCGCAGGTTCAGGACACGCTGACATTCTACGGGTTCTTCAAGCAGGATGAGCCGCATGGTGAGACGCGGGCCTGGGTCTGCCGATCGATCAGTTGTGCCTTGCGTGGTGGCGAAGAAGTGCTGGAGCACATGTGCCACGACTTGGGTATTCAGCCCGGCGAAACGACGCCCGACGGCAAGCTGACGCTGGAGTTCGGCGAATGCCTGGGAGCCTGCGAATACGCCCCCTGCATGCTGGCGGGCGACGAGCTGTACAAGAGTCTCGACAACGAAAAGGCCGAAACCGTTCTTGGAAGAGCTGGGATGCAGAACGTCGTGAACAACGGCGAAGCTGCCAGGTCATGACATACGCAATGAGCATCCACTAGAAGAAAGTACAGGTTACGCTCCCGTGGCTGATTTTGAACCAGTCTTGCTCGCGAACATCGACAAGCCTGACAGTCATACGCTGAAAGTGTATGAGCAGGGTGGCGGATATCAGTGCGCTGCGAAAAGTCGCTCGACAGATGGATCGCAACGGACGTCATTGATGCTGGTCAAGTAGCAGCAATCTGCGGGGCCGCGGCGGGGCCGGGTTTCCCGACCGGTTTGAAATGGACGTTCCTGCCCAAGGATCATCCAGGGCCGATCTACTTCTGCCTCAATGCGGACGAGAGCGAACCGGGCACGTTTAACAACCGGATCATGATGGAAGAGGATCCGCATCAGATGCTCGAGGGCCTGATCATCAGCTGCTTACGCCACGCAAGCGAGCACGGCCTACATCTACCTTCGTTACGAGTATCCGCTGGCCGCGAAGCGACTGCAGCAGGCGCATCGACGAGTGCTACGAGAGCCGGCTACCTGGGTGAGAACATCCTTGGCAGCGGTTTCGGTCTTGAACGTTTACATTCACCGCGGGGCCGCAGCCTACATCTGTGGTGAGGAAACGGGACTGATCGAGAGTCTGGAAGGCAAGCGAGCCTGGCCGCGGATCAAGCCGCCGTTCCCGGCCGTCGAAGGTGTGTTCCGCAAACCGACCGTCGTGAACAACGTCGAAACGGCCGCCTGCGTGAAGCACATCCTGGATCGAGGTGCCGATTGGTTCAAGTCGATGGGGACGCCGGCGGATCCCAACAACCCGCGTGACGCCGGCAGCTATGGCCCGAAGCTGTATTGCCTGAGCGGGCATATCGAGCAACCCGGCTGCTACGAAGCGCCGCTGGGTATCACGGTGCATCGAGTTGATCGAAGACTATGGCGGCGGCGTCTGGAAAGGTCGCAAGGCGAAAGCAGCGATTCCCGGTGGGATCAGCATGGGTCTGCTGGCGGCCGATGAATTCGATTGTCCGCTCGATTTCAATGGGCCCGGCAAGTACGGTTGCCTCGGTCTGGGTACGGCGGCGGTTGTTGTTGTCGACGATAGACCGTATCGCATGGTCGACTTCCTGCATAACAGCGCCCGATTCTTCGCTCACGAGAGTTGCGGGCAGTGCACTCCCTGTCGCGAAGGTACTTCGTGGGCGCTGAAGATGCTCGATCGCATCAAGGCAGGGCAGGGTCGTCTTGATGGATCTCGATCTGTTGCTGGAAATCGGCGATACGATCGGCATCATGCCCGGGACGACGATTTGTGGCTTGGCAGACGGCGCGGCCTGGCCTCTGAAAAATGCCATCCGCAAATTTCGCGGTGAGTTTGAGAAGTACATTCAAGCGGACTAATCCGGACGGCTATGCGGAAACCAGACCGGTCGACGCGATGAAAGAAATCCTTGAGGCGCATTAGAGCAGGGTGCCGAGGAACAGCTGGAGTAAGGCAAGGGTGGCCTTCTTTTCGGTCCACACGCTAACATCCTGATGGGTCCGGGACGATGATCCCAACCCTCGCGCATTGCCATCTTACAATTCACAAGAACAACACCATGCCTACCGTCACCATCAACGGACAAGAGATCGAATTGGCCGAAGGCGAACGCTTGAACGGGATTCAAGCCGCCGAGCGCGTCGGTGAGAAGATTCCGCATTACTGTTGGCACCCCGGTCTGTCGGTGGTCGCCAGTTGTCGCATGTGCCTGGTCGAAACAGGGCGCAAAGACCCGGAAACGGGTGAAATCAGCATGGTGCCCAAACTGGTTCCAGGCTGCCAGACTCCGGCCAGCGATGGCACGGTATTTGTCACCGACAGCGAGAAAGTCAAGACGGCGCGGGCCATGGTCGAAGAGGACCTGCTCATTCGGCATCCGATCGATTGTCCAATTTGCGACAAGGCCGGCGAGTGCAGCTTGCAGGATTATCATTTCGAGCATGGACAGGGCGAGCGTCGTGCCGATCTGAAGCCTTTTACCAGTCGCCGCAACGGCCGATGGGTGATACCGTGACGCTGTTCGTCGATCGCTGCGTCATGTGCACTCGTTGTGTGCGATTCACTCGCGAGATTACAGGCACGTCCGAGTTGATGGTCGTGAATCGTGGAGCTCACGAAGAGATCGATGTCTTCCCCGGGTTTCCGCTCGATAACAAGATGTCTGGAAATGTCGTCGACCTTTGTCCGGTTGGCGCATTGGGCGATCAGGATTTTCTCTACTCACAGCGGGTGTGGTTCATGAAAAAACACGATGGAGTCTGTGCTGGTTGTGCGACCGGTTGCAGCATTTCCATCGAGCAAAACCAGGACAAAGTCTATCGCCTGAAACCTCGCGAAAATCCACACGTGAATTCGTGGTGGATGTGTGATGAAGGTCGTTATGGGTTTCATCACGTCCACGACAAACGACGACTGCATAATCCACGGTTTGTAGCGGGTGGCGGTGACTACCAGGATACCGAGTGGTCGGAGTTGCCTGGGCAATTGGAAAAGGCACTGAAGCAGGCTGGTAAGTTGGCCGCAGTGGTCTCACCAAATCTGACGGTCGAAGAGGCGTATCTGCTGTGCAAGTACATTCGTTCGATCGATGAGCAGGCTCTGCTCTTCTTGGGAACGGTGCCGGTCACCGGTGAGGATGAGACGTTTCCGAACGGGTTCACGATTCGAGCCGAAAAATGCGCGAATCGAAAAGGTGTGGAAGCGGTTGTGGCGAAAATGGGTGGTGAACTGCTCACCACTGACGATCTCGCCGACAAGATGAAGTCGGCCGGGACACGCGGGTTGTGGTTGTCCGGCGGCTACAGGGATTCGAACTGGGTTACGTCGGCTGTCAAGAACGCAATTGATGCGGCCCAGACCTTGATCGTGCAGGACATGTTTCCATCGCCGGCGATGGAAGTGGCTTCGTTCCAACTTCCAGGCGTGGCGTTTGCCGAGCGGGCGGGTTCGTATGTGAATCATGCTGATCGACTGCAATCGTTCGACTGGGCTGTGCGACCACCGGCCGGCGTGATGTCGGAAGGTCAATTGCTGTGGAGGATGTTGGGTGAGTCGGGTTTGTTCAATCCGAAAAAAGTCCTGGACGAGGTGGCCCGCGAGATCACGTATTTTGCTGCGGCGGCTGGCGAAGTGCCGGCAGTTGGCGTCGATTTGAAAGTCAATCAAATGGTGGGTGCATGAACGACTTGATCGGTATCTCGTTGCCCGCTTTGCTGAAGATCGCGGCGCTTGTCGCTGGCATCATGACCGGTGCCGGCTATTTTGTGTTGCTGGAACGGCGTATGGCGGCCTGGGTGCAAGATCGTCGGGGGCCGAACCGCGTTGGTTTTCCGCTGAGCATTTTCATTCCCGGGTTGAAGGATCTGAAGCTGCTGGGGCTGGGGCAGCCGGCCGCGGATGGTCTGAAGATGATCTTGAAGGAAGAGTACACGCCGGACCATGTCGACAAACGCATGTTTGTTTTGGCACCGATCGTGATCATGACTGCGGCGTTGGCCATCTTCGCGGTGATCCCGTTCGGCAGCAGCATTCCGCCGCTCGACACGCTGCCGCTGGTTGGATCGATGCTGAAAAACGTTGACCTGCCATTCCTGCATCAACCCATGAACCTGGTCATTGCGCCTCAAATCGACGTTGGTTTGATCTACGTGTTTGCAGTCTCCAGTATTGCCGTTTACGGAGTCATTCTCGGCGGCTGGTCGAGCAACAACAAATATGGGTACCTGGGGGCGTTGCGATCGAGTGCTCAAATGATCGCCTACGAGCTGCCACTGGGCCTGGGAATCCTCGGAGTCGTGCTGGCCACCGGTTCGCTGAAATTGGATTCGATCATGGACCAGCAGGCCGCCAGCGGCGTCTGGTTCGTGATGGCGCAACCCTTGGGCTTTATCGTGTTCATGGTTGCAGCTTTCGCCGAGGCAGCCCGGTTACCCTTCGACTTGCCGGAAGCAGAGCAGGAATTGGTGGGTGGTTATCACACCGAATACGCCGGCATGAAGTTGCTGTTGTTTCTGACCAGCGAGTTCATTCACATGATGACCGCTTCGTTTCTGATTGTGATTCTGTTCCTGGGCGGTTGGCATTTCTGGGGACTGACCGGGCGCCGGGGGATGAGATTACCTGGGGCCTGGCGATGGCCCGCATCGGCGTGCTGTGCGCGAAAATTTTCTGCATGATTGTGTTCTTCATGCTGGTGCGCTGGTCGTGGCCCCGCTTTCGCTTTGATCAGCTGATGACGCTGGCTTGGAAAGTGATGCTGCCGCTGGGGCTGGTGAATTTGTTTGCGGTCTCCATCCTGACCGAGGCGCAGCATGTCGGTTGGTTTGGCGGTCTGTTTGACAGCAGGCTGGCAGTCGTGATCATGGGCTGGGTCGTGGCGATCACGTCGTGGGTGGCGGTGGCCATGTTGGCTCCGCTGGTCACCGACAACCGTCCCAGGTTGGATATGGAAAAGCAGGGCATTGACCCGCAAATTGGACCGCTGGTGGGTTAGTCGCCTTTCGCGGCGATCGAGCCGCGGAACGAATCAACAACAAGTATCGAAGCGTTAAGAAGACATGTCACAACAGAGCGTTTCAAAACAGCATGCGATCGACAATAGAGTGCAGGTCGGTCAAATAACAACATGGAAAGTGAAATGGCGGCGAACGCCACTTTCGCAGGAGCGGAAGGCGACTTTCGAGAGACGATGAAATCAGACGATCCAAATATCACCTGGGTAGAGGAGCCGAAGCTTGGTTTGGCTGGTCGTATGTACCTGCCGCTGATCGTAGGCGGATTGACGACCACCGCTCGGCACGTGGTCAGCAAGAAGGTGACGGTCAGCTATCCCGAACAGGAACCTGATATCGAAAACAAGCTGATTTACCGCGGCGTGCATCGACTGAACAAAGACGAACAGGGCCGCGTGAAATGCGTCGCCTGCTTCCTCTGCGCAACCGCTTGTCCGGCTCATTGTATTGATATCATTGGCATTGAGAGCCCCTGGGAGGACCGCGAAAAGTACCCTGAGAGTTTCACGATCGATGAACTCCGTTGCATCTATTGCGGAATGTGTGAAGAGGCTTGCCCGGTGGATGCGATCGAGCTGACCAGCTTGTACAACCTGACCGGCCGTAGCCGCGAAGAGATGATCTTTGATAAAGAGAAGCTATTGAGCGTTTACGATGCAACCAAAGACGACGAGCCGATGCAGTCGCCCTCACTCGGGGGTACGGTATGAATTGGCTTGTATTATTTGCGCAGGAGACTTCGACTGCCGAAACGGGGGACGCTGCCGCCACGTCGTGGACAGATGTTGCTCGTTTCCTTGAGTTGATGACTTCCGTGAATGGCCGGCTCGGATTGGCAGTCTTGCTGGGAACCCTTGGCCTCTGGATGATGTTGCCCGGGCCGCGAAGGAGACCCCGGTTTGTAGGAGCCTTGTTGGCCTTTGCGGCCGCGATTTGCATGCTGTCGTTGGCTCCACTGCTCGGAGGCTCGATGCAGATTCCATTTTCGATGTTGTCCGGTGTGACGCTGGTCGCCGCAGTGTCGTCCATAACGGCTCGAGACCCGGTTTACGCGGCGATATGGTTTGCTCTGGTGCTGTTGGGTGTGGGTGGGTTGTTTCTCATCAATGGAGCACAGTTCCTGGGTATTGCGACGGTCGCCGTCTACGCGGGAGCAATTGTCGTCACGTTCCTGTTCGTGCTGATGTTGGCCCAGCCTGAGGGGCACGCGTTCTACGATCGCGTCGGCTGGGGCAAGATATCTCAATTCATAGGTTGCTTGACCGGCATGGTCCTGGCAGCAGCCATCGTGTGGGCCGTAATGGAACCAGGTGCAATCGCTGATTCTGTATCCAGCGGAGATCGAGCGGTCGACAACCCGCAACACGTAGCGTCGTTGGGTGGGCAGTTGTTCACGCGACATCTGGCCGCCGTGCAGGCTGCGGGTGCTCTTGCTGGCCGCACTTGTCGGTGCCGTGGCGATGGCGAGTCATGGTACAGGAACACGCGGATTGGACGAGCGAATGTCGATGCCGTCTAACGACACCTCGGCGCAGGGAGCTGACGCATGAATGAGGCAGCCCTGTTGCAGAATTATTTGATTCTTGGAGCCATGCTGTTTGGCGTCGGCATGGTGGGTTTCCTGGTACGGCGCAACTTGATCGTGATCTTCCTTTGCGCAGAAATGATGCTTCAGGGTATCTCGCTGAGCTTGATCGCCTGGGGGCGATATCACGACAACTGGGACGGACAGTCGCTGGTTGTATTTATCATCACGATTGCCGCCTGCGAGGCTGGCATTGCCTTGGTGCTCGTCCTGATGCTGTGTCGACAGACCGGCAATCTCGACATCGTCAGTTGGCAGTTGAACCGCGAAGACGGATTGGCGCCGTTTGTTGATCAGGAAGTGCCCGAAGAGATAACCGACGACCCAGAACAGTGGCCCAAGTTGACTCCGGCGGGAGTCGAGCCGGAACTCGATCCTGACGAGCAGATGTATCGAACGAATGTTTAGCACTCGCACACTCATCATCCTGATTCCCCTGTTACCGCTGCTGGGCGCGATCGTCACTGCGATCCTGGGGCCGCGCGCGTTGAAGCAGCAGAGCCACTGGCCCGTCGTCCTGACGATCGTCGGCAGCTTTGTTTGCAGTTTCGCGATGCTGCGTGACGTGAGTTCCAACGTGGGGATTGAGGGCGGCCTCGCGACGGTTGGCTACGAGCAGGTCGAGACGCTTTGGACCTGGGCAAATATTCCGCAAGCAGTCGACTCAGGCCCGGAAGCGGGCACCGATTTCAAGATTGATGTGTCGCTGCGAACCGATCCACTCACTGCGATCATGCTGGTGATGGTGACTTTCGTGGCTTCGCTGGTCGCCATTTATGGTATCGGTTACATGCACGGGGATCGTGGCTATTGGCGATTCTTCGCATACGTCGGGCTGTTTGTTTTCTCGATGACCATGCTGGTTTCGGTCAGCAACTTTCTGCTGCTGTTCGTGTTTTGGGAAGCGGTCGGTGTGTGCAGTTACCTGTTGATCGGATTCTGGTACGAAAAAGATTCGGCAGCAGCGGCGGGAAAGAAGGCGTTTCTTGTTAATCGAGTCGGTGACTTTGGTTTCATGCTGGCGTTGTTCCTTATCTGGATTGTCTACGGCACCTGGAATTTTCATGACGCGGACGGAGTGATTGGGGTCCTGGGCCAACATCGGCTGTCGACTGGTGATTACGTGGCTGGCGGGACCGGTCTTGCGATTTGCCTTTTATTGATGCTGGGAGCCTGCGGCAAGAGCGCTCAATTCCCCCTGCACGTCTGGTTGGCTGACGCCATGGAAGGGCCGACTCCCGTGAGTGCCCTGATCCATGCCGCGACGATGGTTACCGCCGGAGTCTACATGGTGACCCGGTGCACGCCGTTGTTTCTCGTCTCACCAGAAGCTCAAATGACTGTTGCCTGCATCGGCGGCTTCACCGCGGTGATGGCCGGGTTGATTGCGATTACGCAATTTGATTTAAAACGAGTCCTCGCATTTTCGACGCTCAGCCAATTGGGTTACATGTTCCTTGGATTGGGGACAGGTACGTTGGCTGGAATCACGGCGGGCATGTTCCATCTCTTTACACACGCATTCTTTAAGGCATTGTTGTTCCTGGGTGCGGGGAGCGTGATGCATTCGATGGGCGGTGTGATCGATATGCGTCGCTTCGGCGGCTTGAGAAAGCTGATGCCCATCACACGGGTTACTTTTCTGGTCGGTTGCCTCGCACTCGCCGGATTGTTTCCGCTATCGGGTTTCTGGAGTAAGGATGCTATCGTCGGAGCGGTCCACGACCAGGCGACTGCGATGGAATCGGCCGCGAGTCAGGTGGCACAAGTCGCCGATGCGACGACGGACGCTGGTGGTCCGGTCATCTCGACACGCTTAGCTTCCGCCACGCGAGCGGGTGGCACGGCATTCACATCGGCTGATCGTGCCGATATCCAGCTGGTCGCGGCGGATGGTGAAGAACTGGGAGAGCAGGGTGGAGGCCCCCGGCGTACGCACGCCGACGATCATGGTGAGCATCACGCGGTGACGACTGCGCATCTTGCCGGGTACTCACCGACATTGCTGCAGCGGGGAGCCAGAATCTACCAGGCGTTGTATTACATAGCGCTGTTCACCGCTTTCCTGACGGCGTTGTACACTTTTCGGGCTTACTTCCTCACGTTCCACGGCGAGGAAGAGATACCCGTCGAGGCTGGACATCACGCTCATGAATCGCCTCCGTCCATGTGGGTGCCACTCGCCATACTGTCGGTGTTTGCGGCCGGTGTCGGCGGTTGGCTGCATTCAACGCATGGTTTCGACAACTTGCTGGGTCAAACTCCGTCGTTGGCCACTGCGGCCGCGTTGAAAACTCCGCTTCCGGGTGTGTTTCACATGAATGTGGCCATTACCAGTTCGATCATCGCCGTCCTGGGAATTGCCTTGGCGGCATTCTTCTACCTCGGCAATACCAACGAAGCGACCGCCTTGGCAAGGATCTTCAGCCTGCCATACAAGTTGTCCTACGAGAAGTTCTACTGGGATGAAATCTATGGTGGTCTGATCGTCAAGCCGTTGCAGATACTGGCCCAATTGAGTTACCTCTTTGACCAGTATGTCATCGACAACCTCGTGAACTTCTTCGGCTGGCTGCCCCGTGCGATTGCGGGTGGGCTGCGGTCGCTGCAAATCGGGTTGATACCGTTTTACGGACTGGCAATGGTCCTGGGCATGTTAACGTTGCTTGCCGCTCGAGTGATGTGGGGGAACGGTTAAGATGGCCAGCTTGTTGATCGCCACCGTGCTGTTACCCATGGTCGGAGCAGGCGTCATCGCGCTGCTGCCTTCGCGTGGGCCGACGGTTCCACGTGTCTTGGCGTTATTGGTGACGTTGGTTACGGCCGTGTTGGCATGCATCGTGCTGCAGGGTTTCGTGGCAGCTCCACCGGCTATCGGTACCGACTTTGCCGCAGTCAACGAGGCCTGGCTGCCGGCGGACGCGGGCATCGACATCCGACTGGCGTTGGGGTTGGATGGCGTAAGTGCCTGGATGTTCGGGCTGTCGGCGATTTTGATGATCACCGCGGTTCTCGTCAGTTGGGAAGCGATTCAGGAACGGCCGGCGTTATTCTACGCGATGCTGCTGTTGCTCGAGGCCGGCTGCTTGGGTGTGTTTGCAGCTCGCGATATTATTCTGTTTTATGTCTTTTTCGAATTTACCCTGATCCCGTTGTTCTTTCTGATCGGCATTTGGGGTAGCGAGGATCGGCGCTACGCTGCGTCGAAATTTTTTGTTTACACGCTGGCCGGCAGCCTGTTGACGTTCCTTGGTCTGTTATCGATCGTATTCTGGAATTACCAGAATGGAGGGCCGTTGACGTTTTCGATCCGCGAGCTGACCGCCGGACTGACAGCTCATCCCATGCCCGCCCGGATGCAGTTGTGGGTCTTCCTGGGTCTGTTTGCCGGCTTCGCCATCAAAGTGCCCCTGTTTCCGTTCCACACCTGGCTACCACTGGCTCATGTGCAGGCTCCTACCGCAGGGAGCGTGATTCTGGCAGGCATCATGCTGAAGATGGGGACCTACGGATTCGTAAGATTCAGTATCCCAATGCTTCCCGATGCGACGGTGACCTTGATGCCCTGGCTGCTGTGGTTGTCCGTGATCGGAATCGTTTACGGAGCACTCGTTGCGCTGGCACAAACGGATGTAAAGAGACTGATTGCCTATTCCAGCGTGAGCCACCTTGGTTTTTGCACGTTGGGATTGTTCGCTCTGAATCGCGTCGGCACCGAAGGTGCCATGCTGCAGATGGTCAACCATGGTATTTCGACCGGTGGCCTGTTCGCGATCGTAGGTATGTTGTACGAGCGATTTCACACTCGCGAAATCAAGAAGCTGGGTGGTGTCGCCAGGCAACTACCATGGCTGGCGTTTTTCATGCTGCTGTTTACGTTTTCCAGTATTGGCCTGCCAGGTCTGAACGGATTTGCCGGCGAAATCCTGATCCTGTTAGGTATGTTCCAGCGTGGTTGGTCAACGGCGGCGACCATGGGCGGTGGTTCACTGAAGGTCGTGTCGGTCGTTGCCATTTCTGGCGTCGTGCTGGGAGCATGGTACATGCTCTGGCTGGTGCAGCGTGTGTTCTTTGGCCCGAGCAGAACGCACGGTCATGAGGATGTGCAAGACCTGACATGGCGTGAGATTCTCGCCTTGGTGCCCCTGGCCGTACTGGTGTTCTGGATCGGGCTATACCCCAAGTTTTTCCTCGATCCGGTTGGTGAACCGCTCAACGCGCTGACTCAAAACGCAAGAACCCGGTTGGTCGGTGGAGCTCAACCCGATCAAGTTGCCATCACCAGGGACCCGTCGACCGACGAAAAGCGACCACAACCGGTCCCGGAAGTCGACCCTCGGGGTTCCGGACGGTTACTGGTCAACGAGCCGTCATGGAGAGAATCATCGACCACGTATGTTGCGCCGGATCAGACGCACTTTGGAGCAGGCCACTCCGTCCCATCAGCCGAGTCGCGACTTTCCATGCCGGGCAACACGGGCAATGTGATAACCCTCGACAAGAAAACCTCATGATCGACAACCAAACCGCATTAATGCTGATGCCTGAGCTGATCCTGATTGGGACCGCTGCGCTGGTGATGGTTGGCGGTGCGTTCATTCGCGACAGCAAGGTGTTGAGCGTGATTGGCTCGGTGGGCGTCGTAGCGGCCGCTTGCGCACTTTGGCAATGGCAGGGTGCACCTTGGGCAACGGGTGTTTCGAGCGGCACAATGGATTCACTCTCGGCGACACTCCGCTGGTTGGCCTTTGCCATCGGATTGCTGTTGATGCTCATGGCGGCTCGGCCGGCGGCCCGCGGCCAAGCGGGCGAAACCATCGGTTTAATTTTGCTGGTTGTGACCGGTCTGATGTTTGTTTGCGGTACCGACGAGTTGGTACTGATGCTGCTGGGGCTCGAATTGATTTCCGTACCGACTTACGCCTTGCTGTATACCGGCCGCAAGGACCGCAACTCGGGCGAAGCGGCCGTCAAGTACTTCTTCCTCAGCATCCTGTCATCGGCGTTGTTCGTGTTAGGACTGTCGCTGTTGTACGGGGCAACGGGGGCCATGAAATATGGACAATTGGCCGAGGTGCTTGCCGGTCAATCCAGTCCTTCACGAATGGTGCTGCTATCCGTGTGCCTGGTGTTCACCGGACTCGGTTTCAAGATCGCCGCCGTTCCCTTTCATTTCTACGCTCCGGATGTCTACACGGCGACGACCAACTTGAACGCTGGCCTGTTGGCCGTAGTGCCGAAGGTGGCAGGTGTTGCTGTGATGATCCGGTTCGCACTGGTCTTTGCCAACGTTTGCCCCGATTTTGTCTGGCAATTGACGCTGATCATGTCGCTGCTGACCATGACGATCGGAAATTTCTGCGCCCTCTGGCAAACCCATGTGCGGCGACTGCTGGCTTATTCGTCGATTGCACATTCCGGATATATGCTGATCGGCATCGTCGTAGCGATCGCCAGCATCAAAGCTGGCAAGCCGGTATTCGATGGGCTGGCAGCTACGCTGTTGTACTTGTCCTTTTACGCATTCGCCTCGCTGGGCACGTTTGCTGTGCTTTCGGAACTAAGCGGCGATACAGCCGAAATGGACACGCTCGATCAATTATCCGGCGTGGGCAGTCGACGGCCGTGGTTGGCCGGCGCGTTGGCAATTTTCCTGTTCTCGCTGGCCGGGATACCACCACTGGCCGGTTTCTGGGGCAAGTTCACGTTGTTTGGTGGAGCGCTCTCAGTCGCACGCGCTGAAGGGGCGGCTCCGTATAACGCCTGGTTCCTGGCGCTGGTCATGGTCGGGCTGTTGAATGCGGCAGTCGGTGCCGTGTACTACTTACGCGTCATCGGGGCTGTCTATTTTGGTGATCGGATGGGCCAACAAGTTGAATCTCGAGCAGGAGGTGCGGCGAGCCTCGCAGCCATCCTCTGTGCCGCCATCATCATCGGGCTGGGAATTCTGCCGAGTTCATTTGTCGGACATTTCCAAAGCGTAGGCGATTCGCTCAGTCCTGACCGTATCGACAGCCAGCCGGCAGTGCCAAACGTTGCTTTGCAACAGCAAGCTGCCTCTGTTCGACCTTTGAACCTGCGGTTCACGTCAACAAATGAGGCTCCCGCGATTCCGATGCGTATCGCGCTCGACAAGTGAATCGACATGCCCATCTCACGCAAGACGGTTCTGTCGCGGCTGATTGATTCTGCAGTTCAACCAGTCTACGCCTTGGACGACAAGCAACGAATCGTCTATTGCAATGAAGCGTTGGCCAGTCGGCTGAACGCGTCGCCGGATGACCTGGTTGGTCAAGTCTGTGAGTGGGTGACCACTGCACCATCACTCGACGATCGCCAATCCTTATTGAATAGTCTGTGTCCCGGACCGGAGGTGTTCCTCGGCCATGAGTTGGCATCGATAATCCAACTGCCTGAACAACGCCGCCTGGAGGAATTCGGTGTGCGGTTCATTCCATTTACCGAATCAGGAAAACTTCAACTGGTCCTGGCAGTCGTTTCGACCGTCGAGTCCCAGTCGCAACCGCTCGCCACGTTTCACGATGAGATTCGACGTATCCGTGCCCGGTTGGCGGGCCACTATGACATTGAGCACCTGATTGGAACGTCGGCAGGAATTCAAAAGGTCTTTCGGCAGGCGAAGATCGTCGCAGCTTCCAACGAAAATGTTCTGATCAGCGGGCCTCCGGGCAGTGGTCGCGAACAATTGGCGCGGACCATTCATTACGGCGGTGAAGGCGAGCCGGCACCACTGGTGTCGCTGGCCTGCCATTTTCTGGACGATGAACTGTTGCGGACGACGGTCGCATCGTTATTGCAGCAGCAGGTTCCGGCGGGCAAATTACCGGCGTTATTGTTGACCGATGCCCATGAACTGGTCGAAGAAGCACAGCTGGAGCTCCTGCGGCTAATTTCCACGTCGAGATTTCGAGTGATGGCGACGGTCGCTCGGGACGCTGAAGGGCAGCCTGGTTTGCTGTCCGATGTCGTCGACAGCGTCAGCACTTTGACGATTGATGTGCCGGGGCTTGGGCAGCGGCCGGAAGATGTACGTTTGCTGGCCGAGTATTTTCTGGAGCGATGCAATACGAATGCGCAAACGAGGTTGACCGGTTTTGATGATTCGGCAGTCGAACTGCTCATGGCTTACAGTTGGCCGCGGAACCTGGACGAGTTGAGCGAAGTTATCGTGTTGGCTCACCAGGCGGCCCGGGGACCGGCGATTCTTGCTGAAGATCTGCCACGCTTCCTTACGCACTCAACGGACGCTGCGCTAAATCCGGTTCGTGAAGTAGAAACGATTGAAATGGATCGGTTCCTGGCGCAAATGGAAGCTGAACTTATTGTGCGTGCGTTGCGGAAGGCTCATTCGAACAAGGCTCAGGCGGCTCGCCTGTTGGGAATTCAACGCAACAAACTCCTGCGTCGAATCGAGCAATTGGGGATTATGACGTGGTAGCAATACTGTCGTCGCAACGAACAGAAAGTCGATTCACTCGACGCAAGGTAATCCCATGAACCAACCGATGGAACGCGCCTCCATTTCCATGCGAAGAGTTCAGCTGTTGCAAATGTCGGCCAGCACAAGGGGGGCCGGCTGGGTTGCTTTGTGCCTTCGCGAGTTGTCGAAAAAGTCGTGGAAGTTTGACGTCGAGACGTTTGAACTTCATGAAGTGCCGAGTTTGTCGGATGACGCGTTGACCGTGAATTTTGTAGGTTTGGATCCGGCACGTGACCTTGCTGTCGTTGCCGACTTGTTACAGCGCCAGCATTCGCCGCGTGCGATCAGTTTCATCAGCAATTCGAGTCTGACGCCCGACGCAATGGGTTTGCTCTTGGAGTCGGGAGCGGTGGCGCAAATCCGGTCACTCGAATCGACAAAACTGGCAGCCCGGGCGATAGACCGATTTTTTGAGTGTTGGCCACTATCGACGAATGGGCCAATGCTGCAACAATTACCTTGGAGCCAATTTGCAAGCCTGAGGACTTCCTGACAACCGATACGGGCTTGATCGTGGAAGATTGTGCATTGCGTTTCTCACTCCAGTTGCCACGTTCGTGCGGTCGACGACCGCAGCACGGATAGACCAGGAAGTGGCCCATCGCATGTCGCCCCATGGAATTTCTATCAATAAAAGGAAACACATGTCGGAAGAGATGAAAAAGCAGGTAGAGCAGGTGCTCGGTGCATTCGCCGATCCGGAAACGGGCCGTAATGTGATGCAGACTGAACAGGTCCGCTCCATCGGCATTGAAGGAAATGTTGTAAACGTGGCCTTGGGGCTCACAACGCACTCGGCGCCTTTATGGAACGACACGAAGGAAGACCTGCGACTGCGACTGCAGGCAGCTCTGCCGGGCGATACGATTGTCAACGTCGAGATCAGCGAACACGAACGATCCGCGGTTCCGCTTGGCGAACTCGGATTGGGCGTCAAGAGCGTGGTGGCGGTAGGTTCGGGTAAGGGTGGCGTTGGCAAGAGTACCATTGCAGCTTCGATGGCATTCGCGCTGAAGAAATTTGGATGCCGCGTGGGTCTGATGGATGCCGACGTCTATGGGCCGAGTATTCCTCACCTGTTGGGCTTGTCAGGGCGTCCGGAAGTTGAAAACCAACGCATCCAACCGATCATGAAGGATGGCATGCCCGTCATGTCGATGGGATTCCTTGTGCCGCCGGATGAAGCCGTTGTCTGGCGTGGACCGATGCTGCACGGCGCGATCACTCAGTTCCTCCGCGATACCGACTGGGGGCCACTCGATTACTTGATTATCGACATGCCACCCGGTACGGGTGACATTGCGTTAACTCTCTCGCAGTTGTTGCCGCTTACCGGAGCCGTAGTTGTTTGCACTCCTCAAGATGTTGCATTGTTGGATGCGGTGAAAGCTATTGCCATGTTCCGTAAAGTGAACATTCCAATTTTGGGTATGGTTGAGAACATGAGTGGCTTTGTCTGTGAATGCGGCAAGGCCTATGACATTTTTGGAAAAGGTGGAGCCCGCGATCGAGCGGAACAGATCGACGTGCCGTTTCTCGGCGACGTCCCGATCAACCTGACCGTTCGCGAGTCGGGTGACGCCGGAAGGATGGAGTCGGTATTTAACGACCCGCATGTTGGTCCAAACCTGGAAAAGATCGCCTATCGGTTGTCGAAGAATCTGGCGACGCAAAAATCTGCCGCACCGGCACTGCCGACGTTACCCGTCTTATAGAAATCGAATCGGAATCAGGCCCAACACCGCGACTCGCTGTGCGTGCGTGCTGGAATTGCAGGTGATTGAAGGCGGACGGGGGTCGGAAGTGTCCGAATTGCTCATAGTGAACAAATGAATACTATGCATTGTTGGCCAGTCAACGAGAAAAGGGCCGGCAGCGAGCAGCTGCCGGCCCTTTTGGTGTGAATGAGAATTGCGAACTAGCGCTTCTTCTTGGCCTTCCTGACCTTCTTCTTAACCTTCTTCTTGGTGGCCTTCTTTTTCTTCTTGGTGGCTTTCTTCTTCTTGGTAGCCTTCTTGGCTTTCTTCTTCTTCTTGGTGGCCTTCTTCTTGGTGGCCTTCTTCTTCTTGGTAGCCTTCTTCTTCTTCTTCTTGGTAGCCTTCTTGGCTTTCTTCTTAGTAGCCTTCTTCTTCTTGGCGACCTTGCGTTTCTTCTTTGCTACCTTTTTCTTGGTAGTCTTCTTTTTCTTTTTGGCCACTGTAACATCCTCCTAAATTGTTGTTCGTGGTAAGTCGAACCGGCGGGTTGAAAAATCGTTTCCTGCCGATCAGTCACTCACTCACCTGGTTTCCTAACCACTCCCTTCCTGGGGCGTCACCATTGCGTTCCAGCCATGCTGAGCGCGGCGTGGTTATGCCAATCAGCCGATATTTGTACAAGTTACAGAAAAAAAAGCAACATGATTTGAGCTAAATGAAATGTTTTTTGCTCAGCTTTCCATGCGTCGCGCGGCGAGAAAATACACGCTCATGATTGGAAGTTCAAGTCACAGACGTACAGTCGCTTGCAACTTGTTTTACAATTGACGGGTCGCTGCCGAATTGTTTCGTAGCAGACGAGAAAAAGACCTGGAGTTCAATTCATGCGTTATATAGGCAAATTGCTGCAGATTGCGGCGCTTGTTTTGCTTCCGTTGTCTATGGTCTTTGAACTAACGGGAATGCTCGGCGCTCCTTTGGTCTGAGTGAGATGCTCGTGATGTTGGTTTTTGGCGCTAGCGCCTTCATGCTTGGAAGGCTGTTGGAGGGGTATGCGCCGGAGGAAAAAAAATCGAAAGAAATCCGCTAAAACTTTTCCTGTTTTAACATATCCGGGCCTAACGGCGACGAACGGAACCAACGCCAGACTCATCGCGAACGCATCGCTTGCCCGTCTGCTCATATTTAGATCCTGCGCAGCGGTTCCGAGGATACGCCAAGACGTGTTCGAAATCGGCGGTGACGCAAATATGTCACGCCGCGGCTGCGGATGGACGCACCGGCGAGTTGGCTTTTCGGCAAGTCAGTTCGAAAGATTTGCTCATGTCTGCTGCGCGACAGACTTCGCGCAAGCCACGATAGGCCAGGGCGTAAGCGTTCAGCCGAAGCGGCAATGCGTTCCAGCCACCAACCAGACGCGTCGGCAGGAGCTCAAACCCACTCTGTGAGAGCAGCGAGGAGAGATTCTGTCGATTGAACGTATATAGATGGATTGCGGGCCAGAACTTCCGGTATTGGGCTCGCAGGATTCGGGCCTTCAAATAGCTGGAATTCGGGGTTTCCAGGATCATGATCCCCCCCGGCTTGAGCACCCGATTCCACTCGGCGAGCGTGGCCAATACGTCTTCGACATGTTCAATCACGTGCCAGTTGGTCAGCACGTCGAAAGTCGCGTCTTCAAACGGCAGGCCCGGTCCCTGAATGACGTGCGCGTCGAGACCATTGGCTCGGCAAATGTCGACCGCGGCCTGGCTCACATCAACGCCGGTCGCTTTCCAACCAAGCTGTTCCGCACCGCGTAGGGTTGCGCCGACCGAGCAGCCAACGTCCAACATTGCTGGCTGTTCGTTCAAGTAGCCGTGAAGTGAGCCCAGTCGAATCAGCGCTGTGCGAATTTTTTCAGCCAATCGCCCGCGATATTCTTCATGGTAGTCATCTTCGTAAATATCGTTCGATTCGAGCACCCCTCCCTGATACAGCTGGCACTTCGGGCAGCACAATACCCGATGACCGGGCCGGTCAATGAACGGCTTGAGCTGATCGTGTCCGCAGTTTTCGCATCGATCATTCTGTGGCATGGTGTCGCTTTCGTAGTTCATGAAGCTGAAATGGTACGAGCTCCCAGCCGTTTGCCGCAAGCCGGAGATTCGTCGTACCCGACGCTGAGCTTGCGGCAGATGAGCATAGTTGCGCCACAACAATGCGCATGGCGCATTGGAGGTCAGGCTGATTGAGACCAGGAGGGCCAGCACCCGGTGGCATCAGTCGGGGCCCTTCAGCTTGTCACCGTCACGCCCAGTGGAACGACGGCGATGGCGTGCAGCAGTAGCAGATCTTCGTCGATGCCCAGGCTCGCCTGAAGAGTCCGTAGCAGTCGGTGCCGCTCGCCTAATTGCTGGCCACTCGATCATCTGAGTCGCTTCTTGCTTTCTGGATCAGCAGCCAAACGCGACCTGTCATACGGGAGGATATGTACTCGCTTCGTGAATCGTAGACCTCGCGCGTCGCAACATTCATCGCGGCCATTTCTGCTTGCTCTTCCTCGGTCATTTTGTCGTAGTCGAAGTCGTCGCCGCGGCTCTCGACGAAATGCTGCTGCTGTTGAGATAATTCTGCCATCCGTTGATCGTACGCAGTGCGGCGTTTTTCGTATTCTGCAGCCGAGATCCCGGACTTCCGGCTGACCAACGTCACCTGGTCACCCACCAGCAAATCGAGCAATCCGTCCGCATTCCAATCGGTCGCCCAGACTCGGGTGTTGGGGCCGGGAAGAGACGGCGTCCCTTCGTCGATCTCGACTTCGTGCAGCGATGCCCCTTCCACGAGCTGTTTGAAATCATCCCACTTCGGTGTCTTTGCATCTCCCGCGTTCAGCGAGATGAACACGCCTCCTCTGGATGATCCGGAAAGCAAGTCCAGGTCGCCATCACCATCCCAGTCGACAAGGTGAGGATTCGAATGGCCAGCGGGACTGTCGACATTCAATTTGGTCCCGTACTTCGCAAAATCCGGTAAGCCTTCGTCCGCGGTATTCTCAAAAAAATAAAACGCCGACCCAAAACAACCGACAACCAAATCGAGATCACCGTCGCCGTCGAAGTCCACAGCGTGTTGATGCGTACAAATATTTCTCAAGTCGAAGGCCGGTTTGGCGTTTTCCGAAATTTCGAAATTGCAGGGCGTCTCGCCCTTCGAATTCCTGATCGGTTCGGCTTTAGCAAAATCCAGTTCGCCATTACCTCGAAGCATCTGTAGCTGCCCTTCGCTGGCGCCTTGCGTCCAGTAACATCCCGAGAGAATGTCCAGGTTTCCGTCGTTGTCCCAATCCACAAACTGTGGAGTCGAGCTCGTGCATCACGACACGCCGGGCACCGTAGCCGGTTCGTCCCCCGTCATGATCCATTCGCCCTTGGCAAACTCCGGCGCGGTGCCGGTGGGGGCGATGTTCTTGAAGAAGTGCATCTTGCCGCTCGCGAATTGACCCACCACAAGGTCCCGTCTGCCATCGAGGTCGACATCAGCCATCGTCGGACAGGCAAAACCCGGAGCTTCAACGGCAATTGGTTCACCATCCGCCATGAGCTGCACCGGCGGTTCAAATTCATAACCGGCCGGTTCGGCGAGCCATGGCGGAACGCTACGCCCGGTTAGTTCCTGTGAATCCTGCCTGGTACATCCTGGCAGCAACAACGTTGTCAGAAGGGCGAACAGAATGCTTCGCATGACAGGATCTCCGTGAGTTTGCGAGAAACACGCATGGCCGGATTTTAACAAGCGGCGAACGGTCGACAAAGTCATGCGCACGCTCGCACGCGTGTGTGGGGATTGCCCTGATGATTTTGGCGCTGGTACACGTTGACGAATGACACTCCCATTGTCGCAATCAAAAACGCCCTTCACCGGTACTTCCAGTGAAGGACGTGCTTGTTTCGATTTCAGTCAACTTGGCAGAAGTTGCAGCGGTTATCAGAACGCGATGCGATTCTTTCCAGTACGCTGCAAGTTCCTGAAAAACCCCAGCAGCAAGGCAAACCCCGGCAGCAGGGTATACCCGGGTTCGGGTACCGCACTCAGGCCATCCGCGCTGTTGAACTTCTGGCTGTTCCAAACCAGAAAGTCCTGGCCGTCCACATTGCCGTCTGCGGTAAAGTCACCCGCACACCACGCTGGTGTCGCTGTGAACTTGTTGGAATTCCACTGGAGAAAATCCTGGCCATCGACCGTGCCGTCCAGATTGGCATCGCCGGGCAGGTACGAGTTGCCCGTTGGCAAGTTTTCGGAACCCGCGATCGCCAACCAATCACTGAGATCGGACGTGTTTACCAGTCCATCTGCGTTCAGGTCGAAACCGACCGAATTCAGGCCGCCGGCGATCTCGCCAACGAGTGCGTCCACATCGGCACAGTCGAAAGTGCCGTCTGCATTGAAATCACCCCGTACCGATCCCGACAGGACGCTCAAGCTGGCGTTTTGCGGACCGTAGTTTAAATTCCACGTCAAACCGGCACTCAGGCTCGGTAGGTTCAGTGTGTCAAACATCCCCGATAAACCACTCGCCGTCGTGAGCAGGGCAAACGAATCGCCAGCCGCCGGCGTGAAGGTGCTCGCCAGTTCTACGACCAGTGTTCCTGCCAAGTCGGCAGACCCGTCGATCTGCAGCGAGTCAAATTGGCTGGCATCGGTTTCTGAAAGCAGGAACTCGATACTACTGGGTGCCGACATCGACAAGCCGCCGACGCCCGATGCCCCAATAACCTGAATCTCGCCAGGCCCCGACACGATGCCGTCAGCAGTGGCGTCCACGAGGATCAAGCGTCCGTTGTTGACCAGACCGTCCCCGGAGTTGTCGGCGTCGAAGTCGACGGCGTTCGTTTGCGAGACAATGACGATGCCGTCGTTCATTGCAGAAGCGGTACTGAACCCACCACCGATAACGTTGAGACTGGCCCCCGCAGCGACGTTCGTCGTGCCGTCTACGATATTTACGGTCTGCTGATTATCCAGGACCATGGTCGATCCAAAGAGGCCGGCACTGTTGACGATCAGATTGCTATCGGTCAATTCGAATGTGCCCGCGTCGAAGTCGACCTTGGCAAAGTCGGCCTTCGAGATGGCTCCCACGCTCAATGTTCCGCCATTGATCCGCAACAGCGGAGCGTCGACTGGTGCTTGGGCGAGCACGGTGAGGCCCGCAACCGAAAGGCGTTTGCCAGCCGTGAGGACTTGCGCTCCGCCACCGAAAATGATCGACAGGTCGCTGGTAGCCAGTGTCTTGCCTGCAGGGTCGGTATAGGCCAGCGAACCGCTGTTGAAGTTCACGGTTGGCACACCTGTGCGTTGCGAAAAATCCTGGAACAGGAAGTCGCCCGCTGCGAGCTCGCCACCGTCCAGGTTGATGGTACCCCGGTCCTTCAGTACCAGCGTGCCGCCAACCGAGACGCGACCGTTAGCATTGACGTTCAACGTTCCTGAACCGGAAGTTTGGCTGCCTCCGACTGCAAGCGATTCATTACCGGCAATAAACAGGTCGGTTGTCACATCCCAAGTCGCCAAAGCGCCGCTGCCACCAACATTGACCGTGCCAACATTCGTGGACGCACGGCCGATGAATCCCTGATCTCCGTTGGCTACTGCGCCACCATCGATCACGGTGAGCGTGCCGTCAACGCGCAGGGTGCTTTGTCCGAACGCAACCGACAAGTCGCCACCGACGTCGAGCCTTGAACCGACACCCGCGACGGTAAGGAAACCATCACCGTCGCCGAACGAGCCGATCTCGACGAACTCGACGACGTCGATCTGGCCACCGCCGGTGACATTGACGGTCCCCCGCGTCCCAATCGAATCGCTGACGTTCATCAATCGGGTCCGCAGCAGCGAGCCATTGCCATCGACCGTGACCAATCCCGCGCTATTGGACTCGTCGGCGACATAGAGGCCAATCGACGTATTGACGCCCGCATGCTCGGTCTGGAAGACGCCGCCGTTGAGTACCTCGAGCACTGCAGGGTTCGCGACGCTACCACCGCCATTAATCCCGCCGACGCTCACCCTGTCGGTGCCGAAGTAATCCACGCGGCTGCCGGGATCAGAGACGGTAACGCGGGAACCATCCGAGCCCGCTTCATCGCCGATAATAAAACGGTCCGTCAGGTTATCGGTGGCGACATTTAGCCGGCCACCACTGTTCACGTTGACGGTGCCCCGGTTGCTGTCCCCGACGTACAACAGGCCGTCGATGTTGGCCGTTGAACCCGCGCCGGAGACGTTGAGTTGACTGCCGTTTGAACCGACGGCGTCTGCGACAAAAATCCTGTTGGCATTCAGTGTGCCACCGCCCGTGATGTCGACGTTGCCGGTGCCTTCGTAGCCAATGAGGATGTAGTCGCCGTTGGCATCAAACTGCGAACCGACACCATCGATGTTGAGGTTTCCGATCGAGTTGTTGCCGTGGGCGATCCAGACGCGTGAAGTCGAGATGCCGCGGCCTCCGTTCAGGATGTTGGCGGTACCGGTTCCTTCGTTTTCGTTGCCGGAGCCACCTATGAACCAGCCACCTGTCGAATTGGTCGTCTGAACCAGTGAGCCCGCTCCAGTAACGGTAAGCGTTCCCACGCCTTCATCGTCGTCGCCGAGCGTAATCGCATTGACCGCTGCGTTAATTTGATCGGTGTAGCCTCCAGTGAACGTTGCAACGGCGCCGCCGCTGACCGTAACTTCGCCGGTGGATCCGCTGCCGGTCCCGTTGCCGGTGAACAGGTTGTTCGCTTGGAGTGTGGTGCCGCTGCCATCGATCAGCATGGTGCCATTGGCGCCGCCGAGCAGGCCGACGGTCACTTCGCCGCCGACGGTTATCGTCGACCCACCCAGTGCCTCGAACGTGCCCTTGCCGTTACGCCCCACATCGAGGTCACCGCCGATATTTGCGGCTGCATTGACGCCGCTGACGACGACCCGGTTATCCAGGTTGTTGCCGACGCCCGCGCCAATCATCAAATCGACATCGACCTGCAGAAAACCGGTACTGACTTGGTTGTCGTCGATGTCGCGACCGATGTTTAGCTGGCCGAGGCCCAAGTTGCCCACGGTCAAGCTCTCGTCGACGTCAAACCGCGAAGCCGTGGTGCCATCCGTTGCGACGCCATACACGGCCGCGATGCCGTCGCTACCTGTTCCATTACCGATAAACGCGTCGCCGATGTTCGAACCCGCTGTCAGGGTCCGCGCCTCGCCACCGTTGCGGACTTCCAATCGCCCGGTACCGGAATCACCAATTCGGATTGTCCGCGCCCGCACCAGCGTTCCGTCCCCGTCGATGACGCCGGTTCCAGAGGACTTTGTTCCGTCCGCGTTGTCGTTTGCGCCGAAGTTGACATCGTCGCCTGTCGTGTCGGTGAGCACGATCGTCGCACCGTTCGTCACGTTGAGGAAGCCGATGCCTCCAAAGATGCCGATGTTGAGATCGTCCGTCTCGACGAACGAGCCAACGCCATCAACATTGAGCGTACCGACTGACGAGACCACCGGATTCAGCGGATCGGCGGGGTCGGCGTCGAACAGGCCGCTACCGACCCAAATATCGTTGCCGCCCGTGCTGGTCGTCAGCATCTGAGCGTCGTCGAAAATATTCATCGTTCCGGTGCCGCCGGCGTTGCCAATGGTGAAGATGCCGCTGTTATTCAGACGGGTCGCCGTGATGGTCGTGCCGGCGCCCGTGATCGTCGCCTCGCCGACTCCGCCGAACTGATTGCCCACGCGAATCTGCTCGGCCGAAACCGCCGAACCGCTGCTCACCAGCAGTGATCCATAGCCAATGTCGCCGACAATCAGGTTGTTATCGTCTGGTATGTCTGATCCTGATGGCCGTGGGTCGGACAGCACCCAAGTGAGACCGTCGATGATCTCGAGTTGAGCACCGCTGGCCAGCGAAGTGGCGAACGCGTCGTCGACGAGCCCCACGCCGGCGGTGGTGAGGTCGCCGCCGGTTAGTCCGGAAAAGACCCAGCGGTTGGCGACGACGGTGAAGTCACCACTTTGTGCCCCCGCATTCATCAGGATCAGGGCGCCATTGTTATCCAGTTGAAACAACAGATTGTCGTCAAATAGGGGAGTATCGTTGGGGTTCCAGTTGGTCGCCGTATTGAAGACGAGCGTGCCGTCGGTCGCCGGGTTGGTCCATTCCAGGTCGTCTGCAAAGACACTGGAAGTCATCATGAGCATCAATGCTGCCGAAGCGACAAGCTGGCCGTACGCGGCGACGCCGATACGTTTCCACAAGAAAGTCAAACCGCGAGGCGAAACAGGTAATCGCATTCGAAAATTCATTGCACCAACTCCAAAAGTGGGAAAAAAAGGACCGCAGCACCGAGAAGCGATGGCTCGCGCTGACTTGAGGCATAAACGTCCACAGGGTAGTGCGACGTTTGTTTCTCAGGTGACTCAAGAAATTCGCAAGAGTGGCCAGCACCGGATTTTCAGCGGTCGCATGGGAAATGGGGAGCCCTTACGAAGTGAGGCAATGGCGTCGTATGGAACGCACCCGACGTGATGAGCGAACCCCACAGTGGAAGAGTCCTGGAGGCCTGGTCGAACAAAACGCCGCCGCTCACCGACATGGTATTTACTTGCCCGAGGAACAGCGACGGGGTTTTCCGTTCAAGTGCTGCCCGCAACAAGCTCGTCGAGACGTGCTACGGCCAGATGCAGCGGTTCAATTGGTGTCTGCCTGTAATCGCTGACGGCCGCCGGAGACGATGTCCAACAACTCCTGCGTCGAGGCTTCACTACGAGCGTTGGCAAGTCGCCGCGACATCGTGTTGGCCGTTTTTTCCAGCCATTCAAGGGCCGATTCGGCGGCCATCAGTCGCATTCCATGCTCCGCGGCCAATGCCTCGAGCAGAATCTCGTAAAACGTGATGTAAAGGAACTCACGCACGGCGACGGTCATCAGATGATCGGAATCGACATAGGGTGACCGGCGCAACGGACTGGAGCCTGCTACCGGCTCGATCGGCAGTACACGCATCGAAAGAGGTTTAAAATGCCCGACGCCCTCGAAACCGGCTGAAACGACGTGCAAACTACCGATACGCAGAGACAAGTAATCCTCCAGGACGTCTTGAGCGAGGCCGAGTAGGATTTGCGAAACGCCCTTCAAGGCTGGCCGGCGCGTCGTATCGGCGAAACGGAATAATGCCATTCTTTGCGAGGGCGGTGCGAGCTCGATGCCCCACCGAATAGACCGTCTCAGCGGAATGGCTGTGTGCTTCTGCAGCGGCTACCTGAGACAGTCTCGAGTTGTAGTCACCGCAGAGCCCCAAGTCGGAAGCAATGACAAGCAGGCCCGCCGGAACTCCGACGTGAAGCGGCTGACGAATGCCAATCTCGGCGATGATCGTATTCATCTCATCGCGATATTGTCGCGCTGGCTGCAGCGCCTGCCTCGCCCGCCGAAAGTGGTGGGCTGAAAGCGATCGCATTGCGCCCACCGCATCTCGCAGGGCAGATAGCGTTTGCAATCGGTGTCGGAGATATTGTTGGCGTTTCATAGACTCGATCGCATGTTGGTTTCAGGGCTGCTGTAGCGGAATCTTCGACGTGCCTCGCCCATCAGTTTCTCGACTGTCTGCTTCCAGTCTGCCGGCGGCATTTCACCGCGATCGAGCGCCGCGACGATTTCGGGAACTTGCTGACTTCGGCGAGTTCGACAAGTGCTTCGGCAGCAAGCACGGCCTGCCAGGGCTTCAGTTGACTAAGCCAATGCTCGCTGACCGCCGTCAGCATGAGTACTTGCTGCGCGATAGTCCGAGGTGAGAGCGTTTCTGTCGTAACAGGGCCCGCAGGATATGCGCCCTCCTGCAGAGTGGTTTGTGTGGTTACGTCAATGTCCAGTCCGACACGCGATAATTTCTCCAAGGATTCGAATCGCGACATTTGAATCTTCAGGTTCTTGGCCGCTTTGCGCATCGGCGGAGGTTGTGCCACGGCACCGATCCGCGAGACGCTGCGGCCGATGTCGATTGCCGGGCGCAAGTCGCGTTCGAAGCGCCCGGTATCGAGATAAATCTGGCCGTCGGTGATCGAGATCAGGTTCGTGGGAATATAGGCGGAGATGTCGCCGTCGGTCGTTTCTACCAGCGGAAAGGCGGTTACCGACCCGCCTCCCTGGTCGCTGCTGAGCGCAGCGGCTCGTTCCAGCAACTCAGCGTGCAAATAAAAGATGTCGCCAGGATACGCTTCACGTCCCGGCGGCCGGTCGAGCACAGGCGCCAGTTCCCGATAGGCGTCCGCATGTTTGGTGAGATCATCGTAGACGACGAGCGCATCACCGCCGGCGTCTCGAAACGACTCGGCCAGCGAGGCGCCGGCCAGCGGCGCCAGGTACTGCAGGCCCGGGCTATCGGAAGCATACGCGGCGATGATTGCCGTGTTGGTCAAACAGCCGACCCGCTCCAGCGTGTCGCGCAGCGCCCGGACGCGCGACATCGGCTGGCCAATCATGACGTACACGCAGGCCACATCACCCGGTCGTTGTGCCGCGACAAAATCGATCGCCAACGCGGTCTTGCCCACATTGCGATCGCCGATGATCAGTTCACGCTGCCCGCGACCGATCGGGATTGCCGCATCAACCGCCATCACGCCAGTCCACAAGGTTGTTCGAACGCTCTGTCGCTGGATGATCTCGGGCGCAGGACGAAATAACGGCAAGACGGTGTTCCGCAGCAAGCGGCGGGCCTTCGTCCAATGGATTGCCGAGGGGATCGAGAATACGCCCCAATGCTTCTGGACCGACTGGCAGTTCCGGCAGACGCTGCAGACCGACGACTCCATCTCCTTCGCAGACGCGAGCACCGCCCGCCAAAAGCACGGCGCCGATATCGTTGGCGAGCAAGTCGAACGCGATGCCGAACGCCACCGAATCGAATGCCAATAATTCTTCGTAACGAACCTCTTCCAGGCCCGCCACAACAGCCACGCCGTCACCAACGCGGCGAACAACTCCGCGCGGCTTCATCCCATCGGCCAATTGCAGCGAACGGGCGGCCGCAGCCAAGTCTCGTTCGATCAGGGAAGGCTGCTTCAGGCATCGTCGGTGCCCGGAAGGAGATCGTGATTGTTCGCACGGCGATTCATCTCAGCGACCAGTGACTGCCGAGCGAATTGCGTCAGTCCGCTGACCGAGGCGTCGATTAATCCTTTCCGCGTGGCGATCCGAATGCCCGCCCCCAAACCGTTCGTGGTCCGGAAATCGGCACCGCTCGCTGCAGGACCAAGTGCGTTGTTGATTCGTACTTTCTGTTCGGTCGCAAGCGGCTGGCCTGATTCGATGGTGACTGGTGCGATTCCGTCTAGCGGCAAGGTACCAAGCTGTTCGCAGGCGGATGCGATCAGGGCGGACTGCAATTCCGGTCCACCGATTTGGTCGATGAAACGACCCACCGTCTCGGCCGTGGCGCCGGCTGACCACTTCGGCCAACCGGTCCCGCTGCGTATCCGACATCCGAGCCGCCTGGCGACGACTCATTTCGCGTTCCCGCTCAGCTGCCGTGCGAGCAGCCGACAATATCTGTTCGGCCTGTTGTTTGGCTGCCTCGAGCTCCTGGGACCGCAGCTCGTCCAATTCCGATTGCAGGTTGGCGTGAGCGGCTTCGATTTCCTGCTGCCTCCGGTTCGCGACAGTCAGTTTGTTTGCGGCCTCTTCGGATTCTGCTTCAAAAGCTGCACGGCGATCGACCAACGCCTGACGTACTGGCTTGAAGAATAACCAGCCCAGCACGAACGCCAGCACGAGGAAGTTGGCGGACTCAAACAGGAATGTTGTCAGAGTAGGAGACACGTCTATCCGCCTGCAGTACCGGTGAAGGGGTTTGCGAACAATAGAATCAAAGCAACGACCAGACAGAATATAGCGGTCGACTCAACCATCGCGAGGCTGACAAACAAAGTTCGCGTGATCGACGAGGCCTCATCTGGCTGGCGAGCCAGCGCGTCCATGGCGGCGGCCCCGATGCGGCTTTCGCCAATGCGCCGCTCCGATCGCCCCGAGCGCCATTGTCAGGGCAGCGCCTGACATTGCGACAACCGCAATGATGGTTTGGTCTTTCATGGTTCTATTCCTCCCCGGCGCTGATTGCTGCGCCGATGTAAACTGTGGAAAGGACTGCAAAGATGTACGCCTGTAACAGGCCAATAAGCAAGTCGAGTGCCATAATCGGTGTCGGTACCAGGAACCCGGCTAACGCTACCAACAGGCCAACCACCAGGTGCCCCGACATGATGTTCCCGAAGAGCCGCACTGCCAAGCCAGCGTTCGAGACAATTCAGAGATAACATGCAGTGGCATCAGCAGTGGGTTGGGTCGAAAGTAGTGTTGGATATAACCCCAGACTCCATTGCTCCGAATGCCGGCGATGGGAACACTTAGAAACACTACCACTGCCAACGCCGATGTTGTAGCCAGGCTGCCGGTCGCCGGGTGTACCCCGGGCAGTTGGCCAGCGATGTTACAGCAGGCAATGAACAGGAACAGACTGCCAACCAACGTTGCGACGACGCTGTGGCGGCGCCCGACAATTTCGAACACCAAATTGTCGAAGCTCTCTACGATCAAGTAGGCTACCAGCGAAAGCCAGTGTCTCGGGCGGGTATTCACGAAACTCTTGAGGACCATTGCCACCCCCAATAGCACGATGGTCACTGCGATCGATGTGACCATCGTTTCGGTGACCGGAACCGGGCCGATATGAAACAAAACGGGATCGCCAAAGATTCGAAGTTGCATGCGATACCTCCCATTATTCGCTCGGGCCAAGTGGTGTACCGACGGATTGGAGTCTCCAACGCATAGCCATCCAGAAACACGTCGTGAGAAAGAATCCTGACGCCCAGCCGACAGCGGCTGCCAGAATGAAGCCCGACAGCGCGGCGAGAATCAGCAGCGCGGAAACGATGCCCAATCGAAACATACCCAACGCTGGCGACCATGCCGTCAGGCGTCGGCTGGCTCGTCGGAGCATGTCGGCATGCAGCAAGCCGACGACCAGGCCAGCGGCTGTCCAAGCCATAGATGCAACTTGAATCATGTTTGAGTCACTGTCTTCCAGGCGGTGAAGCAGCCGAGCATTATTCCGGCCGTCATCAGCATCAAGGTGTAGCGGATCCCGGAATCGAAACGAGTGTCGAGGAAGCGTCCCATGAAGGCACCTCCCACCGAACCGAGAGCGATCGGCCAACCAATCATTCCCAGGACACCCAGTGAGCGCCAAAAGCTGCGATTTCCCTGCTCACGCCGAGCCAGCCGCGCGCCGTCACGGCGAACCGCAGTGCGGGGATCGGCACGATTCAACTTGTTTTTATCTCGCATGTTCCTGGTTCGTCAATTGATCGAATTTGTCTTAGGACGGCGAATTCATGTTTTGAATCGGCTGCTCTCCCTGCTGCAGTTCTTGCAGAATCCGTGTTTCCAACTGACCCAAGGCGCGTCGTGCTTTCATTTCTTCGCTGGGAGCTGCGAGCAATGCGTCGAGCTGTTGAGAAACGGAATCAACATTGTCGCCGACCACGCCCAATGGTGTCAGCAGGCTTGCCTGATCGGCGCTAGTGTGTAACAGCCCACCTGCGGTGCCCACATATAGCAATGTTGCGTTCAGTCGGAGCACAATCAGCCCGGCCTCGATTGCCAGTACGCTTGGCTCGCACCGTGGACGCAGCCCCACTTGTCCCGATTGCGTCGGCACTCTCAGACCGACGACTTCTTGATCGACGACCGTTTCGCGAGCGGTACGGATGATCACTTGCAGCTTTGATTTCGTCATGGTGAAGTGACCTCTTGACGATCGGCAAGATGAATTTCATCGATAGCACCGATCATAAATAACCGTTCTTCGTCGATCGAGTCGTAGCGGCCGTCGAGAATCGCTTCGACACCATCCACCGTCGCATGAACCGGAACATTTCGCCCGGGGATTCCGGTAAACGTCTCGGCGACGAAGAATGGCTGCGTTAGAAAATTCCTTAGCCTTCGCGCTCGGCCAACCAGTTGGCGGTCCTCGCTGGAGAGTTCATCGATTCCCAGCATTGAGATCAGGTCCTTTAGTTCCTCGTATCGGCCTAACGCGCGACGTGCTTTCTGAGCAACATCGTAGTGTTGCTGGCCGACGATCGACGGGTCGAGTGCCTTTGACGAGGAGGCCAGGGGATCAACAGCCGGATAGAGGCCTTCGGCCGCGACGTCGCGTGAAAGTACCAGAGAACTATCCATATGCCAGAACGCATGCGTGATTGCTGGATCTGAATAGTCATCGGCCGGCACGTAAATCGCCTGGACCGACACCATATCGCCATGTTGCGTGGCGGTGATGCGTTCCTCGAGATCGGCGATGTCGGCGGCCAATGTCGGTTGATAGCCGACGCGCGAAGGCAAACGCCCCAACAACCCGGAAACTTCCATGCCAGCCTGAACGTGTCGATAGACATTGTCCACCAAAAACAGCACGTCTTTCTTTCCCACATCGCGAAAGTATTCCGCTACCGAAAGGGCTGCCAGTCCGACGAGGAATCGCGCACCGGGCGGTTCCTTCATTTGACCGAACACCATGACAGACCGATCCATAAAACCGTGTTCGCGCAACTGCTGCCACAGTTCCAGTCCCTCGCGTGAACGCTCGCCGATTCCGGCAAAAACTGCGATACCATCCAAAGTGGCCACTGCATTGTGAATGAATTCGGTCAACACCACCGTCTTACCAACACCGGCTCCCCCAAAAACGGCCACGCGTCCGCCATGTGTAAACGGACAGAACAAGTCAATCACCTTGATACCCGTGGGGTAGACGTCCCCCAAACCGCGGCAAGCTGAAGGTGGTGGTGGCGATCGATGAAGCGGCAAGGATTCTTCCCACGACAATTCTGGACCACCGTCCAACGGTCGTCCGCGCAAATCGATGACACGACCCACCAACTGTTTGCCAACGGGGATTCGTAACGGTAACCCTTGGCATGTCACTGTCGCACCTCGTCGCATGCCGCGAGTACTGTCGGTTGCGATTGCCGGACGGAAGAATGCCCAGATGAGAATGCACCACCGCGGTGACAACGCTTATCGCTGTCAAGTTCACACTGGAGCGCGGCGTCGATCGGCGGCAGGCCATCCTTGAACCAGGCGTCCACGACGGTCCCGCGGATGGCAGTCACCTTGCCGCACATCGGTGTCTCAGCTGGAATTTCTTGACCGGACTTCAACGGAAGTTGCTCATGTTCTAACTCGTCTTTGGGAGACGCCAGGCACGAAGATTTCAATGCGGCCGCGTGCACTTTCAGCGACCATTGTCGCAGTATTTTCCTCCGGATTGAAGTGGGAATCCGCGACCTGCGTCACGTTTCTACGGATCAGACCTGCCTCGTTGAGTCTCATTTCGAACCGCTGCGAGCGCACGATCACCAAGAATCATGCGGAAGCAAGTTACACGTTTGGAACTGCCGAATCAAATTGGTGACGCCAACCAATGGACCGCTTCCAGAGCCGGCGGCGCATCGTTACATTCCAATGTCGTCCCTGTTTACATCGCCAACACCTATTCGTCTGAGGAAGAAGTTCGTTATGAATACTGGAGAGCCTGAGCCAAACCGAATCTCGCGATTGATTGATCAATTCGCTAGTGACGAGCCGGTGTTGCGCGAAAGTTCAAGAGAAGAGCTCATTGAACTTGGTGGTACCGACGTCACGCGAGCGCTCGTGTTGGCGTTGATCGATCCGCAAACGCACGTTCGCTGGGAAGCTGCCAAAACTCTGCAGGCTATTGCCGATCCGGTAGCTGCGCCAGCGCTGATGAATGCCTTGGATGACGAAGACGAAGACGTGCGTTGGGTTGCCGCCGAAGGGCTGATCGCGCTGGGTAAGGTTGGTTTGCAGACTGTGTTGAGTGGTCTGATCAAGCGGGCCAGCTCGATAGCCTTCTGCACGTCGGCACATCACGTGCTACACGAAATAAAAAGTGGGACCGGGGTTGCCGAACCAGTGATGAAGGCGTGGAACAAGAAGAGCCTGCCGTTTCAGCGCCTCCGGCTGCCTACCAGGCTCTGGTCAGGCTTAGCAAAACGCGTGGAATCTGAACGAGCAGCCTGCTGGCGAGGAAGAACGCACTGCGTTGGAAACCGCTGTTCAAGAGAATCTGAAGGGAACTGAGGCGGATGTCAGCACGGCCGAGGTCAATCTGAAACAATGCAAGTCACCGCACCGTCCGACGGCCAGATCATCAACTGGCAGGCCGTGGTAGGCACGATGACGGTCACCGTGATCACGCGGCCGCAAGCCTTGTTCATGGACATGACAGACACCGTCGTGGCCGCTGTCTTTCCGCAGCATCTGCTCAAGAACGTCGCAGCGGGAGATGCGGTCGAAATCGCATTCAAGAGTATGCCAGGCCGGATCGTCATGGGAAAGGTTGATGAAGTTCTCGAAGATACCGGCGAAGGACAATTGGAACCGTCGGCCCAGCTTCCGATTGCGGCCGATCTGGGATCGAAAGGCTTTCTCGTTGTCCGTATCCATCTGCACAACGACGAGCTGGCCAGGGAACTGCCCCTTGGAGGCGTTGGGTCAGTGGCGATTTATACCCAAACGGCAAGCCGTTCCACCTGATCAGAATGATGACCATTCGCGTAAATGCCCTGATGAACTGTGCGTTTTGAGACGCGGTGTGAATCTCCAACAAACAAACCTCCTGTCACTTCACAGGTGATCGATTAGACTTTGGATGGGCTTATCCTGGCAGCCATTTTCGCAGTGGCGTTGTTCGGTCTTTGCCCGCCATGTTACTTCATCACTCAAGAAATGCCTGACAGGAGTTGGCAGGGGCCTGCTTAACGTAACAATCATTGTTGTGGCCTCGATTCTTGCCGCTCACTCCGCCTGCTTTCCTTCGACCACGATCTCACTTTGCACCGACAAGGCTGTTTCCCATGACTGACAACGACCGTTCTTCCTCCAATTCTTCCTACACGCTCCCGCCGCTGGGACAGAACCCTTCGACGGACGAAGAGGGGACGACGCCTGGCAGCTTCGCCAAGCCGCCGGCGATCGCTCCGGGAGCCCGTGGTCGCTGGACGTTCGCCTCGCCCGACACGCCGGGGATGCCGCAGCCGTCGGAAAAGACGGCATGGGACTTTCTGCCGGAGCGGTGGGAATCCCAGGTGCTGGAAGAGCAACCGATCGTCACGGGCGAGGATGGTCACGGAGACGATTTCCGCGAGCTGGTTTTCCAACAAGCGGACGGTTCCTATCGCCAGGTGACCTTTCCGACCGCGTTTGTCGCGGTCACACAGCTTGAACAAGCAAGGCTCGGAATCGTATTCCAGGAAATGGAGCGAGTCGCCGAGCGTGAACCGCATCTGACGTCCGCAGCAAGTCCGCGACGAAGTGGCCGCCGGCCGGATGGTCATTCCGGCCAACAAGGTGCACCTGGGCTATCAGCTCGATCCGATGGCGATCGGCCGGGCGTCCAAGACCAAGGTCAACGCCAACATGGGCGCGTCGCCGGTCTCAGTCCGGCACCGACGAAGAAGTCGAAAAGCTCCACTGGGCCGAGCGGTGGGGGGCCGACACGGTCATGGACCTCTCGACCGGCGGCGACCTCGACGAGTGCCGCGAGGCGATCATCCAGAACAGCACGGTGCCCATCGGCACCGTGCCGATCTACTCGATGATCATCGGCCGGAAGATCGAAGACCTCGACGCGGACGTGATCCTCGCATACGCTGCGCCACCAGGCCGCGCAGGGCGTCGACTACTTCACGATCCACGCCGGCATGCTGCAGGAACATCTGCCGCTCGTCCAGAAGCGGCTGATCGGCATCGTCAGCCGCGGGCGGGTCGCTGCTGGCCAAGTGGATGATCCACCACGACGAGCAGAACCCGATGTACACGCTGTGGGAAGACATCTGCGACGTCATGCGGGAATACGACGTCACCTTCTCCATCGGCGACGGACTCCGTCCCGGCGGACTGGCCGATGCCACCGACGGCCCAACTGGCCGAACTGTGCACGCTCGGCGAACTGACCGAACGTGCCTGGCGGAAGGGCGTGCAGGTGATGGTCGAAGGCCCGGGCCACGTGCCGTTCGATCAGATCGAATACAACATGAAGCTCGCAGCGGCACGCTCTGCCACGGTGCCCCGTTCTACGTCCTCGGCCCGCTGGTGACCGACATCTTCCCCGGCTACGACCACATCACCAGCTGCATCGGTGCGACCGCCGCCGGCTATCACGGGGCCAGCATGCTGTGCTATGTCACGCCGAAGGAACACCTGGGCCTGCCGAAGAAGGACGACGTCAAGCAGGGCTGCATCGCCTACAAGATCGCCGCCCACGCCGCCGATGTTGCCCTGGGCATCCCCGGTACCCGCGACCGGGACGATGAACTGACCAAAGCCCGCGCCGCGCTGAACTGGGAGAAGCACTTTGAACTGAGCTTCGATCCCGATACGGCCCGCGCCTATCACGACGAAGACCTCGACGTCGACACCGACTTCTGCGCCATGTGCGGCCACGACTGGTGCAGCGTCCGGATCTCCAAAGAGATCGTCGAATTCGCCAGCGGCAAAGACGACTCCTATGCCTGGGACAAAGCCAAAGTGACGGACGCCCTGACACCCGAGCAGCAGGTCATCCTCGAGCAACGCGGCGTCCTCTCTCCGGACGAGATCCACAAACTCGCCAGCAAGACAAAGGAAGCCGTGGGTGCCTCCAGGGGTGACAAAGCCGCCTGCCACAGCGACCACGCCGACGACGAAACCGCCAAGACCCTGCAGGCGGTGGAATTCGTTGAGCCGGAGACACCGTAGAAGCCAGGCTTCGAGCGTCTCCAAGGCCATTTGTTTGAACGGCTCGATCGAACTCAAACGCACCGACAACATACTGGCAGGCCCAATGACTATTGGATTCCTGGGAAATCTGAGAAGCCAGCAGTCCCGGGGTGGTGTGTCATCGGCGACGTCTTGCACTGGGTGGATTGAACAGGGAACAGCGAGACGGAATTGTGAATCAGAAATTGCCCCAACACTCGCTCGCCGACGACGCTGGATCCACTCCGGTAGAATGCAAAGCTCAGCTTGTAGAGTACCTGGAAGCAGGTCGTAAGGCTCCCGAGTTGTTTGCCCTCGGCGCGGAACATGAACAATTCGTTTACGTTTCCACGGACTGCAGCCCCGCTACCTATGATGGGCCGGAACCGGGTATCAAGGGCCTGCTCGATGGCATGACACGATTCGGTTGGAAACCGATCGAAGAAGATGGCCTTCCCATCGCGCTGTGGCGGGATGGCAGCACCGTCACGCTCGAACCGGGTGGTCAGTTCGAACTTTCTGGTGCGACGCTGCGCAATGCGCACCAAACGGCAAAGGAAACGCAGTCTTACCATGAAGAACTTGGTTCGTTGGCGGGCGAACTTGGACTGAGTTTTCTGGCACTCGGCCATCAACCCAAACATGTGCGCACGGAAATTCCCTGGATGCCGAAGAAGCGATACAGGCTGATGCGGGACACCATGCCCAGTCGCGGTTCCCTGGGACTCGACATGATGTTGAGCACATGTGCCATTCAAGTCACCGTCAGATTTTGCAGATGAAGCGGACATGGTGCGAAAATTCCGGGTCGCGTTGGCACTGCAACCGATCGTAACGGCGCTGTTTGCCAATTCGCCATTCGCTGATGGCAGGTTGAGTGGATACCTCAGCTATCGTGGGGCGATTTGGAGCGACACCGATCCAGATCGTTGCGGCTCGCTGCCATTTGTGTTCGAGAACGGCATGGGATTCGAGCGGTACGTCGACTATGTCCTCGACGTACCGATGTATTTCGTTCTTCGTGACGGCCAATATATTGACGCCAGAGGATCATCGTTTCGAGATTTCCTGGACGGCGATTTGTCAGCGCTGCCAGGCCATCGTCCCTTGCTCGGGGATTGGGTCAACCATTTGACAACCGTGTTTCCTCAAGTGCGATTAAAACAATATCTGGAAATGCGGGGAGCCGATGCGGGAGACGCGGTTACTCGAGTCCCGGCGCTGGCGTCGCTGTGGGCTGGATTGTTGTACGATCCACAGTCGCTGCAAGCTGCGTGGGATCGCGTTCAAACTTGGACGTTCGACGAGCGGAGTCAGTTGGAATCTAATGTCGCAAAACACGGCTTCAAAACGCCATTTCGCAGAGGCACGGTTCGGGATCTCGCCCTGTGGATGCTGGATCTGTCACGACAAGGGCTAGAACGCCGCAACTTTCGAAACAATGAAGCTTCCGACGAGAGCCAATATCTCTTGCCGTTACAAGAGGCCGCCGAAGCGGGACGGACATTTGCCGAGGAACTAAAACGCAGATTTTCAGGAGAATGGCAAGCAGACATCGATCTTGCGCTTAACGGCCATGTGTAAGGAGACGTTTTCATGAGCGACAATCAATTGGCTGTCATCATGGATCCAATCCAAGCCATCAAGCCTCATAAGGACAGCTCTCTCGCGATGATGCTGGAAGCGCAAAAGCGGGGATATGGGATCTTTTGCGGTGATCTGGCGGATATCTGGCTGGATGGAGCCACGGCCCGCGGTCGGCTGACGAAAGTGAAATTATTTGACGATTCCGTTCAGTGGTTTGAGCTTGGTGATACGGTGGAGATCGATCTGGGGGAAATGGATGTCATCCTGATGCGCAAGGATCCTCCGTTTGACATCCAATACGTTTTTTCAACCTACGTATTGGAACAAGCCGAGCGACAAGGCACCGTCGTCGTGAACTGCCCGCAAGGATTGCGGGACGCCAACGAAAAAGCATTCGTCGCCTGGTTCCCAGACCTCGTGCCGGCCACTCTGATCTGCCGCTCGTTGGATGAGATGCGCGATTTTCTGGCCAAGCACGAACGGGTTGTTGTGAAGCCGCTGGACATGATGGGTGGCCGTTCGGTCTTTTCAACGGATATCAACGATGGAAACCACAACGTCATTCTGGAGACGGTTTCTGACTACGGTCAGAGATACACGATGCTGCAAAAGTACATTCCGGAGATTGTTGAGACAGGAGATCGGCGTATTTTACTGATTGACGGCGAACCGATACCCTTCGCATTAGCGCGGATCCCCGTGCAAGGTGACCATCGTGGCAATATGGATGCCGGCGCCGAATCGAGGTTCACCCACTGACGGATCGGGAGTGGTCGATCTGCAAGCGGATCGGTCCGTTGTTGCGTGAAAAGGGCCTGTTGTTTACGGGAATTGATGTCATTGGCGGCTATATGACCGAGTTAAATGTCACCAGCCCCACCGGAATCCGAGAGTTGGAATGTGATGGCGATTTTCAAATTGCAAAACAGATGTTCGATGTGATTTCGTCGAGGCTGAAGTGAACTGTGAAGCCAATGTTGATCACTGGCAGATAACGGAGCACCAGGATGCAATCAAAACACTCTATCGTCGTCTACCTGCTGGTTCTGTTTTTTAGTTGCGTTTGCCCAACGTGACTCGCCGCTCGCGCAGAGGGGACATCCTCGGACCCCGGCACCGCGTGCCAGTCGCCACGGCCCCGAAAGCACTTACCACCTGGCCGGCATGGCAGCACTTCGAGGAAAAGACGAAGGGTTCCATCGAGGTCGGGAAACTTGCCGACCTGGTGGTCCTCTCCGACAATCCACTCGCCGTTCCCGAGGACCAGCTCGATGATCTCAAGGTCCTGGAAACGATCAAGGAATGGGTTTCGATCTATCGTCGGCCAGAAAAGCAGTCCGCGCTCCTCCCCCGCGATGTTCGGCGTCACGTTGAATGAACACCAATGTTCCGGGCACGCCCGCGGTGGCAGCCCACTTATATGCGGGGACGGATGCTTCAATCATGGCCTGAGTGTGTTGATCGGGGCCATTTGCAGAGCAGGTCGTCATGAATGAAGTGGGCTGCTGGACCCCATGCTTCGCGACAAGGGACTGATTTGCAATGCACGCGATCGACTTGGTTGGGACGATATGACCGAGTTGAAGGATACCCGCCCGGTATCCGGCAGTTGGTGATTCAACAGGAGGAAACAGAGTCAACGGAGATCGGCACCGCTACTTGTTGCTCGATGTCTGCTCCAGCTGGAACCGGGAGAATCAACCGCAATATCCCACCCTTGCAGCGAGGAATCGGAAGACTCTCTGATACCTTCGTTACCTCCTGTTCAAACAAGTCAGTGTTTCAGGGCGTCAAGATTTCGAACCGTCCGGAATCACACTCCATGCGAAGTTTCCTGATTCGGCTACAATCCTTCCATGTCAACTACCGCGATAGCGCTCGAAATCAACCATCTCAGCAAGACCTATTGCGATGGGACCGTTGCGCTGCGCGGGATTGATCTGGTCGTTGAAGAGGGCGAGTTTTTCGGTCTGCTGGGACCCAACGGAGCGGGCAAGTCAACGACGATAGGGATCATTACGTCATTGGTCAACAAAACCGGTGGGACGATTCGTTGTTTCGGTGTCGATCTCTACCGAGATCCCGCCCGGGCGAAACGCCAGATCGGGCTGGTTCCGCAGGAATTCAATTTCAACCAGTTTGAGCCGCCCGAGCAAATCGTCATGCAGCAAGCCGGTTACTATGGTATCCCGCGGTCCGTTGCCCGGCGACGGACCGAAAAGTATCTCCGCAAAATGGGGCTGTGGGAAAAACGAGCAACCGGCGCCCGCATGCTATCTGGCGGAATGAAGCGGCGTTTGATGATTGCTCGTGCGCTCGTTCACGAGCCCAAGCTGCTGATCCTGGATGAGCCTACCGCGGGTGTCGACATTGATCTGCGTCGTGCGACCTGGTCGTTGCTGGAGGAGATCAACGAACAGGGAACGACCGTGATTCTGACCACGCATTACCTGGAGGAAGCCGAAGCGTTGTGTCGTCGAATTGCGATCATCGACCGGGGGCACATTATCGCGGATGCGGATAAGAAGTCGTTGATGGCGAAACTTAATATCGAGACGTTTGTGTTTGACCTGGAATCGGCCGCACCGGCTGGATTAATTCTCGACGGTTATGCGCACCGACTCACGGATGCGACAACATTGGAGGTCGACCTGTTGAGGGAACACTCACTCAACGCAGTGTTTCGAGATGTTGTCCCAACAGAATGTCAGTGTGGTTTCGATGCGCAACAAGGCGAATCGGCTGGAAGAGTTGTTCGTCGAAATGGTGGAAGCCAGTGGGCGTCAAACCACGGATTCGGTAAATCTGAAATGATCCAGAGTCGCCTTTCGCTTCCGAGAAAGTAGCCTGCTTCGTTTCTTTCGCCGAGCGACAGACGACAAACATCGGGACGATCGCGACACCAACCGCTTGGCGGACCTCAACACATTTTCTCTGACGATAGCATCATGGCTTCCAACCTAATGGATAACGACCCTTTTAGTTCCCGACTACGATCCAATCTGATTGGATTTCAGACGATCGTGATCAAGGAGGTCACGCGGTTGCTGAGGATCTGGCCGCAGACCATCGTTCCACCCGTGATCACAACCACGCTTTACTTCATCATCTTTGGCAAGGTGATCGGTTCTCGGGTGGGCGAGATGGGTGGTGTGCCGTACATGGAGTTCATCGTGCCGGGACTGGTGATGATGAGCGTCATTAACAGCTCGTATCAAAACGTCGTGTCGTCATTCTTCTCGTCGAAATTTCAACGCAACGTTGAGGAGATGCTGATTTCTCCGATGCACAATGCGGTCGTGCTGCTGGGATACATGGCGGGGGGAATTACGCGTGCGATGACGATCGGCACGATCGTTTTGTTGGTGAGTCTGTTCTTCTTGCAGTCGCTTTCCATCTACAGCATTCCGATCACGTTTACCGTCGCGTTACTGACGGCCACGTTGTTTTCGATCGCCGGATTCATCAACGCGCTGCTGGCACGCAAGTTTGACGACATCGCCATTATTCCGACGTTCGTGCTGACCCCATTGACGTACTTGGGGGGCGTGTTTTACTCGATTTCTTTGCTACCGCAGCCTTGGCAGACCATTTCGCAATTCAACCCGATCGTTTACATGGTGAGTGCTTTTCGATTTGGTATTCTGAAGGACCAACTGGATCCTGCAATGATCGATATCAACCTCGGGGTCGCCTTCGGCGTGATCGTCTTTTTCGTGGTCGCCTTGTTCTGGTTGACGCTTTGGATGCTGGATCGAGGCATTGGCTTGCGAAACTAGATGCCAGGAGTGTCGGGATGCCCGAATTGACGCTGTACTATTTTCCATCGTGTCCATACTGCCACTTGGTACTAGACTGTTTGGGTCGCATGGACCTCGAGGTTGCGATGCGCGACATCTGGTCGGAGGCTGGCGCCCGCGATGATCTGTTGGAGATTGGCGGTAAAGGTCAGGTACCGTGTCTGGTGATCGACGGTGAGCCATTGTACGAATCTGCTGACATTGTTCGTTGGTTGGAGGAACACGCAGGATGAGTGATCTGACGAAAGAAATCGAAGAGATTATTTTAAGTGCAGTACCCAATGCGAGGTGATGGTGCGCGATCCAATGAATGACGGTGCACATTTTGAGGCGACGGTGATCAGCGAATCGTTTGTGGGCATGCCCCTGGTTAGTCAACACCGGCAGGTGATGCAGTCGTTGAAGGAGGCGTTTGCAGGCGATTTACACGCGCTGACGCTGAAGACCTATACACCCGAAAAATGGGTCAGCGCTCAAGGCTAATCCGCCCAGCCATCTGACTTGTATACGAAACTGATTTTTTATTACAGACACTATGGGGATTCCGTGATGACGACCGCCGAACGTATCCAGAGCGACATCGAGGCCAATCGAGTTATGCTTTTCATGAAGGGAATCCCGGAAGCGCCCATGTGCGGATTTTCAAAAACGGTCGTCGACATTCTCAAACATCTCAACGTCGAGTTTGCCAGCGCCAATGTCCTGGAAGATATGGAACTTCGCGAAGGCATCAAGAAATTTTCTGATTGGCCGACGATTCCGCAACTGTATGTGGACGGCAAGTTTATTGGAGGCTGCGATATTGCCGTGGAGATGTACCAGTCGGGTGAGCTGCAAACGTTGCTTCAAGGCGAAAACGTCTGATTCCTCCAGGATTGTGACGCGCTCGCCGATGTCTTTTGACTCATTTGTCGCTGCGGCAGTGCCAATGTTGTGTCCGGTTCCGACGTGCGCGAGAAGCTGCCGCCGCGATAGCGGGCTAGTCAAAGCCAACCCCGCATACGCTGGAAGTCCGTGCGACTCGCACAAGATGGAACTGATCATGATTGTCGAGCAAATCTGGACCGGAAACGCCTACCGAAACTTTCATTACCTGATCGCCTGTAGTGAAACGGGTGAGGCTTTGGCCATTGATCCGCTGGACCATGAGAAGTGCCTGGCTCGCGCCAAGACAAAGGTTGGGAGATCACGCAAATTCTCAACACGCACGAACACCTTGACCACATTGGCGGCAATGCAGCCATGATTCAGGCGACCGGTGCGAAGCTGCTGGCGACGAGAAGGCTGGCCCGCGAATTGAAGGGATTGACCGCGGCTTGTCGGCTGGGGATGTCGTCCGGGTGGGCAAGACGGTGGAACTCCTTGCCCTCGATACGCCAGGCCATACGTTGAGCCATATTTGCCTGTTGTCAAAGGCGAAAAATGCTGCGCTGTTCAGCGGTGACACGCTTTTCGCTGCGGGCGCCGGGAACTGCGGTCGCGGCGGTGATCCGGAAGAGCTTTTCAACACGTTTGTGAGGCAGCTTGCCGAACTTCCGGAGGATACACTCGTCTACCCTGGTCACGACTACATCGCCAACAACCTGGGCTTCACAGTCGATCGTGAGCCGGACAATGAACGTGCGTCAGCGTTGCTGCGAGACGTGGTCACATCTCACGATGTCGACAAGCCTTTGGTCACGACGTTGGCGTTGGAACGCCAGATTAATACGTTTTTTCGGCTCACGAGCAAGACCGTGATCAGCAAACTACGCGACTCGTTCCCCACAATGCCCACGGACCCATCACCCAAGGAAGTCTTTCTACGACTGCGCGAGTTGCGTAATCACTGGTAACGAGAGGGCTCGCTCGCAGCCAGGATGCGGTGGGGGCGAACACCTCAGCGCTTCGGTCCATGAGGGGTTGGAACTGAATCGATGCCCCATCGAAACCACTTCAACGTGGTTGGGCGTGTCTCGGCTCAGGCGTCGAAATACACCATTGCCAGGCATGAAGGGCAACTTCGTCTTTAAGCAACTCGCGTTCAAACACACCTTCTTGCTCACCTGGTTGCCATTCTCGCCGGGACCACGCCAGACGCTGCCGAGGATAATGGCTTGGCGACGGCGGATTCGATTGAGTTTGAGATCTCCGATGCCGAATGGACCGCGGATGTCTGGGAATCTTGCACGGGTGGCTGCACATGCCCGGAATGTGGGCAAAATCCAGCTCAGGCTGTTTCGACACCAGCGGACGCAGATCCGCAATCGAGTACTGGCAGCTACTTCTACAAGTGCAAGCTGGCCGGAAGTTCCTGCAATCAGAAGCTGGCCGGAATTCGCTTCTTTTACCAACGTGTCCTTCGACGCCCGTTCGATCTTCGTGTTGCTTTGAAACGATCAGGAAGACTGCCTGAGCCGCTCAGCCGTCAAGAGATTGCTCGGCTGACTGAAACGGAGCGGCAAGCCTCATTACTGCTTCCACGCCGCTCGGATCGGTTCTGGACATCCAATAGAGCAAGTGATTACAACCTGTGCACAACAACCGAGTGGACTTGATCTTCAAGCCAACGGTGGCGATAACGCCACTTTCAGTTCTCCAGCCGGTCGCTGAAAAAGGACAATGGAAAGCAGAATGTGATGTCTCCTGACGAACGAGAAAATCGTCGACGGGCGGATGGAATTTCGTCGGAAGCAAGATTCGGCGGCAGCGTTGGGAAGCTGATCTCGGGAACATCTGCCTATTTTCAACATGTCTTTGGACTGGATCTCCGTTCCCTGGCGCTCTTCCGCATCGGGCTCGGCCTGATTCTACTAGTAGATCTGTGGATTCGTGCCGGCGACCTCCGCGCGTTCTACACGGATTGGGGCACTTATCCACGATATTTGATGTCGGACGTTGGCTGGTCATTTCACGCCGCCTGCGGTGAATTCTGGTGGCCGGCCGTGCTCATGATCGCTGCGTCGGCATTGGCCCTCGCCTTGCTTTTGGGCTTCTTCACGCGCGTTGCCATCATCGGTTGCTGGCTACTATTGCTGTCCATCCAAATGCGCAACACATCGATATTGCAGGGAGGCGATATCCTCTTGCGCTTGCTGGTTTTTTGGGGGATCTTTCTTCCATTGGGAAAGCGTTGGTCCATCGATCGGGCGTGGACACGTCGCGAACGCCGATCTGAAATACCGAACCTGCCGCACGACACACCTGCCACCATCTGCTCCATCGCTACCGCGTGTCTGATTCTGCAAATCTGTTTTATGTACTGGTTTGGCGTTGTTCTGAAGTCAGACCCGATGTGGCGCGTCGATGGTACGGCAGTTTATGTCGCGCTCAGCCTCGAACAATTTACGACACCGCTGGGAAAAGTGTTGCTCGACTATCCCGCATTGCTGCGACGGATGACGTTTGCCACGCTGTACCTCGAGGCCGTCGGCCCGTGCCTATTGTTCGTGCCCGTCTTCACCCATCAAATACGAACACTGGTTGTCTTCGCGTTCCTGCTTTTTCATCTTTTCGGGCTGAACTTGACAATGGAGTTAGGGCTCTTTCCCTACATTTGTGGCATCGCGTGGATCGCCCTGCTGCCCGGAGAATACTGGAGCAGTGCAGCGTCGATGAAACGACGTCTGAGCCCTATTCGGATTCTTTCCCTATCGAAAAAGAAAAGCGAGTCAACGCAGCCAGCTTCGGCGGCAAGACGGCAAATCGCTGTCTCAGACAGTCGTGAGGCGCCCACGTCGTCGACTTGGTTGCCCACAGTCAGTCAAGGGTGGCGATGGAAACGAGTGCGAGATGCTTTCCTCGTGTTGCTGCTACTTTACGCTTTCCTTTGGAATCTACGCACCATCGATTTTAAACGTTTTGAAAAAATCTTCCCGCGAAGCTTGAACTTCGTGGGTGAAACCCTGGGGCTGGGCCAATACTGGATCATGTTTGCTCCCTACCCGATGAAGGAAACGGGGTGGTATGTCATCGAGGGAACGCTGCGGGACGGAACCAAGGTAGACCTGATGGCGGCCGACGGGCGTCCGCCCAGCTTTGAAGAACCGGAGCTGATTTCTGCGACGTTTCCGAACCAACGTTGGCGAAAGTACTTGGTCACGCTCTGGGAACACCCCAATAATCCGGGGAGCAATACAGGGCCGCTTCGGCAGCACTTTGTCGAATACCTCAAGCGGAAGTGGAATGCCTCGCACCACGGTGTCAAAACGTTGAAGCGTGTGGACTTCTACTTCGTCTGGCGCGAGATCAAACCCGACGGACAGCACCTTCAGGCCGAACGACTGAAAGATAGACTCTGGCCCATCGAGGGAATTCAGTGAACTACCGTGGCTCAACTCGTGAACGGTTGATGCGTCGAGGACTGAAGCAGCGACCTCCTCGATCGAATCTTGCGACTCGGCAGGGGCAAGTCCGATTCGATTCCACCAAACGTCTGCCGTTTTGAGAGCCACCCGGACCGAGGTCGTACGCATACTACGGCAGCACCCGCGATTCGATGAGCACTTCGTCGGCGTGATGCCCGACAGCCTGCGTACTGCCCACAAGCTGACCAAGATCGCTGGATGTTCGCCGACGCCGGCGTTTGGCCCGACGCCGTGAAGTCGAACAAAGTTGGAGAAGCAGACCGGCGGCAGTTCAACCGGGGCGTATGGCGCCATGTGAACTTTTCAACGTTCCTTAACGAGCGTGACCAGGGAGCGATGGTCGGCAGCTGTCGGTAAATCTGGCGACCGTGCCGACGGGTGAGGACAACTTCAACTGGGAACATCATTCAGGCCTTCCAGCACGCTCAGGGCGTCGTCAGCGGACGCACTTCCAACGGATTATCAAGAAGGCCGGCGTGAAGGCATGGCCACGACTCTGGCACAATCTATGTGCGAGCCGTGAAACGGAGCTGGCCAACGAGTACCCGATTCATGTGGTGGCCGAGTGGTTGGGGAACAGTCCGACGATTGCAGCCAAGCATTACCTGAAGGTCACAGAATCGCATTTTGATGACGCAACCAAGCCGAAGAGGGTGGTGCAGGGTGTGGTGCCACATCCAGCCGCAACGAGTGATAATGACGGAAACCACCACCAACTAGTTTTGAAGAAACCCCGAGGAAAACGACAAAAGGCCGTTTCACTCGACGTTGAGCAAAAGTGGCTCTAGCACGCCCAGTAGGATTCGAACCTACGACCTGCGGATTAGAAGTCCGCTGCTCTGTCCAGCTGAGCTATGGGCGCGAATGGGCGTTTAGTTTCAGCGTTGCCCCCCAAATGGTCAATAGACGCGGTTTTGTCGCGATTGCGAACGAAAACGGCCGTTGACGGCGATGACAGCGGGCTCTGTTTTGTTGAGGGACACGCCGATCACGACTACAATAAGTGATCACAGTAACTGGCACTTCGGGCTATTTTGAATCACGGTGCCAGCCGGATCGGGGCTCAGGAGAAGTGTCATGTCTTGCCGTTTCAGGGCTCGCGTTCTAGGCGTAGTCCTCGCCACGTTGATGTTTTCCGTCACGCTGGCCGAAGTGCCGCTGGAGGGTTTTATTCCGTTTGTCGGAATGGGACTGACCGACGAGTACGAAGACTCGACGTCGGGAACCGCGACCTTTTTCATCGCTCAACCCAGCGATTCTCCCGGCGGAAGTCCGCTCGGACAAGGTTCGAGCGCCTACTACGATCTGGCTTTGTTTGATTCAGGCGCAGCGACGCACATCCTGACGAATGAAGCTTATGTTGGTTTCGATATCGACGGCGAAGAGTTTGACGGCACGAACGTTCAGATCGTTGGTGGTGCCACGGGGCAGGTTGAGACGGTCATCAGTGACCCGTTGGGAGTTTACATCGGGGGATTGGCCGATCGCACCGGTGCCGGCACATCGTTGACGATGAACACAAACGCGATGCGTGGTCAGACCAGTTTTTCATTGCTCAGCGCCCCCGCTCAGGGCTGGGATTTGCCGAACATCATTGGCCTGCCGATGGCAGCCCAGCACCAGGTGGTCATCCGAAATGACCAGCCTCAGATTTTCGAGCACCAGGGCCGAACGGTGCGGACTCCGCAAATCGAGCTGCGTGATCTCGGCGACGCCAGCCACGGTATTCAGCGACGTGCACAACTGAACCTCAACCCGGCCGTTTCGTTCATCACCGGCCCGCTTTACATTCAGAATTTTGACTTGACGACATTCGTCCTGCACGAGAACCCGCTTTCTCCTAGTGTTATCGAGAGCGGGGGGCTCTACCTGGACGTCGACATCACTCGGGGAGACGACGAAATCGTTGACAAGTCGTTCCTGTTCGATACCGGTGCCAGCCTGACAGTGGTTTCCGAACAAACGGCCGTTCGACTGGGCTTCGATCCGATCCTCGACGTGCCAGACTTCGTAGTGCAAGTTGAAGGTTCGGGTGGAGTACAGGACGGCATTCCCGGTTTCTACGCCGAGGAGCTGACGCTGGATACGGTCGGCGGCAGTTTTACGATGACTCACGTTCCTTTGGCGGTGCTCGACTTGACCAATCCCAGTGACCCGGGCAATACACTCGACGGCATCATTGGCACGAACCTGTTCGTTGGTCGCAATATGGTCATCGATACCACGCCTTCGATCGGACAGGGTGGTAACGGTCCCAGTCTCTACATTGGTGATTCGGCCGTACAAAATCACGCGTGGGGGACGACGGCTGCTTCGGGCGATTGGACGACCGCGGGGAATTGGTCGGCGAATGGAGTACCCGCAGTCCTGTGGGATGCGGTCGTGGCGAATGTGCGTGGCAGTGACCAGGAGGCCGTACTGTCGACAGCTTCGACGGTTTATCGAGCGACGGTTTCGGGCGAACCCAACGCAAAGATGACAGTGCGAGTGAACAGTGGAGCCAAGCTGACGACGTTTGCCGATCTCGATATTCAAGCCGGCGGGCGAATTCACCTGGATGGGGGCTCGCTCGATTCACAGTTCATTATCAATCGCGGCGAGCTGACGGGCAGCGGTGAAATTTTTGTTGGCAACGCCACATTGAGTGCTGCGGTCCGCAATACTTCCGGAACGGTCGCCCCGGGAGATTCCGATGGCGACCCGATCGGCCAGATTGATATCACGGGCGACTTTGTCAACGACCTTGAAGGAACGTTGTCAATCGATATCGGCGGAACCGTCGCGGGCGTGTCGCACGACCTGGTAACGGTGGATCGACTGGCATTTATTTCCGGAACGCTGGAAGCCAATCTCGTCGATTCTTTCGCACCGCAGGTAGGCGATTCGTTCGTTTTTCTTACCGCTTTGGAAGGACGCTCGGGTGAATTTGAAAACCTCATCTTGCCAGGCGGTTTCCAGTGGGATGTGCTTTACACGCTCACTTCGGTACGACTGCAGGTAACGGGAGTCGGCGGCACGACGGGCGACTTGAATGGCGACGGCAACCTGGATTGTGCGGATGTCAACGCATTGACGGCCGCGGTTGCCGCTGGCAGCACCTCCTCGATGTTTGACTTCAGCGGTGATGGATTGGTCAACGCGGACGACATCGAAGAATGGGTTGTCAATTTGCGGGGAACGTTGATGGGAGACGCCAATCTGGACGGGAACGTTGACGGTGCCGACTTCCTGATCTGGAATGACAGCAAGTTCAACGCCACTGATCAGTGGTGTAGCGGCGACTTTAATGGCAACGGGAACGTTGACGGAGCCGACTTCCTCGTCTGGAACGACAACAAGTTCACGTCGGCAGATGTCGCCGCGGTTCCGGAACCGACAGCGATCGGTGTCTTGTTGTTGCTGTTTTGCGGCTTGGTGCGCAACCGAACTTCCTAAGAGCAACTTACCTATATAAGCGGCCAATGAAGTAGCCGGATTCGCAAGAATTCGGGCGTTGTGCATGCCTGACGTCTGTGGCTCCAGGTACGACAAAGCAAATCACTCTAATCGCAAGTCGTACGGGCGTGTCGTGTGTGCGCTGGCACAGAGATTTTCAGTGGGCCAAATCCGTCGCCCGCAGACAGGTTTCGGTTCGCGTCAGCGCCGATCAGGAGAGGACAGCAATCACGATCACCACGACAATCAACAGCACCGCCACGATTCCCACAGCGACCCAGACAACCGGATTCGATTCGTGTTTCGTATGGAATTGTGCTTTCGGCAGTTCGGGGCCGCTCTTGAAGGAATCATCGCCCATCAAATCGTCGAGGGGACCGCTCTCGTAATCCCCAATTTCGATACTCTCGATCGACGATGAGTCAGCGAGTGTCTCACTATAATCCGCCGGGTCTTTGCCGACTCCGGAACGAGTTGAATCGCCAGAGAGAACTTCTTCATCAATTGGAGCGAGGTTCAGGTTGTCGTTCAGGCCGACCTTGAACGTGCTGCCACCCGACGAAGAAACCGTTCCTTCCAGGGGGATTGGTGGCGGCGTGTTTCTGCCGCTCAGACCGATCGAACTGCCGCCCGCGAGGTTCGAATCGCGTCCACCGACCGGTGTGCGGCTGGGTTCACGATTTGCAAGCCAGGCCTTCAGTTCCTCGGCAACCTCTGCTGCCGATTGAATTCGGTCGTCCGGTGACTTGATCATCATGCGGCGGCAGATGTCGACGAGCGTCGGCGAGAGTTCGGGTCGTTTGACGAACAGGCTTTCCGGCTCTGTTGTTTGATGCTTCAGCAATCGTTCAGCAATCGTTCCATCGGGAAACGGCGGTTGGCCAGCCAGCAGAAAATACATTGTGCAACCAAGGCCATAGATATCGGCCCGCGAGTCGATATTCTGACTGTTGATTGCCTGCTCGGGCGCCAGGTAATCGGCGGTGCCCACGACGGTATCTTCATAGATCAAACTGAGCGATCGTTCTTCCTCGGAAAACTTGGCCAGCCCGAGATCAAGCAGCTTCACGACGCCGTTTTTGTCAAGCAGGCAGTTGGCCGGCTTGATGTCGCGATGGATCAATCCCTGCTCGTGCGCATGTTGCAGGCCGGTTGCTGCCTGAGCGATAAAATCGGCCACCAACTTTTCGTCGACCGACCCACCCTCTTTGACGATGCGCGCTGCAAGTCACGACCATCGACGTGTTCCATCACGATGTAGTGCCGCGAGTCATCCTGGTCGATGTCGTAGGCACGGACGATATTGGGGTGATCGAGAGCTGCGACCGCTCGAGCCTCTCGCTTGAATCGATCGAGGTAGTTGGGATTCTCGACATACTTCTGTGGCAGAACCTTGATCGCCACGAGACGCTTCATCACTGGATGCTCGGCGAGGAATACGCTGCTCATCCCGCCCGTTCCCAGGTGACCTAACAACCGATACTTGCCCAGGGTGAAACCCTTGTATTTGCCCCGGAGAATGTTCTCAGCATGCCAACGGTTGATCAACTCATCGGCAACCATTAACTCGGACAGGTCGGTAGCCGTTTTGGGGCGAGGATCGAGATCCCGAATTTTTCGAATGAAATCCTTCAGCTGCACGTCGCTGACGAGTCGGCTGCGACGTACGTTGTGAATGAATTTTTCTTTCGTCAATTCTGACATGACGTTAACGAGCTCGAGGGAGCGTTGGGGCGCGGTCCATCTGCCGATGCAGGGGGAAAACGGACTGGTCAACAAAGATTGCGCATTAAGCTGGCCAGCCTTCAGTTTAAACTGGTCAGCAGATTTTTCCAGAATGCGGTGAATGCTGCTGCCTTCTTTACGGCAAACAGGCCTTTTTGGGGGGGAAACCGGGATTGAACACCAACATCCGCGATTCGGTCGTCCTGGCTTCATACCTCCGAGTGTCGGCTACCCTCTCAATCTGTACCTAAGCCAGCGCCAGATCAGTACAAAAGACAACGTCCGAATCAAATATTCGATTCGGACGTCAATCGCATTGCAAGAATGGGGACTTCAAGCTGCTATGTTGCACAATCGCGAACGATATTGCCGTGTGCATCCATGACGCCCACGCTACCTTGGGCAACTTGTAACGCGTCGGCCAAACTGTCTTTGTTCGTCATGGCGACGAACACTCGCCCGGCTTCACCTTCCAGGCTCTGCAAATGCGCCTTCGACCGATGCGGACGTTTCCACCGCGACCTTTAGATCGCCTGCGACGATGTCAAAACGACCGTCGGGCGTGAATTGTGAATTGAACCGTTTGGCAATGCGGTTACCCGCAGCCGTATGGGCCTTGTTATGTGGTTTCGATACGACGAGCGACTTGGGGATGGTTGAATCGGCTGCCCGAATCATGGTTTTCTCTTCCTTCATGAAAAATAAAAGTGCGCCTCGGAATCCCTTCTGAAGCAATTGTCGGACCGTTGCAGCGGGACAAAACGGGTGGAAGACACTAAGTCATTGCTTCTAATGCACTTAGGCGCTGGGCTGCCCGAAAGTTAAGTTTCCAGAGGCAACAAACTGCTGAGCAGTTGGGCGGACGGTGCAAGCAGATAGAGCAGCTCCATTACGCTCAGGAGTCCAAAAATCACGCAATCTTCACGGATCTTGAGCAACCATGCACTGATACGGGCAGGGGTTCGTCGGATTTACGAAGTGCAAGAATTCGTTACCGTGAACGTCAGGAATCTGATGGCGATGGCAGGACGCCCGCATGCAGTAATGACCGGGGTGCGAGAATCGACCGATGACCAGGCCCATCGCGACGGCCCGCCAGACTCCATGGGATGTCGCCAACCCCCGGACTCCACTCGTTTGGGCCGCCGTTTTCGCAGCTCTTGGCATCCTGCTCGACCAGCTGCTGCCGCTTTCGCTGTCCTGGTTGCTTGCCGCGACCGTGATCACGTTGGCAGCCGGGATGATCTGCTCGAGCAAGCGGACTGTGCTGTCCACCGGATTAATCCTGGTGGGCGTCGCCGCGTTGTTCGCCAGCTGGCATCACGTTCGCTGGAATACTTACCGTGCGAATGACATTGGATTATTGGCCACCGATCAGCCTCAACCGGTATGCGTTCGAGGCACTGTAATCAGCCACGTAAGCCATGTCGTTGTGCGGCCCAGCGGGCTTTCGACAATTCCTGGTGGGGACGAGACCTGGTTTCGAATGGAACCCGAACAGGTTCGGGTGGTCACCGGTTGGCGTCCGGTTTCAGGTAATTGTCGAGTCATCCTCAAAACGAATTCGGGTCAACTTTCACCCGGTGATCGGGTGCAGGTTGTGGGGAAGCTTCAGCGCCCCTTTGACCGCAGCAACCCAGGTGGCCGATCACGGTTCGAACGCGCCTGCGCTGAACGAGAATTGTGTCGATTGATCGCCAATCACAGTGAATGCATCATGATTCGACGCGCTGCCGAACCATGGAACCCACGCTGGTGGATGGCAAAGTACCGGATGTGTGCGACGCAACAGTTGTTCGATTACCTCGGTCGAGAACGGGGAGAATTAGCGGCGGCCCTGTTGCTGGGCACGCGGGAATATCTTGATCCCGAGCGGGTCGATTCGTTTTTCCTGACAGGTACGATCCACCTGTTGGCCATCTCAGGTTTGCATGTGGGAATCCTTGCCTGGGGGCTGTTCCAACTCGTACGTCTTTCATTCATTCCCAGAACGTGGGCGTTGGTCGGGATCATGGTCTTGACGGTTGGCTATGCCGGTTTGACCGGCGGTCGAGCACCCGTTACCCGAGCGACGATTCTGGTTCTGCTCGTTTGTGGACAATTGATTTTGTACCGACGCGCCGTCTCGTTTAATGGATTGGCCGCTGCCGCGTTGGTGGTGTTAGCCTGGAATCCGACGCAATTGACTCAAGTAGGTGCTCAACTGTCGTTCGTTGCCGTCGCGGCACTCATTTGGGCTCAACCTTATTGGCGTCCCTCAATTCCTACCGATCCGATCGAGCGACTGAAACAGCAGCACTTGACGCGTTTCGAGCTGGTCCGTCAATCGATTGGCACGAAGCTCAAGACGGTTGCTTGTGTCAGCGCAGTGGTATGGATTGCGACGCTGCCATTGGTCATGTATCGCTTCCACCTGGTCACGCCGTCGGCGTTGATATTGAATCTATTCCTGTGGTTGCCTATCGCGGTGGCGTTGTTTTTGGGGTTTGGTGTGCTGGCGTTCGCCGGCTGGTTGTCGCCGCTTGCTCGAATCTGTGCTCTTGGTTGTTCGAAGTGCCTTGGAGCGTTGGAAGACGTGGTGCAATTTGGATGTTCCCTGGAAGGCAGTCACTTCTGGACCGCTGGGCCGAGTTGGATTGTCGTTTGTGTTTTTTACGGCTTGGTCGCTTTGGGGATCGCGTTGCCTCCTGTTCGCCGCCGTCTGGCCTGGTGGGCCCCCGCCGCCGCGTTAATGGTAGGACTCAGTACCTATGCCAACTCAAATGTCAGCACGACCGATCAATTGCGATGTAGTTTCCTTTCTCTGCGTTGTGGCACGGCCGTTGTCCTGCAGTTGCCAGATGGAGGTGTTTGGCTGTACGACGCGGGCAGCCTCGGTTCGCCCCATTCGGCCGTGCAGGAGATTTCCTCGTTTCTTTGGTCTCGCCGCATTACGCGTTTGGATGGACTGATCATTTCTCATGCCGACGCTGATCACTACAACGCGGTACCGGGACTGTTGCAGCGGTTTGCCATCAAGGCGATTTGTATTTCACCTGGCATGATGAATGATATCGAAAACTTGCCCGTCGAGTTGCAGCTTGCCTTGCGGTCGTCGAAGACCAACTTGCGTGTGATTGAGGCAGGAACACAAATAACGGCTTCGGACAGCGTCGAGTTCCACGTGCTGCATCCACGAGCCGATTCGTTGCATTGCGACGACAATGCCAATAGCCTGGTGGTGCTGGTCAGTTTGGCTGGCCACCGCATCTTATTACCGGGCGATCTGGAACGTGACGGGATGCGGCAGTTGTTAGCGCAGCCAAGCGTCAATTGCGACGTTGCGTTGGCACCGCATCACGGCAGCCGCTACGGTTTGCCCGACGAGTTTTGCGCCTGGTGTGACCCGGAGTGGGTCGTCATTAGTGGAGGGCAAATCTATCGTGCCGGGGAAATTGTCAGCCGGTATGACCGGGCTAATGCAAGTGTGCTGCATACGGCAGTTGTTGGCTTGGTCGAGGCAGTGATTTCAGGCGACTCGCTGAGGGTGACTGCCTGGCGAGATGAGTAGCCGTATGGCGAATGGCTGATTTGTTCTTTTCAGGCCGCCGGCCTGCTGCGTTGTTCCGACTCGCCCTTGATTCGTTGCTGGATCGTTTTCATCGTGGCTGACGCCGCTCGCTTGACCTCCGGGTTTGAGCTGCGCATCGCCTGCCTGAGGATGCTCTTCGATTGTTCGGTCCCAACAAAACTGAGGATCTGCAAAGCAGAGAGGCAAATTTCTTCGTCATTCGAGGGGACCATCGCGATAGCTGCCTCTTCGGCGACCGGTCCCATCTTGATCAGCGTTCTACAGGCCTCTTCGTGCACGGCGAAATCACCGATTTCGCGCCCAACGATCGCCGCCGCGAGCCCCTCCATCAATTGACTCATTGGAGTCGAATCTGGCTAAAAGCGATCTCGCGGATTGCCTGGCTGCGCAGCAGTCATTGGATTTGTGGCGTCATTGTCCATGCACGATCCGCCAAGAGTGCGACAAGAGAATTGAGAACTCACGATTTACGGCGCCGAGACAGCACAAGTCGCTGCCAGAAGTTCGCCAGCCGGCACAATCGTCAGTGAGCTGCAGATTCTTGCCTGCAGAACCGTTACCGCGCGTGCAATTTGCTTGTATGAATCGTGTCAGTTTGTAATGTGCATGGCGGAAGTTTGTATCGCGTTAGCTGGCCTTGGCGGAGAGAATTATGATGACACAACAGACGTTGGCAATTCTCGCATTGGCGACTTCGGTCGTCTCGATGTTGCTCTCGATGGTTGCGCTGTGGCCACAATGGCGAGATCAATTTGCGGTGCTCCGCGACGTCGTGCTGTGGGCCGCGTTGGCGGTTGTTGTGATCGGTTTGGTAAGTATTGGTTGGCAGCAGTCCAGCTCGTCGAAACCCCGTGAAGCCGAAATGCAACCGCCAATGGATTACGCCAGCGTGCTGGGACGAAATCGCCTGCAACCGAACCAGGCTTCCGGGCTCGCACCGCAGCCCTATGTCGATCGGGGCCGCGATTTTCTTGCACCGATCCAACGGTAGTTGAATACCAAACTGCCAGCGTCGTCGATGAGCGACAACCCGGGCGTCGGTTCCGAATTCCGGAGTTCTGAATGTGTTCGCATCTCAGTTCGTGGATGGCTATACTGAGCGTTCGAAGTTCGCTTTGATCGCCAACCAGGAATTGCGCCGTGACGAAATTGCCCTTCAATTCGGCTGGCAGTCGAACCATTGGAATCACGCGAAATGCTGGCTGCGGTTTGTTCCGCTGGGCGTGACAATTTCACCGTGGGACTCATCGACTGTTCCAAAAGTGCCTACGAAGGCTATACGCTGTTGACGCCGGATCGCAGCAACGATGCGTTTCTGCTCGATGTCCATGGGCGCGAAGTGCACTCATGGAATAACGGGCCTTATCCCAGCCGCCGTGGAGCGTACCTTGGCCCGGACGGCTCGCTTTACAGTTCGGGAGGAGTCAACAACCCGGCTCAGGCTGGTGGCGGTGTCACCGGAGCACTGTACATCCAGGACTGGGACGGCAACCTCACTTGGCAGTTCGAATACGCGACGATCGACTACACGCTGCATCACGACCTGGAAGTCATGCCGAACGGCAATATCCTCGCTTTTGCCTGGGTCGCCAATTCGGCGGCCGACATGGTTGCTGTGGGCCGCGACCCCAATAACGTTCCCAGCGGCGGCCTGTGGGGAGAACGGATTATCGAATTGCAGCCCACCGGACCAACGACAGCAGACATTGTCTGGCAATGGAATTTGACCGACCACCTGGTTCAGGATTTTGACGCCGCGAAACCCAATTTTGGAGTCATCTCAGACAACCCGCAGCGATTTGATGTCAATCTCGGTGGGAGCGGGAATAGTTCGGATTGGGTCCATTTCAATGCGATCGACTACAACGTTGAACTTGATCAAATCGTTGTGAACTCGCCCTTCATGAGTGAATTCTGGGTCATTGATCACAGTACGACAACGGCCGAGGCCGCCACAAGCTCAGGAGGCAATTCGGGGATGGGCGGCGACTTGCTGTACCGATGGGGTAATCCGGGAAACTACGATACCCCGGGTGATCGCATGTTGTTCAATCAGCACGACATTCAGTGGATCGATCCAGGGAATCCGGCGCTGGAAACTTCCTTATCTTCAACAATCAGGATGTACCTGCATCAACCATCTTCGAACTCGTGCCGCCGGACGTCGATGCAAATGGTAACTACATGCGAACGGCAGGAGCTGCCTACGAACCGGCTGCTCCCGTATGGGTTGGACAGACGGGGGTATCGGCGGCGTTCATCAGTGGAGCTCATCGACTACCGAACGGCAACACGTTGTTTATTCACGGTCCGAATGGAATCATCGGTGAACTTACGACGAACAACGAGCAGGTGTGGGAGTATATCAGTCCGGTTTCGTTTGCCGGAACGAGCTCCCAGGGCGACGCACCTTTTTTGACAACGTGTTCAAATCCCGACGATACTCGCCTGATTCTTCCGGTTTCGTCGGCCGTGATCTGTCGCCCAAGGGATATGTCGAACAATGGGAAGTCGGCGACTACAACTTGAATGGTGCTGTCGACGCTGCCGATGTTGACGCGCTGTGCCAGGGACTGGCTTCGGGCGACCGGATTTACGATGTCAACTTTGATGACAGACTCGACGCTGCTGATGCCCAATTCATGGTGACCGATATCCTGGACTTGATGATGGGCGACGCGAATCTGGACGGCTTGGTTGACGGTGTCGACTTTCTGGCTTGGAACGCAAACAAATTTCAGGTGAGCAATCGCTGGTCCGAAGGCGACTTCAACTGCAACGGCGTCGTAGATGGCGCTGACTTCCTGATTTGGAATTCCAATAAGTTCAATGCTCCCTTCATGTTGCCAACCGATTCCACCGTTGCGGGACCTGGATCACGCATCGACGCAAAAGGTGCAGATTCCAGCGAGCCCTTGACCAATGAGGCGATCATTCAACTACCGCCCTTGAAAAGGGAGCAACGGTCCTTTGGAGTGGCAAAGGTTATTCATGCCACAAATCAGGAAGGCCGATTAAAGGACGCGCATCGGCACAAGGCGTTTCCATCGCTTCCATCGCTGCTACCCGGCAACTTCGAGACTTAGGGATTTCCGACGTTATTGTCTCGCCCAGCGTTAGTGCGAGTCACCCCGACTTGTCGCGTGTGCGTCGCCGGTTGGACAGTCTTCAATGGTTGAACAGCCGCCACAATACTTGCGAATGGGATCTAAATCGCATTTACTTTATCTGTTGCGTCTTTTCGCTGAGTCGGTACTGCTATGCAAGCGCCGCAAACGCGACACGCACTAGTCGGTCGAAGCGTTGTCGGCCAGTTGTTCGATTTCGTCAGCGTCAAGCTGCCCGTCCCTGTTGCTGTCAAGGTTGGCAAACATCTCACGGCTGCCAAGAAATTCGAGCGACTGCACAAGGCCGTCACGGTTGGTGTCCATTTGAACAAACCAATTTGGAGTGTTGCTGCTGGCGACGTTCCCGTCGCTCATGATGGTCGGTGACTCACCGGGTACTGGTGCGAGTGTCGCTCGACGCAGAAACAGCCGCTTGGCGCTTTCGAGTTCAGCAGGCGTTACCTGTTCATCTCCATTGCGGTCCTGATTTGCCAATAGGAATTTGGCCGCGGCCAATTCGGACGTGTCGAGCCACCCCGATTCATTGGTATCGATGCTGGCAAACAGGTCGGTCGAAGTTTCTTCGAGGGAGACAAGCAAACGGATGGAAGTCAACGCGAAATCCAGTACGGTCGCTGCCGTACCCGCTTGGCCGGGCGACAACCGATCTTCCAGTCGTACGTGCAACGAGTTTTGTTGGTCATCCAGGCGCCAAAGCGTTGGGCGGCAGCGAATGGCGTGCAGTGGAGACGCCAAAGGGGCTTCGACATTCAGGAGTGGACTGTCGCCGGACACGAACTCAATCTGCAGCGTTGCGTCGGCCGGCAACATGGTGATATGGGACAATTCTTCGGTCGACAGGAAACTGTCTTCATTGGTATCCAGTCGCGAGTAGGAACTCGGCAACTCGTCCCATGACAATTCGTCACCGTAGGAATACGCCTGCTCCAGGCGATATAACAAACGACCGAAATCGGTATCGCGATGGATCAAAAACAACGACGTCTCGGCTCTTGATTGACTTTGCCGGCGCCATGTTGGGCATGCCAGGGATTTGTCCTCGGAAATCGTTCAGCCAGATGCGACCGTCGCCGTCCGCATCGCGTTGGCGCAGCCGTTGCTGGACGGCGAGTAATTCAGTCTTGCTCAGGATCCGGTCTCCGTCCCGATCCAGCCACGAAAAAACCGAGCCCGTCGAGTCATCGGCAGGGTCTTGTGGTGCGACGACGGTGACGAATTCCTGCCCACCAACGTTGCGATTCAGGAAACGGATGAGTTCCGTCGGCTCAACAATGCCGTTGTTATTCGAATCGTAGGCCTTGGCGACCATGGACCGATTACGGCGGTCTCCGGCCGTCCGTTCAGACTGCCCGAAAACGTCACTGGCAATGACTTCCAGCCACGACACTCGGTTGTCGTTGTTCGCGTCAGCTTGTTGTCGAATGGACTCTGCGGCCGCGAGCCAGCTCACGGCGAGCGGCTGGCCATCCGCGAACAGTTCCAGATCAATCAACACTGGTGCTGGCTTGCGGATAACCAAGAGGCGACGTCTCGTTGGCATCTGAGTTTGTTGGAGGGTGCCGGGTAATCCATCACTCAATGGGTCGGCCGTCGTGAAGACGACCATGTCGGTTGATCCTGGTGTGGAGAGCTTTGCGGTTTCGGGCGCGCTGGACGATTTGGCCGGTTTCGCTTCCCGGACTTCTGAGGTGTGCGGCACGTTGGAAGGGACGCGGCTGCAGCTCAACAGCAAAAAGCAGCCGCAAAGGCACCGTAGAATCGTTGCTTGCTTGATCACACTACGCCAACAATCGTTTGATCGGTTCGCCTTGGTCAACGATTGGGACAGGTCGTCCCTCGGCGGAATAGTTTTCATGATGCGGATCGACTCCAACGGCGCTGCAAAGCGTGGCCAGCAAATCGGGGATCGCGACCGGATCGTCCTTGACGCTCATGCCATCGTCCGTGGTAGCGCCATACACCTGACCGCCGCTGATGCCTCCTCCTGCCAAAACGCAAGACCACGCGTTTGGGAAATGGTCCCTTCCACCGGCCCGGTTGATTCTCGGCGTCCTTCCGAATTCACCGATCCAGAGGATAGTCGTGTCCTCCAGCATCCCCCGCTGTTCCAAATCGGTCATCAACGTCGCCCAGCCCGCGTCGAGTTCGCCTGACAATCGCTTGACACTTTGGAAGTTGTCCGCATGCGTGTCCCAGCCGATGCCGCCGGACGATCCGCCAAGGGCTACCTCGACGAGTGGTACGTCACGTTCGAGTAATCGTCGAGCAAGGAGGCACCCCTGTCCGAACAGGCCTTTTCCGTATGCTTCCCGCAATTCGGCTGGTTCCTGCGACAAATCAAACGCCTCCGCCGCATTGCTGTCCATCATTCGGAAGGCCCGCTGGTACAGAACGTCGTGGGCATCGACGGAACCGGTGGCATGCGTTTTTGCAAAGCCGGCCTGCAAATGCGACCAGAGTTCACGTCGTTTCATCGCCTGCTGCTGCTGGATGCCCGGAGACAGGGCAAGATTTGCCAACTGGAGCGCGGCGAAACCGGAACTGCCGTCGACAGAGCCCGTGATGTTCGTTGCAGCAAACTCAGGTCCAAGGAATCCCGCGCTGAACGCTTCGGGGTTCAACACCGTGGGCGGGTCGATCGCCAGATAGCTGGGAAGGACCGAGTCGGTGCTTCCGAGTTGTTTGGCGAGTGCCGAGCCGATCGCCGGGTAAGCCACGGGAGCTCCTGGCCGAATACCGGTGCGGACCAGGTACGTGCCACGTGCGTGGTCACCTTCCTTCGTTTGCAGGCTGCGAACGATCGCCAGCTTGTCGGCGTGTGTGGCCAATCCCGGGAGGTGTTCGCTGAATCGGATGCCGTCAATATTCGTGGCGATTTCCTGGAACTCGCCCCCATTGGCATGACCCGGTTTCAGGTCAAACGTGTCCATCTGACTGGGGCCGCCGGCCATCCAGAGGATGATGCATCGCTTCTTTGCTTTTCGGGCCGGCTCATCCGCGCAAACAGAATTCTCAATTGTCCGAAACCAGTTGCTGCAGGCGGTTCCCAGCAGTCCCATGCCGGCAGTGCGCAGATACATTACGGCGCGTCAATCGACTGCGGCGGATGATATTCAGCAACGGGTGGTCAGGATTATCGTGAGCCATGAGTTCTTCGTTCAGTGATTTAGTCGGTATTCGGCGCTGTTGGTCAAAGCCCAGATAATGTCCTGGACGGCCGTCTTGTTTCCGGGACCGGTCCCATGTGTGTGAAAAGTAGCGCGTTCATCGGCAGTTGGCTTGCGAGTCAGGCTGGCCATGAACAGCAGGTCGAGCCGTTCGTCTGGCGAAAGGTAAGGAGCTGTCGAGCGCTGCGGAAAGGCCTTCGTCGTCACTGTTGATAAAGCGTTCGGTGATTTGACCATTCATCATCATCAGAGTCTGCTGGACGCTCGACTCGAGCTTTGTCAGCTGGCTGCTACTGCTGTTCATCTCGGCAACAAAGGCCTGTCGTTGCGGATCGGCCATCGCGTTGATGGAGGGTTGATTGCGTGGCATTCGCAGCGTTGTTTGAAGTGCGTCGTATAACTGGTCGGCGGTTAACGTCTTCACCTGCATCCGAGCAAACGCATCGGCTGGAATCTTTTCGTTAACAACTGTCTTGCTGGATAACTGATAGGCACGCGTATTGGTCAACAACTGAAAAAGCTGTCGCAGATCGTAACCGCTTCGAACGAAGTAGTGGGACAGATCGTTCAGTAGTTCGGGATGTGAGCTTGGATTGTGCGGCCCCATGTCGTCGACCGGGTTGACCAGGCCACGTCCGAACAGCAAGCTCCAAACTCGATTGACCGTTGCGGGACCAAGGAACGGATTGTCGGGCGAAGACATCCAGAGCGACAGCTGCTGACGCCGCGTTGCGCAGGTCCAACGTCGCGTCGCTGCCCGGGTAACGCGGTTCGATCGGTTGATCCTGGTCTGGAATTGAAACTTCACCGTCGCTGACGTCGTACAAAGAGAATTGCCCAAACGGCGTCATGTTGTCGCCGTAGCGATTTCGCACACGCGCAAAAACGCGGCGAAGCTCCAGAAATCCTCTTGGGATGTGTCGACGAACGGATGGTCATGGCATTCGGCGCATTGCAGCTGCAATCCAAGAAAGCTGCGGGCGGTCGCAGCGGCCAGCTTCTCCGGCTTGAGCTCAAGAAGCCGGTAGAAAATGACCGGTCCCGTATCCTGACCGCCGCTCACGGTGAGGAAGTTGCCGACCAGACGATCGAAGCGTGTATTGTTTACAAATTCATCCCGCAGCCAGTCTTGCATCCCGATCGCCCCCAGCTGATCGTTGGCACCTCCGTCGGAAATCAGGATTCGGGCACAGGTGTTCGCGAGATGGGTGGCGTGTAGCGGATGGTTCAGCAGTCGTTCGATCACTTGTGAACGCTTGTCGTCCGCATCATCGTCCAGGAATTCCTGCAGTTCAGCAGGGTAAGGCAACGTGCCGACCAAATCGAGGTAGACTCGCCGGATGAACTCGGCATCCGAACTGGCATCGGTCGGCGCGATGTCCTGCTCCGACCAGTACTCGGCTAGTAACTGATCGACTCGCGTCGTCATCTCGCTAGCGTTCGAAGGAAACGGCTCGCTGGCAGCAACCTGGGGCAAGATGGTGACCCCCATGAGGCATGATGCAAGCAAGCTGTCTCAGCATGGCGGGCCCCTACAACTGATTCCCAGGAAGTGCTGCCATTGTAGCAGTCGCTGGCGGACCAGCAAAAACACCCGTGTTTTGCTGCCAGGCTCAGCATCCCAACCGGCGGGGACTCAGTTCGACACTTGGCGATTAAAGATGGCAACGACATCAAGTCGATTTGTCGATGGGGGGAACGGTAGCTTAGCGCTGCCATTGATCCGACAACGTTGAAACTGATTGAGGAGTTGCCGTGGGCACTGTCGAATACCTGAACAACTTTGGTTTGTTTCCGGAAAGCGCCCAGTTATGGATCAACGACATCCTCGTTTGGATTGGTTTCGGTACGCTGGTCGGCTTGCTGGCGCGGGCGCTGATGCCGGGCCGGGACCCGGGCGGCGCCGTAACGACGTTGGCGATGGGCATCGGCGGTACGATCATCGGCAGCGGTGTTTGGAGCCTGGCGACTCAGGGCGGTCGTGTGACTCCGGTCGGTCCGATCGGGATCGTTGTCGCCACGGTCGGTGCTCTGAGCTTGTTGTTCTTCTACCGGCTGTTCGGGGGTCATTATTATCGGGAGGGTGATGGAGCTGACGTTGCCCACCGTCCCCGTCGCCGCCGGGCCCGTCGCCGCCGCAGCGATCGTTATGCCTACTACGACTAGCGACGTCCTTGGGAACTTCGAAGCCATCCGATTCGTTCGCCGAATTGCTGAATTCGTAACGCGATCGACGATGCGGCGACTTTTCAGCGCGAAGGGCATGCGTTAAGCTCGGAGCGGTTTCTGTCTGGTACCGACGAGCTGCTTTGAGGCTACTCATGTCCAACGTCACGGTAGTGCAACACCCGCTCGTCGAACATCATTTGGTGCGTCTACGCGACAAGGCGACTCCACCAGCTGAATTCCGCCGACTGATCAATCGCTTGGCGGTGCTGTTAGCCTACGAAGGCACCAAGGATTTGCTCATTCAGAAGCAGACGGTGGAAACTCCCATGGCCACCATGGAAGGGCAAGTCCTGGCTCAACGCGTGGGACTCGTGCCGATTCTGCGAGCCGGCTTGGGTATGGTTGATCCGGTGCTGGACCTGATTCCCGACTCGGAAGTCTGGCATCTTGGGCTTTACCGCGATGAAGACACGGCGGAACCGGTTGAATATTACAGCCGGCTTCCCGAACACAAACCGGTCGACATCGCCATCGTTGTCGACCCGATGTTGGCCACGGGCGGATCGGCTGGGGCAGCCCTGGCGTCGTTAACGAAGTGCGGGATTCCCAGGACGAAGCTGTTATCGGTGATCGCGTCGCAGGATGGCGTTGACAACGTGAACCGCGAGTTCCCCGATACGCAAATCTACGTTTGTGCGGTTGATGCGGAGCTGAATGCTAACAAGTTCATCGTTCCCGGTTTAGGTGATGCTGGCGACCGCATCTTTAACACGTAAATCGGCGGGCGTGCTTGCTCCGGGATAAAATTACTCCTCGCGAAGTGGTAGCGAGAGCTTTTCTCGAATCTCGTTTTGCACTTGGATCGCTCCGCGAGTCCCATCCGCTTCAATGACCAGCTCCTTGCGACGAAACTGGTCCAGAACGGGTTCTGTCTTGGCGTGGTAGGTGCGTAGACGATCCGCAAGTGCCTCTTCATTGTCATCCGGCCGCATGATCAACTGGCCACCGCAGACGTCACACGTGTCAGGTGATTGCGGCCGGTGGTGTATCAAGTTGTAATCGAGCCCGCACTGATTGCACAATCGACGCGACAGGACGCGCAGTCGGACGACTTCATCGGGCACCACGATGTGAATCACCGCGTCGATGTCGTAGCTCTCCAGGAAAAACTCGGCCTGCACTTCGCTGCGCGGGAAACCATCGAGGATGAAGCCGAAGTTCCAGTCGTGTTCCTGCAAGCGTCTGCGGACGATCTCCTCGGCCACCTCATCACCTACCAGCTGCCCCGCTCGTATGATGCGATTGACGCGAGCCCCCAGTTTGGTGTGATTCTGAATGTTCCAGCGAAAAATATCGCCAACGCTGATATGCGTCAGGTCAAAGTCCTTTTGGAGCATCTTGGCCTGTGTCCCTTTACCGCAACCCTGAACGCCCATGATGATGTACTTATGCATGTCGCCTCGTGCCTGGATCTCGCGGGGTCGGAGTGAGCTGCTGCCGGAATCGAGGGTACACACCCGCGGCTCGTCTCATTATCCTCATCCAAATTGCTTTGACCACACAAGCCGAATTCAGAAAGTCGAGACTGGTCTGGGCTGGCATCGGCAAGAACCTCGTCTGACCAATCGGACGATTTCGATTACTTGATGCACGAAAACCGCAGAAACATGGTTGGGATCCCCCCATCGGCACCTCCATGATGCGGTGCCGCGTTGCTTATCAAAACAACGACCCCCAACCCCCTTTGGGAGCCGAGGGCTGGAAGGTCGTTTCGAAACGAATGACGCGTTATCTCAAGACGCCCTTCATGATTGGCAGGGGGCCGGTCCAAACTTCCACGACGTCTCCCGCATGCAGCATCGGCATGTAGTGGACCTTGGTGCTCAAGTCGACGATTGCCTGGCCGGTTTTGTCGGCACGAACCCAAGCCAGTTTCTTTCCAAACTGGTTTCGACGTACGCCGACTATGAAGTATTGGTCCGGTTGTGCACCTTTCAGATGGAGGCTGAAAGTCTGTAACTGTTTGTCATAGATCACATACTGAACCTTTCCAATCATGTGACCGTCCTTACTCGACAGTGCCGATTGCATGACGTCAATCGCGCTGGCCGAACTGGAAAGACACAGGACCAGACAACCGCAAGCCGTAAACATCACAGCTCTGCGAAAAGTTTGTTTTGCATTCATCGGTTTCTCCTCATTCTGCTTGACGGTTTGTGCGTTTGTAATTGTGAGGTGTGTCGACGGTGTGGATTTCAATTGCGATCATGTGATCCATGCTCTTCGCGTCTGGTCGAACGATCGTGTGTCTTGAAACTCGCCTACTGACAAGAGTGGAAATTTCGGCGTGAATCCGCCAAAGAAAAATGTCGAGAATCGCACAGAGCGAATGCACTGCCAGAACGCAGTTTTCTTCGAGGCGTCGGTGAAATCGGCCCAATCCACTCGCGTTTGGCGGCTTTTTGAACCGCAGTGCCGATAAGCATCTCAGCAAGAACGTTGCAATTGCAACGATAGATCGCCTCCCGAGACGTCGGTGCGTCTTGGGCTAAAGGGCCTCGCTGCCGTTGATCGTTGACTGGGCTCGATAGGGCTGAGCTTCTGTCGAGTCGGCGATCAGCTTGGCTGAACCGTCTGCGAAGACAAACAGCACGCCGCTGGTGTGTTGGCCCGCGAAGCCGCGGACGCGGTCTCCCAGGTCTTCGCAATTGTCGTCGGGATTCCGGTCGATCGTCAGGGCAGCCGGTTTTTGATTCATCGGTGCGTTCAAATCATCGATGGTTCCCCAGGTGCGATCGAAGCCCGGGTTCTGTGCCGTTACGGCGAGAACCGAACCGACCCCGCCGCCGTGGCCGAGTTCACGAATTCCGTTGCAATCTGCCTTGGTCCAGACCTGGCCCAACATTAACGGTGCTCAGCCTCAGGGAGGGACTGCGGGCCACTGTGGATCGCTGACCGCCTCGCCGAAAGCGATCGTTTTCGACAGACCATCGACGATCTGGCCGACCCGTGTCTCGCTGTTCACGTCAAACAGGCCACCACCCGTGGACTCGCCACAGAGGAACGCCCGATCCCCTTTGGAAAATGCATAGTCGGTAGCCGCACCAGGAATCCCTCCGTCGTCGACGACTTGACTGTCGTTCGAGGGGCAAAGGAGCGTCGAAACTTGCTGTCGCGCGACTTTCAGGTTGTCGTCGCTCTGCCAACGCTGCTGCAAATCGTACTGTTCAAAAAGCGCGGACTCTTCCATGAACGGCAACAGGAAAATAAAGCCACTGTGCGATGCTTCCTGCGTATTGTTATCGTCGTCAACGATGCCGGGTGAAAAATGACGGTTGGCCGATTCGTAGTTGATCGCCGCCAATCCGAGCTGTCGAAGCTGGTTCAGGCACTGCGTTCTCCGGGCGGCCTCACGGGCCGAGTTCACGGCAGGCAACAGCAACGCAACGAGAACTGCAATGATCGCAATTACGACCAGCAATTCTACCAGCGTAAATGCTCTCGTAGGGACTCGCTCGTTGCTCATGCTGACTATTGTAGCAGATGCCGTTGAATCAGCACGCGCGAGTTCAAGGAAAGGTATTGGTCGTCAGCGGCTTGCTCCGCGTCTGCCTAGCCGGCGGAATCCAAGCATTCCCAGCGTTAAAGCCAGGCCTGAGAACAGCGTCGTTGGCTCTGGAACCGTTGACACATTGTCTGCGGAAGTGAACTTATTGGCCTTCCAGAGCAGGAAATCGACACCGTCGACGAAGCCCGAGGCGTCAAAGTCTCCTCGAGTCCAGGCAGCTGTAGCGCTGAATTTGTACTGGTTCCAATCGAGAAAATCGCCGCCATTCACGTTGCCATCCAGATTCGCGTCGCCCACAAGGTAACTGTTGCCTGACGGCAGATTCAACGCGCCGGCCAAACTCAACCACTCGTCCAGGACTTCCGAATCAACGGTTCCATTCAAGGTCAGGTCGTAATCCAAATCGTTCGGTCCGGCCGCGATGACCGCGACCAACGCATCGACATCCCCGCCATCGGCGACTCCGTCGCCATCAAAGTCGGGTGTCGCGAGGGAAACTTCGTTCATCGAGAATTCGTCGAACTGTGTGAAAGTGCCGGCGGCGCCGAAACCCTGATCTCCATGAAACTCAACTTGAGGAATCGACGTGATGCTGGTGGCATAGCTGCTTTCCAACGTTGCTCCACCACCGAACGGCGTTACCCGCTGTGTCAGCAAGTTGTTCATCGGGCCGATGATCATTGAGTATTGATACCAGGCTCCGGGAACAAAATTGCCCACGTACCTTTGATTTCCCGCGCCTTCCCAAAACAGGACTCGAAACTCATCCGGTTCGGCGTCTTGTGTGCCGCTGAAGTCGTCAGCGTCGCGCACATCGAACAGAACTGCATGGAAGTCAGAAAATCCCTGGCTCCAGGCGTACGTCCAGCCATGACCGGAGAAATTGAGGTCTGGTGCGGTGTAACTGCTTGGGCGGATCAGCACGTCCAGCTGGTAGTTTTGCGTTCCCGAGATTGATGCATTCGCTGCGTAAGTGACATTCCCGGAGTTATTCCCCTTATGCACCTCCAGATTCTGAAATCCAACCGCCGGATGCAAGCTTGTGACTCCTGCCACTCCAGCACCCGTGACATTGCTCGACCAACCGCTTGGCCAACTGCCACCCACGACAAAACCATCATTGGTTTCAAGTCCCGTGTTGATGTCAGCAGCGTGGCTGATGATGGTGCTAGTGAAGGCCAACGCGACGAAAGGATAGGCCCAGGCTGAGCAGTTGGAGACTACTGGGAGTAAGCGAGAAAGTCCTGCTCCATCCCGTCAAGTCGTGATTGCAGTTCGTCCTTGATTGCTTCGATGTCAGTTGACTCGGAGGGAGTAGCACTGGCGAACAGGTAGAACTTGATTTTAGGTTCGGTGCCCGAGGGACGAACGGCGGCCCACGCTGAGTCGCCTTCGAGTTTGAACACGATCAAATCGCTGACCGGGCCCTCGAACGATTCTGTCACGCCGTTTTTCGTGATGGTCCGTTGCAAGTAGTCTCGAGTTTCTTCGATTGCCATGCCGCCGATCGATGCAGGCGGCGACGTGCGGAATCGCTCGAGGATCAACTTCATGTTCTGCATTCCCTCGATGCCTGGCATGACCTTTGCGATCGTCCGTTCCTGGTGGCAGCCGTATTTTCTGTAGCAATCGTTCAAGCGGTCATGCAGAGTCTCGCCGTTGGCTTTGGCCTCATCGGCAATTTCGGCGAGCAGCATGGCGGCGACCGCTCCGTCCTTATCCCTGGCATACGTGCCCAGCAGGTAGCCGTGGGCTTCTTCCGTCCCCATGATGAAGTGTTCCGGTCCCAATTCGTCAACCAGACCGCCAATCCACTTGAATCCGGTCAGGCAATCCCCAATGACGCGAATGCCGAACGCGGCACCTAAGCGGTGATACATATCGGTCGTAACGACCGACTTGATCAGGTAATGGTCGGGTGTGAGCGTGCCTGCTGCCTGCCGTCTCGTCAGGACGTACTCGGCAATGATGATGCCGATTTGATTACCTGTAAGCGTGGCCCATTCCAGTTCGCCTGCTTCGACGGGAGCCGCGCAGCCGATGCGATCGGCGTCCGGGTCGCTGGCCAGGATGAGTTCGATGCCGTGGCGCATCGCATGCATGATCATGGCACTGAACACGGCGGGATTTTCCGGATTCGCAACATGGTTGGGGACATTCGGAAAGTCGCCATTCGGTTCGGCGTGACTGGCGTAAATTTCGATGTTGCGGAAGCCGTCGGCCTTCAGAACAGGCACAATCGAACTGGTTCCCACGCCGTGCATCGGTGAGAAGAGGATTTTCAGGCTGCGATTGCCCAGGTCGGCCGGAAACCCCTGATCTACAACGGCCAAGGTGTAGAGCACCAGCATTTCGTCCTGGCAAAACTTGACGTGGCCAAGTTCGACTGCGGTAGAGAATGACTTTCGGTGAACGTCTTCGACTTTGGTGAGCAGTCTCGTGACCGCTTCGTCATGGGGGGCTCGCAACTGGCCGCCGGTCGACCAGAACACCTTGGCCGCGTTGTCGCTGGGTGGATTGTGGCTGGCGGTGATCATGATTCCGCACGAGCATTTCTTCTGGCGGATCGTTGTCGATAGCAGCGGGGTGGCGCGTTCGCCATCGAGGAAGAAAATCTCGAAGCCGTTCGCCAGCATGATCTCGGCAGCAAGTTCGGCGAACTCACGGCTCTTGTGACGCGTGTCATAGCCGATAGCACAGAAAAGAGGGCCATTTTGGTGTTGTGACTTCACGTACTGTGCGACCGCCTCGACCGTTTCGCCGATGGTTCGCTCGTTGATCGCATTGCAGCCGATAGGGTACATCTTGCCGCGTCGACCGGCAGTGCCGAAAGGAATCTCGGTCCAAAAGACCTCTTCGAGCGTGTCCCAACGCTCGGACAAGACGTGCTGGGCCACTTCGTCCGCGTAGGCGAAGTAACGGTCCTCGGTGAGCCAGCGGCGGATGTTGTGGATGGCAGGGGCGGAGAGTTCACCGCCCGCCGCAGCCAGATCGAGCTTCTGCAGGGCCGTCTCGATCGTCGTGGACAAGTTCGGCTGATGGTTCATGCTGCGATTTCCTCTCTCTTTCTCGAAGCCGCACTGTCGCGAGGAATAAGGGAAAACGGTCGTGCGGGTTTGCGCCTAGGTGCGACAACATTACGATACCAGATTCTGACTGGGTACTTAGGCCGGCTTCGAACGCTGTTCACTTTGAGAGCGTGTCGCAGCGGCTTGTGAAAGATATTGAGGAGCTTACCGATGAAGAGTCCTGTTCGAGTTGCGATTACTGGAGCCGCAGGGAATATTGGATACGCCTTGGCATTTCGGATTGCCGCGGGTGACATGTTGGGTTCGGACCAGCCGGTGATCCTGCAGTTGCTGGAAATTCCTCCTGCGTTACCGGCGCTGAAGGGTGTCGTGATGGAGCTGAGCGATTGTGCGTTCCCGCTGCTGCAGGGGATCGTCGCGACCGACGATCTGGATACCGCGTTCAAGGACGTGAATTACTCGCTGCTCGTCGGAGCTCGACCTCGCGGACCGGGTATGGAACGAAAAGACCTGCTGAGCGCCAATGGCAAGATTTTTGGACCGCAAGGAAAGTCGATGAACGCAGTCGCTGCCCGCGACGTCAAGGTGTTGGTCGTCGGCAATCCGGCGAATACGAATGCGTTGATTGCGATGAATAGCGCTCCAGACCTGAATCCATCGCAATTCACGGCGATGACGCGTTTGGACCACAACCGCGCACTAAGTCAATTGGCCGGGAAGACTGAATCGCACGTGAACGACATCAAGAAGATCACGATCTGGGGTAACCACTCGGCGACTCAGTATCCGGACATCAGTCAGTGCACCGTCAACGGGAAAACCGCCGCGGAGTGCGTCCCCGAAGCATGGTATCGCGACGAGTTCATTCCCCGAGTACAGAAGCGTGGTGCCGAGATCATCGAGGCACGCGGAGCTTCGAGTGCTGCCTCGGCCGCTTCGGCCGCGATTGATCACATGCATGACTGGGCACTGGGAACGGCCGAGGGCAATTGGGTCAGCATGGGGGTACCGGCCGATGGCAGTTACGATGTGGCGGAAGGGATCATCTATTCCTACCCCTGCACCTGCAAGGATGGTGCCTATTCGATCGTCCAGGGGCTGAGCCTGGATGATTTCAGTCGAGAGAAAATGGCAGCTACAGAGAAGGAGCTGCGTGAAGAACGCGAAAGCGTCGCCGAGATGTTGGCGTAGGGGAATTGATGAACATTGTGACGCGACAGAAACTGATCGACGAATCGATACGCATCCGCGCACACGCGTATGCCCCATTTTCGAAGTTTCTGGTCGGCGCCGCGCTGCTGTCGACAGACGGTGAAGTGTTCAGTGGTGTCAATGTCGAGAACTCATCGTTTGGTTTGACCTGCTGCGCAGAACGAACCGCTGTTTTCTCGGCGGTCACCGCCGGTCGCCGAAACTTTGAGGCGATCGCGGTTTGCAGTCCTGGCGGGCATGGTCCCTGCGGCGCAGTGCCGACAGGTATTGGCCGAATTCGGGACCGACATGATTGTTATCCTGGTCGATGCGGACGATCCGGCGAACGCGTCCGAGACGACCGTTGCCGAGCTATTGCCGGCTTCGTTTCGATTTCCTCCAGCCGGTTAACAGCTCATGGACGAATTTCTTCAAGCTGCAATTGCCGAGGCGGAGATCGGGTTGTCGGAGGGCGGGATCCCGATCGGTTCCGTCCTCGTGCTGGATGGCCGCATCGTCGGTCGTGGCCATAATCGCCGAGTTCAAAACGGCAGCGCGATATTGCATGCGGAGATGGACTGCCTGGAAAACGCCGGTCGATTGAAGGCCGGCGACTATCAACGCTGCACGCTCTACTCGACCTTGTCACCCTGCGACATGTGCAGCGGTACGGTGTTGCTGTACGAAATCCCCAAAGTGGTCATCGGCGAGAACAAGACATTTCAGGGACCGGAGGAATACGTTCGTTCGCGTGGTGTTGCCCTCGAAATTGTCGACGACCCGCGATGCGTCGAGCTGATGCGGCAGTTCATTGCCGCTCAGCCCGAACTGTGGAACGAAGACATCGGCGTTGAATAGTCTTCGTCGTTCCAAGGGCTGCTCACAGCACAGCAGGTCATGTGATCAGTAATCCGGCGATACAGGCGGTCATGAAGGCGGCGAGCGTTCCGCCCAACATGGCTCGCAGGCCCAATTGTGCCAGGTCGCTGCGACGCTCGGGTGCAATGCCACCGATGCCTCCGAGCTGAATTCCGATGGAACTGAAATTCGCAAAACCGCACAGTGCGTACGTCAAAATGATGAACGTTCGTTCGCTCATTTGATCTTGGGCGTCCGCCAGTTGGATGTAGGCAACGAATTCGTTGACCACCATCTTGGTCCCCAACATCTGGCCTGCCAGCACGCATTCGTCCCAGGGGATTCCCATCAACCACGCGAATGGCGAAAAGACGTATCCGAACAGCAGTTCCAAGGTCCAGGTTTCTCCGCCGGCGACGCCCATGTGGTTTGCCAGCAAGGTCCCAAACCAGGTCACCATCGCATTGCCCATGGCGACGAGTGCTACGAATGCGATCAGCATGGCTCCAACATTCATCGCCAGTGTCAGTCCGGACGCCGCGCCCTCCGCAGCCGCTTCAATGACATTGACGCAACGCGTGCTCTCGATCGACTGAATCGTACCGGCCGTCACCGATTCTTCCGTTTCCGGCTGAAGAATCTTTGCGATCATCAGAGCCGCCGGTGCGGAAATTACCGAAGCAGTGATTAAATGCCCCGCATCTATCCCCATGCCGACAAACGCTGCCAGCACTCCGCCGGCAATCGTGGCGAAGCCGCCTACCATTACGACATTCAACTCGGACATCGTCATCTTGTTCACGAACGGTCGAATCACCAGCGGTGCCTCCGTTTGCCCGACAAAGATATTGGCCGCTGCTGATAGCGTTTCTGCTCCGGATGTCCCCAACGTCTTCTGCATGACCCAGGCGAACGCCTTGACAATCAATTGCATGATTCCCAGGTGGTACAGGATCGCCATCAATGAGGAAAAGAAAATGATCGTTGGCAAAATACCGAACGCGAAAGAACGCCAAAGCGTATATTGAGGCGGTAGAGCGTCGTCAGCTGGTCGAGGAAAGATATCGAAAAGGAACGCCGAGCCTTCGTCAACAAAGCCCAGGATGTTGTTGAAAAAGATCCCCAACCATTCAAAAATATCGCGCCCCCAAGGGGTTTTCAGAATGAGCAAGGCAAAAACGATCTGCAGCAGCAATCCGCCAATGACGATCCGGGCGCTGACGCGATTCTTGTGGGAACTCATCAGCCAGGCGAAGAACATCATTGCCAACAGGCCGAACGCACCGGTCCAACGCTCCATGGATTCGCTCCGTTTCGGCCCGTGATGAGGAGGGAAAAAAACAATTGTGATTTCCAGAGCCACGAACTTAGCACATCAACTTGGTCAGTAAAGCCTGCGGAGAACGCTTGCGAGTGACTTCGCTGCCCGCATTCTGGGAGTTGCGGTGAGACTTCCCGAATGGAAGATTCGAGGACGGATTGGCATTGCCCTAAAATCGAGATTGGAGATCTTGTCAACCGTTCCATCAGGGGGATCCTGACTCGTTCGTGATCAACGAGTCCTGACGTTGACACGTGAAATTTCCTCCGATACATTCCTTCCCACCACGGCAATAATCGTTGGCTGCATTTGCTCAGCAACGTATGCATACAGTTCGAGTTTCTGTTTTGGCGACCGATTGTTCCGTGGCGGTTCTGTGCGCAATGCACAAGTAGACCGTCCCTCGAACAATGGAACCCGCTCCGCCATGAATCGTTTTTCGACATGGGAAGACACCAAGATTTCGACGGCGACGATTCAAGCGAATCTCAAAGCTGATCTGGCCGCCACCACGACGAACACATCTACCGCTTCGTCAACGTTTGTTCCGCTGCACTACGAGGCGAACTACTCTTACCCGCTGCTTGTCTGGTTGCATGCGGCGGGTGATGATGAATCCCAGCTGCGAAAGCTGATGCCGCTGATGAGCCTGCGCAACTACGTTGGCATTGCGCCTCGAGCTTCCAGCACTGAAACATTGTGCGATGAAGTTGCTTACTGCTGGAGCCAATCGACACCGGGAATCGCAACCGCTGAACAACGCGTGTTACACTCAATTGACGTGGCTTTGGCGACGTATAACGTTGCTCCCGATCGTGTTTTTATCGCGGGCTATGCAGATGGCGGCACGATGGCCTTGCGCATTGGCATGGGGCATCCGCAGAAGTTTGCTGGCGTTGCTTCGATTGGCGGCGCTTCCCGGCGAGCAAGGCACCGCTGCGCAACCTCAAGATGGCCAGGGACATCAATGTGTTGATAGCACAGGGCCGCGAGAGCATGATCTACGATGAAGCCGAGTTCTGCGGCGACCTTCGCCTACTGCACTATGCTGGCATGTCGACGACGTTTCGCCAGTATCCCGGTGCCGATGAGTTGAGCTCGGTGATGCTTCGCGATTTGGACGCCTGGATGATGGAAATCGTCACTGGCGGCAAAGCTTGCACTGACGATAACGCCACAGTGTGGTTGGACGAACTGTCGGAAGAGTAGGTTAATCACCCGTTCCGCCTCCGTCCTGGCTCGATCGGCGGCTGTAGTATGACGCGAGCTTCCTATCCCTTGCACGCCGCCGCGCTGATTCCGCGTAGCGGTTGCGTAGTCAGCGTCCTGGCTTGTTGATTTGGACCGCTGCCATTGTTTGGCTCTGTCCATTTGCCATCAGTTGCTGTGAACGAATGGCAACCATGATGGCCGCAGTCCATCGCCAGCAGAGCTTCGTGCACTTCGTCATTGACCTTTGGTGCCCAGGTTCGGTACAAACCTGCCCCTCATCTTCCAACAAACAACAGCAAGCAACAGTTGCTGCCAATTTTCCGCGTTCGCGGACCGCGACAGGCCATGGACCAACTCAAACGATTCCTCATTACCGCCAGGCAAAGCTGGGGACAATTGTCCGATCGCCAGCAGCGCCTTACGCGCATGGCGATGCTTGGCTGCGGCGTGTTGGTTGCGTTGTGGGGCGTGTACCAGGCCACTCCGCGTTATGAATTGATCCTGTCTGGTCGAAATTTTTCGCCTCGTGAACTGACGATCGTCGAGGCCGCACTCGCCCAGGCAGCGCTCGACGATTACGTGATCGAAGACGGGCAGGTGCGAGTGCCTCGTGAACATCGGGCTGAATATATCGGGGCGCTGGCGGCGGGAAACGCGTTGCCGCAGTTCGACCTCGAGCTGAAAAACGAACTCAGCAGGTCGAGCCCTTTTGAGTCGCAGGAGCAGCGTCGAGCGAGGCTGCAATCGACGCAACAACGCGAGCTGGCTCTAATCCTGCGCACGATGAAAGGGATCGAAGACGCGACTGTGCAACTGGATCAATCGATGACTGGTCCCTTTCAACGCGAACGCCGCATGACCGCAATGGTGGTCGTTCAGCCGACCGCGAACAAACCACTCGATGTTGCCATGGTCCGCAGCATCCGTCATCTCGTTGCCTCTTCGAAGGTAGACCTGCAACCACAAGACGTAACCGTTACCGATCTGGAAACAGGCAGGTCTTTCGCAGGGGGCATTGATGATCGGGCGTTGATGCGGTCGGACGAATTTGCGGTGCGCAAGATGACTTACCAACGCGACTGGCAACAGAAACTGCGCACCATGTTGGGCCACATCCCCGGCGTCTGCGTGGCAGTGAATGTCGACCTGCAGTACGAAACACGCGGCGCGATCTCGGACGGTGGCGGCAATTCCGAATCGGCAACGGTGCTGGTTCCATCGAGTGTTGGCGTGGCCATTGGGATTCCGGATAGCTTCTACAACATGGTGTTGCATGAACAACGTCGATCCCTGACACGCAAGCAACGATCGCAAACCGAGGTGAGCTCACTCGAGCAGATCAAGCAGCAACAGAACGAACGCGTACGCGAGCTGATCAAGCAGGCCTTGCCTCAGCTGGCAACGATCAGCATCAAGTCAATCCAGGGCAATTCGCGGGCGATCGCTGCGACACGGCGTTGGCAAATGTTGAACCTTTTGCCTTTCGGTTGGCAAACAGCCGGGTTGGGTCTGCTTTCGTTGATGTTGTTCCTTGTTCTTTGTTGGAGTATCGCTCGTGATTCATTGGCGGTTCGAGGCACGCAACACCACTCTCGCAACTCGGAATACACCGAGCAGCCTGTCCCGGCCTTGAGCCCGCAGCCAGCGACCGACGTCCCGGAGCAACTCGCGGAAACGATCCCTAAAGAGCGGGATGATTTCCATCAGGAACTGACACGCATCGTGCGACAGGATCCCGATGCAGCAGCTGCGAAGTTGGCTGAATGGATTGAGAAAGCAGCATAATGACCGCCAACCTGAAACGCACGGACGAGACTCGTAGCCACCATTTACGCGATGTAGCTCGGCTCGTCGCGAGCCTCGATGCTGACACCGCTGAGACGTTGTTGAGTCGCTTTTCAGATGAGCAGGCGCGCCTGGTGCGCGAAGCCGTCTACGAATTGGCGGAATCGCCCCTTGATCGCGCGTCCGTCTCGGCCGATTTCCTGGAAGTGTTGCAAGGTAGTGTTGCGGGCACCGAGTCCGCCTACGCGGCGGAAGTCGAGCCGGAACCATGCGTCGAAAGAGGTGATTCAGACGAGAATTCGGATCTGCTGGGCGTTGTCGCCGAAGATTCCGCTGAGATCCCGTTGCGGTCCGAGTCGCCGGACGTGGTCCACGTGGCCGAAGCCTCACCACGGCTGCACACCAACAGCAGCGTGGATCAGATCGCTCGCCATTTGCGCAACGAGCATCCACAGACGATTGCCGCGGTACTGACGACGCTCGCACCGTCGCGAGCCGCGGTGCTGATTCAATTACTTCCGCCCGGCCAGCAGTACGAAGTTGTTCGCCGGATCGCTGAAATGGAAAAAGGCGACAGTGAATCGATGCTGGAGGTCGAACAACAGCTGCGCGAAGAGATTCAGCGCGAGCACGAAGATGACCAACGGAACCACGGTGGGTGGAACGCAGTCCGCTCGATTCTCGATTCAGCCGACTTCCATTCCCGGTCGAAAATCATCGACAACCTCGTCCGATTTGACGCCAATTTGATGACTCGATTTTCCACCGCAACCTCCCTTAACGAGTCAGCCAGCGAAGGTGCCTCGTACGCGCGTACGGCAGCAGAATTTGATCAATTGATCGAGCTGGATCACCAAGTCCTGTCTAACCTGTTCGAGCTCGTACCCAGACCAACGGCAACCACCGCCTTGGCAGGCGCCAGCCAAAACTGTTTGCGGGAACTGATTTCCAATCTGCCAGTTGATGTCGCTTTGGACATCAAACGGCGGCTGTCTGCTATCGGCCCACTGCGTCTGGGAGACATTCATGCAGCGCAGGCAACGATGGTAGAAGCAGCTCAAGGCCTGATTCGGGCCAACTCGGATGGCGGTGAAACCGGTCTATTGCGTTTGTCGGCATGAGGTCCGGTGTGCCAGCATGGCAGCGGTTGTCTGGTCTTGATTGCGCCCGTCGATTTCGGGACAGTCCGACTCTTGTCCGGCGGCTTTTCCAGCTGTCGTTTCCGTGTCCAAAGTAATGTCTCCAGAAATTGTGGGCGTCGAAAATGCAAATTGCGCAGCCGCAAACCTCGCCCGGCGCGACAGAAACCAGGTTGCGACCCAGCCCACCAGAGTTGGCGTCGGCTGCATCGGCGGCAGGGCAGGGCGGTGAAATCGAACGGTATGCATTAGGTGAGTTGAGTGGTGTCGAAGACGCCGGTTTGACCGTCGAAAACGCCACGGCTCAATTGATATTTGGCAGGGCGAAACTTGCGGCTGATCGAGCCGGTCTTGTAGACGGCGAGATCCTCGCACTCGACGAGGACGTCGAAGCGCCGGTCGAGCTGACCATTGGTGATCGCATCATTGCTTTCGGTGAACTAGTCAAACGTGAGGGGCAGATGGGAATTCGGATCACCCGCCTGGCAGGAAGCGAGGTCGCTGGTGTTGCTTAAGTGTCTCATGTCGACGCTCAGTGTCATTGCCTGTTGCGCGGCCATTGCAAACGCACAGGTCGACACGCCAGGGCAAGAGTACCCTGAGCCGCAGAGTTACAGTCTGCCAATTCCCATCATGCTGGCGGAAGGGGGCACCGCCGAATCGGAAACTCCAAAGCCGCCCGTACGAAAAAAAGAAGTTGTGCCGTCGCCTGCAGCTACGACGATCCCCACCGCGGCATCGCCCGATTCGCTGCTGCTACCTCCACGCCCTGTTGCGGAGGAAGCTGCGGCCGTGAAGTCTGCCCAGGGGTCGTTGGGGAACCCCGTCCGAATGCTCAGTAGTCTGGCCGTCGTATTGGGTGGTTTTTTCCTTTTCGCATGGGTTGTACGGCGCAACCGACTGCCGGCCGTCGAGGAAGAGCAAGTCTTTCGGACCATGGGACGTGTTTCCTTGTTGGGCAAGCAGGCTCATGTGGTGAAGTTTGGGGACAGATTACTGGTGCTGGCCAAGACTGCGAATGGACTTGAGAAGCTGACCGAGTTGACGAATCCACAGGAGATTGAGCGCGTGGTGGGGCTTTGCCATGGCGGCTCGTCGGTTCAGGTGGCTCGCAGTGTACGCGAAATGCTCAACAGCGAAGCCGCAGCCAGTTTTTAGAAACAGAATGTCGAGCGAATCACGTTGAAGAAACTCATGTTGCAACAGGATGCCATTCGATCGCACCGCGGCGCTGCGCGATCGAACTGGACTCGCACGGTTGCCGTGTTGGTTCTGGCAGCCGTATGTTTCGTTGCGATATCGGCCGAGGCGTGGGCCCAAAGTGCCCAACGGCCAACCTCAGGTGTCGCCGCCGAGTCCTCGGCCGAATCGCCGATCTTCGAAACAGCATCCGGCCTGTTCAACGAGTGGTCCAGCCCCAAGGGTGTTGGATCAACGTGGAAAACGATGTTGGCGCTGAGTGTTCTTAGCCTGGCTCCCGCGGTCTTGCTGATGACGACCAGCTTCATACGTATTTCTGTGGTCCTCGCTTTGTTACGCCAGGCGCTGGGCACTCAGATGCTGCCCTCGAACCAGATCATCACGTCCTTGGCGCTGTTCATGACCGTACTGGTCATGTCACCGGTCTGGAAACAGGTTTATCGCGATGGCATCGTGCCGTACACCGAACAACAGCTGCCGGCAATGGAGGCCTGGAATCGCGGCGTTGCTCCGGTGCGCACGTTCATGAGTCAACAAATTGAGCGCGCTGGCAATGGAGCCGACGTCTACCTGTTCTACGATCACCTGCTGGCGGGTGGGAACGGCGAGACGGCAGCGCCGCAGACCTATGACGACGTGCCGCTGGAAGCGCTGTTACCGGCATTCGTGTTGAGCGAGTTGAAGACTGCATTCCTCATTGGATTCCAGATTTTCCTTCCATTTCTGGTCATCGATCTGGTCGTGGCAAGCGTAACGACGTCGATGGGGATGATGATGTTGCCACCGGTGATGGTTTCGTTACCGATGAAACTGCTGCTGTTTGTCCTGGTCGACGGTTGGCATCTGGTGGTTGGCATGTTGCTGCAGAGTTTTGGAGTATTCAGCTAAGGCGGACGTCCGCGGCGGCAATGAGAAAAGTTCTGGGAGTCGGAATTCATGATGGTTGACTCGGTAGTGGACTTAGCTCGAGAAGCAATGGTCATGACGTTGACTTTGGCGGCTCCACCCCTGATTGTTGGGCTGTTGATTGGCCTGGTCGTTGCCGTATTGCAATCGGTGACGCAGGTTCACGATCCATCGATCTCGCTCGTGCCGCGAATGATGGCGATCCTGTTGACGATCGTCGTCTGCCTGCCGTGGCTCATTGAACGCATGGTCGTCTATTCGCAGACGCTGTTCACGCAAATTTCCATGTTGGGCGGCAGCGGTTAGTTCCAGCCGGGTTGCCCGGGCCACCGTTTATTCGAGAGAGTCATCCTTGCCATCTCTGACTGCGGTATTCCTGCTCGTGTGTGCCCGGCTGCTGGGCGTCGCAATAGCTTTGCCAACGGGTGCTGATCGCATGATTGCCGGTTGGCGGTTTCGAGTTGCTGCCGCATTCCTGCTGGCGCTGATGGTTGCGCCCGTTTGCCAGTTGGGTGACGAGGTCGATCCGGACAATCGGACCACCCTCTGCCTGGCGATCGGTACCGAGCTGCTGGTTGGTCTCGTTCTTGGAGTCGGTGTGCACGTACTGTTTGCCGGCGTCCAAGTCGTTTCGCAGGTACTGAGCACCGCCAGTGGCCTGTCGTTGGGAGCCATCCTGGGTGGCCCGACCGGTGCACCGTTGACACGATTTCTCGATTACTTCAGCCTGGCAATCTTCCTGGTGATTGGCGGGCATCGCCTGGTGATCGATGTGCTGTTGACGACACTACGCGAGATACCGCTGGGGTCGTGCAGTTTTCACAGCGAGTTGGTGGGTTCGCTCGCCTCGCTGTTGACGTTGAGTTTTGCCCTCGGATTGCGCGCTTCGTTTCCAGTACTTGTTTCCCTGTTGACGGCAATTATTGTGGTGGCCGTACTGAGCCGGTTCCTGCCGAGGTTCCAGATTTTCATGTCGGCTGCCGGATTGAACAGCATCGTGTTAATTGGGTCGCTGTTCTTGTTCATGGGTTCGGTGGGTTGGACTTTGCAGGAGCAGATTCCTTTTTACATGGAGCGTCTGGTAACCTGCCTTGAGACGTCCATCTGAGGTTTGATTTGTCCGACGAGCGTATCTTCGATCCGACGCCACAGCGAATCGCCCGAGCGAAGCGCGAAGGGAACGTGGCTCGCAGCGCAAGCCTCGTGACCGTTGTCACCATGCTGGGCGGTTTTCTGCTGCTGTGGTGGTATGGAGCTCATCTCGTTGAGTCGCTTGGACAGTTCCTACGGACTCGATTGGCGTCGGCACCGCAACTGGAATTGTCCGTATCGGGCGCATCGCAACTGGGGCGAGATTCTGCGACGTGGATGGGCCAGCTATTGTTGCCGATCCTGATCTGCGCCTTCGCTGTGGCCATCGTGGCGAACTGGACCCAGGGCGGCTGGGTGTGGGCGCCGCAACGGGTATCCCCCGACCTGCAGCGGTTGCATCCCGGTAAGCGACTGACCTCAATGTTCTCGACCGAGCGGCTGTTCGACGCGTCGATTGAATTATTGAAGATGGGTGTCTGCCTGTCGGTCGCCGCCGTCGGGTTGTGGTCGAACAGGACGCGACTGGCCGTCGGTTCCGAGGGTGTTTTTGAAAGTTTTGCTGGTGCGACAGAATGCATCTTCCAGATCGTTTTTCTGTCGCTCGCAGCGTTGGGCGTCATCAGTCTGGCCGAGTATTGGCTCGCCACTTCGCGGCATCGACGTTCGCTGCGGATGACGGCCGAAGAATATCAGGCCGAAATGAAGGATCGGGCCCCGGCGATGTCGGTCAAGCGACCAAACAGGTACGCGTCGGGCGATGCATCGTCGGATGCGGATGCCTGATCGCACCTTTCGCCAAGCTGCTGCACCAGGCCTGTCGACGCATTCACCTGATGGGAGACCACGAAGCTGCGATCGCTGGAGCGTGGGTAAGACGTAAGCCCTTATCAGGAGATCTTAGCCACGACGACAAATGAAATCGCGTTAGGCTGCCGCCGACTCGGCGCCGTAACCAAACTGCTTGATGTAGTCGCTGCAGCGACTTTCGATTTCTTCCGCAAGATCCTTGGCGAGATCATGCTTGTTCTTCTTGTAATCGCGGTCCGCTTCCAGTCGCGCTTTCAGTGGTTGCTGGATATTCGCAAAATTACCCAAGTCGAGCTGATTATACATGCGTCGCATCACCGATTCCGTGTCCGCCGTCAGCTCTTCAAAACGAACGTTGATGAAATTGTGCGGACCGACCAGACCACGATCGCGGTTAAATCCGTGGTAGAGTCGCTCGAAACTGGAGAACACAAAATCGCGGAGGTGTTCGTTGGTGGGTTCCTGGAATGCGTTCGTGTGATCCAGAGCGGCCCACATGTGGATTGTGGATGGAATGAACTTGAACGGGTTCCGTGTAATGTGGATGAATTTGGCGTTCGGAAACATCTCCAACAAGACCCTGATCCGGCCCGTGTGCGGCGGCGATTTAAGCACGATTGGCTTGCGGTAGTAGTAGTTCAAATACTTCACGAATTTCATCAAACCGGCTTTCCAGCGGTCGATTTCCGGCTGAGGAACACAACCCATGTGCAAGTAGTCCATATGTCGCGCCACACGGTTCGGAAACGCAATTCGGCGGTAGGTCGTCGGCAGCCCCATCGACAGTAACGCAAACTCGTCTTCCTGCGGTGCGCTCCAGTTCATTTCCATGTTGTCCATCGGCCGGTGCTTCGGCAGCAGAAAAGACGTCAGCGGCTTGGCCCAGAATCCGGAAGCGATGAATGACATCGGATTGAAGCACTGAAACGTCGTGGGGGACGCGTAGCGTTCGTCGAGCGTTAGCAGTTCATGCAGGTAAGTTGTTCCGCTGCGCCAGTGCCCAATTACGATGATCGGATCCTGAACAAGTGGCAGTTCGGCAGATTTCTTGCCGAACATCCAGCTCTGCAATCTGTCGGTGATCGGTGGCACCGCCGACGTCATGTAGGTCGTGGCGGCGACTTGCATGCGATTCCGGTCGATCTGATAGCGGTACTCGGCGACCAACTTGCCAAACGCTGAAACGCTCATGCCGTGCCAGATCCTGGGGAATACCAAGGAAGGTCATTAAACGGAGCCAGCTTGACACCGGAGGCGTATCGCGTCGGTTGTTGAGAATCGTTTGTCATGATCAGTAGTAACCTGTCAGTGGCCCGAGTGGCGCTTCTTGTTGAAGTGGTTGATACCATGCAGCGTCTTTGTTTTCTCGGCTTGGCATATTTTTGCCCAGCAGAAAAACACGTACGGCTGTTACCGCTTATCATGCCGACCTGAGAATTCGCAGATCTTGTCGGGATTCGCTAAACAATCATGAAAGGCTAGACCCGCCATTTTAGTTTCCCAAATTGTCCACTTCTACTAATCTTCTGCCAGCCCACGAAAGCATTCGATTTCGACACAAAAAGAACTAGACACCTTGGACCGCTCGCGATACTATCCCGCCCTCTCATCCAAGGAACTCATCACTCACACGCTAGCGTCGCTTTGCGACGTGGCGGGAAATATCAGGGCTCATCGCGCGGATGCAATATTCACGCCTCGCCAGATTCGTGTTACCGGTTTCGCTGATCGCCAGTTTGATGGTGATTCTGGTGCCGTTGCCGAGCGGTGTAATGGACCTTCTGATCGCAGCCAACATCGCTGCGGCCGTGCTGATCCTGTTGGCCACGGTTTTTGTCGACCGACCGTTGGATTTGAGCGTCTTTCCCACGATCCTGCTGGTGACGACTTTGGGTCGATTGGTCCTCAATGTTGCGACAACGCGGTTGATCCTGACACACGCCCACATCGATGGCCTGAATGCTGCTGGCAAAGTGATTCAGGGATTCGGCCGCTTTGTTGCCGGTGATCATGTGCTTGTGGGCGTCATCATTTTCTCGATCATCGTTCTGATTCAGTTCCTTGTGATCACCAAGGGAGCCAGCCGCATCAGTGAAGTGGCGGCGAGATTTGCCCTGGACGGAATGCATGGTCGCCAGATGGCAATCGATGCCGACTTGAGTTCGGGGACCATCGATCAACACGAAGCGCAGCTTCGTCGAGCTGAAGTTGCCGAGCAGGCAGATTTTTACGGTGCGATGGATGGTGCAAGCAAGTTTCTTCGTGGCGATGCGGTCGCGGGCCTGGCGATCATGGCGATAAATGTTGTTGGTGGGCTCTACTTGGGGGTCATCGAGAACGGCATGCTGCCCGTTGAGGCGGCGTCGCTCTATACCAAGCTGACGATTGGCGACGGGCTGGTCAGTCAGTTGCCGGCGTTCCTGATTTCACTTGGTGCCGGCATCCTGATTACTCGAGGCACATCCCGCACCGACCTCTCGGTGCAGTTCGTAAGACAATTGGCCTCGCGACCCGAACCGCTGTTCGTCGCCGCCGGATTCCTGTGCCTGTTGGTATTCGCCAAACTGCCGGCCCTGCCGTTGATTGCGATCGCAGCCATCTGCGTTGGATTGGGAATGGTGATGATGCGGGAAGAAGGACGGGGCGTGGAACAATCGCGAGTAGCAGCGACGAAAACCTCAACACCAAATGGTTCGGTCGAACCGAATTCCGACGCGAAGCGATCACCGGCAAAGGGTACGGCTGCCGAAGCACAAAGCGTCGAAGACTTTCTGGCCGTCGAACCGTTGGCGCTGGAAGTCGGCGTCGGCTTGTTGCGATTGGCCGACCCGAACCGGGGTGGCCAGTTGCTGGAACGAGTCACCACGCTGCGAAACCAGGTGGCCTCGGAACTGGGATTGGTACTGCCCCGCGTTCGCATTCGCGACAACCTGAAGTTGAGTGACCAGGAATACGTCATCAAGATTTCCGATAACGTGGTGGCTCGCGGTGTGAGCTATCCGTTGCGTGAATTCGCGATCGCCTCGGATCAAACCGTGGTCGAATTGGAAGGTATCGCCGCCTCGGATCCGTGCTCGGGCGCACCTGCCTATTGGATCGAACGTGCGGCGTCTGAACGGGCGATCGCCGCTGGGTACCGAGTGCTCTCTGCCAGCGAAGCGGTGATGGTTCATTTGGCGCACATTGTCCGCAGTCGAGCCGATGAATTATTGACACGTGAAGCGACTCGACGCCTGGTTGATCGCCAACGGGAACATTCGCCTACCGTCGTTGATGAGCTGATACCCGGCCTGTTGGGTCTGCCTGACGTTCAACGCGTGTTGCAACTGTTGATTCAAGAGAACGTCTCGATTCGAAACCTGGGCACGATCCTCGAAACGCTGAGCGACCACGCAAAGTCGACGACCGACCCGGAGCTGCTCGTGGAACACGTCCGCCGCCGCCTGGGACGTGAGATCGTCGGCAAGTACACGAGTGAGGAAGGCGTGATAGAAGCGCTGCGTCCAGGCGAGTTGGTGGTGAAGTCGCTGCGGATGAATGGTGCCGAGTCCGCGTGGCGCGAATTTCCCGAATTTGCTCGCAGCCTGTCCATGCGACTGGATTGGGCGCAGCAACAAGCCCTTCGTCCTGTGCTCCTGGTGCCGTCGGATGTACGCACCGCGGTCCGACGGCAGGCCTTGAAGAGCGATACCAAGATCGTCGTGCTTGGCGAAAGCGAATTGCCTCGCGATCTGACAGTAAAACACCTCGGCGATGTAATTGAGAACCAACTGGTAGGACACAACTCGTAACCCAAGCCAGCGAAAGTGGATAGGCGGAAAAGGAATTCCGCTGTTCAAGTCAAGGAAAGACACCGACATGGAAATGAAGTCGTTTCGAGCTGCCACGTTGCGTGATGCCTTGCAGCAGGTTCAGGAGGAGCTCGGTCCGGATGCCGCGGTGCTGCAAACTCGCGAAGTGTGGGACGGATGGTTCCGCGGTCTTCTGGGAAAACGTCGTATCGAAGTCTTCGCCTCGACGGGCGTTCTCTCTGACCATCCGACAACTGGCCTCCACGAAACCAGCGTGCCGAAATTTGAGCCACAGCCCGAGCCGTTCGCAGGTCGCGAACTGGACCTCGCCGATCCGAAGGCAACGGGTCTGGTGGTGGAAGCAGTGTTTCCAAACATTGGCAGCATGCAAGATCAGGCCTTGGAACTTGCAGGTGACCACGGCGAGCGACGAAGTACGTCGCCGGCCTGCTTCCAGCTGTTTACAGAACTCCTCGAAGCCGATTGGTGCGAACAGCAGGCACGCGAGATGGTGGAGCACGCCGGCCAGGGTTGCGGTGACATGGCCAATATCGAACAGCTGCGAGATGCCGTTTATCGTTGCATCAGCGATGCCGTTCGAGTGTCTGGTCCGATTCGACTGACGTCTGGCCAACGCACGGTCGTGGCGATCGTCGGTCCCACGGGCGTCGGAAAAACGACGACGATCGCCAAACTGGCTGCCAATTTCCGGCTGCGAGAAAGGAAACGCGTCGCACTCGTCACCGTCGATACCTACCGAATTGCCGCCGTCGAGCAGTTGCGAACCTACGCCGACATTATCGACCTGCCCATGCACGTCGTATCGACCGCCGACGAAACGCGGCTCGCGCTCGAGTCTTTGGCCGACTACGACCTTGTCCTGATGGATACCGCCGGCCGTAGCCCGCACGACGAGATTCGGATCCAGGAACTCAAGGCGATCATGGCCGCCGCTCAACCCGATGAGGTCCAGTTGGTGCTGAGCACCACGACGGGCTCTCGCGCGCTGCAGCGAACTGCTGAAAAATTTGCCGGTGTCGGCATTACTTCGTTGCTCCTGACCAAGTTGGACGAGAGCGTCGGCTTGGGAGACTTGCTGCCCCTGCTGCGAGGTACGAGATTGCCCATCAGTTACGTTACCAACGGTCAGAACGTGCCAGACGACATTCAGGAGGCAAGCGTCGCGGACCTTCCGGGCGCGATGTTGCGACTGCCAACAGCCGCATAACTGCAGTCCCACAAGTATGACGCGAACATAATCGAACTTAATCATGCAAGACCAGGCATTCCAACTTCGCCACCTGAAGCGACAAACCGCGCAGGAAGATAACGTGGCGCCCCACGGCCTTATGTGGTGGCCATGCTGGGCAGCAAGGGCGGTGTCGGCACCACGACTATGTCGGCCAGCCTGGCGGGGTTCGCAGGCTCGCGATTCCAAACCGTCTTGAGTTGTGCTGAACCGCGTTTCGAAGACCTTGCAGCGATAACTGGTGTCGGTGCCAATTGGTCAATCGGCGAGGGTTTGCTGCATGCCAGCATCCCCTGGCGCGAAGGTGTGGTACTGTTACCGGCGGCGACCGGCTCAGCCGTGGGCCATCGATTGAACTTGCTTCCGCGAGTTGCCAGCGTGGAACCCGGGTGCCAGATGCTGATCGTCGATTGCGGTAGCTGGGATGCATCGGCTGCCGCTCAATCACTGTGTGAGCAATCCGACGCCATAGTGATAGCCACAACGTCGGACAACCTGGCGATGATGGACACGTACGCGTGCATTAAACAGTTGTCGGCACAATACGTGGATGTCGGCGGGAAACTGCACATTGCGATCAATCAGGTTGGGGATCGCGCAGCTGCCACCGAGGCGTCGCTCGCCTGCAGCTGACATGCCAGCGATTCCTGGGACTGGAGTCGCTGTCTTCCTCTCTGGTGATGTTGGCCGACTTCCCAACGGTACCGGTGGAATCGAGCCAGTTTCGCGGACCCGATACAAATGAAATTTTTGAGTGGATCTTGGCCGGCATCTCAGCAGGTCAAGCCAATTTGGCCCCAGCGTGGGGATAGGTCGTGCCTTCGCGAAGAGGGCAATTACACAAGTTTTCAATTGCGAATCGAATCGTTAAACCGACGGGGACCGAATCGCCGACGCTGTAATAAGCACGCCGCCGCTTCGGAACTGCATGTTAACTTGCGCCATCTGACGAAGCTTTGACGTACCAGCAACTTGTTTGACAAGTCTGGTTTGTCAATAGCCGGAGACGATGATAAAGCGCAGTCGCCTGCCGCGACGTGGACATGGATGTCCCACTAGGTCATTGAATTTATCACGGAGGAATTCATGGCGACGAGTACTGTAGCCAAAGAAGATCGAGCGGCACTTTGGGAGACCTACAAAGCTGATATGTCCAACAAACAGTTGCGCAATCAGCTCGTAGAAATCTACCTTCCCCTGGTCAAATACAACGGTGAACGCATTTGGTCGCGATTGCCGGATGGCGTTGACCTTGACGACCTGATCTCAGCCGGCGTGTTCGGCCTGATGGACGCGATCGACGCGTTTGATCTGACTCGTGGAGTGAAGTTCGAAACCTATTGTGTTCCACGAATACGCGGAGCGATGCTTGACGAGCTGCGAACGATGGACTGGGTGCCTCGTTTGGTACGTTCCAAGGCCAGCAAACTGGGCGAAGCCAACCGGGCACTCGAAACGAGGCTTGGTCGGCACCCGACTGAAAAGGAACTGGCCGACCAGTTGGAGATTTCCGTCCCGGAACTCGAGAAGATGCTGTCGGACGCCAACGCGGTTGGGCTGATCAGTCTCAACAAGAAATGGTACGAGACGGACAGCTACAAGGATGTTCGCGAAATCGACATCCTTGAAGACAAGAAAGGTGAGGACCCCACGCGCCGAGTGCACAAGAATGACTTGATGCGATTGGTGACGAAGGGTTTAAATCGCAACGAGCGATTGATCATCATCCTGTACTACTACGAAGAGCTGACCATGAAAGAAATTGGTCAGACATTGGATCTCAGCGAGAGCCGCGTGAGCCAGATGCACAGTAGCATCGTCTCACGTCTCAAGGGTCAGCTCGGTCGCCGCCGGCCCGAATTTGGGACCTATTCTTCCTAGTACGACGACATTGTGTTGATACGAGCGTCCCTCGTTTGAGGGACGCTTTTTTTTGGTTTGCCAGGCATGTTTTTCAACTTGAGGGTGCAAGTCCCTTATCCAACTTGATGGAGGTGAAGGATTAGCGAAGCGCAAGGGCGTCATCGCGAGGTGGGGTCTGAAGGAAGCGTGTAGCAAAGCCGCGACTCGACGTACAGGAATCGGATAGTAGGCAGTACAAGTGGGACGAGTTGGCCGAACGCAACGAAGTCCTCCATCCATCAAAGGCTTGTGCTGTAAATCCGGCGGGTGCGTGGTGAAAGTTGTAGAACCTAACTTGGGAGGTCTGGCGTGTGTTCGGAGGGAACAGCCTTGCTGCTGCGACTCGGACTGACGAGTCTGCAAGAGCCCGTGATCGCATGTCAGAAATCAGCAGAGGGCATAGTAGATGGATGCAGACCGGCGAGGGTCTTAAGGCACTCCAGTCCGAAGCTCCGCTTCGGCGTCGAAAGATGGAGCAACAGATAAACCGAACCGTAGTCCCATGGAAGGCCCGAACGGTCCCTGGTGATAAGCCAGGTAAGTGGAGTGGAAACGTCTCGTCCCACTGCGTTCCATCAACCTGTTTCCCGATGACCGTCACGAAGGGACCGTGCCGGACGTGTGGACGGACTGTTCAGCGGGACCTTTGAAGGAACCCCGCAAGGCGGACCGCTTTCACCGCTGTTGTCGAATCTGCTGCTGGACGATCTTGATCGCGAACTGGAGTCTCGCGGCCTGCGGTTCTCCCGGTATGCCGACGACTGCAACATTTACGTCAAAAGCAAACGAGCGGGCGAGCGGGTGCTGCAAAGCGTGACGACGTGGTTGGCCACGAAGCTACGGCTGCAGGTCAACCAGAAGAAGAGTGCCGTGGACCGGCCCAGGAAGCGTAAGTTTCTGGGGTTTACGTTCACGACGCGTCGCCAGCGTAGCATTGCTGCCCGGCTCAAGAGCGAAGTTCAAGAAACGTGTCCGCCAGATCACGAACCGGAACCGAGGCTTGTCCTTGGCCCACGTGATCGCGACTTGCGCAGTTACCTGATCGGTTGGCGAGGCTACTTCGGCTTCTGTCAGACGCCTTCAGTGCTGCGAGACTTGGACAGTTGGGTTCACCGCCGCTTGCGAAGTTATGCCTGGAAACAATGGAAAACCGGCAAACGTCGGTTCCAAGAGTTACGGCAGTTAGGAGTTGGCAAAGATCTTGCCGCTCAAACCGCTGGCAGCCGTAAAGGCGTCTGGCACAACAGCCGTTCTCCAGCCCTGAACTTCGCCTTGCCCGGCAGGGTGTTGGCGGAACTGGGCGTCCCACTGCTTCTGACAAAACCTGAACCCAAAGTTTAACCAGCCGAACCGCCGTGGTACGGACCCGTATGCCCGGTGGTGTGGGAGGAGGGAGTCCGAGAGGACTCCCCCAATCCCGATTGTCGACGATTCATTTGGGGTACAGCACAGCACAACCGCAGGGGCGCCAGCGGCATGATCGTCTCCGTTGCTGCATGGTTCGTTGCGATGCGTCAAAAGAGTTCTGGTACGTCGCTCGCCGACGCGTCGGGTTTCCTGCAGTGGCGCAAGGACGCTTGATTCCAGACGCAACTGCCGTTGTTGTCGTTCAGACGCAGCTCGGCTTGCAGAACGCTGTCACGCTGATCACGTGGTGGACACCATTAGTAGAATCAAGATCGCGATCGCAATCAGCAGCCAGCCGAAAATGGCAGGTGAGAGCAACCCCGTTGCCGTTCGCAATTCCAGTTCAGGCGGTGGCTCACCATGTCCCAAATCCAAGTTGCAGTGGGCACAAAGTCGGTAGAACTTCGGCTCAAATGGCTCGCTGCAGGTACGACACAACAGTAGAGGGTAGGCCGGCTCGCCGCTTTCGTCCAAGTGGTCTTCTGACCAGTCCTGATCTGCCAATTCGAATGAACTGCTGATCGTGCTGCAGTATGGGCAGCTGGTTTCGCGGACCGCTTGGCAACGTTTGCACTTGGGCCAGTCGATCCACAGTCGGGGTACGTCAGCATGATCCAGCTCGTCCTCAGGATCATCCTCCCGTTGCCCTGCGACGTGGCGATCAAAAGCGTCGGCGATGCGAGTCGCCAATTCGAGGTCCTGCTCGTGAACTCGAACCTCGATTGCGAGAATGTTCGGGCCGAGTTCTGTCGCGACGTTGAGGTCGGCAACGTGCGAGTTGATCTCGTAGTCTGCGAGAATGTTCTTGAGCAGGTGAGCTTTGTGGGCTGCCCCGGTACGGTACACGACACGAAGCTTGTCAGCCATTTAGTTTCCGACGGTTGTCGGCGGCACACCACGCACACTCCCAAAACGAGAAACAGGTGCCGCCTGGGATTCCCAGCGTTCCACGAGATCTTCAAGTCCGAAGGTTACCTCGTCGGAGAACCTGAGAAAAGCCGGCAACTTCGCCGCGATCCGGTCTGGATCACTGTCCTCGGTTAGGACGACAAGCAGCAAAGGAGGTTTGTCCTGATTCGACTCTTGCTTGAACATGGTGCCTCGCTCCTTCCAATTCTCTGTGCCTGCCCCTGTTACGTATGACGCGCGATGCTGGTTCAAGGTTCACCGTCGTGGATATTTTGAGCCGTTACGGACAATTCCGCCAGCGTTTTGGTCCTGCAAGTAGTTGCTCAACCGGTTGTGCGTTGGCATCAGTGTTGAATCTGTTTAGGCACGACTCAAACATGATGACTGCTCAACCACCACGAAACACGAGTGGGATCCGGCGCGATCGTTTGACATGAAGGTCAGGCCGAAGTCGGGAGGGCGAGGCACCAGGGCGAGTTGTCGATTTACGATCGCCGTTTGGAGGATGTGTGAACGTCGCTGACTCGAGCGAATGCGTCGCGCTGCCAAGGCACCGCAATGCGGATTCGGCATTCTTGTAACTCGGGAGCGTCGTCCTTTCAGTAACCGCGTCGCCTCAAAGAACGCGCCGCAGCAGCATGTGAGTTTGGAAAGCGCCTCCGCGTGAGCGTCGCCTCCCCAAGTTTATTTCCGCCGCATGCTATCGCTCCCCGACCCTTGCTCAGCGGTTGATAACTCCGCTGGTTTGCCTTTGGCTTGCAGCCTGGTGACAGCATTCCTATACTCCGTCGCCGAAAAAAATAGAGCTCGCAGCGAACCACACGAGCAGGGCGGCGTACCTAACCATAGCAAGGATGTGAGTTCACAGGAGAAAGGAATCGTCCTATCCTGGATCGCTCGGCAAGCCGCCGAGTCACGCGGACTCGCAACCGCAACGTAAATTACCGAAGCAACAGGAGCGATACAGACCGATCGACGAATTGATTGCTGAAGAGTTGCAAGCGCAAATGTCGATGAAGGGAGTACTTCGAAAACCAAGCAGGCATTGTCGCAAGACTGCATCGGACGCCTCCCTCGACACGGAACGCTCTGCTCGAAGGAATCAACGCTGAGACGTAGGTTGAGCAGAGTCCGAGGCAAAAATGACCAGTTTGGTTCTTTGACCCTTAGAGCGTTCGCTCGATCGGCCCTTCGCCCATACTCATCAAACTTGTTAAGGTTTAATGCCAGCGACCAATGGTTGGTTCCGAGGCATACAAACCGGGGGAAAAGAACAGATGCAAATTCACGGACCATCCCAGGTGCACGGAGCCCAGTCGCTTCAAGGCCCTCGCCAAATTCAGAAGACCCAGCAAACACAAACGCCGGAACCGCTCCACGGTGCCGACCAGGTCGATATCTCGGCCGAGGCCGACATGGTCAGCAAGGTGCACGAGCTGCCGGACGTGAGAACCGATCGGGTAGCTGAAATCCGCCAGCAAATTGCTGCCGGAGCCTACGAGACCAATGAAAAGCTGGATGTCGCGATTGGTCGGCTGTTGGACGAACTGTCCTGATGCTTCCAATGACGCGCACACGTAGCGCTTGTTAATGAGCTCTCGTCACCTAGAATGCAGAGGTACGTCAGTTCCTTGATCGCACGTGGTGGCTCGGCCCATGTCAGACAGTCTCGATTTTTCGCTGAATGACGTGGAGGTTGCACTAACGCCGATGGAACGTTTCCAGGAATTCCTGGAGAGTCGCGGGAAACGCGTCACGAGTCAGCGCAAGGTGCTCGTCGAAACCGTGTTCAGTCGCCACGAACATTTCGAGGCGGACGAACTGGTGGAAGAACTGGCCTTTCGCGCGGGCGACCAGCGAGTTAGCCGGCCCACGGTTTATCGCACCCTCAGCGAACTGGTGGATGCCGGGCTGTTGCGCAAGATCAGCTTGCCCGGAGGGCGACTGGTATACGAACACGATTACGGCTACCCGCAACACGATCATCTCTACTGCCAAAAATGTGGCAAGCTGATCGAATTTCAAAGCAACGAACTGCTCAAGCTGCGTGCAGCGCTTTCCGAGCAGTATCAGTTCCAGGTTACCGGACATCGATTGATCGTCCAGGGCGTCTGCGTTGATTGTCGAACTCACCGACGAAAACGGCCGGTCGACTTGATTTAGCGAATCATGCACACGCATGTGGGTAGCTTGGAGCGGGCGCGAGGCAACCCAAGGTGCCATGGCTACGACTGGCGAGATTGCCTGACGCATGAAACGATTCACGCCAATGGTTCAGGTCGCGTTGCGATAAATGCCGCGGCCATGTACGCGTTGAAATCTCAGCACTCTCAGTTAATTCATGCCGGCCCACGCAAGCGGCGTGCATGGTACGTAACAACCATGTGAGTTGGGCAGGGCAGTTCACGCATGTCGGCGGACTGTACCGCTGCTCTCCACACCGTCGCCCCGCCTGGTGAACGTATCGTCGCACTTCCTTTGCCGAGATTTACGTTTCCCTTGGCGTCAGACCCGAACTTCGCCTCGCAGGGCCAACGCATCGCGGTACTTCGCTCGAATCGGAGCCACCACGTTGGAAAGGAACTCGTCGACTTGCTGCGGAGCTCGCCCAACGAATTGATCGACGTCCAGTGCCAGGTTCAGGTCGACCGCCGCGAATCGCTGGTCGCTTTCCAAACGAGTCATCAAGTCGTTTGGCTTTCCTTCCTGCTTTACGACCGTGGCGGCGGCTTGGCTATGTTGACGGATCGCCTCATGCAGGTCTTGCCGGTCACCGCCAGCGGCCACGGCGGCCATGAGAATGTTCTCGGTGGCCATGAACGGAAGTTCGTTCGCCAGGTGTTTGCGGATCACCTGCGGGTACACTGCCAAACCGTTCGACACGTTTTCGTACAACATCAGCACGGCGTCCGTCGCAAGGAGAGCTTGAGGCAGGACGAGCCTCCGGTTGGCGCTGTCGTCGAGGGTGCGTTCCATCCACTGTGTTGCCATCGTGTTGGCGGCGCTTGATTGCAGGCTGATGACAAAACGAGCCAAACCGCAAATGCGTTCGCTTCGCATGGGGTTGCGCTTGTAGGCCATTGCGGACGAGCCAATCTGGGTCGTCTCGAACGGCTCTTCGACTTCTTTGCGGTGCGCCAACAGTCGCAGGTCGGTGGCCGCCTTGTGACTCGATTGCGCGATCCCGGAAAGTGCATCGAGAACCTGCGCATCAATCTTACGCGGATAGGTTTGCCCCGTCACGGCATACGAGCTCGCAAAGTCGAGCTTTTCGGCGACGAGTTGTTGCAGCCGGACGACCTTCCCGTGATCGCCCTGGAAGAGGTTCAGGAAACTGGCTTGCGTGCCGGTTGTACCCGTCGTGCTGCGGGCTTTCAACTGGGCCAAGCGGTGTTCGACTTCGTGCAGGTCGAGTACCAGGTCGTACGCCCAGAGGCAGGCGCGCTTGCCCAGCGTCGTCGGTTGAGCCGGCTGAAAGTGTGTAAAAGCCAGACAGGCCAAGTCACGCTGGTCGGCAGCGAAGCTGGCCAGGCGGTCGATCACCGCGGCGCAACGACTGGCGACCAGTTGTAAGGAATCTCGCAGCAGGATCAGATCGGTATTGTCGGTAACGAAGCAACTGGTAGCTCCCAGGTGGATAATCCGTTTTGCCGACGGGCACTGGTCACCGTAAGCATGCACATGCGCCATGACGTCGTGCCGAAGTTTTTGTTCGTACTGCTGAGCCGCGTCAAAATCGATATTGCTGACGTGCGTTCGCATTTCGTCGATTTGCGACGAGCTGATCTCCAGTCCCAATTCGGCCTGGGATTCGGCCAATGCGACCCACAGCTTTCGCCACGTTTCGAATTTACGCTGGGGACTCCAAATCGACGCCATCGCACGCGAGGCGTAGCGTTCAATCAACGGGTTCTGATAGGTATCGTTCATAATCTGATTTTAGCCGACGTGAACTGGCACCACAGGGGACGAGACGAGTGTTAACGAAGGCTGCCGGCCATCGACCGTCTACAGGTTTGTCAGATCATCGGTCGCCATCGGGCCGATCAACTGGTCCATCGCTTTGGAAACCACGCTGGCGTGCTCTTTGGATTGACCATAGATCCGACACAATCGATGGCTGACAGGGAAGTAGCGATACAGATGGTTGTCGTGTAGCGGGCGGACTCGCTGTTCAGCACTGTCGAACAGGAAGTTCTGCTGCCTGGCCGGTCCCTGGGTGTACGGGCGGTACATGTGCCGCGGGATGTCCACGCGGAGCGGGATGTCGCGTAGATCTTTGGGCAATTCCTTGCGCAACTTGACTTCCAGGGTTTCGGAATCACTGAAGATGCTGCTTTGTTCCGAGGAGCCTTCCGCGAACATCAGGTTGCGTTGGCAGAGCATTTTCCACGCGACATGACGGCCCAGTAAACGAGCCCACGCGGTTCCCAGTTCCCGCTTTGCACCGTTTGTTCCGTGCCTCCACAAACGCACTTCGCTCATCAAGGAAAACTCGGTCAGCTGGCGGTAATCGTCCAGCCGTTCAATCGGATTCCAGGGGAACAGGTATTCGCGACTGGCCGGGAACAGGTCGGTGAGTGCCAGGTCCATGGCGCGGACGGTACGATGGAAATAGATGGTGCGGAACATCTCGCCGCGCATCGAAAGGAATCGAATCAAGGCATCGACTCCCTTATCCGCGATCGTTAAACCCTGCTCGCTGAAGAACGTGTAATGCAGCAATCGGTCGATGTCGAACGATCGTTGGCTGTAGCCGACCATGTAGGCGTCGCGCAGCACGAAGTCCATGTTGTCGATCGTGTAGAGTCCGCAGAGCAGGCTGCGCAGGAAGAAAAGCCAACGCGGTTGGACGTCGGGTGATTCGTTCGGTTTGCGGCCGTGTGAATCAGCCAAGCCAGCTTGCCCCGGATCCAGTTGCTCGTCGTCGTCGAGACTTCCGTGTGGATTACGGCGGATACCGCGAATGATCTCGCCCAATTCCTCGACGATAATGTGAGCCCCCAACGACTCGTGCGTCAGTCCATGATGCGACAGGAAATGGTCATCGAAAAAATGTCCGTACGGTCCGTGGCCGACGTCGTGCAACAAACCTGCCAGGCGCAGCAGGCTCTCGACGTATCCGCGGCTGGGCGTTTCGCTACAGACAGCCGCGAGGCTGTCGTACAGTTTTACCGTGACCACACTGCCCAGATGCATGGCCCCGATCACATGCTGAAATCGCGTATGTTCTGCACTGGGAAAAATGTACCACGCCGTCTGCAGTTGATGAATCTCGCGCAGCCGCTGGACCCACGGATGGTCGATCAAATCACATTCGGTAAATGCATCGGTCCCACCGCTGGAAAAGGCGATGTAGTGGTGGATCGGATCGAAGCTGAGACTGCTGTCTTGATTGGCCGGAGTCATGAAAGTGTCGCCTCGCCCGGAGTACTCGTAGTGGGCGATTATTCATAACCAGCGAAGGATGTAGAGGGGAGCGTGCTATCATGACGGCGACAAATTAATAATGAATTCAACGCAATCCGGAGGTTCCGATGTTCCGTGAGTCGATTTATACTCATTATTCGCCCCAAATTGACCCAAAAACGCCGTTACCGCCGATTCGTCGTTGCGTATTATCCTTTTAAATCTCGTTTTCCGGCTCGTCGGTGTTTTTGTCGTTAGCTTTTAGTGCCGATACATCTCGTGTCGGACTATAGAAATGGAATTCCGTCATCAGATTTTGCTTCCGCCCTTGAAGGAGCTGAGACGTGCGAAAGTACCTTGCCACCCAGGTTTAGTATTTATCTTCGCTGAGCCTCGTATCGTTGGGCTCATTCGAGTCTGCGCGAGCGGTTACCCCAGCTGAAGATCTTTTGCCCATCACGACCAAGGCTTTCATTTCGGTGCCAGACGTTGAAGAGATGGAATCTGCCTTCGATACGATCGGACTCGGCAAGATCATCAACGATCCGACGTTCAAGCCCTTCATTCAGGACTTGGAAAGACAGTTGAACGAACGGTTCGAGACCACATCGGGTCGATTGGGAATCTCGATTTCGGATTGCGTGACGTTTGCGCTGGAGAGATTTCGGTAGCATTCGTACAACCGTCCGACAGTAAGCAGAAACACGCGGTTGTGGTGATCGCTGAAACGACCGGCAAAGACGAGGAAGTCGCAGCATTGGAAGCGAAGGTCGCCGAGGCCATGACCAATCGTGCAGCTACCAAGTCGGTGGCCAACCTGGGCGGAATCCAGGTGACGAAGTACGAGGTGCCGATCAAGAAACTGGCAAAAAAGACGTTTTTCGCATACCTGTTCAGCCATGACGACCAGTTATTCGCCACCGACCACGAAGATGTTGCTCAACAGTTGATTGAGAAACTCGTCAACGACAGGGGAAATACACTATCAGAAGTCAAATCGTTTCACGAACCAATGGTTCGCTGCCGCGAAGAAGCAAATCAACTGCTGAGAAAGGACACCGCGGACACCGAAGCTGTCGCGAAGCCGCATGTCCAGTGGTTTGTTGATCCGATCGGATATGCCGAAGTCGTACGTGACGCTGCGGCCGCGAATAAGAAACGAAAGCGGACCGACATGACGGCCGCAATGAAAGCCCAGGGCTTTGACGCGATTCGTGGCGCTGCCGGGTTGATCACGTTTGGAACTGAGAAGTATGAGATTGTGCAAAATGCGTTTGTCTACGCGCCGCCGGTGGCAAAAGATGATGAAGACAAGTACAAACTTGCAGCGCGAGTGTTGGCCCAATCGGTCGCCGACCCGCTGGATGTTCCCAATTTCGTCCCTGACGACATCAGCTCGTTCGTGGCGGTAGCGTGGGACATCAAGAAATCCTTCGACTTTGTTGACACGCTGGTTGACGAGATTGCCGGCGAAGAAGGCTTCTTCGATGATCTGATCGACAGCCTCAAGAATGATCCCAATGGCCCCCAAATCGATATCAAGAAGGACCTGGTAGCTCATCTCGGACAACATGTCGTGGCGTTCACGGATGCCCAATTGCCGGTTTCACCGACAAGTGAACGAATGCTGTTAGCGATCGAATTGACAGACGCAGCAGCGATGGACGCCAGTATCAAGAAGGCGTTGGAGACCGATCCGGACGCTCGTCCGATGCAACACGGCGACCACATGATCTGGGAAATCATCAACGAAGATAGCGAGTCGGTCGAACTCGCGATTGAAGGTGCCGGTGAATTCGGCGATATTCCGTCCTACGAAGACGATTTTGGTGACGATTCGAATGCATTGCAGGCTCTGTGGTCGAATGCGGCCATCTCGGTCGTCAAGGACTACCTGGTCATCGCCTCGCACACCGATCTGGTTATCGAGATGATCGAGAGAAAGCCGGACGAAACCGATTTGTCGGGCGAAGCTGATTACACGGCGATCATGGACTATCTGAGTGAGGTTGGCGACGACAACAAGAACTGCCTCCGGCTGTTTACCCGTGCAGACCGCGAGTTTCGCACGAGTTACGAGCTGATCCGGTCTGGCAAGATGCCTGAATCGGAAGGGCTGATGGGGCGGCTATTGAACGCTACGTTGGCGCCCAAGGACAAGGACATCACGCGGGAACAGGAGATCGACGGTTCAAAACTGCCGCCGTTTGCCCAGATTCAAAAACATCTCGGCCCGTTGGGAATCTACTGCCGGCCCGAAGCGGAAGGCTGGTACATTTCGGGCGTCGCAGTTGAAAACAAGGGCGCCAAAGTCGGCAATGCTGCCAACCGCGACCGCGAGACGATCACGACGGCCGAAAAGGAAGATGCCGACGCGACGGTCGAACAATAGGAAGCCGATTCACGGAACTGCTCAAGAGCCGGCCTTGAACAGGGCCGGCTCTTTTTGTAATCGTGGAGCGAGACTGCCGGCGTGTCGCAAGACGACGGCACCATCCACTTTGGGCCTATAGCGGCTTGCCAACCTGGATTTTGGCCCAAAAGGGGTGCTGGCGGTCGCCCCGCCGGCGGACGTCTTCCAGCATGACTGCAATATCGGGCGAGATTTCGTGCGCCTTCCGACTCGCACCGTTCCACTTGACCGTTACGCGCTGATCCAGATCGACCAGCTCCGGTGACAACCACAACGTAGCTCGATCAGAGCCCGCCTTCACGGATAGTGTTTGTTTTTCACGGGCCGAGGCGCTGATCTTCATCGGACGCTTGGACTTTGGCCAATCGCCGCTTGGTAGCACGATCGACCGCTCGGGTAATCCGTCGATTTCCAGCCACCAGAAGAAGTTGTCCCAGGGCCTCATCGAAGACGCTTCGAACTCACGGGGAAAAAAATCTCGTTGATGGAGTTTCATCCAGTCAAACATTCGGTGAATTTCATCCTGGAAGTGCTCGTGACCGCGACCGCGGTACTCGACGACCAACGTGTCAAAATCTTTCCGCGTCAAGTAGCGATTCAACTCACGCTGATTGGCTGCTACCCGGGCCACGTCGAGCGCTCCCATGACCAACATAATGGGTAGGTTACGAGCGTTTTCCCAATACTGGCTAACATACTTGGGCGCGTCCCTGTCGCCGTAGATAGCGCTGGCACCGACCAACAGAACTCCAGCCCAAAGGTCAGGATGAGCCAACCCAATATCCCAGGCGGCGTCACCGCCCAGCGAATGTCCAGAAAGGTAGACTCGGTCCGAGTCGATGGAAAATCGCCGCATGGCATCTCGCAAGGAGGCCAACACTGCGGCATGCTCCGGAACCGAATATTTGTACTTTCGCTGCCTTGGTTCCATATTCCACGCGGGAGCGATCACGATATATCCCTTGCGAGATGCCTGCCCCATCCGCATTTTCAACTGGGGGTTGTAATTACCCACCCACCAATCCAGCTGCCGTTCTGGGCTCGAGCCGGCACCATGCAACGTCACAATCGCCGGGTATCGTTTGTAGGAGTGGTATTCGGGGGGGACTTGAGCCACATAACGTAGCTGTTCGCCCTCCCGCATTCCCGGAACGAAAAACTCATGCATTCCCGGGAGCAGACTTTCGGCGGCACTCACCACACCTTCCACTGGCTCACGTTCTTCACGGTTGGCCTCGCCTTCTTCTTCCAGATCATTCTCCTGATCGGCAAACAGAGTAACGTCCGCGACAGGGCGCATCGCGGACAGCATCTTCGCCACATACCTGGGTGATGCAGCCTCTTCGCTGCGCATTGAAACCAGAATCCGCTGTCTTTCCGATTCCAGTTCACTCGTCAGGTATCGGCGAACCAATTCACGCGTCCGCAACAGTGACAGCGATACGGCCAGGTTTTCGGTCCCATCCGTTCCCAGGATCCAGCGGCTGACGGCGAGAGACAGTTTCTGTTCGCTGGTCAAATCGGGGTCATCCGACAATCGCAAGTAGCTGACGAGTCGATCCATCGTGTCGAAGCCCAGGTCCCCCGCCAACTCCTCGCGGAACGCGAGGAGTTTCTCTTTTCGAGCCCCGTCGGGCTGATCGTCCAACTGCGCGTTAAACAGGTCGAAGGCATGGTCGGCATTGGCCTTCGACTTGGCGTACTCGTCCGAAAGCTCACGCACCTGCAACAACAATTCGCCGGCGACGTCTTTTTCCGGGAAGTTTTGCAACAGGTTCAGCGCTAACGCATGCTGGCCGGCCGCCCTGCGAATCTTGATTTCGTCCAATCGCTGCTTGGCATGCAACTGCTGCAGTTCACGCAATTGATTCGACAGGTCTTTCAAGTCCGGAAAGTCCTTGATCGCCCCCTGCAGTTCCTTTTCCGCGTCGCCATATCGCTGTGATTGGAGATACAATCGGACGATGCTCAGTCGATCATTGCTCTCGTTGGCCGATAGGTGGCTACGCAGTATGCGTGAGAGTGTTTCCCGCGGGATCGAACTGGTCGCTATTCGCGTATCCCACACGTAAGACCGATCGGCCTGCAAACCTTGCGCCCGCGTGTACAACGGCGTGATTTCCGTAATCCCCTGGATGCACTCCAGACGCCCCTGAACCGTATTCAGGAAAACTGTCCGACGTCCGAAGTCATCGAAGGGAGTTGGGCTTTTGAAGTACGGACCCAAGCCTCCAACGATTGGCCCTTTACGAGCGATCGGCTGTTTTAGTTTGATGATTTCGGGCGATTCAATATCGACCCTCATGGATTCTTTTTGGTACGTCGAAAAGTAGGTCCGTCGCAACCCATCGTCGACCATGAAGATGGGTTTCACGTCGACTCCGCCGCCACCCGTTCCGGAAAACATGTCGGTCCCGAAGCTGCTAAGCCTGATGGGAGACCCGCTCACCTCCATCCCGTTCTTCAGCGTGAATGTCTCTGCCGGACAGCGAGCAGCAAACAGGGTGGCAGTCGACATGGCGATGATGATTGCCACGGTGCAGTTCATGGCCGGTTGCCTTGAACGCCCAGGACATGGATAACGCGCAGGCTGGAGGTCTGGCATGTTTTTCGACGAGCTTGGACTAAAGCAATAAGCGATGGCCGAAAACATGTACCTGACCCTCTCGCATGAGCGTACGAACATCGCGCAGGACATGGTTCGATTCGTTCCTGCGACTCCAGAAGAAACCGCTATTGTGGTTCCGACGGTGATTGTAGGTCAATCGAGCTGACGGACCTAGCTGTTTTGCCCATCTTCGAACTGCGTCGCAGTGAATTGCGGTGCAAAAGAATGGCTGACTAGCTACTGACTTTTGCCAACAGTGGAAGACGCTCGCGACTCGACACGACGACACCGCCCGGTTTCTCGACGGTGATCGCGAACATGGTTGGATTCGCAACGGCGATCTTTGCCTCGATGGGAATGATCACTCCATCCGCACCGGCCGGGATATTGAAAACCCCTCCGTCGATCGGATACTTCTCATCCTGCTCGGCATCGAAAATCCATAGCTGGTATTGGTTGGCAGACGGGTCGTTGGCAGCCAAACCGGTAAACCGCATGAACCCCTGTTGAGCTTCATTGCTCCACACCACGTCGCCCGTTGCCTCCGGTCCGGAATCGTCGCCCGTCGCCGACCACTCAACCTGCACCAAATCGGTCGCTGCTGCCAGCAACGCTTCACGGGATGCGGCGACATCGCTGACGGTCGATGGGGTGGGAGTTGTCGGCTTCGCAGGCGGGTTGAACAATAACGCCACCAATAGTGCTGCCGCCGTCGCCCAACCGGTCCAGTTCGGAACGGAATTCCACCAGGAAATCGGGGCTCGTTCGACCGGATGCCTGGCAACCTTCGTCTCGTTTCCTTTCTGTACAGCGGCGACTGGCAACGCGGCCTGAATTTTACGCAAGACGTGTGCGGGCAAGGTTTCATTCGTTGCCACAACCGACAGCTCGACCAGTGCAGCTACCTGATCCATTTGATCGAGCCTCGCATCGGGATGCGCTGCAGCAAGGCGTTCAAGTTCAGCTTGCTCGTTCGACTCCAACCCGAACAGGGACTGGTCAGCCAACAATTCCAGCAAGCGGTCGTGATCAGTTGATCGATCGTTCATCGAACGCCTCCTTTCATTGTTGTCGGCAAAACGCCCAGTAACGTTCTCAGCTTTAACATGCCACGCCGGGCATGCGACTTGACCGACCCCAGCGGCAGTTGCGTTTCCTCGGCGATCTGGTTCTGCGACATGCCGTTGTCGATGGCGAGCTTAAGCACCAATTGTTCTTCAATGCTCAGCTTTTCCATCATCTGACGTACGCGTTGAGCTTCATCACTGACCTCAACCGACGACACATTCTCCGCAGCTGGCTCGTTACCCTCCGAAATGGATCCTGTCCCAACGGTTCGACCATCGCGACGGAATTTGTCGATCAGTCGTCGCCGCGTTACCATCGCAATAAACGTTGATTCCTTGGCGACCTTCGGATCGAACCGATGGGCGCTCTTCCAAATGTCAAGGAAAACCTCCTGCACGGTGTCTTCAGCGTCCGATCGGTTGCGCAACGGCGCAAGACGATGTTCCAGACCAACCCGCCGTAGCGTGTCAGACACTCGTCCATCGCCGCTGGCTGGTTCGCCGCGACTTGCTGAAGGATAGGTTCAGCCACTCATCTTCCCCGAAGTACCACGAAGCCAGCCACGAGATTCCAACTCGGAATCTCGTGGCTTCGAGTTGTTTCTATCAGACCAGGCAGACTACATGGCGGTGTAAGCCTGATCCAGAGCTCGACGCAAAGCCCATGCTCGACTATCCGAGCATTGTAATGAGTTCGCGTTGTTTAGCGAAGTCTGCAGGTGCGAGCGGATCGAGACTGGCATTTCACGACCATACTCGTTCATCAAAGTGGAAATCGCATTGGTGTAGGTCGTGCAGCAGCCGTCGATATGACCAGCGTTGTACATCGGAGCCCCTTGGGCGACCGCTTGCTGAATAATGTGCTGCGGGCTGACACGAGCTTCTTTTTTCGGGGGCAGAATGACCGCGTCGATCACGTGGATCACGCCATTGTCGCACTCGATGTCAGTTTTGACGACGGTCGAGTCGCCATTCAACTTAACCGCCCCATCAACCACCGCGATGCCAATTTTGCCGCCCTGAACGGAAGTGGCTTCCGTCAAACCAACAACATCTTTCGCCAGAACTTTGCCCGATACGACGTGGTAGGTGAGGATATCAGCCAACTGCTGCTTGTTTTCCGGCTTCAACAGAGTTTCCACCGTTCCTGCGGGTAACTTCGCGAAAGCTTCATCCGTCGGAGCGAAAACGGTAAACGGACCGTCTCCCTTCAATGTGTCCACGAGTCCAGCTGCCTGGACGGCGGCGACCAGCGTGGTGAAACTGCCAGCGCCGACGGCGGTGTCGACGATGTCTTTGGCGGAGCCGGTCGAAGCGGCGAACGCCATCAGCGTGATAGCGGCGATGAGTTGTTTGATGCGAACTAGCATTTATTTCTCCAAATACGTTCTGTGAGGGATTTTCTTGAGTCGGCCGTTCGATTTGCGAGTCGGCCAATAATAGATTGCGATCGCTTGTAAGAGGTTTCGCCGGCCGGACGCAATCGGATGCACAGAATCCCAAAGAATTATCAAATCACCGTATTGCCGTGCAAATGAGACAAATTGCCAGTTCGTACACGGACTCGGCGGGTGGGGACTCGGATTTCGTCCTCAGGCTTGGCCAAGACTGGCTATCCGGGCCATGTGAAAGGGACCATGAAGCGTCGGTTGCCGTGAGGCGGGCGGAGAGAAGGCAGAGAACAAAGCCATCGCGGTTGTCTGGCTGCTTCGTGGCCTTCAAAACGTGTGAATGAACAAATCGCTGTTTGACTTCCACCGTCCTGTCGGGACAATGCGGGTTATCACCCAAGAAGGCCTTGCCCATGATCCTCCGCCGCCCGCTGCGAATTCTCGTGTTTGCGCTTCCACTCCTGCTCATCCTCTTGGTGGGCTTACTGGGCGCCGGATCGCTTTTCCGGGCCCTCGGTGACGTTGACGTCGCACGAGCTTTGCTGATCGCCGGCTTGGTCACCGGCGTGCTCCTCTTTGTCGATGTGGTCTTGCTGGTCGGCTGTCTTGGACTCCGAGCCGTCATGAAAGACGAATTCCGCCAGCTGAAACGGCACGGCAAAGGAACGGGCGCTCGACGCAATCGTCAACACCGCGTTCCGCGTGAAGATGCTTGAGCCCACCCCACACTGACTCAATGCAACAATCTCTGTTGCCTGCCGCCTGCCGCCCGATGCCTTCCTAACCCAAGATCTCGCGCTTCTGCGAAACATAATCCCAGATCACGAACCGATCCAGATCACGTCCCGCGGTAAAGATCGCCCTTCCTTGCGTCGCCGCCGTCATGCGGTGAGCGAAACGAATATCTTCTTCGCTTTGAGACCAACTCGGAACGCAAAACATGTTGATCGTGATGTTGTCGCGCTGGCACAAAAGAGCTTCACGCATAGTGGCCGCTTCGGTTTGCGGATCGGGCGGGTACAGCATGTACAACCACTCGTTCTCAAAATGAGCTGTCGGGAGGCCGTCGGTGATCAGGATGATTTGGCGATTGGGCGTGTCCTGGGTCGCCAACAGCTTGCCGCGCAAGCTGCAAACTGTGCTGGATGTTGGTGAAGTGCGGATGGATCTGATGTTCGCTGACGTCTTCGTTGACTCATGTCTGCCTTCAACCGCACCCACGGATCGTGGATCGTTACCGGCTTGGGCATCAGATCGATGATTTCACCCGGTCGGCGCATTTTGGCGAACGTATACATCTCGATGAACCGCAGGAAGTCACCCGGGTACTCACTGCGGATCAGGCCATCGAGTGCTAAAGCCATGCGCTTCACGTTCATGTACTGACCGTCGTAGCGCATCGAGCCGCTCATGTCCATGATCACAACGGTCGCACATTTGGGATTGTTTCGCGTCCGATGGATTTCGATATCTTCCTGTTTCAAACGAATCGGCAACTCCGCCGCCGTCGCGGACCATGGCATTGATGAACGACTGCGGGATGTCCATGTGTGTGATCGAATCGCCAAATTCGTACGGCTTGGTTTGCTGCAATTCGACGGCACCCTCGCCCTGGATCGGCCCCTGGTGACGGCCCGTGCGTGACGCTTCCAGCTGACTGAAAATTCGTTCGAGCAGCTTTCCCTGGAAGACTCGATAGGCATCTGGAGTCAACCGATAAGTGCCTTCGTTTCGCTCGAGCCCTTGCCTCTCGGCTGCGTCGCGTACGTAATCGGCGATTTGCTGCTGCAGCGAGGACAGCTGCTCCATTTCGCCCGGCTCGGCGAACTCGGCAAGCGTCTCCATGTCGATGATTCCGATCTGCGCGTTCTCGCGTGCCTCTTCCAGCTGTTTTAGCAGCTCGTCGATCTTCTCCAGCTCTTCCTTGATGGCGAGCGCCTCGGGGACTCCCATTGGAGTCCTCCCGGTGAAGTCGTACTTTGCCGCCAACTCATCAGCTTCGTACTTTTCGCCCAGCCGCTCGATGAGCTGCACCAGCTCGCGAGCAAACTTCGAATTATCGCTTCGCTCGCGATACCACAGCCGTTCGAGATCGTAGATTTGCTCTTCACGGACCGCCTTTGCGAACGGCTCACGGAACTTCTTCGGCGGACGAATCGAGCGAGCTGACTCCTGGAACGCGTCATCCGCATCGCGACAAGCAGCGCCCGGTCTCGTACTTTTCCAGTATCTTTCGCTTCCGCTCCAGCAACATCGCGATCAGCGCATCGATACTCGGCCCAAACCCGGCGATCTGGCCGGGATCGATGCGAATGGCGCGAGCCAGTTGCTCCTCGGTCAACTCGTAAGAACTCGCCAAACGCCAACAGATGATCAAACGCGCCCGAAACCAGATCGGGCGGTGGCTGAGTGGGACTGGGAAACCGCTTCGCATCATATCGCTGATACGTATGAATCACCCCGCCAAATTTGTGCTTCGTCATCGCTTTGAATGCTTTTTGACAGGATGGACAGAATTCTCTTGATGCAACACACAAGGCGTCGTTCGGTGAGTTTCTTTTAAGGGTGAACTAGATTCTTTATCATGGCGATTATGCTCATCCTGTAAAAACTCTTACGTTTCATAAGTGATCTTTCCGTGCCGCTGCCCGCGGGAGATCTTGTCAATCGCGTACAACCCTGCCAACACAAACTCGATACAGGAAGCTCGTACGGCCGGATCCTTCGACGCGTTCACTTCAAAAGCCTTGTCCCATACCGGCGGAACACGTTCCAGCAACCGAGCGTACTCGCTCGACGGCAACAGGTCGCCGACTTCGATCTTCACGCCCTTCGCGAAAATCTCGGCGATCTCGTTCAGTCCGTGTTCGTCGACATATTCCTCGAACACCGTCTTGACTGCTTCGGCCATTACGGCTTCCAGCACTTGTCTTTCGCTCATCTGGTGGCTGCCCATCATGTCCAGTTCCAGCTTCCCCAGCGAAGACGCGTACAAATGGCCGAGGTCACTGATTCGCGGCACCGCTGGATTCTCACCCAGCAAGATCGCCCGTCGCTGGGCACTCGCCACCATCGTGCGATAATTGGCGATGCGAAAACCGGGCACTCACGCCCGATTGCTGGTCAATGTATTTGGACTGTCGAGCCTGAACGGAAATCTGCTCGACGATCTGCTTCATGAAGTACGGCACTACGACCTGCTCGTCCGAAGTGATCCCCGCTTCCTGCTCGATGATCTGAATCCCCAGATCACGTTCTTCCGGGTAGTGCGTGTGAATCACCGAGCCGATGCGATCCTTCAGCTGCGGAATGACTTTGCCGCTGCGGTTGTAGGTCGACGGGTTTGCTGAAAACAGGATCAGCACATCAATATCGAATTTCACCGGGAATCCGCGAATCTGCACGTCACGCTCTTCGAGGATATTGAAAAGCCCCACCTGCACCAGCTCGTCCAATTCCGGCAACTCGTTCATCGCAAAAATGCCACGGTGCATACGTGGGATGAGCCCAAAATGCAGAGCCTCTTCGGTCGACATGCTTGTCCCACCTGCCAGCTTCGCCGGATCAATCTCGCCAATGATATCGGCGAATTTCGTTCCTGGAGCGAGCCTTTCCGCATATCGATCTTCGCGACGCCACCATCCGATGGGCACGTTTTCTTCCGCGTGAGTTGCTATGAACTCACGACAGATGCGACTGATCGGTTGGTAGGGATCGTCGTGAAACGGAGCACCCGGGATCGCGATATACGGGATTTCGTCGTCCAGGAAGTCGGCCAATTGCCGCATCAAGCGACTCTTGCCCTGTCCTTTCTCACCGAGGAACAAAATGTCGTGCCCAGAGATCAGTGCGAGACTGATTTCCGGGATCACCGTGTCGTCATAACCGAGCACCCCCGGAAACAGTTCATCGCCTGCGGCGAGGGCTCGCACGAAGTTGTCATGAATTTCACGTTTCACTGACTTTGATTCCCAACCGCTTTCACGCAGTTGGGCGAGGTTGGCAGGTTTGGTTGCAGTAGCGGACATGGAAGGAATCTCAATTCGTGGAGTAACCATTCGGCAAGATTATAGCGCCACCTTGTCAATTAACCAGCAAACGGGTGCAGTATTCAAATAGGAACGTCCGTCCGCGAGATGGTTTTGCTTTCAAAAGACGAAATCATGACGAGTCACTTCCCACAGCAAGAGTCAACACATGCTCTTCCCATAACAGGCAGTCAAACAGCCCATCCCCAACTGTGACGGCAACAATTGGCACGACTTGCTGTGTGGAAAACACTGCGCTGGTGCAGGTGACGGCACATTTTTCGGTGCACAGGGACAGCCGCACCTAACACCGCGAACCTCCAAGAAACCCGAATGCCGGACTGAATTCGACCCGATACAACCAATTCGGGTGTCCCATTCGCCAAGTGGCGATTCACCGCCTAAACTGTTGAGTTGGCCGGAGCTGTGTTGTCTTCGGCGTTCAAGAATTTCGTAACGATGGAGAATCTTACATGCGAAATGCAATTTCATGCATGGCCTTGTTGCTCTTGTTAGCAATCGGCTGTGGCCAGGCTGTGGAAAGCGAATCGGTCGCGCTCCCCGCTGGAGCCCAGCTCATCACCCTCGACCTCCCCGGCATGACGTGAGGCGGATGTGCCGTCTCCGTGCGAGACGATTTGTCGAAAGTAGCCGGCGTGTCGAACATCAAGACTGACACTTCGAAGACGAGTTGCGAATTTGCTTTCGTCCCAGGTGAAGTCGACATTGAAGCCAAGCTTAGCGAACTCTCAGAAACGAACGAACATATCGCTGGATTCTCCATCGTCGGTCAGTAGTGCACTGATCGAAACAGCCAACAAGCAAAGCCCGGCGTGAAACGCGCCGGGCTTTTGTTTGGTCAAGACCATGCTGGAAATTGTCAGGCACCCAGCACAAGCTCGCATGGGCACTCGGCTACCAGCCGATCTCCTCCAGACGCGATTGCCTTTTCCTTGGATCGAATGGTTCGGCCAGGCCATCACCAAGGCATCCTACTCGGCTTCATCCGAACACCAGCGCTGGTCGGTTGGAGATTGCGGTTTCTTTGCGGCCGTTGCACGGCGAAAGGCAATGATCTACGGATTGCGGTCTTGAGTCTGGATTGACGTGCTGGGCATGTTGTCGGTAACGGCATTTTCGTGCGAGTGGGTGGGTTCGATGAAGCCGACTCCGTAGGCGATGGCAACTCCCAATAGCAACGCGGCCGACAACTTGAATCGGTCGTGGCGGTGAAACTGAACTTCGGGCAACAGGTCGCCCAACGAAATGCAGAGGAAGACGCCGGCCGAGAAGCCCAGTAGCATTCCCAGCATTCGGGCTTGCATGGTGTCCATGTGTTGTGCGCCAAGATGACCAGCAACGCACCTAACGGGCACATCAGCGAAAAGCCAATGTTGACGGCGGTGGTGGCGGCGCTCGACCAGCCGCTGGCTTTCATCAGGCTGGTGATTGACATGGCATCAAGCGGTTTGTGCAGCATGATTGCCAGGAACGTACCCAAGCCCCAAAGGCCCAAGGCGGATGGGGTACTGGCGTGACTGTCGGCTTGAACGGCGGCACCGAGTGCCAGGCCGTCGATGAGCGTGTGCACGCTGAGGCCCGTGGCGACGCCGGCCCAGCTTAATTCATGCGGGCCGCCGTGTGCTTCGTGGTGGTGATGGTGCGAGTGGTCTTGGTCACAGTCGGTGTGAGCTTCCTGGTCGCCTCCGGCCGGGCCGTGCTGGTGAAAGTGGAAGGTGCGGATCAGGAAAAACATGAACAACAGGCCAACAAGGGTCGAGCCCAGTGCCGTGTTGGCTCCCGATTCTTGGATCGCCTCGGGCAACAGGTGCAACAGTGCGATGCCCAGCATCAAGCCGCCGACGAAGCTGAGGATCAATTGCATACGCATGTGCGAAATCGTCCAGCGACTGGGCAGCCAGCCGCCCAGCAACGAACCGGCCAGGATCAGCGCACTGTAGATGAGAGTCAGGGCAACAGGGGCAACAGGCATGAGGCAACAGGCAACAGGGAGGATAGGAACATCACTTACGATTGTTGCAGATTTCTTGGGCAGTGACTTATGTGGAAGGCAGGAATGCAGGAAGAAGCATGGAATTTGTCTGGGGCACGAAAAGGGCGGTGATGGCCAACTCGGGTCTCGACCTTCGTTCTGCCGGGCTTGGTCTGTCACCCCGCGACCGACGTTCCCTGTTTGCTGTCGCTTGTTGCCTCATGCATTCTTCCTGCACTGCCTCATTCATCCGTGACGCAACCGTCGGAAGCTGATTTTACGTTTTTGATGTATTTGTAGAGTGTTCCCTTGCTGGCTTTTAACGGGGGGGCTTCCCAGGCGGACTTGCGGGCTGCCAACTCGGCATCCGACAAGTCGACGTCGAGCCGTTTGTTTTCGGCGTCGATGGTGATCCGGTCCCCGTTTTGTAACAGCGCCAGCGGGCCTCCCTCCTGCGCTTCGGGCGCGATGTGGCCGACGATGAACCCGTGGCTGCCGCCGGAGAAACGCCCGTCGGTCAGCAGTGCCACGTCGGCACCGAGGCCGGCGCCCATGATGGCCGAGGTGGGGGTCAACATCTCGGGCATGCCGGGTCCACCTTTTGGGCCTTCGTAACGGATCACGACGACGTCCCCTTTGTTGATTTTCTTGTCCTCCAACGCAGCCACCATTGCCTCTTCCGAATCAAACACGTTCGCCGTGCCAGTAAACTTGAGCCCCTCCTTGCCGGTGATCTTGGCGACCGAACCCTCTGGCGACAGGTTGCCACGCAGGATCTGGATGTGTCCGGTTGCCTTGATCGGGTTGTCGAGTGCGCGGATGATCTCCTGGCCGGCGGCCAGGTCGGCTTGCTCGGCCAGATTTTCGGCAACTGTCTTTCCCGTAACGGTCAGGCAATCGCCGTGCAGCATCCCTTCGGACAGCAGCAGCTTCATCACGGCGGGGACACCCCCGACCGCGTACAAGTCTTCCTGCACGTACCGGCCACTTGGTTTTAAGTCGGCGAGAAAGGGAACCCGGTCGCTGATCGCTTGAAAGTCGTCTATCGTCAGCGGCACGTCGACCGAGCGGGCCATCGCGATCAAGTGCAATACGGCGTTCGTCGAACCGCCGAGTGCCATGATGACGACGATCGCATTTTCAAATGCTTCTCGAGTCATAATGTCGCGGGGCTTGATGTCTTTTTCCAGCAGGTTCAGTATCGCGGAGCCGGCCGCATGGCACTCCGATTGCTTCGCCGGGTCTTCGGCAGGAATCGAACTGCTCTGCGGCAGCGACATGCCCATCGCCTCAATCGCGCTGGCCATCGTGTTCGCGGTGTACATACCCCCGCACGCTCCAGCTCCAGGGCACGAGTGCCTGACGATTTGGTGGCGAGTTTCTTCGTCGATCGAGCCGGCAACGTACTCGCCGAAGCATTGGAATGCGGAGACGATGTCCAGTTTCCTGCCGGCGTGCTGGCCAGCTCGGATCGTCCCGCCGTAAACCATCAGCGACGGTCGATTAAGCCGCCCCATGGCGATCAAGCAGCCAGGCATGTTCTTGTCGCAGCCGGGCAGGGCGATGCATGCGTCGTACCACTGACCTCCCATCATGGTTTCAATCGAATCGGCGATCAGGTCGCGCGATTGCAGTGAGAAACTCATGCCGTCGGTGCCCATCGAGATGCCGTCACTGACGCCAATCGTATTAAATCGCATGCCGACCATGCCGGCAGCGGTGACACCACGTTTCACATGTTCGGACAGATCGAGAAGATGCATGTTGCAAGGATTGCCCTCGTACCATACGCTCGCGATTCCGACCTGTGGTTTGTTCATGTCGGTTTCCGTGAGCCCCGTGGCGTAGAGCATCGCCTGCGAAGCACCCTGGACTTTCGGTTGTGTGATTTGGCGGCTGTACTTGTTGAGGTCGGGCATGGGATTGAGTTGGCGTTGAAAGTTGTATTTGTGTTGGTTCGTTCGGTATGGCGATCGCATCAGGTTGTTTTTGATCGCCGGGCAAAAAGCCTGGATTGTTCGACGGCCAGGAAATCGACCGGACCCGTGGCAGCTGGTCGTGCCCATTGACCATCGCGCGACCGGTTATTGTAATTGGCGGAGTAACGCTCTGGCGAGCCGGCGTCGGCGATTGCCTAAGATTCCAGTGAGTTGATAACGTGATCCAGCGGGCTCCTGAATTCGTCTACTTTGATATGGGCAAGGTATTGCTGGGCTTCAGCCATGCTCACGCCTGTGATCAAGTTTCCCGGGTCGCCGACGTTCCGGTCGCGAAAGTGAGCGAATTCTTTAACTCGAATCGCACCTTGAACCGTTTGGAATGCGGCCAAGTGTCGACTCGCGAGTTGTATGACGAGTTTTGCGATACGTTCGGCTGTCGTCCTGATTACGATGCGATGACGCGAGCCGGCAGCGACATTTTCTGCCTGAACACCGAGATCGTTCCGCTGATTGCGCAGATGAGTGTCGCCAATGTGCGAATGGGAATCCTGTCAAACACTTGCGAAGCGCATTGGGAGCTGATCAACGACGGACGCTATCGAATCGTTTCCGATTACTTTGAGGTAATCGCGCTCAGTTACAAGCTCGGTGCAATGAAGCCGGATCGGACGATCTACGAGCAAGCTGCTGAATTGGCCAACGTCGAACCGAACCGCATTTTCTTTACCGACGACCTCGAAGAAAATGTTCGCGGAGCTCAGGAAGCCGGATGGTCGGCCGTCCAATTCGAATCCGTCAACGAATTGGCCATTCAACTGCGCGAGTGCGGCCTGAAATTCAATTACTGACTTCGTGAAATCGTGAGACGACCGATGCGTCCCATGAGGAAAGTACAGGAGCAACCGTTATTCCGTTTTCCTGAATTCCTGCCTGGCTCCTAGAAACGGAATCGCCGGCAAGCCCACAAGCAAAACTTCCTGTTGCCTGTTGCCTGTTGCCTGTTGCCTGTTGCCTGTTGCCTTTCTCGCAGCCTCACTTCACAAACGGATTCCGAATCACGTGCCCGCCCGGGGGCGCCAGAATTGGTCGTTCCCCGTGGGTCTTCGTCGCTTTGGTCTTGGCTATCGGCGCGTAATCAACCACCGGCGACTCGTCGATTTCCGTATCGATCGGCAGTTCGCCCGATCTCAGTTCGTCGCCGGCTGCAATAGTGATGAGAGGCTCGTTACTCGACGCTTCGCTCCGCGAATCGTCTGTTTGTGTGACGGGATACTCCTCGAGATTCAGATCCTTGAAATCATCGACCGGCTCGACGTTGGCGACCGGCTCGACATCCTGTTCCAGACCCATCTGGATGATGGGCATTTCTGGGCGAATTTGCCCGGGGACGCGGATCACGGGCAAATCGGTGCCGGCGGTGGGTGCAGGCGCTGTGATGGCAACATCGGGCGCCGACAGGTTGAAATTCATTGCTTCTGGGTTGGCGATGATACTCAACGGTTCGATGGGTTGCGCGTTATTTGAATATAGTTCGGAGGGAATCGCCGTGAATTGTTCCTCAATCGTCGGTTCGGTGGACAGCTCCGAAGTCAAAGGAGCGAGGCTGGCGTTGAGGGTCGCATTGGTCGAATCATCAGGGTCGCTTTCCGCCTGAACGACCTCGATCAGTTCGCTGGGCGAGGTTGGCGTGATAGGGACCAGGTTGGGGGCCGGCTGGGTTCGCGCATCCACGTGGTCGGTATACAACCGCAACTGCCGGTTTGGGGTATGCCGGTGTTGAAATACGGAACCGGCACTGGTCGACATGCGTGTATCTTTTGCTCGGCTTTGAGAGTTCATCCAACAAGTTTCGAAGATGGCAAATGCCAGAACGAATCCCAGGACGAGCTTGGTTTCCCACTTCATCGAGTCACAGCGTTGCAGGATGGTTTTCTTGGTCATCGGGTCTCTCATGTCTCGTGGTCTATTGCGTCGCATGGCCCAGAAGGCCACCGCAGTAGCTTCCGTCTGTAATAGCAGCATCGAATAGAACGATTGTCTGTCTCGACGGTACATGTTGCGCAACCTATTGTGCGCGTTAGTAAGATGAGGCAGGCAACGAAAGATGTGCCGATGGCAGCAAGCCCGCGCAGAGTGCTTTCACCGCTGGCTTTGTGGGAGGAACGCGAGCTCAACACCAGACCGACTGCAGCAGTGACGACGACATTATCGCAGTTCCCGGGTCATCCAACTGGATTTCGACGATCAATTCTGGATCGACCGCATAGTGGCACGCAGTCGTGACCATGCTGCCGTCACTGAGAATAGTTCCAACCCGTCGGTCGAGAAGCAACAATTGGTTCCGCGTCAATCGTTCTGGCTGTCGAACTTGATAGCACCCGAAGAAGCAATTGGTCCTTGCGAGGTTACCGGCTGCGTGCCCTGCCGGCGAAACTAGCCCCCCTGTGGTAGTGCAACTTTAGTATGACTGACGATCGTTCATCGCCACTACGTCCAACTTCAGGTTGGCGTTGGGACGTTGCAGTTCGATTGTTGCATCGAGGGCTCCCAATACCGTTGGCGAAATCTGTTTTGGTTTCATGTCAATCGATTCGAACCGTTCCTCGGTTCGTTCCAGCCGAAGTTTCTGATTTCAAAAATCGGCGATTGGCACCGCCTCGTCGTACCTTCATGTTCGGTCAGGCTGACCCGACGGGGAACACACCAGGAACCACGCCACGGTGCGGTGGGAGCCAGGTCGTATTGATGGAGTTGATTGCTACCTTTGAATACGATGGACGAGTCTCGATGGAGTCAACACTGGCAGAGCCCGTATGGCCCCCCGAGAAGTGGCGTTCCGGTGGCGTGAGTCATTTGCCAGATCGCGAATCGGAGTTGGCTTCGCAGGGTATTTCGACCTCCCGGATGGTGAGCTCAGACTTTAGATGTACTCGTTGATCAGATTCTCCAGCCATTCCTGTCGACCACTCTGGTTAGGTGCCGACTCGCCTTTCTGCAGCATGATTTGCTCGAGCGAAGCGAGGCTATGTTTCCCGTTCTCGATTTCATGTCCCAGCCCTGACTCCCAACTGGAATAGCGATCCTTGACGAACTTGTCGAGGACGCCGTCGGCTCGGATTTGAGCGGCGATCTTCAGACCGCGGGCGAATGCATCCATCCCGCCGATGTGTGCGTAAAACAAGTCGATCGGTTCGAAACTCTCACGTCGTACTTTCGCGTCGAAATTGACGCCTCCCGAATCGAACCCGCCGTACTTCAGAATTGTCAGCATCGTGCGCGTTGTCAGGTAGATGTTCGTGGGAAATTGGTCGGTGTCCCAGCCAAGCAGCAAGTCGCCGGTGTTGGCGTCGATCGAGCCGAGCATCCCTTGCATGCCGGCGTATTCCAACTCGTGCATCATCGAATGGCCAGCCAACGTCGCGTGGTTGGTTTCAATATTCAACTTGAAGTGATCTGTTAGATCGTAGGCACGCAGAAAATTGATGCAGGCGGCGGCGTCGGAATCATATTGGTGCTTTGTCGGTTCCTTTGGTTTTGGTTCGATAAAGAACTGTCCGGTGAAACCGATCTCCTGGGCGTAATCGACCGCCAGATGCAAAAAGCGGCCAAGATTATCGACCTCTCGTTTCATGTCGGTATTGTACAGGTTGTGGTAGCCCTCACGTCCGCCCCAGAAAACGTGGCCGGTTGCACCCAGTTCGTGAGACACCTCCAACGCTTTCTTCACTTGAGCCGCCGCGTAGGCAAACACCTCGGCGTTGCAACTTGTTGCGGCGCCATGCATGAAGCGAGGGTGGGAGAACATATTCTGCGTACCCCACAGCAGTCGGATTCCAGTGCGTTGTTGCTCTTCCTTCAACGATTGAACCACGGCATCAAGGTTGGCATTCGTTTCGGCGAGCGAACTGCCTTCCGGTGCAACGTCACGGTCGTGAAACGCGTAAAACGGTGCGTCCAGTTTTTCGATGAACTCAAAAGCAACGCGTACCCGGTCGCGTGCGTTCTCAATCGAATCTGAACCGTCATCCCACGGTCGGAAAGCGGTGGCAGCGCCGAATGGATCGGAGCCGGTGCCGCGGAAGGTGTGCCAGAAGACCACGCTGAAGCGAAGGTGTTCCTTCATCGTCTTCCCGACGACCTCCTCGTCTGGATTGTACCAACGGAAACTGAGCGGGTTTTTGGAATTGGGGCCTTCGTATTGGACCTTGTCGATTTCCGGGAAGGCTGGCATGCGATTTGTCCTCGTTCCTGATTTTTTGATCCCACAGCTGGTTTCGCCGTGTTCTGGATGGAAATGTTACGATGTCATCCGTCGCACAATCCAGTCGCCGAGGCTGGGTGAAAGTTGAGCGATGGCAAACAGCAATCGCGATTTGCCGGGCACGACTAACTCAGCTCGTCGCGACTCGCAGGCGGCTATGACCCTGGACGCCAGCCAGTCGGGATCGATACCCTTGAGCTTGACGCCACCGCCCGGGCGACGTGCTGATTCTGGCAAGGTGTCGAAGTCCCGGTTGTATCGCGTGCCTGCGTCATCGCGTTGAATCGGCCCAGGGCAGACGAGCAATGCGTGCACGTTGTGATCCGCTAATTCCAACCGCAATTGGGCCGTATAGGCGGCCAACGCGAACTTGCCGGGCGGGTAGGCTCCGAGATAAGGTGCCACCGACTTCGACGCGAGCGAACCGATATTCACAATCGAACCCGTGGACTCTTTCAACAGTTCGATGCTGCCTCGCACGCACCGAGTGACCGCCAGAAAGTTCAGTTGCAGGAGCTCTTCGAATCTTTCCGTCGTCGTTTCGACCGCCAATCCCCGGTCGGACTGGCCAAACGCATTTACCAGCACATCGAGGCGGTCGACCTGTTCGAACAAACGGTCCACGTCCGCTTGCCTCGTGACGTCGGCAACGATGGCATGGATCGAGCGGTCGGGATTCGCGGTCAATAACTGTTGCTTGGCGGACTCAAGGCGAGTTGCATCCCGGGCGACGATTGTGACGGTCGCACCTGTCCGCATCCAGGCATGTGCCAGTCGCAAGCCGAATCCGGACGAGCCACCCGCCACGACAACGTGTTTGCGTCTCGATTCAGTCATTTGCCGTTATCCGAGACTTCGACCGGTTCGGCGGCCACTTGGCCCTGGGTGAACTCAGCGACGTCCCACGACACCTGGGCTCCCGAGCTCCATTCCACACGCAGGTACCTTCGAGGAATTCCAAGCTCCGGGTCAAACTCGGCCCGCAAATGAAGCTCACGTGTCGATTTGCCCTCCGCTTCGTCGCGTTCGAAATTCAACAGGTCGTGTTCGATCGTCCTGAACATACCGGGAACGGACCAGGTTCCCAATGTGCGTTGGTCTTTTAATGCGTAACCGTTTCGTTGGGCTGCCAGGATTTCGCCGTTGCGGACTTCGGCCCGATAGGTCGCAGGCTGCATCCCGACGACAATTGTTTCGATCGCATAGTCATCAATATTCGTCGCGTCCCATTTGACTCGGGCGGCATCGAAATTTTCGCGTGTCAACTCGGGAATGCGTTGCTGCCGGATCACGATCATCCAGGTGATCGAGATCGACGCCAACACCAGAAGGCTGATCGAGATGACGGCCAGCACCCTGCGGCGAATTCGCCCAGGCCGGCCCGATGGAGGCGACAGCGAAACGGGCTGTCCCGTTGCTTGCGTTACTTTGGGTCGATGCATGCTAAATCGCGTACCTGACACGGGTTTGGGTCTTGAACAAATAGCAGGATTCGCTGGCGGCCCGCTTGCGCTTGTTGAACGCCGAACGCCACAATCGTCGTCTTGCGGCATTTGGACGAGTCGAGTTATGGTGACCGCGAAGTCTCATTGTGTGCCATCGCTCAACGAGGCGTCAATCAGCAGAATCAACAATCCCGTCATGGATGCACGATGAGCTCTTCCAATACTGATCGCCACGCGATCGCCCGCACCAAGATTGTGGCTACGGTGGGGCCCGCCTGTCTTGATCCAGCGGTGCTGACTGAATTGATGCTTTCCGGCGTCGATGTTTTTCGCCTGAACATGGCACACGGTGATTTTGCTCAGCGTGAAAAAACGGTCGCCGCGATTCGCGAGATCGAAAAAAAACTTGGTCCAATCGGGATTCTGATCGACCTCGCCGGCCCAAAAGTCCGCCTGGGAGAGCTTGAAGGTGGCTCGGTGGTCTGCAACGATGGCCAACGGTTTCGCTTCGCAAACGAGTTGGCCGATCCGTTGCCCGGTGATCTGGATTGCAACTATCCTCGTGTGATTGACGAGCTCCAGATCGGAGACAGCGTGCTGTTGGCGGACGGTACGGTGGCAATGGAAGTCGTCGAGGTCTCGACGGGCGTAGCGATCTGTAAGGTTGTGGACGCCGGTGAAATACGCAGCCGGCAAGGCGTTGCCTTTCCGGGGGCCGGCGTCAATATTCCGACGCTGACTGAACGCGATCTGGAGGCAGTGGAGTGGTTAGTCAAGCAGGATGTTGATTTCGTCAGCCTCAGCTTTGTTAGTCGAGCCGATGAGATCCTGGAGTTGAAAGAGATCCTGAAAAGCCATGGGCGGACGTTGCCGGTGATCGCCAAGATCGAAAAAGGGGAGGCACTGAAAAATCTGCGTGAGATCGCCATCGCTGCGGACGGTGTCATGGTGGCTCGCGGCGACCTTGGCGTCGAAACTAACGTGGCTGAAATCCCGGTGGCTCAGAAACGCATCGTCAAGTTGTGTAACTCGCTGCAGAAGCCCGTAATTGTCGCGACACAGATGCTCGACAGTATGCAACGTTCGCCGTATCCAACTCGGGCCGAAGCGACCGACGTCGCCAATGCGGTCTTGGATGGAGCGGACGCCTGCATGCTATCGGGCGAGACGGCGATCGGCGACTACCCGGTCGAAACCGTGCAAATGATGAACCGGATCATGGTTTCCACCGAAGAGCTGCTTCGCGACTGGCAGCCCCCGCGACCCAGCAAAAAATCGACAACCGGCGTGCATCCGATGACATTGTCGGTCGTTTACGGCGCCAGCCGGATTGCTGAGTTCCTTGAGGCGAAGATCGTCATCGTGGTGACGCGCAGCGGCAAGACCGCATTGGCGCGTTCGCACTTGCGAGGATTCGTACCGACGATCGGTGTGAGCGAGTCGGTCGAAGTGCTACGACGGATGACGCTGTATTGGGGAGTCACTCCACTGGCGGAGGCTCCCAAAGACCGACTTGATCTACAGCGGTTTGTTGTTGCGTGGGGTAAAGAGCGGGGTATTGTCGCGACGGGCGACTGCATGTTGCTGGTGTCCGGCACGAATGTGGCTCGCCTTGCACACAACACCGTGGTCGTATTTGAGGCAGAGTGACGTTTCCCTACGTCGCTCGATGTCAGTCGGCTTGATGAGCTTGCCACAGCGCTTCAAGAACGACTTTCAGGAACATGCTCGCGCCGAAACCGAGGATCGCTCCCAGGACACCGCAAGAACCGTAGGCCAGGGCCAGATTGGCTGTCGTGGCTTGAGCCGCGTTGACCTCGGCAAGGAACGAGCCGCCAAGGAATGAACCGATGATGGCGCAGATCAGCGTCAGCACCAACATGGGCCAGCGTAGCTGAACTCGATGAGCCAAATGCGTCCTCTCTGCGAAATGGTGTGGCTGAGTTGGCTGTTCCATCGATCGTTCCCGAAGTCGCGCGTTGTCGGTGGCGTCGCGAAGTTGCGTACCGAGCGAATTGCCTGCGACGTGGGCGAAGACGGCGAGGGCGAACAGCAGCAATGACCACCCGGCGAGTGGACCGGCAGCTTGAAAAGTCGCCAGCAACAAGACGCAGAAGCTGACGAGAAAGAACAGCCCTTTCAATGTCACCTGGGGACGCTTCAAGCCGGGTTCGTACCGCTCGGTCGGGCCATTCTCTGGCTCCACTGCTTCACGACAAACGTCCTGCTGGCGAAATTGAGTCATGTTTTCATTATTGGCCGGAATACCAAAAAGGCTAACCCGGTTTTAGAGTTCTAGTCGATCAAGCGTTTTTTCTTCAGCCAAGCCGCACATCGGCTGGGCCAACTGGCGACTTCGCCGCCATTGACGCCAAGGCCGAACCCGTGGCCGCCCGTGTCGTAGACTTCGAGCTGAAACGGTACGCCATGCTCCTTCAACGCGGCAGCGAGACGCTGGCTGTTTTCTATCGCCACCGATGGATCGTCGGCAGCGTGGACGATAAACGTGGGAGGCGTCATGGCGGTAACTCGCAATTCGTTGCTGTATTTCTGGATAGCTTTTTCACTGGGGTCGTTGCCGAGGACTCGATCGCGCGAGCCGCCATGTGTAATCGCTGCATCCATGGAAATTACAGGATAAACCAGGATCATGAAGTCGGGTCGCAGGAGCAAGTCGGTTTCGAAATGTGTCCCCGCGGTCGAGGCGAGATGGCCTCCTGCCGAGTAACCCAGGACTCCCAATCGATCTCGATCGACGTGCCATTCGTTCGCCTTACGACGAACCATGCGAATTGCTTCCTGCACGTCTGCTTTGGGATGCACCAATTTGAACGGCGACGTCCGATACTCCAGCACGATTGCCGTTATGCCCAGAGAATTGAGCCACCTGGCCGTATCATGTCCTTCCTTGTCGATCGCCAATCCGGCGTAGCCGCCTCCCGGACAGATGATCACGGCAGGTTGTAAGCCGTCGGCGGGCCTGGCTCGATACAGCGTGACTTGCGGTTGAGACACACCCTCGATCCAGCGCTCGTATGTATTCTGCTGTTCACCGCGATTGGTCGACGTCCTCGTCTTCTTCAACTGGTTCATCGAATAGGGGATTTGTCCAACGTTCCACAGTGGGATCGCTGACGGAGATTCGGTATCGCCGTCGAGCGACATTGGAAACAAGTTGGTTGAGGTTTGCGCGTGGCCCAGAGCACAACACAAGACGCTGAGCAGCGTAGAAAGCAATGTGGTTTGAACGTTCATCGGATGATTCAGGATACGACGGTGGTCGGTGCCCCAATTGCCTTGCACAGTTGTACTCTACCTGTCCTTCCAAATCGCCATCCACAGCCATTGAAATCGGTACAAAACGCAACCTCGAACGTCAGTCGGAGCCTGTTTCGATCGAGATCGCTCCAGCGTTTTTGGACATATTGCCGAAGAAACAATGTGGGCCGCTGACTGTGGCCGTTGGATCATTTGTCCTTCGCCGGCAAAGAACGTCATGTCTTCAACCGCAATACTCGGCATCCTGATGGCGATGGGAGCGGTCGTCGCTGCTTACTGGATGGGGCATGCGGCCGGCTTTAAAGCTGGAACGGGTGAGGGCTTCGACGAAGGTAAACGTGCAGGTGCCAAAGAGGGCTCGATGCGAGGCTATGCCGTCGGATTCGATCGCGGGCGACGGGGCCGGGAAGGTGAAGATCAGGATTCTCCGAGACCTCGATTTGGATTCGGCTTTGCCGCTATGATCGCGGCTGGAGCTGCAATCTTTTTTCTTGCCGTGCAGTCGCAACGACAAATGCGGTCTGGCGAATTGCCGCCGACGGTGGTTGCCAAACCGATTTTAAAGCCGACGATCCAACCAGAATTCAATCCGCAAGCCGTGGAGCCGCCAGGAAAGCCCTTGGAAGTCGAACCGGAAGTCCTGCCAAGGACGCCGGAAAACGTGCGCCGCTTGGTCCCGGTCGAAAAATCTCCGGCTGATGCCACACCTCAACCACGGTATCGCCCGCCGCCTTCGGACTGGTAAGGGACAAGAATGGCGAACCGGGCCGAACCGCCTCAACCGAGCGGGGAGAAGCTTGGCCGGTCGTGTTGACCGCGGGTGTTGGGCCGGCCGATGTCATGGTCTTCTATTGCAGCCCCGTTCTCAGGATGCGACGACGACTCCTCTTCCACGATTTGTCGGTCCGAAAGGTCGGCGATTGGAACTCCCAGCTGTCCGTACATGTCGGCGCAGGATGCCTTTGACGTGACGACAATAATTTGCCGCCCGCGAATGCCAAAGTCACGCAGAAGTTCAGCAACGACGGGTCGCCTGGCTCGTTTGGTGGCGACGAGGGGATCTTCCACGATCGCGGGCAGATGAAAGCCGCGATCGACAAACGATTCGAGTCGCGCGAAGCCACAAAGCAAAATACAGGTTCGGGTAGTGTTGCGAGTCCACATGGTCAAGAGGAATCAACTGTCCGTGCTGGTTCACGAGCCCCAGACCCGGATCGGTTTCGAGCAATTCGATGCGGCCAAAATCACCATCGGACAGGTCGGAAAGATAATTGCCGGCGCGCTGAAGGTACTCGTACTGGTACTGATTCTGGGCTGCTTGAGCTTTTGACTGCGCTTCAAGTTCTGCCTGCTTGGCGGTCGCTTTCAGTTGATTGGCGAGTTGTTCTGTGCGTTGTCGCAGTGCTTGAAAAACCGCCCTCGAATCGTCAACCTGAGGAGCGTCGGACGACATCAGTGCCCGCAAACGCCCTCGTTGTTCACTCTGCTTCAGCAGTTTCGCTCGTAACTTCTCCAGTGTATCCAGTTGCTCTTGCAATCGTTGTTCGAGTTCATCGTCGCTTTTTTCAGCAAGGGTTGAGCTTGTTTCGAGCCCGAAACGGTCGCGAATTTCCTGGATTTCGGCTTCCAGGCGTTCACGTTGCTCCTGCAGCAGCTTGACGCGTTCATTCTCGAGCACGTGTTTCGATTTGAATCGCTCTTTCTTCAGTTTCAACTCGTCCAGCAATCGACGATGCTGGTCGGCGTAACGACGGCCGTTTTCCTTGACCTGATCCCGTTTTTGCCTGAGTCGCTTGAGGTTGCGCGCCAGCTGCTTGCGAGTTGCTGATGCCTCGCGTGCTTCCCGAAGAGCATCGCGTAGCGCGTCAAACTGTTCAACCATCGAACCGGTACCACCCGACACGCTCATTTCCTTCACCAGATGTCGGGCCTGATCACCAAGTACGTTCAGCCAGTCCTGCCGCCGATCCAATTCATGCCGTAACTGCTGGCTCTTGTTGTTGAGTTGATCGTATTCGTTCCCACCATGAGAGCGGGCTGCAAGGATTGCTCGATCAGCGATCGCTTCCCGGGCGGCGCTGGGTGTCAACGATGTTGGAAGTCCCAATTGCGTCAGCAGTTCTTGCCAATCATGTTGCAGGTCGCGGACTCGTTGATGAGCATTGTTCAGCTGCAGTTGAGCTGTCTCGATCGATGGCGCTTCGCCGTATTCGTAGGACGCGTGTTGAACCGTGGCTGCCGGTGTAAACCGCGTCTGGAGCTCGGCCAAATGGCGTTCGGCCATTTCCAGTTCATTCTGGATCGCTCCCGTTGTTTCGCCATCACGCGTTCCGGCGAATTGCTCGATCTGGTGATCGATCCGCAGCATGTTGTTTCTCGCGGCGTCCAGCATCTCTGACGAACCACGATCCATCGACATTTTGATCAGCGAGGTGAACAGGGAAATGGCCAATCCGAACAGCACGAATTGCCAATTCGTCTGGCCGTTGTTCATGAACAGGCCGTAGATCACCATGCCGACACCAATCATGAATGGCACGCCCAGCGCCATGACGATCGGGAAAGGCAGCAGTTGATCGCGGTAGAGTCGCCGCAGTTGCAGCATCAAGTCGGCTCGTTCGGCCTCCAACTGCCCCAACTGGTCGTCCATTCCCAGACGTTCGCGTAGCCGTAGCACGTTCTGTTCGGCTTCGTGCATAGCGACCGCGTCTTCCGGGTGACTTCCCACGGACGGTAAACCGATGCCGGTAGCAGTCAGCGGAATGGTCTGTGCTCGCACGCGTAGTTGCTCGGCGACTTCCAATTCTCGTTCGGCATCTCGCAGACGCTCGGCCAGGCCGTCGAGACGTGCTCGCGCCTGGGAATCGTTCATGTGCGACAATTCGTTCGCATCGCTGGCTACATGTGAACGTTCGTGCTCCAGTCGCGATTCGGTGTCTTGCAGTTGCAGCTTTAGCTGCTCGACCGCTTCCTCTTCCTTGATCAGCGATTTTTCATGCAGCAACATGGCTTCGATTTGTGCGATCGATTTGGTGCCGCGACGGCCATTGGAAGCGTCACGAGTCTGTCTCCGGATTTCGTTGTACTCTTCCTTCAGCTCCTGCAGTTGCAACTTGCAGTCATCGATTTTCCCTACGAGCCGGTCGAGCGAATTTCGGGTGCCGACTTCCGAGTGTTCCTGGTCGGGGCGCGACTGCAGACGTGAGAGCTCGTGATCGATTTGAGCCAGGTTCGCTTGAGCCCGGTTCAAAGACAACGCGGCGCGCGTTTCGTCGAGTTCGGATTCCAGGTGCTCGACTTTGGCACGACCATCCGTCAAGGTCGCCTCGACCTTCTTCAGGTCCCGATTCAATTTGGCGCGGTCTCGTGGCTCTTCCTTTTGACCGTTCTCGGGGGCGTTGACTTCTTTCTGAATCAGGGCCGTTAGCTCACCCAGACCCGTATAGACATTGCGAAGTTCCGGGATGGCGGTCACCGGTGCCGGCATGGGAATCGGGATGGCGGGCGATTTGCGCCGCAAGTAGTCGGCCATTCGAACCAGGTAGTCGTTCTCCTCACCGGTAGAGAATTGGGCCAAACGCCGGAGGCTGAATGTGAAGATGCTGCGATACTTCTTGTAGCCAATATCGTCCAAAAGACTACGCATCTTCTTTTTGCCGAACTCGGAACCGTCCGCCGCGAGGACCCGGACGTTGCCATCTGACCAGCTACGTTGGACGGTGAAGACTCCGTTGTCGGTTCGTAACAAGACGGCGCTCGAACTGTCCTGCGTCGCCGTGCTCATGGCGTTCGGAACGACGAAGCGTCCGTAGAGCGTGAATGGGATAACGTTTAACAGTTGGACCTGACCACGTTCGCTATGCGCGAGCGCAACGTTCAACCCATTGCCCAAGTCCAGGACTCGCAGTGGATTCCCGCTGCCGAACTGATCAAACTGAAATTCCGTAATTATCGCCGTCACAATACCTTCCTGTGTAGGGAGACGAACAAATTTTAAACGCACAGAATCGCGCAAGCTACCCTGTCATCCTAGTCTAACCGGTGATTGCGGGTCGATAGACATTCGTGCTTTGGTGCCACCTGCAAAGAGGAACGGCCGCTCCATCGTGGGAGCGGCCGCCGCACTGAGATCGTGATGCGTGATGCCCAGCATCGCCATTGCCGGGTGCGCGGCAGAGCGGGCCTAGCTGGACGGATCGGCTGGCAGCCGCGCCATTTCGACAGGTGGCAGTTCGCTGGTCAGTCCTTCCGTCATGAACGCCACGAGGTCCGCCTTGTCCTGGTCGGTTAGCTCGAGTTTCTTGATCTTGTCGCTAAGGTGAGGATTCGGGTGACCACCTTTGGCGTACCATTCAACGACTTCTTCCAGCGTCTGCTGACTGCCGTCGTGCATAAAAGGAGCTGTCATGACAACGTTTCGAACGGTTGGCGTTTTGAAAGCGCCTTTGTCCTTCTCTTCCTTGGTGATTTCATATCGACCCAGGTCCGGCTCGGCAGCTTCCATACCCACGCCCAAATTGTGATACATCTCGTCAGTGAAGTTGGCTCCCGTATGGCAAGCTGTGCAGTTGGCTTTCTCTGAAAAGAACAGCTCAGCTCCGCGAATCGCTGACGCGGACATCTTTTCGTCAACAATCGCCTTCGATAACGTATACTTCTCATACAGTTCAGGATCTTCTTCCTTGAGATCTTCCGCGATTTCATCCTCGCCATATTGCGACTGGACCGCCTTGACGATTTCCAGATGGTCGTAGGGCGCTGGACCTGTCACCAGTGCACGTTCAAACGTTGCGATTGCCTTGGCAATCGTATCGATATTCAGTCCTTCATTGGGAAATACCATTTCGAACTGCTTTACGTAGCCATCGATCGATGAGACGGTCGCGATGCAGGCTTCGTGGGTGTTGCCCATTTCGATTGGGTTAGCGACCGGTCCCTTCGCCTGCTCTTCCAGGGAACCAGCTCGACCATCCCAGAACTGCAGGTCGGTAATGATGCGATTAAAAGCCACCGGCGAATTGCGATTACCTTCCTGATCTGCGACACCAACTCCAAACTGTGTCTTTCTGCCATAGCCGTCTTCCGGGTGATGGCAGCTGGCGCAGCTGATCGTGTTGTCGGATGACAGGCGTGTGTCAAAGTACAATTGGCGCCCCAATTCGATTTTTGCCCGAGTCATCGGATTGTCATCGAGGCCTTTGATCATGTCTTTGGCGCCCGCGAGGCTGAATGGCAGTTGGATGTCGAGCGACACGTGTTTCGCCGGGTCGCTCAGCCACGCGTCGATCGCCTCGACGGTCAAATCGCCATCACCTGGAATGCCGGCAGTGAGCGAGGGGTCACCTAACGTGACCGTTTCTCGCACGAGCGTAACCGCCGTTGCATCTTCATCAGGAGTTGACTGCGAACCTGCTTCGATGGAAGTTGTTTCTTCGGTCGGCATGCTGTCTTCGGTTGCCGCTTCTACTTTGGATTCCGTTCCTGCCGCTGTAGACACATCCTCCGCGATCGAACTCTCGACGGCGTCGTCTTTGGTGTCCACGGTCACTTTAACTTTCGGGCCGCATCCGACGACCAACAACAGGGCCAATGTCAAAATCACGAACCGGCCATGACGACGGAAAAGCACGAACATCTTGCGTAATCTCCTCAAGCTTGCTGGCGATTGATTTTCTTGTGGCCAAATGCTCGTGGCCAAACTCCCGCAGGTCGCGTGCCGATTTCCATCGACCCAGCGCCTGGAACCTGGCGGATCGTGTGCTGGCCCAGCGTCCATTGTAGAGAGCCCAGCAGGTATTGACGACGGGCGGTCCCCGCCTCGATCAAGGCGAATTCCGGATTGTTTGACGGCGAATCGAGATAGCTTCTATAACGGTTCCGGCTGGATTGCTTGGACACGATTCGATTCTCGGCCGAAAACCGGGAGCCACGTGACGATGATGACTCGACTGAGACAACTGGCGACATTGGCATTATTTCTCATCCTCGTAACCAACGTTGACGGACAGAATATCGTCGTGACTTCCCCCTTTCAGTCAAGCAACAACAGCACCTTTGACGTCCTTGGCACCGGCATCAATTTTGACAATGGCAATTTCCGCTTCAACTGGCAGCCCAACGCTGTACCTCCGTTCGGTGGGTACGATCCCAACAATGACGCCAGATTTGGTGTCAACGCGGGCCCATTATCGCTCAACCTGTTTGGCAGCCAAGGCAGCCGCCGATCCCTGGTGACGCAAACGCCGATGGTCACAGTTCCGAACGGCGGCAGCGGGTACTTCATCGACGCCGAGCTGCGGCCGTTTGTTATCGGTTACACGCCGGTAGTTGGCCAAGCACCGATAATGCCACCTCCTGTGCTGCAGGGTCCTTCGATTATCGAACGTTATGTGGCGACTCGTTCGCTGCAAGAACCGGAATCCAAGCCTGTGAAACGCCGCATTGAACACCGAAGGGCTACCGTCAGTACAGCCCAACACGGCGACCTGAGCGTGGCCGAGATCCGGCGGAAAAAGTCGGCATCCCAGGTGGATGCGGTGCAAGAATTGGTCGAGCAGGCGCGACTGGCGTTAAGCGAGCACAAGTACAAGGTGGCTCGCAACCACCTGCGCAACGCTGCACTTCGTGCCAGCGCTGATCAACGCGCAGCGATCTATGCAGAACTGGATCGCGTTGAAGCTGCTCTGCCAGCTAAGGCTACTGACAAGTAGAGCTGGCGGAATTCCATCCGGCTGCCAATCGGTTAAGCTGGTGCGAGTTGCACGCGAAGTCACGTGTATTGTGCCGGAATCGAAACCTTGAATCGGTGTAAAATCGCGATTCTGAAAGCGATCTGACGTCCGACTGGTAGCGGCACTTTCACCCGGTCAATCATCCCTTTACAGAATATGCCGCAATTCAAGTTGCGCAAGGAATCGGCAAGCGTATGTCCAATCGAGAACGCTGGATCATCTACCCGTTATTGTTCTTTTCGTTGTTGTCCGGCTTGAAGGACCAGTTTGCGCTGCCGACAAACGGCCAGTTTGAATCGATCACCTGCAAACGCCTCACCGTCGAAGCGATTGACGGCAGACCATTGATCGAATTGGATAGCAACATGGCGTCGACTGGCGATCAGGCGGGCGTGTTCGTGATGTATGGTTCCATCGCGACGGATGCCGCGGGGCATGGGCCAACCGGTTTGGAGTTGAAGCCACGACCGCGGACCATTGAAATGGGTGCCGAACCGGGTGGTGGATACTTGAAGTCGTTTGGTGACATCAGCGCCCCAACCATCAAACTGGGACATGATGCAACTGAAAAGACTTCGGGAGTCGCGGCCATCGACACACACGGCCATTTGCTACCGGCCTCAGCAAACGTCAGCGAGCAGGAGGCCTGGGGCATGTTTATTGGTTGGAAAGCGACGAACGAAGCTCCACGCTCGAATGCGCCAAGCCGGTGACCATGGACGAAATGAGGACGCGGCGGATGCACCAGCCGACGGACAACCGTAGGTGGCGCGATTCTGCGCAACCAGCGACGCACACGCTCTACGTCTGTGCGACTCGCACTAGTCCCTCGAATTTCCCATGTAGCGCATGACGTAGTACAGCAGCGTCAGTACAGCCTGCAACGTCGCGGCGACATACGTCAACGCGGCGGCATTCAGTACCTTGTTCACGAAGACCATTTCGTCATGGGGTACGATGCCGCGCTCGACAAGCAGCCGTTTTGCACGTGAACTTGCATCGAATTCGACGGGCAGGTTGACCAATTGGAAGACAACCACGGTGGCAAACAGGAGGATGCCAACAAGAAACAGCGTTTTTCCAAACGCGATGCCCATGCTCGTCAGCAAAATACCGCCGAATAACATCGCCGTGCCCGACTGGCTGCCGAAATTCGCAGCCGGCACAGCTGCATTGCGGATAACCAGGGGTGCGTAGCCTTTGGCATCTTGCAAGGCGTGTCCTGTTTCATGAGCCGCGATCCCCACGGCGGCCATGGTTCTGCCGTTATAGACCTCTGAACTCAATCGCAGGACTTTCCCCCGCGGGTCGTAGTGATCACTCAGATGGCCCGGAGTCTGTTCGACTTTGATCGATTGCAGTCCTGCTTCGTCAAGTAACAGCCTCGCCGTCGCGGCGCCGCTGAGCCGCGCAGCTTGCTGATTGGCTCGCGCGTACGTCGACTTGACTTTCATTTGCGCATAAAAGCCCAGCAGCAAAGCGGGGGCCAGCATCAGGAAATAGATCGGATCAAAATACACAGTAAACTCCAGGCTTTGGTCGTAAAGGTAAGTCAGCTTTTTCCACTTTTGTCGCCTTCCAATGCGACTCGTACAGCGGTGTCGTTATGCGCCGTCGGTGATGCAAGTTTTCAATGCGTGAACAACTGTCGCACGAATCCTCTGTTGGGCTCTCGCCGCCGTACGCACTGTTGTCGATCCTCGTGGAATGATTCGCCATTCCTGTTCTTTAGGCAACAGCAAATCCGGAGGGAATCGGCGAATCGGCAGTGGGCGGGAATGAGAATGGGAAAGTCCAGGTTTACCTGAGAACCGCATCAGCCGCCGATTTTCTCGCAGCGCCGGGATGATGATTGGCGGCACGAATCGTCCCAGCATCTCGTCGGTTGCCAGCGGCGCGATTTGCTTGATGAGGGTGCTCGAGACATGAGCCAGGCTTTGGTCGGCCATCAGGAAAATCGTCTCGACGTCGGCATCCAGTTCACGGTTGGCGAGCATCATCGTGAATTCGGCGGCGATGTCGGTCAGCGGTCGAATGCCACGAACCATCACCCGAGCGCCGCAATCCCGCACAAATTTCACCGCCAGACCCTCAAAACTTTTTACTTCAACGCCTGCAATTCCGGAGGTTGCCGCGCGGACGAGTTCGATGCGCTGGTCCGGTGGAAACATGGCCTGCTTCTCGACATTGATACCGATGCCAACGACCAGCCGGTCGACGAGCGAGGCGGCTCGTTCAATGACGTTAAGGTGGCCTAGCGTGATTGGATCAAATGAGCCTGTATACACCGCGATACGGTCGGATTGGTTGGACATTGAATCCTCAGGTAGTCAGGCGGAACGGATGTCAGGACGATTGCACGGTTGCGTTTCACGCGACCATGTCAGAAACGATTTGCGTCAATTTGTCGATTTCCAGTTCGTCATTGTAAGCGTGCGGACTGATTCGAACTCCTCCGCCCCGGCAGCTCACAACAACTCCCTGCTGCAAGCACCGATCGCGAAAGGCGGCCGGTTCGATGCCGGGAACTTCAAACACAATAATCCCCGACTTGTGGCCGTTAACTCGGGGCGACAACACGATGGCACCGTGCTGTTCCAGTTGGTCGCAAGCGTAATCAGACAGCTGCACGATGCGATCGCCAATTGGCGACTCGTGCGGCGTGATCCCCAGCGAACTAATCAAATCTAGACTTGTGCCGCAAGGCATGCAGGCCCATCATGTTCATCGAACCACCTTCGTAGCGACTTGCTTCGTCACGAAGGTTCAATTCCACACGCCCATAATCGCTGCGGTTCTTTACACTGTTCCAGCCAACTCCCAGGGTGCAATCGACTAGCGCCCGCTGATTCACATACATCACACCAGCTCCTTCCGGGGCCACCATCCACTTGTGGCCATCCGCGGCCAGGAAATCGACTCCGGCCGTTGCAACATCCAGAGGAAAAGCGCCCAGCCCCTGAATTGCATCCAAAAAGAAAAATGCGTTTTTCTCGCGAGCAAGCGCCGCTACTTCTTCGACATGCAGGCGATACCCGCTGGCGTAGCCAATCCAACTGACAGAAATGATGCGGGTCCGTTCGTCGCACGCTTCGCGCAACCGACACAAATCGGGAATGCCGCCTTCGACCGGGACCATGCGGGTCTCTACGCCCAAGCTGGCGAGATTCATCCAGGGGTAAAGGTTCGAGGGGAATTCGTTGGCGAAGGTGACGACATTATCGCCCGATTTCCAAGGAAAGCCTTCGGCGACCAACCCAATTCCCGCCGTCGTGTTTGCCACGAAAGCCACCTCGGACGTGTCCGCTCCAATCATGCGAGCTGCTGTCCGGCGAACTTCCATGGTGCGTTTCGACCAATCTAACCAGACCGCATCGCCCTCGTGGGCGGCGAGCTCGAGCCACTGTTCGACCGCTTTCACGGTCGCCAAGGGCAGCGGTGCAACCGCCGCGTTGTCGAAATAGGCCCATTTTCGCTTAACGGGCATCTGACTCTGAAACGCCTGCCAATTCGCACGATCGCTACAATTGGCGGACTCGGAAGATGATGGAACAGGTTTCATGGTTGTCTAAACGCAGAGAAGGTTGCAGTGGCGTGACACACGGATCCCGGCGATTATACTTAAAAGTTGCAGTGTTTCGGTGTTCCGTCGGTCACGAGAGACCACAATATCGTCGTTTCGCTGGTGGTTAGCCAGACCGAGTTCAAGGCGAGAAATCGCGCGGAACTGCTCCGTCCTGCCAGCGGGCGCGACATGATCAACTTTCGCCGTTCTTGTTAACGGACGCGGTCGACGGTATCCTCCCCAACTTTGAAGATCGCCGCTTTTACAGTTTTTTCAGGCAGGCTAGGCTCATGGCACGTGCGCTGACAATCATGTCGATCGTGATTGCCATCCTGCTGTTGGTGCTCTTCGCTGCCGATCTGGCGATTGGCGTGCCATTCCAGAAGGCGTCGATCATGATGGACATCATCTTTCTGGTCTCAGCAGCCGGTCTGGGTTACATCAGCTGGACGACGCTGAAAGACCTGCGCTGATTGTTTGCGCCACCGACACTGCGGCAAACGGCAAGGCGGCGGCGCCTTGCGTCAAGCAGCAGGTCGAAGGATCGAGTGAGCGCGTTTTCCAGTCGCGGTTGGGCAGAGTCGCGTCGTAGCCTGCTGTATGGTCTCGACCTGAATACGTCCAGCACGTTCTAGTCGCACTGCATGAACGAGCATTCGGTCCAACGCCCTGACGGTTCGTGCCGGCGCTGCGAGCATGTCGGCGACACAAATCGAGACGTGTTCGGTCGAGCCCTGCTTCATGGCACGATGCAAGACTCGTTTTGCAGCGAATGACATGTCGCCCCCGGAAAGGATGCCGCCAGTTCCCGGAAACAGCGCCGAGCTGTTGAGATGTAGACAGCCCTGTTTCGTTAGCTCGTGCACCGACGCCCTCGTGTACGAGGCGGTGGTATCGCGCAGACCATCCCACCGGACCACATTCAGGTTGCACTTCGATATTGGACGGAGCCAGCGGACTTCGCAGTGCCTGGCAAAAACAAGTGACCGAACCTGCAAACGATTGTCGATTGCGATCGACAGCCGTCGGTTCAGTTCTCGGGCAAATTGCTCTTCGTCATTCAAGGCCCAGCTATGGTCCACCAGCAGAGCAAGATCGTGGGACTTGCTGCTTGACAGGGTCTCGCGAATGAACCCAAGTCCTGGATCGGCGACAGCCCATGTCGCCGAGACCCCGCGATGATGTAGAGTGCCAGAGAGCATCTCGGCCAATACAACCAGTTGTCGATGCTGAGACAATGCGGTCTGATTTGGCGACAGGCCCAGCTCGATACAAAACTGCAACCTGCCTGGTTTCCGCGTCCGTGGCATCGCTGGCCCTCCATTGCCCAAAACGAGACGCTGCAGAACAACGTCACCATGAAAGCGTCGGCTTTCATTCGAGTCGGGCTGCAGGTGCTGAGAGCTCATCCGCAAAGGGAACATGGGACGCATATCCGTACTGCCTCTTGCGACGTGCCAAGCTTTCCCAATAGTTCCAATCCGATTAGGTCTCATCCGCGTTTGACGATTAGCTGCTGCCAATTTGACAGCGGCAGCTTACCTTTTGAGTTTTCTGGGATTGTCCAGAAAACTACCTAAGTTCAATCGCGAGAATGCGTTAGCGGTTCCCGGGCAGAAATTGGCACGACCTTTGCTTACTAACGGGTGCAGTGGGGCCAAGGTTACTTTGCGGCAACTGCTTTGGTGCCAGAAGAAGCGAACCGTGCCGCTTGTTACCCGTATGGAGGATGCAATGGTGCGAAACATGAATAAGCAATGGAATACAACCGGTGGTCAAATCCTCGATGCCGTTCGTCGTGAGATGGACGAGTTCGTGGGCCGCATTCAGGATCCGGAGACGTGGAGCGATGATGTTTCGGCTTTCATCCCGCGAACCAACGTCGCCGAAACGGACAACAGTTATGAAATCACGCTGGACCTCCCTGGCATGAAAGCGGACGCCTTTAACATCGAACTTCATGAAGGTCGGCTGACTGTCAGCGGCGAACGCGACAAAGAAGTGTCTGTTGAAGGAAAAACATTTCATCGTGTTGAACGGCAATTCGGCAAGTTCCGACGTACGTTCAACCTGGGGCCGGATATGGAAGTTGATTCGGTGACCGCGGACTACAAAAATGGCGTATTGCACATTTTTGTTCCCAAGACGGCAAAGGCTCAGCCGAAACGCATACAGGTAAACTCGCAGGACTAGAACGGGTCCTCGCGAACCTGCAAATTCCCCTGACCCCTCGGGGAAAATGTGACCACGCCCTCGCTGGGCGTGGTTTTTTTATACGGTGAGAGAACACGCCGGAATTGGCTGCCCTGATGGACGTTGCCATGAGGACGGACTAGAACGGATCGCGCCCTGCAAACCGTACCGATCAACAAAAAACACGCCCCGCATGCTCGACACCATTCTCCAATTTGTCGCTCAGTATGGAGCCATTGCGCTCACGGTGTTGGCGGTGGCCGGTGGGATTTTGGCCGTCTTCGCCGGTTGGGTGCTCACGCTAATTGGCATGCCAGGGAATTGGTTGATCCTGCTCGTGGCCATCGCCTATGACTTGTTGTTGGCGCCTGACGGACGATTGCAACTTGGTTGGGTCGTATTGGGTGTCCTGGCGCTTCTTGCGGTGTCCGGAGAGGTTGTTGAAATGGCGACGGGAGCTGTTGGCGTCGCCAGAACCGGAGGCAGCCGAAGGAGTGCTACTTTGGCGCTGCTTGGCTCGTTTGTTGGCGGGATTCTCGGAGCCGTCGTCGGTTTGCCGATCCCGGTTGCCGGACCGGTGATCGGTGTACTGCTTTTTGCCGGTTCGGGCGCATTGGTGGGAGCTGTCGCGGGCGAGTATTCTGTTCGACGCGAATTAAAAGGCAGCCTGAAAGTCGGTGCTGCTGCTTTCTGGGGCCGAATCTTCGGGTCGGTAGGCAAGTCGCTGATTGGCGGAGTGATGGTAGTGCTCTACCTGGTGAGCCTGATCATCTAGCGCAAGCTTCAGGGTGCGTCATCAACCTGGGCTGCCGGCCGAGAAAATGCATCTCGGCCATGCATGGCAAGCCGACCTATCAGTTATTTTCCGATTCGTCGTGATACTTGCCCTTGCGCAAGTGACGCCTCAAGTAAATGGCTCGTTCGGCGTTTCGGTCGGCAGAATCGAGTTCCGATCCGTGCAACATCTGCAGGTGCGCAGGCTGCGTTTGGATGAACAATTGGTTGACAACGGGAATCTCAAGATCGTCGATCAATCCCAGATTGACTCCCATGCGGACACTCGACAGAAGATGCATGGTCTCTTCACTCGTGATGGTCTGCGCCGTGCAGAGGATACCGTAGGCTCGGCTGACACGATCGTGCAGGTCTTTCTTGCTTTCGTTGACCAGGAACTTGCGTGCTTTTCTTTCATAGTCGATCAAGACCGGAACGACATCGCTTACCTGATCGATCAGATCGGCTTCCGAACGGCCCAATGTGATCTGATTGCTGATTTGGTAGAAGTCGCCCATCGCCTGCGAGCCTTCACCGTAAAGACCACGAACTGCCAAACTGATCTTCTGCAGGCTGCGGAAGACTTTTTCGATCTGACGTGTCAGAACGAGCGCGGGCAAATGGAGCATGACGCTTACCCGCATGCCCGTCCCGACGTTGGTAGGACAGGCGGTCAGGTAACCCAGTCGATCGTCAAATGCATAGGGCACCAGCCCTTCAATTGCCGTATCGATTGCGTCAATCTGATCCCAGGCACCGGACAGATCGAGCCCGCTCTTCATCAGTTGAATTCGCAAATGATCTTCTTCATTAATCATGATGCTGAACTGTTCCGTGGTGTCGATTGCAACGGCGCGAGCCCCCTCGCTTTCGGCGAGCTCCCGACTGATGAGCTGGCGTTCAACAAGAAACTGTCGATCCATCTGGTCGAGCATTTCGACATCCAGGTAAACGAGATTCTTCAGCGTATTGTCGGTCGCGAACTTTTCCCGGATCGTGCTTTCGATCGAGGCGCGGTCGTGTTCGGTGCAGCGGCGGATAAAAGGAAAGTTGCCCAGATTGCGCGCCAGCCGAATACGACTGCTGATCACAATGTCCGACTCAGGACCTGAGCCGCGAAGCCACTCACCGCATTGCTGGGTCAGCTGATGAAGGGCGGGGTTGGAAACCATCTTTGCCTCATATGCCGCTATCGGCGTTTTGCCAGTTGCCGAAGGCAACCGGTCAAACACCGTCGATTGGTGAAATTACTCTTCAAGCTTCTTGATCTTGTCGCGGATTTGCGAGGCCAGCTCGTACTCTTCTCGATCTACCGCTTCCTTCATTTCGCGTCGCAATCGAATCAAATCGTTTGCACTCGTGCCGCCGGCAGCATTGGCCGGTCGCTTTCCCCGGTGTTCCGTTTCGCCATGGATGTTTACCAGCAGAGGCTGCAGCTCGTCGGCGAAACACTCGTAGTCGTGCGGGCAACCGAGTCGACCATGATTGCGAAATTCAAAAAAAGTGATTCCGCAGACAGGACAAGCCTGCTGATCAAGTCGACTCAGCTCTTCCGCCGTTTGGCCGACTTTCAATTGTTGAGCGAGCTGGCCAGCGATCGTGGACGCTGTTTCCTGTTCATCGGGCTCCGCGTGCGACAGGTAGTCCCGCGCGTGGTCTTCGCACAGGTGTAATTCCTGCGGCTGCGATTCAACGATTTCGGTGATGTGAAAAGTCGCTGGCTTATTGCATTGCTGACACTTCATGCGAACTTTTTCTTCCGCTGGGCCTTGGGGCTGGTCCGTTTTGGCCGCCGCCATTTCTCTATCGTTTCACGAATCGGGCTCTGCGCCGACAACGACTCGAAATATGTTGTTCACCTCGACCGATGAAAACGCCGCAACTCGTTACCTGACAACTACTAAGCTAATCGGGAGGATTCTAGCAATGGCGCTTGGACTGTCAAGGCGAATCGACTTTTCGACCAAGTTTCCCAACTCATGTGTCGCAATTGAGCTTGATGGATGAATGTTAGCAAGACGAACTTCCGCTGCTCGGAAGTGAACCACGACGTTTTTTCATCCATTGGGACGAGGGACGTAACGGACGAAGGTAACCAAAGGGACAAACGACTTCCATTACGCCATTGCTTGCACTGAAGTTCCGTTGATACGCTGTGAGGCATGCCTTCCTATCCAGATTTCGAATCGTTCCAGCGCATCGCGGCCGGCCATCAACTGGTACCGGTTTATCGCCGTATTGCCAGTGACTCGATCACGCCGGTACTGGCCTTCCATCGTCTGCACGAGTCGTTGGGCGATGGTCCCTGTTCTGCAGCGTGCCTGTTCGAGAGTGTCATTGGGGGCGAGAAAGTCGGCCGGCACAGCTTCCTCGCTTCCAACCCCACGATGGTCGTGTCGTCGCGCGGGAACCGCGTGACCGTCGTCGACGGTTCCAACGTTGAAGAGTACACCGCCGACAACCCGCTCGATGAATTGAGAAAACGTGTCCACGCCGTCACGGTAGCTCATCCGGAAGACCTGCCACCATTTATCGCCGGCGCCGTCGGGTATGCCGGATACGATGTTGTGCGCTATTGCGAACACCTGCCAAACGCACCGGAAGATGATCGTCAACTCCCAGACCTCTCGTTTGCATTCTACAACCGGATGATTGTTTTCGATCACGTTACAAAAACGGTCACCGTGATTGCGATGGCCGATGTTTCCAACGGTGACCTGGAAGCTTCCTATCGAGCGGCTGAGGCGAGGGTGGCTGACACGATTCGTGAAATTACGACCGGACCGACACTGGATCCAGCCGAGGTACTGTTGCCATCAGATGCCTTCACCTTGCAGCACGAATCCAATTTTGAGCAGAACGCATTCGAAGCCGCTGTGAATCGATGCGTCGACTACATCCACGCCGGTGATATTTTTCAGGTGGTGCTCAGTCAGCGACTCGCCATCCCGATCCAATGCGAACCATTCGAGATTTACCGTACGTTGCGGACGATCAATCCCAGCCCGTTCATGTTCTACCTGCGGACGCCCGAAACGACGTTGGTCGGAAGCTCACCCGAGATCATGTGTCGTGTGATGGGTCGTGAAGTCACGGTGCGACCGCTGGCGGGTACCCGGAAGCGGGGTGCAACGGAAGCTGAAGATCAGCGACTGGCCGCCGAGCTGCTCGCGGACCCCAAGGAGCGAGCTGAGCACGTGATGCTCGTCGATCTGGGCCGCAACGATGTCGGGCGCGTGGCCGAGTTTGGATCTGTTCAAATTTCCGATGTTATGAGCATCGAACGGTACAGCCACGTGATGCACATTACTTCGAACGTCAACGGGGAATTGCGCGAGGGCGTTGATGCGTTTGACGCCCTGCAAGCGTGCCTTCCGGCAGGTACCGTCTCGGGAGCTCCGAAAGTTCGCGCGATGGAGATCATCGACGAACTTGAACCGCATCGTCGCGGGCCGTATGCAGGTGCTGTAGGTTACTTCGACTTCAGCGGGAACATGGACACGTGTATCACGCTGCGAACGATTGTCATCCAGGATCACACTGCCTACCTGCAAGCCGGGGCGGGGATCGTGGCCGACAGTGATCCTACAGCCGAGTACCAGGAAACGCTCAACAAGGCCCGAGGACTGCTGCAGGCGATCGCGGTTACTGAGAATCGGCGGAAGTCCTGAAGGCAGGAACGGAAAGGCCTATCATGGGCTTGGGGTCGTCTTGCCTGGGCAGACATTTCATGTTTTCAGATCACCCAACTCGTTGCAGCTGCGCGTCCCAGACTCTAATGGAACCGTCGCCAAACGAATCGATGTTCCGGAACGCTGTAATAAACGTGGACTGCCAGACGTGCGTCGGATGGTTCCTGGCGGCTTTGAACAATTAGCGGCTATGGTTTTCGCGACCGATTGGCCTGCGTGAGCGTCCAGAGCCGTAAGGCTTGCGGTGCGATGTTCCGTTGCCGTGTGAAAACCACATTGCGTATTTGCGCAGGGCAACGCAACGAACTGCCTGTCTGTCTTATCGAGATGTCTACCGGGAGGTCGTGCGCCTGTTCGTGAAGGTTGCGGCCCGCTTCAAGCCGGGCGTAACCACGCCGTGAACATTGTAACGCCTGCAGCCGAAGAGCAACTTCCAGCCGACCTCGGCTCTTGCTACCATGACGGGATGCATCGATTCTTAGTGCTCGATCACTTCCATAAGAGGCAAGCCAACGATGATACATGTCATCGCCGACATTACTGTCAAAGCTGGAAAACGCGATGAACTCATCGCGTTGTTTCATCAACTTGTTCCCACCGTGCTGGCCGAAGAGGGGTGCATTTCGTACGGTCCAACAGTCGATATCGAAACCGACATTGGAGTGCAAGAGGAGTGCCAGCCGAACCGAGTCACCATCATGGAACAGTGGGATAGCGTCGCTGCGCTGGAACAGCACCTCGGAATGCCCCATATGGCCGAATTTCGCAGCAACTTAGCGGGAATTGTCGAGGGATTGCAGTTACGAGTCTGCAAACCGGTTTAGAATTCTGTTAGCCGCAATGGTGTGTGGACTTGGCTTCGATCGACGCTGTTCCACTGTGAAATGGCCCTCCGCTCGAACAAATTGACAGGTGGTTTCCGTGCGAAAGGCTGTCCCATTGATTCTGCAGCGCATCGCCGCGGCACGCCCCACGGCCTTTTGCCGTTTGGTCGAGACACGCGGGTCGACGCCACAGAAAGCTGGCGCTGTAATGCTGGTCTACGCCGACGGCTCACAGGACGGCACGTTGGGCGGTGGCTGTGTTGAAGCGGAGGTAAAACGCCGCGCGATGGTCGTTCTGGATTCCGCCGTCGCCGAGGTGGCTGAATTTCAGCTCGATCACGATTACGGTTGGGACGATGGCCTGATATGTGGGGGGCGGATGCGTGTGCTGATCCTGCCGTTATTGGGCGAACAGCATCGGGATTACTTTGAAACGCTGGCGCAGCATCTCGAGATGGGTAGAGGGATCGTCGAAGCAATTGTGGTGACGGCGGCTGCCGATGCAACTGAAACGCCTGTCTGTTTCCTGTTTGACGATGCGCACAACTTGCTGGCCACAATGGATACTGCGGCACATGGTTCAAGAACGGTTGACGCAACGCTCCGTCACGGGCTGCAGCAGCTCGCCGGTCGTTCGAAACCGCAAGTCTTGAACGGCGTGGCGTACCTGCCAATCGAGCCGAGACATCGTCTTCTCATCGTAGGGGCGGGACACATTGGGCAAGCCGTCGCCGAACTCGCCTGCCAGTTGCAATTTGACGTTTGGGTCGTTGATGATCGGGACGATTGCGTCAGCGAAGCTCGATTCCCCCAAGTGTCGCGCCGGATTGTCGGGCCGCTGGCGGAAGTGTTGCCCGAGTTGAAGATCAATGATTCGACCTACTGTTTGATTGTTACCCGGGGCCACAATCATGATCAGGAAGCCCTATTCCACTTGGTGAATCGTTCCGCCCGCTATATTGGATTGATCGGCAGCCGCCGAAAGATCAAGCTGATTTTTGACAACCTGTTGGCCGAAGGCGTCAGCCAGGCCAATCTCGAACGAGTTTTCGCACCCATAGGAATCAACATCGGCTCCCAATCGGTGCCGGAAATTGCCGTCAGCGTTGCGGCTGAACTGGTAGCTCACCGCAACCTCGACGGCCAGGTTCCCGGGCGGCCCGATTCGGTCCCTGTATCCAGCGACGGCGAATCGAGTTGATTCGTTCGATTACACCGATCGCAGGAGTAAGGCACGAGTTGCTACCCGTTCCTTCTGGTATTTCGTACGATGGTGGCCGTTGGAACATCTGAGAACCGGTCTTTGTTTGGAAGCTCGTTGTGCAGCTTGGTCGGAATTATTTACAGCTCACAGGCTGCGGTTGCATTCTTGCGACGATCTTGTCGCTGCCATTTGTGTCGGGTTGTGGGGGCTGTCGAGGCGAAGACACTGTGGAAAAGGAGGAGCAACTCGACAAGGAGAAGAAGCCGAAGTTGGACTTCGAGCTGACCCGGGTCATGGTCCTGCCCTCAACACTCGATAACGAAGAGGAATCGACCCCCGAGGAAGCCGACGATGCGGACGGAGAATCCATCTTCGATTCGATGGTCACGCTGGCTCGAACGGCAGTGAAACCGGGTCATTGGGTCGAGGTGCGGCATCGCATCCAGGCCAACAACTTTGACTTCGTGGGTGAACTTAGCACCAATGTGCTTGACCGCGACATGAATCGGGTCACGATTCCCCGCAGCCCGTACCACATGGTTTCGATTCGCCCTACATCGTTACCCAAAGCGCAGCAGAAGTACATCGATGTGCCAATGCTGATTCCGGACGTGGATTCAAACGACTCGAAGCTGGTCCAACTGGGCGCTCGGCTCGAATCTCGCTCGGGCAGTCGAGTCGTGGATTTTGGAGGCCGCCCGACAGTGCGACTGGGTGCGCACCAGTTTTTCTTCGTCGTCCTCTCCGACGAACCGGAACGCTATGGTTACCTGAAGACACTAACCGTGATTCGCCCGCCGCAGTTCAACGATGACGAATGGGATGCGCTGCCAGGTGATTACGCGATCAAGTTCATCAACGGCGACCAGCCTTTACCGCTCCCCAGCAGCAGCTTGACCTGGACGTCCACGGCGTATTTGATTTGGGATGACTTCGACCCGGGGCTACTGTCGACCGACCAGCAATCGGCACTCCTTGACTGGCTACATTGGGGCGGTCAACTCATCATCTCTGGCCCCCGCTCACTGGATCGGTTGCGGGGCAGCTTTCTGGATGACTATTTACCCGCCGTCGCTGGTCGCGTCGTAGCAATCGAGGCCTCGAGGTTCGCTGCATTCAACGAACGTTGGACGATTTATCCGCGACGACCGAAACGTCCCAAGGCGGATTACTCGTTGCAGTTAGGTGACCGGCCGATGGAAGTCATCCAGCTTGAATTGCGGGACAACGGGACTTTCTTGGCCGGCACTTCCGAACTGGTCGCCGAGCGTCGCGTTGGGCGTGGTTCGGTGGTAGTTTCCGCCTTTTCTCTTACTGATCGACGAATGGTGAACTGGCCAGGCTATGACAGCTTCGCGAACGCATGCTTGATGCGTCGAGCACCTCGCAAGTTCTCGATTCGGCAAGGGAATTCGATCGCTGAGTGGAGTCGTGGTGGGTTGACTCGTGATGCAATGCGACTGAGCGGCTTGCGTTATTTTGTCCGCGATGCTGAAGCGATGGGCGGAGAGTTCGTGCTGAATCGGTCGAACGATGTCCCCCTGACGCAGGCACTGGATGGCGTTCCAAACGCCAGTCCGGTCATGGGACGACGCCCTTCCGCTGCCCGGTTGAACAAGGACCCGGGTTACGTGAGTAGCCCGGTTGCCGGAGTTGCCGGTTGGACCGACTTCAGCGCCGCCGCAAATTCTGTGCGATACGCCTTACAGTCCTCCTCAGGAATCAATGTTCCGGACCGCGTCTTCGTCGCCAGAGTTCTGGGTGCATACCTGTTGTGTCTCGTGCCGCTTAACTGGCTGCTCTTTCGCTTGATCGGCCGTGTCGAATGGGCGTGGATCGCCGCACCCGTCATCGCGATCGTCGGTGGCATCGGCATCGTCAAAATGGCGGAACTCGATATCGGCTTCGTCAGGGCCCGGACCGAGTTGTCGGTCCTGGAATTGCAGGAGGGGTATCCTCGAGCACACGTTGCCCGGTACACCGGACTCTACACGTCGCTGACCTCAGACTACGCTGTCCAATTCGACGACGTAACCGCGCTGGCAGCACCGTTTTCGACCAATCCGACTTCCGACCAACTGCGCATGCAGCAGCCCACCGATGTCCAGTACCGACAGGACGCCACCGTCGGACTTTCCGGTTTCCCAGTGATTTCGAATTCAACCGGTATGGTCCATGTTGAACAAATGGTGGACGTTGGTGGCACCCTGGAATTGTCCGGAAATGATGAAACGTTTCGAATTGTGAATGATACGGAACTGAAGTTTGACAGTTCATTTGTGCTATATCGAGATACTGAAGTCTCATGCCAAGTCGCGCTGGTAGGTCGCTTGGATGCCAGAGCAGAAGCCAACATCGATTTGAAGTCTGAGATTCAATTGGAGCAGTTGATCGAATTCCTTAACAATCAGCCGGGAACATCTGTCACGAGAACGGAGCCTGGTGCTTTAAACCCTCGCGAAGTCGTTGAAGTCGCCAGCAATTGGAATCAGTTGCAGGTTGGGGAATACCGTTTCATTGGATGGAACACGACCGAGGTACCCGGCATGACGGTGCGGCCGGGGTCCAATCAAGAGACGTTTTGCACGCTCGTATTGGCGAATTTACGGTATGCTTCCCGACCCCAACCGGGGCCCGACCTAAACGTCTATGAAGAATTTCGGGCGGAGGAAGAGTTATTGGAATCTGATCCCCCGACCGGAGCGACGTAGGCAATCTGGACCATCGCCGCGTGTTGAAAGAAACCCATGATTGAAATTGTCGGATTCGGAAAAGACTACGGCGATTTTACCGCCGTTGAGTCGCTCGACCTCACGATCAACGAAGGAGAAACATTTGGTTTCATCGGACCCAATGGCGCTGGAAAGAGCACGACGATCCGTTTCCTGGCAACACTGTTGAAGGCAACGCGGGGCGGCGGCACCGTCAACGGATTCAGTGTGACCGACGATCCCATGAACGTCCGCCGCAGTGTCGGATACATGCCGGACAATTTTGGTGTTTATGACGGGATGAAAGTGTGGGAGTTTCTCGATTTCTTTGCGGTCGCTTACAAACTGGGAAAATCCAAACGCAAGCAGATCATTACCGATGTGCTGGAGTTGCTGGACTTGACACATAAACGCGACGATTTTGTGAACGGTCTGTCACGCGGGATGAAACAGCGGCTGTGCCTGGCAAAGACGCTGGTTCATGACCCTCCCGTGCTGATCCTTGATGAGCCGGCCAGCGGCCTGGACCCGAGAGCTCGCCTGGAAGTGAAAGCGCTACTCAAAGAGTTGCGTCGAATGGGAAAAACGATCCTGATTTCAAGTCATATCCTGACGGAGCTGGCTGATTGCTGTACATCGATCGGTATTATTGAGCGGGGCAAGATGCTGATGTCGGGTCCGATCGAAGATGTGTATCGCCGCATCCGCGGCCTGCGCACGATCGAGATAAAGTTTAGCGACCAGATGGATGCCGGTTTATCGATCATTCGTAGCTCGCCGCACCTCCGCAGTGTTGTGGTAAACGGTCAATCCGCCACAATTGAGCTCGATACCGATGACACAGGTGTTGCGGAAATGCTCACTCAGTTAACGTTACAAGGCGTAGGCGTACGTAGTTACGCCGAGAAAGACCCGTCGCTGGAAGACGTGTTCATGATGGTAACCAAGGGATTGGTGAGCTGAGGCGTCCGTCACCAGGAATGCCGATCGCCTTGCGACCGGGAATGAACCATGACCAAGGGATTTGCAATCTACGAAGGAGCTTCGATATGAGTCGCCCCAGACTGGGAGTTTTGCTTGTTGTTTTGTTCTTTAGCGCGAATGCTTGCCTGATGGCCGAAGACTGGCCGCGATTCCGCGGACCGAACGGTAGCGGAATTAGCGACAGCAACGTCGTTCCCATGTCGTGGAGTGATTCGGAGAATATCAAATGGAAGATGGAACTCCCGGGACCGGGTGGGTCAAGTCCCATTGTTTACGGCGACAAGGTGTTCGTGACCTGTTACACCGGCTACGGAGTCGACCAGGATTCGCCAGGAAATCCTTCCGATCTGAAACGGCATCTGCTTTGTTACCACAAGGCAGACGGCAACCTGCTTTGGCAGGCGGAGGTAGCTTCCACGCACGATGAAGATCCCTACGAAGGATTTATCACAGAGCACGGATATGCCAGCTGCACTCCGGTCACCGATGGCGAACGTGTTTATGTGATGTTCGGCAAGACGGGAGTCGTCGCTTTTGATATGGATGGGAAACAGCTTTGGCTCACGAACGTTGGAACTGGTTCCGATCCCTACAAGTGGGGCAACGGTGGCAGCTGCATTGATTTTCAAGAACTGCTGATCGTGAACGCTGCCAATGTGGGCAACTCGATTGTTGCCCTGAAGAAATCGGACGGGTCCGAGGTCTGGAAGTATCAGGATGAAGAGCTGACGAACTGCTGGTCGACCCCAATCATCGTTTCGACCAACGGCCGCGAAGAACTGGTTACCTGCGTGCCCGGGAAAATCCTGAGTCTGGATCCCAATAGCGGTGAAGAGCTTTGGTTTGCCGACTCACCGATTGCCAACACCACCTGTGCCAGTGTTGTGCAACTCGATGGCGTCGTGTTCGCGATGGGTGGCCGCGGTGGAGACGCGATTGGCGTACGATGTGGCGGATCGGGCGACGTTTCCGACTCGCATACTGTCTGGCGCGAGAAACTTCGCTCGGGAATCGGCACGCCGGTCATTATGCACGGCCATTTGTATTGGACCTCGACGGGGAAGGCGTTTTGCGCCAGTTGCGAAACCGGGAAGGCCATTTACACCGAACGCTTGCCGGCTGATGAAAAGAAGTCTGCCGGTCGACCAACGGGTGATTACGCGTCGGCAGTTGCCGTGGGTGATAAGGTCCTGCTGACAACCCGCAGTGGCAAGACCTACATCTTGAAGGCCACGCCCAGCTACGAGAATCTGGCCGAAAACGAATTTTCCGAAGATGAGGGTCCGTTTAACGGCACGCCAGCGGTTAGCGACGGCGAACTTTTTATCCGTTCCGACAAAATGTTGTACTGCGTTTCGAGTCCGTAAAGCGCGATGAACAACCAATGCAGTGGCATTCGCCCTTGAGAGACACCAGCCAGCGGCTGCACGTCCGTGCGACTCGGGGCGTCACTAGTGGCAGGTGAAAAGCGGTGGTGCGGATCGCGTGACTGGTCGTGTGAACGAGCGTTTCCGACGATCGGTTTGAACGCCTTGCATGCACACGCTTCAATTAATGAGAAACGGCCTTGGATTGTCGTCGTCGTCCTGGCGTTCCAATTCCCGTCGCACTTCTCGCAACCCGTAGGCGCACATTTCGAATTCGGAACTGAGTCGCTCAAGCACATCGGCCGGGGCCTCTTCCTCATGGTCGGTTTCGATCGTGCTGGCAATCCAGTAAGCGCGTTTGCCCTGTTCGCAGTATTGAACCAGGTGGTCGGCTTGAACAGGCGATTTTTTGGGTCTGAGCGATTCGGGATAGAGTCCGGCCCAGAACAGGGTGTAGTCGCCGATATGGCGATGGACATCACGCTTGGCGCTGCCGACTCGCTGCTCGGCTTCGCTTAGCATTTGAATAACTTCCAGCAGAGGGCGCCCCTTGGTATCGCGCACTCGGTGCATCGCGTCGTTTCGCAGGAAACGTGTGAGGAGCCCGCTCAAGTAATCGGTCAGGCTGGGGTCGGCGACCCCCAGTTTCGTCTGGAAAGTGTGTTCGGTGAGCCCGGCAAAGAAGCGAAGCAGGGCACTGGGCTGAGATCTACCCATGGATGCAGGCTCCAAAATTTCGTTAACCGTCCGTCGCACGGTGCACGAACGACACCTGTATCAAGTGTAGTTCGATTTTTCAAATCGGGTCAATTTTTTTGCGTCCAGTTGTTGGTTATGCGGCTTTGAGCGAATATTTCGAAGCTCTTCGAATGCCGATTCAGCAGCAGCACTGCTAGTTGACGCGGCGTTCGAGAATGTTTCGCCGGATGTCTTGTATTGCAAGGGACACTCGGAAGAGCCACTTCATTGCCGCATTTGTACGTTCCGGAATTTGGTGTGGAGTCGAGACTCCACGATACTCGTTCGACACTTGGTCGCGACAGAGTTGTCTTCACCGATGCTTTTCGTTGCACGCCTATGTCTTTAAAGCTGCAACCATCGAACGAACAAACGCAGCGACATCGGCGAGGATGGCGTCTTGATTCTTATCGGCAGCGAGTAATCGAACGATGGCCGAACCCACGATGATTCCGTCAGCGACTTGAGCCAACATCGTCGCCTGTTCCGGTTGGCTGACCCCGAATCCAACACAGACGGGCAATTCGGTTTTCGATTTGAGCCAACTGATTCGGTCCATGATATCGGTTGGCAACTGCTGACGTGCACCAGTGATTCCGGTAACGGAGACAAAGTAAATGAACCCGGACGAAGTCCTCGCGATCTCCAGTGCTCGTTTCTCTGTCGTGGTGGGCGCGATCAATTGAATCAGGCTCAGGTCGTACCGCTGGCAAATCGCGGCCATTTCGTGTGCCTCTTCGACGGGCAGGTCGGGCACGATCAATCCGGCAAAACCGGCGTCGCCAGCCTGTTGTACGTACTTGTCCAGGCCGACTCGTCGCACGATCCCGAAGCTGACCATCGAAACCAGCGGCTGCGTGATGTCGGCTGAAACATTAGCGATCGATTGGAAAATTTGCGCCAGCGTCGTCCCTCGGGCGAGTGCCCGCGTGTACGATTCCTGGATGACGGGTCCGTCGGCGATGGGGTCGCTATAAGGGATACCCACTTCGCACAGATGAGCTCCCTCGGCCACGCAGGTCCGCAGTAACTGTTCGGTGAATTGCAGGTTCGGATCGCCAGCCGTCACGAACGGCATGAATGCCCGTTCGTCGGAGGCTCGCAGTTTCTGGAATAACTGGTCAATCGCGGACATGTGTTGCGTCGGCTTTCTGGGTTGGGTGCGGCACTTAGCCGGTTGCCGACTTCGTGTGATTCTGCTGCTCTTGCAACCTGGCTATCTCGCTCGCGTCCTTGTCCCCCCGACCGGACAAACACACGACGATCGTTTCGTCTGCCGGTCGTTGACTGGCCAGCTGCATCGCGGTCGAGAGTGCGTGCGACGTTTCGAGGGCCGCCAGAATGCCTTCGGTGTGAGCGAGTGCCGAGAATGCTTTGAGAACGTCGCGATCAAGGCAGTTCGTGTACTCGACGCGTCCGCTCGACTTCCAGAAACTGTGCTCCGGTCCGACACCAGGATAGTCCAGCCCGGCAGAGATCGAATGCACATCGGACGTTTGACCATCAACATCCTGCATCACGTAGCTCAGGCTACCGTGCAACACACCGGGTTCGCCGTGGCTCAGCGGCGCCGCGTGGTCGCCTTTCCCGTCACCGCGTCCGCCAGCCTCAACGCCGATGATGCGCACGCCTTCATCTTTTACAAATGGATAAAACATTCCAGCGGCATTGCTGCCTCCACCCACGCAAGCGACAACAAGGTCGGGAAGGCTGCCGAACCGTTGCAGGCATTGCGACCGTGTTTCTTCGCCAATCACTTTCTGGAAGTCACGAACGATGCGCGGGAAGGGATGCGGGCCGACCACCGAACCGAGAATGTAGTGCGTGTCCTCGACGCTGGTCATCCAGTCACGCATGGCCTCGTTGATCGCATCACGCAGAGTACGCGACCCAGACGTAACCGGCCGCACCTCCGCTCCCAGTAATTTCATGCTGAACACGTTGGGTGCCTGTCGCCGGATATCTTCTTCACCCATGTATACGACGCAAGGCAGTCCAAAGTGAGCACAGGCTGTCGCGGTAGCCACCCCGTGTTGCCCGGCGCCGGTCTCGGCGATGACTCGTTTCTTACCCATCCTCAGCGTCAGCAACGCCTGGCCGAGGGTGTTGTTGATCTTGTGAGCGCCCGTATGGTTCAGATCTTCACGCTTGAGCCAAATCTGGGCGCCGCCACACTGTTGGGTCAGCCGCCTGGCAAAATAGAGTGGAGAAGGTCTTCCGACGTAGTGACTTAACAAATCGTCGAGTTCGCGGTGGAACTCGGGGTCGGCCTGGGCCTTCTCGTACTCAACGGTGAGTTGATCGAGCGCGGCGACAAGCGTTTCCGGAACGTAGCGACCACCAAACTCGCCGAACCGCCCGTGTTCGTCAGGAACTTGCGTGAATGACGGACTCGATTCAGACGTAGACATGCGTAACAATTCGGCCGTTGGAGCAAGAAGGTGTGGGGACTGTCGGTGCCTCGTGAACAAGGCGTTTCCGACGAAATGCCGCTGACAAAATACGATAGCCCCGATTGTTGGTGGGAACACCTGCAAGGTCAAGCCACGAAACGACGAGTGGCTCGGCTTGTCGCGTTGGAAACGAACAAATACGCTGTGCACTCACGGACTTTTCTGGAACCGAGGTGAACTGAGCAATGGCTGATGCTTCAACCGGCGAGATCTTGCGGACCGAGCCCTACCCGGAACTGACTTGGACGGCGATTTTCGTTGGCTGGGCAATAGGTGCATTGATTGCAGTTTCGATAGCCTACGCCGCACTGATCCTGGGCTTCTCGATTGAGGGTTCCGAGCTGGCCGCGATTCTGGGTTGGGGCGTCTTGCGTGGCGTCATGCGCCGGACAAGCATCCTTGAGAACAATATCAACCAGACGATTGCGTCGTCAGTCAACGGTGCCTCATCGGGCATCATGTTCACCGTGCCAGCGTTATTCATCCTGGCGAAACGTGACGAATTATCCGCCATCGACGATTTTGGTTGGGATGCCATTCTGTTGATCATCCTGGCAGGCGTGACAGGTTGTATTCTTGGATTGGCGTTCGTGATTCCGTTGCGGAAGCAGATGATCGATTTTGATCGACTGGCGTTCCCGGGCGGAATTGCGGTCGCAACGATCCTGAAGTCTCCGGGCGCGGGCATCCGCAAAGCGGTGTTGTTGTTGGGTGGTGCGATCCTGTCCGGGGCTGTTCACGTCTTTGTGCTGACGCAACTCGAATCGGAAGACTGGGCCGCCGGCGAGCAGTTCGGCTTGTGGTCGGGATCGGTTGAATTGCAAAAGATATTGCCGATGCTGAACATCACGATGTACCTTTCGGTGATGACGATTGGCGTGGGCTTTCTCTCTGGGAAGGGCGGGTTCTGGTTCGGAGCGGGCGGCTTCGTTTGTTACTGGATCCTCTCACCGCTGCTGGCGCTGTTGCCGGGGTTCGCTGACGAGGTGATCCGCCAGTGGGTCTATGAACCAAATACGATGCGGCTCGAGCTCTATCGCCCAACTGGAATCGGAATGTTGATTGGAGCTGCCATAGGTGGCATCCTGGCGGCATTCCCGTTAATCGTCAGCGCGCTACGATCGATGAATGCCGCCGGTGCGGCGAGCGAGTCGGGCGAGCTGACTCGTAGCGATGAAATGCCGATCGGTTTGTTGTACGGGGCGATCGTTGCGGGTGCTGTGGCAATGGTGCTGATCGCTTTTCGCTCCTCGCCCGAAATGACGTTGGGCCGGGCGATCTTGATGGCAGTGTTGGGGACGTTATGGGTATGGGTCGCCGGGGTGATCGTATCCGAGTGTGTGGGTCGCACGAACTGGTCGCCGCTTTCGGGGATGACGTTGATTGCGGTAACCATTGTCGTGTTCATTGCAAAAAGTGGTATGTCGGCCCCTGCGGCGGTGTTCAGTTCCATGGTTGTTGGGACAGCTATCTGTTTAGCTATTTCGCAAGCGAGCGACATGATGCTCGACCTCAAGTCAGGGTACATGACGGGTGCTTCGCCGCGCAGCCAGCAGTTTGCCCAATACATCGGATGCTGGTTGGGACCAATCATCGTGGTGTTCCTGATGATCGTGCTGCATCGATCCTATGAAATCGGCAGCGCCAAATTGCCCGCGCCGCAGGCCACTGCCCTGGCTTCGACAATTGAAGCGATCATGAGCGACGATGTGCCCGTACCTCGTTATCTTGCGGGTGGGGGGCTTGGCTTGATGCTGGCGTTGAGCGGACTGGGAGGTATCGGCGTACTGATCGCATTGGGTTTCTACATGCCATTCAACATCGTCTTGACATATACGATTGGTAACATTCTGAGGATCGTCGCTGACAAAGTGATGGGGAAGAAATTCAGCCATGAAGTGGGAATTCCCATTGCGGCTGGTTTGATTGTGGGTGAGGCGTTGGTTGGTGTAGGCTTTGCTTTGTGGATGGTGTTCGGTCCGATGTTGGCGGGTAATTGAAGCATCCTGTCTGGATAAAAAAAGAATCGAGTACACAAAATGGGATATTGGTTTGGTCAGTTGTTCCTGTGGGCCGGATTCATTGGCGGTTCGTTTAACGCCGTTCGATTCCAAGAGGTTGTTGGTGACAAATGGGCCACGATTTCCTGGTTGTGGTATGGCTTATCGGTAGCAGTTGGAATCGTGGGCGTCATTCTGATTCGGTCCAGCAATCGAGCCGTCGCCGAGTGCTCGGATCGCGTCGAATCGCAATTTAACGTGCTGACGGAAAGCCTGAGTCGGTTGCTTACCAAGGTTGGCGAACTGCGCTCGCGGGTGACCGAACTCCAACCATCGCAGATCGTCAGCTTCATTGACGGGGAACTGGTTGAGCCGTTCGCCGACTTTGCGGATGCTCGCAACGCGCTGATTCAGCGGTTTGGGCTGCAGGGATTTGCCGACGTAATGACCCAGTTTGCCAGTGGCGAGCGATTTGTAAATCGAGCCTGGTCGGCCGCGGCGGATGGCTATCGTAACGAAGCTGCCTCGAGTCTGGAACGAGCGCAGCTGCATCTGGAAAGAGCCGACGCGCTGTTGTCTGACTTGGTAAGTCAGTCGGCGCACTCTTAGATAGAGGCGTGATCGGCAGCCTGTTCCTGCATGGCTCAGTCGTCTTCGAACGCGCGCAAGTTGGAGGCAAGATTGTCCGTCCAACCGACGCGGAATGCAGTGAACGGCCCCACGTTCAGGCGACCGATGTTGTAGTCAACTCGGTACATCACGTCGTGGGGGAACAGCTCGCCGGCGCGGATCTTGCGGCGAGGTGTCAGGTCATACGGGAAATAGAGGTCGCCAGCACCGTAGAGGTGCAGGATCTCATGCGCGTAGGTGGCCGCCGCCGTTTCACGTCCATCGGGATACCTCGCGAAACACACCATTCGTTCGGCAGAGAATTTCTCAGCGACGTTGTCGTAATACGCCAGGTTGTACGATAGTGCTGACTTGTTGACATGCAAGCAGAGGATCACGCTATCGGCGGACAGGTCGTTCTTCAAGTTGGTGACGAGTTCGACCCCAGTGACGCCGCTCGCCGCCTTGATTGCTTCTTCTGTCCAATTCGGATCGGCCATCGCGTCGGTAGAGATGTTCTGTTGGATGTTCGCCGGCCCAACAATGCGTTCGTCAAAATGGACCATCAGATTGTGACGTAATGACTCGGTGCGTATGAACGCAAAAGCCTGTTGCGTCAGCTTCAAGACTCGTTGCTTACCCGCTGGTTGCCATTGGGATTCGCCATCGAAACAGAAGATGTGACAAACCACGACTTTGCCGCTCAGTTTCCGAGCGCTGCCGATGTCCCGTTTGGATGCCTGGTTCGACTTCATGAATCGGACGACGCGTGTGCGATCCTGAGTCTCCTGGGCGACGACAGGCGTGGCCGGGCCGACGACGATTGCGATCGCCAACAAGGCCCAGAGAAATACACAGATCACAGGATGAACGATAGTTTGCAACGAACAGATCTCCAGAATAGGAAGCCACCCATGGTACCTTAGCTTTCCATTGCCGGCCACAAGCATGGCATGTCCATTGGTTCTTGCGACCAAAATCATCGCGTGCCTACAATCGGTTGATTCGGTTCTGAGGGCCTTGCGGGTCGAAGTGGCATGGCGACTTGGCAGATTGTCAGCAGAAATATGCCGATCACGATGGGCCACCGCATTCCCGGAAGCCGGCTGTCGTTGGTTGAATTCTTAAAGGTTGGAAAAGAAATGCCCGAGTTGCCAGAAGTGGAAACGATGCGCCGAGGTGTGCGAGGCGTCCGAGGTGGCACCATTTCAGACATCGGGGTGCTGAAGACCGAGTTAAAACCGATCCTGGTTGCGCCGCGACAAGCCGCATTTCGCAAACGCGTTGTTGGTCGCACCGTGGTGAGTGTGGATCGACTGGGGAAGCGTGTCCTGTTTGCCCTGGACAGTGGCGACCGGATTATCTTTGAACCTCGAATGACAGGGTTGTTGTTACTGGCCGATCCGCCGAATGAAACACACTTGCGATTCGTAATGCACCTGAACGGGTGCAGAGCGAACACCGTCTGGTTTTGGGACCGACGCGGTTTGGGCAGCGTGCGACTGCTGAGCGAAGGGCAATTGGCCGAACAATACGGCCCGGAGAAACTGGGCCCAGATGCGCTCGAATTGTGCAGTTCCGGCTGGCAGGATCGGTTGGGTCAGTCGAAACGCCCAATCAAAGTCGCATTGCTTGACCAACGGGCGATTGCCGGCATTGGCAACCTCTATGCGTCGGAGATTCTCCATGTGGCGGGCGTCGATCCGAGAAAGCGATGCCACGCGATGAGCCGTTCCATGTGGCTGTCATTGCAGCAGGCGACGCAGGCGGTCCTGCAGCAAGCGATCCAGTACGAAGGTTCAACGCTGGGAGACGGGACTTACCGAAACGCGTTGAACAAACGCGGTTCGTATCAAAACCACCATCGCGTCTACATGAAGGAAGGGCAGGCGTGCCAAACTTGCGGGGACGGGGTGATTCGGCGCATCGTGCAAACGCAACGTTCGACGTTCTTCTGCCCCTCCTGCCAGCGAAAGAGCGGAAAACGATCATCCGGCGCGGGAAAACGATAGTCGGGTCCAATCGCAGCCTCGAAACGGCTGACAAGGCCGGGTAGGCAACCGGTTCGAGCGACGGGCACTAATACTGGTAGTGCTTGATCGTTTCGCCCGCTTCCTCAATCTGCGAAAGCGAATCGATACCGAGCTGCAAATGGAGTTCGGCAAAATCGCGATTCACCTGTTCGTCGCTTTTTTCCGTTTTGATTCCCTCAGGGGTCATCGGCAAGTCGGACACCAGCAATAATGCCCCGCGGGCAATCTGGTTGCTGTGTCCGACGACAAAAATGGTCGCCGTTTCCATGTCGATGGCGATCGCAGTCATCTTACGCAGTTCGTCCTTGAAATCCTGATCGTGCTCCCAGACGCGACGATTCGTCGTATATACAACTCCCGTGCGATAGTCGATTCCCTGTTCTACAAGTTTTTCCGAAACGAATTTGTGCAGTTTGAAAGAGGGCAGGGCGGGCACTGCCGGGTGCAGGTAATCATCAGACGTTCCTTCACCACGGATTGCCGCGATTGGCAAAATGAAATGGCCAATCTCGGTCGACTTCTTCAGTCCGCCGCACTTTCCAAGGAACAGGACACCCCGTGGGGCTCGCGCAGACAGCAGGTCCATGATCGTGGCGGCATTGGGCGAGCCGATGCCGAAATTGACCATCGAAAGTCCGTGGGAATTGGTCGCGGCTTGCATCGGCCTGCCGGCACCGTAGATATCGCAATGAAAGCGTTCGACGAAGTTAAGAAAGTAATTGTGAAAATTCGTCAGCAGGACATAGTCGCCGAATCCGTCGATGGGCATCCCCGTATAGCGGGGTAACCAGTCTTTCGCCAAGTCGAGCTTCACAACCATGTCGGGTCGCTTTTTCTGGATAGAGGGGTCCGTGCTTTGCCGGCGCGATTCACCGGTCGGCCTCAGCTTAGCCGTTATTAATTGCGTCCAACAAGGTGGAACGCACCTGTTCCATTCGTTCGTCCCCGTTGATTTTGGCTCCGTTTCGATCTGTCACGTAGAAAACGTCCACGACCTGATCCAGATAGGTGCCAATTTTCGCGAAGCAGATGTCCAGGCCTAGCTCGTCCAGCGAGCGGGATATCTGATAAATCAGCCCCGATCGATCGTGTGCAAAGATGTCGATGATCGTCATGTCATTCAACGTCGAGTTATCGATGACAATCCGCGTAGGAAGCCTCTGCATGGGGTCGCCTTCCGAACTGGCCCCCCAGACGCGCCGAAATGTGGGGGCATCGTCGGTCGGCCGCTCCAAGCCTTCCACGATTGCATTGCTGATCGCATCCAGGCGAATCTGCGGCGGCTGTTTGTCAAAATCATTGTCTTCGACGTGAAAGCGATATAGCACCAGGCCGTCGGTCAACGTATGGAGGGAACCGGACAGAATCGACAACCCCTTGCTGCTGATGATACCGGCCATGCGGTGAAAAGCACCCTGGACGATCGGTCTTCTCAATCCGACCGAGTAATCACATACTTCGCGGTCAGCCAAGTAGCGTCCCCATGCCGATGCCTGGCCTTCCTCGAGCCGATGCATTCGTTGCAGGTCGTAGATTACCGCCGAGATTTCATTGTCGAGCACGTAGGTGTCCGGCAGGGCTCGAATCTGGTTGCAAAACCAATCGCTCTCGCCGTCAGGAATGAGCGATTCCAACTCGCTGCGAGCGTTATCGGCCAGCTCTTCACTTCGCGTCGATGTCTTACGGTCACCCAAATGAAACATGGCTCGTTGATAAAGTTCCCATAGCACCTCGACCTTCCACGGATTCAGGACTCCCGGTCCTACCGAGGCGAGGTCTGCTGCTGTCAGAATGAACAGCATCCGCAATAGTTCGGGTGACCCGACTTCCTGAGCGAATTGAATGACGATTCGCTCATCGCTGGTATCGCGACGAAATGCCAAGTGCGACATCTTCAGATGGTTCTGGACCAGAAACTCGAGGATCTCGGTTTCCGTGCGCGACAGCTTCAACCTGGCCGCTGTTTCGCCCGCCAGGCGACGTCCAACATCAGAGTGATCCTCTTCGAACCCCTTCCCCATGTCGTGGATCAACAGTGCAAGGTGGAACAATGATCTTCGTTTCACCTTACGGTAAGCACGTCCCAGTGGTCCCATGTCGGAAAAGAACTCGGTTGCCCGCTCCACAGCGCGGATGGAATGCTCGTCGACGGTGTACTTATGGTACTGATTGAATTGGAGCAAATGTCGCGCGTGATCCATGCCTGCAATCAGTTTTTCCAACACGCGAAGTTCGTGCAGTCGACGCAACAGCTTTCCGAGTCGAGCGGTGTAATTGAGCAGCGACATGAAGCGGCGGGCAGTTTCCGGCGACACGCTAAGGTGGTCTCGTCGAGCCATATCTTCACGAATGGCCGTCCAGGTCGCGTGCGTGATGCGTTTGTTCGATTGGTTCGCAAGTTCCATCAAACGCAAGACTTCGGCAAGGTTGCCTCGCAGCTTTGCCAATCCACGCTTGTTGGCTCCGATATGCACAGGACCGACCCGGTAAAGTCCTTCCATCTGGTGAGAAACGAGGTAGCCGAGAATTCCAGTCATCGCGGAACGGCAGTGGACGTCGGCCAAAAAGAAGCTGGTAATTTCGCGTACCATACACGTTCGATCAAAATACTCCTGCATGAATCGCTCGACTGGCAAGACTGCCTGGGTTCCTTGATAACCCCAGGCATCTGCGATGCGGATCTGTTCGGCTTTCCTCAGCACATCGGCGGTGCGACCAGCATGGAAATGAAGTTCATTCCGCAGTCGCAACAGGAATTCGTACGCCCGGCGAATTGCACGCTCGTCCTTCTTCGATAGCACACCGAGCAAACGCAGGCCGGCGGGAACGGAATCGCCGTATCTTGCGAAGCCAAGCCAACGCAGGAGATGGATGTCACGAAGAGCTCCTACCGATCGTTTGACGTCGGGCTCCAGCAAGAAAACGGTTCGGTGATACTGAGAGCGTTCCTCGTCTCTCGCTTGTTCGACTCGATTGATAAACGACTTGCTGCCCCGCTTCGTTGTCTGTCGAAACTGTTGCATGAATCTCTTGAAGAACTCGACGCTACCACTGAGGAATCGTGATTCAACCTGCGAAGTAAAAATAACAGGATCACTCTTGGCCATCTGACAGGCTTGGCGAATGGTCCGCACGCTGAATCCGAGTTGCAGGCCAAGGTCGGACACGTCTGTGACGAGACGGCGAGCGATCGGTTCTATTTCCGGTTCAACTGCTGCGTCGTGCAACAGCATCAAGTCGACATCCGAGAACGGAGCCACATCGCGGCGACCATAGCCGCCGTGGGGGATCAAGGCGACGTTGGATTGAATGAATTGCGCGTGGTCGGGATCCAGTTCGCTGAGAGCGTCTTCAAAGAAACCCAGAATAATGCTGTCGAAGAAGTCCGACAGCCGGGCGAAACTTGAATTCCGGGAGAACCGGATTGATGCTGCAGCTGCAGCTTCTGCCGCTCTTCAGCCAGTCGCTGCTTGGCGTCGAGCACCGACTTGCGGACTCTGACAGGAGTCGCGGAATCGGACGCGGAACCACTGGACGGAATCACAGTGCGTCTACACCCGTTTCGCCTGTGCGGATGCGGATGATCTCGGAAAGGTCGGAAACGAAGATTTTTCCGTCGCCGATCTGGCCCGTCTGGGCAGCCTGCATGATAGTATCGACGACCGTCTTCAACTGCTCATCGATGCAGACGACTTCCACTTTCACTTTCGGAACGAAATCAACGGCGTATTCGGTGCCGCGATACATTTCCGTGTGGCCCTTCTGTCGGCCAAACCCACGGACTTCGGTGATGGTCATCCCGTGAATGTTGCTTTCGGAAAGTGCATTCTTGACTTCCTCCAGCTTAAAGTGGCGAATCACCGCTTCGACTTTCTTCATGATCAATCGTCTCCTACGTGTCCCGGTTCCACACGACCCTCAATGTATCAACTTCAGTTAAAGATGTAACCTTCTTCACCATGTTCGGCGACGTCGAGTCCCTGAAGTTCGCCGTCCTGGGGCACCCTCAGTCCGATCGTTGCGTCAAGAATTTTTAACAGAATGAATGATACAACGGCCGAAAACAGGATTGTGACAATCACGGCCACGATCTGGGCCAGCACCAGACCGAAGCTGCCAGAATAGTAGAGACCATCCGGGTAGTCCGGATTGACCTGACGGGTCGCAAACACGCCAGTCAAGATCGCCCCCAAGGTTCCGCCGACTCCATGCACGCCGAAAGCATCCAGCGAATCGTCATAGCCCAACGCCGACTTCAGTAAACCACATGCCAGGTAACATGCTGTCCCAGCGGCCGCTCCCATCACCAAAGCTGGCATGGGTTGGACAAAGCCACAGGCAGGAGTGATACACACGAGCCCGGCGACAGCTCCAGAAGCTGTTCCTAGAACGGTGGGCTTATTGCTGGTCATCCACTCGATCGATGCCCAGGTGACAGCGCCCGCCGCTGCCGCCAAATGAGTTACCACGAATGCGTTGGCCGCCAAAGCGTTGGCGGCGCCGGCGCTTCCTGCGTTGAAACCGAACCAGCCCACCCAGAGCATCGCGGCACCGGTGGCTGTATACGTCAGATTATGGGGACGCATGTCGTCAGCTCCATATCCCAGTCGGCGACCGACCAGCAGCGCACAAACGAGGGCGGATACTCCCGAACTGATATGTACGACGGTTCCTCCGGCAAAATCGAGTGCTCCTCCCATCAATGCGTCTGGATTGTCAGCGGAAAGCAGGCCGCCGTCCCAGACCCAATGGCACAGCGGACAATAGACGAGCGTCCCCCAGAGCAGCAAGAATGCGACGATGGCCGAAAATCGCATTCGTTCGGCAAAGGCTCCACAAATCAGTGCCGGCGTGATGATGAAGAACATCCCCTGGAAGACCATGAAGACAATTTCAGGCAGTCCGTCTCCAGGTAGCTTGCCGTTGGTCATGGTCAGACCGCGAAGGAACAGGTGATCACTGTTGCCAATCCACCTGCCATCGCCTCCGAATGCGAGGGAGTAGCCCCACAGCGCCCAGGCAACCGTCATCAGTCCCATCAGGAAGATGCATTGCATCATCACGCTGAGTACGTTCTTGCGACGGACGAGCCCGCTGTAAAAAAGCGCGAGGCCAGGTGCTGTCATGAACAGAACCAATGCTGAGGAAGTCAGCATCCAGGCCACATCACCGGAATACTGATCACTCGATTGCTGTGCCGAAGATACGGAACAGCAAGCCAGCGTTGCAAAGGTGGCCATACCTACCAGGAGAAGTCTGCACGTCACGGCACTAACACCTTCAGATGATGGGAAGGGATCACGGCTTCGCGTCCGTCGGTTTCTGCCAGGGTGTGTCGCCCACGCCAGCTGCAGCATTTGCAGCGCGCGAAAGCACGAACAGCAAATCGCCGAGCCGGTTGAGATAGATGATCAAGTCACGGGAAATTGTCGCTCGATCGGCCAGCGTGACAACCCGCCGCTCGGCCCTCCGGCAAATGGCGCGGGCCAGATGAATTGTGGCGGCCGCCAAGTTGCCTGCTGGCAAAATAAATGTCGTGAGTTGTGGCAAGTTGGACTCGTAGTCGTCGATGGCGCGTTCCAGTCTTGAAATTTCTGACTCGCCGATCCAACGCGTGCCATGCGCTTCCGGTTCCGGGGTCGCCAATTCGGCGCCGACAGCAAACAACTCGTTCTGGATCGCCATTAGCTGGTTGTCGAAGTCGACGGTGGCTTCCGGAACGTCGGGCAACAATGCAAGGTGGCTGCGAGCGATGCCGATGGCGGCATTCAATTCGTCGACCGTCCCGTACGCTTCGATCCGGGGATCGTCTTTGGCAACTCGCGGCCCTGCGAATAGTCCTGTGCTGCCTTCGTCACCTGTCTTCGTATAGATTTTCATTCCGGCGATAGTAACTCACGGTGCGGTTGCCGAAAACCGCTTGCGGCGTGACGCCGCGGAAATGAAACAAAAAACCGGCTCACGAGTGCGTGAACCGGCTGGATAAGACTTATGGCAGCGAGCCGACGTCAGCGTCTTCGGTGCGCTGCCAGAAATGCCGAGACGCCCAAAACCGTGAGCCATACGGAACTCGGTTCGGGTACCAAGTGAACGATTTCGTGATCGTTCGAAACGTTCTCCGACATTCGTGACTGTGCCGTTGGCTCACTAATCTGCACATCGGGTTGGTCTACTTCAAAAAATGCCGCCATCAGCCCGAGAAGGCTTGCCGCAGCCAGATTTACTGCGTTCACGTCATCGCCCCCCTTCCTCGAAAATTGTTCGACTTGCTAACCCCAAACTGTGGCCCAGGACTAACTCGTATCAGGAGGTTCCAACCCGTACTTCTTGATTTTTCGATCCATCAGCCTGCGATCAATTCCCAATAACCGCGCCGCGATGCTCCGGTTGTAGAGCGCCAATCGAAGCTTGTTTTCGATCAGCTGTTTTTCCAGGTCCGCCGACGACATCCAACCGGTCGAGTCCCCCAACCCGACTTGTGGGCTGTCAGCAAAACCCAGTTGCCCCACTTTCAGGCCGAACCGCCGTGACCGGGGATCGGACAGATCGAAATCATGGACCGCTGCTCGCTCTGTCAGCAGGTCCACGAATGCCTTTGACTGAATGACGTGTTCGTCGCTCAGCATGACTGCTTGTTCAATTACACTCTCGAGCTCACTAACGTTACCCGGCCAATGGTATTGGCGGAGCATTTCGAAAGCATCGTCTGCAATTCCCTTGAGGTCCAGTCCGCTCTCCACAGCTATCTGGGCCAGGAAGTGATTGACCAATGGTCTGATGTCTTCCGGTCGCTGTCTCAAACCCTGCGTCGACACATCGCTGGCGTTAAGTCGATAGTACAAATCCAATCGAAATCGACCCGCTCGAACTTCGGTGTTCAGGTCGCGATTCGTTGCTACCACGGTGCGGAAGTTGACCTTGTACCCGTGACGCCCGCCGACGGGCGTCACGACCCGGTTCTCCAGTACTTTCAACAGTGACGCTTGATTGTCCGGGCCAAGTTCGCCGATCCGATCGAGGAAAAGCGTGCCTCGATCGGCGACTCGAAAACATCCCAGCGACGAATACCCGGCGCCATCATCAGCCACCCTGGCGTGGCCGAACAACTGACTCTGGAACAGTTCGCCAGGGATCGTCGCACAGTCGATTGGGACAAAGGGCTGGTCTTTACGCGAGCTGTGGTTGTGCAAGGCTCGGGCGATCAGTTCTTTTCCGGTGCCGCTCGGTCCCTGGATGAGAACGTTCAGTTCCGAATCGGCAATTTGCCTGACTCGCTGTCGAACGTAATCGCACCAAGCGGATGTGCCGACGAGATCGTCGATCGTAAACTGTTTCCGAGTGTTGTTTGTCACGGTTCAACTTTCTCTTGCAGCAAGGTCAAGATTCGTCGTTACTTGCTGTACGTCGTGTCGTCGCAGTTCTCTCTGGCTCCACTGAAGTAATACAGATTCCCGGTGAGTCGTTAGTTACGCTTGCGACTGCCTGCGAAGATTCCGAGGCAGGCGAGTCCGAAGAGAGCGAGCGAGCCGGGCTCTGGTACGCTGACGACTTTGCTGAGGTTAAAGCTCTGATACTTCGTATGGTCGGCGCCTGGCAGGGCTTCATAAGACACGGTCAGTACCGTTGTTGGTCCCGTACGGACACTTCCATCAGCGGCGTCTGGCCCGAATCCCTGGCCGAACAGGCTAATGCCACTTCCTGTGGGAACGATGATTGGAGCAGTCCCTGACGAATGGACATACGTTTCGGGACCGATTCCAAAGACTCCCAATCGCTCTTGCAGGTCGAGTCGTATAAAGTCCAGCTCGATTTCGATCGGTTCACTGAATGTGAAAACTAAACTGTGCGAGCCGGGTGTTGCGTGTTGACTGCGAATTGCAGTTCCCTGGCCCGTATCCACAAATGTAGAGTCAGCGTCGAACGTTCCGACGGCCGTTACGGTGACATCCAGGTCTCCGCAAATATCTTCAAATGTCAGCCCGCCGTTGGCGATCTGTGAATGGTCCCATGCTCCGGTGAAGTCGAGCGATTCCAGTATGTCGATGCTCGAAGCGAACGAGATGTTGGTCAACATGCAAGCCAGAACGAAAGCAGCCAGGGGGGAAGTCTTCAACATTATTCGGTCTCTCTGAATGAAGGTCGCAATTGAATTGAGTGTTTTCGTCGTTCACAGCCAGCGAGCAAATCCACGGAAGTTGGATTTGGACCGCATGGAACGCCTCAGTCGCCCGGTCGTTGCGAACCGTTGCAAACTTGGCAGTTTTCGTCGCCCGAAGCAGCCGCGTCGAAAAGGACGCGCTGCCGAACGAGACCGCACTACGTTGACGTTGGTAGAGTTCTTGGAAGGATGCTCGCCACGTCGATAGATACAAGTCTCGCTCGGCCTTTGCGCTGAGGACATTTGTTCGTCGGTAAGTCATTGGTAGCTACCTCGGACCCGGGTTGATCTAGTTGACTTTCTTCATGCGTCGACGGTGAATTCCTGCACGCCGTCGAGGCTTCTTGTTCAGTGCCAATTGTGGCTTGTAGGCCATCTGGAATTTCTCATCGCTTCTTCTGTCCGGGTCTTCGTTCCGATCGGAGGTCCACACGAAGCTCTCGCAACGCGATTCGAGCTTTGGAATATTCATGGTTTCTCTTCCCAGTGATTCTGCAGGTGATTAGACGCTGCCGGTGTGTGACAATTTCTTCGCAATGAACAACGCCTCCGCACAAATGGTGCTGACATCGGCGTCAGGCCGAACACCCGGCAGGTACATCCAGGCCCCGTTTTGCCGTGCCCAAAGTTCCTCCTCGATACTGCCCGGTGTTCCACAGACCACCAGGAGGGTGTTCGGTGTGGAAGAAAAGTGTTCAGCCAACTCCCGAATTTCATTCTTCAAGTCTCCAGCTGTTTCGCTGTCGACGATCGTCAAAGCGAAATTACTGGCCCAAAAAGTTCGCCAGGCGGACTGCATGTCGCTGACGGAAACGGTGTCCCACCCTCCCTGGCTGGCCATGCGGTTCAGCATGTTGGATCGGTCAAGGTCGCGTGAGAGCACGAGACAGTGAAGGCCGTCGGAAGTGCGGAAGCGTCTGCTTAATGGTACCGAGCTGGGTACCGAGCGAGGCTCCACGCGTTCAGTTGTAACGCTCATGACTTAGACCCCTTACGCCCAACAGGAAGTGGCTACGCACCCGTTCCGTGAAAGCGAAAATCAATTTCGTGTGGCAACGAGTGCGATTGCACAACGCCGCCGCTTTGCGGACTACGACCAAGGAGCGGCATGGCAACGAAGTAATTTGCAGCACATGCAGGTCTCCTCCCGGTTGACCGAATCGCTGGCTCTTCGTGAGACTTCGATTGGGCAATGTGTTGTCCAAACTTATTCAGGCCACTTGCGGTGACCATGAACCCTTCCGGTCATGAGCTTCCAGCGCCGGAAGCAGTTGCGACTTGTGTCGCAAGGCTGCTCCGTGCGGCTTCGACTCCCAGATGCTCGAGAGAAACGTAAAGCAAGGTGCATGCCAAACCGGAAATCGGAGTGCGTTGATTGCTTGAAAGTGTTCGCCTACAAGCACTTCGGTTTTTCGAATCATGCTCTGCCGGCGCCCATCCCGGCCTCCGCCGGTTTCACTGTTTTGATGAGTCCGAGTGGGTGTGTTCGACGTAAGTCGAAGCCAGGCAAACACTCAACGTGCGTCTCACCAGAATGCAGTCCCGTCACCAATTTGGTGAAAGACCATTTCAACTAAATGCAGTTGCCGAGGCCGCTAGTGCCGCCCGGAGCTGTGAGCACGGATGTGCTGACTTTTCGGATTCTCCGGCCACGCTCCTCGATGCCACGGAGGCGGCTCGAGATGCCGATCGGTCGCCCGGTAATCCAACCATTCGTTACTTTTGAGCTGGTGATAGAGGGGCGTAATGGCCATTAAGACCGTGTTTCATGGCTTTTTTCTCGCTTTCCACGGCGCCCGGGAGCCATTCACAAAACTGGGAAAAAATCTGATGAATCCCAGGAAATCCGCTCGAAATGAAACCCGATTTTGGATAGGACTGTGTTTGGAAGGATGTTCGCCGTCGTTTTCAAATCACACGACGCCGCGACCGCTCCCTGTACGCGCCGACGTCGACTGGTCTTCTATTTCTAGTTGATGCAGTTGCCGCGGGGCGATCCAAGGTCGGTTTTTCGTCAGTCAACCTGGAGCAATTTGATGAGCGATCGGAATGTTGAAGCCGAATCGTTTGGTGGCGGGAGGGGATGGCGATGAATGATCAGCCAAGAGCAATCAAGGCGTGTGGTGTCCTGGTCGTGCGGGGTGCGCCGGTCGAGCAGTTCTTGTTGATGAAGCACACGGATCGACTCGACCTGCCCAAGGGACATGTGGAAGACGGTGAGTCGGAAACGGAGACGGCGCTACGCGAGCTCAGCAGAAGAAACCGGGATTCGATCCGAACAAATCGACCTCGATCCGGAATTCCGTTTTGTCACGACCTACGACGTTTGGCCCAAACGATTCGGCGGAGAACTTTGTCACAAGACGACCGTTATTTTCCTGGGAAGGCTGAAGCCTGAGTACCGGGAGGTCAAAGTCTCGGTCTCCGAACATCCTGGCTTTCGTTGGGTTTCGTGGAATCCGCCTTTTGCGTTGCAATCGGAAACGGTGGACCCCCTGTTGGCTGAATTGGTGCAGCATCTCGAAGCTGCCCACTAGCATGATGCATCTTCGTCAAACAGCGTTTGTTGGACGTGACGGGTTCGCCACCTGTCGGATCCTCTCTTTGCGTGCGATCCGGCGAGATACATTCAATTTCAATCAGGGAGAGATTGAGCATGGCGGCGTCGCAGACCAATTCGGTGGGATGCGGAGCTGTCGAATGGGTCAACTTCAGATGGGTCGCAGGAATTCCTCCACGCCCCATCGTGGCATCAAGTCCCCGCCACGCACCTTGAATCTGAACTTCGTTCCACAAATGCAGTCCGAAAATTTCGCGCTTCACATGGGCCAGCCCCAGAACTGTTCGGGAGGGAATTCCCCGAGCTCGACATAGTTCGGCCAGCAAAACCGCGTGCTCGGAACAATCGCCGTAACCGCTCTTCAACGTTTCGGTTGCGTTGGCAAAGGAGCGTCGCCCGCCTTTCGTGGTGACCCGTTGAAAAACAAACTGTTCCAGCGCCTTGGCGACGATCCACAAGTCGGTCGTGTCGGCGGCAATCTCGCTTGCCGTCGTTTCCACATCACGACATGAAACTTCATTGCGGGATAACGGCAGCATCTTGGGACATTCCGGAATGCTCGCGGAGACGGTGATGATGGTGTTGGTCTCCTTATGCTGGACGGATTGGGTGTGGCTGCTAGTGAAGGAATCGTGTGCACCGTCCATATTGTGGCGCACGCGATAAACCAACTCGCTCCGTTGCAACGCATCGGTAGGGACGCCGGCGATCCGTATCGTGTCGACCAATTCGGTCGGTTGATCCGTAACCATCTGATGCACCGTGTGCCCCGAGACCAAAAACAGGCTTGGATGCAGGTCGGACGACCTGATTCAACTTTGGAATTACCATTTCGACGATCCGTCCTGTCTTGTCGCTCCAGACGATCGCATCCAGGCGTTTGCCATTTCCCAGATCGGTGGTGTAGTTGATTCGAAGCAATAGCGTCTTGTTCGTGACATTCGGAAGCTGTTCTGTTCCGACCGCATGTAGAGATACCAGGGCCGTCCGCCCCAAGATGGGTAACAGCACCGGGAACACCCGCCGTTCACCGACTTGCATTGGGCCTTGTATCAGCGATTGTTCGACTGCGGCAAAACCGCGGCAGCGCACCGGTGCGGAAACAAATGTAACTGACGATTCTTCGCCGGATGTCGAGCAGATTTGAAATTGACCGCCTTCGCGTTCACCGGTGACCTTTGACTCGTGGGATCCCTCGTGGACGGTCCATTCAAATCGGCTCAGAACTCCTTCGGCATCCTGAGTGCACTTCCAATCGATACGCTGCCTGAAGGGTTCCCCCAATCGGTTGGCGGATACCCGGATTTGCTGGCTCCATTCGTAGTCAGATCCGTTACGAATGGCACAGGTCAGGCAACCGCCGCCGATTTTCTTTCCGTCGACGTATGTGTCTTGCCAGGCAATGTATTCTGGTCCCGCCTCGTCGGCCCGTGCCTGGATCGTTGACCATTGACTCAAACAGCAGACGAACGCTACGAAGACCTGGACGGCACTGCCGATGAAGTGCATTCGTGAGCCCGACATCGGTGAGACTTGGCGGGGCATAACGTTCGAGCCGATCCCTTCCCTGGGGTGGTGCTGCGCCGACTTTTCCATGGCGACGCAATTATGCGGATTGAGAAAGCGGCAGCAAGGCAAGTCTTCGTTTCTGCCGCTTGCGGGGAGCATCACACGGTTGATCAACATGGCAATTCCGATACGCAAGACCTAAAGTCGCAATTACCCGCTCATCTTCTCGAAGTGGTCAAAATTCAGCGGAAAACTGCCGGGGGATTGTCGGTGGAACCTGGCATCCAAGTGCTAAAGTTCAACAGGCTGCAAGCAGTGGCTCGCTCGTCTTTAAGTCTTTTCACGGTGTTGACCAGATTCCTTTGAAATGTGCGCTCGATTTTGCGGACATTATCGAATCTTCAGCCAAATCATCGTTGATCGCCTGGACTGGGCAGTATTTCGTCGGCTTGGTTTCCTCGCGACGGGGATCGTGACCTACTGTTGGTTAACTGTCTCCCAGCAGTAACGAAGCCCCCTCAAGTAAACCCGAAACAGAGATTTATTGAGGTCAGGAATGGGCTTTCTGAAGAACTTTTTTACGAACGTCCTCCGTGAGGAGAACGAAGTAAGCACGACGAACAGTTTTGCGCAATTGTCAGAAGAACAATTGGAATCGCACTTGAGCGTTGCCCGCTACGGCAGCTTCACGCTCACTGATGCCGTTCGACCGTCGTACGATTTGAAGGTGTTACCCAGTCAGGGATACCGTCACGAATATTACAAAGACCAGGAAACGAACGCGAGTGTTCCGGTTCTGATGAGCGCTGCTTCGAAAGAACGCGTATTTGAATTGTTCATCGACCTGCTGGAACCACTGGGAGACGTTGTCGATGTTGTGCTTGAGTCGAGCCACGATCGCGCCGCCGCCGGTGCAGATCTGTGTCGCGAGCACATTGATATGCCAGTCTTGCTGAGCGTCCTCTATGAGTTCGAAGACTTGCTGACCAACGACGGATGTACCGGGATCGCGGTACTAAATCCCAGGATTCCGCAAGAAGTTCAGTTCGACGAACACAAGCTGCTGATCATCTACGGCAATGAACTGGCGAAGTTTGAGCGGTCTTTTGAAGACCATGGCGTGATGTGCGACGACCAGATGAAGTTCATCACCGAAGCCGAGCACGTACACTCTTCCTGTGACGAGTACGTCAACCAGTTCGAGAAACTGAAGAATGCTCTCGGTATCGACGGTGGATACGACAGGGGATACGACGCCGAGTATTGAGTCGAACTACCATCATTGCAAACAGAAATGGTCGTCGGTTGGCGGCCTTTTTTTTTGCTCAGCAGGCCTGATTGCCATCGTGCAACTGAATCGCGAATTCCTGCGATGCTCACAGGCTGGTGTTGTCGCCGCAGCCTGAATCTTCCACACTCTGCGCCCCGGTGTAGCGTATCGCTTTCGCTACCGAACAGATTCAGCATTCGCGGCTGCCATGTGTCGAATTATTGTCATGACTTGCTTGTTCGCGGCTATCTCAGGTTGCCATCGAATCAACCCGACGATCGCGACGCTCCCGCTGGCGATCAAGGGACCACAACCCGGTTGCGATGTGCCGCCCAACCAGATGCTTCCAAACCCTCTGCATGTCACTGCGAACGATCAGGAATTCTTCTGGAATCAATTGGTCGACACGGTGGACGACTATTTTCGCATCGTCTCGGAACGTCGAGCAGAATTCTCGGCCGGGCTGCCAACGGAAGGGTTAATTGAGACGGACTATTTACCTGGCGCCACCGTGCTGGAACCCTGGCGATGGGATTCCGCGTCCGACTACGAGCTGGCGTTTGCCACACTTCAATCGATTCGTCGCAGGGCGAGGGTGCAGGTCGTACCGACAGGCGCCGGATACGGCGTTAACGTTGAAGTGTTCCAGGAACTCGAAGATGTCGACCGGCCCGCGCAAGGTGTCCCCGGTTCTTGGACGCCCAGGTATGATGGCGCGTTCGTCCGAAATCGCGGGCAACGCATTACCGAGGGGCCGTTGTCAGCTCGATCGCTGGGTTGGATTCCGGTCGGGCGCAACGTGGCGCTCGAACAGGAGATACTACGCCAGCTTCACGGACGACTCTACGAGTCACCGGCCCCTGTCGCCTACTGAATCATTCGTCAGAATCACTTTGACAGGATGTTCACTGGGCAATCGGTGCAATGTTTGTCAGCGTGGGACCGGTTGCCGCGTGGCTGGAGGCGACGACCGAGGACGCCGATTTCGCGACAATCGCGGGCAGTTTGATCGTAAAAGCGGTTCCCTTTCCGACCGAGCTCTCCACGCGAATTCGACCCCGGTGCTTTTGAATGATGTCGCGGCATGCACTCAGGCCCAGCCCGGTTCCCCCTTTGCCGCTCTCGTCCGGTCCCTGTTTTGTGGAGAAATAGGGGTCGAAGATTTTTCGCAACGTCTCCTGCGGCATCCCGCTGCCGTTATCGCGGACGAAGAGGGCAACCGTGTTATCGCTCCGATCATGAGTGACACGGATTTGGACTTCGCCTCCCGATTCCATCGCTTGGCGAGCGTTGATCAGCAGGTTCAAGACGACCTGTTGCAGCTGGTTCCCAATCGCCATGATTTTTGGCGCGTCGGCTTCTGCGTGATAATCGACGTGGATACGGTACTTGTTCATTTCCCGTTCGAGCAGCACCAGCGCGTCGGCAATCAGGTTGCCAAGGTCGGTTGGCTCCGGCTCGTCCGATCGATTTCTGGCCATTGCCAGAATGGATTGCGTAATTTTCGCGGCCCGCTCGCCTCCATCAAGGATGCGTGTGAACGCTTTCGTTCGCGTGGCATCGTCGTTGTGGCGAAGTCCCATTTTGGCGTAATTGATCACGGTCATCAGCACGTTGTTGAACTCGTGTGTCGTAGTACTGACCAATTCGCCCAGGGCCGCAAGTTTTTGGGCCTCGCTCAATTGCTTCTTGAGATAGCGGATCTCTTCTTCCGGAGTCAGCTGTTGTTCCGCCACGGTCTTGCCTCTTGGGATTGCCGGGATCTCGCCCGTTGAATTGGAATGATCGTCAAATTGTCCGTGAGCGCCGGTAACCTGCCGAGTCACTCAGATCGCCCGACGGGATTCCCTTGCCGAGCAGGTGAGCCTTACCAACAGCTCAAAAAGCCCGGAAAAGTTGAGCGTCGTGCAGCTAGTATCGACGAATCGATGTGGGACTCTGAATCGGCAACGCGTATAATCCGCGGCCTGGAATGGATTCGATAAGAAAGATTGCGGATGGAGCGGCCCATGCACACGGTAGAACTGATGGAGCGGGCGATCTGTGTCGCAAGAGAGATGGGTTACGGAGTTCGCCAGGAATGGATGGGCGGATGTGGCGGAGGAGCCTGTGAGGTTGGTGGCCGCAAGTGGATCTTCCTTGACGTGGCATTGACGACCACCGAGCAGCTCGACCAGCTTACCTCGGCCTTGCAATCCGACCCGGCGATCTACCACGTGCCTTTGCCTCGCGAACTGGCCGAATTCATGTCCATTCGAAAATCGGCTTGAACCACTCAAGCTGTGAAAATCACGATTCGTAGCTCTGCGGCGTACGAATTGCTACTGGACGCGCCAACGGCAACTGGTCGCATTACCGACTATTCTGAATACAGTCGGTGCGCCTCGATGTACTTCTCGACCGCCCTTGGGGTTTGGAAGCGGATACTTCGTCCTGTATTGACCCGGTTGCGAAGGTCCGAGCTGCTGATGTCGAGTTGAGGCATTTCCACATGATGTTCGCGGATGCGAGCGACCTGATCCTCGCTTAGCGCCGCCAGCAGCGCGTCAAAGTCGGGTGATGCCTCGTGCGGACGACTGACGAATACCACGGTAGCCAACTCACAAATCCTGGCAGGTTCCCGCCAGTTGGGAAAGTCGATCAGCGAATCGCCGCCCATCAGGAAATACAGGTCGTCCTCCTGGTGGCTTTCCTTCAGCTTGGCCAGTGTGTCGACGGTGTAGCTGACTCCTCCCCGATCGAGTTCCACGCGGCAAACTTCAAACGGCGCGTGTCCGCCGATCGCCAAGTTCAACATCTCAACGCGTGCCTCGCCCGAGGCCGGTTGCGAGCCCTGCTTGTGCGGTGAAAGAGCGGCAGGGATCAGCAGGACTTTCTCAAGCGAACATGCTTCGCGGCAGCATTCGGCCAGGATCAGGTGTCCCAGGTGAACCGGATCAAAACTACCACCGAGAATTCCGATTCGCATGCGATACCTGCCCCGTAAGCTACGAAGTATGAGTGACACTCTTTGGCCATTCTGATTCCATCTTCACTTGCAAACCAGTGGGCACAGCGCCGTGTTCGCTTGGTCAGGCGGGCAGCCAGCACAAGAAACGTTAGACTGTTCCGCATGAATGCATCCCAGGGAGAACTGTTCGACACCAACCCGGCGCCGTGGGATGTGGACGCCGCGGCCGATGCCATGGTGGCAACGGTTGTGTTTCCCGAAGCGCCGGCGGGTGAGTTTGATTATCTGATTCCCGATGGTCTGCGAACCCGATTGCAAGCGGGGGCTCGGGTCCGAGTGCCTCTCGGTCGCGGAAATCGGTTGGTTCTGGCCTACTGCATTCGCATTGCCAACCTGCACTCTCCGCCAGGCCGCTTGAAAGAAGTGCGCGAGATCGTCGATGACCCGCCGCTCGTTTCCGCCGAGATTCTCGACTTGGTCCGCTGGATTTCCGACTATTATCTGTGCGAGATGGGACAGGTAATGGAAACTGCAGTCCCCGCCAGCGTCCGTGGAAAAGCTGGCACGCGTGAAGTGACGTTCTTGCACGTCCCCACCAACGTCGCAGCAAAAATCACCCAGCTGAAGTTGCCCCGGAAACAGGCGGCGATCTTGCAGTTTCTCGCCTCATCCACAAGACCGCTGACGCAGGCTGAGGTCACTCAGGCAATCGGCTGCACGGCAGCCCCAATCAAGGCGCTCCGCGACAAGGAGCTCATCCGCGCCGAGAAGAAAAGGGTCTTCCAGGAAACGTACGAAGCAGGACCGATCGAAGACGAGCGTGCCTGGGCCGCTAATCCTGATCAGCAACGGGCGCTCGACGTTATCAACGACGCTTTGCATCGCGGAGAACATGAAACGATCCTGTTGCATGGGGTCACTGGGAGCGGCAAGACCGAAGTCTACATTCAAGCGATTGAGGAAGTCATCAGATTCGGTCGGCAAGCGATTGTGCTCGTACCGGAAATCAGCTTGACGCCGCAAACGCGTCGCCGCTTTCAATCGCGGCTGGATGGCGTCGCGGTGCTGCACAGCAACCTCAGTCCCGTTGAGCGGCACGCCGAATGGCGGCGGATTGTTCAGGGAGAGGTGCGTGTCGTCGTGGGGGCCCGCAGCGCGGTGTTTGCCCCGGTACCCAATCTCGGCTTGATCGTGATCGATGAGGAGCATGAGTCGACATTCAAGCAGGAGAACGCGCCACGCTACCACGCACGTGACGTGGCGTTGCAGCGAGCTCGAACAGCAAGGGTGCCCCTCATACTGGGGTCGGCGACGCCGGCGCTTGAAAGTTGGTATCGCGCGCAACAGGGCGACTATCGCCTGGTGCAATTGAATCAACGGGTGTTGGATCGGCACATGCCCGATGTGGCAACGATTGACTTGCGAAACGAGTACAAACATCTCGGTTCGCGGGGTGCACTCAGTCGACCTTTGCAGCAGGCGATGAAAGTCGCGCTGGCCGAGGGCGGTCAGGTGATTCTGCTGCTGAATCGACGCGGGTTCTCGACGCATATCCAGTGCCCCTCATGCGGCGTCGCCATGAACTGCAAGCATTGCGAGATTGCGTTGACGCATCATCGCGATGCCGATCAGGCAGTTTGTCATTATTGCGATTACAAAATACGAACCCCCGATGTCTGCCCTGACTGTGGTTTTTCCGGGATTCGATTTGGTGGATTGGGGACCCAAAAATTAGAGGACGAAGTACGCAACAAGTTTCCGGGATCGACGATCTTGCGCATGGACACCGATTCGATGCGCTCACGTGGCAGCCACGAGGCAGCGCTGAATCGATTTCGACACGGCGAGGTGCAGATCCTGCTGGGTACACAGATGATCGCCAAGGGGCTTGATTTTCCCAATGTGACGCTGGTCGGTGTCGTGAATGCGGACACCGCCTTGCACCTGCCCGACTTTCGATCAGGCGAGAGAACGTTTCAGTTGGTCACCCAGGTTGCTGGGAGAACGGGCCGGGGAGAAAAAGGTGGCCGCGTGCTCGTACAGACTTTTAGCCCTGACCATCCATCAATTCAGGCGGCTGTCGAACACAACTTTGAGCGTTTTGCCACCGCCGAACTACCGATCCGGACGCAATTCGGCTACCCGCCGATCGCTGCCGTCGTTCGGCTGGTTTTTCGTGGCGAATCGGAGCAAACCACTGAACTGTTTGCCGGTGGGCTTGCCGACCGCCTGCAGGAGCTGCTCGAGCGGCAACACACTTCGGCTCGGGTCCTCGGCCCAGTGCCGGCTCCGATTACAAAGATCCGCAACAAGTACCGCTATCACATGCTGATTCAAACGTCTGACCTCGATGGAGTTCGCCAGGCAATTCGCGAGGCCGGAGCTCAAATGCCAGTATCGAAAGAGGTCCAGTGGATTGTGGATATTGATGCGGCATCAATGCTGTAGCCGGTTTTCACCGTCCAGGAACCAACGTGTCACCATCGGGCTCTCGCCTAGAATGAAAGCATGTCGTACCGCACATTCAAACGCGTGCTTGGCGAGACGAGCCTCGAACGGAAGTGCCGATTTCTTTTCGGTGCGGCGCTACTGGTGTTGATTCTCGGAAGTTTCATCTGGTTTGCATCGGCTAATGAGAATCTTGTCTTCCGGACCACACGCAGCATCTGTCAGCTGCTCGTTGAGCCTGTGTTGATGAAATTGCACGTCATCAAATTAAGTGGCGACGAGGAATATTCGGGCGACGCCGGTCTCGGCCAGATCTTCGAGAAAATGGCGACTGACATTCAGGACGTGCAGTACGATGCGAAGTTCTTGTCGCTGGAGCCGGTTGTCAACAAAGGGCTCGATACCGATCCCGACAAGCGTTGGGTCGCCGAGCAAACCAGTCAAAACTGGGAAATCGAAGTACTGGAAACACTGAAGACCAAGTACGAGCAGGGTTTGGCGGAATTACGCACTTCGAATTCTCCAGCAGCTGACGTCCAGGGCGAAGCGGGCGTGGAAATCGAAAACCAGGCCACCTATGCCATGTTCGAATCGGCCACACCGCCTTATGTGGACAAGATCAGTCGCGACAAGAAGTACTACTACTACTACCAACCTGTCACGTGGAAGCAGAGCTGCATTGCGTGCCACTTCGCAATCAACCAGATCAAGTACAAGTACGAGCCGAAGTATGATCCGGCGTCCATTGCCGCCCAAATTGACCAGTTGCCGTTCCGTGTGATTCGCGTCAGCATTCCATACGAGCCAACCTACCGCACGATCAACCGGAATCGGGCGGCATTCCTGGCGCTGGCCATATTTACAGTCTTTCTCTCGATGATCGCGCTCTACGTTGTGGTGCGTTACGTAATTGTGAAGCCGTTGCAGCATTTACAGGATGTCAGTGAACAGGTCGAAAAAGGTAACTACGACGCGCGCGAGAAATTGAAACGAACGACGAATTTGAAGAATTGGCGCACGCCTACAACCGAATGCTGCGGCATATGGTCGACGGACAGGCTCAGCTGAGGGAAACGAACGCCGAACTGGATGGCAAAGTAGACGAGTTGGCCCAGGCCAATATGCAACTGTTCGAGACGAATCGTGTGAAGAGCGAATTCCTGGCCAATGTGAGCCACGAATTGCGAACGCCATTGAACAGCATCATTGGATTCTCGGACGTACTGCACAACATCGAGTCGCTCAACGAAAAGGAACGCCGCTACGCGTCGAACATCGGGCGGTCTGGCCGTGTTCTGCTCGACATGATCAACGACATCCTCGACCTGGCGAAGATGGAGAGCGGCAAGATGCAGGTGCGTCCTGTCGAATTTGCAATTGGAAATCTTGTCCGGGCACAATGCGATGTGATTCGAACTCTGGCCGAAGACAAGAACATCAGTGTCACGGTCAAATGTCCGCCCGGATTACCGGACATGTTCCAGGACCAGCCCAAGGTGCAACAGGTCCTGACCAACCTGCTTTCCAATGCAATCAAGTTCACTCCAGAGGGGGGCCGCGTCAAAGTTCGTATCAGCGCCTTGCCTCCCGGCGAGACCGATTCGCCCGACGAGATGTTGATGGTTGTTGAAGATACAGGCGTCGGTATCGCAGACGAAGATCGAGATGTCATCTTTGAAAAGTTTCGACAGGCAACCGCGACACGCGGCAGTGATAACTTGACGCGTGAGTTTTCGGGTACCGGGTTGGGACTGTCGATCGTGCGTGAACTCTCCAAGCTGATGCAGGGCGAAATATTTTTTACGAGTGAATTGGGTAAAGGCAGTGCGTTTACCGTACGGTTGCCCTGGATACTGCCGCAGAAAGCCGAGTCACGGGAACTGGATGAACCTCCCGTCACGGACGACAACGGCGCTGCCGGTGGCCATGGACAAACTGTCGCAGATGGTGACAATGCCGCTTCGCCAACGAGAGTCTTGGATCAAAGCGGAAATTAAACATGGAAGTACAAGTCCACTTGTTTACGGACGGCGGTTGTAGTGGCAACCCGGGTCCCGGCGGTTGGGGTTTCGTCATGCGGCATCTGGCCTCTGGCAAGGAAATGGAGAAATCGGGCGGCGAACCGATGACGACCAATAATCGGATGGAATTGACTGCCGTAATCAAGGGACTCGAAGAACTCAAACGTCCTTGTTATGTCGAGCTGTTCACTGACAGCGTTTACGTCGGCAAGGGGCTGTCAGAATGGGTGCCCAAGTGGAAGAAAAATGACTGGCAGCGGAAAGAACGTGGCAAACTGATGCCCGTCAAGAATGTGGAGCTCTGGCAGCGGCTCGACGAACTCGCTTCCTTGCACCAGCTGAAATATACCCGTGTCGCCGGTCATAGCGGGCACCCGGAAAACGACCGATGTGATACCTTGGCGGTGGCAGCGTACCAAAAGTACCTGTGACCGCTGAACCCAGATCGTCTTCACTTGCTACGGATAGATCGATCCATGTCGGCCACGGAATCGCTCACCGCATCGGTCCAGTTTCTGAAAGGCGTCGGATCAGAGCGTGCCGAGTTGTTGGCACGCATGGGGATTCGCAGCGTCGCGGATGTGCTCTTTTGCTTTCCGCGCAAGTACCAGGACTTGACGACCGTCTGCCCGATTTTTGAATTGGTCGAAGATGAACTCGTCAGCATCCGGGGAACGGTCACTGAACTCGACTACCGTCCGCGAGGTTACGGCAAAAGCATCCTGTCGGTGCTGGTAACTGATGAATCGGGAATCCTGCGAGCGACCTGGTTTAACCAGCCTACGATGCGACACCGCTTTGAAATCGGTAAACAGGTCTTGCTGAGTGGCAAGGCGAAACGCAAGGGGGTCGCCTGGGAGATGGCGCATCCACGCGTCCAGAATTTGGACCCCGACGTTGATGACGATGTAAGCGGTGAGATCCTGCCCGTCTACCCGCTGACCCAGGGAGTGACCCAGACTTTCATGCGGCGATTGGTTCGGAATGCGGTGGAACAGTTTGCCGGCTCAGTAGAGGAAGCATTGCCCGAATCCCTGCGCACCGAGTATGGCGTGTGCACGATTCAAGCGGCCTTGCCCCAGATCCACCGACCTGAAACCGATGAACAATTACAGCAAGCCCGGAGGCGTTTTGTGTTCCAGGAGTTGCTCGTGCTGCAGCTCGCACTGGCGATGCGTCGTCATCAACTGGTCCACGAACAGACCGCCGTTCCAATCACCTTGGATCAGCGCATCGATTCGCGTGTGCGGCGTTTGCTGCCGTTCATCATGACGCCGTCGCAGGAGCAGGCGATCGAAGAGGTGATGCAGGATATCGCCCGCGAGGTCCCGATGAATCGCCTGCTGCAGGGAGATGTCGGCAGCGGGAAAACGATCGTTGCGGTGTACGCGATGCTTGTGACTGTGGCGACGGGGCAGCAGGCGGTCCTGATGGCCCCGACCGAAGTTCTGGCCAATCAACACTTTCGCACGCTTACCCAGATGCTGGCCGGTTCCCGCGTCCGACTGGCATTGTGGACCGGCACGCTTCGAGCCGCCGAGCGACGCGAAACCATGGCGAAACTCGAGGCGGGCGACATCGACATCGTGATCGGTACCCAGGCCATCATTCATGGCGAGCTCAATCTGCCAAAGTTGGGTTTGGTCGTGATTGATGAACAGCACAAGTTCGGTGTGCGTCAGCGAGCCCACCTGCGCGACTCGGGTGAATCACCGCATTACCTTGTGATGACAGCGACCCCGATCCCTCGCACCGTAGCGATGACCGTTTATGGTGACCTGGACGTTTCGACGATGACCGGCTACCCGCCGGGTCGGCAGGAAGTTCACACCTATGTGGTCACGGACGATTTGCGCGAACGCTGGTGGAATTTCTATCGCGAGCAGCTGCGCGGGACGCCAGGGCTTCGTCATCACCCCGCTTGTCGAAGAATCGGAAAACGAAGAACTGACGGGCGTCCTGGAAGCGTACGAAGCACTTTGCAATGGCGAGCTGGAAGAATTTCGAGTGCAGCTGGTGCACGGCCGCATGCCACCTGACGAAAAGCAGGCGGCGATGGACGCCTTTCGAGCGCAGAAGACGCAGGTGCTCGTCGCGACTTCGGTGGTTGAAGTCGGCATCGACGTACCCAACGCCTCAGTCATGACCATCGAAAATGCGGAACGGTTTGGTATGGCGTCGCTGCATCAACTAAGGGGTCGGGTGGGTCGCGGTCGTTTCCCAGGGTACGTAGCATTATGTCCCCGGGTGAATTCGGAAGAAGGCATGCGGCGCGTTGCTGCCGTAGCAGCAACGCGAGATGGTTTTGAGTTGTCGGAGATCGACTTTGAGATGCGAGGGCCGGGCGAACTGTTGGGCACGCGACAGCACGGCATTCCACCGCTGTTCATTGCCGACCTTCGTCGCGATCAGGAGATACTGATCAAGTCGCGTCAGGCAGCGCGGCAGCTGGTCGCCACCGATCCAAAACTGGAACTGCCAGAGCACAGTGGATTGTTGCGCCAAGTGAGAGCTCGTTACGCTGAGGTCATCACGCTCGGAGACGTTGGCTAGACAGACTTGCTTTTTTTCGTAGCTGGAGTCGCAAGACTTCAGGCAGGCGGAACGCACGAATTCTTGCGAATCCGGCTACCTCATCGGGCATGCATTCCAGTGAGATGCTCCAAAGTGCGAGTCGCACGGACGTGTAGCGCGTGTGGCGCTGGTCTAGCCGATTTCAATGGGCGAAGAGCCGCAACACTGTTCCGTTAATGCGCTTCAGCTCAGAATCGCAACTCCATGGAACACCACCGACCGCTGAGAAACGTCGATCTCTTCGAGATTAGACCTGCACGGTGACTGCTTCACCCGTGGACCAGGCCGCGCTGCTGGCTTCGTCACGGATGACACGTTGGTAGAGCGTGTCCCGCTCGACCGGTTCGCGACCAGCCTCCACGATCAGCCGCCGAATATCATCGACCGACATCACTTCCGGCGTTGTCGCTCCCGCGTCATGGTAGATCAACTCGTGCCGCACCGTCCCGTCCAGGTCGTCAGCTCCGTAGGCCAACGCCGCCTGGGCTGTGCCGATGCCGAGCATGATCCAGTAAGCCTTAATGTGCGGAACGTTATCCAGCATCAGTCGCGATATTGCCATGGTGCGGAGATCTTCCGGGGCGGTCGATTTTGGCAGGTGAGCCAGACCGGTGTTCTCGGGGTGGAAGGCTAAGGGAACAAACGTCTGGAAGCCGTCCGTCTCGTCTTGCAGCTCGCGCAGCCGAACCAGATGATCGATGCGATGGTACGGCTTCTCGATATGGCCATAGAGCATCGTGCAGTTGGTGCGAATCCCCAACTCGTGCGCCGTGCGATGAATGTCGAACCAGTTTTTCGAATCGGCTTTGTGCTCGCAGATCTGATCCCGCACCTGAGGGTGAAATATTTCAGCCCCACCGCCGGGCATGCTGCCCATGCCGGCATCTTTGAGTTCGGTAAGGATTTCGCGGATCGACTTCTTGGTCAGGAATTCAAACCAGTTGATCTCCACGGCAGTCCAACCCTTCAAGTGCAAAGAGGGATAGGCGTTGTGGAGGATGCGGATTGTATTCACATACCAGTCGTAATCCTTCTTGTGATGCAGACCACCGACAATGTGCATCTCGGTGCAACCGTTGTCCACCGCCTCCTGGCCACGGGCGAGAATTTGTTCATCACTCATCACGTAGCCTTTCTCATCGCGCAGATCGGAACGGAAAGCGCAGAAAGTACAGCGATAAACGCAAATGTTGGTCGGATTCAAATGGGTGTTGATGTTGTAGTAGGCAAAGTTGCCATGCTTGCGTTCACGAACCGAGTTCGCCAATTGGCCCAATTCGTTCAGCGGCACCTCGGGCTCGTAGAGGTAGAGCCCCTCGTCGAAAGAGAGTCGCTCGCCCGCAGCGATCTTCTGACGAATAGCATCCATTTCGGGAGATTGAAACGTAATCATCGTGTTTTCCAGTATTTCTCGCGTGCTCATCTCGACTCAGAGCCTAACCGTTATCTGCGAGGCTGTGCAACGAGGCGGCATGCCAGTCCGCCTTTCAAGTCAGCAAATCGATGGTCACCACCAGGAGTAGTCCGATGCTGACGATCACATTGACGTTGAAGAACGCTGTATTTACGCGTTGCAGGTTGTCGGGACGGACGATCGCGTGCTCGTAAGTCAGCAGCACCGCAACGCCCAGCACACCGGCGGCGTAAACCCAACCCAGTTGCAGTTGTGGGCAAACAAAAGGGAACGCGATAAGGACCAGGACCATGAACGCATGGCAGGTCGCGGCGACATGCAGGGCGGCCCCGATGCCAATCCGGGACGGCACGCTATGCAAATCGGACTGGCGATCGAAGTCGGCATCCTGACAGGCGTAGATGATGTCAAAACCGGCGACCCAGGCAAAAACGGCAAGTCCAATCGTCAACGCGGGTATCAAATCTGCCGGGGCGGTCGTCAGCAATTCGCCTCGAATTGCAATCCAAGCGCAAACCGGGGCCAGCATGAGAGACATGCCGAGCCAAAAATGAGCCAGCGACGTGAAGCGTTTGGTGAGACTGTAAATCAACAGGATTCCCAGCACCGGCACGGACAACATCATCGGCCATTGGTTGGGAAGAAACAACAGTGTGCTGGTAATGAACCCGAGCGCAGTTGGCCAGCGTGAACCACCACACGCCTCGGGCCGAGAGTTCCCCCGAGACGAGGTGACGCGTTGCCGTTCGCGGGTTGTTGGCATCGATATCGCGATCGGACAAACGGTTGAAGGCCATCGCGGCGTTGCGGGCGAACACCATGCAAAGCAGGATGCCGATCAACTCCAACCAGCGAAAGCCAAGAGTTTGAATCGCGAGTTCCGGGTCGCTCCCTTCGGCCGCAGGAGCTTGCCACGCCATGACGGCTGCCAACAGCGCGAAGGGCAGGGCAAACAGCGTATGGCTGAAGCGGACCATCTCGAGCATTGGGCGGACCTTTGCCAACATCCGGATCAGTTATCTCCCCAGCGCTTCATCAGCTGGTGCGGGACACCGAGATGATCGAGCGTTCGCGCTACAATGAAGTCGACCAGATCCTGCAGCGACTCCACGCCGTGATACCATCCCGGCATTGCTGGCAAGACTGTGGCTCCCTGTTCGCACGCTTTTCGCATGTTGTCGATTTGTACGAGCGAGAGTGGTGTCTCCCGTGGGACAAGGATCAACGGTCGTCGCTCTTTCAGGTGCACGTCTGCGGCGCGGTGAATCAGGTTGCTGCTGGCTCCGGTAACCACACCGCTGAGGGTGCCACCAGAACAGGGGCAAATCACCATCCCCGCCGTTAGGGCAGAGCCGCTGGCGATCGGTGCAAAAAAATCTCCGTAGTGGTGGTAGCGAATCTGGCCGGGAACGCTCGCTTCTTCGTGGCTTGCGGGTAACGCGGGCATGGAACGCGGCAGTAACTGCTTTGCTTCAAATCGGTTCAGGTCAACATCAAGCTGAAGTTCCTGTTGGATCACCGTCTTGCCGGCGGGACTGATGCACAGGTCCACGTTGTGCCCGGCAGCCAACAGCACCTGCAACAGTCGCTGGGCATAGACCGCCCCGCTGGCGCCCGTAACGGCGACGACATAGGGAGCGGTCATTTCGTCCCCACGTAGAGTGTCGCGATGCCCATGGTCATGGGTCGGAACCAAACATTGCTCAGCCCGGCCGCCTCCATTCGATCGGCAAGCTCCTGACCGCAGGGAAATTGGACCACGCTCTGAGGCAGGTAGTCGTAAGCCGATTTGTTGTTTTGAGCCAGACGCTGGCCAATCCGCGGCAACAACTGCCGAAAATAGAAGTTGTAAATTCCCTTGAACGGTTGCAGTGACGGTTTCGAGAATTCGAGCACCGCGACGCGGCCGCCCGATTTGCAGACTCGTACCATCTCGCTCAGCCCTTGATCGGTATCCGCCACGTTTCGCAATCCGAATGCCACAGAAACAATCTGGTAGCAATCCGATTCAAACGGCAACTGTTGCGCATCAGCTTCAACGAACGATAGTTCGCCGCCGATTCCGCGTTTTGTTTGCTTGACTCGAGCGTAGTGCAGCATCTCGGGACAGAAATCGGACCCCGTGACGGTGATTTGACCGTCCCCCGCTGTCCAGTAAGCCAAGGCCAAATCGCCCGTTCCAGTGCATACGTCGAGAATCGGCTCGGTACCCTGGGGAGGTACCAGTTGCACCGTCCGTCGACGCCAGTAGCGATCGATGTTCAGCGATAACAGATGATTCATCGTGTCGTAACGCGGTGAAATCTGGGCAAACATATCGCGGACGCGATCGTTTGACTTGTCGACGGTTGGAGTCGTAATCATGGATTGCATAGGTAAGTTATCTGGATTGAGGTGAGCGTATCGTACCACCATCCCCATTTTTAGGCGGGGGAACCGGCGGCGAAAGCTGCCGGGTCGGGAAAGTGGCAGCCTAGGGCGCTCGTCCCCCGCCATTAACGCAAACCGCGGTTCGAGCTAACGTATTCACTTGATCGGCCACCCTTTTTGGAAAGAGCGAGAAACCCAAACACGCGGGACACTTTATGCCAACACAAATCAAAGTCCATTTGCTGCCCAAACGCGCCGCACCCGGTGAGCTGACGGACGCACAGGTCGTGGTAATTGACGTACTCCGCGCGACCACGACGATTGTGCAGGCTCTGGCTTCGGGGGCCGAATGCGTCATGCCTTACGCCTCGGTCGACGATGCGGAGGCCGAAGCCCAGCGGTTCGAGCCGCGGCCACTCATGTGCGGTGAGCGTTACGGTCTGAAAATTGACGGTTTCGATCTGGGCAATTCTCCTGCCGAGTACACGGTGGACAGCGTCGGCGGGAAACGGCTGATTTTGACCACTTCGAATGGAACTCGGGCACTTTCCTATTGCCGAGGCGCGGGACGGATTCTGATCGGGGCGTTCACCAATCTGTCGGCGATATGCGGTGAATTGGCCAAGACCGCGGTGTGTCATTTGGTCTGTGCGGGGACTGACGGCCAAGTCACGAAGGAAGATGTCCTGCTGGCAGGAGCGATCATTTCCGGGATCGAGGCGGTCGAGTTTGAAGACGCAAGCAGTGATTTGGCGGTGAAAGCGTGGCAGCGAATCGATCCACAGCAACTGGCCTTGGAGTTCGAATCCACGCTGGGCGGCCAGAATCTGATCCGCGTCGATATGGGCGACGATCTGCCCCGAGCTGCCGAAATCGATCGCTTTCAGCTGGTGCCAGAATTCGGACCGGAAACGGGAGAGATCCGAGCTTAGCGAACCTCGGTCATGACCCGAGGCCAGATTTCCTGCAAGGAACGTTGCCAGGCGGCGGAATGGCGAATCCGCCTGGTTACCGAGCAAAACCGGCGTCAACCCCCGCGCGATCAGCACTGCACCTGTGCGCACCCTGATGACGAGCTCCGCGTAGACCTGCCGGCCGCTTGCCGTTTACACTGTTCGGCTCGAACCATCCCACTCTTAACTCGGAAGGCGTTTGTCGTGGACATGAAGAAGCTGGTCTCGCTGTGCAAACGGCGAGGATATTTATTTCAGTCGAGCGAAATTTACGGCGGTTTGAACGGATTTTGGGATTATGGACCGTTGGGCGTCGAGCTAAAACGGAACGTCAAGGAAGCTTGGTGGCGCGATATGGTCTCGGGTCATAACGAGCAAGCTCAGCTGCCTGGAGCTCCTACGAACTACGACATGGTCGGTCTCGATTGCACGATCATCATGCACCCCCAGGTCTGGAAGTGCTCGGGCCACTACGACCTTTTTCATGACTACATGGTCGACTGTCGTCAGACGAATCGACGATACCGTCATGACCAAATTGTCGGCCGTTGGGTGGAATACAAGGAACAGAAGGTCTTCGCCACGGCAATGGACACCGAGGCCGCGGCCGATGAGATGCTCAGCAGTGCTCTCAAATGCTTCAAACTTAGGTCAAAAGATGCGGAACGTCTGAAATGGGATGGCGAGGTCGTGAATCTGACCACGGTCGACGACTTCAGCCAGGTGCTGGCTCCAAATGCCAAGGAACCGGGGACATTGACCGAACCTCGTGAATTCAACTTGATGTTCAAAACGTACGTGGGAGCACTCTCAGGTGAAGAAGGAGCCGCTTTTCTGCGTCCGGAAACGGCTCAGGGCATATTTGTTAATTTTAAGAACGTCATCGACAGCACCCGCACACGGCTGCCGCTCGGGATTGCACAGGTTGGCAAAAGCTTTCGCAACGAGATCACGCCGCGGAATTTTACGTTCCGATCGCGTGAGTTTGAGCAGATGGAGATCGAGTTCTTCTGCCATCCAGAAGAATCGAAAGACTGGTATCAATTCTGGCGCGACCGACGATTCAAGTGGTACACCGAATTGGGTTTGGCTGGCGAACGGCTGCGATTGCGTGATCATGATCCTGATGAATTAAGCCATTATTCGACAGGCACGGCCGACATCGAGTACGCGTTCCCTTTCTTGCAGGAGGGTGATTTTGGCGAGTTGGAAGGAATTGCACATCGGGGTGATTTCGACCTCCGCAGCCACATGGAAGGCAAGTTGGACCCGAACTCGTGTCCTCTCGAGGTTGAGAAAGACGAGAAAGGAAAGCCAAAATGGCGCGGCAGCGGCAAGGACCTGTCCTACCGAGACGACCTGACAGGCGAAAAATACATTCCGCATGTGATCGAACCGTCAGCGGGAGCCGATCGAGCAACGCTGGCGTTTTTATGCGAAGCGTACACTGAGGACGAGCAACCGGACGCGAGCGGTGCCCTGCAGACTCGGACTGTGATGAAATTGCATCCGCGGCTCGCGCCCGTTAAGGCGGCGATCTTTCCGCTGGTTAAGAAAGACGGCATGCCTGAGTTGGCACGCGAGATTTACGGGACGCTGAAGCCTCAATTCAACGTGACCTTCAGCGATAAAGGAGCTGTCGGCAAGCGATATCGAGTCCAAGACGAAGCGGGTACTCCGTTTTGCATCACGATTGATGGAGATTCGGTTACGGATAAAACCGTCACGATTCGCGACCGTGATTCGCTGGAACAGACTCGCGTTCCCATTGACGGTCTAGCCGAAGAATTGTCCGCGCGACTCGCTTAGGGTGGCCATTTTCGCCACTTAAAAAATAGATGATTCCCACGCTCAGCCAGGTTTGTTCACTCAGCTCTCCATTCGAGACCGACATTGCCGATTATGCTGCCGGCAAATGTTTCTCGATCGAAATCTGGCTGACGAAACTGGAAACCTATCTGAAGGATCATTCGGCGGACGACGTCAAACGGCTGTTCGACAAGCACGGCATTACTGCACCCGTTGCCAGTTGTCAAGGCGGATTGCTCACGACTCAGGGCGAAAAACGCCGCGAGAGCTGGGAACTTTTCCGCCGTCGACTCGATCTGTGCCGGCAACTTGGGATCGGCACGATCGTCGTCGCCGGCGATATACAGGCTCCTTTGCTGCAAACCGATCTGGATCGAGCGATTGCGTCGATGACCGAAATCGCCACCGCCGCGGGATCGGCCGGTATGCGTGCGGCGTTCGAATTTCAAGGATCGGCAGTATTTGCGAACAACCTGCAAACGGCCGCTTCGTTGGTGGGTGAGATTGCCAGTCCACATTTGGGGATATGTCTCGACCTGTTTCATTTTGCTGTCGGTCCCAGTAAATGGACCGATTTGGGGTACGTGACCGCCGAGAATCTCTTTCACGTCCAGGTCTGCGATTTGGCCGATGTGGCCCGGGAATTGGCGACAGACAGCGATCGAATCCTGCCCGGTGAAGGCGAATTACCGGCGAAAGAGCTGGTTCAGCATTTGTCGGAAATTGGCTATCAAGGGGCGGTTTCCATCGAGCTGTTAAACCCCCAAATCTGGCAGGTTCCGCCCCTCCAATTTGGGGAGATCGCGACCACAGCGCTGAGGCGTCTCTTGAATTTGGATGAAAATTGATAAACGAATTCGCTTGCGTTGCTCCTGACAACAATTATCATTAAGAGGTGTTGGGACAACGCCGCAGGGCGTTGCGGTCGTAATGTTGTGGGATTGGCTCATGAGTCTGGTTGGTGAGAGAACCAACCTCGTCTAGATTGAAAGCATTGTAAGGAACGTCGTCTTTGTGCTCTGAAAAGAGCATACGGACCTCGTTCCTTTTTTCGTGACTGTCCGCTTCGTAAACCATGCGGAAAAACTCAATTCAACCTCGTTCAGGAGAACGTTAATGACCCTACGAAATCTTGTTGCTTCATTTTTTGTCCTACTGCTGGTGGGCGTTTCTTACGGCCAGGTGATCATTGAAGGCGAGAGTGGCGTTCCCGGTGATGGGATTCCGGACGTTTACTACGACATCCAAACAGGGATCATCACGGTGGACTCAGACTTCGATGCTGGGGGGAACCTGCTCGACATTGTCGCGATTTTTATTGGCGGGCCTGACATTACCGGTCAGTGTTCGCTTTGTGACAATTTGCCAGTAACGAATCCTTCGGAACTGCCCGGTCGCGAATGGGGAGACCCGATGATCCGGGAGGCATCGACTTGGACCCTTGGCTACAGTGACAATGGTTCAACACAATGGATCCGGACGGCGCCAACTGAGGGCATCGGATTTCAGGGAGTCGTTGGCGAGTACTATTACGACGGCACCGGGACCCAGCAACCTTGGCCTGCTGACGCACCTCCATTCGTGAACTTCCCGGAAGCGGGTACCGGCATCGCGAACATCGGCCCCGATAACGACATTTTCGAGAATGCCTTTCCATCGGGCACTAAAGATCCACAGTGGCAGGCCGCCATTGGAACCAGTGGCGATGCGTTTGTCGGGGAAGAAGCCCGCGTCTTCTACACCAACGTAACCATCGTTCCGGAACCTGATTCCATCGCACTAATGCTCCTTGGATGCCTGGGCACCTTGACCCTATGCCACCGATCGGGTCGTTAATGTGGAACCAGATGGGGCTGTACTTCCGGAGCTTCGTCAGGCCGGCGACGACTTCAGGCCAGGGATCGGATCGAACCGCTGGGTTAATGGCGGTTCGATCGGTTCCTGTAGCTCAGAAAACTCGCCGAGGCAGCAGTTCATGAAGAAATCAGCAATTGTTCCGTAAATGACGAAAAACGCTTGTAATGGCGGGTTTAGTCGTTTAGCCTAGCGTTATCTGGCATGTGCAGAGTCGCAATGCGGGCGGGGAAATAAAATCCTCAAAACGCTTGCAACCGGCGAATCGCTAGGTTAGATTTGGATCAACGGCTGGTTTGGCCGTATTGAGAGTCTGAAACGGCAATTTTCGGCGAGCGATTGCTCGTCAATTCGAGAAGAACTAAGCAATAGACCCGCGAGAACGCCACTGCAGTAAAAATTTAGGAACGTCGTCTGTGTGCTCCCCTTTGGTCGGAGTGCACCGACTACGTTCCTTTTTTCGTGGCCGCGGCAAGGTCAAGTGGAAGGTTTCGAAAGTTAGTTGTTTTAGAGTACTTACAAAGTCCTACTTAGTATTTGGAGAAGAGATAATGATGGGGATCCTCAAGAGAGTTTGTGTTTTTTCGGTTTGCGCCCTCGTCGCAACCGCTTCCTTTGCTCAAGACATAGCTGGTGAAAGCGGCGTGCCTGGCGACGGCATTCCCGACTTCTACTACTTCCCGTCCGAAGCTGAGGTCTTGACTAGTGACGGACTGATCACTGGTACGGCCGGCACGGTGGTCATGGACACCGACGGTGTTGACGCTGTCGCCTTTTTCATCGGTGGTGCTGACATCAGCGTTGATGGTTGTGCACTATGCGACGGCATGAACATGCCTGGTACCGACGCTCTGGCTGGTACATCCGCTTGGACCGTTGGATTCTCGGCTGGTTCGACTCAGTGGATTCGCACGAACCCACTTGCGGGTCGCGGCTTCGTTGGCGTCGTTGGCGAATCGTACGTCGATGGCGATAATGCTGTTCAGGCTTGGCCGGAAGACGTCCCTCCTTTCCTCAACTTCTCGGATGCTGGCGCTGGCGTTGGCGACTACGGACTTGAAGCAACGTTTGACGCAGTATTCGCTGGCCCTCAGGAAGGTGCTTGGCAAGTACAGTTGGGAACTGACGACGGTCGTGGCTTCTTCACGAACGTCTCGGTCGTTCCGGAACCAGCTTCGTTCCTCCTTAGCTTGGCCGGCTTGGCTCTGCTTGGACTTCGTCGTCGCTAAAATAAACACAAATCTGAAGGATTCACTTCCAGATTCAAGTACTGAAAAGCCCGCAGCGTCTGCTGCGGGCTTTTTCTGTTTTGGTACCTTCCAGTCGGATTTGCAGGTCATTAATTTTGAAACGTCGTGAGTTCCACCATGAGCTCGGGGGGCTCCTTGTGGTGTCGCAGCCGCGCGGCCTGGTGTTGGGCCACGCCCCGCGATTCCCGTTTGGGATTCGAGGATCGCAAGTCACCCGTGGCATGCCTGTGCGACGAGTTGCATCATGCCCGCGCAAGTGTGGAGTGTGCAGCTGTTCGCTGAGCATCTCGCATTCGGTCGCGTGTTTCGCTTGTTCTCTTTCGGTTCGTCTTGGGCAGCAACTCTCAGGTCGCTGCCTCGCGACGGTGAAATCCTGCGTCTCTCATTACCTTCCTCCGAGAATTGGCCACGTTTTGGGGATTAGGTCGCAGATTGGCCCGTGACGAGAGCGAGCGATTACGGCCCGCATTTGGGCCGCCATCGGTAGGTGATCAGGGTCGATTCTGGCGTGAATGACGGCAAAAACTGCTGCCCTGCAGGAAATTTTTCCGCCAAAAACCGCAGGATTTTGGCAGGTTTTGGTCAATTGCCAAAAAAAATGAAGTAGCGCGCTTGCATGCACTGAAGGCGTTCAGTACAGTTGTGAATGTCGGAGGGGTTATTCCGGCAAACGAAACGAACGAGTCTAAATCGAGTATAGAACTACTGGTGTCCTAAAAAACGCAACCCTTCGCCCTCGCAAGAGGAGGGCGATCGGTTGCGTTTTTTCGTGGGCATCAGCTGAGCAAGAAAGCAGGAACTAGAACTACTGTCAGTCGCCACAACTCAGGGACGTAATCAGCGGGCTCACCGTTTCATCTGAGCCCGCTGATGACGTTCCTTTTTTTGTTGCTCTTTCCAGGTACCAGCAAAAGAAGGCGTCTATTCCAAACATTCCATGTACAAAATTTCGTAAGGAGAAGGTAATGAACAAATCAGCAAGCCCCGTGATGGTTGCACTTTTCGCAATTGCAATTTCTGGAGTGGCTTCGGCCCAGGTCCCTGGAGATGGTATTCCCGATTTTTACTATTTCCAAGGTGATGGTGCGATGGTTAGCACCGAGTTTGGGGATGATCACAGGTGCCGCTGGCACACTGACCATGGACTCCGATGGCTCCGACGTTGTCGCTGCCTTTATCGGCGGTGTCGATGTTTCGGTGGCCGGTTGCCAACTGTGTGACGGCATGAACTTGCCTGGTGGGGAGACGAACTTGTCAGATGCTTCGTCTTGGACCGTCGGTTTTTCGGCTGGTTCAACGCAGTGGATTCGAACTAGCCCCCTGTCGGGTAACGGATTCCGCGGCGTAGTCGGCACTGGATATGTCGACTCGAGCGATGCAACGCAGACGTGGCCAGGTGACTTTGCCCCATTCCTTGACTTTCCGGAAGCTGGCGAGGGTATTGCGAACTACGGAGCAGGACTGAGCGACACTGCTTTCGCGAAAGTCTTCAGTGACAGTGGAGTCGACTACAACGTCAACTTTGGTACCGATGCCTCGGGTAACGGGTTCACCAACGTGACGATTGTACCGGCTGTTCCAGAACCAACGAGCTTCAGCTTGCTGGGACTGGCTGGACTGGCTCTGCTTGGTTTCCGTCGTCGCTAGAACGCAACCAAAACGTGGCTAGAATTCGAGCCCGCGGTGCCCTTGGCATCGCGGGCTTTTTTTGGTTTTTGGTCAAATCTCGCCCGTATCTGCGTATGCCCGCTCCGAGTTTTTGCGGCGAAAACGAAAGCTGTTTAGAATCAGGACAGGAAGCGAATGGTCGCTTTTGAACTCGAAGGTAGTTTCTTGATTCACTCTTGATTCGTTTAGGCGGCAGACTTAATGAACGCAAACCCGATGCGAATCGCATTTCTGCTGGGCCTTCTCGTGCTTGAATCAGCATCGGGTGCCCAAAATGTCTGGCTTGATTTCAACGCTGGCTGGAACGCAAATTTGGCGACCGTTTCTTCAACGGCTGGCGTCGCTGCTTTTTCCGAAGGTGAAATCACTCAGCTGGAAAACAGCATTCTCGACGCGTTCGCAGCTGCTTACAACGCTTACACGGTTGATTTCTCTTTCGGTGATCCAAGTGCGCCACATGAACGGGTCGATTTCGGGGCGATCACAACGGACAGCACTCTGCTTGGTCAAACCACCTTCGATTTTCGCAACCGCAGTCAGGGAACGCAGGACGTTTTCGTAGCAAATTTCGCCACGTTTCTGGAATCGACGGACGATCGCAGCGAGCAGTTGGCAGAGCTCGCAGCCACACTTGCTGGGACCGCTGCACATGAACTGGGCCATGCATTCGGCTTGCAGCATGTTTACGCCTACGGCGACACGCGGATTACCCCCGACCGTTACGGAGATACGATGGGTATCCAGAACGAGCACATCATGGCGACCGGTTCAACCGGCTTGTCGGAAGCCGGCCGAGAGCTGACTCGTACTTTTTCGGATTGGTCGCGATTGCATCTGGAAGCAGGCTCGCGCCTGAGTGACACGACGCTCGAGACCCTGTTCGAGCTGTTCATCGGCGATGTGGGTTCAGACATCGCTACCGCCGATCCGCTCCCGCTGCAGACAATGGACGTCTCAAATTCGATTGCCGGATTCGCGGTTGCTGCCTTGCAAACCGAAGTGGATGTCGATGTTTTTGAGGTCCTGGTCGACGCTTCTTCGCTGCTGTCAGCCGAAATCTGGTCCAGCGGCGGCTTGTTCGACGGAACCTTGCGACTGTTCGATGGCCTGGGAGAAGAAATTGCGTTTGGCGACAACGTTCTTTACTCGCCGACGACCGTGGGATCGGGTACGCAATTCAGTGCCGACCCATGGCTGTTGAACGTCCCGGTTCAGCCTGGCAGTTACTATTTGGAAGTAGGGTCGCTGACGCCGATTTCGACAGGGTTTGGCAATTATGAACTGACCTTGGGTCTGTTTGCCGTACCGGAAGCTGCTTTGGGAATGCGACTTGGATTGTGCCTTGTGATGGCGATGATTGGGCGTCGTCGCGATGCTGCTTCAAGCGGCACGTTTTCGGTTGAGCGATGATGTAGGCTGTTCGCCGCGGTATTTTTCCAGGGCCAACGATCGAGTTGGTTCGGTAAACCAAAGCAACAAGCAAATGACGACCGCCACCGATCCAACGGCCAAACCAAGCTCTACCACGATTCGACTGCCAACCATCATGCCGTACCCGGCGAAGCAACCGATTGCGAGAATGAACAGCTCGAGCAGGAATGCATTGGAACGACGATCGATTTCGTGCTTGCGTCGCGTTTGCTCGGACAGGCGGTGGGGCTCTGGTTTGAATTCAGGTTGGTCGACGATCGGTAATCGATCGGCCTCCGGATTTTGCAGGGGTTCCGTTTCAGACAGAACTCCGAAAACAGGTTGCCTCGGTTCCGAGATGGCTCCGTATTTTGAAGCGGAAATGGCGGACTTGGTAAACTGAATTCGGCGACGAGCTCGACCGAGGTCAAGATCGACTTTCCACAGGTCGTCGAAGATGAGTGACTTGGGAGCCGGAATTGCCGCTACGCCGAAGCTGGATTTCGGAGCCGCCGTGACAAGTGTTGTCTCACAGTGTGGACAGAACTCGTTTCCCGCGATGGCGAGATCAGGAATCGAATTCACCTCAGCTTGGCAGTGGTGGCACCACATGTTTTAGCCTCAAACGCGGAGAAACCATGGAGGAACAGACTCCACCGCGATTCATCGGCCGGACATGCCGTGATGCCTGAGAGAAATGGCCCGCGTAGCAAGGCTGCAGCCAGTCGATTTATCGCAACTCAGTCATTTTCGTAGCAGAAGTCGCAATACCCTTCGGGTATGCGCAACGCCCGAATTCTTGCGAATCCGGCTACCTTATGCGTCGCGTATTTTGGTGCTGAGCGAGCATGAAAGGCCCAGGATCAAAGAAGGGGAAACGTCTGCCGCTGCCAGGATTATCTTCAACCCATGGGTAGCTGAGCGGACAGGCTGGCTCGGCGTTCCAACGGGATAGTCGCCAACCAGCCAGCGAACCAGCAACTGCAACTCGTCGTCGCTTAGTTTGCCCCGGAATGCGGGCATACGGTTCCTGCTGCCGTAAAACTGGTCGTGTCCGGCGTCTTTGATGAAGTCGATCAACCAGGCCTTCGACAGATACTGGTTGATGTCTGGGTAGCCGTAACCGCCCTCGGCATCAGCATCGAAGGTTTCCCCCATCGACTCGTGACAATCCGTACAGGACGCTCCCAACGTACCTTCGATCGCTACCGTTCGTCCACGTTCGATTTGTTGTTCGGTAAACTCATGATCTCCATGGCCCGCTTCCGCTACCATGAAGGCAACCAGCGCCTCGAGGTCGGGCTTGTTTTCAGGCAAGTTTAGCGCCGCTCGATCGCCGGACCAGTCGGTCATTTCGGAGGAATCCAGGTCGATCGTGTCGTCTTCGCCGTACCAAGTGGCGTTTCGCATTTCCGCCAGGTGCCCGTCGAAGTTGACGAGGATCGCTCGCATCCAATCCGCAGAGCCGAGTCCATGAAGATCGGCGGCGGTGGCCTTGGCGGCGATCGGTTGCCCACTCTCTTGATCCAGGTCCATGACGACTCGACCGCGCCCGTCGTGCCCGTTGTAACGGTGACAACTGGCGCAGTATTGAGCAAAAATTCGAGGACCTTGTGTCAATGGATCGGTTCGCAACAACGTGACCGCACCCTCGACAGGAATGCGATCGGCGGTCGAAGCCAACTCGACGATACGATGAGCGTCGCGATCGGCTTCTTCCAAGGCAGCCTGATGTGACGCGTCCCGGGCGTCTTCGTACATGGCCAAGCCGGTCAAGCCGATGATCCCGGCAGCCATGAACCACATGGCACCGACATTGAACCTATGCCCCAGTTTCCACCAGCCAATGATCGGCATCAGCGCTACCAGTCCCATCAACGCGCCGGGTACGTAGATCGCGCCGAATGCCAAACCAAAGTGTTCCACCGCTTCAAACTTCAGGAAGCGAAACAGAAACAAGAAGTACCATTCCGGACGAGCTGCCGAGAATGGCTCCGAGGCATCGGCCGGCGCACTGAGGTGGGCTCCTCGAAAGATAACCAATAAGAGAATCACGGCCAGCACGCCCAGGCAGGCTACCGCATCCTTCAGGATCTGGTCCGGCCAGAAGACACCATCGGCCCGACCGGGGTCCTTGGCCGTCACTCCATGTCGCCGAAAAACGTAAATGTGCAACACGAGAAATCCCACCAAGGCAGCCGGCAACAGTCCTGCGTGCAACGCGAAGAACCGTGTCAGAGTCTGGTGTCCGTACTCCGGGCCGCCTTGAATCAACTGCTGAATCTGAGGGCCGATCAAGGGAGTGGCTCCGGCGATCTTGGTGGCGACTTGCGTGGCGTAGTAGCCTTTTTGATCCCACGGCAGCAGATAACCAGTGAGCGCGAGTCCCAGGATGATTTGCATCAGGATCAGACCGATCCAGAAGTTGAATTCGCGTGGAGCTCGATACGCCCCATCAATAATTACCTGCATCAGATGGATCGCCAGCAGCACGACCATCGCCTGAGCAGCGTAGTGGTGCAGACCACGGACCAACCAGCCTGCGGTCATTGTATATTGGATGTGGAACACGCTTTCCCAGGCGTGTTGCACGCTGGGACTGTAGGATGTCCACAGGCAGAAACCGGTGATCATCTGCAGCACAAAAGTGAACACCAGCGTGCTGCCCCAAACGTAACGCCAGCGAGCTCCGCCTGGAACTGGTTCGTCCAGAGCTTCCTTGGCGAGGTCGCTCAGCCCAATTCGATCGTCGGCCCAATTCAGCAGTTGGCGGATCATACGGGAATCTTGTCCGGGGTGGCTCCACGGAAGTTCTCAAACTTTACCCACAGTTTTCCGTCACGAATCTCGACATCCAAGTTGTCCATGTTGCGTGGAGGAATCTGGTTTAATCGATTTCCTTCGAGGTCAAACGTGCTCGTGTGGCACGGGCAAAAGAAGTCCTGCTGGCCTGATCGGTAGTCGACGTAACAACCCAGGTGAGGACATGTTGTGTTGAAGACGACTACCTCGCCGGTTGCATTTTTGCGCAGCCAAACGCTGCCGATGGGTTGGTCGGGATAGACATTCCATGCGTCGGTGCGGTCAGCCATGATCTTGACGGACAGCGGAGTGCCGTCAGTGGGTAGCGCATCGGGGCCGATATCGAGCGGCAGGAAGCCGTCGCCGACGTCTGCCTTTTCCTTCCGCAGAAGGGGGTCGGTCAGGAACACCAGTCCTGCGACGAACGGAACGAGCCCACAAATCGCACCTGACAGGATGGCAATTGCCTCCGCGAAGAAGCTCCGTCGTTGCGCGTTGGGCGAATTGTGCTCTGACGCATCCATGATCGTCATCTTAACGACTGCGGCCGCATTCGCCATCACGGTTTCGAGATTGCGTTTGCAGGGTATCTGGGCGGAGCAAACTGGCGTATTTTGGGCCGATTCTCCTTGGCCCGCCGATCGGAGTGATTTCTAGAACGCATGAACAATTATTGTAGCGGCTTTTCGCCCATTGGAGACAGCTATACCAGCGCTGCACACGCTACAGGTCCGAGCGACTCGCCCTAGCTCATCGCGGCCATCACCGCATCAAGCACTGTCTTCTGTGCCGACTCGAACGGTTCATCGATAAAAGCTCCGGCAGCAGCCTTGTGCCCGCCGCCGCCGAAAGATGCCGCCAACTTGCTGCAGTCCACATCGCAGCGGCTGCGGAAACTTAACTTGAATCCTCCCGATTGCTGTCCGACCATGATCATGGCGACTTTGGTGCCTGCGATCGCCATTGTCATGTTGATGACATCTTCGGTGTCGGTCGGCAGCGCACCCGTCTTGGCGTAATCTTCCGCCAGCACATAAGTGTGAGCCAGTCGACCATCGAGTTCCGTTTGTGTACGAGACAAGATCAAACCCCGCAATCGAACTCGCCCCTCGGTGTCCTGTTCGTAGAGGTCGCCATAAATCCGGGGTGGTTCGGCGCCAGCATCAATGAGCCGGGCTACCATTCGGTAGGTGTCCCCTTTGGCCGAGCCGAATCGGAACCATCCGGTATCGGTTGCGATCGCGGCAAACAGGGGAGTCGCGATTTCCGGTGTCAACTCGACACCCAGCGCATCTGCTGCCTCGACGACCAACCGCCCCGCTGCTTCGGCGGACGTGTTTTTGAACAACAGGTAGTCTTCCATCCCCTCGTCCTCACCGACATGATGGTCGACAACGATCCGTTGGGCTTTGGACGCCTTGATGACCTCTGCCATGGGGCCCAACTGAGCCCACGCACTCGTGTCGAGGATCATGTGAACGTCGACGCCTCGCAACTGATCCTCGGTCACATCCACCCCGATGGCCATAATGCGGTTCTCCGGATCGATGAATGCCAGGTTTTCGGGCGTAGCCTGACCGTTGACAATCCGGACGTCTTTGCCAAGCGACTTCAGGACCCCGTACATACCCAGTTCGCTGCCCAACGCATCGCAGTCGGGTCGAATGTGGCTGGTTAAGAGGAACGTCTGGTTGTTGTTCACAATTTCGGCAAAGGCGGGCCAATCGACGGACATGATAATTCGTTTCTGTTCTCTGGTTGAAATTTCAATTAGCCAGTTCGCGCATTTCTGGCAATGTCATTTGCGAGTTGCTCTTGTAACGCCTCGCGATTTGGGAACGGGTGAATGTCCCGCAGCCTTGTGACGAAGTCAACCTCGAGCGGTTCGCCGTAGATGGATTCGTCAAAATCCAGCAAGTGGATTTCTACCTTGTTCTTCTGTTCGCCAAAGGTCGGGTTGGGGCCGACGTTGATTGCCGCCGCAAAACTGGCGTCTCGCGAAATGGCTCGCCCCGCGTAGACGCCCTGACCCGGAACCAGCGTATCGATCGCCTCCAGGTTTGCGGTAGGAAACCCTAACGCGCTGCCTCGACGAGCACCGTGCGTTACCATGCCGCGTAGTCGATACGGACGACCAAGCAGTCCACAGGCTTCAGCTGCATTGCCCTGTAACAACAGATCGCGGATCCTGCTGCTGGAGACGAGCACGTCGCCGCAGACGGCTGGCTGCGCGATCACGCAGGCGATGTCAGCCGCGCTGCACAATGAGCCAAGCAATTGGACGTCACCTTGCCGTGCTTTGCCGAAGTAGAAATTCGGTCCTTCGACAATGGCGCGAGCTGCCAGAGCTTCAATAATGATCTTCTGGAAAAAGTCTCCGGCAGTTAACCTCAGCAATGCCATGTCGGTAGGGTAGGCGACAAGCGCATCGATACCCAGCTGGCCCAACAGTTCCGCCTTGCGTCGCGTCCAGGTTAGCGGCGGAGGAGCCTGTTCAGGGCGCAGCAGCCGCACTGGATGGGGATCAAATGTGAACACGACTGATGGACCGCCGACCAGGTCGGCCTGAGTTCTCAGCTGGGCCACAATTTCCGCGTGGCCGCGATGGACTCCGTCGAAATTCCCGATCGAAATTGCCCCGCCACGCAACTGGGGGGTCAACTCGTCCAGTGATTGCAACAGTTTCATTGGAATCCCGGGTCTAGATTCGATTCTCTGGGTGCGCAGGGGCAAGCCTGCCCGTGGTGGCGTTCGCAACGCGTTGAGCTACCAGTCCGGCCAGGTAGCCGGCCTTGAAACCCGCATCGATGTTGACGACTGCGACATTGGAGGCACAGCTGTTCAGCATACCCAGCAGCGCCGCGACACCGCCAAAGCTGGCCCCGTAACCGACGCTCGTCGGCACGGCAAACACCGGGCAAGCGACGTAGCCACCCACCACGCTTGGCAACGCGCCTTCCATTCCTGCGACGACGATGACGGCGTCCATGGAGCGGAGTTGTTCGACGTGCCTCGGTAGGCGGTGGGGTCCAGCGACGCCGACGTCTTGAATCAACGCAACGTCGACATTCATCCAACGGAGCGTCTCGACTGCCTCCTCCGCAATCGGTCGGTCGCTGGTTCCGGCCGAGACCACAGCGACTCTTCCTGCGGGTTGATCTCCTACCTGTCCGATACGCACCGTGCCAGCGTGCTCGTTGTATTTTGCGTCGCCGTACTTGCTCAGGATGGGCCTTGCGTTCTCTGGAGAAATCCGCGTGATCAACACTGGCAGCTGCTCGGCAAGCTGACGCTCCACAATTTCGGCCAGTGCTGCCGACGATTTTCCCTGGCCAAAGATCACTTCCGGGTATCCACAGCGACGATGCCGGTCGAGGTCGAGCTCGGCATCGGATAATTGAGCGGTTCGTCGCTTGTCCAGCTGCGACACGAACTCGCCCGGGGCAAGACCACCGTCCAGCAGTGACTGAGCAAGACGGATTAGTTCGTCATTGTCCATGTCGGGCACCGCAATTGCGTTGAGAATTTGGAATCAGGATTTTCATCGGGAGCTGAACAATACGTCCGCTGAAGGGGCTCGGGACTCTTCTTTCGGCCGTAGAATGTGCCATTTGTATCCGTGTCCGTGCCCAAGAAATGCCCCAGTCTTGCATCGCCGGTCACCAGTCTGGTGTTCGGTTACACGTGATTTCATTGCCGATAGACCCCGATTGTACTCGTTTCAGGCTGGAACCGTCACTCGTGATCAGGGGGTCAAGTCGTGGACGAACCTAATTCAAGAGTTTACGATCCAACGTTCAATGTTGCCCACGCGGGCGGCGTTATTCGGAATGAGCAGCAAAGTGAATTGGCAAGATCATGGCGAGTTGCGTACTGGCATATTCGGGTGGATTGGACACGTCGGTGATTCTCGGGTGGCTCCGCGACAAGGGCTACGACGTGCATGCCGTGTACGTCGACTTGGGGCAACCCTGTGAAGATCGTCAGGAGATTCTGGACAAAGCCCGAAATGTAGGGGCCGCCAGCACCCAAATCATCGATGTTCAAGACGAGTTGTGTCGCGATTTTGCTTTTCCCGTGCTGGCTTGGCAAGCTCGCTACGAGCAGCGTTACCTGCTGGGTACGTCGATCGCCCGACCGCTTATCAGTAAAGTTTGCCTGCAAGTGGCGAAGGAGGTTGGTGCCGAAGCGTACGCCCACGGCGCAACCGGGAAGGGCAACGATCAATGTCGGTTTCAATTGGCGGCAGATGCGTTGAATCCCAATGTGAAAATAATCGCACCCTGGCGCATGGAGGAGTTTCGACAGGCGTTTCCCGGGCGAACTGAAATGATTGCCTACTGCGAGGAGAAGAACATCCCGGTGAAGGCGTCGGTGGCAAAACCATACAGCTCGGATGAGAACTGCCTGCATATCAGTTTCGAAGCGGGGAAGTTGGAAGACCTGGAAATAAACGGCGTCGAAACGGTTGAATTCGGCATGACCGTTTCCCCTCAGGACGCGCCGGACAAGGTCGAGCAGGTGACGATCGCTTACGAATCCGGTGTCCCCGTGGCCGTGAACGGTAACTGCAACTTGTCAGCCATCGAGATTGTCCGCGAACTTAATGCGATCGGCGGTCGTAACGGGATTGGTCGCATTGACCTGATCGAGAACCGCTTTGTTGGCATGAAGAGTCGCGGCGTGTACGAAGCACCGGGGATGTCGTTGCTTTACGACGGCCTGATGTATGTCGAACAGTTGGCGATGGATCGGGACCTGATGCACCTGCGTGACAGGTTGGCTCCGGAAGTGGCAGAGATGGTGTATTACGGCTATTGGTATGTTGCCAAAATGGACGCCTTGCTCGCTTTCATTCGTGAAGCGCAGAAGCCAGTGACTGGCGAGGTGACGCTGAACCTGTACAAGGGCAACATGCAGATCGATAGTCGCAAGAGCCCCAATAGCCTTTACGATGAGGGGATCGCGACGATGGAGGGAGGCGGCTCGTACAACCAAACCGATGCCGAGGGATTCCTGCGGATCCAGGGATTGCCTTCGCGAGTGCAGGCCCGAGTTAACCCGCGCGACTGGTCTGCTTGATTCATAAACCCGGTTGGTCGCAAGGCGTTATCGATTTTTGGGCACGCCGTACGGTACAATCGGAGCGGCTAGGCCGGCCGCGCCTGCTTGTCTCTTGAACGCTCAACAAGTCGGAAACTCCAAAACCAGCGTCAGCCGCTGCAGGATCGCATGTTTTTTTACGACAACCCGGTTCTCCAACGTGAACTGCTGCAAAACCTGCGAACGAAGCGGGCGTTTCTGTTGCTGCTGACTTACCAGGTGATCCTCGGTGCCGTGGTCTACTTCGCCTGGCCGCAGCAGGAACGATTGGAAGCGAACGCGGTGGCCGCTCGGCGACTGGTCAACCTCGTGTTCCTGGGGCAGTACATTCTGGCGTCGCTTATGGCGCCGAGTTTTGCGGCCGCTTCTATATCGGGCGAGAAGGAACGCAAGACGTATGAGCTGTTGTTGGCGACTCCGCTGTGGCCCTCGTCGATCGTGTTTGGAAAGCTGCTGGCTGCGCTGGCGCACCTCGCCGTGTTGATTTTTGCCTCATTGCCAATCGTACTATTATGCTTGCCGCTTGGTGGGGTGTCGCTGTACGAAGTACTGGCCGCCTACCTGGGGCTCAGTCTGTCGGTGCTCACGTTCGGAATGATCAGTGTCGCCTGTAGCAGTTATTTTCGCCGCACTTCAGCCGCGCTTGTCGCGTCGTATTTGCTCATCTTGCCGTTGGCACTCATCGGCGTCCTGGCATGGAATGCGTTAGCGGCCACTGGCGAAACGCGGTTGTTGCTCTCGGTTACGGCGTTGCCCGCGGCGGCACTGACGCTGTGTTTCTTCCTGTTCAAGAACACGTCCGACCGCATGCTGCATCCGCCTGACGTTGGGAGTGAGGGCAAAGAGGTTGTTGATCTGGAGAAAGAAGCAGAAGAGATCGTGGGGCTGGTGATCCAACCCGACCGATTCCCGGATCGGCTTGTTCGCTCCGCCGAAACGAGTCGACTTGCTGGCCGACAATGCCAACCCGGTCTATGACAAGGAAGTTCAAAGTGAAATTTTCAGCCAGGGCACGCTGATGTTGCGGCTGGTGATTCAGGTGAGCATGTTGCTCGCGATCCCCATCATGGCGTACTGCCTGTTCCTGTGCCTGCTCATGCACCCTGGTACATCGCCTACGTGTTGCTGTTTAACCTGTTGGTCGGCCCCGTGTTTTCCGCCGGTAGCGTGACCAGCGAACGTGAACGCGCAGACGCTCGATTTGCTGCTTGACGACGACCATCTCACCTTGGGAAATCCTCTGGGGAAAGCTGATTGCGGGGCTTCGCGTCTCGACCGTGTTGACGCTGTTTCTGGTGTGGCCGTTATTCCTGGCCTGCGTGATTTTCATTTTCGTCGGACTTAGTGACAGCCAGGAGAATTTTTACTGGCGCAATCTGACGGCAATCGGTGCGTACATGTCGATCATTCTGCTGACCTGTTCCATGACTGCCGTCGTAGGATTGTTTTGCTCGGTGCTCTATCGAAGAACCGCCAGCAGTTTGATGACGACTTACGTCGTGCTAGTCACTTTGTTTTGCGTGCCGCTCGCCGTGCATACCTTTGCTCAAATGTTCTACGATGAAACGCCGGTTGTTACCGTAACCCATGGGACCGGCGTCCTCAGCCCGTTTTCAGCTGCCTTTGCCGTACCTTTGACGGTGAATGAATTGGACTGGGGCAGTTTTGATGGTCGATCCCGACGCGAGCTGAAAGCTCGCTATGAAGAAACCGGTAGAAACCAATATTTGCTGCCTGGCTGGTGGGTTTACGGTTGGTATGTTGCCTTTACAGCAACTGCCGTGCTGCTGTTATTTGGCACCATGATCTGGATGTTTAACAGGCGATGGCGGGTTTCTCAATAACGGGCGGTGGAGCAATCTGCGGCGTGCCGCTAGACTCAATTTGAAGGCCAGTCAGAAAGTGTTCGCGGGTCGTCGCCACCCGGTGATGCCAACGATTTCCAACGCACGACCTGGTGTATTTTCGATGAGCATTGCAACCGATTTCGAAGTCGGAACCGTAGCCGACGGGTGGAATCACACCCACTTGCTGGGTTTGGAGCAACTGTCGTCCGACGAGTTGACGACGTTGTTGAATACTGCGGACCATTTCAAACAACTGACCAACGGTTGCCGTGACAAGGTTTCGGTACTGGCGGGCAAGACCGTCTGCAATCTCTTTTTTGAAAACTCGACGCGTACGCGTACGAGTTTTTCTTTGGCTGCAAAACGATTGGGTGCTGATACTGTTGAGTTCTCGGCGTCCGGCAGCAGCCTGTCGAAGGGCGAGACGTTCATCGATACGGCAAAAAACATTGAGGCAATGAATGTAGACGTCGTGGTTGTCAGGCATAGCTCGCCTGGAACACCGCACGTACTTTCGGAAAACCTGGAATGTTCGATCATTAACGCAGGCGATGGGCCGCATGAACATCCAACCCAGGGACTGCTGGACATCCTGACCGTCCGACAACACTTCGGTCGCATCGATGGATTGACCGTTGCTTTGGTGGGTGACATTGCCCACAGCCGCACCGCGCGGTCGAACATCTGGGGCCTGACGAAACTGGGCGCTCACGTCATTGTTTGTGGGCCGTCGACGCTCGTATCACGGAAATGGGAGCAGTTTGGAGTCGAGGTGGCTCATAGCCTCGACGAAATCCTGCCGCGCTGCGACGTGCTCAACCTGCTACGCGTGCAATTTGAACGCCAGTCGACGAGGCCTTTTCCATCCGTGCACGAATATGCCCTGTTGTACGCCATGAATAGCGAACGTATGGCTATCGCGAAAGAAAACGTGCTCATTACTGCTCCCGGGCCTATCAATCGGGGAGTGGAGATCTCGAGTGAAGTTGCGGATGGTCCACACTCGGTGATTCTCGATCAAGTGACGAACGGGCTGGCGGTGCGGATGGCTGTGTTGTTCCTGGTGAATCACGCGGCCGGACGATTGGCGTAGGAGAAACACATCGTGGCACAAATCCTCATCAAGAACGGCCGCGTCGTGGATCCCGGACAGCAACTGGACGACATCCTTGACGTCTTGATCGACGGTGACCGCATCGCAGCGGTTGGTGGCGATTTGTCGGCCGAGGGAGCAGAGGTGATCGATGCCACAGCACAGATTGTCGCTCCCGGCCTGATCGACATGCACGTACAGTTGCGGGAACCGGGGTTTGAAGAAGACGAAACGGTTCAGACGGGCACGAAGGCGGCCTTGGCAGGTGGGTTCTCGGCCGTGATGAGTTTGCCAAACACCAGCCCGGCGATCGATACAGAAGCGGGCGTCGAGTTCGTTCAGCACCGCGCGGAGAAATCGCACAATTGCCGCGTGCTCGTTTCGGCATGTGTCAGCAAAGAGCGGAAAGGTGAGCAGCTCGCGGAGATTGGATCGCTTTACAAAGCAGGCGCTGTGGCAGTAACCGACGCCCCGGCTCCCATCCACAATCCAGACTTGATGCGTCGCGCGCTGGAGTACTGCCAGATGTTTAATTTGCCGGTGATTAATCAGCCGGAAGCGCTGGAACTGACGAAGAGCGGCGTGATGCACGCGGGACTGGTTTCGACAAAGTTGGGCCTTACCGGACTATCGGATGCTTCGGAAGACGTCATGACAGCCCGCGACATTGTGCTGACCGAATCAACTGGGGGCCGTTGCCACTTTGCCAACATCTCGAGCGCCGGCAGTGTTGAAATGATTCGGCAGGCGAAAATGCACCAGGTCAACATTACGGCCGGGATCAGCGCAGCCCACTTGTGCTTGACCGATGAATCGCTTGAACGCTTCGACACCAACTACAAGGTCAAACCACCGCTGCGGTCCACAGATCACCGCTTGGCCTGCCTGGCGGCGTTGGAAGACGGGACCATCGATGTGATCACCAGCAGTCACGCTCCGCGTTCAAGGGAGAAGAAGCTGCTCGAGCTTGACGCCGCACCGTTTGGCATGATCGGCTTGCAGACTGCTCTCCCGCTGGTGATTACTCACCTGATTAAGACCAAGGGTCTTGATTGGTCAGCCGCGATCGCTGCCTTGTCGACGAATCCGGCTCGGATTTTGAATCAGGATCAGTTGGGGACTCTCCGAGTTGGCACGCTTGCCGACGTGACGATCATTGACCCGGATTGCGAATGGACTGTTTCAGCTGACTCATTGAGGTCCAAGGCTTTGAATTCACCATTCATTGGACAGAAATTGACTGGCGCGGCTCGCTGTGTCGTGGTCGGTGGCGAAGTCCGTTTTACGAACACGGCCGGACTCGGTGAGTTCGCGTCGGTTCCAACCTGACGGGCGATCTAACTTATGGCGATGCGAATTCTGATCGACGGCTATAACTTGCTGCACGCATCGACGATCCTGCCTGCCGCGAGTAGCCAAGGGACGCTCGAAGAAACACGCAACGCGCTGCTCGATTTCTTGATTGACAACCTGCCGCCCGGCATGGCCGAGCAAACGGTGGTGGTGTTTGACAAGGGGACCGAGCGCGGTTTGCCTGCCGAAGCGGTGTATGGTCAGCTCACCGTGATGTTTGCCTTGCGGCATCCCGAAGCGGACGATCTGATCGAAGAATTGATCGGCGTAAGTACCGTGCCCAAGCGATTGACCGTCGTGTCGAGCGACCACCGCTTGCAACGCGCTGCTCGGCGCAGAAGAGCCTTGGCGGTCGACAGCGAAGTCTGGCTGCGCAATGTAATGCGGCGATCCGACTCAAGTCGTCGGCGGGCCGAAGGGCCCGCGTTGGTCGAGGGGGATTGGCAGGCCGAGTTTGCCGACATTGATGTGCAGGCCATCGAGCGAGAAGTTGCCGCCGAGTCGAAAGGTCCCGCGGAAGCGGTTCAAGGCGATGCTGCGCAGACGTCAAAAATCATTCCGCCCGAGTTGTCCAAAGAGGATGCAGCACCGAATCGGCGGGCTTCAGCAGATAGCCCGTTCCCGGACGGTTACGGCGATGAAGAGTTGGATAACGAGCTCAACGATTCACCGTTTCCACCAGGATACGGTGAAGATCTGCTGAATGACGAATGAAGGAACTTGACGGATGTTTCTTGAGTGATGACAAGTCGCTGTGTCCGACCTTTTCGAGGCTGGGGACCAGCTAAGCGTCGCTCCGAATTGCCTTCCCGAGCTGAGCCACGCTTGGCTGATCTTCTCTTTTTCTCGGGTATTCGCACGAACTTGTTCGGGGGCCTAGCAGCCGATTGCTCGTTCCAAATACAGTTGCCGCATGCGCTGCACGTAAGGGCCAGGAAGCCCCGTACCAATCGGGTGGTCGTCGATTTGGATGATGGGCGTGATCATGCTGTCGCGGATGTGAAAAAAACTTCATCTGCCGCGTAGGCTTCTGCCGGAGTAAACAGGCGTTCTTCTTGCTCCAAGTCGGTAATCCTGATCAGCGCCAGCATGGCTCGACGCGTCACCGAGTCGAGAATGTCACCGCTGATGGGCCGCGTGATTAGTTTGTTGTTGCCCGTAATAATTCCGACAGCGGACGCGGTGCCTTCGGTGATATAACCGTCTTCCACCATCAACGCTTCGACGGCCCCTGCCTTGACCGCCGCCTGTTTGCCCATCGCCTGCGGCAGCAGGGCAATTGACTTGATGTCTCGGCGGCGCCAGCGGATTTCGGGGACGGTGATCGCTTTTCCCCCGGTTTTGGCGAGTTCGTTGTCGATCAGTGATTTGGCTTGCACGAACATCACCAAGGATGAGCTGACCTCTTGCGGGTCGGGGTAGCCAAATTCGCGGAAGGAGTCGGCGCCGCGAGTGATCTGGACGTAAACCAGGCCTTCGTCCAGGCACTCTCGATCCACTAACTGTTGCATTAGCCGAGCCACTTCTTCTACGGGCACGGGTGGAGTCAGCTCCAGTTCGTGCAATGACCGTTGGAAGCGAGCCATATGCGGCTCGTTGTCGATCAGCCGTCCGCCGATGACGGCGGAGACTTCATAGCAGCCATCGGCGAAGAGAAATCCGCGGTCGAGGATCGATATTCTGGCGTCCTCGATGGGGACAAACTGACCGTTGACATAGGCGATCGTTGGGTGGGGCATGGTTGTCGAAGCCACAATGGGCGTTCATGAGACAGGGGCTGGTTAGTGCTGTCGAAGGCAAGTTTCAAAAACAGGAATCGGCAGATCATGCGGTGGCTCTGGCGAAAGGGTGACCTTCGGTTCGCTCTGCCGAATCGCGAATTCCCTAGTAGGTCAATGCTTTGTCCGAGATGTCTTTGCGGCACCAGGCACCGTCCCAGCGAATGCATTTGACAGCCGTGTACGCCTGAAGTTTTGCCGCAGAAATTGAAGACCCGAGGGCGGTCACGCCCAGCACTCGGCCACCGGAAGTGACGATGTTGTCGCCGACCCTCGTCGTCCCAGCATGGAAGACCTTGACGTCTCGAAGCTTGGCGGCATCTTCCAGACCCCGGATCGGTTTTCCTGTTTCGTACTTACCAGGATATCCGTCGCTGGCCATCACGACACAGATCGCCGGGCGCGGATCCCACTGCAATGGAGGCAGTTGATCGAGTGTGCCATCGACCGTGGCCTCGATGATATCCAGCAAGTCACTTTGCAGTCGCATCAACAGGGGCTGGCATTCGGGGTCGCCAAAACGAACGTTGTATTCCAGGACTTTCGGACCTTGGTTCGTGATCATCAGACCGGCGTAGAGGACTCCGCGAAACGGATTTCGGCCTCGCTTCATGGCGTGGACGGACGGAACCAGGATGCGTTCCGTCACGTTTTGCAGCATTTCGTCGGTGAACAGTGGCGTCGGGCAATAGGCGCCGATGCCGCCCGTGTTGGGACCGGTATCGCCGTCGAACGCTGGTTTGTGATCCTGGGCCGGTGGGAGCGTGACAATTGTCCGACCGTCAGTGATGCAGAGCAGACTGACTTCGTGGCCTTCGAGCCGTTCCTCGATGATGATTCTATTTCCGGCATCACCGAATTCACGGTCTTCCGCGATGCGTTTGATTGCGTCCAGCGCATCCGCACGCGTCTGGCAAACGACCACACCCTTTCCGGCGGCCAGTCCATCCGCTTTGATTACCAGCGGCACGGCTTCTGTTTCCGTTTGATAGCGATCCGTGATATAGCGAATTGCCGATTCGCCAGATTGAAAGACGTGATATTCGGCAGTTGGCACATCGGCATGATGCAGCATGTCTTTACAGAAGACCTTACTGCCTTCGAGCTGGGCTGCATTTCGGCTGGGGCCAAAGATTCTCAGTTTCTCAGTTTCAAACGCGTCGACAATTCCCGATGCGAGAGGTGCTTCCGGTCCGACGACCGTCAATTCAATCTCGTTTTGTTTGACAAAATCGATTAGTCGGGGAAAATCCGTGGGCGAGATGTCGACGTTTTCTGCGTCAATCGCCGTGCCAGCATTGCCGGGAGCGACGAAGACTCGGTCAGCGCGGTGGCTTTGGGCCAGCTTCCAGGCGAGCGCGTGTTCTCGACCACCGTTACCGATTACCAGGAGATTCATTGGAAGTTTTTTTCTGCGTAAGTTCCTAATTGCTGCGGTCGATTCTACGTGTTACTGGGTCGTTTACCACGGCGGCAATTCCTGCGACAAACAACGTTTTCGTGCCGCTCCCGGCTTTCGGGTTCAACGGCGTGCAGATCACATGTTAAGATGATCGCTTGTTCGGTTTGAGCCGCTGGGTCGTACCACTTAAAATTTTTCCAAATTGAGCTAAACCCTTTGGGCTCTTGACAATCCGTCGACACTAGGTAGAAACTTTGGCGAGACTTTGTGAAAAAAATCACAAGCTCTCGGTTGTTACAAGGCGGTCTCTTTGGGCAATCTCCCCATTGCTTGTCTGCCAACATTCGGGCGTCCAAGATTTTAGAGTCCCGGGCTGTCTCATTAACTTGTTGAGCTGAGAACGCGGATGGCTGATAAAGACCAAATGTCGGTTGAAGAGATCCTGGCACTTTGCCGTCAGGTGGATGCTGAAGGCGGAGCCGCGGAGCCCTCCGCGCCCGTGGAATCGACGGCTGCGGCTGAGGCCGCGCCGCCCACCTCATCGAAGCCGGCTGCTGCCAGCGAGGGTAAACAGCCCGGCGCGATGTCGGTTGAAGAGATTTTGGCCGCGGCTCGGTCTGGAACTGCGGGAGGCCCCTCAAAGCCGGATTCCGCGGTCGAAAAGCCCGTTGCTTCTCCAGCGTCGCCGGCGAAGAAACCGAGTGAAATGTCGGTGGCTGAGATGTTGGCAGCCGCTCGCGGTGAGAAAAGCAAGCCAGCTGCGGTCAAATCGACGCCGGGTACCGGTGCCAAGGCTTCTGCGGCAGTGTCCAAAAAAGCGTCGCCGAAAGCGCCCGCGACTTCAGCTCCTGCTGGCCCGCGGGATACGAGTAGTATTCTGGCCGCCGCGAGGAAGCCGGCCCGTCCTGGGCCGATGAGCAAGGCGGAGGCGGCTGCCAAGGGTAAACCGGTCAAGGCGAAGCCGGTAGTTCCGCCCATGCCAGAGAAGCCGGCGTACGCCCAGCCAAAGCCGGTGGCAGCAGACGAGGATCGCCGCGGGGTGTTGTCGATTCTTTTTGGCTCATTTCTGGCGATCGGGTTCGGTTCGCTGGCGACGTGGACCGGCCTGGTGAGTTTGGGGTTGGCCCGATTCATGTTCCCGAACATTCTGACGGAGCCGCCCAGCCAATTCAAAGTAGGATTCCCAGCCGATTTTGCGGCGGGAACCGTGACCACTAAATATAAGGCCCAGTACGGGGTATGGGTCGTGAATACGGAGTACGAAGGCGAGCAGATGATTACGGCTTTGAAGGCGGTATGCACCCATCTGGGCTGTACACCGAACTGGCTCGAAGGCGAACAGAAATTCAAATGCCCATGCCATGGTAGCGGCTTCTACAAAGATGGTATCAACTTTGAAGGGCCGGCTCCTCGGCCGCTCGAGCGATACGCGATCAAGATCGCCGACGATGGCCAGATCGAAATTGACAAGAGCAAGAAGTATCAACAAGAGATGGGGCAGTGGAGCACTTCCTCGTCGTTCGTGCCCGTTTAGTTAGTAATTTTACACTGCACGCCGTGGGCAAGAATCCATCGGCGATCAATTCAGGGATCGAGTATGCCACCGATTGGCGAGATTATTACCGGCTCTCAAATCTGGAAAAGTATCTTTCGGCATCCCATGCCGGTCGACCGTCGTAATCGCATCGTGGTGATGCTGACGAACTTCTTCCTGCACTTGCACCCTGTCTCGATCAAGAAACAGGGCATCGCGTTGAGTTACACGTGGTGCATGGGTGGGGTGACGTTCTTCTTGTTCCTCGTGGAAACGGTGACCGGTGTCCTGTTGATGTTCTATTATCGCCCGACGTTGGAGTGGGCTTACAACGATATCCTGGCACTGCGTGATGTGGCGTCGCTCGGGATCCTGCGCGAGATTCATCGCTGGGGTGCGCATGCGATGGTGATCACGGTCTGGCTCCATATGTACCGCGTATTTCTCACGGGCAGCTACAAACCGCCCCGTGAGTTCAACTGGGTTGTGGGCGTGATTTTGCTGCTGCTGACGCTGTTGCTTTCATTTACCGGATACCTGCTGCCGTGGGACCAGTTGGCGATCTGGGCGATCACCGTTGGTTCGAACATGGCTCGTGCTCATCCTTTCCTGGGTCATGAGGGGCCGGGGGCGTCGTTGTTGACGATTGATGGCATCCCGATGATCACCGATATTTCCGATGCCCGCTTCGGATTGTTGGGTGCCCGGTTCGTTGGTGAGGAAACTCTGAATCGATTCTACGTCTTGCACTGCATCGCGATCCCGCTTGGTGTCGCCTTGTTGTTAGCCATTCACTTTTGGCGCGTTCGCAAAGACGGTGGAATCAGTGGGCCGTTGTAAGGCCAAGACAAGGTACGAGCAAATATGCACGGACATGTGGACCCAGCGGTCTTTTTGAAGTCGATATCTGGTTTCCTCGGAAGCTATTACCTGGTGTTGGCCGCGATGAACGCGATCGCCGCCTATTACTGCTGGGACAAATTGAAAAAGTCCGGGTTGGCAATCTTCATGCTTTGCCTGACGGTCTTCTTCGTGATCATTTCTCCTCTCGCTTTCAGCGGTAATCCGACGTTGATGCAATTCATCAGCGTTCCCGAGTCGATTCGCAACTTTGTCGATATCCAGATGGCCAAGGCACCGGTCTACACCGGGGGCACGCTGCTGATACTTATCGTCATGTTCGTGGGCGCAAGTTCTTTACGCGGCCGATCGTGGCCTGGCTGATGCTGGTCGGCTCTTTGCTGCTGATGGGCATGTCGATGGTGGATCCAGAGTTCGCCGCGATCGTCACCAAGCCTGATAACGTGCCCATTGTCGGCATGGTTTATCTCCTGGGCTTCTTTACGTGGCTGGCGACCTATCGCGCGGTGCAAAATGATGAGCGTATGGAGCAAGGGCTTGAACCGCTGGAGAAGTTGGACGACGAGAAAATCCTGGTGTGGCCCGATTTGGTTTACACCGAAATGATTTGCATGGTGGCGCTGACCGCACTGCTGATCCTGTGGGCGATTGGTTTACGAGCTCCGCTGGAAGAAGTTGGCAGCTTGGTAAAGACGCCAAATCCGTCGAAGGCTCCCTGGTATTTCCTCGGGTTACAGGAAATGTTGGTCTACTTTGACCCCTGGATGGCCGGTGTCGTCTTGCCGGTAACCGTCGTCATCGGACTCATGGCGATACCGTTCATCGATTACAACAAAGAAGGCAATGGCTACTACACCATCAATCAGAGAAAATTCGCCTACATTATTTTCCAGATCGGTTTCCTCGAACTGTGGGTGACGTTGATCATCTTGGGTACATTCCTCCGTGGGCCGAACTGGAACTTTTTTGGCCCCTACGAAATTTGGGACCCCCACAAGGTGGAAGCGTTGAATAACGTTGACCTTTCTCAACTGTTCTGGGTGAAGTGGTTGGGCATGGGTATGCCGAAGGCTGCCGAGGGTGCCAGTTTCCTTAGCCAGATGGGCACCATAGGCCTTCGTGAGGCACCTGGCCTGCTCGTCTCTGCAGTTTATTTCCTGATCCTGCCACCGCTACTGGCGTTGACCGTGTTCCGCAAGATGTTCCAGAAAATGGGATTCATCCGGTTCATGGTGATGTCCAACCTGCTGTTACTGATGGCCTTGTTGCCGATCAAGATGATCCTGCGATGGACTTGCAATTTGAAGTACATCGTGAGCATACCTGAATATTTCCTTAACCTTTAAAGCCCTGTTTTGGTTGTTGAGTCGCCATTTGGCAGCTCAACAGCAAACGCTGATGGGAGTTGTTATATGCCCGCAACGGAAAAGACCTGGTACAGCCAGAGACTGTTGCATGTTGTCTTCGGCTTCACGTCGCTGTTGCTTCTGATTTCCACACTATGGATGTTCGCTGCAGACGAAAAGCGGGAATGGAAGGGATATCAACGTGACTTTCGCGAAGCCGAACAGCGGCTGACAAAATGGCGAATTGCAGAGGTCGAATCGGCTACCCATCAGGATCAACTACAAGATCTGAACGGTCAGTTATTGGCTGCCCGAAATAAAGCTCCCGACGCAGCAATCTATCAGGCGTTTAAGTCGCAGGTGCATGCCGAAGCGTCAAGAACCGGAAAAGAACCTCGAAATTTTGACAGTCTTGATGCCGCCCACGCGAAATTGGTGGAGCTGAGCGGAGATCTGGCAGCGTTGGACTCTGCAGCCGAAGCGGCTGCGGCAGAGGAATCTGCGGCCGCGGCATCTTTGGCGGCGGCCAAAGCAGATTTCGCCTCGATGGAGCAGCCTGATAAGGCACAACGCAAGGTGGCCGAACAGGCGATTCGCGTTGCCGAGAACCATCTGAAAGAGGCGACCAATGCGGCCAGCGATGCTCGTGCGGAAGCGGAAACGATGGCGAAGAAGTTGGCCACCCAAAGGGACGCGTCGTTCATCGATCCGCTCGGCAAGATTTTGAAATCGGCGAAGGATCGCGAGATCGAATTATCGCGGCAGAGAAAGTTCATCTCGGCAGATAACGACGCTGCCAAGGCGAACCTGGGTCTGGCAGTCCGGGACGGCAAGCCGCAGGCCGTGCTTGATGGAATTCAGCAACAGATTGACGAAATTAACAACGCGGTTCCCGGCGGCTTGAAAGCGGTGACGCTCGAACGGCAGGCTGCGACGGCGCATCGCAAGCTGCTGCAGGACATCTTGGCCGGGATGCGCGCGACGAGGTCGAGCTAAAAGGGAAAATTGGTGAGCTCAAATCGGACGTAGAGCGACTGGAATCGTCCTATGTCGAAAAGGACGTTACCTTCTTTACTTCGCGGCCACCGTTCATTGGCAAGAAATGGCTGGAGTTGCCGATTCTTAATGCCTTCAATTCACCATTGAAGATTGACAATCTCTGGACCGAAAACCTGACGCTTGCGAACGGCAGCTTTGGTAAAGTGCGGCGCTTCGATCGCTGCACGACGTGTCACAAGGGCATTGATAAAACGGCGCCGGGTACTGCAGACCAACCCGCGTATTTGGAAGCTCAAACGGTCGAATTGACCTTGAAATCTCCCGAGACGGAGCCGACAGCAGACGATGCTGGAATTCTTCCAGGCCTGATGGATGTCTACGGCATGGCCGTTTCCGATTACGGCTTGATTGATGACAATGATGCGGCGGTGAATTTGGTTGTCCCGCGAAGCTTGGCGGCTACAGCGTCTGTGCGGGAAGCTCACAGTGACGATGTCGGTCCTGGAGTTCGAGTCGGTGACGTCATTGAAAGTGTCAACGGCGACAAGGTACTCAGCCCGGGTGACGTGGCCCAATTCATGCTTGTCGGTATCGATTGGGGACAGGATATTGTGCTCAAAGTGCGCCGTGGATTGCCGCAGCCATTTGCCTCCCATCCTCGGCTCGACCTGTTCGTCGGGTCTCTTAGTCCGCACCCAGTTGCTCGCTTCGGCTGCACTTCATGTCATGATGGACAGGGAAGTGCAACCTCGTTTGGTTTCGCGTCGCATACTCCAAATGATCCGCAACAAGCCGAAGAATGGTCGGAGGAACTCGGGTGGTTCAATAACCACCACTGGATCTACCCGATGTATCCGGAACGGTTTGCGGAATCGGCTTGCCTGAAGTGCCACCATGAAGTGACCGAATTGGAAGCGAGTGCCAAGTTCGTCGAAACACCAGCGCCGCTGGTGGTTGAGGGGCACGAGTTGATCGAGTCCTATGGCTGCTACGCTTGCCACGAAATCAACGGCTACGACGGACCCAACAAGCGAGTTGGGCCGGACATGCGGTTGGAGCCCAACTACTACGCCGCCGCTTTGGCGGTTGAGGCCGATCCAGGTTTTGACAAATTCGACGAAAAATCGCAGCAATTGACGGTGAACGTCGTCAACCATCCGGACGAGAATGCCAGCCGCAATCAATTGCGCGAATCTTCTGCTGGCCGATGCGCGGGCCGAGCAGCCCTTACTGGACGATTATTCGCACAAGATGGCTGAGCGTCTTGCAGAGCGTGGAAACGCCCGGGACCTACCGCAAGGTCGGGCCTTCGCTGCGATTTGTTGACAAAAAACTCGATCCAGCCTTCATCTATGACTGGATACGCGAGCCGAAGAATTTCCGGCCGTCAACGAAGATGCCGCAGTTTTTTGGTTTGTGGGACCACCTATCGGCCGGGGCCGAGCGAGATTCCGCCCGCCGCATGGAGCGCATCGAAATCTACTCGATGGTTGAATATTTGTTGAATCAGAGCAAGGCCCAACCGTTTGAATACCTGACCCCGGCCGAAGGCTGCGAGCAAGGTTCGGTTGAACGTGGTAAGGAGACTTTTGAAATTCGGGGATGCCTCGCCTGCCACCAACACGAGGATTTCGCCCACGTTACATCGGATCAGGGACCCAACCTGACTGGCTTGGGTGACAAGTTTGCGGCAGCTCCAGATGCGAAACAATGGCTCTATTCCTGGATCAAGAAGCCGACTCATTACAGTGCGCGGACAAAGATGCCCAATCTTTATCTTGACCCGATTGAATTGGCCGACGGCACCAAAGTCGATCCGGTTGCAGACATCGTTGAGTATTTGCTGTCCAGCAAGAAGGGCTGGCAACCATCTACAGAATCGACGGACGGTCTGATTGCTAATGAGGAAGCACTTGACGAACTTGCAATGGAGTATCTCGCAGCCGCGTTCCCGCAACGCGATGCCGACGAATACCTGGCCAATGGCATCCCTGAGCGGATTGCCCCTTCACTGAAGGGCGCTGAGATCGAATTGGTCGGCGATTTCTCAGGGCAGGATGCACAGCAGACGGCCAAGCAAAAGCTCATGTACGTTGGTCGAAAAACCATCAGTCGCTACGGCTGTTATGCCTGTCACGACATTCCCGGCTTTGAGGATGCAAAACCGGTTGGGGCTGCGTTGGCCGACTGGGGTCGTAAAGAGTCGTCCAAATTGGCATTCGAGCACATCCTGGAATACGTTAACCATGGCGGTCACGGTTCGGACCATGGGACAGCGGGGCACGTAGCCAGCAGCAGCCAGGAATCACACGGCGGAAATGCGCAGGATTCGCATCACGGCATGAACGAATCCAGTGATGACGAGCATTTTGATGAGTCCTTCTATATGGAGCAGCTGTCTCATGGTGATCGTTCCGGTTTCATCTGGCAAAAGCTGAAGGAGCCACGGAGCTACGACTACCATAAAGTTGCCAACAAGAAGTACACGGACCGTCTGCGGATGCCGTTATTCCCGCTGGGACCAGAGCAGCGTGAGTCGGTAATCACGTTTGTATTGGGGCTTGTGGCCGACCCACCTGCAGAAGAGTTTGTGTATCACGGCGATGCGCGGAGCAGGGCGATCTACGATGGACTCGCCGTAATTCAAAAATACAACTGTGCCGGATGCCATGTGTTGGAGGCCGAGGCGTGGGACCTGGAGTTTCAGCCTGGCGAGCTTGACGGCCAGCCAACAGTAACGGACTACGATTACGCCCTCGCAAAGTTTGCAGAGAAGGAGTTGGCGGCCAGTGCCAACCCGGATCCGCGTCGCGGCGTGGTCCACGCGACCGTTCACGGGATGCCCAGCGTCGATAAAGACGGTGTGCAGATCATCCTGGATGAAGAAGGCGACGCGATCGAGGAAGGCGAGGACTACGATCCGTCGACTTTACTTTATTCTTTTGACTTGTGGGCACCTGCCACGATTGACGGTCAAACGTTTCAGGTGGGCGTCAGTCCCATCGAACTGCCCGCAACCGCGATTCGGCAGAAGCACTCGACACAAGGTGGCGACTTGGCAAAGTGGCTTTTCGCCAAGGTGATTGAGCTGGAAAAGAAGGACAATCCGGCAGCCGATGGCACAACCGCCTGGGGTTGGCTGCCGCCGCCATTGATGGGCGAAGGGAAAAAAGTCCAGCCGGAGTGGTTGCACGATTTTCTTCTTGATCCACACCCGATTCGCCCGGCCGTGTTCCTGCGAATGCCGCAATTCAACATGTCTTCGGAGGAAGCGACCAAACTCGTGAATTACTTCGCGGCGAAGGATGGTGCCGAATTCCCCTTTGAGTATTCATCGCGTACCAGTTCGGCACACTTGGCAAAGTCGCAGACCAAATATTCCGAAAAAGTCGGTGAAGAAGCGGATCGACTGGACGCTGCAATGGAAATCGTGACCAGCACGCAGTATTGTGTGCAATGTCACCTCATCGGCGACTTCGTACCCGAGGGCAGTCCCCGGGCGCACGCGCCAAATTTGGGCATGGCCCAGTATCGATTGCGGCCGGAATATGTGCGTGACTGGATCGCCAACCCGAAACGTATCCTGCCGTACACGTCGATGCCGGTGAATGTCGTGTACGATCCAAACAGCGAGACCTTGGGTGGGGTTGAGCAGAATCTGTTTACCGGCACCAGCGTTGAGCAAGTGGACGCTCTTGTCGACCTGTTGATGAATTACGGCGACTACAGCATTCAGAAAACCAGCGTCGCGGATCTGGTGAAGAAGTCGAACTCGGCTTCCCAACCGGCGGAAGAGCCCGCGGAAGACGACGACAAGGCTGCTCAGGCACCGGTTCGCCAGCCTGAACGATCAGCAGGAGTTTCAAATTCCCGAGGTTAGGGTCTCTGGTGGCATTTTCGGAATCCGACTGACGGGCGAAGCCGCGGTAATCCCTATACTACCTAAGAGATGTTTTACGGTGAGAAAAGTTATCATTAACGGAGTGTTCGTTATGCGGAATTCGATCAGAATCTTTGTTTCCATCCTCGCCTTGTTGCTGACATCCAATGTCGTGGCCGAAGAGTGGGGCGATCTTTCGGCAACTTTCGTTTACGGCGGAGACGCGCCCACGGCGTCTCTACTAACTGCCACCAAAGATCAGGAAGTCTGTGGCAAACAGAAACTGTTTGATGAATCGGTTGTTGTGAATTCCGGTAACAACGGGATTGCCAACGTTGTCGGCTATCTTTACCTCAAGAGAGGTGCCGAAGCGCCGATCCATGAAAGCTATGCAGAAACAGCCGGTGCCGAAGTACCGCTGGACAACCTGGATTGTCGATTCGACCCGCACATCTGCGCGATGCGGACCAGCCAAACGCTCCTGATCGGAAACAAGGATCCAATCGGCCATAATACGAAGATTGATGCAGCCAAGAATCCCGCGGTCAACGACATCATTCCCGCCGATGGCAGCACGACCAAGAAATTTGAAATCGAGGAACGTCTACCTGTTCGAGTAAGTTGCAGCATTCATCCCTGGATGAACGGATGGCTGTTGGTGAAGGAGAATCCATATTTTGCCGTCAGCGATGCCGATGGAAAACTGGAAATCAAGAACCTGCCTGCCGGGACCTGGACATTCCAGTTCTGGCACGAGGTACCGGGTTATATCGCGGACGTAAGTAAAGACGGCGCGGCCGAACAATGGAAGAAGGGCCGTGTCGAAATTGAAATCAAGGCAGGCGACAACGATCTGGGACAGATCGAAATCCCGGCGTCTGTCTTCAAGTAAGAGCCAATTCGTGACGCCGCAAGGAGTTGAAATGCAGCGATTGAACTGTACGAGCTTTCTGCTTGTGTCTGTGTTGTGTGGCATGATGGTCGTTTCGCTGAGCGGCTGTGGGTCGCCATTGGTCGCAAGCAATCCGCCTGACATGGAGCGAGTGGTCGCGCTGCGAAATGCTTTTGGCGGAGCAACGGTTGACGGGGATGACGGAGCCAGCAAGGCACCAGCTGGTCCAGAACCCGTGGGTTGGGCCTCGCTCAAGGGAAAGTTCCGGATTAACGGTGCACCGCCCAAGCGATTCGCAGTGAGCATTGCAAAAGATGCGGAGGTGTGCGCACCAGCTGGTCGTGAAGTCTTGAGTGAACAAGTGATCGTTGGCGACGATGGTGGGGTCAAGAATGTGGTTGTTTTCCTGTCCCAGGCGATTCCACAAGAAGAACCGTGGTCTCATCCGGAAATGGCCGCAGGGAAGACAGGCGATGTCGAATTTGATCAAGAGGAGTGCATTTTCCTTTCGCATGTGTTCCCCATGCAGACTTCGCAGCAACTAAAAATTCTCAATAGTGATCCTGTGGGGCACAATACAAAGCTCTCTCCGAAGAAAAACGCCGGGTTTGATCGAACGGTGGCGGCCGGAGGGGAGGCTTTCTACCAACCGACGGCAGAGGAGAACGCTCCGTTTCCTGTGGCTTGCGCCGTTCACCCCTGGATGAATGCATGGATCATGGTCCGGGACAACTCGTACCTCGCGGTGACGGGTGAGGACGGCTCGTTTGAAATTCCAAATCTGCCGGCCGGCGTTGAGCTGGAATTTCGCGTTTGGCAGGAGAAAGTGAAGTTCCTGCAGGACGTTACGGTTAATGGTGAAACGACCGAATGGAAGAAGGGCCGGGTCGTGGTCAAACTCGATCCGGATGATTTGTCCAAGAACGAGCTCGACGTTGTTATTGATGCATCCGTTTTCAACTAATTCAATCCTGGCAATATTGATGTACAAGCTGCTCAGTTTCTCTCTAGTGCTCTCCTTGATCGTGCTTGCAGGCTGCGAAGCACCAATCGCTATGTATTCTTTGGACGCGGTCAATATTCGGAAGCAGGAAAAGGCCTCCGCGGAATTCACAGCTGAGCAGAAACAGGACGTTTCCGACATTCTCACCGCGATGTTTGGAACTCCGGATGAGCCGCACGTGCCTGCCGTGGACGGCATCGACGAGCTCATAGACATCGATAACCTGCGCATGGCGGCAGGTCCTGTGGGCCGTGACGAATCTCAGCGAGCCCATGGACTGTACCGTGAGAACTGTGTTCATTGTCACGGCACCAATGGAGATGGCAAAGGGCCAACAGCGGCCTTTTTGAATCCTTATCCCCGTGATTTCCGCATGGGCGTATTCAAGTTCAAATCGACACCTAAAGGGCGAAAACCCACGCGTGATGACTTGCATCGCTTGCTGGTCAATGGCGTTGCAGGCACGGCTATGCCGTCCTTCAAACTGCTGCCCGAAAGTGAAATCGAGGCGTTGGCAGATTACGTCCGATATCTAAGTTTGCGCGGCGAGGTGGAGCGACGACTGTACGACGAGATGGCCGTCGAGCTCGATGAGGGCGAGCGGCTTCTGGATGATGAAGATTTATCTGCAGCCAACGAGTTGCTGATCGAAGACATCCTGGCGTCGGTAGTTGACCAGTGGAACGACGCCAAGTCGTACGTCACACCAGTTCCCCAACGGCCTGACTGGTCCGGCGAAAAGAAGCTCGCGTCCATCGAGCTTGGGCAGCAATTGTTCTACGGTGCCACCGCAAATTGCGTGAAGTGTCACGGTGCGAGTCAGCTTGGTGACGGTGAGAAGACCGACTACGACGACTGGACCAAGGACTTTCACAACTGGACCGTGCCCATGTCGCCTGAAAAGAAGATGGAGTTGATGGCGGAATATGAAAGCCTCGGCGGATTGAAGCCAAGAAACATCATTCCGCGTAATCTGCGGTCGGGAATTTATCGTGGCGGTCGCCGCCCCATCGATTTATTCTGGCGAATCAAGAACGGCATTGACGGTTCACCAATGCCCGCTGCCGCGGAGACGCTGAAGGACGAAGACATTTGGCATCTGGTCAATTACGTGCTTGCGTTGCCCTACGAGAATATGGCGACAACGGGTGAAGACGAGCCAGTATCCCCCCGCTTGTGGTGGTAACGGTGGATCCGATTTTGATCCTTCTACTTGAACTTTATTGGGAGACGTGTGGTGGGAAGATTTTGGAGCCTGCTTTTCCTGTTGGTGCCGATCCTCGGCGTTGCCGTGTTTGCCATGGCTGTCCTGGGCATACCACCTTTAGACAACCACTGGTTTCCGGAAGATATTTCGGCGGAAGGGCACATCATCGATGGACTCTTTAATTTCATCTTGTACCTGACGGGAGCCATTTTTATCGGCACCGGTCTGGCGCTCTTCTGGTTCCTGTGGAAGTATGACGCCGATCGAAATCGTGATGCGGTCAAGTACACACACGGAAGCCATACGCTGGAAGTAATCTGGTCGATACTTCCGGCGGCGACACTGCTGTTCATCGCCATTTACCAGATGGATACGTGGGCCGGAGCGAAGACCGCTCGGCCCGATCTATTGCCCGGTCCTGACCAGCTCGTGGGCACTGCCGACGATTCGGCGACCGTTCAAGTAACGGGGCGACAGTTCGAGTGGCGAATTCAATACGCTGGCGATGACGGAACATTGGGAACTCCGGACGATCTGTTCACCGTGAATGACCTGTGGCTGCCCGTTGATGAGAAGGCGACCATTGCCATCAAGAGCATGGACGTCCTGCACAGTTTCTTTGTGCCGTCGGTTCGGGTGAAGCACGATCTAGTGCCGGGGATGAAGCAGTACGTGTGGTTTACTCCGGTGAAAACGGGAACCTATGACATTGTCTGTGCCGAGCTGTGTGGCTGGGGGCATTACAAGATGAAGGGACGTCTGACGGTCGCGTCTCGAGAAGACTACGAAGCTTGGCTCAAGCAACTTGCCGAAGAACAAAATCAAGCTGTATTTGCAGCCAAGTAGGAGTACACGGAAATGAGTAGCGTACCCGTTGACACTCACGCACAAGTGGATTCCCACGGCGAGCGAAAGAGCAGCGCCTTTTCGAAGTTCATCTGGACGTACGTATTTTCGCTTGATCACAAGATCATCGGGCTGCAGTTTCTGTTTTCGACACTGATCTGGTTCTTCATCGGCGGGATGCTGGCCCTGGGAATTCGTTGGCAGTTGGCCTGGCCCTGGACGCGACATGCCGATCATCGGCCGTATGCTGTTTTCGTCGGAAGGAGGGCAGATTTCGCCCGAGTTCTATACGATGCTGTTTACGATGCACGCGACGGTGATGATCTTCTTTGTGATCATCCCGATCCTCGCCGGCGCATTTGGCAACTTTCTGATTCCGCTGATGATTGGTGCGGATGACATGGCGTTTCCGACGCTGAATATGCTCAGCTACTGGTTCATGTGGCCCGCGTTCATTTGCATTGGCGGCAGTTTCTTTGCTCCGGGCAACGGAGCTGCGTCCGGCTGGACGTCGTATCCACCGCTTTCCGCGGTGACCGAAGCGGCACCGGGGAGTGGTTTGGCCCAGACGCTCTGGCTGACTGGGGTGACCTTCGTTGGTATTTCGTCGATGATGGGATCGGTCAACTACCTGACGACGATCATTCAGATGCGGGCTCCGGGAATGACCATGTTCCGCTTGCCACTGACCATCTGGGCGATGTTCATTACGGCTGTGCTGCAAGCTTTCGCGCTGCCTGTGCTGACGGCGGCGGGGTTCATGCAGTTGTCGGACCGGACTCGTTGGCACCGGCTTTTTCTTGCCGGAAGGCTTGATCGTCAACAACTCGGAACCGGCCTCCGGCGGCGGCCAACCGCTACTGTGGCAGCATCTGTTCTGGTTTTACTCGCACCCAGCGGTGTACATCATGATTTTGCCCGCGATGGGCATGGTGTCCGATATCATTAGCTGCTTTGCACGCAAGCCGGTCTTCGGTTACAAGCCGATGGTTTATTCGATTTCGGCGATCGCCGGACTTGGATTCATCGTTTGGGGCCACCACATGTTTGTCTCCGGCATGAACCCGTACCTGGGGATGACATTCATGGTCTCGACGATGATGATCGCGCTTCCCAGTGCCGTTAAAATATTCAATTGGCTCGGTACGTTGTGGGGTGGAAAAATTCAATTTACCACCGCCATGTTGTATCGCCATTTCGTTTGTTTCGATGTTTGTGATCGGCGGACTGTCCGGGATTTTCATGGCCGCAACGCCGGTTGACATTTTCATTCACGATACGTATTTCATCGTCGCTCATTTTCACTACGTACTGTTTGCAGGTACGGCGATGGCCGTCTTTGGAGCGATCTACTTCTGGTATCCCAAGATGTTTGGGCGTATGATGAACGAGTTTTGGGGGAAGGTTCACTTCTTCCTTACATTCATATTTCTCAATGGTACTTTTTTCACGATGCACATTTTGGGAGCCGTTGGGTTTCCCCGCAGGCTGGCCGATCCGTATCACTACGAAACGTTTCGGCAGTTGCAACCGTTGAATCAATTCATGAGCATCTGTGCCATCGGCATGGTGGCTGTGCAGATTATCTTCGTCATCAACTTCATCGGTAGCATGTTCTTCGGGAAACGTGCCGGTCGAAATCCATGGGGAGCAAACTCGTTGGAGTGGACTGCTCCAAGCCCTCCAGGCCATGGCAACTTTGACTTCCAGCCAATTGTGTATCGTGGCCCTTACGAATACGGTTCACCCGAATCGGAGAACGATTTCTATCTGCAGACGACGCCGCCCCCCGAGGGAGCTGAGGTGACATCTGCTTCCGACGCGCATTAGGAAATCACGTTGCAAGCCAGTTTGGACAACAACCGACGCACTAAGTGGCCGCATCGTTTGGCGGTCGCTCTGACTTGCGCTACGTTCCCGTTGATTTGGGTCGGTGGCTTGGTCACCACCTACGACGCCGGAATGTCGGTTCCCGATTGGCCGACCACCTACGGCTATAACCTGTTTCTTTACCCCGTTACCACCTGGCTGGCAGCACCTTGGGATTTGTTTATCGAGCACGGTCATCGCCTGTTGGGCTCGTTGGTCGGCCTCATCACCATGGGGCTGCTGTATACAACGTGGCGTCATGAGGATCGCATCTGGTTGAGGTGGGCGGCCCTTGCAGCGCTGGCGCTGGTGATTTTTCAAGGCATCCTGGGCGGCCAGCGGGTGGTTCGCAACAGCCGACAGATTGCTCAGCTGCACGGAATTGTGGGACCGGCGTTTTTCGCGCTGGCTCTTTTCCTGGCGGCGGCCACCTCGAAATGGTGGCGTTCCGCGTCGACAAAACCGGACAACGTCTCTGACTTTGTACTATCTGGCTGGATTCTGGCCGGCCTGGCATTCCTCCAGTTGTATCTGGGTTCCCAGTTACGGCACGTCGATTCGTTCACACCATTGGGTACGTTCTCGGCATTTGTGACGTTCCACATTGCAGTGGCCATGGTGTTGGTGTGTGTCACGCTAAGTGTTTCCGTTTCGGCATTACGCGAGTTGCGCGATTTGACGATGCGACGCATCGCTGGCTTCATGGGACTGCTGGTGCTGACGCAGTTGGCTTTGGGTACCGGAACTTGGATTGCCAAGTATGGCTGGCCGGCCATATTTGCAAGCTGGGGCATAGAGGCGGCGATTGTAGTTCAGGCCGAAAGCATGGTGCAAGCAATGGTGACGACTGCGCACGTTGCGGTAGGATCGCTGATTTTGGCAACATCCTGTCTTTGGGCAGCCAGTGTAACGCGGTATTCGATTGTCATACCCCAAAGATCATCCTCGCACGCTGCTCGACACCACGATGCTTCGGTTGGCAGCGGCAATAGTTCTTGCGATCGCGAATTGGTGACCGGAGGTGCGGCATGAATACCAATGTCGTAGCTCTGACAAGGACCGGAGTATCGAAGTTGGCGAGGGCGCAGGATTTTTCTGTCTTGACGAAGCCGCGGATTTCGATCCTCGTGTCCATGACCGTGGCGACGGCAATTTGCGTGGCGATGGCCGAGCCCAACGGATGGCTGATTCTGAATGCGTCGCTGGCGACGGCGTTGGTTGCGGCGAGCGCCAGTGTATTTAATCAGATCCTGGAGCGTCGTTCCGACCAGTTGATGTCGCGAACGGAAAATCGCCCATTACCAGCAGGGCGTATCTCTCTGGCCGAATCCGCTTTGTTCGGGTTGGCGTTGCTCGGGTTTGGAACCGCCTACCTGTGGGCCACAACGACTTGGCAGGCGGCGGCCCTCGGCGTCGCGACGTGGCTACTTTATGTCGGTGTCTACACTCCACTAAAGCGTGTCACCGTGTGGAACACAGTCATCGGCGCTCTGCCAGGTGCCATGCCGGTGTTGATGGGATGGGCGGCAACCGGGCAGCCGTTCGACACGCGCGCTTGGGCTCTGTTGCGCTCCTTTTCTGGTGGCAGTTCCCTCATTTCATGGCGATTGCATGGCGGTGTCGTGACCAGTACGGTGACGCAAACTTGAAAATGTTGACCGTCACCGATCCATCTGGCTTAGTTGCTGGATGGTTCTCTGTCCTTTCCGCGGCCATCGTGATGCCCGTCAGTTGCGTGATGGCCGCCTCCATGGGGGCGCACCCCATCTTGACGGGCGCTGTCGCGGCTCTCGGCATATGGCAGTTGGTATGGGCCGCAAGATTCTGCTCCAGTCGAAATGACGAAATTGCCCGCAATCTCCTTCGTGCTTCGCTCGTCTATTTGCCAGTTGTTCTGCTCGTCGTTGTCATCGTTTCATTCGTTTGAGTTAGTCACGGAACACGGGAATCTAGAATGTCAGATAACGATCAAGGACACGTTCATCTTGAGTATCAGCCCGCCTTGCCCCTCCCGAATGGGAAGGTTTGTTTGTGGCTTTTTCTCTCCACCGAAATCATGTTCTTTGCAGGCTTGATCGGGACGTATATCGTACTGCGGTTTGGTTCGCCGAGTTGGCCAGGTCCACATGATGTTCATATTGAGGAGCCAGTTGGAGCGTTGAATACGTTCTTCCTGATTTGCTCGAGTGTGAGCGTCGTGCTTTGCCTGGAGGCCGCTCGCGCGAACAAGTCAAGTCAGGCGAAGATGTGGATGCTGATAACATTCATGCTTGGTTCCGTTTTTCTTCTGGTCAAAGCCTATGAGTACAACGCCAAGTTTGCTCATGGTATCTATCCGCAAAAGCCGGAAAGTCTGATTCACGAAAAATCAAATCTCTATTACGCCTCGGCGGTGCGGGAGAAATTGCAGGACAAACGACTCGAACTCGAAGGCCGACGTGGTGAGGACGGAACTCTCGCAGAAGAAGATATGCGACATGTAGCCTTGATCGATACCTTGAATAATGGGGTCGCACTCTGGGCGGAGACTCGGGCGGCCAAGGCTGATTCCACCGGGGAACGCCGCCAGGCGCTGAGCACGCTGGCCGATGCCATTTACCCTCTTCACGGATCGACCGATCGATTAACGGAGACTTTGCAGACGCAGGAACAGGATCTACCAGGAAAGATCGCAGAACTGCGGCAGCTGCTGGAATCTGGCGCCGATGGCAATGCCGTCCTATTGGAACAATTGCCTGGCGAGATCAAGTTGCATGAAGATCGACTAGCGGCGATCCCCTTGCTAAAGCAACATGCAGAACACGGACTGAACGCAGCGTTTGCTGACGAGGGCGGCTTCCGTCCCTGGTTGATACTGCCGATGGTTATTCCCGGTGGTAACATGTGGGCCAGCACCTATTTCTTGATGACTGGATTTCACGCTCTTCACGTCATTGTTGGGCTGATTTTCTTCGCTTTTGCAATTCCGATGACCTTGAATGCATCGAAGGCAAATTTTATTGAAAACACCGGTCTCTACTGGCACTTTGTCGATCTCGTGTGGATCTTCCTGTTCCCGCTCCTTTACCTGTTCTGATTCCTCGACGCTTCCGCCGATTTATTGAAAGATCAACCATGGCTAACCATTCTGATGCTCACGCCGGCGGCCACGACGACCAGCACGGCGGAGTCGGGAAATACATTGCCGTCTTCTTGGCCCTCACCGTATTAACCGGTGCTTCGTTTTTTACCTGTTCCGACCTGTGGCCATTCAAGGATACTCCTTCCATTGGCTGGGCATTCATGATGGCAGTATCTTGCACCAAGGCGATGCTGGTGATCCTGTTCTTCATGCACCTGTTCTGGGAGGCAAACTGGAAATACGTTTTGACAATCCCGGCAGGTATGATGTCTATCTTTCTGGTCTGCATGTTGATTCCAGACGTGGGGCTCCGAGCCAGGAAGTACTCGGAAGAACGCCGAGTATTTGCTGCCGAAGCTGTTGATCCGGGGGAACATCACGCCACCCATGGTGATGAGCACGGCCACGAAGACGATACCAGTCATGGGCACAAAGAACCTGCCTAGAGTCCATAAACGATGGTGGAAATGACTTTTTGCCCGTTGAGGAGTTCGAATAGCATTGCCGCACAAACCACAAGTTCATGTGACATGCGGCCGCCGATCTCGACGAGTTGTTAATTTTTCGGTGAGATTGCGGTTATTTCGCGGGCGATCAGGGGCTGGAGATGATGCACGATGAAACCGGTAGTTTTTTGGATGGCGTTGTTGTTCCTTTTCTCCGGCATCATGGTCGTCCTGTTTGCGTCGGGATACCTGGATCGGAGAAACGATTCTTCCAACGACGAGTTGGCTCATTCGGAACAGATTGTGGATGCACCTGCGGGCGAATTGCTGAAAGACTTTTTGTTGACGGATCAGACAGGGGAGGCGTTTGATTCGCAATCGCTCGAAGGTAAAATTTGGGTCGGAAGCGTATTCTTCTCGTCGTGTCCCAGCACCTGCCGGATGCAAAACCTGCGTGTGGCCGAACTCCAGAAGTTGTATGGCGACGAGGGAGTTGAGTTCGTCAGTATCACGTGTGATCCCGAGCGTGACACCGTCGACACATTGCGTGAATATGCCAGGGTCTTCAATGCCAATCCAGAACGCTGGCATTTCCTGACGGGAAATTTTGACTTGATTCGCCGCATTGGTGCCGAAAAATTCGGCATCGCTGTCGAGAAAGAGACACATTCGGACCGGCTGATTCTCTTCGACAGGGAAGGTAGCAAGGTCGGTTCGTATCGATCGACCGTAGTTGAGGACTTCGATGAGTTGAAGGAAACACTCACGTCCGTGCTATCCAGGCCAATTGTTGAGTCAATGGATTCCGACCCGGTTCAGCCCGAAGACCAAAGTGACCACGGAAGTTCTGAATCGGACAATGAAGTGGAAGTCGAGAGTCCAGGTAGTGAAGCCAGTCAGGATTTGGGTATGAATTGTACTCGACCTGAGACTTGTCGAGTCTGATGAGCACCTACGACGAGTACCTTAATCGTCCAGCCGAACTTCAAAAGGCAACTCGACTAAAGGTCGCGGCCTGGTTGGCGACAGCAATTGTCATGGTGACTGTTGTCGCCATGCGACAAATCAAAGTCCCGCTGCCCGAGGATGTCAGCCTGAAGTTCTTACCGGCTGTTCATGCTGTTCTGAATTCAATCGTGGCCGCGCTGCTGCTTTTCGCCTTGGTGATGATCAAGCGTCGTAACATCGCGGCTCATCGACGAGCCACATCCGCCGCAATGGCCTGTTCGGTCCTGTTCCTCGTGGGCTACGTCGCCTACCACGTCACCAGCGATCCCACAAAATACGGGGGGGCTGGCAGTATCCGCTACTTATATTTCTTCCTGTTGGTTTCGCATATCGTCTCGGCAGCCATCAGCCTGCCGTTCATCCTCTATACCTGGATTTACGGTGCGACAAACCAATTTGCAAAGCACCGGCGATTGGCCAAGTGGATATTTCCGATTTGGCTATACGTTGCCGTTACGGGACCGGTCTGTTACTGGATGCTGCGGCCGTATTATTGAGGATCGATACCATCACGAACGTGTTGTATAATTCAGTGACTCTCAACGAAGCCCGGAGCGTAACTCGCATGTGCCGCCAACTACTTCGACTCGGAAGATTCGTCTTCATGCTGCTGTTGAGCTGTTCCGTAACGCATGCCTGTCCAACATGCAAAGAAGGGTTGGCCAACAGTTCCAATTTAATTGACGGTTATGGGTGGAGCATTATTTTCATGATGTCCATGCCGTTCTTGATTTTCGGCGGCATCAGTGGCTACTTCTATTACGAGATCTGCAAGGCGCACAATCGGCAAGGACATGCCATTCACGAATCGTTCATCGAAGGCTCCAACGCACACCCTTGAGCCGATCGGACCAGTATTCTGCTCCGAACTTGAGATTTGTGTGGCTTTCGCGCAATTGACATTTCAGCCTTGCTCCCGCGAAACAACCGTTGCACGACGTCGAAATCGGGCCGGCTGCGTGGTCACTGAGGGTCGATCAATTGATCGAATCCAAGCCACAAGCTTCTAGCATGCCGAAAGAAAAGCACCGGGAACAGAACCGCGAAGAGAACCGTTATGGCGAGCGTGGTATTGGCCGAGTAGCCCAGCCCGAATCTCATCATCATGAAGCCGACCGTCGCAATCAACGACGTTAATCCATAGTTGAAATAAATTGCACCCAGGTAAAAACCCGGCTCACGTTCAAAGTTCAGGTGGCAGTTGGGGCACTCAGGCAGCATCCGGAACAATCCCGCGAACAGCTTATGCCGTCCACAGCGGGGACAGCGCAGCAGCCAAGCTCTGACGACGGACCGCACCGGCTTCCGCTTTCCCTGCTCGTCGACATCCGGAAGTTCACCATTGCCGGCCAAATCCACCGCCCCCGTACTGGCTCAACGTCTGGTAGCTCGAATAAGCGAGCAGCGCAAACATGATCCCGATGTACTGTTCGCCCCGACTGAGGCTCCAGAGTGCCATGCCCGCCCCGGCGACAACGGACAACATCAGCGAATTCTGAATCGCCTGGCCGGCATTCCCAAACATCTGGAACAGGTCTCGGGCGATCTGGCCACCGTCGAGCGGATAGACGGGCAGCAGGTTCAACAACGCCCAGAAAATGCTTACATAGAGGAACTGAAAGACGAACGTACGCACCGCGTCGTTGGGCAGGGGATTGCTGCCCTCGAGGGGGCCGAAATCCCAGACAAACGGGATGGCAAAGTTGCCGGCCCGAAGTACGAACAAGAGTGCGACGGCGGATAACATCTGCAACGCTGGTCCAGCGGCAGCAATGATGATGTGTTGCTGCGGTGACATCCCACGCGAACCACCCCAGGCTGATCCATACGTGTCGGGTACGGCAACGCCACCAAAGTGATAAAGAACAATATGCGATGAGACTCCATATCGACGGAATGCGAGCGAATGCCCGAGTTCGTGAATCAGAATCGACACTAGCACGACGACGATCCAAATGAGCAGCTCGGAACCACTCGAGCGCCCGCCCAATAGAACGGCCGCTCAGCCAAAACCAGGCCGAAATCCGGACGTCGAATCCCAGTACCTTGAAATTCAAATCGTAGGGTGTTCTGCGGTTCGCCCAGCATAATGATCCTCGGAGGTTTCCGCGTCAGCTTAACGGATTGACGCGTTTTTTGCAGGCTCCACCGACGAAAAATGGGGCTGAGGTACAAGCGGCATCCTGGCCGTTACATGCTCGATGAGATACCGGGCGGCGCACGATGAAGCGCCCGGGTGTGCGTACTTTTCCCTCAGGGCGTGCAGCTCGGATACGGTCGCGTCAAATCTTCGTTCATCGGTTAACCAGTGGACGATGTCGCGTGCAATATTGCTGCTCTCGTCCTCGTAGGTGAGGTATTCAGGAAACGGCACTTTTTCGCGAGTCGATGATTTCCTGTCAATGTCCCGGCACGCGAGCAAATTCGCGAGCGAGATGTACTTTGAGGATCGAACTCGATCCTGAATTTCGAACGCCAGTCGCGATACTCGGTAGACCACGACCGAAGGTTTGCCGTGGTAGAGCAACTCCAGCGAAACCGATCCCGAGCAGGCGATGCAGACTTTGGCGGCAGTGATGAGTTCCGGTGTTCGGTTCACATGGATGTCTGCATCAAGATTCCACTGCCCGAGCATCTCCTTGGCGATGTTTGCCTGCTTTTCGTTGAAGCTGGCAATGGAGAATTGGATCGGTTGCACCTTGCGTGCGATCTGCTGACAAGTCGACAGCATCATTTCCAGGTTGTCGACGACTTCCTGTGTTCGTGATCCGGGCAAAAGTGTGACCCGCGGAACTCCAGGCAAAGTGATCTGCTCGATAAATTGCTGATCGATTTGGCGTGCCGCGAGCTCGTCGTAGTACGGATGTCCCACGTAGTGGGCGTTGCACCCCCGACTGCAAAACCAATCTGGCTCAAATGGCAGCTTGCACAGGATGTGGTCGGTAAGGCGTCTGAGTTTGTTGATACGCCACGGTGCCCACGCCCATAACTGCGGGACGCCGTAGTAGAACACCGGGATGCCGTGTGCTTTGGCACGGCGTGCAATCCACCAATTGAATCCAGGAAAATCAATCAGGACGACTGCATCCGGTTTTTGCGAGCGGAACAGCCTCTCGGCGTCGCGCAAATAGGCCAGGAATCTGGGGACGTGCAAGAGGACTCGAAAAAACCACATCACAGCAAGCTCGGTCAAGTCGGCGAGGATTTCACAGCCCGCAGCCTTCATCCGTGGCCCGCCAAAGCCGCACAGCTCCCATTGGGGGCGTTGAGACCGTAGTTCCTGAATCAGGTTGGCGCCGTGCAGATCGCCGCTGGGTTCGCCAACCGAAAAGAAAATTTTCATCCGTGAATTCGCCAGTTTGCGTGCGAGGCTCGTCTGGTCCGATTATCGCCGCTGGCATCCCCGGACTGCCAGATCAATTCACGGTGCGAACTCTGCCATTCAGTCGCAAGACCGGTGTCGGCAGCTTCTCACTCGTAAGGATGAGGCTGGTTCCATCGCTGGCAAAACAGATCGACTCACCCTGTTTTCGTGGCGGGACGACAATCGGCAGACCGGGCCTGGCAAACCCTTGCTCCCAGGCCTCTTCGGGTTCGCGGCGAAAAAGATATGCGTTTCCGTACGTCGTAACGACGGCGTATTCTCCCGTCGGCGAAATGTCGACACCTGTCACACCGGCGATCGACAAATCGGCGACCTTCCTGGTTGTCAATGTCTGGGCCTCGGACGGTTCCGGTGGCCAATCGAGTACGTGAACTTCGCTTCGAGGTTCCCACTCCTTGGTGACAAGTACGATTTGGTCCCGCCTCGGATCGTACGCCACAGCTTCGCAGTCTTGCGAGCCGTTTTCGTAACGGAAGTGAACCTTCTGGCGGACCTTCAAGCAAGCTTCCACGTCGGGAAGCGTCTCATCGACCACGTACAACTGGTAATCACGCCGTCGCTTGAGGTTGTCACCGGTATCCGCGATCAGCAAGGTTGGCTGTCCCTTTCGACGGAACGCGGCCATGTCCTCCCAGTCAATTGCCTTGGCATCACCGACCTCCCAAACGCCCAGATGACTGCCATCTTCGCGAAATGCGTAAAGTCGCGGCTGATCTCCTGAATCGTTGTGTGTCCAATATAGATTCTTCTGTTCGACCGAAGCGGCAACGCCGCTGCTTTCCCGGATCTCCTGGCACTCGAGCTGGCCACAGACTTCGGCCGGTGAATACGACAAACCGAAGGCGATGGTCTCTTCCGCGCTTCCAATTGCGACCAATGCGAGTTGGAGCAGTATTGTTGTCAGGAATTTCTTCATTGTGAGTCTTGTCGGTTCCTAGGTTTTCACGCCGGTTTGGGCAGCAACTGCTTCTCTGTTGGGGGTTAGGCGACTAAGGAGTTCACATACCGTTGCCGACAGCGAATCGCTGTCTTTGAGGGCAGCCTGGACTGCAATTCGTGATATTCCCGTTGCAATCACCTCGGACACATTGGCCGGCGTGATGCCACCGATTGCGAACGCTGGCAGGCTGATTTCGTTTGCCACCAAGGCAAGCAATTCAATGCCAGGAAACTTGTCAAACTTCTTTGTCTGGCTCGGGTACGTCGGACCAACGCCAAGATAGTCCGCTCCGGCAAGTACAGCCTGGCGAGCCTGCTCAATCGTGTGCGTGGAAACTCCGACCAGTAATCGATGACTTGCCAATCGGCGGCAGCCGCGACAGGCAGTTCGTCCTGACCAAGATGGACACCATCCGCACCGCTGGCTACCGCAATGTCGACACGATCGTTGATGATTGACAGCACCTCTGTTGACCTGGTGGCTTGCGTCAATACCTCAGCTCGCCCCAACAGCTCGCGATCGGTCAGCGTCTTATCACGAAGCTGAACAATGTGGATCCCCGCCTCGATGAGTTGCCCCACGCGATTCCGAAATTGACGGACGCTTGATCCACCGTCGATCAAGACATACAGCCGATGATGCGAGAGGTCCTGGCGGCTGCGAGTGGCGATCTGCAATGATTTTTCAAGCGTGTAGCTGCGGTAGCGCAACTGTTCACTGGTTGCGGCCAAATCGTTCGAAACGATCTTTCCAAATTCTTCCAGGGATCGTAATGCTTGTTGAAGTCGAGCAAAATTTGCGTTTGCCACATCGGATATGTTTTCCCGCCGCAATTCCGAAGTCGTGTTCAGTTGTGTCCCAATGTCGGACAACGTGTCGCGATGATCGATCAGGTCCTTCGCCAAGCTTCGAAATGCCAAGCTCAATTCGTGACGGGCCGTTTTCAATTCTTTGGTCAAGAACGAATTCTCCTGGCCAAAACGTGCCACCTCTTCGAGGACGCGGAACGCTTCCGTGGCGCGGTTCAGATTTGCATCGAGCACGCGAAAAACCCGGTTCTCGACGTGCTGGGCGGTATTTTTCAAAGGGTTCATTTCACAATGTCCGGCCAGCGTTACGCTAATTGTACGGCTCGAGAGCTGATTTGGTCGAAAAGATGTTGAAAACCGAACGAGACTGCACGGTTTGGCGTAAGTCTTGAAATAGTAATGCTTTGCGGCTGTTGGAGGAATGGGATCAATTCGCTAGAATACCCGGCCGCGCTGACTTGCTCGTTTATTGCCCGGACAATAGTTTTTCATGCTGACCACACCCACCAAAGCCCCTGCGGTATGGACCACCATCTGGCCCGGATTGCCAAGTCTATGGAAGGGCCAGTTTGTGGGGCTGAGTGTGGCGGTGATATTCTCGCAATTGCTGATTATAGCGATCTTGTCGACCTTGGTATGGCCGGATTTACTACCGACCGGCGCCAAGGCTGTGGTATGTTTTTCGGTGGCCTTGTTTTGGATGGCATTCGCCGTTCCCCAAATTGGTTCGCAAATGAGGCGAGATAGCGACTTGCGCGAAAACGGTGATCTCAAACCCTTGTTTCGCACTGCTCAAACGGAATACTTACAGGGCAACTGGTTTCAGGCAGAGAGCCTGCTGAATCAGCTGCTGAAGAGCCACCCGGAAGATGGGGATGCTCGACTGCTGTTGGCGACTTTGTTCCGCCGGATCGGCAGGACGGAAGACGCCGCCGGTCAACTTGAATTGTTAGAACAATTTTCGGTCGACCAGAAGTGGTATTGGGAAGTTAAGGAAGAGAAGCGATTGTTGGCTGCGAATCGAGGAGCGGTGTCCGAATCCGCAATCGTGGCCGCATAAGCTGAAATCAGCATTGGTCTGTCCTTTAAAGCAGACCACTACGAAAGCAGAAATACCATGTACGAAAGATTTACCGACCGGGCTCGGAAGGTGATGCAGCTTGCGAATCAGGAAGCGCAGCGATTCAACCACGAGTACATCGGCACGGAACATATCCTCCTGGGTTTGGTCAAGGAGGGGAGCGGTGTTGCGGCAAACGTCTTGAAAAACCTGGACGTCGACTTGCGAAAGATCCGACTCGAAGTCGAAAAACTGGTTCAGAGTGGCCCGGAAATGGTCACGATGGGCAAGCTGCCACAGACTCCACGCGCCAAGAAGGTCATCGAGTATTCGATGGAGGAAGCGCGCAATCTCAACCACAACTATGTTGGTACCGAGCATATCCTGTTGGGCTTGTTGCGTGAGCAGGAAGGCGTGGCCGCCCAGGTCTTGATGAATCTGGGGCTCAAACTGGAAGAGGTTCGCGACGAAGTGTTGAATCTGCTGGGCCACGGTTTGGAAGGTGGCGAAGGCGACCGCGGCGGACGAGAATCGGGTGTGTCCTCCGAATCGGGCAGTTCCAGCAAGGGCGGCAAGTCCAAAACTCCTGCCCTCGACAGCTTTGGACGCGACCTCACCGAGTTGGCTCGACAGAACAAATTGGATCCCGTCATTGGCCGTGAACGGGAAATCGAACGAGCAATCCAGATCCTCTGTCGACGAACAAAGAATAACCCGGTGCTGCTGGGTGAAGCAGGTGTCGGCAAGACCGCAATCGTGGAAGGGTTTGCTCAAAGGGTGATTACCGGTGACGTTCCGGAATTGCTGACCGAAAAGCGAATTGTTGTTCTCGACTTGGCGATGATGGTTGCCGGAACCAAGTATCGTGGCCAATTCGAAGAACGCATCAAGGCGGTAATGAACGAAGTTCGCCGTGCCAAGAATACAATTCTATTCATCGACGAATTGCATACGCTTGTGGGAGCTGGCGGAGCGGAAGGTGCAATTGATGCTGCCAACGTTCTCAAACCGGCACTTGCCCGCGGTGAGATTCAATGCATCGGTGCGACGACGCTGGACGAGTATCGCAAGTACATTGAAAAAGACAGCGCTTTGGACCGGCGATTCCAGCTGATCATGGTGGATCCGGCAACCAAGGAGGAGGCAGTCGAAATCCTCAAGGGACTGCGGGATCGCTACGAAGAACATCACCGTGTCCAGATTACAGACGACGCGATTGATGCGGCCGTCGAATTGTCGGGCCGTTACATCACCGGTCGGTGCCTGCCTGACAAGGCAATCGACGTGATCGATGAAGCCGGTGCTCGCGTTCGCCTCCGTTCCATGACGCGACCGCCCGACCTGAAGGAGATCGACGAAGAAGTCGAACGACTGAACAAAGAAAAAGAAGAAGCGGTCGCGAATCAGGACTTTGAAAAGGCCGCCGCGCTGCGTGATCAGGCAGACAAACTGCGAAAGAAAAAAGAAACGATCACCAAGGAGTGGCGTGAGAAGTCACGTGAAACCGATGGTCAGGTGGATGAAGAAGTCATCGCCGAAGTTGTCTCGAAAATGACCGGGATTCCGCTCACACGACTGACCACAGAAGACAGTCTTCGACTGATGAAGATGGAAGAGGAACTGCACGGTCGTGTGATCAGTCAGCATGAGGCGATCGAGGCGATCTCGAAAGCGGTTCGCCGCAGCCGGAGTGGCCTGAAGGATCCCAAGCGACCCACTGGTTCGTTTGTATTTGCTGGGCCAACCGGGGTCGGAAAAACGCTGCTGGCCAAGGCTCTCGCCGAGTTCATGTTCGGCGACGACGAAGCGCTGATCCAGATCGACATGAGCGAGTACATGGAGAAGCACAATGTCAGCCGGCTGATCGGTGCTCCTCCCGGCTACGTGGGGTACGAAGAGGGCGGTCAGCTGACCGAGAAGATTCGCAGACGCCCCTATTCGGTTGTCCTGCTCGATGAAATCGAAAAGGCTCATCCGGACGTGTTCAACATGCTGCTGCAGGTCATGGAAGAGGGTCGATTGACCGACAGTTTCGGCCGAAATGTCGACTTCCGTAACGTGATCCTGATCATGACAACGAACGCCGGAGCCGGCGCCATCAAGAATGAAAAGTCGATGGTATTCCAGAAACCATCGGCAGAAGCGTCCTACAAGGATATGAAAGACCGCGTGATGGACCAGATCGAGAAGTTCTTCCGACCTGAATTCCTGAACCGTCTGGATGACGTGATCATCTTCCGTCACTTGACGAACGACGATCTTCAGGAAGTTGTCGACCTCGAATTGGGCAAGGTGACGGAACGATTGGCTGAACGTGGATTGACGCTCTCGCTGACCGACGACGCCAAGCAATTTCTTATCAAGAAGGGTTCCAATCTTGATTACGGGGCACGCCCATTACGCCGAGCAATTGAGAATTTCGTCGAAGATCCCCTTTCCGAGGAATTGTTGAAGGGTGAGTTCGAAGGAAAAGATACGATAGCGGTTACGGCAGTCAAAGACGACGAAGGCAAGCTCAAGCACCTGTCGTTCGTTGGTTCGCTTGCCGATGTAAAACCGGAACCGGAAACCGTGCCGGCGGGAGAGGGCAGCGAATCGGACGATTAGGGATCGGTTAGATTCGCGTTTGGGCAGATTGATGTTCGAGCGGGAACCGGCCCGGACGAAAAACGCTATAAAGTAGGGCCCGCAATCGCCATGGATTGCGGGCCCCTTTTCTTTTCAAATGGCGCCACAGTGGTGAGAAACTACGACTGTATTATTGTTGGTGGCGGAGCCATCGGGCTGGCCATTGCCTACGAGTTGTCGAAGGGTGACGCCTCGGTCGCTGTTTACGATGCAGCCCGGTCGAATCATCAGGCATCTTGGGCGGCGGCCGGGATCATTCCCCCTGCAGATTCCGTATTGGCTCATGACGGCTGGCAGCGACTTGTTGCCCGTGGACACCAGTTGCACCCGATTTGGGCCGAGGAGTTGTTCGAGAAAACTGGAATTGATGTCGAGTACGTGGCCTGTGGGGCGGTGCACTTTGCCCAGTCGACTGGAGAGTCCGCCTCGCTTCGAGCCGTTTGCCAGCAATGGCGACGGGACGGCATTCCGGCGGAAGGGCTAGATGAAGCAAGACTGCTGGAAATTGAACCACGATTCTCCAGGGACATCATCGGCGGTGATGATTTCTATGCCTGTTGGTTGGCTGCCGAGGCGCGTATCCGTCCACCACGATTTCTGAAAGCACTGAAGCGGGCGTGTGTCGCGCAAGGTGTCACGCTGGTGGACCAGCTTGTTCATGATTGGGTCGTCGAGGATGGCCGCCTGGTCTCGGTTACTACCGACCAGGGAGCTGCAGCTGCTCAGCAGTTTTGCCTCGCATCGGGCGCCTGGACCGTCCTCAATTTGAAAAGACTTGGCATCCGGATTGAAATGAAGCCCTGGCGAGGTCAAGTCCTCTTGTTGCATGCCAAGGATATCGAAGATTGCCCTGGCGTAATCTTGAACGAAGGTCCGAATTACCTCGTGCCTCGCAGTGGAGGCAAAGTGGTTGTCGGTTCGACCGTGGAAGATGTTGGATTCGAATCCGGGACCACCGAAGTTGCTGCCGACGCCTTAATGGCATTTGCGCGACAGGTGATTCCCCAAGGGAGGTTCCAGGTCGAAGCCCAATGGTCGGGCCTACGGCCCGGAACCGGCGACGGATTTCCATATTTTGGATTCGTCCCGGGAATCAAGAACCTGTTCGTGGCGGCAGGTCATTACCGCAGCGGAATTTCGATGTCGCCAGCGACCGCTGAAATCGTCTGCGCAAGCCTCTTGGGGCAGCACTCAGGCGATTGTGAGGATTTGTATCCATTTCGGTTGGATCGGGAATCTAATTGAAACGAACTTGGCATCGTACCCTGCGGATAATATTGCACGACAAGTGACCGCCGTGCCTGCGATCGGAAAACGTTCAACCACGAGTCGTTGGTCGATTCCGGCGGCTGGCTTTCACTGCCGATTGAGTTGTTCGAGAGTTCCCGCGAACGAACCCTAGAAAAATGGACTCAGGAAGGTGTTTGACGTTTTCCTGGCCTAACCCTGTTTTCGGCGGAACATGAGTCCTGCCAACGCGATCCACAGTATTCCCAGGCACGATGGTTCAGGAACTTGAGAGAACGTTTGGTCGATGAAACTGAACGCGGCTGCAATGCCGCCGTCTTCTGCTGAAAGCAGCAGGATATCTTTTTGGACGGGGAGTGAATCGACGGGAGCGTCAAACTTGACCCAATCGGTCAACAGTTGCTCGATGCCATTATTGAAAATGGTCATATCGAGATTATTGAAAATCGGCAGGAACGTTTCGGTTACCAAGGCCAAGCCATTTCCCACGACGTCGAGATTCGCGGCAAGATGGGCGTCACTGATTTGCATGCCAGCACCTGGTGTGACGGAAACATTGAAGTTAACCAATGCGTCCGAGGCACCACCACCTGGCAAATCTACGAATCCGCCCTGTAAGCGAATTCCGTAATTGCCATCGCAGTCAATGATCCCCTGAACATTGATGTCCGAAGAAATCGGCATATCGCCCGTCGCCAAGTAACTAAAGTCGGAAAACGTCTTGTCGCCAACCGTCATGGTGTCGCCAGCTTCCAATTCGGAAAGCAGTACCGCGTCACCAACAAACATTACATCGGCACTTGCCGAACCGGCAAAACACGCCACAAGGATGGCGCAAAGAATTCTCAGTCTAAGCATCATAGGTTCGTCTCCACTCGATATCCGGCCGCCGCAGCGTGTCGTCGTTCGGCGTAATCAGGGTTCAGTCCATAAAAAAACGTCATCCGACGGCTGGTGCGCAAAAGCACCAGCCGTGGGACGACGTCTTTTTCAAATACGACAGTGGCAGCTCTTCGACTCGGTCTTTAGGTCACTAGTTCCTGTGGATTTCAATCAACGACGGCAACAAAAAAAGAACGCTGAAAGCCTGTTTGTCAGGCTTCGAGCGTTCTTTTTGGCATTTTGACGGCAGTGGCTTACTCTGCTTCTGATGATCCCGGGGCCGATCCGCGGGGCACACTTCCCACACTATCTGAGACGCCCTTGAAAGCAATCTTGTTTGTTTAAAATTCCCAAACTAATCCCCGGCAGGCACGGGAAATGCCTCTGTAGGCGGTATTTGGATCCCCCCGCTAGAGCTATGCTGCCTCGGGACGGACGGCGATAATCTCCGCAGCGACGGCCTCGATTTGCTCGGCGCCAATCGTTGACTGCTGTTCTGCAAATCCGATCAGCAGCGCCAGATCGCACAGGCGATTGACGCGCCTCGGAACGCCGCCCGAGTGCTGAAAAATGATCGATTTTGCTTCCTCTTCAAAAATCGAACGTTGCGAGCCAGCAGCGGCCAACCGATGCTCGATGTAGTTGTTCGTTTCCCCGGCATCCAGCGGGCGAATGAGCGATTTCACGGCGACCCTGTCGTCCAGACCGGCGCAGCGATTCAGATACGTTAGAACTTGAGGTTGGCCAATGAGCAACATGGAAAGACAGCGTTCTCCCTCATACTCGAAATTGAGCAGCAGGCGCAGCAACTCGAGAGTGGCTGGATCATTGAGCAAATGAGCTTCATCAATAGCGACGACCGCATGCCTGCCTTCCGACCCGTTGTGAATCAGGAATGACTCGAGTTCGCGGACATTTTCTTGCAGTTCCCCGGCGGGAATCGACTGGCAGATTTCTGCGGTCAAATAGCTGATTAACTGCGCCGCCGGCAGCTGTGGGAAAACCACATGGGTTCGAGGCATGCATTCGTCCGGGAGTTGCCCGAAAAGACGACTCACCAACAACGACTTGCCGACACCTGCGGCGCCGGTTAACAAGGCAGCGCCGCGTTTGTTTTCGACCGCGTACCTGAGTTTGAGTGCCGCACCTTGGTGCGGATCGCTGGCAAAAAAGAAAGAGGCATCTGTCAGGTCCTCGAAAGGTTTCCGATCAAGTTCCCAATATGCTTCGTACATGTCTTTAACCTGTTTTCAAATGTGGGTATTCCGCCGCTTCGCCCGGCGGGTTTGTCGACCTCAGCGCGAGGCACTCTAGGAGTTGCGAAAATTCTCCACAATGGAGACCTTCTGAATTTGTTGTTCCATCAACCGTCGTCGCACATCGGTGACTTGTTCAATGCTGGTTTTGCGAACGTCCTGCACCACCAAGACGCTGCCAATGGATGCCACGGTCGGTGGTTCGAACCAATGATATGCGGCATCGAACATGGGTCCGGCATCGAGAATAATGAGCTCGAAGGAATCGGACAGGCGTTGCAGGACGGAGAGTTCGAGTCGGCGATCCGCAGCGGAGGCCAGAATGCCAGCTTTGGGTCCCATCGGCAGCACAACGAGTCGGTCGGCGATGGAAGTGACCGCCGTTTCAGACAATGGTACTTGGGGAGACATTTCCTCCCAGCCGTGACCGAAAGAAAGCCCCAGGGAATCTGCGATCCGCGGGCACATGATGTCACCGTCAAGCAATGCCACCCGCCCCGTGAACATTGCGGCCCATTTGGCCAGGCAGAGTGACAAAGTGGTGGCTCCCTCGCCACGACCGAACTGTGTTACCGCGACAATTTTCGTACCCTTCCAAGCTTCCGCAAGGATGGTGCGCACAAAATTGGACAAGGGTTCCGATCGCATCGCGTCCAATTGATCACAAACAGGTGGCCACTGAAACGAGTCCACCTCCCAGGCCGGGATGAATGAACTGAGCACGGGACGCGGGTGGGCATCATCGACCGACGACATTCGCGTCGCCACCCGGGCCAACTTGTTCTCGACCTTGGGAGCGACGTACGGTGTTGGGGAAACGGGTTGGTCGGACAATTCTATGGGCGTCACGGGACGCGTAGAGGTGACTGGGCCCGCTGCCGGTGGTTGATGCTTCGTAAAAGCTGTGATCGGGATGTGCGGTGCCGGGACTGCACTCTGAGACGCGTCGATCCGGAGTTCGATGAGCTCGAGCCCGTCGTTGGCTTCGGTGGACGGAAGCTCACAGGGCTCGTTATTGCCACGAGCAGTCTTTTCGGGTGTCGTGGAGTTCATGGAGACTTCCGTGGTCACTGCTTCGTCCTGGGATGGCGGCGTCTGGGTTGGAACCGTGACGAATTCGGTAATTCGATACTGCTTCGCGCCGATCGTAAGACTGCGTTGCGCTGCAATGTCCTGCGGCACGGCCCCCGACCGTTTTGATTTACTTTGAGCCTCGTCGTAAGCTTTGATGAAGGAGCTGTCAGTCGTGTTCATCTGCTGATCTCATTGGTTGTGGAGGCTTGCGAGCCATTCAGTTTCCGGCAGGGAATTTCTCGATCGTCCCTTCGAGTTTGACCCGACTGGAATTTGCAGCGTCGACGTCCGGCAGCGAACGTATGGTTCCGTCTGGCCGGCGGGCAATTCGATGTTGATCTGTAGGAAGGTCAATCACGGAAGATACGGGCTGTTCCAGATTCGGGAATCCGGTCGCGGGATAATCACGGCTGTCTCGTGATCGTTCCCCCGTGGTCGGTTCGAACGGCAATTGAAAGGGTGTTTCCATAAACTCGTGCACGGGAGACAACGGAGGCAACGGAGGCATGAGGTCCATGTCGTGGGTCGGCAGCAGACTTGAAGCATGAGACTTCGGTTGCCCATTTTCTGGCGAAACACCATCAACCGAATCGTCCAGGCGACCGGGACTTGCCGCAGGTGATTCGGCGACGCGCAACGTCGTGGTCGTACCATCCGATGCGGCTGACGAAGTAGCTTGGCTTTGGCCTCCAGTCGTCAAACTCTGGAAAGTCAGGTAAAGCAGCAATGCGGTGATCAGCAGTCCGCCGGCCGTACGCACCCAATCGCGTTGGATTGGCGACGGTGCAATTGACGCGGGTGGTGTGGCAGCTTTTGACGTGGGCTCTGGCGCGTCATCAAAAATATGGCGGATGTTTTTTCCCGAAACGCGCGGAGCTTGGATATTCGGAAGTGCCGCGACGACGTGCGGGCGATGACTGCCTGAACCGCCTTCAGTCCGTCGCTCGCTATTACGGCGTCGAGGTTTAATCAGACTCGAATCAAGTGTTGGGCCGTGCATGGGTAAGCTGGTCTGGGGTGCGGGTGCCGGATTGGTGCGCGCAGTTCGCGCCTACGAACTTGTTATTCGTAACTATCGGTACCGGTTGTCTTGTTCTTGAGGCCTGAGCCGGTTCCAGAGTCTTTCCCGCCAATCCGTGAAACGATGGAGCTTTCCGGCACGCCATTCGACCGCTTGCGTTGCAGTCACTGCATGTGAGAATGCGTCATTAATCGAATTCCAAAATCCCAACCGAGTCGCACGCCCCATGTCAAGTTTGACGGAAAACCGCACAGATCAGTTTGAACAGGCGCTCCTGGAACGCGTGCTGATCCTTGACGGAGCCATGGGGACGATGGTTCAGGCCTTGGAGCTGTCCGAGGAAGACATGCGCGGCGAGCGATTTCGAGGTCACTCGAAGGACCTGAATCGCTTCGTGGATATACTCAGCCTGACCCACCCGGAAGCCTTGACGGCGATCCATCGTGAATATCTCGACGCAGGCGCCGACATCATCACAACGAACACATTTGGTGCCAGCTTGGTCGGCATGGAAGAATTCGATCTTCCTGTCGAGCTTGTGCGCGAGATCAACGAAGCGGCGGTCGCGAGTGCCCGCAAAGCTGCCGACGCGGTGACCGAAGAGGATCCGCTGAGGCCCCGATTCGTTGCCGGTTCCATCGGCCCAACCACAAAGCAGATGGCGATTTCCACCGATGTGGAGGATGCGGCTTTTCGGGCGGTGACCTTTGATACGATGGTCGAGTCCTATTACGCCCAAGTCGCAGCGTTGGTGGAGGCGGGAGTTGACATTCTGTTGCCCGAAACGGTCATCGACACGTTAAACCTGAAATCCTGCCTTTTCGCCATTTCAAAGTACTTTGACGAAACCGGCCGCCGTGTTCCGGTGATGGTTTCAGGCACGTTCAATGAGGGCGGAGTTACGTTTGTCTCCAGCCAGACCGTCGAGGCGTTCTGGAACTCGATATGTCACTTTCCCGTCACGAGCGTCGGGATGAACTGTGCCTTGGGACCCGAATTGATGCGGCCCCACGTCGAAGAATTGGCGCGGGTCTCGACCGCCTTCATCAGCTGTCACCCCAACGCAGGCTTGCCCAACGAAATGGGGCAGTACGATCTCGGGCCAGAGGCGATGGCGAAGATCGTCGCCGAATTCATCAACGAGGGCTGGGTTAATATCGTCGGCGGATGCTGTGGCACAACGCCGGCAGCACATTCGAGAATTGGCGAAAGCGGCCCGCGGGGCTACACCGCACCGAAGGACCAAGGCCCGAGCCTTGACTCGCCTGGCGGGAACGCAGCCACTTACGCTGCGGCCGGAAGTCAATTTCACGATGATTGGCGAACGCACGAATATCACCGGTTCCGCCAGGTTTGCCCGTCTGATACGCAACGACAAGTTTGAAGAAGCGGTCGAAGTCGCCAGGCAACAGGTGCTCAACGGCGCGTCAATCATCGACGTCAACATGGACGACGCTTTGCTGGATAGCGAAGCAGCGATGACGCGGTTCCTTAACCTTATCGCCGGCGAAGCGGATATCAACACCGTCCCGGTCATGGTGGACAGTTCCAAGTGGACGGTTATCGAGGCCGGCTTGCGCTGTCTGCAGGGGAAAGGCATCGTGAATTCGATCAGTCTCAAAGATGGCGAGGACGAGTTCCTGCGCCGTGCCCGGTTGGTCCGCCGTTACGGCGCCGCAACGGTCGTGATGGCCTTCGACGAACAGGGCCAGGCTGCGGAAATCGAAGACAAAGTCCGCATCTGCAAGAGGGCCTTTGATCTGTTGACGCAAGAAGTCGGATTTCCCCGCCGAGGACATTATTTTCGATCCCAACATTCTGACCGTTGCGACGGGCATCGCCGAACACGACCCCTACGCCGTCAACTTTATTGAAGCAACGCGGCAGATCAAACAGGTCTGCCCGGGAGCAAAGGTTTCGGGAGGGGTGAGCAATATCTCCTTTTCGTTCCGTGGCAATGACGTCATCCGGGAAGCGATGCATTCGGCGTTTCTTTTCCACGCCATCAAAGCCGGTCTCGACATGGGGATCGTGAACGCAGGCCAACTGGAGGTGTACGAGCAGATCCCGAAGGAATTGCTGGAGCACGTGGAAGATGTGTTGCTGAATCGTCGGCCGGACGCGACCGAACGCTTGATGACGTTGGCGGAGTCATTCAAGGGGAAGGGCGGCAAGCAGGCGGCAGGCGACGACCTTGCGTGGCGCGAAGCCGACGTTGAGTCGCGTTTGAGTCACGCACTGAGTCAAGGGAATCGACAAGTTCGTCGTCGAAGATGCGGAAGAGGCTCGTCAGAAGTATGACAAATGCCTGAGTGTCATTGAAGGTCCGATGATGGACGGCATGTCGATCGTAGGAGACCTGTTTGCCGAAGGAAAAATGTTCCTGCCGCAAGTCGTCAAGTCGGCTCGCGTCATGAAGAAAGCGGTGGCCTACCTCGAGCCGTTCATGGAGCAAGAGAAAGAGGAGGCCGGTGTCGCCCATTCCGCCTTCCGTGCCAAAATCATCATGGCCACGGTGAAGGGCGATGTTCATGACATTGGCAAAAACATCGTGGGAGTCGTGCTTGGCTGCAACAACTATGAAGTCATCGACCTGGGCGTCATGGTTTCCAGCGACAAGATTCTCCAGGCAGCGAGGGACCACGAGGCCGACGTGATCGGACTCTCTGGATTGATCACGCCCAGCCTGGACGAGATGGTTCACGTCGCCAAAGAGCTTCAGCGGCTCGACTGCGATTTTCCGCTGCTGATTGGCGGTGCCACCACCAGCGCCAAGCACACCGCCGTAAAAATCGCCCCACAATACAAACATCCCGTGATCCATGTTACGGATGCTTCACGCAGTGTTGGCGTTGTTGATCGGTTGATCAGTGATGAATTGCGTGATGGTCTTGTGACAGACAACGTCGAACTTCAGAGGCAACTGGTCGATTCGTATCAACAGCGGAATTTGAAACTCGTTCCGTACGCTGAAGCTTTGCAACGCCGCTTTCAAACCGATTGGTCCAACGTTGTCATTGATACACCTGAATTTCTCGGGCGTCGGGTAATGTCCGATATTCCCCTCGGCGATATCGTGCCGTATATCGACTGGTCGCCATTCTTCATGGCGTGGGAGTTGCGTGGTAAGTATCCCAAGATCCTTGACGATGAAAAATATGGTGCGGCCGCCAGGGAATTGTTTGGTGATGCAAAAATTGTCCTGCAGCGAATTCTTGATGAAGCATTGCTGACGGCCAAAGCGGTCTACGGTGTCTGGCCTGCCGCCTCCGAGGGCGACGACGTCGTGCTTTACCGCGACGAGCAGCGACACGAGGAAATGTGTCGCTTCCATATGCTTCGCCAGCAATGGGAACGCAAGGGGCAGAAAGATTTTCGGTCGCTGGCCGATTACATAGCACCCGTCGACTCGGGACGGAACGACTACATCGGCGCATTCGCCCTGACGGCCGGCCTTGGTGCCGAGCAATTGGCAAAACAGTACGAAGCTCAAAACGACGACGTGAATGCGATCATGGTGAAAGCCTTGGCTGATCGACTAGCCGAAGCACTCGCTGAAAAACTGCATCAACAGGTTCGGCGGGAATGGGGTTATGGCCGCGACGAGACGCTGTCGAGCGACGATTGATCAAGGAGAAGTACCGGGGCATCCGCCCGGCACATGGCTATCCCGCGTGTCCCGACCACACGGAAAAACGAACGCTGTTCGACTTGCTGGACGCCGAAATCAACGTCGGGATGACGCTGACCGAGAGCTTTGCCATGACACCAGCGGCCAGCGTCTCGGGACTGTATTTTGCTCATCCTGAATCCCGTTACTTCGCGGTCGATCGCGTTACCCTCGACCAGGTGGAAGACTACGCTTCACGAAAACAGATGGATCTGCGGACGATGGAGCGTTGGCTATCACCCAATCTGGGCTACGAGGCATGATTGGCCAAGCACTTTGCCACTGCGATCGGAGCTGCCATGGCCGGTTGGAGCGGTGCCGCCATGCTGTGCTACGTCACACCGAAGGAGCATCTGAGGCTACCCGATGCATTAAGACGTTCAGCAGGGCGTCATTGCGTACGAGATTGCGGCTCATGCGGCGAACCTGGCACACCAACGACCCGGGGTCTCAGGACCGAGATTACGCTCTCTCCACAGCCCGCTTCGAGTTTGACCGGAACGAGCAATTCCGCCTTGCACTCGATCCGGAATCGGCGAAGTGATAGCACGGTGAAAAATTGCCCATTTCTGCAGCATGGGTGGCCCGTTCCGCCAAGTACTCCATTCCAGCATGGGGGGTGGCCCCAAGTACTGCTCGATGAAAATCACCGAGGACATTCGAAAGGTGGCTGAAAACGACGAACTGTTCCAGATCGACGTGGCAACACCGCTTAAGTCATTGCATTCGCACGGTTTACGGTTTGGTCGCTGCTATTTGCGGAAAATCTTGAAAATCTGGTTGTGTAATCGGATCATTCAGTCAGAATAGGCAGGTGAGGGCGTGTTTTGCGCTCCCTGCTTTTGATAAAAGTGATGTTAGAAGGCGACCGAGCCAATGATTCCGAGAAACCTGATCGACCGAGCCGGAAGGCACGTCTGTACGTCTGGCGATCAGTGGATTCGGGAGCTTCACATTTCGTTCGTTTTTCAAAAATCCAATACCGCCAAATCCATTCTTTTGGCGCTGCAATGGTCGCTCTGGCCGATTGCTTTTCCTGTTCCCTGTCGCGAATGAGCTCATTGGCTCCGGTTCGCGTGCGCTCATTCTGTCGTCGCGGAGGATCGCAAGTGAACGCGTGACAATTGAATAGAGATCAATCGTTTCCCACTTCAACTGGGTGTCTGGCTCTGCCGTAAGTTTTGCGTCTGACACCTCAAGAAGTGAAGACATAGAAGTCGTGTTCGGTGTTTCTTTTGGAATACCGTGTAGTTTTTTTTGATTTTGGTTAGCACATCTCATCTCATTTTTTGGAGTCGAACTAATGATCACGAAGTTCCAAACGCTATTAGCTGTTGCGCTCGCCGCTACCCTTGTTGGCAGCTCGCTCGCCGGTACCATTGCCATCGGTGCGCTCTCTCACGAAGTCAAGACACCCTCTGTGGACATGCAGCATGAGCTTTTGGCTGTTCCGCCCGCTCAGGAAGGCGTTGTTTTTTGTGAGGTCCTCGGTGTTTCCGATGTCTTCTACGGCCTGCCCGGCGATCCTAGCAATAGTAATTACGCGATCGACGTTGCGGGAATTGTTGGTGCCAGTGGCCCTGTGATCATCACGGACCTTGGCTGGGATGTGACGATTGAGACGAACGGTCCAAGCTGGCTTTCCGAAGCAGTATTTGCATTCACCTCCGATACCGATCCGGACCTGGTTCAGCCAATTACGATCACTCCGGGCGCCGGGGATGACGGTCCAGGCACCGCGACTTATTCATCGGGTGGTCTTGTCAACCTTGTCGGAAATGGCCTCGAAAACATTGTTGCGGTTGACGGTATTGTGGGGCTCGAGCTGTTTGACACGTTCGAAGACTTCGCCGATTCCCCCGATGCCAACCTGCTCACCGGTTCTGTTTTGACCTTAGCCGTAACGAATGCACTCACTTTCGAATCCAGTCTTGTTGAGCTGAAGTGGGTTCCTGAACCTGCTTCATTCGGACTTCTCGGCCTTGCCGGATTGCTGCTGATTGCCACTCGCAGGAAGTCCTAGGACGTCCTAACTGCGGGAGTTTGACTCCCAACCGATAACGGTGCTAACCGGCCCGCGCCAGCAATGGCGCGGGTTTTTAGTGGCGCTGAGCCTCTACCAATGTCCACTCCCATGGCCCAAAACGGCCTTGCTTCATTCGGCTCGAAACGAAGAATCAACAAGGCTGGTCACCGCCGGCGTCGGAATAGGATGCCGCAAGCAACCAGGAGAGACGAACATTGGCTGAGGATTCACACCCGATTACCGCGAGTCCGTCGAGCCTTCAAGGTGCCCTTGCTACCGATAGTCCCGGCAGCGACGGGTTGTTCAATCGTGGCTACCTTTCATTGCTGGGAACCCAGTTCTTCGGGGCAGCCAACGATAATATTCTCAAGCAGTGCCTGATCTTCATGATCGCCACGGGAATCTGGTCGGGTGGTCTGGATGAGGGGGGACTCGGTGAAGGCGGCCAGGTGGTTCCCGCTCTGCTGCTCACCGTCCCCTTTATTCTGCTCTCCGGCTACGCCGGCCAAATCTCGGATCGCTTCAGCAAGCGAACGGTTATGTTCTGGGTCAAACTGGTCGAGATTCCGATCGCGATCGTAGCCTGCGCAGGCTTCTATGTGGGCCATCTGTGGCTCACTCTGGGAGCAATGTTGTTGCTGTCGATTCAGAGTTCGTTTTTTGGACCGGCCAAATACGGTGTGATCCCCGAGATCGTGCACGAGCAACACCTGAGCATGGCCAACGGGTTGATCAACATGTTCACCAACCTAGCGGTCATTACCGGGTCCCTGGTTGCGGGGCCGCTTGCGGATGTTTACCATCCGAAGCCGGCCGCAGGTGAGGTCGCGGCCGCAGGCGTCGCGTGGGCACCCGGTGCTGCGTTGATAGCGGTCGCTGTTTGTGGGTTGGCGGCAGTCTTGTTCATGCCATTTGTCAAGCCAGCCAACCCGGGCTTGAAGTATGACCTCAATCCCTTTCGGACATACATCGACTCGGTAAAGATTATGGCGGAAGGGCCGCTGTTGGCGGTGGTACTCGCGTGGGCCGGTTTCTACATGATTGCCATGTTGGCCATCATGATTCTTCCCGAATACGAATTGATCCTGAACATTTCGTTTACCCAGACGAGTTACCTGCTGGGTATCCTGGGCGTAGCGGTGGCGATCGGTAGCGTTTTGACAGGAGTTGTTTCCGGAAAGCAGATTCGGCCTTGGCTGGTGCCGTTTGGGGCGATCGGCATGACCGTTGCTTTTTTTGCCCTCGGGATTCTGACTCCGACTTACAAGTCGGTGGCGGCATTGGTTTTCATGGCCGGTTTCTTTGCCGGGTTTTACATCGTTCCTTTACAGGCTTTGATCCAACTGTTGTCACCCGATGATGAACGCGGCCGCATTATCGGGACCTCTGGAGCGATTTCCTTCTGTTTCAGCTCCTTGGGACCGGTCGTCTTTTGGCTGGCCATCAATCGCTGCGGAATGGAACCCCATCGGGCTTTCCTGATTTGTGGAGCGCCGTCGTTGATCGGCACGATCGTAGGCGTTTCGCAGTTGCAAAAAATGACCGCGAACTCAAAGATCGAGTCGGAATGATAATGAAAGAAAAGCGTATCGATGAGCGAAAAAACCGTCGCTGAATCACGTATGACGTTGCATCAATTCATGATGCCCGAGCACGCCAACTTGCAGGGCACCGTGCATGGCGGCATCGCGATGAAATTGGTGGACGAGGTCGGGGCGTTATGTGCGATGAGGCATGCCCAGCATCCCGTGGTTACTGTGGCGATGGACTCGATCACCTTCCTTTCTCCAGTTCATGTTGGCGACGTGATGAATTTATCCGCACAGCTCAACAGAGTTGGCACGACATCCATGGAAGTTGAGATTCGGGTGACCGCCGAGAATCCAATCAGCGGCGAATTGACGCACACCAATTCCGCGTACGCCGTCTACGTGGCGCTGGATGACGATGGCCATCCGGTAGAAGTCCCCGGGCTGAAGCTGGAAGCCGATGATGAACGCCGGCGAGCTGCCGCGGCCGAATTGAGACAAAAGCACCGGTTAGAACACCGCAAACTGAGGGAGGCCCAGCAGGGTTGAAGGGTTAGCCGCAAACCGTTTTTTCACCGGATCATTATCCGGTAACGCCAACCCCACGCTACGCACCACCGTCTTTCGTGTTTGCGTCTGAGGAATTGTTTCTCGTTGCTTTTGGCTTCTCGCTCGTTCGCTTGGCTTTTTCCAGAGACATCAAGTCTTGAGTCAGTTTGATCACGGTTGGGTGTCGTGTGCCGTAGTTTTCGCGAGCCTCCTTCAACTGCGCTCGAGCAAAAGCGATCTCAACGTCAACGACGGACCTGGTCCTAACGGAATCCTGAGTTCGCAACCATTTGGCGACTGCCCCGTAATCTTCAACTCTCGTGATCGGCAGCCAAGTTACTTTGGGGTGATTCGTTCGCTGGTTCTTGTCGAGCAGCAACCACCACGATTTGCCCGTCGCGTTGTGCACAAGAACAGCGCCGTCGGGGACCTGAGTGAGCGTATAGGCTGGATCGGGACGCTGAAAGTTATAAGACGGTTGCGACTGTGCAGCTGCCGTCGACGCCAGGATCGAAAGCAGGCATGCTATTCTGAAGGAATTGAAGTTCATCAAAGCGTTGCTCCCGGCTCACGAAAGGTGTTTCCGATCCTGCTGCTTCCAGTTTCGTTGGCCAATTTCCCGCCGTCAATATTTGCCGGGGAAAGTAACGCATTCAATCCCCGGACCATTTTTGCCTTGCGGAGGGCAACGGGTAGTCCATGATGGGCAAATCGAGCCCGGCGACTTCCTTCAGCCGTCGCCATCCTCGCGTCACCAGGGATTGCTCGTCACGGACATAGGCTGCGTCCATCTGTCGCCTGTCGAAATCGCCGTCGACCAGAACCGCTTCAAATTTATCGTCGCAGATGAACTGAGCCAGCACAGGATTGCAGCGGATGTGACGCTCTGGTTGATCGTGAAGCGTCTCAGGATCGATTCTTCCGAGAACGTATCGCAGGTAAAGATCGCTTTCGAGAATGCCTTCGACATCCTTGCCGCAGACGTCGCAGATGTAGCCCTCGTCACATTTCGCCACGGCTAAAGCCCACTCTTAACGGGCCAGATGACGTCGTCCATCGAGTACAGTCCGGGTGGTTGTCGGATGACAAACTTTGCCGCCATCAATGCCCCCAATGCGTAACAGTCGCGGTCAGTCGCTTTGACGATAATTTCGATCGACTCGCCGAGCATTCCGAAAACGATACGATGTTCGCCTGGATTGCCACCAGCACGAATTGCGTGATAACCAATTTCATTCTGCGGCCGTGCGCCGATTTGACCCTCACGACCATGTTGTTGGATCGGCAGATCCAACATGTCCGAGATAATTTGGCCAAATCTCAGTGCGGTTCCGCTGGGAGCATCGGCCTTGTAGCGATGGTGTGTTTCCACAATCTCAACGTCGACTCCGTTGTTCACAGCTTTCAACGCCTCCGCTGCTGCTGCCGCGAGTTTCATCGTCACGTTGACGGCCAAGCTCATGCTCGGAGCCCAGACGACGGGAAGTTCGGACGCCACCTGCTGCAGCTTATTGCTGGTGTGTTCATCCAAACCGGTGGTGGCGACGACGATGGGGATTTGATGGCTGGCGGCCCAATCGATCATGCGATCGCAGGCATCCGGAGTCGAAAAATCGACAATTGCCGAAACTGGCGTATCCAGCTTGGAACACAGCGGCAGGGCCAGTTCACCGACGCCAGCCAAGACGCCGGCGTCCTCACCGAGCTGCGGGTGCTCAGCCGACTCGAGTGCTGCCGCGATCGTCAGCTCCGGGTCCGCGAGACCCAACGCGACCAGACGCCGCCCCATTCGACCGGCCGCCCCATGAATGGCGATTCTCGTACTCATACTGGAAGTTTAGCCGACGGCGAGCATTCCAGCAGCAGGGCTCGACGGACGGTTCTTTTCTAGCCCGCATTTCTCACCCGCCCTGTGACTGAGGCGGCACCTTGTCGGGCGGCGGCGATTTGGAGTTGGCGGCGGGCGAATGGGTCGCGGTTGCGACTTTGCGCCGCATTTGTTGGGAAGTTGGATAAGAAGAATGGCGTGGATTTCGCGCTGAGCGCAGACCGGTAGCGCAGAAGTGACTCGGCTGGTGCTGCTTTCCTTTCAAGAGGGCTACGGCGGAGGCGGGCGAAGTAATGGCAACGCTGCTATCGTGTCGAAGACGCGGTGGAAGGTTGCGATGAATGGATAGCTGGCTGACATCGACACCCAGACTTTGCGAACGGTTACTCGAATCGCCGCTCCAATCTTCAGCAACTTGAGCCGGATCGTGTGGCACTGGGCTCGTTCGAGTTCCGTGCCTTTCAAGCCAAGTTCACGCAAGGCGTTGAGCAGAACATAGGCGACACTCGATAACCACAATCGCAGCTGATTGGCTCGCATGGTGGATGCGCTGGTACGATCTGCGAACAGATAAAGCTGCTGCTCTTTGATCCGATTCTCCATGTCGCCGCGAGCGCAGTATTGTTTTTCGTAGACGTTGGCTGCATCGAATTCGTTTGCCGAAAGACTCGTCACCACGAATCGCGGGTTGGCTCCTTTGGCAAGATGCTCTGCTTTGCCAATCACACGCCGTTTCTGACGCCAGCTCTTCCTGGTCTGATAGGCAAAGTCCTTGTAGACGCGTGCGGCCTGGCCGGTGGCTTCAAACTGTTGCTTTGCTGCGTGCAGCTCTTTGCCCAAGACTCGCTTTAAACGACTGTTTTTCGCCAGTCCGAGCACGTAATCCACCTGATTCGCCTCGCACCAGGCCATGATGTTCTCTCGGCAGAAGCCGCTGTCACCACGAATCACGATCTTCACCTGGGGCCACTTCGCTCGAATCTGGGAGACGATTCGCTCCAGTTGCCTGACCGACCCGGCTGCCGCGTCAATGTTCGACGGCCTCAGCTTGGCACATAGCAAGTGCGAGCCGCAGAAGATGTACAGCGGCAGATAGCAATAACACTTGTAGTAGCCGTGGAAGAACCGGCCCAGTTGATGGCCGTGCAGCGGATCATCCGTCGCATCGAGATCGAGAACGATCCGTTGGGGCGGTGCTTTGGACGACTCGATGCTCAGAAACGCTTCAACAAAGAAGTCTTCGATCTCGCCATGCTTCGCCACGATCTTCTTGTAACGTGTCGCTCGCGTGGTCGTCAGCTCCAACCGATTCAGCGTGCTTTTCCCGGCCAAGGCAAAACCGTCGTCAGGGTCCGGCTCTCTCTTGCCTGCCAAAATCGCCATCAGCGGATCGTGACGCAATTGCTCGTGATCGTTGAGGTCTTCGTAACCCAATGCAATTCCAAAAACACGTTGGGCCAATAATTCTTCCACCGAGTGTGTCGTGTACCTCGCATCGCGGTAGTCCCGGAAACAGCGACTGAAGCGCTCGACCAATCCCAGCTTGGCTTCCAGCTCTCGCAGGAGTAGCCCACCGCCGTCCGAAGTGATCGCAGGAGCGTCAAATCTCGCGGTAACTTCTCGCCGACCGACCCGGTGAAATTCAAACGAACGCTGAGTACAATCTGTCATTGCCAAGCCGTCCATGTGGTTGTGCGGAAATGCCTGTTGCTAAAGCATCTACGCGGCCACGGGCGGCTTGGATCTAATGGGTCTGTGAGAAATGCGGGCTACACCGTACAGCTGAATCGCCTTGATGATCTCGTCGAGATCATTTGGAACAGCCACGGCCCGATTTGCATACGAAGCCGTTTTGACTCCACGAGACGCAAGAACCTCGTTGAACATCTGTTGATCGGTTGTGTGGTAAGCCACAGTTGCTGTGGGATCTTTCAGCTGATGGCCGGTCAGATATGCACACGACGCGGTCCGATCTTGCCGATGATCCCTTCGGCCCGCAACTTCTTGGTACCGGCGACGCTCGCGGCACTGGCCGGCTCGCAACCAATGCCGCCCGCACCGACCTTGGCTTTCGCATCGAGAATCTCCTGATCGGTGACCTGCCGCACGACGCCATCGCAGAATTCCAGAGCTCGCAGACACTTGTTCAAGTTGACCGGCCGATTGATTTCAATGGCGCTGGCGATCGTCTCCGCCTTGGCCGTTCGCGCATCCAGTTCGTCGTAGTATTGGCAAACCGGCGTCCATGTCGGCGTTGCCGTTGTTCCACCGCACATTGCGATGCTCGTACAACTCGTGCAACGTGTTAGCGCCGGCAGCATTGATCACGGCCAGCCGGGGCACTCGATCGATCAGGCCCAGTTCTCTTAGCTCGATAAACGCTTTGCCGAAGGCGATGAGTTGCCCAGGTTACCGCCAGGCACTACGATCCAATCAGGTGGATCCCAACGCAGCGCTTCCAGCACTCGATACATGATCGTCTTCTGACCTTCGAGACGGAATGGATTGACGCTATTGCAGAGATAAATCCCCAGCTTCTGCGACACTTCCTGAACCCGTGCCATGGCGTCGTCGAAATCGCCGGCAATCTGTACTGTTAATGCTCCATATTCCAACGCCTGAGACAACTTTCCGTATGAGATCTTTCCCGCTGCCGATAAAGATCACTGCTTTCATCATGCCGGGAACCGAGCAGTACATGGCCAGCGACGCGCTGGTGTTTCCAGTGGAGGCACAGGCGGCCCGTTTGGCTCCAATCTGCCGCGCATGCGAAAAAGCGGCCGTCATCCCATTGTCTTTGAAACTGCCCGATGGGTTCATGCCCTCATACTGAAGAAAGAGGCAGCCGGCATCCATACCCACGAACTTGGCAACCGAGTCGGCTTTCTGCAACAGCGTCTGGCCTTCCCCCACGGTGACAATGTGGTTGCGACCGGTAAACGGTAGCAATTCGTGAAACCTCCAGACGCCGCTGAAGCAGAGCGGGTCATTTCGGCGTTGCCACTTCTGTTCAAAAAAGGACATCGAGTCCGGGATTGGAAGTTTGTCCCATTCGTAGGCAACATCGAGCAAGGATCCGCAGTTGCTGCAGCCGATCTTGACTTCATCAATCCCGAATGTAGAACCACACGCAGGATTGATGCAGCGTTGGAACGCTGCCGATCCGGTTGGTTCATCCGCAGCAGAAATGGTCTTCGAACTGGTACTCAAAGGAATCTCATTCGTGGAAAGTATCTGTTAGCTTGGGTCAGTTTAGGGCCAGCCGATTTGTCGATCTGGGCATCCCCATCAACCGCTCACGATTGCTGGATCGGCCCCCATATCTTAATTCGGCATTCTTTCCGGTTGGAATCGTGTCCGTTTGGCGTTTCCCAATCGCTTGATGGCTTGCCGTAAGTGTAACTTCCAAAAGGGCTTGTGGCGAGAATTCACTTTGACAGCCAGCCAGCCGCCGTTTGACACCCCTAATGGGTGTCCATAGAATGTTCCGCTTGCTGTCGGACTCAGCAGGTGCGGATGCAGGGCGAGGGGACAATAAAGCTAAAGCCATGAAGAAAACCGACTTGAAAGTATACAAGGAGCGGCTCTTGCAACTCCGCTCACGTCTCCGAGGCGACGTTTCGGCGATGGCCAGTACCGCACTGGACGGCAATCATGAAAATACGATGCCAATCCATATGGCCGACGTTGGCAGCGACAATTTCGAACAGGAATTCACGCTAAGTTTGATGGAGAACGACGGAGCCACGATCGAAATGATCGAAGGAGCTCTTGAGCGGATTGAAGACGCGACGTATGGTCGCTGCCTGGAATGTGAAGGAGTCATACCGAAGACTCGCCTGAATGCGATCCCTTACACCCCGTTTTGCGTGAAGTGCGAGTCTCAAATCCAAAGCCGATAGGCACAGAAACTCAGGCCATTTTCGCGGAACGGCTGATCCGTTCGCGTCGAGCCCTGTTGGCCACGCTCCTCGGTATTGGCGGCTGCTTTCTAGATTTGTGGACCAAGGACTGGATTTTTGGTCGCTTGGGGCCGCCTCCCAGCCCAACTTGGTGGTTCATCGAAGGGTTTTTTGGCCTGCAAACTTCGATAAATCGTGGCGCTTCTTTGGGATGGGCCAGGGGCATACCAGTTTTCTGGCAGTGGTTTCGGTCGGAGCGCTCGTCGCCATTCTTTGCTGGCTGTGGCTGGGCAAAGCGACCGATTCCTGGCTGTTGACCATCGCCTTGGGGCTGATGCTGGCCGGCGTCATGGGCAACCTCTACGACCGGTTGGGTTATTGGGGAATGCAGGGCGTACGCGACTGGATCCTGCTTGCTTACGGACGATTCACCTGGCCTAATTTCAATGTCGCAGATATGTGCCTCGTTTGCGGTGCTGGAATTCTATTGTTGCATTCGTTTCAAGTTGAACGAGCTGCCAAGCTGGCCGCCGATCAGGTTACATCAACATGAGCCAAGAGCTTGCTCTGAAAAACCGGTACGAGTTTGCCCTGCGAATTGCAGCCGACGCGGGACAAATCACGGAACGGTACTTTCAGCAACCGTTTCAAGTCGACCAGAAGGAAGATGGTTCGCCCGTCACCATTGCAGATCGCGAGGCAGAAACGCTCTTGCGGAAGCTGATCAACAAAGAATTTCCTGACGACGGAGTCTTGGGCGAAGAATTTGGTGAAGAGTCGGGCAGTTCCGGCTTTCGATGGATTCTCGATCCGATTGACGGCACCAAGTCTTTTGTCTCTGGTGTGCCGCTTTACACGACGCTGATCGGAGTTCTGGAAAACGATGAGCCCAGGATTGGTGTTATTTCGGCGCCCGCATTGGGTGAGATGATCCACGCACGCATCGGACACGGCAGCTTGGTATGAACGGCCTAATCGTGAAACAGTGCGAGCCCAGGTGTCCCGATGCAACCAGTTGGCTAACGGCGTGTTTGTTACCAGCGAGCGGGGTACCTTTGACCAACGTGGCGCGGGTGACGCGTACAGCCAGCTGGAATCTGCCGCCGGAGTCACTCGTACCTGGGGAGATGCTTATGGCTACCTGTTGGTCGCCACGGGCCGAGCCGAACTGATGATCGATGCGATCCTCAGTGTTTGGGATGCAGCTGCCGTCATGCCGGTGTTGACGGAAGCGGGCGGCTCTTTTACCGATTGGCAAGGGAATTCCACGATTTTTGCCCGCGAGGCGATCGGCACGAACGGACTGGTAATCGAGGAAGTATTGGCAATTACCAGCCGTTTTCCCGGACTCGATGCTGCTTGACCTCTGGAAACCCCAGCTCCGCCGCCGAGGTCCAGATTGGCACACGAACGGGCGGATAGATTCCGCGATTCCTGATCGTTCACTTGGCGTCGTAGTCCGGCAACGCGGTTGTGGACCTAGCGCAATCCTATATACTCGTAGATTCGAAGTTTCCTGAAATCCCAAGCAGTCTGTCGAAGGTAGCGAGTCATGGCTCGATCATGCGAAATTTGTGGTAAGGGCCCTCAAATGGGCAACTCGGTCGAGACCCGTGGTAAGGCCAAATACTTGGGTGGTGTTGGTACCAAAATCACGGGAATTACTCGACGACAATTCAAGCCGAACTTGCAGCGAGTCAAGGTCCAGTTGCCAGGTGGAGGCGTTCAGGCAAAGCACGTTTGCACCCAGTGCATACGCAGTGGCGCCGTGCTGAAAGCCGTGAAGCGAAAGCCTTTCCAGCTATCTGCCGCCGACGCGAAAGCCGCGAAGTAGCATTTGCCGCTGTTCGCATTTTGAATTCGTGCCGTGTTCGAATATGGCATGTGCCAGTGCGGCGATGTGAAATCGCATCATCAAGAACGTGAGGATGCTGCCCTTGAGTCTCACCCGCTCCGATGTCGAGAAAGTGGCCCTGTTATCGAGACTCCAGCTAACCGACGCCGAGCTGGAACAGATGACCAATCAACTCGGCAAGATTCTCAGCTACATTGACCAACTCGCTGAGCTGGATACTTCTGCGGTCGAACCGATGGCACATGCAGTCGACTTGACCAACGCCTTCCGCGACGATGAAGTACAACCGGGATTGCCCCGCGAATCGGCACTGGGGAACGCACCCAAAGCGGACGAAGAGTATTTTCGGGTCCCCGCGGTGCTGGGTGAATGACGCATGAGCTTGCTCGAACAAACGGCGTCGCAGTTGATTCGGCAGATGCAGTCGGGCGACTTGTCTGCTGTTGAAGTTTGCGAAGCGTATCTGGACCGGATCGAGGCACTCGACGGTAGCATTGGTGCCTTCCTGCATGTAGACCGGGGCGGTGCGTTGCAGGATGCCGACGCGGTGGATCACCGGCGCGAAATGGGCCAGAAGGTCGGGCCCTTGGCCGGTCTGCCGATCGCCATCAAGGATGTGCTGTGTGCCCGCGGTGGAGCCACCACCTGCGGTTCGAAGATGCTGGAAGAATTCATTCCGCCTTACGATGCGACCATCGTGGCAAGGTTGAAGGCGGCCGATGCGGTCATCGTCGGTCGCACGAACATGGATGAGTTTGCCATGGGCGGTTCCACCGAGAATTCCGCGTTGGGTGATACTCGCAATCCTTGGGACCACGACCGGGTTCCCGGCGGTTCCAGCGGCGGCTCCGCAGCCTGCGTCGCTGCCCGAATGTCGCTGGCCGCGATTGGGACCGACACGGGCGGGTCGATTCGACAGCCGGCTGCTTTCTGTGGCGTCGTCGGGCTCAAGCCGACTTATGGGCGAGTCAGCCGTTATGGACTGGTCGCGTTTGCCAGCAGCCTTGATCAAGCCGGCCCAATGACGCGGACTGTGGAAGACGCAGCACTGCTGATGGATGTCATCGCCGGGCACGACCCACGGGATGCGACTTCGGCACCTGTTCCTGTGCCCAGGTACTCGGAATCCGTGGTGCGTCCGCTGGCGGGCTTGAAGTTGGGACTCGTGCGCGAGCATTTTGGCGAGGGGCTGGATACCGAAGTTGAGACGGCGGTTCGTGAAGCGGTTCAGGTGTACGAGTCGCTCGGCGCAAAAGTAACCGACGTCTCGCTGCCTCACAGCAAGTATGGGATCGCGACTTATTACATCATCGCGCCTTCGGAAGCGTCGAGTAACCTGGCTCGCTACGATGGCGTCCATTACGGCCGGCGCACCGACGAGGTCGCCATGCGGGAAGCATTGCAGGAAGAGTTCGCTCGCATCAAAGAAGTGGGCGGCGACGTCGCTTCGATCGATAGCCCGTTGGTGCGGATGTACCGGCAAAGCCGCAGCGAAGCGCTTGGCCCCGAAGTGAAACGACGCATCATGCTGGGAACCTACGCACTCGAGCGCCGGCTACTACGATGCTTACTACCTCAAAGCGCTCAAGGTCCGTCGACTGATTCGGCAGGACTATGATGCCGCATTCAAGAAGGTTGATTTTCTCATCGGGCCGGTAACGCCTACGACGGCATTCAAGGTCGGGCAACTCGTTGACGATCCCTTGGCCATGTATCTTGGCGATCTATACACCGCGACGACCAATTTGGCGGGCGTGGCCGGAATCTCGTTGCCCTGCGGCTTCAGCAAACATGGATTGCCGATTGGTCTGCAATTGCAGTCGAAGCCATTTGATGAAGAGCGAATATTGCAAGCGGCTCACATGTTCCAAACGGCGACCGATTGGCATCAACGGAGCCCCCAATTGTCATGAACGAGTCGGCCGTCCAGACTATCATCGGGTTGGAAGTCCACGTGCAACTGGACACGCAGAGCAAGCTTTTCTGCGGATGCCCGACGACCTTCGGCAGTCCGCCGAATACACAAACCTGTCCGGTTTGCATCGGGTTGCCGGGCGCGTTGCCCGTCATGAATCGCCGGGCGTTTGAGTTGGCTTTGCAAACCGCTGTCGCCCTGAATTGCGAGATTCCCGGGTTCACGAAGTGGGATCGAAAGCAATACTACTATCCCGACTTGCCGAAGGGATATCAGATCAGTCAATTCGATTTGCCGATGTCTCAGCATGGCTACCTCGAGATCAGCGATCCCAAGGGGCGTTTTGAAACGAAGAAGGTCGGCATTATTCGTGCCCACCTGGAAGAGGACGCTGGCAAGAGCATGCACGACGAAGCGGCGGGCAAGGACGACAGTCGCATCGACCTGAATCGGACGGGAACGCCACTGCTGGAAATTGTGAGTGAACCCGACATGCGATCACCGGAAGAAGCGCGAGCTTATCTCTCCGAGTTGAAATTGCTGCTGACCTACCTGGGAGTTTCCGATTGCAACATGCAAGAGGGCAGCCTGAGGGTCGACGCGAATGTGAACCTGCACATCCAGCAAGACGAAGAAACGATCGCTACGCCGATTGTCGAAATCAAGAACATGAACAGCTTTCGAGCCGTAGAGCGGGCGCTGACGCACGAGGCTGGGCGATTGCTGGAAGTTTGGAAGAAGACTGGCGAAAAACTGGGCGAGGTGCCCAAGCAAACACGGGGCTGGGACGATCAGGCGGAAGTGACGAAACCGCAGCGCAGCAAGGAAGAGTCCAGCGACTACCGTTATTTGCCCGATCCCGATCTGGTCCCCGTCACCGTCGGCGACACCGAAGTTGCTGCCGTCCGCAGTTCGCTTGTGGAACTACCAGCTGCCTTAAGGCGTCGGCTGGTCGCGTCGTTTGGGCTGCTGATGCCGATGCGGAGGTGCTGGTCAATCAGGGCAGGGCGGTCGTCGACTACTTCGTGGACGTGGCCGAGCGGTGCGGCGATGCCAAGCAGGCGAGTAACTGGGTGCAACGCGACGTGCTCAGGAGGCTCAAAGAAGACGACCTGACGATTGATCAGTTCGGTGTCTCGGCGATGGCACTGGGTGACCTGATCGCTGCCGTCAAGTCGGGAAAACTAAACAATAGTCGATCGATTGAAGTTTTCGAAAAGATGCTGTCCAACTCTGCGGATGTCGTTCAGGCGATGGAGCAACTCGGGATCCGACAGGTTAGCGGCGATGACCTGCGCGAACTTTGCCGGTTGCTGCTCGAAGCGAACCCGCAAGTTGTCGAAGATGTAAAGAATGGCAAACAAAAAGCGATCGGTTCGCTGATCGGACAAGCCAAACAAAAGAACCCCAACGCAAATCCCGGCCAGGTTCGTCAAATCTGCCTGCAGCTGATTGAAGAGATGGCGTAACAAGCGATGTTCGATTCGCCTCCCATCATTACGCTGACGACCGACTTCGGGCGTGATTCGCACTACGTGGCACAAATGAAAGGTGCCATCCTCGCGATCTCGCCACGTGTTCGCATTGTCGATCTTTCCCATTCCATCCCGCCACAGGATGTGCATACGGCGGCTTGGGTGCTGAACGAAACGATCGACGCGTTCCCGGTGGGCACAATCCACTTGGCGGTCGTCGATCCGGGCGTTGGTTCCGACCGAACCATGATCGCAGGGAATACGCAGGATCACTACTTTGTTGCTCCGAACAACGGACTGCTGACGCGCGTTCTCGATCGCTGCGATCGCATCGAAATCGTGCAATTGACCAACGATCGATTCTGGAGATCGGATGTCAGTCCGACATTTCACGGGCGAGACATCATGGGACCGGTGGCGGCGCATTTGAGCACCGGAATAGCGCTGGAATCTCTGGGCCCACGGCTGAATTCCGCCCAACGAGTCGAATCGACCCAGCCGGTAGTATCAGATGTTGTTTCGGGGCGAGTTGAATTTGTGGATTCGTTCGGGAATTTGATCACGAACATTCGGTTGGTAGATGTGAAGCGACTAACGGTGCGGTCACGTCTCACTCGCGAAGATGCCGTCTGGACCGCTTCGATCGAACACCACGTAGTCCATCGGCTCAGTCGATGCTACGCCGACGTAGCTGAAGGTGAACTATTGGCTCTGTTCGGTTCTTCGGGGCGGCTGGAGTTCGCGATCGCAGGCGGGAATGCCGCGAGGCGACTGAAACTGGGCACCGGTGCCGGTGTTCGCGTCTGGCCACGAAACGCTCTGCGTGCCGATTCTTGACAACATTGGAAATTTGGCCGAATCAGCGTAGAATCTGCCGCTCGGGAGCCTTGAACACGCTGAGCATTGAAGGAAAGTCGAGTGGCCGGGAAACTGCAAGGTGAAGTCGTTTCAGTGCGCGAGTCGGGCGACATCGTGTCGAGCATCACTCGCGAGCAACTGTCCAATGCGCCCACAGACGAAAGCGTGACCATCAAGTGCGACGGCCACAAGACGGTCGGCATCTTTCCGGCGGATCACAATGAGCCTGAAATGACATTCCTCGCCATTCTTGGGAGCGACGGACATTTGGAACTCGTTCTGGTCGGTGATAGCGCCTACAAGTTCTTGGGTATTCGCGAAGGAGCTGCTGTCACGGTAAAGTGGTAGTCCGACAGCGGATCCGTCTTGCCTTCCTGCTCAGCCAAGGTCGCCTTCCAAGATGACCGATGAATCTTCCCCGCAGCCCAGCCCCTTTCTGGCCGATTCGGAGAACCCGTACAGCGCCGCGCCGATCGAAGATTCGACGTTCGCCGCAAACGTTGACGGCGATCTGGAAGCGATCAGAAAACACCATCTCAGTCACGAAGCGTCTGTGAAATCAATCGGAACGTTATATATCCTGGGAGCCATTTTCCTGGTATTGATCGGTGTGGGAATTCTCTTTCAGGGCCTAACCGGTCGAAACCCCGGCGCCTCGTGGTTCAGCTTCATGTTGGGGCTTGGCTACCTCGCCTTGGGGTTGGTCCAAGGATTGACCGCCATTGGATTGTCGCGGTTACGACCGGGTGCCCGAATCCCTGCAATTGTGCTCAGTATTATTGGTTTGCTTGCATTTCCGGTTGGGACGCTGATCTCGGCCTATTTTCTCTACCTGCTAATCTGCGCGAAAGGAAGAATGGTACTTTCGGAACAGTACCAGTCGGTCGTCACGCAGACACCCCATATTAAATACAAGACGTCCATCTTCGTTTGGATTCTGTTGGGGTTGTTGATGTTGGTGTTGGCCATCGCAATTACGGCGACCTTATTCGCAGCATGATGGATGGTCGTTCTGTCACCCAATTTGCATCTTCAAACGCATCAATTCGACGAGCAGAGGAAGCCAAATGCCAGGATCGATCCCTCTGGCCGAATTTGAAATTGGTCGGGATCTGGTTCAGGACTTGTTACAGCAACAAATTCCGCGTTTGGCGCAACTACCCATCCGCTTTGAGGCGTCTGGCTGGGACAACGCCATCTTTCGCGTTGGTAACAAGTTTGCCACACGGATGCCGCGACGCAAGTTGGCAGCAAGGCTGATCAAACACGAGCAGCGATGGTTGCCGATGTTTACAGAGTCACTTCCTTTGGCAACTCCGGAACTGATTTATGCCGGTCGAGCTGCCTTGGGGTTCCCTTGGCCATGGATCGTCGTTCGTTGGATTCCTGGTACACCCATCGCAGAGTTGACGGGCGGGTTCGACAGGCAGCAACTGCTGGTCGACCTGGCTCAGCTCTTAAACGCGATCCATATTCCCGCAATTGCCGCGGCGCCGAAGAATGCTTCTCGCGGCGTCCCCTTGGCCATGCGAGATGAACTCACCCGCAATTATGCGAACCAAATCGAGAGGATTGATCGCACTACCGTGCTGAAACTCTGGGCTGAGTCTATCGGCCTTCCAGTTTGGAAAGGAGTACCGATGTGGTTGCACGGTGACTTGCATCCGCTCAACCTGTTGATCAACGAGGGTAGACTGTCCGGTGTCATCGATTTTGGCGATGTCACTGCGGGTGATCCTGCGGCCGATTTCGCTGTTGCATGGATGATTTTCGACGAGGCAGAGCGAATTGAACTGAAGGCCTTGTTGCGAGTTAACAACGAGCCGATCGACCAGGCAACCTGGGAGCGGGCCCGCGGTTGGGCGTTGTCGATCAGTCTGGCGCTGATGGCAAATTCAAACGACTCACCGGTCCACCGCCAATTGGGGGAGCGGACGCTGCAAAGGGTGCTCCGGTAGTTTCTGAAAGCGCAAGAATGATCGCAGACTATGGGGCGACCGCTTGCCGGTGCCTGAGAATTCGCAAGACCAAGAGGCCCAAGATCAAACCCAGGCTGGCGACGCCAAGAATCGCGGGGAGGTGGCTGGGTGACGCTGCGAAATGCAGTAGATTCCACTCAGTCTCCAGACCGTGTCCCGGATGGGCCGTGGCGGAACTTGATATCGACAAAATTGAAGTAGCGACAAGGACGAGCTGTGGCAAGTTGTTTCGTTTCATGGTCGTGTTATTCTCAAGCGTTCCCAACGATTACCGGCGGATCAACACCGCTTGAGATCGTAGCAAATGCACTGGCAACCCGGTAGGTAGATCCACGATGAGCTCGTCCAGTCCCATGAAAACGAATGCGGCGGCGGTTGCCAAAGTGGCGTCGCTGAAGGAATTGGACCGGAATGCCGTCTGGCATGCGTTCACGCAGATGCAGGATTACGATCCGTTGATTATTGAACGCGCCGAAGGTTGCACGCTGGTTGACATTGAAGGTCGAGAATATCTCGATGGCGTCAGCAGCCTCTGGTGCAACGTCCATGGACATCGGCATCCGAAGCTCGACCAGGCGATTCGGGACCAGTTGGACCGTGTAGCCCACGTAACCAACTTGGGAGCTTCCAACGATACGACGATTCGCTTGGCCCAGAAGTTGGTTGAGGTCTCGCCGGACGGATTGAATCATGTATTTTTTTCCGACAGCGGAGCAACGGCCGTCGAGGCGGCACTCAAGATTGCACTGCAATATTGGCGGCAATGCGAGTCACCTCGGCCGGAGAAAACCCGATATGTCACGTTACAGCAGTCGTATCACGGTGATACGATTGGCAGCGTCAGCGTTGGCGGTATGCCATTGTTTCAAGACGTGTTTCGCCCGTTGCTTTTCGAGCCGATTCGTAGTCCCGTGCCGGATACCTATCGCCTACCGGATGGCGTGAGTACGGATTCTGCCTGTGAGTATTACCTCGGACAGTTGGAGCGACTCCTCGCGGCTCATGCGGATGAAGTAGCAGCTGTGGTCATGGAACCACTGGTCCAGGGTGCGGCGGGAATGGTGGTTCACCCAGCTGGATTCCTGGCCGGCGTTCGTGAGCTGACCGAACAGTACAACGTGTTGTTGATCGCTGACGAGGTTGCCGTTGGGATGGGTCGCACGGGCAAGTTGTTCGCCTGCGAGCATGAACAGGTGGTTCCAGATATCGTATGCCTCGGCAAGGGCCTTTCAGGCGGCTACCTGCCCGTCGCTGCCACCATGGCCACGACCGAAGTGTGGCGCGCTTTTCTTGGCAAACATCACGAATTGAAGACGTTTTTTCACGGCCACACATTTGGTGGAAACCCGCTGGGCGCAGCCGTGTCACTTGCCAGTTTGCAGTTGTTCGAGGACGATCGAACGCTCGAATTCATGCAATCGAAGATCGAGCGGCTGGAAACGCATCTAAGCAGGATCGCTGAACTGCCAAACGTGGGCGACACTCGCCAACGGGGCCTCATGGCCGGTATCGAAATTGTCCAGGACAAATCCACCAAGCAACCCTATCCCTGGGAGGCCCGACTGGGACACCAAATTTGTCAGCACGCGATTGCCAACGGAGTCTGGCTCCGACCGCTCGGCAACGTCGTCGTCGTTATGCCACCGTTATGCATTTCGCTGGAACAGCTGGACACCATCTGCCACGTCGTCTCAGCAGGTATTGTCGCTTGTACTCCGTAGGTGCCACGCCGATGCATGATTCGCAAGCGGATAACGCTTTCCAGTTTTCGCTCCAATTCAGCGATCAGACGACGTGCCCTACGTGCCCGTAATGCCCTTGCCCCAGTCACCAATCGAAAGCGATTCGTTATACTCGCACACGACGATGGTTACCGATGGACCGCCGATCCTGAAATTGCATGGCTTCACCCCGATATCTTCTGCTGCAGATTCGCAAGCTGGACGACCCGATGCGTCAGCAGGAAGTTGACTGTTTTGCACAGTCGCTTGCTTGCGACGGCAACCAGATCATGCAATTCGACTTGATCCGCAATCGCCCTTCGGTGGGGCAACTGTCGGAATATGATGCCGTGTTTGTTGGCGGCAGCGGTGACTATTCGGTCGTTAAAGGCGGCGATTGGTTGCACGACGCGTTGGGTGGGTTACGGCGAGTCGCCGAATCAGGGGTCCCCATGTTCGCTTCATGTTGGGGCTTTCAGGCGATTTCCAGAGCCTTCGGTGGCGTGGTTGTGCACGAAAGAAAATATGCTGAATTGGGTACGATGAGCGTTGAGCTTACCAAGGATGGTGCCCTTGATGAGGTATTTGCGGTGGCCGGCAGTCGCTTCCTGGCGCATTCAGGGCACGAAGATACGGTGGTTACACTGCCTCGAGAAGCTGTGCTGTTGGCCTCCTCAGCAACGGCCACCAACCAGGCCCTGAAATTGATCGACCGGCCGGTTTACGCGACTCAGTTTCACCCCGAACTGTTGAAGGCACACTACCTGCAGCGGTTGGTGGCCTATCCGCGATACGTAAGGGAATTGACCGGCTTGTCGGCAGACGAGTTCACGGCAAGTTGCAGGGAGACTCCACAGGCGAACAAGTTGTTGCCGCAGTTTGTTCGCCAGGTTGTCCAGCGAATTGAGGATTAGTGCGAATCGCACGAATGAATAGCGTGTGCGGCGATGGTATTGCAGTCTCCAATGGGCAAAAAGCCGCTACACTTATTGTTCCTGCGCCTCCAGTGGTAACTTGACGTATGAGTTTGATGAAGTGAATGCCGAGCCCCTGATCCCCCAAGACAGACGATTCCTTCTGTTCCACAAGAGGTGCATCGATTGAAAGCACTGGTTAAGGCGAAGGCCGAACCCGGTTTATGGATGGAGGACGTACCCTCCCCGACGGTTGGCATCAATGATGTGCTGATCAAGGTGGATCGAACCGGTATCTGCGGCACCGATTTGCACATCTACAACTGGGACGCCTGGGCACAAAAGACAATTCCTGTCCCCATGGTGGTGGGTCACGAATTCGTCGGAGAGATTGTCGAAGTGGGGTCGAATGTCACCGGATTCACCGTTGGGCATATCGTAAGCGGAGAAGGGCATGTCGTGTGTGGCCGTTGCCGAAATTGCATGGCCGGTCGTCGCCACCTCTGTAAAGATACGCAGGGCATCGGTGTCAACCGCCGGGGGCGTTCGCCGAGCTGATTGCTCTGCCGATGACGAATGTTTGGTTGCACAGTCCAAAACTCTCTCGCGACGTGCAGTCGATTTTTGATCCGTTGGGAAATGCCGTTCACTCGGCGCTATCATTCGACCTGTTAGGCGAAGATGTGCTGATTACGGGAGCCGGTCCGATCGGGCTGATGGCGGCCGCGGTCGCCCGCCACGCTGGCGCTCGTTTTGTTGTCATCACCGATATCAATCCATTTCGTTTGGAACTAGCCCGCGAGTTGGGAGTTACGCGTGCCGTCGACGCGCGGTCCACGAAGCTCAAGGAAGTGCAGGCCGAACTGGACATGCACGAAGGGTTTGACGTCGGATTGGAAATGTCAGGAAACGCCGCCGCTTTTCGCAGCATGATCGACAACATGTGCCACGGCGGCCGGATTGCGATGTTGGGCATTCCGGAAGAAAACATGGCGATCGATTGGGATACCGTCATCTTCAATATGCTGACGATTAAGGGCATCTACGGTCGAGAGATGTATGAGACCTGGTACAAAATGACCGTCATGGTGGAAAGCGGCCTAAATATCAAACCGGTGATCACACATCGATTTGAATGCGAGCAGTTCGAGGACGGTTTTGCGACCATGAAGAGCGGTAACTGCGGCAAAGTGATCCTGAATTGGAAGTGAGGCGAAGCGATATGTCCGCGACATTGAAATCCGTTTCCACGAAGCTCGACGATATACGGCAAGCGGGACTTTACAAGTCAGAACGCGAGATCACTACACCACAGCGGGCCAGAATCGCTGTTGCGGATGGTTCGACCGTCCTCAATATGTGCGCCAACAACTACTTGGGACTGGCCGATCATCCTGACGTGATTGCAGCAGCTCATCGGGCGTTGGATGAATGGGGCTACGGCCTTGCTTCGGTGCGATTCATTTGTGGAACGCAGACGATTCACAAACTGCTGGAACGGAAAATCAGCCAGTTTCTCGGCACTGAAGACACGATCCTGTACTCCAGCTGCTTTGATGCCAATGGTGGGCTCTTTGAGACCATCTTGAGCCCGGAGGACGCCGTGATCAGTGACGAATTAAACCATGCTTCGATCATCGATGGCGTACGGCTGTGCAAAGCGAAACGATTCCGTTACCAGAACAACAGCATGGAAGATCTGGAGGCCAAGCTGCAGGAGGCGGAGAGGGCCGGTGCGAAGAACAAGCTGGTCACGACCGACGGCGTATTCTCCATGGACGGCTACATTGCCAACCTGGCCGGAGTTTGCGAGTTAGCCGACAAATACGGAGCCTGGGTTCATTTCGACGACTGTCACGCCACCGGGTTTGTGGGTCGGACGGGCAGGGGGACGCATGAGCATTGTGGCGTCATTGACCGCGTCGATATCACAACCGGGACGTTGGGGAAAGCACTTGGCGGCGCCAGTGGCGGATACACCAGCGGCCGCGCAGAGATTATCGAACTGTTGCGTCAGAGGTCTCGGCCTTACCTGTTTTCCAACACGTTGGCGCCGGCGATTGCCGGCGGCGCGATGAAGGCCATCGACCTGGCTGGAGAAACGACCGAGCTCCGTGATCGACTGGAAGTTAACACAACTTACTTTCGTCGCGAGATGACCGAGCTTGGGTTTGATATCCTGCCCGGCGAGCACCCGATTGTGCCGCTAATGTTGGGGGACGCTGCGCCTCGCGGCAAAAATGGCCGATCGCCTGTTGGAATTGGGTGTCTATGTCATCGGGTTTTCCTACCCGGTCGTGCCCATGGGCAAGGCGCGGATTCGCGTGCAGATGTCAGCTGCTCATTCTCGCGAGGATCTTGAATTTGCCATCGATAAGTTTACGCAGGCCAAAGCCGAGCTGCTGTGAAGTTGAGCGGAAAGGCTGCGGATCGCCTTGCGTGAATGCTGCCTGCTACCTGTTCGTTGTGCAGCACTATTGCGACGCGGAACGGCTTCCGTTGGGCGAACCGCCGATGGGGTGGCCCTGCGGTAGTGGTCGGGCTGCGACTTTGAAGCCTCGATCAATGAGGTAATCCTGGAGCACCCGGAATTCGGAAAAACTGTCGGGGTAGGTCCAAATGGTGACGCTGGTGTCGTCCGGGGAAAGCCTCGCAAGTTGTTGATTGAGCGTCGAGTTCGATGCGACAGCCTGTCCGACCGGTTCCCCCATATCCTCCGCGACCGGGAAAAGGGTGAAACGATCGAGTTCGATCGAACGCGAGCGAGCTTTCCCGGTGGGAGTGTCGACAATGCGGTCAAATCGCTTCATCGTGTACTTCATGCGAAACCCCTGCAGCGGCGGTAACGATTCGGTAATCGCGTTCGCATCCCTCATTTTCCACATTTTCGTTTGCGCGTCATCGCGTAGTGACTGCACCAATTCATCCAGCGGCACACGAACGACCAGGCCGCCTTGCAGACGCAAATGTTCCTCACGTCCAAATACCGTTTTCGCCAGCGGTGTCGGGTGATGTGTCAGCTCGGTTGGAGCCAATGTCTCGAGGCTGACCGTGTGGATCTTTGACTTGGTGTCGTTCAATTCGGATTCGGCTGTGGCAATTGCCTGAGCCTGATCGAACGCAGCCCGTTCGTTCTCCTGCAGCAGATCACGTTGGACCTGGATCTCGTTCTCGATGGCCGAAGCCAGTAGTTGTAGTTGATCGCGTTCCGCCGTCTTGATCGCAGTTTGTTCCGCGATCGTGGCAGCCTTCGAATGGAGTTCGTGAGCGTCGCGTTGCAGCTCTGCGGTTTGTCGTGTCAACAAGACAATTTCTTGCCTCACGATGTCCAAAGACTCGTCCGCCTCAGCTGCCTCAGCCGCTGGCAACGCTTCCCCGTCGAACGACGGCAAAGCTGTCGACTCGAGCTCTTCATCCACCATGACCAGTGGAGTGTCGGCGACGGGATGCGTTTGCCACGCATGGCGTGCGCGGACGCCGACAACCATGATCAATATGACGAGGATGCCAACCAGGTTTGCCACGATGTCCAGAAACGAATCGTGACCGCTGTCGGTAATATCTTCGGTTTGCCGGCGACGCATGGCTATTTCCTACGGATTTGCAGGCCGCTACCGTGAAGCAATGCCTTGAGTTCATCGAAACGTCCGTCCCCACCAACCGCTACTTCGCATTCCAATATTGGTTGCCAGTACATGCCGTTGCCTGCGACGCCCCAGTCGTCCATCCGTTCCCAGAGTGCTCCTACGAACGGCTGCACGGCGCTTCTCGTTGTCACTTCGAACGGCAGCCGAAGTTGCGATTGGTTCGCGCGACTTTCCGGATGTAGGACGATTTCGTTTGCGGTACATGTCAGGCGGACGGGCCGTACAACTCCAATGGCGCCCACCGTGTCGTTCGGGAGCGCCCAGTTCTGTCCCTGTGTCTGGGCAATACTGAATGAGACCTGAGCGGCTCCGCCGTCTGCAGCTGATTTTCCACGGCCAGCGTCAGCTTTCGCGCTACGACCCTTGCTACCACGGTCGGCTTCTGCATTTTCCTGCTTGACCCCGGCCAACTCCACCGGAAGGGTTGAGTCGTTTGAATTTGGTTCGAAGCTGCCGACCTGGACGTCTTCTGACGTGGTTCCGGCAGGAAATGAGCTGGTGCGCAGGGTTCTCTTGCCGCAGCGCCCCGTCTTGCCATTCCTGGCTGCCAGGTGCGTTGTGGGATGGCCGGGTGTGTGCGGTATCGGAACTTGCCGGAGCGCGCGTTCCCGAGTTGGCAGTTGTTTTATTCGCTGCAAAACTGTCGCGGGAAGCAGCTGTGCCGCCACTCGCAACGCCGTCTGCCGAAACACCACCGGTTGGCACAAAGCCGCCGGTTTCGCGCGATATGCCCAGTACGACTCCATTAGACTCGGATTGCTCATGGGCGGCCAGAATCTCCAGCCGCGTCCTGACCTGATGGATAATCGATTTCATGAATCCGGCCAGTTTCGTATCGCTGGGCGGGTAGGCAAGTTGCATTTCGCCTGGCACGAGTTCGTAACCAAAGTCTTCATCCCAGCCGGTGAGCGCATGCCGACAGGCGGCATAGGCTTTTTCCGACCCCGGTCGCACGAGCAGCAGCGGATAGGGTTCGCCCGCCGAAGCGACGACACCGGCGTTTAGCAAGAACTCGCGTTTCGCTCGTAACGCAGAGGCAAGCGCATTCTCGGGTCCGATCGGCATTTTGAAATCGGACGTATCCAGCACGATTCCCTCTGGCTGCAGAACAACTCGATCGGGCAGGCACTCCACATAGATCGGGCGACGGTTTGTGCCATTTGTGCCTTTCCGCGGGATGATCGTGAACCGTTGCTGTTGGACTTTGCCTCGCGTCTCGGCGAGCTGCCGTTTCGCATCCACGATCTTCGATTGCAATGTTTCCAACTGGCTTTCCGAGTCCTCGGTCAAATGCAATTGATCCTGGCCAGCCCGCTTTAGCCTTTCGACTTCGTCACGTAGTCGTTCGAGGCGTTTTCGCACAGACTGGGATTGATCCTCGACCATGCTCAATTGCAGCTGCTGTTCCCGCAGCCGAGCAAGTGTCGATTCTCGCGAAGACGCGAGATTCTCAGCTCGCCAGACGAGGTCGTCTTTGTCGCGCAGCAATTCGGTGAGTTCGTCCTCTCCCGGTTGCAACAGTTGCAGCTGCAACGGCTCTGATTCTTCGATCGCAGATTCCACGATTTTTGGCTCGATCACCGCCGGCTCGACGACCAATTCGGCAGGCTGTTCCGCGCCGGTCGACGAATCACCGGCTTGCTGTACCGTGATGACCAGCAACACGATCAGCGATCCCATGGTGCAAATCAGCACGGCAAGAAATGGAAAGAGGCTGACCGAGGTGCCCTCACCAGATGCTTGACGTCGCCCGCTACACGGTCTCATGCAGCTTTCCTCTCAGGTACACGGTGCACCCGCATTTGTTGCTGGGCTAATTCCGAGACGGGTCGCGTCGTCTGGCTCAGCCTCGAGTTCAAGAGAGTAATGGCAGACGACAGCGCCAGGACGGTCTCGTCCAATTTTCCGGAAACGACAAGCGAGTGGATGTTGTTGTTGACAGCTCCCTGTAAGTCATTGAGGTCTCCAATCGAGCGGACAACATTGAGCAACGCATCGCCTTGTCGCGCCATTTCGCCTTGCTGCGTTTGAAGCACACGGGCATTTTCGTTCAGGGCATTGTGCAAGCGGTCCCAGTGCTGAGCCAGTCGAGCACCTGCCGCGTCTTCGGCGGCGGACAATTTTTCCATCTGGTCGCGCACCGATTGGTCAACCGCTCGGCTGATGTCATCGCTCATGCGAGTCGTGGCGGATTCGGTCATCGCATTCCATTTGTCCTGCGACGCGGTCCACTGTGTCTGAGCCAGTTCAAACCGGTCGTTCGCGTCACGTTGCGCCTTGATCCAGGAATTGCTGGCAGCATCGATGGAAACTTTCCAGAGTTTGATCTGACGCTCGACCATTTCCTCCATGCCCGCCAAAACGTGCTTTTGGTTGGTCTCGAGCAACTCGCCCACGGAACTCATGATGTGGCCGCTAACATCGGTTATTGAACCAAGTTGCGGATTGTCGCTGCTTTCAGAGTGTTTAAATCGTCCCACCAGGTATTCGGAAACACGCGAGTCGACCGCTTCGATCAACTCGGCTTCCAGGCGACTGGCAAGAAACTGGCCGAACATCAAGATCATGGCGAGCATCAATGCCAGCGCGGTCGTGTCAAAAGCGATGCTGAGTCCACCCAGAAGTCCCTGCATGGCGGCTTCTGGATCGCTGACCAGCGCCTGAGGAGACAAATCGCCCAAGGCCAGCGTGATGCCAATCACCGTGCCCAGGAATCCCAGCATCGGTGTTGCCCAGATGATCACACGCAGCAGGCCGTAACCGTCATGTTGGCGGCCCGCGTCGAGGTCGGATAAGTACTTCAGTTCCGCATCCAGTCCGTTGGCTGAGCCCTTGCGCTGGATGAATTCTAACGCCTGTTTCAGTCGCTTGGCCAGGTATCCATTTCGCATGTAGCCCGGCAACTGGTTAATCGTGGCCAGCATCGTCACCGTGTCTTCGACATTCTGACCGCCTGCTGGTTTCGGAGACATCTCGATATCGTCGAGTGTCCCGAATTGACCCACGATGTTGAGCATTTTCAATGAGATGGCGGCGATACCAATGCAGAACAACGCCACTTCGATGTATTGGACCGGGTGGGTCGCAAAGTATCGGTGGACGAATGCGCTTTCGAAAATGCCATAGCTGTACGAGGCATAGAATAGAGTGCACAGGCCCAAGCCCCAGAGGAAGGGCCAACCCATGGTATCCAACACAATGGCTACGAAGCTCGTACGGCGTGGTCTGCTCACAGCGGCGTTCCTTGTTGACTTCCTGGACGCTTGGTTCTACGCGCATGTTGCGGCGCTCGGAGTATCATCAGCCATCGGATTTTTCGGTGTAGGTAAATGAGCCGAATCCTGTCAGGCGTAGCGATTAGGATGTTCTTGCAGCAGTCGATAGCAGTGCAGCTATTGTCTGACTCGACCTAACCGGAAAAGATTGCCAAAGAACGAGCGGCCGTCCGTCGATATTCATTTTCGTCGCCGTTCGCGAGACGGCGGCCTGATCGGGGCAGGCTCGACTTGCCTTATATCCCAGGGGGGATTTTGTCCGCGAAGCGGCGGTTGCTGCTACGCGGGCTTTTTTTATGCGCCGCTCGAAGCTCGCAAAACAGTACCAAGGAACTTTTCAGAATTCGCGGAAGCCCACACTGGCCATCGCGGTACCCCCTCCAGTTCGAGCACGTGCCCACGCCACTTGGTACATTGGCCGCCAGACAAGAATGGCGGAAAATTCGGGCTCACCAGGCCGTTGCACCATTTGGAACGGTTGTAGGGCCGTTTCCGGGCCTAAATGGCCGGTTGAAACGTAAACCGTTGCCAGCATTTATCTTGAATCAAGAGCTCTCCCTTTTAGAATGGAGGGTGAGGCTCGCTTTGACCTTACCAACAAGGAGGAATGGTTATGTGGCGTGGAGTTGCAGCTGGGTGCGGCCCTGGGTGTCGGTTTGACCGTTGCAGTTTTTGCATTCCCGGGAACACATCAACCGGCTTACGGACAACAACGCCCTGAAGCGTTGCAACAGGAATTGGACCACGAGTTCACGATTCGAAGCTGGGACGTTAATGATGGTCAACAGATTGTCGTTATCGATCCGCAGAGTCGAGTGATGAGTAGCTACTTGGTGAAGTCCGAGAACGGATTTATTGAGTTGAAGAGTGTTCGGCGTTTTGATTGGGATCTCCGCATGGAGCAATTCAATGCGTCGGAACCTTTGCCTCAGCAAGTCCGTGACATGGTGGAACGACCGTAGGCTTGGTGGATAAAAACTAACGATCCGGCTGGAGCAGATGTTCGATGGCAAAATTGATTCAACTTGATGAAGCGGCCGTTCTCCTGGGGATGAAGCCCGAGGACCTGGTCGAGCTGCGCAGCCGTGGCGAGTTACACGGCTACCGTGATGGTTCGACCTGGAAGTTCAAAGAAACAGAGCTCGAACGTTTCGCCGGCATCCAGGGAATTACACTTGGCGCAGCTCCGGCGCCGGATGAAGACGTTGTTCAGCTGGCTGCCCCAAAAGCAGGCAGTGGCCACGAGGTTGACGTCGACGACGACCTCGACGAGATCGTTGACATCGGCGACTTCGAAGAGCTTGCCATGGAGGACAGTGGCGAGGAATTGATACTGTCCGACGAAGACGTTACAGAAATCGCCAAGACCGGTGATCCAACTTCGTCGAGTACGATGATCGGCAAGAAAACGCTGGACACCGAATTGAGCGAATTGAGTTTGGACGACAGCGGAATCGATTTGCAGGTCGACAGCAGTTCGCTGCGATTGAGCGGTGCTTCCGACGTGATCTCACAAAGTGGGGCCGCCCCGTCGGGCGATGATCCTGGGTCCCTTGGAAGCGAAGTCAGCCTGGCGCCGTCGGACAGCGGCAGCGAACTTCGACTGGATATTCAATCGGGTAGTTCGTTGAAGCTGGACATGGGCAGTGATGTCATTGATTCCAAACGAGGTGATGATTCCGGTTCCGGGACCGGTGACTTGCCGGGACTCGAAGCGAGCGATATCTCGCTCGAAGACGACGACCTGGAAATTGATCTGGGCAGCTCGCTCCAACTCAGTGACGACGAAATGGAGTTGAGCGTCGAGTCGTCGGAAGAGCTGATTCTTGAAAGTTCGGATATTGACCTGATCGCCGACAGCGGCATGGGCCTGTCTGATCCGGCCGACAGCGATGTGACTTTTGACGCCAGTAGCAGTGGCATTAACCTCAGTCCATCGGACAGCGGCCTCTCACTGGAACAAACGCCTCCAGAACTTGCCATGTCTGGCCAAGACGAGTTGGAACTCGGTGAAGCAGAAGAATTGGTCGATTTCGGGGAAGCCGAAATCGAGCTGGACGACGGGGAAGGGTTGGAAACCGACGACTTTGTGCTCACCCCCGTTGAAGGCGATCTGGGGGACGAGGACAGTGGCTCACAGGTAATTGCGTTGGACACTGACGAACTCGGCGATGAAGGCGAGTTGCTGGGCGAAGGCGAAGCGGAAGCTGATATGGGAGCCGGCCTGGGGACGGTAGAAGGTAGTCCCGGAATCCCGGGTCCCATCGTGCCGGCAGGAGCTGAGTCGCCGTACACGATCTACGACGTTGGCTTGCTTGGTTTGATTATGATGCCATTGACGTTGGCCGGTGTCATGATCATCGATGTGGCGATGCACATCTGGAGCTTCAACGAGCCGTTCTCGATCAACAGTCCACTGATGGACCTGATTTTGGGCATGTTTGGTAGTTAGCCGTCCCAGCCATCGAGGTTTCTTTGGGCCGGTCGGGCAGGTACGCTGTGGGTTCGTAGCAGCACCTAACCCCGCCCAGATGAGTCCCAGTCATGCGCCCCAGTATCATCCTTGTTCTTTCGGTTACTGCAATTCTCGTCGGTTGTCGTCCGCAGGAGACAATCTCGCGATACGAAGCTCCCAAGGATGCGGCTTCGCAAGTCCAGCGAAAATCGAATCCGGTTGCTTCGTCCGGATCCGAGACGAAGCCCTCCGGAGGCGATCGCATGTTGGCCGCGGTCGTGCCGACCGACGACAAAGTATGGTTCATCAAGATGGTGGGCAACGGTGACGAAGTGGCCAAGCACGTCGATGGTTTTCGACAGTTGATTTCATCGATCACCTTTGAGAACGATGCGGCCAATCCTCGCTGGGATTTGCCGGAAGGTTGGGCCGAGCTAGCGGGGAGTGGCATGCGGTTCGCCACGTTGAAGGCAGGTGACGCGGAAGCGTCCGTCATCAGCCTGCCAGCTCCACAGAATGTGGAAGCCAACGTCAATCGCTGGCGTGGCCAATTGCGATTACCGCCTCTCTCGTCCGCTGAAACGCCGGAACGAATCTCGATGGGGGAACGCGAAGCCTTCTTCGTCGATTTGATGGGCGAGTCTGATCCATCCAAAATGATGGGCAATGCTCCCTTGGCCACCGGCGGACCGAAGAAATCCAGCGTTCCAGAGAATTCGTCCGATGTGGTTCCACCGTCCCCGTCCGGGTTTGATTATGAGTTGCCCACGGGATGGACAGCGGGACGAGCCGGCGGAATGCGCAAGGCCGCTTTCAATATCCAACGCGGTGAACAGACCGCCGAAATGACGGTCATCACGCTCCCCGGAAATGTTGGCGGCGCACTCAATAACGTGAATCGTTGGCGCGGCCAGGTTGGCTTGGAGGAGATCGATCAAGAGCAACTGGATGAATCGCAAACGGCACTGCAGATTGACGGAATCGAGGCCAAGTTGATCGATCTGGTGGGACCGGAATCGGCGACTGACCAGAAGTCGATGCTGGCCGCCATGATGATGCGGGACGGCATTTCATGGTTCTTCAAGTTGATGGGGCCGGCGGATCTGGTAGCTGCCGAAAAGGAGAACTTCGACTCGTTCGTCAATTCGGTTAGGTTTTCTTCGCCTGTGCGGGAATAATCTAGGGCAACAGGCAACAGGCAACAGGCAACAGGCAACAGGCAACAGGGACGGTCACGCACAGATATCATGTCGATCGATTCACTTCCGACTTCCGGCGACGTTGACACGTCGGCCGATGACTTTCCGGCGAGGCATACGCCTGTTCCGAAGGCGACGGGCGGGTGGCTCGACTTCCTGCGTCCCCTCGCTTCGTTGAAACTGACCGTGTTTCTGTTTGCGGTTTCGATCGTGCTAATTATGGTCGGCACGCTGGCGCAGGCCGAACAGAACATGTGGGAGGTGCTCGATTCGTACTTCCGCACCTGGATCGCCTGGGTTGATTTTCGGGTGCTGATGCCGCGTTCATTTTTTCCAAACGCACCCCAGATTCCCGGCGGCTTCTTTTTTCCAGGTGGTTGGCTCATTGGTTTGCTGCTGGGATTGAATCTGTTGGCGGCACACCTTTTCAGGTTTCGCGTGCAGGCGAAGGGTAAACGGTTGATCACGGGGCTGGTGGTTACGGGAGTGGGAATTCTCCTCACCGGTTTGGTAATTGTCATCGGGCAGAATCCGACTGGGCTACAAGGTCAGGGAATCATCTCGTGGGCAGCGCTTTGGCAAGCGCTGCGTTGGTCCTGCGCCGTCCTGTGGATCGGTTCGTTGACCTTGGCCTTGCAGGCGAATTACCGCGAACCGATCAAGTGGTGGTCATTGGTTTCCGGGTGCGTTGTGTTGGGAGCGTTGGCGTTCTACCTCGTTGTGAATGGAAGTGAGCCCCAACTCGGTGACAGTTCGCTGCGAATCGTGTGGCAACTGTTGCAGGGCGGTTTGGCCGGATCGGTCCTACTCGTCGGATGCATCCTGCTGTTCAAAAATCGAGGTGGCATCGTCGTGATTCACCTGGGTGTTGCCTTGTTGATGTTTGGTGAGTTGCTGGTCAGCTTGACGGCCGTCGAGGAACAAATGGTCATTCGGGAAGGCGATGTGGCGATGTTCACTCGCGAGTCGAACAAGATCGAGTTGGCCATCGTTGATCCGTCGCCCGAGGACCACGACAACGTTACGGTGGTTCCCGCTTCGTTATTACAGTCCGGCAAACCGATCATTGAAGACGATTTGCCTTTCGATCTGGAATTGATCGAATACTACAAGAACGCGCGTTTGCGAGAGGTCGTGGCAGGCGAGTCAAATCGCGCGACGGCCGGAATCGGGCTGCGGTTTCTGGCCGAGCCGGTTCGCGGGAGCAGCGGGGCCTCGATGAGCGCAGTCGACGTGGCGGCCGCCTACGTCCGGGTCACGCCGAAAGACGATCCCGCGAAAGCAGCAACTTATCTGCTCAGCCAGCAGTTCGGCGATGCGAGCATCTTCGGTGGCATTCGCGAAGACTTGCCCGAGCGGTTACTGTTTGGCGACCGGCCGTGTTTGGTTTCTTTGCGGCAAAAACGAAAGTACAAACCGTATTCCATCAAGCTCGACGACCTGCGCAAGGACGATTATCTCGGCACCGATACGCCGATGGATTATTCTTCATACGTCACGCTCAACGACCCGACGCGAAACGTGACGGACCAAAGTGTTCGTATCTGGATGAACAATCCCCTACGGTTTGCAGGCGAGACGTTTTATCAACAGAATTACGCCAACATCGAAAATATCGGGGAAGTTACCACGCTGGCGGTCGTTTCCAACACCGGCTGGATGATTCCCTACGTCGCCTGCATGCTGTCGCTGATCGGGATGCTGGCCCACTTCCTGGGAACGCTCAAGCGGTTTATTAGTCGCCGTACGGGCGAACTGCAACGACAGGTAGACTTGGAAACGAACGGCTCAAATTCCGGAATTGCAATCTGGCTGCCGATTACTGCTGCATGCGTTCTGCTCGGCTTGTTTGTCGTTTCGTCCGCTCGCCCGGATCGGGACGTCCAGGGAATGGACCTCGCGGCATTTGGACGCCTGCCGATGGTCTACCAGGGACGGTCCAAACCGATCGACACGTTTGCCAGGAACTCGTTGAAAATTCTCTCGAACAAGCAATCGTTTCTCGATTCATCGCTGCCGAAGGAATCGGGCAAGCCGTCGAGGCAATCGGCGACGAAGTGGCTGCTCGATGTTGCCGCTGGCGTTGACGAGGCAGATGAACACCACGTGTTCTTCATCCCCGACCTGGATGTGCAAAATACGTTGGGGCTGCAACCACGCAAACACTTCCGCTACAGCTTGAACGAGTTCCGAGACAAACTGAATGAATTTGACGCGGAATACCGGCAGGCGAACGAGATTCGACGGCAGGATGTCGCAAAGCTGACTCCGTCGCAAAGGAAACTCATTGAAGTTGCTGGCCGATTGTACAACTATCGCCGCATCGTTACCGCTTTTCGACCGCTGCCATTTCCGGAATTACCCACGCCTGCCGAACGCGAAGCCGATCCGGAAAAAGCCGAGCAGGTATTGCAGCAGTTGGCGAGCATGGCGATGCAGGTTCCGCAATTGAATGCCCAGCTGATGGAAGACAAGCCACCACTCGTGATTCCGGCCACCAAGAGTGGAACAGAGACGTGGCTGCCCTATTCGGTCGCCATGAACACCACGTTTGTCGAAACCGCGTTGCAACGCGGAAAGCCTTCACGAAACCTGTTGGAGTGGAACCGAATCCTCGACGCGTATCGGCTGGGCGACAGCGACGAGTTCAACCGCGCCGTTGCAAGTTATTCTGCGCTCGTCGAAAAATCACCGCCGGAGGGCGTCGATCCGGGCAAGATTTCGTTCGAGGCCGTGTTCAATCGTATTCAGCCGTTCACGCTGTGTGCGGCACTCTACATCCTTGCCTTTATGATCAATGCTTGCGGATGGCTCGGTTGGTTCCATCCCCTACGACGCACTGCCATGTGGTTGATCGGATTCACGTTCGTGCTGCATACCTTGGCGCTGGTGGGACGCATCTACATTTCTGGACGTCCACCGGTAACGAACCTGTATTCGTCAGCCGTCTTCATTGGCTGGGGATTCGTTCTGTTGTGTCTGATTCTCGAGGCAGTCTTCAAGATGAGCATTGCCAATGCAGTTGCCGCAGTCGGTGGTTGTGCGACATTGATTATTGCTCATAACCTTGCCGGTGATGGCGACACGTTCACGGTGCTGCAGGCCGTGCTGGACACGCAATTCTGGTTGGCAACGCACGTGGTAACCGTCACGCTGGGATACACCACCACCTTCCTTGCCGGCGCGTTCGCAACAGCTTTTATCCTGGGATCGGTATTATCGAAGCGATTTACCCCCGCAATGTCGAACGCACTGACGCGGATGACCTATGGCACACTCTGTTTTGCCATCCTTTTCAGTTTTGTTGGCACCGTTTTGGGGGGACTTTGGGCTGACGATTCGTGGGGTCGCTTCTGGGGATGGGATCCCAAGGAAAACGGCGCCCTGATCATTGTGCTTTGGAACGCGTTGATCCTTCACGCTCGTTGGGGCGGGATGATTCAACAAAGGGGACTCGCGGCTCTCGCAGTGCTGGGCAACATCGCCACGGCCTGGTCGTGGTTCGGTGTAAACGAACTGGGAATCGGCTTGCATTCGTACGGTTTTACCGAAGGCGCCCTGCGTAATCTCGGCCTCTATTGTCTATCTCAGGTCCTGCTATGCGGCGTCGCACTTCTGCCCTATCGATACTGGCGCAGCCGTTCGGAAGCGGTCACCACCTGAGGCCGGTTGCCGGATCACCGCCCACATCGGCGTGTAATTGGAGCGGCTGATCGGAACCGGATGTGGCTGCGGCTACCAAGAGTCGCTACCATGACACGGTTTCTGATTGCCTGTCAGGCCGGCCGCTCAGCCTGGAAACGATTCCGTAGACCGGCGAATTAATGCGGCTATGCGTGGGTTACGAGCGTTGACTTGCGGCGGTAATTCGTCAAACGACGGTGTTCGGCCCGCCAATTGTGCCAAGGAGAAACTCGACAGGCGACGTTGGGCCAAATAATATGGGTTGGTTCTCCCATGACTCTCCCTCGCGAAATTACTTCATGAAGAAACTGTTGTTTCTATTGATCGCGGCAGGGATCGGAACTGCGAGCTGGTACTTGGCAGGCCCGAAGGTGCGTCAGTACTGGAAGGACCGAAACAAGCCAGAATTTACCACTGAGAATGTCGAAACTGGCAGCATCGCGTGGACTGTGCAGGCGACCGGTACCATTCAACCGGTGCTCAAGGTTCAGATAGGCTCGTTTGTTTCCGGCCCGATTGTCGAACTGTATGCCGACTTCAATGACCGCGTTGAAGAAGGGCAGCTGTTGGCAAAAGTCGACCCGCGGATCTACAAGGCTGCTGTCGACCGCGATGAAGCTGTGCTCGATCGTACCAAAGCAGATGTCGAACGCGTTAAGGCTCGGCTGCAACAGGCGACAAACAACTATCGGCGTGCCTGCGAATTGGCGGAAATCAACCCGGAATACATATCGGCAAACGAACTGGATCGACTCAAGTATGAACGGAAGGGAATCGAAGCCGAGCTGAAGATTGCCGAACTTCAAATCAAGCAATCGGAAGGTCAATTGGACAATTCGCAACTGAATCTGGAATACACCTGACATCGTTGCGCCCCGGTCAGGAATCATCATCGATCGCAAGATCGATCCCGGCCAGACGCTGCAAGCAGGCTTCCAGACGCCGGAACTGTTCGTGTTGGCTCCAGACATGGACCAACGGATGTGGATTCATGCAGAAGTCATCGAGGCAGACATTGGGCATGTGTTGCGGGCCAAAGAAGACGGCGGCCCCGTCAAGTTTTCAGTCGATGCCTACGAAGACGACTTGTTCACCGGCAAGATCCTGCAAGTTCGACAGAATCCGACGACCGAACAGAACGTCGTAACCTATCCGGTCGTCGTCGAGACTTCGAATCCCGATCTGAAGCTGTTACCGGGAATGACCGCCAACCTGACGTTCGAGATCGAACAACGCGAGCTCGTCCTGAAAATTCCCGGGCCGGCGATTCGTTTCGTGCCCGATGCCAAGTTCGTTTGCGAAGAAGACAAGGAGATTCTTGAAGGCACAAAAACTAATGAAGATGACGAAGTCGCCACGGAACCGACTGCCGAGAGCCGAGTCGAAGCTAACCGCAAACGGCGGCAACGCCACGTGTGGATGAACAACGGTGACGACAAGCTCAAAGCGATCCCCATCGAGTTTGGCATCTCCGATGGTCGGTTCTACGAATTGGTGGACGGTGAATTGGAGGACGGAGCGGAGTTGGTGACGGGTATTGAGGAACGAAAGGGGCGTGGCTAATGCGAGTCGCACGGACGGGAGCCCGGGAAGATGACGCTGCGTTCGTGCCGTGGCTGACAACCGCTCAAGCCCAATCGGATCCGGCACAACACGTCGTATGGCCTGAAGAACTCTGACTGGACGGCGCTCACATCATGGGACTCATGCTGACATTGCGAGTTGCCCTGCGGGCGCTGGCGAAGAACAAGATGCGAGCCGGTCTGACCGTGCTGGGTGTCGTTATTGGTATTGCCGCCGTGACGACGATGGTTTCGCTGGGGCAGAGCGCAAATGGATTGTTGCAGAGCGAGCTGCAGGGCATCGGCACGAATGTGGTGTTGGTCTTTCCCGGCTCAGGCCATGGGGCGAGACGCGGTTCCGGCGGTTCGATGACGTTAACGCCCGCCGATTGTGAAGCCATTATTGATGAATGCCCATCCGTGTTGGACGCGACGCCCATCGTAGGAGCTCGCGGGCAGGTGGTTTACGGGAATCTCAACTGGTCTCCCCGAGAGCTGGAAGGCGTGGGGCCGGGGTACGTTACCGTGCGCAACTGGCCGGTCCGCCGCGGCGCTTTTTTTACATCCCGCGATATTGCCTCTGCGGCCCAGGTCTGTGTTGTCGGGCAGAAGGTTGTCGACGAACTCTTTCAAACGATGGACCCAATTGGTGAGACGGTACGGATCGCCAACATTCCGCTGCGGATCATCGGAATCTTGAAGGAACGGGGCGCGAACCTCGTCGGCGAAAACGAAGACGACATCGTGTTGTTACCCTACACGACAGTAGCGCACGCGCATCTACCAGACCAAGTTTCGCAACATTGGCGTGGTAATGGCGTCAGCCCGCTCTCCAAGGCTGATGGAAAGCGCCCAGAACGAAATCCGTCAACTGCTGCTCGAGCGTCACAAGATCGCTCCCGGAAACCCGGCCGACTTCCAGGTACAGAACACGAAACAGTTCGCCAGCATGCTCGACAAGATTACTGGCACGATGACGCTGCTGTTGGCATCCATCGCCAGCATTTCATTGCTCGTCGGCGGAGTCGGCATCATGAACATCATGTTGGTTTCGGTTACCGAGCGGACTCGAGAGATCGGGATTCGCATGGCTGTAGGAGCCAGATCGGGCGACATCCTGCGACAATTCCTGGTCGAATCCATCGTTTTGTCGATGATTGGCGGGCTCATTGGCTTCTCACTCGGAGTAGCCGCTTCGGTGGGAGTAACGAAGGTGCTGAATAACGTGACTGGCAATGATTGGCCCATCACGATTTCGATTTCGGCCGGAATCACGGCGGTGATTTTTTCCGCCGCCGTGGGGATGTTTTTTGGCTTTTACCCGGCGCGACGAGCAAGCCGACTCGATCCGATTGATGCGTTGCGTTACGAGTGAGGGCGGCAACGCTTGAATGAGTCTTTGCGCAGCACACCGTCCTCGCGCAAAAAAATACCACCGATCGCGGCCGCGATCGGTGGCAACTTGCTTGATCTGCGTGCCTAATTCACGTTCGAAGCCGTTGGTACACTTGACAGTTGTGAAAGCACTTGCAACACGCCATTCAGATGGGCCAATCGTGGACCGAAGCGGTCAACGAATTCGTTCAGCATGAAGTCGCCCTCCAGGAAGCAGTCGGCATTCTCGGCGATTTCTTCGGTCAGGTTGTGGAGGAATTCCGTTTGAACATTGCTAAGCGCCTCGGCGGCGTCGCGACATTGACGAGCCAAGCGGGGATTGGCTTCTTTCCATTGCCCCAATTCATTGGAACGCTGTTTTTGGGCAGCGTCATCTGCTGGACCAGGTCTTCAAGTAGTTCGTTTTGTCGCTGTTGTCCCATGACCATCTGGTGCATCAACGCGGCCATTTCACTAAGCGATTCGTCAGCGGGAACGCGACTGCCGGCGCCTGTCGAAGCATGCGTGGAGACATCGATATGCGTAAACAGCGGGCTGTTCTGGGGTTCTCGTGCCATCGTTCCGTCGACTCCTTCTATTCACTTTCTCAAAACTTGACGTTGAGGTCGTCAGTATAACCAGCCTGCATGAGCGATGTCTAGGATTAGGTTATGAATCGGATGATCGTTGCATCCGGTAAACTTTCTGTTGCGTTCCGAAGATAGGGGTTGACTGGTTCAAGTTGCCAATGGCACGCTCCGATGGACTCTCAGGGCGGTGTTTGGACCGTCAAATTGCCCGATTTCCAATCGCTTTTTTTCAGCAGTTTGAAATGCCAGCCAGCAGTCCTAGCGACGAATTATTAGTCGGTTTTTTGTCCGTTGACAGCTTGACGGAAAGGGGATTTGTGGGCGGCCACTTGGTGCTTAACAGCCGTGGTCGTCCCGTAGAATTCCGTTGCACGGCGCCAGTACAACCCAGTCGTGCCCAGGAAGTGTTGTATGGCCCAACGCTTGCTCCTTACCTCTGCGGCGAACTCATCGCCGACGCGTTATTCAAATCTACGAAATCGAAACCGAGCATCATTTTTACCAACGACACGAAAAACATGTCCGCGCGGAACGGCCTGAAGGTTCCGCTCGTACTTGTTCCGGAACCAGCCGTCGACCACGGGTTACCAGGCGTCTTCAAACAATTGCGAGACGAATTTCCGATTGGACGCGGGTCACAATGAAGGTGTGATGTCCGGACCCAATTGGCTGGATTTTGAATTGGCCGATCGCCGGGTCGCCGTCTCGGGTGAATTTCCAGAAGATCGGGAATTGTCGACCCAGTTGTGGCAGGGAGCAGGTAACTGGATCGACTTGAGCGAACCGTTCGAACGCATTCACGAAGCGATTGGCGAGTCGTTGCGGGGCTAGTCGTTTGCCAACCGTGCCAGACCTGCCGTTTCTTGCCTTGGCTCGGCCCAACCGGAAAGGAAGACACCTTGAGCTCGAAAACGCAGCTTGCTTCCGAAATGGAAATCAAGATCTTCGCCAGCGGTTGGAATGCGGCGGTGAAGCGATCGCCCCGCGTGAAGGTTACCCAGCTTTCACTACGGCAGCCGCCCCCTGCGACTTCTTCGATGGGTCTGCCCAAGAACCAGATCAAGACGAGTGGGGTCCTGTTCGCGCCCGAACCCCAGATCGAGTTTGTCCCCGCAGGGCGCAGCCGAATTCCGGTGTGCCGAAGAAGTCGGGTGCGGCCCGCAGCGGCAGGGACGATAAGCATACGAGGATTAAGCCACCCAAGGATACGGTGAAGCTGGAAGACCGGCTGTTCTACTTGCTACAGCCGCCGCTGGAGACCTGGTTGAATACCGAGTCGTTATCGTTCGCGTTTCCTCCTTTTGACTACCAATTTGAAGGTGTCGCTTTCCTCTTTCCACGGTATTCGGCCGTGCTGGCTGACGAAATGGGACTGGGCAAAACGATGCAGGCGATCACCACGATGCGCCTGCTGTTGCGTTCCGGTGAATTGTCTTCCGTGTTGCTGGTCTGTCCCAAACCTCTGGTTACGAATTGGCAGCGCGAGTTCAATCTGTGGGCCCCCGAAATTCCGACCGTTGTCATTGAGGGCAACCAGGCGCGTCGCCAATGGCAATGGGAAAATGAAATTGCTCCGGTTCGGATCGCCAATTACGAAGTCGTTGTCCGCGATCGTGAAATTGTCAACGATCCAAACCAGAAGTTCGGCTTGGTGGTGCTCGACGAAGCGCAGCGGATTAAGAATCGCAGCAGCACAACCAGCCAGGTCGTACGCAGCATTCCTCGTGCCCGTGGGTGGGCGCTGACCGGAACTCCCGTCGAAAACAGTTCGGAAGACCTCGTTGGCATCTTCGAGTTCCTGTCGCCAGGATTTCTTCAACCGACGATGACGCCGCGGCGGATGGGGCAGTTGGCGAGCGATCACATTCTGCGACGAACGAAAACCGAGGTGCTGACCGATCTGCCGCCGAAACTCTATCGTGATGCCGAAGTCGCGTTGACGTCCGAACAGCAGCGGGCGTATGACCTGGCTGAAAAGGATGGCGTTATCAAACTGGAGTCGATGGGCGACCGCGATCACCATCCAACACGTCTTCGAATTGGTTTTACGACTAAAACAGATTTGCAATTTTGACCCGGCGACGTCTGCCAGCAGCAAGTGTGAACGGCTGAAAGCCGACTTGGAAGAAGTTGCAGCCAGTGGACGCAAAGCAATCGTATTCAGTCAATGGGTCAAAACGATCGAGCGTCTAGCCGGCGAACTGCGGCCGTACAATCCACTGCAGTACCATGGCAAGATTCCATCCGGGCGTCGCGACAGTGTGCTGGATCAGTTCAAGAGCGATCCTGATTGTCATGTTCTGTTGATGAGCTACGGAGCCGGCAGTGTCGGACTGAATTTGCAGTTTTCTGAATATGTGTTTCTTTTTGACCGTTGGTGGAACCCGGCTGTGGAAGACCAGGCGATCAATCGAGCTCATCGGATCGGAGCGGCCGGGCCAGTGACGGTGACGCGATTCCTCAGCGTCGGAACGATTGAGGAACGAATCAACGAAGTCCTCGAAAAGAAACGTGAACTCTTCGATACGATCCTTTCACAAGCGGATGGCGATAAGAAAGTTGGCCTGACGCAACACGAAATCTTCGCTTTGTTCAAACTGTCAAAATCCTCCAAGGAACCATCGGTTCACGGCAAGGCTGCGGCCTGACATGGTTCTGTTTTTGGCGGTATAACGGTTTTCGTAGCGCGGTGCGTGCGCTGAATCTTGACCTGCTTTCTGTGCAACAGGAACTCACCAACGATGACCGAAGGTTTTCTTGATGATCGCCGTAAGGCGCTTGAAGATTCGTTTTTCCATAAGCGCAATGCCGCCTTGATGAACGAATTGCGGCAACAATTGGAGTTGGAAGCCAAGCGAAAGAAACTTGCCGCCGTGTCCGGAATATCGGATATTAGTCTCCTCGACCGGTTCATCCGACTGAAAATGGAGGCAGATACAGTTGCAGCGTTGTCCCTGGTGCCGCTGGTCCAGGTTGCCTGGGCGGATGATGAACTGGACAAGAAAGAGCTCGATACGATCTTGCACGCGGCAACAGATTCTGGCATCGAAAAGGGAAGTGCCAGTTATCGTTGCCTCGAATCCTGGCTCGATCAGAAGCCGGACGAGGAATTGAATGAGGCCTGGCGATTGTATGTCAAGGAACTGACGAGAACGTTGTTGCCTGCCGACAAGGACGCGATGCGCGACGGGCTCCTGGAAAGGGCCAGGAAAGTTGCCCAGGCGACCGGTGGAGTGTTGGGCGTCGGAAGCAAGATATCGGCTGTCGAACAGAAAATTCTCGACGAATTGATGGCGGCTTTCGATTAGGCATCGAAACGCGAACGACTGCTAACTGATCTGAATTCGCAACGCGGTAATTATTCAACCGCTATAATCGATCCGATGACCCGTCCTTCCTCACAGTACGACTACGATGTCCTCGTCGTCGGCGCCGGACATGCAGGTACCGAAGCTGCGTTGGCAGCAGCGCGGATGGGTGCCCGTGTTGCCTTGCTGACAACCAATCTGGACACGGTTGGCCAGATGAGCTGCAACCCGGCGATCGGAGGGGTCGCCAAGGGACAGATCGCGCGGGAAATCGACGCACTTGGCGGTGCCATGGGCCTGGCAATCGACCGCACCGGCATCCAGTTTCGCATGCTCAATCGTCGTAAAGGGCCCGCCATGCACGGTCCGCGGGCCCAGGCAGACAAGAAATCCTACCAGCAAGAGATCAAGTGTCTTGTGGAGGCACAGGAGAACCTGGCACTGCGGCAGGAAGTCGTGCAGGAACTGCTGGTCGAAACGTGCGCCGATAATGGCGTGAGTCAACGCATCACGGGTGTCAGCGTCCGTGGCGGAGCCACCTATCTTGCGGCGACGGTGGTGCTGACCACCGGGACGTTCCTGCAAGCCATGATGCATACGGGTGAATCGCAAACGGCGGGTGGACGAGCCGGTGAAGGCACGACCAAGGGCATCAGCGGTGCGTTACGCCGGCTGGGATTCAAGCTCGAACGGTTCAAAACGGGGACGCCTCCAAGGTTGAATGGTCGCACCATCGATTTTGATCGTTGCGAATTGCAGCCCGGTGACGAGAACCCGCAAGCGTTTTCTTATCTCACCGACAAGCTGGATGTCGAGCAGATGCCGTGCTGGATTGCCTACACAAACGAGAAGGTCCACGACCTGATTCGAGCAAACTTGCACCGGGCACCCATGTACAGCGGTCAGATCCAGCGGCAGCGGGCCCCGCTACTGCCCGTCGATCGAGGACAAGGTTGTCCGGTTTGCCGATAAAGACCGACATCAGCTATTTCTTGAGCCAGAGGGCCGGCAACACGTTGGAATTTTACGTCAACGGCATCTCGACCAGTTTGCCTCGCGATGTGCAAGATGCAATGTTCCGATATATCCCCGGGCTTGAAAAAGCGCAGATCATGCGTTACGGCTACGCGGTCGAATATGACTTCTGTCCGCCGGATCAATTATGGCCGTCGCTGGAAACAAAGCTGGTCGCCGGTCTTTTTTTTGCCGGTCAGATCAACGGCACGACTGGTTACGAAGAAGCCGGCGCTCAGGGCGTCCTGGCAGGCGCAACGCGGCGCTGCGGCTGCAAAGTAGGGGTCCGATGATCCTTGGCCGCGAACAGGCGTATATCGGTGTGTTGATTGATGACCTGGTAACCTGTGGAGTCGACGAGCCGTACCGGATGTTTACGAGTCGAGCTGAGCATCGTTTGCGCCTGCGACAGGACAACGCCGACCGCAGGCTGACACGAATGGCTGCCGGATTCGGATTGATCGGTGCCGACCGCCTGGCACGATTGAACGACAAAGAGTCGCAGATCGAAGCAGCAATGCAGCTAGTCGAATCCCATCGAATCGGCCAGGAAACGCTGGCCAAGTACCTGCGTCGTCCCGAGGTGGATTGGGACCAGATGAAAACACATTGTTCCGAGCTGGCACGATTCGACGGTGAGGTTGCGCAACAGGTCGTGTTTGACGTCAAGTACGCGGGCTATATCGCTCGGCAAGAGATCGATATTGCTCGACAGCAGCGCATGGCGGCGCGGAAAATTCCCACCGATTTGGATTACGAGTCACTGACGCAACTGCGGCACGAAGCTCGCGAAAAGCTGGGCCGCATCCGCCCCATCACCTTGGCCCAAGCTGGTCGCATCAGCGGGATCACTCCAGCCGATATCAGTCGATTACTGGTTTATCTGGAAGGATCGAAATAACGCGGGCACCTGGCATTAGTTCTGAAATTGGAACCTTCAAGTTGAAGACCTGAGATCTTTAAACTGAGATTGTCGGGCGCGGCGTCTACAGCTGTTTCAAGTACTCCAGTACGGCCGACTTCTCCGGCTCGGTTAACGCGTCAGGAAAATCGTGACCCGCGGCACTCTTACCCAACCCCTGTGTGTCGAAAATCTGCTGCCGATCATACGCTGACAAGAAGAAACCGGGTCGAGCCGTCAGCTCGACCACTTTCAGTCCCACCTTCTGTTGATCAAATTCCGTGTGCCCAGCTGGATTTTCGTGGTGTGTTTGCCGACGCCAGACGCGGGGCCGTTGACTGGGGTGCAGTAGGTGCCAAAGCGTCGGGATGGAACCATTATGCAGGTAGGGCGCACTGGCCCAGATGCCATGCAGAGGAGGGGCTACGTAGCCCTTGGGGTGCAAATTCGTAGCATGGCTTCGGAATTGGGTAAACCAGCTGTCGGCATAGGCAACTCGGCTTTCCTCATTTAACGCGTCCAGGCGTACTCGGTCGGTGCCAATCTCATCGATATCGACCACACGTTCGGGGTATTCGGGCGACTCGCCATAGGTTCCATGACAAGTTGCACAATGCTCGCTGAAGATGTGCTCTCCCCTGGCGGCGAGCGATGCGTCGATTTCGTAGGCGTACTTTGGCGGCTCCAAGCTCGACAGGTACGCGTAAACATCCTCGTAGTCGCTTTCCCACTCCTCGAATTTCCCGGGACCGTTTTCCGGCACCATCAAGAATGGCATCAGCGCTCGAGCGCTCTTCGTGGCGAAGGCGTCGATGTAGAGCTTCTCGCGATAGCGAAAATTCCACCATGGCGGAGGGTCCATGTCGTGGTGAGTGAGTTTCGGTTCGCGGGGCACTTCGCGCAATGTCAAATCGGGATTTCGATATGCCATCAGCGTAATACCGAACATCACCGAATTCGTCAGGCCCCGATTCATTCCCAGTGGATAAACGATTGACCCGGCGTCCATCGCCGAGAATCTCTTCTTGATAATCAGCTTCGTCAGACGAATGTCAGCAACTAGCGACTGCAGGCCGATGTCAGCGTTGGGCCGGCCGGGGTAGGGCTGGCCATCGACGCTGCCGCCATGGCAGGCGAAACAATTCATCGCCCAACCGCCGCCTTCATCGACGACGTATTGCAACGGCTTACCCGAGTCGTCGTCGGGCCGGGTGGTCAGGCCGTATCGACGGTAGGCCATCTTCCGACGCTCATCAGGCGTCGCCTTCCTGGCTCGCTCCTTCAGCGGCGTCGGCCAGGATTTCCAAATCTGGTCAAACGTCTCCTGATCAAAGTCGGACGGCAAATAGACCTTATTGACGAGGAAGTCGTAACCGCGGCCGACAGAATCATCGTTGGCTGGTGCTTCGGCAGCAGCGGAACCACCCCACAGGCACAGCGTCGCGACAAGAGCACGACCGGCTCGGCACAGGAATCGTATTGCAATCTGCAAGAATCTGCTCGCTGTTGGAGGATTGGTTGCGAAACACCCTCACTTGATAACCGTCACCCAATTCCTGTCTTCACGGCAGCGCAAGGGACGATCTCAAGACTCGTGAGGCCACGCTCGCTCAAGGTGAACGATCCTCCGTCGCCGCCCGCCCGATTGTGCTCGCATGCGACGATTTCCGTTCCAGGTACGCTGGGTGTCATTTTAGAGGCGAGATCACACCTCGAACCGGGTAGACTCCGCCGAATTCGTGAATTACCGATGCCCCCGAGGTCGCCTCAAGTGCGTGGAATGGGTGGAACATCGTGGTTTGGGCGAGATATTTTTGAAAATTTCGTCTCAGAACAATCCGTTCCGGGTTCAGCTGATCCCTGTCACAACGGCAAATTAGTCCCCTAAGTGCTTCTCGCTAAAGTACTTATCATCGATCGATCAATCTTGACGAGTACCCGGCCATCGATATAATTCGAGGCGGTTTGCAGGTTCAGGAAAGTTAAGAAAAGCTGGTTAGACTTGCCGACTGTAACGTCATAGGAATCTGTGTGGTTTGGACGCGCCGCGACGGTTTGCGCACTTGAGGGAGCTCAAGACTGGTTTCTCACCAAGGTCTGGATGACTGAGATTGGACGGCTAGCCAAGGCCGACCGACCAATTTCGAGAAACGGTTCTATTATCGGCTAAGGAAGGGTGGTCTTGATGACCAAATCCGTTTTCACCACTGGCGAAGCAGCCAAGATATGCAAAGTAAGTCAGCAGACGATTATTCGTTGTTTTGACTCGGGTCAACTGAAAGGGTTTCGCGTGCCGGGAAGTCGGTTTCGACGAATTCCCCGCGAGCAGTTATTTGCTTTCATGAAGGACAATGGCATCCCGACGGATGCTCTGGAAAGCGGCAAGCGGAAGATTCTCATTGTTGACGATGACGAATCATTGGTCGAGCTGATGCGGGACGTCTTTGACCGGGACGCCCGATTTGAAGTTCGCAGCACAAACAACGGTTTCGACGCCGGCATGTTGGTCAAGGAGTTTCGCCCCGACATCGTTGTTCTGGATGTCATGCTGCCGGATATTAACGGTAAGGAAGTTTGTCAGCGGGTTCGCAGTGACGCTGCTTTGGACGACGTTCGCATCATTTGCATCTCGGGCATGGTCGAGCAGGATAAAGTTGCCGATTTGAAGGCGGCTGGAGCGAATGATTTCATGCAGAAGCCGTTCTCCGTCGAGAGACTGATGGAGCGCGTTTGCGAACTTTTGGAAATCGAAACGGCCGCAGCCGGCTCGTAGTAACGAATCGAACGGGAACGCGCACCGGGAGCTCTCTGGTGCGCGTTTTTTTGTGTCCACTTCCTGGCGAATGTCCGCTACTCTTTGGATCGCGTCCCATCCATGGCTGACCAGATCTACGCATCGCTCGCGATCAACTCGTTTTTCGACAAGCGGGTCATGTTGCCGATCTCACCACTGGCTTCCAAACGCCTGTCATTTCGATTGGCGCGTAACTCGGCCGATGCAGCTGCAACTGAGGTCGGCGTAATCACGCCGTGGTTGCAATGGGAACCGGCGCTATTGCTATGGTGCAACGAAGCTTCTGATCTGCCGCAGCCCTCGCTCGACGCATGGCAAAGCTGGCTCGACTCGGACGACGGAATCCGAAGTCTGGCCCAGCACGTGCGTGAGTGTTCATTCAATGTGGAAGACCTTTTCGATCGAGTGGAGGCGATGTATGCCAATCTCGATGGCCTGCAGATGGGTGGCGAATCCGGGCTCAAATCGTTGCTCGATCGAATTCGTGAAGTGTATGCCTCGTCTTCGGGGGCGGCGACGTTGGTCGGTTCCGGCCGGGGCGAGGGCTTGCTGAAGTCCGAGATCGGTGCCGTTTGGCGAGGTGACCCTGCGTGGGGAACGTTGTTAAGCGATCTTTGCCAACGCGAGGTCGCGTTTGCCGAACGACTGCAGCGGGAGAAACTCTTGTCCATGAAACAGCTGGCCTACGGTGCCAGTCATGAGATCAATAATCCCCTGGCCAATATCGCTACGCGAGCACAGACACTGTTGAGTGATGAACTCGATCCGCGTCGACGCCGGACCCTGGCTACGATCAACCAGCAGGCATTTCGTGCTCACGAAATGATCGCCGACATGATGTTGTTTGCGATGCCACCAAGAATGGAACTCGCGGACGTGCCCTTAAAACCACTGCTCGATGAAGTGCTTGCCGGAATCGCTGAATTGGCCGCCGAGAATGGTGTCCGGATCAAGTTGGACGCTCCACAGGATGTCAACGCCCGTGTGGATCGGACGCAATTGGCAGTTGCCTTGCGGTGCGTCAGCCTGAACGGTGTGGAAGCCATGCCTACAGGTGGCGAGATTACCATCTCGCTGATCGATCACGTCGCCAGCACGGCAGGGGAACGAAGCGGTCGCCCCGGAGTTTCCATCACGGTTCACGACAACGGTCCCGGCATGTCAGATCATGTGCGACGACACCTTTTCGATCCGTTCTTCAGCGGTAGGGAGGCGGGTCGCGGACTGGGATTTGGTTTATCGAAGGCGTGGCGCATCATCACCGAATTGGGTGGCAACATTTCGTTCGAGTCCCCCGAGACGGGTGGTAGCAAATTTGCCATTTGGCTGCCGCAAAAAGGCGACCGGAACGGCGTCCAGGGGACCGGCGGTTGTGACGAATCGACTGCTCCACTAGTTTAGGTGGACCGGCGTGGCTGCGATTCCGTGGAAACGACCGTTTCACCGATGAGAAAGAGCAGGATGTCTTCATTTGACAAGGATGTGGGTGGCCGGAACGGTTCGACCGTTTGGCGTAAGCGACGTCGGACACGCCGAGCCCGGGCTACCGAGGACAACGACTTTCATCCGCTCGTCCGTAGCTCGATCCGGGCGGCGCGAGACTACCTGCTGGCCGAACAGGACGCCGATCAGGGCGCCTGGTGCGGCAGCGTTTTGCCCGATCCCCATGTGACGGCCGAATACCTTTTGCTGCTCTACTGGTTGGGTCTGGCAGGAGAAGAATCGGAAACAATCGCTTCCTTGAAATCGTTCCTGTTGGCACGCAGGGACGCTGATGGCGCTTGGTCGTCGAAACACGATCAGTTAGATGTTAGCACGAGCGCCCTGTGCTACCTCGCTTTGAAGTTGTCGGGAATACCCGTCGAAGACCCAGCGATGAAACGAGCTGCCAAAGCCATTCGTGCTCGGGGGGGCGCCGATGCCGCGAACGGTTTGACGCGGTTCTATCTGGCGCTATTCGGGCAGGATTCGTACGATCGGTGCCCTGTGTTGCCGCCCGAATTTCTGTTGTTGCCACTTTGGTCGCCGCTCAACGTCACGAGGTGGAGCCGATGGGCTCGAGCATTACTGGTACCGCTTTCGGTCGTCTGGGCCTGTCGACCGACGAAGAAATTGCCCATCGGCCACGAAGTCGAAGAGCTGTTTCTGAATCCTGCGGTGCGAACGACCGGCCGCTATGTCGCATCGCTCGCCGAACCGACGACGCTGCGGTCTCGTTGGTGGCAGTTCAATGCACGGACCGCCGGAATAGTAACTCAGGCAATCGAACGTGCCGGCATCCGCCCATTTCGCCGACTCGCATTGCGCGCCTGCGAGACTTGGATGGCCGAACGGTTGGACGAGCAGAATGGAGTTGCGGGCTGTTCATCCGCCACTGTTCTGGCGGCGATCGCTTTCGATACGCTGGGACACGACGCTTCCAGTCTGCCCCTCGAGACCTGCCTGACAGCAATTCGCAATGCACAATCGATTCAGTACGATCCGATGTCCGATTCCGCGTCCCCGATTCCATGCGACGTTGCTGGTATCTCGCCGTCACGCGTCGCTATTCAGGATACAGCCATCGCAACGCAAGCCCTGGCTGTGTCGGGCGTCGATCCGCATTCCAACTCATTGCGGCGAGGACTCGAATGGTTGTTGCAGGGTGAGTCTACGCGGTCGGGAGATTGGAGCCAGATTGTAAAGGCCGAACCGGGTGGTTGGTCACGCGAGTTTCCCAGCGATTACTATCCGCACATTACCGCGACGGCGCAAGTGCTGCAGTCACTGCGCGAACCATTCGCGGACAATCCGCCGTCTTCTCTCGTCACCGACGATTCGATGGTCGCCATGATCCGGGCGAATAGCATGAATCTGGCGAAGCGACAAATCGCGGTACTGGACCGGGTTGCGGCGGCCAGCCGCCGAGCGAGGCGTTGGTTATTAGCCATGCAAAATCCGGATGGTGGCTGGCCATGTGCCGATCGACATCACGTGCAAGCTGTGCTGTACAGCCCGAATTTTTCTCAGCGATTTCCAATTCATGACCAGAGCACCGCGGAAGCGACCGGCTGCGTGCTGCAGTCACTGGGCAGTTGGGAACTGGGATGCGGCCAGTCGAGTGTCGATCGAGCTGTGTCTTACCTACGTCAGCTACAACAGAACGACGGCAGTTGGTCGGCGGTTCATGGAGGTTCTGATGTGCGAGCCACGGCCAGCGTGATGCTCGGCCTCCGCAGCGTTGGCATCTCCTGGCGTGACATGACCATCAACGCGGCCGCCAGATGGTTATTGTCCGAGCAGCGTGCGGACGGCGGTTGGGCTGTCGACAGTCGACGAGCAGAATCGTCCTCCTGTCCATTGCAGACCGCCTGGGCACTGCTTGCGTTGGACCAGGCAGGGATGAGCGATAATGATGAAAGCCATCGTGCAGTTCAGTTTCTTGTCGACCACCAGGAAGTGACTGGTACATGGGCAGCACGTGGAGAATCGCCAAAAGGCGGAGCTGACCTGGTTGAGTGCGAGTCGGAGCTTTCCAGCGTCGCAATCCCATTGCTGTCGTTGGCCCGTTGGGGATTGAATAACCGCGTGTGAGTGCGTCTCAAGCCACTGGATCTGATCGCCACGTTGGCACGCCAAGATCGAAATTCCGAGAGTAACGTGGCGACGCTTTCGGGCGTTAAGTGCTGTGCCGCAAACCGGTTCTTGCCCGGGACAGCGGCCCTGCGGTTGTCCCGCTTCCAAGACGAAGGTAGGGTAAATTCAGCGCGGGAACCGTGACGCCGAGACGGTCTTGGTTTCGCAGCCTGCGGCGACAGACGCCACGAATCTCCTGCCTCTCCAGTTGAGTCAAGTATGAAAGTGTTGTTGGCCAGCCCACGCGGCTTTTGCGCCGGTGTAAACATGGCGATCGAAAGCCTAGACCTGGCGATCAAGGCGTTCGGGACTCCAATTTATGTCTACCACGAAATCGTGCACAACAAGTACGTTGTCGAGACGTTTCAGGCCAAAGGCGCGGTCTTTGTGGGCGAATTGGCGGACGTGCCGGTAGGATCCACGCTACTTTTTTGGCGCATGGGGTATCGCCTGAAGTCCGCAACACCGCGAAGCAGCGTGGACTGCATGCGATCGATGCCACGTGTCCACTGGTAACCAAGGTGCATCTGGAGGCATTGAAGTTCGCGAAAGATGGGTACACGATCGTACTCATCGGTCATGAAGGACACGACGAAGTGATTGGTACGATGGGCGAAGTGCCCGAAGCTATCGTGCTGGTCGAAACAACCGACGACGTAGACCAACTGCAAATTGCCCAGGAAACGAAACTGGCATACCTGACCCAGACAACGCTTTCGGTGGACGATGCGAACAAGATCATCCATCGATTGCGCGAACGCTTTCCTCAAGTCGTAGGGCCCCCGAAAGAAGACATCTGTTACGCGACACAGAATCGGCAGGAGGCGGTCCAATTGTTGGCCAGCGAAGTCGAACTGTGTCTCGTCGTCGGGAGTCAGAATAGTTCGAACAGCCAAAGGTTGCGCGAGTTGGCTTTGGAGAATGGCGTGTCGGCGTACCTGATTGACGGACCACAGGACCTGGATGCGACCTGGTTCGATGGCGTCCAATGCGTCCTGGTAACCGCCGGAGCGAGCGCACCGGAAAATGTGGTGGAAGCATGTCTCGACTACCTGGTGAAGAACTTCGCTGCCCAAATCGAGGTGCGGGAGATTCGCAAAGAAGAAGTTCACTTTCCGTTGCCACGCGAATTACGCGCTGTTCAGCGCTGAGCCTTTTGGCAGAAAACGCCGGTTCGGAAAATCGCGGCGATCACTGACGGGCTTGACTGCACTGCAACCGACGCTTCGTCCGCATGCCTTCCGCGATGCTACCGCTTCCAACGAATTGCGGGCCAGCGACCTCAGCTCTGAATATAGTTTTTCAGGAAATGATTCTCGGTTGCCAGTTCATTCGCCTGAGCTTTCACCACATCACCGATGGAGATGATACCAACGAGTTGATCATCGTCGATGATTGGCAGGTGGCGAATGTGGTGCTCCGTCAAAATTCCCATCACCGACGAAACCGTATCGCTCGATTTGGCGACGACCAAATCGGTCGACATCTTTTCGTGAACCGGAATTTCGCTCAGCGGTCGATCTTCGATGGCGCATGATCGCAAGATGTCGCGTTCGGTGATAATCCCGACGACCTTGTCCTGATCAAGCACTAGCAGCGACCCGCAGTTCAAGGCGACCAGATTGTCTACCACATCGGACAGCGTGGCATCGGGGCGAATTTCGTGGACCTTCTTTCCCTTGTCTTGCAAGATGTCGGAAATTTTCATCAGTATCCTCCTGTGCGGGGCGAGGCGACGGCAAGGAAGGAGCTTCCAATTCGCATGGCACACCTTCCGGGCTGCTACTCTAAGGATGCGAAGGAATCGGTTGAATGTCAATTCGACAAGTGCGATTACTGTGCGCTGATGACAGCCGCAGAAGCGTCTCGAAAGGTTCGTGAAATTTTTCACAAGCTTTGATTGCAGGAGTTTTACCCGGTTCATCGAACAGGTATCTGGGGGACAACCCCAAGAAAGTCTCGCCAGATTTTCTCGCTACGAGTTCGACAAGACGGCACTGGGGCAAGTTGCGAAGCCGGTTCCGCGTCACATTTCCTGGAGGACACTGCACACGTGTTGTGTGCAAATTCCAAATTCGTACAGCCACGCCTTCCTCATGTCGCCGCGTCGTGGGGTGGCACGTTCTATCGCTCTGGAGTTTCTCCAATCCGCAGATTTCGGAAAGAGAGATTGGTCGTTGGATCGTGGCCTTGAATCATGATCGTGCCGGCCGTGAGTCGCAGTCCTTTTCGCGGGTTATCGTTTGCCTCGCGGTCATCAGTCCAATCCACAACCTGATGACCATTAACCCACGTGGCGAAGTGAGCCCCCTCGGCGACGATCGTCATGTGAAACCAGTCCAGATCGTCGGCGACGACAGTACGAGCGTTCTGGCGCCGGAATATTCCACCTGTGCCGCAATCGGCCGGTTGGTTGCGGTCGTCATTCAGGTAAACGTTATGAATCTGACTTTCGTATCCCATCATTTCGTCACCGGGAAGGCAGCGGAAGAAGATGCCCGAATTCAACCCGGCCGCATGCGTCTTGCATTCCAGTTGCAACACAAAATCGGCGTACGAATCGGTCGATTCCAACTGTCCCCGGCCATCCTGCACTCGCAGGTGGCCGTCTTCCACAAAGAAACGACTGTTTCCCGACTGGGCGTCCGACCAGCCCGCCAGATCCTGGCCATTGAAAATTGACTTCAAACCCAGCGGTCGCAATCGAATATTGCGGAAGGCAACCGGGTCGCCGCGAAATTGCAGACCAATGTGGCCGCGTCCCAGCGACGAGTCATCGGTGTAGTTGGCCATTGGCCGACCATCGATCCAGACCTGAATGGTGGGACCGTCCGCGACGATTTTGAGCGATCTCCAAGCGTCGTTTGAATTTTCGATGAGAGTCTCCGTTTTCTGCCGAGCAACAATGCTGCCGGTAGGAAACGGATTGTCTGCTGGCGCGATGTTAATCTCGTAGCAATCGGTCTTGGGCGACTTGGGAACGGTGCTGGTGCGAATGAAGACTCCGCTGTTTGTAGCAGTTGGACATTTGTATTCGAGCTGCAATTCAAAGTTTGCGAATTGAGTAGTGGTGTTGAGGAAGCCCTCGGCGCCGCTGGTTACCGTGATGGCACCGTTGCTGACCTTCCAATCGGCGTCACCGGTTGGCTGCCAACCGAAGAGTGCCTCGCCGTCGAACAGCGAGATCCAACCCTCGGTACAAGCCGAGGCGGGAAGGCCGAGTTGCGGTTCTGTTGGGATCTGGTTCTGGGCCCACGATTTGGCGGCGGCAAATGCCACCAGGACTGCGATTACAGTAGGGAACATACGATTCATTGGATGGCACCACGGGCTGGCTTTTTACGTTTGCGGCATTGTACGTGATTGGTCTGGACGAATATTCGGCACCGACCGCGCAGGGCGGAGCAGCAATTTGGAGCACGCAGAGGGTCGGGAGTGTACTGCAGGCAGCGTAGCGAATTGGCTGGTGTATTTTTCCTTTACTTTTGCATCCGACGGAAGAAGTGGGCCAGACCGGCTGTGTTGAAAACTTTGCGCCAGGCAAGGGTCTGGCTCATTTTTCGCAGAGTCAGGTCTGCCAGTGTTACGATTTCCCTGCGAAAAATGTGCCTGACCCTCTCGTCTAGAGAACCATTGCAATATGTGCAAGAAAGAAAACCATTGTTCAAGTTTTCTACAGCACCGTCCCGACCCTCTGCCGCTCCCAATCCTCTCACGGCCGGAAACTTCAAGGCGTTTCTCTTGAAGACGCCTCAATTTCCAGCGAAACCGCACAAACACTCGACTCGGCGTTTGCCCATGCGATCACATCTTGGACGTGAATACCCACCACGTTGTGCTCCTTTAGGCAATTGCGGATGGCGAAACGGACAGGTGCCTCGTTGCCTGACGTCTCGCCCAAAGTCAATCCGTTAAGACTGACTGCAGCCGTGACCGGAGCGAACTGGATCGACAGATAGACTTCTTCGTTTTCCAGGCCAGTAGGGCGGTTGAAGTGTCGCTGCAGTACGCAAGATTCACGAGCTTCCGCCGCCAAGTCGCGTAGATTGTCGTCCGGCAGTCGCACCGAGCGCGGTGTCTTGCCGTCGATCAGACACTCCCACGGGCCGCGCAATCGAATGGTATGCATGAGATGACTCTGTGAGCCCTGCTTTCACAGCGGGGCTTTCGATTCAGTTGGCGAGGCATCCTGCCCGGCGGGCGAGAGGGATTCGACCTAGTCCGTGAAGTCACCGACGACACTGGCTTGGCGAACCTGTCCGGTACCAAACTCAAGCATCCGAATGCGAACTTCGATGCCTTTTGGTGCGACATTGTACGGTGGCGATGTCTCTCGTTCGTTAATGTCGTCTATCCCGTTTTGAGTGCCCCCTTGCACTGCATGGTCAATGCCGTCAAATCCCTGATCGGTTGTGCCGTCGCCGTCCTGGTCGATGCCGTCTCGCTCGTAGGATAGTGGCCAAGTATCGAAGCAAACGAATTCCAGTTCTAATTCAGAATTTCCAGTGGTTTCAGGAGGATTTGGATGGCCAATCGAAGTCAGCATCGCTGGCCAACTGGAATTGGCATCGGCAATGCATTGCCTAGGTAGCTGAAATCGCCAAGTCGACGAACGCGCCGGTGAATCACCTGATGGTAGCATCGATTGACGTTGTTGCAACAAGGTTCCCGAGCACGGAGTATTGCAGCTGCTCTTGAGTAACCATAATCCCCGGGTGAGACCGCAAGGTTGTTCGGCGAGTAGCCCAAAGCGTTTGATCAAATACCCTGACATCGAATCGCAACGAATCCGTTAGAACGAATGTAGTCACTGTATTAACTCATTGCTGCCTGCTGAGATAATCGAGGCCGGTTCGGAGTAAACTCGATGCTGTTTGTTGGTGCTGGAAAATCGTATCTGCAGGAACGCGGACAGTCTGTTCGTGTTTAAACAGGTATGGGTTGCATCAATGTATTACTGCACACGTTATCGTACTCATCTGCTTGTGTCGGGAGAGATAGATCGCAAGCATTTTGCGGGAATTCCACGCGGAGTCGCAGCGGGGGAGAGGTGAATTGCTGGGTCGTACTGGTGTGCAAATCGCTTCGACCGATCTGACAAGTCTGAAAGTGAATTCGCGAGCATTTCGGTGCCGTCGTAGTGTGCCGAGACGTCATAATTGAAAAAAAACTCCGCGTATGGACCACTATTGGTCAGGGGCAGATCGGGACGGACGAGCAGAACTCGGCGTAACAAAACGGGGCTATCGTTAATGTCTGGAGTGCCACTCGCATTGGAGTCGTACAAGGCCATCCACCAGATAACCTCGGCGACGTTTGATTCGATCGAAATTGAGTTACGCTGCGCCGTCCGGTGCGGTTCCCTTAAATGGCTCATTCGAACTGCGGACGGTCATCGCGAGGATATCATCGACGTCTCCAAAACTCTGGAAATTGTTCTGGCCGTAAACCGTTGGCGTCTGGCTGGTAGGATCGAATTCACTTGAATTGCGAGAAATTGCCAATGGATCTTGATCTGACGAACGCTGGGACGTGGGTCAGTTGCCGTCAGCCGGACTTCCAGCGGCCCTTCGATATACTCGAAATAACCAACCCCCGCATCCGGATCGATCCACGGTTCTACCGGGCACGTCAGGTTATCGAGATCCTCTTGCAAGATGTTCGTGACGTTGCGCAATTGGCCCGCCATCTCGATGGTCGCTCGGCCCATGGCGATGGTGCTGCCCATGATGTCGAAGACCTGGACAATGGCGAAGACGACCAGCAGGGTAATGGTGACCGAGACCATCATTTCGACGAGTGTCAGACCGCGACGCATGCCGGCGTGAAGAGAACGCCGGGTAGACGAAGCGCTGGAATTGCAGCTTGTGGCGTGGAAGTAAATCGAGTGGTAACGCTGGGCATGACGGGTCATTCTCCGTTCCAGTTGAGCCCATCTGGCATTTGCCGGTCGCTCAACGACTGATTGGTACGTAACGAATTCTACGCAATGGGCCCGCGTGCTGGAGAAACTTGCCTCTTCCGCCAGCGAATTCTTCATCTCGTCTATCATTTCATTCGACTCGGGCTGCCCGAAAAGTCAAGAACGCTCGGGAAATTGTTCGTTTTGGAACATTACCGACGGGATTTTCCGAGAGACCGGACGCGGCCCGTCCCCCCAGTCCGGCGTTGTAGCCGTCCGCATTCACCGAATAATGTGCCAGAACGGCTTGGTAGAAAACACTTCCCAATCAAAGACTGGGCAGGTCGCGTGATGGTTCAGGCGAAAGGGTCGGGACGGCTGTGTAGAATACTCGCCGGGCGTACTCCTGCGCGATCATTTTTAAGCTTCAAGCAAAAGGGTCAGGAGCATGTTTTCGGCCATAAATTTGAGGTCTGGTCAGCCGTGTTCGCCGAAAAATGTTCCAGACCCTCTACTGCGCTACGTTTGCTGCTGAGCTGCCCCGGGCCTTTTGCGCCTCGAATGCTCTCGGGTGCCAAATCGTTGGGCATGCCGCCGGCGGTTTCCGGATAACACGCTTTCGTCAACGATCCTGTCCGCAGCCGCGCCCGCACGCGGCGGAACGTCCCTGCTCAATCTTGCTTCGAGAGACTAAGCTACCCCCTGGTTTGCTGGTTTCCTTCCTGTCGACGAGGTCGAGATGACTCCTTCGAGTGTGGTCGCTGCTGAACCGGCATTGCTGGTCTTGGCGATCAAGTTCCTGATAGGGGCTGTCTTGCTGGTGGTGGGGGCCGATTTGCTGGTTCGCGGTGCTTCGGTGGTGGCTCGCCGGTTCAATATCCCGGCCCACGTCGTCGGCCTGACGCTGGTCGCGCTGGGAACAAGCGCCCCCGAACTGTTTGTCAACGTCATTGCCGCCTGCGAGGGCAAGACCGACTTTGCCCTGGCGAACGTCTCTGGCAGCAATCTGGCAAACCTTTGCGTCGGCTTTGGCGCTTGCGCTGCTGGCTTCCGCTCCACTTCGGCGTCAGGACTTCTTGTCCGACGGCATCATGTTGTTCGTCACCGCCGCCATGGTGTTTGGGCTGCTGCACGTTCGTGCCGATGGAGCACTACCGTGGCTGTCCATCGTGCCACTCTCGATCTGCCTCGCCTGCTACTTCTGGACGCTGAAAGGGCGCGAAGCAGACGAAGTCGACGACGAGGATGTCACGTTTGTGGGACTTTCATTGGGTTGGGGCGTACTCTACTTTCTGCTGGGAGTTGCCGGATTGTACGTCGGCGGGGAGCTGATGGTTAGCACGGCCGTCGTCGCAGCCAGGCAATTGGCGGTGGGAGCGGACGTGATCGCGCTGACGATCGTGGCCTTCGGAACTTCCATTCCCGACATCACTGCCAGCGTGGTGGCGGCGAGACGCGGGGAACATGGGATTGCGGCCGGTAACTTGCTGGGCAGCAATATTTCCAACATCACACTGGTCCTGAACGCGACGCTGTTGGGTTACGGCGGTCCACTCGCTTCGACTTTCGCCGTCCGGATGGACTACCTGGCGGTGTCGGTGATTTCACTGGTCGTGTTGGGCCTTATCTTCAAGCTGGAACGCGTGACCAAAACGATGGGGTGGATTCTTATCGCCTCTTACCTGGGTTATTTGATCTTGCGAATCATGTAGCGTGCGGTCTGGCCGCATCGCGAGTCCGCTTGTTGCCAGCGTTGCTGTCATTTTGTTGTTCAAGCCAGGCTTTCTTGTCAGTCGACAAAAGAAGCGAGGTGCGCTCGATTCGGCGTATTGCTCGTCTTAAGACTCATCAACAAGTGGGGCAGTCATGCTACGCAGAGCGGTAAGCGGCGTAGATAACCCGGGAATTCCATGCGCGGTAGCGTACCGGATTTGCCTGGTCATCACGGGACTGTTGTTTCTTCCTTCGATCGTGTGCAGCAGCGAGTCGCCGGCAGCGTCGGATCCTGCCGCGGTTTCAATCTACGCCGCCAGTCCAACGGCGAATACGTTGTTTGCCGAGGCCTCTGCCGAATTCAATCGTGATCGGTTCGATCGAGCCACCGCCAAATTCCAGCAATTTCTCGAGCAGTATCCGAAAGACCCGCTCGCTGCTTACGCTCAACATTACATCGGCGCTTGTTGGTTGGAGCAGGGAGAATGGCGCGAGGCGGCCAGCATCTTTGCGAAAGTTGTTCGCTCATCTGATGCGGGCGATATTCGACAGGAGTCGTTGCTGAGCTTTGGCTGGTGTGTATACAAACTGGCGGATGAAGTCGAAGATTCGGAAGCTCGCAATAAACTCCTCGATCGCGCCGGATCGGTGTTCACGCTGTTTCGAGAGCAGTATCCGCAATCGGAACGAGTCGACGAAACCTATTTCCTGCACGCAGAACTACTCTATCAACAGCAGAATTTTCCACAGGCATTGCCGATGTATCGGCAGGTCGTTGAGAATTGGCCCAAGTCAAACCGACGGCCCGATGCGCTATTTGCTCTGGCCATGGTGGAACGCGAGTTGGGACATGCCGAATTGGCCAATGAGCATTTCGGACAGCTCTTGGAAGAGTATCCACGTGACCGACGCACGGGTTCCATCTACTTTGAAATTGCCGAACGATCGTTTGCGAATGGAGAATTTGGGCGCGCTGAGCAACTCTATGCCAGCGTGGTCGACGCGAAGGGCCATCCTCAAGCCGATCTGGCACTCGTGCGACGGGCGGCCTGTTTCGCAAAGCTTGACGAGAATGCACGGGCCGCGAAGCTGTACGCGAGCTTGCCAAAGAAATTTCCCGATTCGACGTACGTCAACGAGTCCTGGCTTGCCGCAGGCCATCATTTCGTCTGGGCTGGGATGTACGAAGACGCCCGCCGCTGCCTGACTCAGATCGTCGATCAGAAACTACCGGGGTCCGACAAGGCGTTCCACTGGCTCGTACGTTGTTACCTGGAACTGGGCCAGCACGACGCTGCGCTGGCCGCCGCGAAGGATGGCTTGCTGCAGGAACCGGAGGGAGTCGTTCGTCACAACCTGCTGGTTGACAAGGCGGATGCACTTGCCGCGATCGCTGGTCAGCACAATGAGTCGTTCGTCGCATTTGCCGAGGCATTTGCCGAAGCTCAGCTGCCTGTTCTGGCCGTGCGTTCGCTGCAGGGCATGCTGGACTCGGCGGGCACGGACGAGCAATATCGCTACGTGATTCGCGCAGCGTCGAAAGCAGTAGACGACCGATCGGAAAACGAAATCATCATCTCGGCCAAAGTCGCCATGGCAACCGCCTATATGAATTTGGGTGAAGCATCACAAACGTCGATCGTCTATCGCGAGCTGTTGGACCAGTATGCGGACCATGAATTGGCTGCCGACTGGATGACCAGTGCTGCCTGGTCGCATGTGTTGGCCGAGGAATACGAAGCTGCCCTCCTCGTTGTGAAAGACTATGCCGACTTGTTCCAGACCGAGTCCTCCGCCGTCGAAGTGCTGCTGATCCGCGGCTTCTCGTTGGCAAAGTTGGAACGTTTCGACGAAGCGATTGAACCGTTGGAACGTGTGGTGCACCTGGTCCCCGACACGCCGAACGCCGCGGACGCAAAAGAAACGCTTGTCCGCTGTTATCGCCGAACAGGGAAAATTCGTGAGGCGGGTCGGACCGCGGAATCATTGTTGAAGCAAGAGCCGGATCGACGCGATTCACCGGCGCTGAAACTCGACCTTGCCGGAATTGCGCTGTCCGACGGCAATGACGAAACGGCCGAGGGATATCTTCACGGCGTTATTGACAGTGAAGTTGATGAGGACGCCAAGGCCAGCGGATTGCATCAACTGGCGTGGCTGAACATTCGCCAGGGGAAAACCAGTTCCGCCGTGCAACACCTGGATCGACTGGTGAAAGAATATTCCCAGCACGCATTGGGCAAGCAAGCGTTGTTGGATCGAGCTCGTTGTTGTCAGTTGCTCGATCTTCACGATGAAGCGATTGCCGATCTCTGGCGTTTCCTCGATACTCGTCCGGCGACGCCAAAATTGGAAGCGACCGCTGTCTTTGCTCTCGGCATTAGCTTCATTCATGAACAACGGACTAAGGATGCACTATCTGCTTTTCGCACAGTGACGGAGAACTACCCGAACTTCGATCGCCGAGACGAAGCATTGTTCCAACTGGGCGTGCTGTCGCACAAACTGGGAGCATCGGAAGATGCGATTGCCGCGTTTGAGCGACTCAGATGCGAACATCCGACCAGCAAATTGGCGGCGTCGGCGAGTTTTCATTTGGGGCAGTTGAACTACGATGCGGAAAACAACAAGGCGGCGATCGAAGATTTTCGCGCAGCGATCAAAGACGGTGTCGGCGAACCCTTCATGAACGAGGCATTTTATCGCCTGGGGTGGGCCTGTTATCGCGAGCATGAGCTGGGCCAGGCGTGCGCTGCGTTTGCGACGCAACAGTCACGTTTTCCTGCGGGCGATTTTGCGCATGAAGCGCTGTTCATGTTGGCGGAGATTCAATTTCGACGTGGCGATTGGGCGAAAGCCAGTGAGAAATACAGACAGGTCATTGACCATCCACAAACAAAGCCCGAGATGCAGGTTGCTGCGCTGTTGCACGGTGGCATGTCGAATGTCGAGATCGGAAATTACACCGATGCCGTCGATTGGTTAAATCGCGTCGTCCGCGAGCACGGGGAATCCGAGTATCGGGGCGAGGCGGAATTGCAGCTTGGCGTCTGTCGGGTGCGGGAAGAGAAATGGATGGCTGCCGAGCATCATCTCCAAATCGCGGCGACGGTCGGATCGCGCGAGGTGGCGGCAAAGGCCCGTTACGAGACGGCGAAGATGTTTCGGGTTCGCGGAAACTGTGGCCGAGCTGTGCGCGAGTGCCTGGTGCTGATGCACGGCTTCGAAGATGTCGTTGTTTCGCCCGAGGTTCGTTCGCTGCAGGCCCAAGCGGGCCAGCTGGCTGCCGAATGCAGTATCAGCCTGGCTGCGAATGTGGACTCGAACATCGAACGTGACCAGCTGCTGGAGAGGGCCGCACGCTATTGGCGGTTCATTATCGAAAAGCACCCTGAATCTCAGCAGGCAGCCAAGGCTCGGCTGGAAATCGAGAATTTCGTGGCCGCAGGTGCGAATGATGTGATCACGCGCTAGATTGCGTGTGCTTGGCGTCGCCCGTCGATTCAAGCCGCCCGCTAGTCGCCGCTTGAGTCAAGACGGTCCGATCTGCAGGCGGGCTCTTCAGGCTTCAGCACAAGAGAACTGTCAGACGAGTTCGATCGTTCGGCCGCGATTGCCTTCGACGATGACCACTTTTCCTTCGCCACCAGCCAGCCAACCGCCTGCATCACGACGTCGCGTGGTGCTTCGATTTCCTTCGCCAGTTTGGCGTTCGACATCGGCCCGTTTTGCGAAAGACAGTGCCAAACTTCGCCGGCAGTTTCGCCAACTTGCTGGACACAATCCATGATTTCCGCGGTTGCCATAAGAAAGAACTCCTTCTTGCTTTGTCTGGTATTCAATGGACACCGTCGATGTACCAACGGTCGACGAACAGTATAAACCTCCGATTCGATGACTCACAGCATCGGGAGCCGGTCCGGTATAAAGATTGGCCGGGAATCACATCGCGCCTACTAACAAAAAATCCTGCTGAATGAGATTTTCTCGTTTCCCAATGATGGTCGCGATTCAGCTGAAATCGTCGCAAAACAACGCGTGCAGCTCAGCACGGGACTCTTGGGATTTGACACTTTACCGAGTTCACGCCTCGTCGTCCGTGACCGGTTCTGCGCTCAGCATGCTGGTGGTAATCGCCCGAAAAACATCGTGCAGCTTGTCGAAATCGCGATCTTCCGCCTGGTAGGTCAAGGCGTACAAGGCATGTCCGTGCTTGAAGCATCGCAATTGGGAAGCGACGAGAAAGTCAAGACAATAGAAGGTCAAGTCATAGCCTGAAGTTGGTTCGCCGGCCGTCTGCTCCTCGACGGGATCAACTTCCAAGTCCTCGTATTCCGCCTTCATCGCGGCGATGGTCTGCTCGAGCAAATCGTCTGCATCCACACTGAAAGGGTGAATATCGACCGACCAGAAGGCACCGGTGGGAGATTGCAATGAGATCGTGCGAGGAATGTCGTTGGTATCATCAGTGATTTCCCAGTTCTCAGGGTACTGAAACTTCAGTCCGGCTCGGTCGTAAGTGGCGGGCATATCGATATCGAAGATCTGGACCTGGATTGGAACGGACTATCAATGATAGCGGCCTCGGACCGGACGCTCTACCTCCGCAATGAGCGTCAGTGACCAGGGCAGGGCGTCGCGACCGCTGCGGCTCATGGGCACCTGACCATGCCGGTTCCGGCAAGCGGATTGCTTGAGCTGCCTGGCCGGTTTTGCTACCGTTCTGAACACAGAGTTCCGGGTGAATATTCCCATTCTACGGCAGGTCCAATATGCGAGTACGGCGAAATTACATCCGCGCCGACTGCTGTCGTTGGGTCATCGTGGCGTGGTTGGTCTGCATGACTGGTTGCTGTTGTGGTCTAAGGAAACGGGGACCGTTCGACCGTGATGTGGTGGCTGCGCGAGAATTGAGTCGATTGGGGCTGGATGCCATGCACCGCAATAGCCTCTCGGAGGCTTACGACCGATTTGTCGAGGCGGTGGACACATGCCCGGACGACACCGAGTCGCGATACCACTTGGCGAAAGTGCTGTGGAAACAAGGGCGGAGGGAGGAGGCAATCGAGAAAATGGATTTGGCGATTCGATCCGCCGGCGGCGATGCCTCGTGGGTTGTGGAACTGGGCCAGATGCTGCTTGCCGAACAGGAACACGCAGGTGCTCTCGAGTGTGCTCAACGAGCGCTGAATAGTTGCGCAGACTCACCTCAGGCATGGAAGTTACAGGCGGAAGTATATCAAGTGACTGGTCGTGATACCGAATCGTTGCAGGCCTACCACCGCGCTCTTGCCAGCGGTGAACACTCGGCGGAAGTGCTGGTCCAGATCGCCAGGATTTATCAGGATCAGGGCAGGCCGCGACGTGCGCTGTCAACACTGCAACGTTTGGAAGACAGCGTGCCAGAGGACGAACATCCCGAGCGTCTAGGCTACTGGCAGGGGCTTGCGCTGCAATCCATGGATCGCCATGAGGACGCGATCGAATGCTTCCTGGCGGCGCGGGCAGTCATGGGCGACGATACCGAGTTGTTAGCCAAGCTGGCCAAATCGCAAGTCGAGGCGGGGCAGTTGGAAGACGCTCGTTCGAACATCAAATTGGCCGACTCACGGCAACCCGGGGACGAAAATATTACGCAACTTCCCACCTTCTTCGATAGCAAGACGCCAACTGTCCGTCGGACGGTGTATATTGAGCCACTGCCGGCCAACGGCACGCAGAACCAATACAAGTGATACGAACGACTTTGGTATGTGATCGTCGGGTCGATCGTGACAGCCCGCAGGGAAAGGGGCAATAATCAGCCGCCAAAAGGGCGATTCGTTTCAGGGAGGTCGAATCGGTTGTTTGAATCAATCGTATCTCGAGATGGGATTATCCCGAAATCGCTTTGACCGACGTCGCCCTGCGACCTACGTTTCATCGGCGCAGGTGTAGCGCTACAGTGTTTTGAAGCGCGATACCCAACGGGAGCATCACATGTCAAATCTTGACCAATTCACCAATACCGTTCCGGCCAACGGGTTTGTCGATCGTCGCAACGAAGCGTCGGCGACTCCTCCAGGGGTTGAACGCAGGCAGTTTACCAACAGTCACGATAGCCTCTCGCCTGCGGCCCGCGAACTTGCGAATTCAATTGACGACTACAAAGTCCGTCATCGCCGTCGCTTCATCACGTTTGAAGAGATGCTCGACGTGATTACCGATCTGGGATACAGCAAGTAGTCCCTTTTCCCGAGACCAAAAAAAACCGGCAACCGGAAGGTTGGGCGGTTTTTTTGCGCGCGACTTTGCGCCGCGATCAGTTGCCAGTCAACGATTGCATTAATCTCGCCAGCGAAACAAAAGCCGTTGGTCGTCCGCGCGAATCGACGACCTCAGCGAGTGTCTCTCCGCTGCTTTGCAGCTGGACCAGTGCCGCCAGGAGCGAATCGGTCTGACGCAGTTGGGTCAAGGGCCGCAACTTGTCAGACCAGTGGGCATCGGCTGTGAATAGTCGGCCAACGGACACATATCCCTGCACCACGCCCGATGTATGGTCGGAAACAAGCAACTCGGTACACTCTTCCCGCCGCGCCACTTGCAGGACCTGTGCGACCTCATCCGTGGCGCACACCGTAGGGATCTTTGCCAGCGGCACGCCGAGTTGCAGCACCGGTTGATCGGCAGCATTTGAAACGGCTTGTGCCAGCTGTCGTTGAGCAGGTCGGAGCAGGCCGACCGCCTTGCCTTCGTCGAGCAATTCGTTGATTTCGCTGCGAGCCAGTCGCAAGCGGATTTCAACGGGCGCTTCGCCCAGGACGAATTGCAGCAATCGACCTAACCACGAAAGCAGCACGGCGAACGGCCAAAACAGTATGAAGCACGCCAGGAATAACGGGGCGCCCTGGCGAGTAATCGGTTCGGTGCACGGAAGAACAGTTTCTTGGGCAATAACTCGCCATAGACGAAGACAAAAGGAGCCGCCAGAACAGGAGCAACCAGTTCGGCCACGACATGACCGCTAATCAATGCCCTGGTGGCCAACAGGACGGCCAGCGAGGTCAGGCAATTGGCCAGGTTGTTGCCGATCAATGCGGTGGCGACGAATAACGGTGGCCGATTGGCGAGCCAAAGCAGGAGTCTGGCGATCGGGTCGCCGCTCCGTCCATCCAGCGCAAGCCGCAGTCGGGCGACTCGATAGAAACCGGTTTCGCTACCGCTGAAGAAAGCGCTGAGCAATAAGCCCACGATGAGCATCACGCCGATGATGGGAACATGTATCAAATTCATGAGGAATTCCCACTCGCCGGCGGTTCTTCTTCGATCAATCCCAGGATCAGTTGCAAGTCCCGGTGCTCACCCGCTTGCAAGACTGTTACCTCGAACGGTCCCCAGCGGAACACGTCACCGGGCAAGGGTAGGCGTTCCAGTTGTTCCTGCACAACGCCTCCGAGCGTAACATTTCGACTGGGTGGCAATTCGAATTCAAAAAAACGTTCGAGCCGGCTCAAGTTGGTCATGCCTTCGACTTGCCATCGCCCGTCGTGCAATTCGACGATCGCGTCGCGATGCAACAGGCGCTCCCCACGTTCCGGCGCCTCGCCGAGTACTGCGGCCAATACGTCCTGTTCGGTAATGATGCCGATCGTTTCACCCAGTTCGTTCACCACGACCGCGGCATGCGAGTTCTCCTGACGCATCGCCTGCAATGCATCGGCCACGTTTCCGCACCAGGGGACACATGCAACCCGCTTTGCATATCGTTCCACCGATCCTGGTGGCAGCGAATTCAATTGATCCAAAGGCAACGCCGCGATCACATCCTCGGCTTTGGGATCCGCAACAAAAAGGTAACCGCTCGGCAGTTCGCGTCGAGAAAGGTCGGCTGTCGAAATGGGGGGATGAAAGCCGCGAATCTGTTTCCTGGGCCGCATCCACTCACGGACATCGAGTTCTGACAGCGAAATGACATTTTGCAATACGGTCTTTTCCATTTCGACCAACTGTGCATCTTCCGTCGACATGGTGATGGCGCGTTCCACATCCGTGATTTCCAGGGAAGCTTCGCGTTCCAGCGAGGGCATGATGACCCTGCGGGAAAGTTCCGTGACGACCAGCAATCCTGGCATGATCGGATCAACGATTCGCACCGCGGCCGCCAACGGGATCCCGAAGAATCCGGCGAGGCTTCGAGCTCGCAGGACGGCGACGCTCTTCGGCAGCATTTCGCTGAAAAAAATAATCATCAACAGGGCTCCGATGGCAAACGTCGCCACTTTGGTTTGCGAAACCTGAGGGTCTTGCTCCAGCCGCAATCCCACCATGGAAGCCAGGGTGAAATACAGGATGTTGATCATTAAGTTCCAAAAGAGAACAGCCGAAAGTAGGCGGTCTGGGTCGTGGAGCAGTCGTTCGGCAATTCGTTGGGCAGGAGTACCGGCCGCCAGCAGGCGTCGATCGGGCCAGCGAAGGTAGAACAGAGCGGCTTCGCTGGCAGAGAAGAAAGCCGAACAACAAATGAGAATCGCCATCGTGACGAGCGTGGGAATCATCTGTTTCTGTGGGCCCCTTGGCGTGTTTCGTCTGACCGCTGCTTGAACGTGGTATCCAGCCAACAACGGCGACTTTTCCATCCAACCGAGTTTAGCGACTGGTAAGCCAGACGCCGATGCTATTCGTCAGCCATTGAAGTTCGCCCCATCGCGAAGTCGAATTCGAACAAGGCGGGAATCATCATTGCTGCCGTGGCAAAACCGTAGGCGACCAAGGTCACAAGAAAAACAGAAAGGTTATTGCCCAACAGGAAGCTGGTGATGCAATAGAAAGTCGCGAACGGCACACATATAGCCGCCGCTCCAATCGCTTTGGAGGGATTGCCCGCTCCCAAAGCAACATAAAGCCCGATTCCTCCACCCACGATGAATGCCAGGAACGGAGCCAATTGAACCTGAAACGAACCACTGAACGAAATCATCATCAGGATACAGGCGACGACTCCAAGAAACAGAAAGAACACCGTTCCCAGGCTGATACCGATTGCGGTCCTCGAATTGGCGTAACGCATGCCACAGTGCAACCCCAGGATTGAAACAAACAGGTTCATCGTCACCAGACCACCCAGCACGTAGAGCAAATTCTCCGTCGAAAGACCGCCGCACCACCAGAGGTAAACCGTCAACCCGAGTGGCACGAGGACCATCAGCGCGCAAACCGACACCACACCGCCCAGTTTTCCGAAGACGAATTCCTGGGGCGACAGGTCGGACGCGAGCAGCAGGTCCAGCGATTTACCATCGCGTTCTGTCGTGACCGAGGTGACGGCCAAGGCGTTGACGATGACGAGGCTGAGCAGATAGAGCGGTGCTAGTGCCCGCGCTGCGGCAGGAATTGTGGCCGCCATTTCGTCGCCTCGAATTAAAAACGAACCCGATTGGACTCCACGATAAATCGCCATTGCAGCGAGTATCGACATGATGGCGTAGACGACTCGAATGACGATAATTTTGCGACCGTAGGCCCACGTTCGAACCTCTCGCCAGAGGATGGGATTGTCCCACATCTGACGGCTTACTTTGGCCGTCGCTTGCCGCAGTTTGGCATCCACGTGCCCCGCGCGAGCCGCCTCGGCCAATTCGGCTTTGTCGCTCGTCCCCGATCCCATCTCGTGTGCCACGCCCCAGATTGAATGGACCTGGGCATCGTTTGGCGCCAAGCTGCGAAGTTGTCTCGAAGGATTCCATGCGCGGACGCGCCAAATGGCAACGGTACACAACAGCGCCGTGACGCTGGACATCACCAGCAGGTACAGGTTGACCCCGTTATGCAACCAGCCCAACGCGACGTCATCGGCCAGAAACGGGCGTGCGGCAGCGCGAACTGCCTGGAGCGGACTGAAAGCCATACCCCATGTCTCACATGACACCCCCAGCCAACTTGGCCCAAGCACACCGGCCGCGACCGCTTCCCACGTCCCAAGCCAAAAAAAGAGGATCAGTGCCGTCAACGCCAACGCCTGAAAAGTCTTGTCCCGCCAGAATCCAAGGATGGCTCCCAAGCTGCCGGAAGCCAGTGCGGTTATACCCGTGACGGCGAAGATACGACCGACCTGCGTCATCGAGACTCCGCCGAACAGCACCGCCGCCATGAACACCGGTACTGCTGACAACAGCAATACGAGGACCGTCAGCAAGCTGGCCATCAGCTTGCCGATCACCAGTTCTGAATTGGACAGTCGAGTCATCAGCAACAACAAGAGTGTGCGGCGATCCTTCTCCTGAGACACGGCACTGGCGGTTGTGATCGCCGCAAAGAAGATGACCAATGCCATTTGCAAAGGGGCCAGGATTTGCAGCAAGATTCCACCGAAGCGGGCCATGTCACCGACCGTTCGGATAACTTCCGCTCCGGTTAACACCGCCCAGGCAGTTGACATCAGCAATACCAATGACGCCGCATAGACCGCGCGAAGAATATAGAATCCGCGGTCGCCGGGGAACGGTCGCCAGTTCGCGATAGAAGACGGGGCCGACGAGCAATAGTCCGTTCCTGGGGCCAAAAAGGGTGAGTCCCGATTCTAGATACAACGGGTGCCCACGGAAAGAACGCGACCTGTATTTGCGGCGCCGGTCTTCGATCGGCTGGTGACCACTCGCGCGAGAAAGATCGGAAACCCGGGTCGAGGTCGCCAGAATCATCGCCATGACCCTCTGGCCGCCGAATGGCGCCATAAATCGACTGCCAGTTCAGTGCGATTGAGCTACGACGTGGCCTTCTATACGATTGGGGCGCACGGATCATACCTCTCGCGGCGCTTTGCCCATTTGCGACTGCTGATTACGCCGTACACGCTGTGCGCCCGCACGCCACCCATTGGGCAGTTTCCGCGAAGCCGCATTGAAAAATCGTCCATACTCCATGATTGACTCTGCTCTCAACGAGTTGCTGCAGCGATTGCAAATCTGGAATCGGGATTTGGATGATTTCGCCGTCCCGGCTGCGATGCCCAATCCAAATGGTTTGTTTGAACTTCGATTGCGCCTGGTCAATTTGCGTCGGCGTTTGCGGGATGGGGCCGAAAGCGCCCTTGAGACTCGCTTTCTTCGGCCCGACTGGGGCAGGGAAGAGCAAATTGTTCAGTTCGATGATTGGCCGGAATCTCAGTGAGTCAGGATATCGGCGGCCCTACACGCGACGTTCCCTGTACTACATGCATGATGCCTGGCGGCCGCTGACGGCATCTTTGGCCGGGGACGTTGAATTGCATCACGACGATCGGTGGCGCGACACCGTTTTGATTGATACTCCTGATTTTGACAGTGTAGAAATTGAAAATCAGCGTGAAGCGGAACGCGTTTTTATGGAATCAGACGGATTTCTCTTCGTCACCGATTCATTGAAGTACGCCGATGCTGAGCACGTGGGAGTACCTCACGAAGATCCGCATCGCCGGCAAAGTATTTCGTGTCATCCTCAATAAGACCAGTTCGCCAACCGTGGCCGAGACATTTCGACAGCGGTTTGTACAGACGTTTGATGTGACCACTGCGGAAGCGAGTGAATTGCCACATGTCATGGTACCGGAATTGAGCCTGGCGGATGACGAACTGATCGGACAGGACCATGAAGCAATTCGAAAGCTGACAGAAATTGCCGAAACGATGATTCCCCGGCGAACTACCGATCTCAGTGTCGAGATGTTTGAACGCGAATCGATCGGTCTGTTTGATGCAGCCGAATCGCTGTTGGCTGACGTCAAGTCGAGGGGAGTACAGATTGCCGAGCTGAAAGTGCGGCTTGATGAACGGGTGCAGCAATCGCGGCAGCGGTTGGAAGATCGTCTGGCGACCGGGTTGGAGCCGGAAGTTCGAGAAGAGGTGTTCCAACGGATCACCGCGAGGCTCGAGCAGATCGACGTGCTGCGTTATCCCCGCAAATTGTTGTCCATGCCCATCCAGGGGCTGAAGTCGTTGGTGACGGGCTGGTGGGGTAGTTCCGATCAGCCAACTAGTCAGGCCGACGAAGGGCTGGATTCGGTGGCCACTGAGACCATGAACTTGCTCGAATCGGAATTGATCCGTTTCGCCGATGAATCACGACTCGATTTCATCGGTCAGCCAGGACTGGGGAACCTGCTGAATCGTGAGACCTTTCGCGAATTGCGTCTGGATCATGAAGAAATCGAGAGAGAATTCGCGATCCATCAGGGTAGATTTCAGGAATGGGTCGAGGTGCATGCCCGCGAGACCGCATCGGAAATTACCAATGAAAACAAAGCCAAGTTCATCCTTTCTCAGGTGCTGTTCAACTCGGTGATCATCACGGCGCAGGTCAGTACCGGCGGGCTTTCTCCACTGGAACTGGGGCTGGACGGGGTGCTCAGCCCATTTGTTGCCAAGGCGGTCAGCACAGCGATTGGCAATGAAAAAGTTAAGGAATTCGAGAAGGCGGCTCACCAGGCCCACGAAGAATCCATGTCGGAGATTATTGAATTGGAGAAGAGCCGCTTCGTGGGACACCTGGATTTCGTCAGCAAAGGGCTCGATGCCTTGGAACGGATGCTGACCGATATCGTGGATCGAAGGGGCGAACAGCCGGCATTGGTTCGATACTTTCGAGATGGAGCGGCCATGTGATGAACCGTTCAGAGGCAGCAGCTCACGAGGATCAATGGCAGTCACTGGGTACCTACCTGCAGACAGACAACAGCCTGTTGCTGCCCGACCAGGATCGCCTGGAGTTTCTCGGCCAATGGAATGATATCTGTGAACAGCAGGAAAAACTGGACGACGCATTGCTGATTGGTCTGATTGGCGGGACCGGAGTGGGGAAGTCGACCTTCATCAACGCCCTGGCAGGTGAAGAGATCTCCCGCAGCAGTGATCGGCGGCCCACCACTGATCGCATCGTCGTCTATCGGCATCGGGATACTGAACTGCCGCTGGATGTGCCGCTGGACGATGTCTCTCAACCACAAGTGCTGCATAGCAAAGGTGAATTGTCGAAAGCGATCATCTTCGATTTTCCAGATTTTGACTCGGCCGAGCGGGCACATCACGACATCATTAAACGATACGTCGAGTTTCTCGACGTCATGCTGATCGTCGTCGATGACGTGAAGTATGCCGATCGGCGGCTTTACGAACTGTTGTCCTCGATCCATTTGGATGAGGCCAACCTGTTCATCCTGTTCAATAAGATTGATCGCCTGAAGAATCGCTACGACGAACAGACCGACACGGTCGTCGCCGAATTGCTGGTGGACGTGCGGCAGAAGATGGCGGACAACGCTGCACTGACGATCGCCGCAGACCAGGCATTTCCCCTGGCTGCAAAGCAGGTCATGGAGGATCGAATTGCTGGCCGCGACGATCCTGACTGCTCCTATGCCACGACTTTTCGTCGTGTCGAGTCACTGCTCGAAAGTTTTCAGCAAGACAAACGCCGCCGTGCAGCCAAGGAACGGAACATCGACTCCTTGCAGGTGAAACTTGCCGACAGCTTGGCCGACCGGGCATTGGGGCAGGATAACGAGTCGATTCTCGACGAGACTTCGGCGATGATCGCAAGCTGGCGCATGCAGATTGATGACACGTTGCGGGGGATACCCGTCGAGGTGTTGTCGGAACGCGATCGTCGCGGATTGAGCCGACAGCGACTTCGTCGTGCCGGAGCGCATTGGGGACTGCCATTCTCGCTGTTGTTTACGCTGTTATTCGAGTTGCGGAGGGGAAAGTTCCAGGCGCCTTCCGCGGAATTGTCGGCGATGGGCGGCCGAATCTTCCAGCACTATCGGGGTTTCCTCGAAGCGATCAGTAATTTGAGAGCCCGCCTGGAGTCGGAAGTCGTCGGTTCAACGATCGAAGAGGCCTTGAATGAGGCGGCGATTGAACCGGTTGATCAGGTGATCGACAAGGCCCGTTTGAGCGATGAGCTTGCCAGTGATTTTCAGCGCAACTTGCAATCGAACGATCGCAAGCCACGGGTTGTCTCACGCATGGCCTGTCACATTCCCGCGATCGTGACCCTGGTGCTGGCGGTGTGGAGTCGCGTTTATCCTATTTTGGCATCGATCAGTGGCGAATCGGAACGAGGGTTGATCAGCTCAACGCTGGGAGCGGTGGTGGGCACGCTGAGTCCCACGTTTGTCATCGGTACGATCATGGGGGTCGTATTCGTGTACGCGCTGACCGGCATGTTCATCTGGTTGAGAGAAGTTCAGATGATGGAAGCCGATATTCACAAAGCAGAACTTGCAGTTCGCAAAGTTGTTGCAGCTCGGGGGGGGCAAGCGGTGAACGAAATGGATCAACGCATCCAATCGCTGAAATCTGAATTCGAGCAATTGAGACAACTGCTGCGTTGAGTGCCATGCCAGACGAATTTGCAACAGGTCTGACAGCACACACGGTCCGCGTCGGCGAACGCGATCGTGAGTTTCTCCTTTACCTGCCAGAATCACATCAGGCTGGTCGCTCGTTGGTATTCGCTTTCCACGGTGCCGGTTCTTCGGCTCGTGACATGGTCGATTTCTGCGCCATGAATGCGACTGCCGATGTTATGGGATTTGCCGTTGTCTATCCCAACGGAACCGGGCGGGCTCCCAACGCCCTGTCCTGGAACGCTGGTGCCGTCAATGTCTGGTCAGCGCGAAATCAAATCGACGATATCGGCTTCACTGAGGCGATGCTGGATCGGTTGCTGGACCACCTCGAAGCGGACGAACACCGCGTCTATGCGACGGGAATGTCCAATGGCGGTTTGCTTTGTTTTCGGCTCGCGTGCGACCTGGCCGATCGGCTCGCGGCGATCGCTCCGGTCGCCGTCTCGTTGGTGAATTTTGAACTGCAACCCCGTTTGCCGATGCCGATCGTGCATTTCCATGGCACGGCTGATGACTTCGTCAACTACGAGGGTGGGATGGGCCGGAAGAGCATGACGCAGACTTCATTCGTCGCGGTTGAGGAAGCGATGAAATTCTGGGCCGAATTCAACGGCTGTTGCCGATTTGAGCAAACCGATCTCGATATCGGGCTGGACGCTGAAACGGCCATTACTCGTCATCGTTATTTCGGCGGTGATGCCGAAGTGATGCTGTACCAGATTCACGGCGGCGGCCATACGTGGCCCGGAGTTCCCTCTCGTTACTCGTTTTTAGGCCCTGTGACTCAAAACCTGTCGGCGAACGAAACAATTTGGGATTTTTTTCGTAACCAAGCCAGGTGATGTTCCGCCGTGGATTGGTGTGCGCGCTTATCCAGGTTACGGAACCGACAAGGTAGATCGTCCACGTAACCCGTTACCAACGGTGCTTCAGGCGTTACAATGCGTGTTAACAATGAGCACACATTTGGCTTGGCGGGCAGCGAAGCTCGGTTGAGCGAAAGAATTCAAACCAGGGTCTCTCTATGAACAAGAAGTTTCTTCGCCCGCTGTTGTTTGCGATCATTGCCTTATCCGTGGCGATGAATTCCAATTTCACTTCTGCGCAAGTCGTGGAATCCGACACAGGACTCGACCAGCTACTCGAAGAAACGACCGGCCCTGATTCGGCCGTGAAGACCTTCGAGAGAAATAACCCTGAAATTCGCACTGCCGCCGAGCAGTTCAGCAAGCGGGATTTCGTGGGTGCATCGGAAACGCTGAAAGAAGCCCGCGAAAAGAACCCGGGCCTGCCTCCGGTTGGCGTTGTTCTGGGGACATGGCATGCGCGGGTGAACAACCTGCCGGCGGCTCGGGCTGCGTTTGAAGTCGCCGCCCGCGACGATTCTCAGGATCCCGAAGCATTTGTTGTCTTTGGCGAGAGTGCCTTGAGACAACGGCGTGTGACGGACGCTTCGTTGTTGTTCGAGCGAGCCAACAATCTGCTGGCGGCTTTTGATGCGAATGACACGCGCAAAAAATTGCTCAGCATGCGAGCGTTCTCGGGAGTTGCAGCAGTTGCGGAGATGCGGGGTCAGTGGGATCAGGTTCGCAAAGCCCTGCAACGATTACTGGCAGTCGATGAAGAAAACGTAAACGCACAGATTCGTTTGGCGCGAGCGATGTTTAATCAGGGAGATGCTGAGTCCGACAAGGACCTGGTGAACGACGCGTACAAGACGTTCCAGAAAGTCCACAAGCAGGACCCCGCCAAGATTGCTCGACCCGAAATCAATATGGCTCGACTCTACCAACAGGCAGGCAAGGGTGACAACGCGCAAAAGCTTGTCAATTTGGCGATTGAACGTGATCCTGAAGGGCTTGCAACGCAGCTCGCGGCAGCACAGTGGGCGATCGACACCGGGCGCCTCGATCTGGTCAAGGCTTGTGCCGCGAAAGCACGAGCCGTGGACCCGGACGCGATCCAGGTACTGTTGCTCGACGGGTTTCTCAAGCGACAGGAGGGCAAGTTTGATGAGGCGGTCAGCGCATTCCAGAAGGCCCTGCAGGAATCTCCCAGTAGTCCCGTAGTTCTGAACCAACTGGCCATTTGCCTGGCAGAACAGGAATCGGATGAAAAGCTGCAACAGGCCTTGCAGTACGCGCAACTGTTGCTCAACGTGAGTGGTGATCGCAATCGGGCAGCTGGCCGTGAAGCGATGCTGACGTCCGCGATTGTCCTGCACCGATTGGGGCGCAGGGCGGAGGCGGCTCAACAGGTTCAAGCGGCGTTGACTGCGGGAGGCGTTAGCCCTGATTCCGCCTACTTTGCAGCTGAAATTCTCAACGACAATGAGAAGAAGGAAGCTGCGGTTCAGCTACTGAAGTCCTCACTGCAATCGGGCGAACGCATCTTCCCGAATCGTGAGAAGGCGGAACAGCTATTGAAGGAGTTGGGCGGTTGAACTCGGCCCCTGCCCAATGGAAACCAAGAAAGCGGCGCTCGGTGTTCGAGCGCCGCTTGTGCTTTGTGTAGCTCCGAATTCTACTCGTCCGATTCCTGGCCTCGTGGAATCAGTTCGGAATCACGCTCGCCTTCGTTGACGGCAGGAGCGATCGAGTTGGTTCCGTCATACAACGATTGCGTTGTGTCATCGAGCATCATCGTCGTGGAACCTTCACCAGCCGACTCCACGGGAAGAGTGTTTCCCATGGGTGCGGCATTGCATCCGCAATTCGTCGTGGATGATGCCGAACCGTTTACCGGCACAGCCTGGGTGACGTAGTTGAGGTACGAATAGTCCAGCCCGGCTGCAGGGTACGAGCCATAGGAAACGAGTCCGCAGCCGTCCATCGGTCCGCCGCCGATCCATGATCGAAAGCAGCCGTAGTTGCGGACATGCTCACAAAGGCGTTCAAAACCGCCAATCGAACCGTAACGTCGATTGCTGCGACCGCAGTCGCCGCCCATCAATCGGCAATACTTTGAGCGCATGCTTGCTCGTAAACCACACGGCTTCTCGCCGTAGCCGTAACCACTGCAACTGCCACAGCTCGGCGACGGTTCATTGCACGCGGGCGCACAGCCGCAACCCGAACTGCACGACGGTCTTCCGGGGCTGCAACAAGAATCGCAAGCAGATCCGCAGGCATTTCGCGAATTGTTAAGTGAGGCTTTCAGGCCGCCGAGTTGGCATTTCATCTTGCTCAGCCATTCCTTGCCACCCCCGCAGCCGCCGCACCCCACGCCGCAGCCGGCACCCGCGTTCGCGCCATACCAGCCGAATCCAGCTGACGGCCCACAACAACTGTTGGCAGGTGCCGCACCGCCGCTGCAATAGCCGTCCCAAAGTGAACTCGCAAACCCGCAATCAGAAACGAGGGCGCTATAACCGGGCCCTCCACATCCATAGCATGATGCGTCGGCCTGCGAGCCCATCATGCACAGAGCAACAAAGACTAGGCTTCTTGCTGCTTTCATAGTTACGTCTCCCTGTAACGCTGAACTTGTTCTCGATATATTGAAACGCGTCGTGCGTATTGATTTCTTTGACGGAGCTGTAGCCCGTTGCGTCGTTGTGCAGATGGAACGATCCGCGACGACTGCTACCCCGTGTAAGAAAATTCGGAATCTTCCGGCTCCCGGTCGCACTGGTTTCACCGACAATCACCGGGTGTGCGTTCGGCTGATGACGGGCAGCGCGGAATTACGGGTCATACCGCGACCTGTTCTATCGAAGGTAAAGAAGCCGCTTGTTATGCCGGATATGCGGAGTGTGTTTAAACTGACGGAGCGCCGACTTCTTGGGGCGGATGTGGTGAGCACGGCGCGTCGTCAAAGTCGTTACAATCGTTGCCACACATCGGGGGCTGGCGAGAATAGCCCGGTCGTCGCCCACGCAAACGGATTCGCGTGGCGGGCGCACACATACTTGCTGGATTTCACGCCCGGAATTTGGTGAGTTGAACCCATTCGGGAGCTGGAACCATCGAGATCCTGGATTGCGTAACGATTCTGTCGCTGGCATCGGCCATTGTTTTACTGCTTACACGATGGCGTTCGACCGCCGGCCTGACACTGCAAGGGCCGTTGTTCTGGCTGATCGTCGCGATGACCACCAACCTGGCGGTCGAGTCAACAATTCGCACGACGTTGATACCCGAGTTGGGATGGATGACCGCGCTGCGGTTCGTCGCGGCGACCGCCTTGTTCTGTCCCCAGGTTTCGGTCCTTGGTGCGAAACGCCCACAGCATCAGGCATGGCACGCCATCGTGCTGTCGTTGTGGCTGATTTTGATCTTGCCTGCTGCCGAAGGCTACTTTGTCCGCCGAAGCGCCGCATTGGAGGTGCACGACGCACGCGGATGGTTCTTGTGGTTGTTGATTCTTGTTGGATTCACAAACTACGTAGCGACGCGACACTGGGTTGCGGCGATCGCATACGCGCTGGCACAAACGATCCTGCTTGCTAGGCATCTTCCCTTGCTTCGGAATCCACCAGGCGAAGTGGCGATCGCGCTGGCGTTTGCCTGCCTGTTGATTGCAACCCTGCTTGTTACGGTACGGCGCAACTTGCGACAAGAGACCGGATATTCCCGGCTATGGAATGATTTCCGTGACGCGTATGGTGCGGTCTGGTCGCTGCGACTGATGGACCGACTGAATCAAACGGGAAGGCTCTGTAATTGGCCGTTTGAATTCACGTGGGATGGCGTCTCGGATGCACAGATCGACTCGCTAGACGGCAAGCAACGAACTGCGTTGCATCGTGCTGTGCGTACCGTGCTACGGCGCTTCGTTGCTGCCGAATGGATTGAACAACGAATCGGCGTCGCGCCAGACGGTGGTCAGCACAAGCGTACAGCGGCAGCCAGTGCGGCCAAGCCGACTTAACTCGCCTGTCGCGTCCCGCTGTAGCGCGGCAGATGACGGCGTAGGGTTTCTTCGACAATATCATTTCGCCCCTGACCCTTCATTTCGGCCGCTAACGTCACTTGGGCGTTCAGCTCGGGTGACAGTCGGTACTCTCGGCCGGTCGGCGGCGATACGTACTCGGCTGGGCGAACCGCGGGTCGAGATATCGGCGTAGCCATGCTGCGCAAGCCATTCATGGCTGTAACTCCAAGAGGTGGACGCTGCACACCGTCTTCATAAAGATATTCGCGCTCTCGAGTCAACGAGGTCAGCAACGCCATACCGCCCCATAGTCCAAGACCCAAGGCGACGAGGCTCAAGATGCTGCCAAAGCCGCTGGCAGAATTTACGGGACGAAACGTGGCCGCGGCGCCACAGATCGTTGCTGATAGTATCAGTAGTGATGCTGCAATCTGGTTCATGGCGGATTCCCTCCTGAAATGGGCCGTGAACGGCGAATACGTCCATCGGTGAACCGATCGCACGAGTCCATTGCGTGCGCAAAACGCGGGTTCTGGGACGGCCGAAAGTTCTTCGACAAGCGAAACAATAGACGAGAAATCACGGCGATCGGCTAGTCCGGTTTTAAATACCGGGCGATAGCACCACCTAAACATCGCATTTGCCCCTGTTTACGCTTTCGGCAATCTTTCCTCAAGCGTCGAGGTCAACTCGACGAAGTTAGACGCGGGGTACCGTCCCCCAGGCGGAGTTTGCGCTAGCATCCCCAAACACCAGTTTCGAGACAGCTTGATATGTCCTCCGGCCCATCCACTACTGGCGATTCGCTCCCCACTGGTTTGTCCGATTCATTTTACGATTGGATTGCCGATTGGGGCGCCGTCTTGATTGATGCGATTACGGCGGTCGGTCAGATGGCATTGTTCAGCCTTCAAACGATTGGTTGGTTATTCGTTCGCTGGCCAAGTCGCGAGACGTTGATGCCGCAACTTTATCAGGTGGGCGTGTTGAGTCTCCCTGTTGTCGCGTTGACTGGAACGTTTATCGGCATGGTGTTGGCACAACAGAGTTACTCGCAGTTCAAGAGTTTGAACCTGGAAACGCAGTTGGGTGCAGTCATCAATTTTTCACTCGTGCGTGAACTGGGGCCAGTATTGGCAGCGACGATGCTGGCGGGCCGCGTGGGCAGCAGCATGGCCGCCGAATTGGGAACGATGCGAGTAACGGAACAAATTGATGCACTGGCCAGCATGGGTTCGAATCCGGTTCAGTACCTCGTGTTGCCGAGGTTCCTGGCTTGCCTGCTGATGATCCCCACGCTGACAATCATGGGTGACTTCATGGGGATCGTGGGCGGCTATTTTTACAGCGTAACGGTGTTTGGGATCGACAAGCATCACTACTGGTATAATTCGAGTCTCGTTGTCAGCACGTCCGACTTGATGAACGGGATCATCAAGAGCTTCTTTTTTGGCGGCGCGATTGCGCTGGTGAGTTGCCATCGTGGTTTTCACTGTGGGGCGGGTGCCGAAGGAGTAGGTCAAGCGACCATCTCTTCGTTCGTCTACTCCTTCGTGCTGATTCTCGCGTTCGACTTGATATTGAACATGATCATGGAGTTGATCTTCTAACCAATGTTTGCGATGAGTACTGCCGAACCGACTGACCAACAACAGCACAGTCGCTTCCTTGTGGAAGTCGACCATGTGGATATTGCGTTTGGAAATCATGCAGTCCTGCGGGACATCGTGTTGCAGGTTCCCAGGGGCCAGACTCTGGCGATCATTGGTGAAAGTGGTTGTGGGAAGACGGTAATGCTCAAGACGATCATTGGGCTGATCAAACCGACCCGGGGCCGTGTTTTTTTTGACGGCCGCGAAATGGCGGTGCTGAACGATTACCAGCTGACGCAACAGCGGATTCGATTTGGTTTCGTGTTTCAACAGGCCGCGTTGTTTGACAGTTTGACGATCGGACAAAACGTCGCTTTCCCGCTCCGCCAGCACACCGATTTCTCGGACGAGCAAGTGCACACCATCGTGATGGATCGACTGGCCGAAGTCGGCCTGCCCGATTCGGTCGTCAACAAGAAGCCTGCCGAACTTTCCGGTGGCATGCGAAAACGCGTCGGGCTGGCTCGGGCACTGGCGCTCGATCCCGAGATCATCCTTTATGACGAGCCGACCACTGGGCTCGATCCGATCATGAGCGATGTCATTAACGAATTGATGATCCGTACCAGCAAGCGTCCTGAGGTCTCGAGCATCATCATTACGCACGATATGAAATCAGCGACGAAAGTGGCGGATCGGATCGTGATGTTTTATCCGCTGGCGCGCCTGGGAGATGAACCGCAAATTATTTTTGACGGAACTCCAGACGAATTGCAGCAGTGTTCAGATCGTCGCGTGGAACAGTTTGCACGCGGTGAAGCTCGTGAAAGGCTGATGGAGATGCGGGGCAAATAGGTAACAAGGAACTGTAGAAGTTGGTTGTCGGTATTCGCCGAATCAACACGCAATTATGGACGATCGTGTAACTCAATTCCGAGTCGGCGTGCTGGTGGTGGCCACGTGCATCATTGCCAGCATTCTGATCATGCTGTTCGGCGAGCTGCCAGGCTTCGTCGAAGGGAATTACACGATCTTCGTGCGCTTTCCGCAGGCTCCCGCGGTGATGATCGATACGCCCGTCAAGAAAAGCGGGATCACCATTGGTCGCGTTACCAAAGTCGATCTGCTCGACGATGGCAACGTGGTCGTCACGGCCAAAATCAGTGGCCAATACAAACTGCGAAATAACGAAGTGTGTCGAATCAGTACGGGCAATATCCTGGGCGATGCGGTCCTGGAGTTTGTACCGAGCAACCTTCGCGTGGCGACTGTGGAGCAATATGGCGATGGAGAATACCTCGATGGGATCGTCGCTCAGGATCCGCTCAGTGTGATGGCATCCGCGACGACGGCGCTCGAAATGCTGTCCAACCTCGAGGAGGATGTGAGGATGGCGCTGGTGTCAATCGAAGGGGCAGGGCAGCGCGTTGGAAGTATGGCCGAGAGCCTCAATGCGGTCATCATCAACAACCAGGATCAATTCCAGCGGATCATGGGTAAGGCCGAGCAGGCAATGAACCGGTTTGACACGGCGATTGCTGCGATCGACGAATTCATCCGCGACGAAGATGTCAAACTGCTGGTAGAGCAGGCGCTGGAACAGGTGCCGATCCTGCTGGGCGATGCCCGCGATGTCATGTCGGCCATGAAAACGGTGATGAATACGGTCGAAGGAGCTGTCGAGGATGTCGTCAGGAATGCTGACGGGATCGTCGTCGACGTGAAAGATACGGTCGCTACGGTGAAGACGACTGTGGAGTCGTTCCAAAACGTTTCCGAACGAGCCGAGCGGAATCTGAAGAATCTGGAAGGACTAACCGAACCGCTTGGGCGTCGGGGTGAAGTACTCGTGACGTCGATCGAAGGTACCGTGAACCAGATGAACCAGACGCTGGCCCAATTGACGACATTCTCGCGGGCGCTGAATAACCGTGACGGTACAATCGGGCAATTGATTCATAATCGAGAGCTTTACGATCAGATCAACATGACGGTGCGAAATATCGACTACCTTAGCCGACGTTTGCGGCCGATCGTGGACGACGCCCGCGTCTTCACCGACAAAATCGCCCGTGATCCGGGTCGACTGGGAGTCAAAGGAGCGCTTGATCGCCGCCAATCCGGTTCGAAGCAGTAATATCGGCGTTGCTGTCGATCGCATCCTTGTCAGCCCGAGCCATGCTGCGGCACTCCCTGGCCCCACCCGCCCCCAATTCAATCATTTGATCGCCAATCAAAACGACGGGCACGAGCCTCGTCTGTTCATGAACCTCGCCTAGCCAGACGACGCCGGATTTCCAACGCCCGTCACGCAATTTCAACAGCGGGACATCAGCAAGTTGATTGTGGATTGTTTCCCATTCGCCTCGGGAAAGTACCCGCAATTCCCCCTGTACGCCGGGAGCCAATCGTTGCTCGATTCTTAACGCAATATGCCCCATGGTCGTGCGGGGATTTAACTCGACCAGTGGCTTGATCCTGAAGTCGCCGTGATTCGATCCAGCAACCGCCGACTGTTTGCAAATCAGAGCATCCACGCCAAAGGATCCCCGGAAATTGCGTCGTGTGAGTTCCGTGGCAATTCGCGTCGACAACCAATCTTTCACGTCATGGATCAGCTTGCCTCGATCTGCGAGTAGAAACCTGGTTAACGATTTATCCCAACCGGAAATCGGTCGTCCGATGCGAGTACCTGCGTAGTGCCGGCCTGGCGTTACCAGAGGGCGAGTCCATCCCAGGAACGCCGGCGACTCAGCTCCTCTGGCAAAATGCCACAGGAAGGACAGGTCGAGTACCCGGTCCAGTTCCGGTTCGACTACGCCGACACGGCCGGAGATGAAGGCCGATTCCAACCATGTTTTGTCCCTTTCACTTAGTTGACGCCCGGTTACCAATCGACGCTGGCCACGACCGGAGGTCGCCAGATCCTGCTTGAACAAGACTGATTTGTGACTCGATTTTGCAAAGTGGTCCATGGCTGATTGCACTTCCTCAGTGCATTTGACTCGAACACCCACACAATCGGCAGTGATAAATAACGGATGTGGTTCGTCCTTGAGCCAATCGCGCAGCCGATTTGCGCCCCACGATTTGCGGAACAGATCGAGGTGCTCTTCACGCCACGCCGGCGGTGGTTCGCGAACGGCAGGCGTAAGCGGGAGGGCAAGTCGGTGGTTCCGCGGGGACCACGCCCAGGGCTGCAGGTCGCTGAGTTTGCGTTCGCCAAGATCCTGGCGATCGGCCAAGCGGATGAATTCGGGCAAGTCGAAGCCAGCGTCAAGCAACTGTTTACGGAAAGGCTGCGACGGAATTCGCAGAGTGAGCATCACATCGTCCTGCTTCGACAGTGAGATCATTACACCTTCAAGATCGACGCACAGCTGATGCATCAGGCGTTGCTCACGTGGCCGAAGTTCCTGTGCAAGTTCCGCTTCCACGGCGGGATCGAACCAACGGACGGTTGGCGGGCGTCCTCGCGATTGGCGGAACACCTCCACCGTGTCGATAAACTCGTCCGACAGGCCTGCCGCCACCCGCCCTTCGCGGTTAAAGAATCCTTTTGGCCCTCGTGCGCGCTCTGGCGACATGGGGAACGTGAGCCGGGAACGATAGGCGTCCCAATCGCTTTGGTCCGGTTCTTTCCATTGCCGAAACCAATGCAGCCCATGCCGCACGTGACCGATTTCATCTTGATAAATCCGTTCCAGGATCGCCGCCGTCTGCACGTCCCCTACCTGTTGAAAGACGTTGGCAAAATGACGGCTGTAGTCCAAGTTCGCCTGTTCAAAGGTCAAGCTGAGCCGCGACACGAAGTCCATCGGCGACTCCATCGGCTCGACGACACGCCAGAAATGGCCGCTGACCGGATAGCTGCCAAACTCCACACCGCACTCTTTCATTCGCTGCAGGTACAACCGTGTATGTTCCTGCTCTTCGCGCAGCGTGACCAGAACACCCTGGCGAAAAGCGGGCGGAGCGTCGGGAAACTTGAGCAGAACCAAAGCCATCAACTCGGTGGCGAGCAACTCGTGATTTGCCAGGAAATGGAGCAGCTGGCCACGAGCCTTTTCATTTTCCAGCTTCGTGTCGCTCGGCGGGGCTGCCCCGGTGGCATATTGCATTCGCAACCCGCGGGGCCGTCCAGGCGTTGCCAGCGATGTGACGGTGAGCGACGATGCGTTGTCGGAGAAACTGGTCAGTGGTCCCGGGTCGGCCAACTTGTCGGCGAGTGTGGTACCGAAGACCACCTGCTCTGCAAATTCGGTCACATTCATCGTGTCCTACGATAACGTGCCCGGGAGCAGAATCCTACTGGCAATAAGGAATCGGGTCAGTCTTCGTCAGACAGCTTCAGCCCGGAACGGTTTCGATCCTACATCCCCGCAGGCGGAATTGCGTTGACCGGTGGCATGGTGATGATTTGCGGTTCGATTTGAGGAGGTGGCAGGAACGGCTGCTGTGGCAGTGGTTGTGCCTGCAAGCCAGGAGAACCAAAGCCGGGTTGAGTTAGCGAGACCCCGCTGGGGCTCGGAATCAGGTATCCCTGCGTTGTCGAACACCGCAGGCCATTGGCCCGCGACAATAATTCGGTATTCGGCACGATCCGCTGCGGCTGTAATGCAAAGTCGAGGATCCGCTCATCTCGGAATTCTCGACCGATCAGATTTTCCGTCACGAAATCGATCGGCGTAATCTGATACCAGGGAGCTTGAATGCGTTGCAGTGTGGTTAGTGTTTCGTAGCCGCCCAGAACGAGCCGGAATTTACGGCTACCGTAGTAGGTAAATGAGGTCGAAACCGGCGTCTTTCCGATCAATTGATCATCGATATAGACCGTCGCTCCCGGTGGGCTGCTGCGGATTGTCATGCGTCGACGAACACAGCCATTCGAGAGTAGGCATGGCAGCAGGATTAAGCCTACAATGAGATTTCGGGGACGGACGAATTGGCACATGACAGGAAGGGCCATGGACGGCCCCTGCGAAGAGTCGAAGAACGTAGAAAAGCTGGACGAGCGTACGAAAATCGCTATCGCCGGGCCAGTCCAATCCCATGAATCAGTAGCTGCGAGTGTCTTCGAACGCGTCGTTGCGGAGCACCTCGTTCGCTTTCCATCCGGTCGCTACCCATGCCAAAAGAGTCGTTTGAATGGCAGCCTTTTCTGGATTGTGTCGCTGAGCACCGACATCGGTCTGAAACGCAGCAACAATCAGGATTCTCATGGTGTGTTGCTGGCTCATGACATGGACGACTGGCGCGAACGCGGCCATCTGTTGATCGTGGCGGATGGCATGGGCGCACACGCAGCTGGTGAACTTGCCAGCAAGCTGGCCGTCGATCATGTGTCGCATCTTTACCGCAAGCATCGAGAGCTCTCCCCGCCGGAAGCAATGAGGGCAGCGCTCGACGAGGCCAATAACGAAATCAATCGCCGAGGTATGGCCAACCTGTCGTTTCATCGGATGGGGACGACTTGCAGCAGCCTGCTGTTGCTGCCGCAGGGTGCCGTAGCAGCTCATGTAGGCGATAGCCGCGTCTATCTCTGTCGAGACGGGCACTTGCGACAGATTACTTTTGACCACAGCCTGGTTTGGGAGATGCGTGAAGCGGGGATCGGCGGTGAGGCCAACAAGAACATTCCCCGGAATGTCATCACGCGGTCGCTGGGCCCGGAATTGAATATCAAGATCGATCTGGAGGGGCCGTTTCCCGTCGAGCAGGGTGATACCTTCCTGCTCTGCAGTGATGGCCTGACCGGACTGGTCCTCGATGAGGAACTGGCGCCTGCGCTGACCTATCTTACCCCTGCGGTGGCGTCCGAGTTGCTGAAGAATATGGCCTTAATTCGCGGCGGCCACGATAATATTACCACGATTGTGGCACGCATTGTTTCCAGCGAGCTTACTTCGCGCGCTTCACGGTCCGCCCCGCTCGTGGTCGGCGAATCCAACGAACCTCAGAAACCGGTTCACCTTGGATTGTGGGTTGCTTTGGGTGTGCTGTTGCTGGTTTCGGGGACACTCTTTGCGGTCGGTGAGACGATGTACGCCTGGATCGCTATTGCTGCCGCAATGGTTCCAGGGCTTGCCATTCTCTCTCAGGTGCTGGGGCTGTTTCGTGAAGGCGGCATTTCGCTGTCGTCCGGACGGATGCTGGGAAAGGCACCCTATACCGACACACCGGCGCAGTCGGCGGCGGAATTCGCGCGACATCTACTTGCCTTCCTGGGCGAGGCTCGGAATACGGCGAAGTCCAAGGAATGGCAGGTCGATTGGAATGAGCTGGACACCGGTCTGAGCCGTGCCAAGGCCGAGTATGAGGCAGAAGATACCGAAACAGCGTTTGATCACCTCGTGGCCGTGAGTGGGCAATTGGCCGAAGCGTGCCGACAGCGAGCGAAACAGGCTGCTCAGTCCTGATTTGACGCTGCTATTTCTTTGTTTCGGCCGCTCTTGCTACGATTGCCGGCTTCAGCTGCCAATCGTCTACCGGTAACTACTCTCCCATGCGCACGATCACTCGTTATGTTATTTTCGAGTTTGTGAAGGTCTTCATTTTGGCCTTCGTGGGGCTGACGCTGTTTATGCTGCTGGTGGGGGTCGGTCGGACGGCCGTCCGCGAAGGGCTAAGTGCCGGGCCCATCTTGCGATTGGTACCGTTCATCCTGCCTGAGTCGATGCGTTTTTCGATTCCGGCGTCGGCGCTGCTTTCTGCTTGCACCGTATTTGGGCGGATGGCCGGAGAGAATGAAGTTGTGGCGATCAAGTCGCTGGGCGGTTCGCCGTGGAGTCTGCTGGGTCCGGTGTTTGCGATGGGATTCCTGATCAGCGTCTCGGCCGTGTGGATTAATGACGTCGCGGTTTCCTGGGGACGTCCCAATATTACGCGAGTTATTTCCGAATCGATCGAGCAGATTGCCTATGGCATGCTGCAAACAAAGCGGAACTACCGCAAGGACGGGTTCTCGTTGACCGTGAAATCGGTGCAGGGTCGCAAGCTGATCCTGCCCACGCTGACGCTGCGAGCGGAGGATTCGGATGAGGTGACCACAGTGTCCGCACGCGAAGCTGAACTCCGTCGCAACGATGATAATACGCTGAGTATTTTCCTCACCGACGCAATGGGTGAAGGCTCGAATGGATTCGAAGGAGCCTACTCGGGAGAGTTTGAATACACAATTCCCCTGGAAACGGAACGTACAGTCGGCGGCCACCGCAGTCCTTCCGACTATGCGTTACACGAATTGAGTGTCGAGACCGATCGGCAGACGAATCGAAGTGTCGATCTCGAACAGCGAATGGCAACCGAGGCGGCATTCCAGTTGCTCTCCGCCGATTTTGCCGGTCTGTCGAATGACTCGTGGCAGCAGCACGACAAGGAACTGGACTTTTCCCGCTACCGCCGCAATCGATTGCGCACCGAACCATGGCGCCGCTGGGCGAATGGGTTCAGTTGTTTCTTCTTTGTTCTGGTCGGCGCACCGCTGGCCATCCGAAAACGGAAAGCGGATTTCGTGGCCACTTTCTTTGTTTGCTTCCTGCCCATTCTGTTGGTCTACTACCCGTTGATGGCTTACGGCACCGATCAAGCCAAGTCGGGAGCCTTGCCGCAATACGCCGTGTGGTTGGGCAATGTCATTTGCCTGGCGTGGTCGGCCTGGCTGGTCCGCCGAGTCATACGGTACTAGTGTGCGAATATCTTCGTGTGTTCGGAGCAAGCATGAATTCCCTGACGCGTGAGCAGGTCCGCCGGTTAGACCGGTTGGCAACAGAGCACTACGGAGTTCCAGGAATTGTCTTGATGGAGAATGCCGGCCGCGGTGTCGTCGAAGTCATGACGTCCCTGGATATCGATGGACCGGTCGTGATCTGTTTGGGCAAGGGGAACAACGCGGGTGATGGATTGGTGATTGCCCGCCATCTGGATTTGCTGCAGCACCACGTGACGCTGGTCACCTGTTCTGATCCTGCGCAGCTGGCAGGCGACGCTGGTGTTAATTTTCGGATCGCCAAGTCATGCGGATTCGAGTTCGTGGAACTCGATGCTGACACTGATCTTGGCGTGCATCTGGGCTCGCGTTTTGAGGAAGCGGGCTGGATCGTCGACGCCATTCTTGGCACCGGCGCAGGCGGTGCCCCCAAGGCTCCGTATGACCGACTGATCCGACTTGCGAACGAATCGACAGCGCGGCGTCTGGCGATCGACATCCCCAGCGGCCTCGACTGTGACACGGGTGAAGCCAGCAATCCCACGTTTAAGGCCGATCACACATGCACATTCGTGGCGGCCAAGCCGGGACTGCTCGCCAGCGCCGCCGCGGCCTGTGTGGGCGAGTTGCACATCATCGACATCGGTGCTCCCCGGCAGTTGGTGGAATCACTGCTTGCCGAGAATCTCGAAACTCGATCTTCGTAGACGGCTGCGGGCCGAACGTCAGGTTGTGTCCAGCGCCATGCGTACAACGCGATTCGACTTACACTAGGTGGTCGAGCTGTCTTCGGCTTTCCACTTCATCGCGCGACGGAAAGGTTCGACTCGCAACACGACTTTGCCGTCCTGAAAAATGCGCACGGTGCCGTTGCTTTCGCTCACGGAAAAAGCGACGGCAGCAGTTACCTTGGAGATTCCCGCAGCTGCCAGATGACGCGCTCCCAAGCCGTGAGAAAGCGTCACTTCAGAAGCGGTCGCTGAAACCAGCTGACAGGACGATATGACCGTCGCATCAGACGAGACAATGAAGGCACCGTCGAGCTGTGCGACTTCCTTGATCCCTTCGCGCACTTTCGTATCGCGCAGGCTGCGTTCGGGCCGGCCGTAGCCTTTCACGGGATCGAATCCCGCCGGGTTGCAGAAACTGGAAACGTTGCGGGAATCGCCCACGATAAACAACGTTCCAACGTTCTTCCCTTCGCGACCCTCGCGACCGATTTCAACAGCAAGATCGAGGACGAGCTTCAGCGTGTCGAAGGGGACCCGCGTCCGCAGGTTACGCAAGTCGCGAGCCGTTAGTCGGCCAAGGTGTTCATCCAGCCGGATGTAGCTGACCGAATCGACAGTATCGGGCTCGAAACCACTATACAAGGCGATTACGCCAGCTCCGGGAGCGAGGATCTCATCGGCGATGCTCTGCAACAATGCTTGCCGAAGCTTCTCGAAGACAGGCATTTCGACGTTGTTCACTGTGACCACATCGAGCCCGTGGTCACCGGCGCCTTCGACATGGTCGTCTTCATCGGCCGCAATGAGCACCTGGAAATCACCAGCAATGGAGGTCAGCGATTCCCAGTCGGTGCCAGGCTTGGTCACCCAGACAAGCAACGCTTCAGCCTCCGCATGCTTGGCCAAGCGCACTGCCAAACCAAACATTGTTGCGAATTGCTCAGGCAGTCTACCCTTTGGTGCCATACGTGTTCACACCGATTCCATCGCTACTGATTGAAATGAGCCAACGCCGAATTCGCCGGCCGTTTGGCACTCAAGCAATTCGGCAGTCAGGCCAGTGTCGCAAGACCGCAGATACGGAAGATCGCGACATCCAATCGTTGTCTGATTCGGGTGAGAGATACCGCCGCGTCGTCGAATGGAATTCCCTGTTCGCTCCACGGCCTCCGACACTTGCCCTGAAGCATTTTAAGGCGTTTTGCGCCGGTTCGCAAGCTAGGCTTGCGAGGCGTAAGACGGTTGACCGATCTTCCGAGCCAGGTTGAGCTGGATTAGCGCCGTGTGGATCGGCTTGGCGATTGCCTGGTCAGCCGTTGCGTTGCTTTTGGCGTTCCGTTTCGCCAGTTCGATTTGACGAGCACCAACCCTCACGCCGTAGACTCGCTCGTTGTACAACGCCAAGGCTCGAACTCCGTGGCCCAGTGGGCCCTTGTTCCAGTCAACGTGTCGATTGTGTGACAGCAAATTAACCAAGTAGTCAATCGCACGTGTCACTTGCGGATCGTTCAGCCGCTCGTGCGGAAGTGAGAAAACCAACCATTCAAGCACGTGGCCGCTGGTCTTCAACTTGCGATGGATGTCTCCCCAACTACCTGGACTCCGCCAGAAATCACTGCTGAAACTGCCATCTCGGTTTTGCATGCGAAAGGCAAGATTCTGGTATTTGCCGGCGAAGTCCCGAGCTCGAGCCCATTCGCCATCAACAGGCAGGTCGTCCTGAATTCGCCGACGGACCGCGTAGGTCATGCCCATCAGGCGATGCGTTCCACCGCAGGTGGTGCCATTAATCGGTTGGCGGATTTCTTCTCGAATCAGGCGGGGGATGTCCCATTTTTCTCCACGGTCGTCCTCCCATTCCGAATCGGTATGCATGTAGTGGGAGAGTCCAATCAGTTTGAACGTCAGTTCGGTTCGTGGTCGGCAGGTGCGTTGCTCCTGGTGGATCAAATCGACCAACGACATGTCGTAATCCCCCACTACGATACGCTGGCTGGGTCCCACCCGAGCCTGCGCCAGCATCGCCAGAAACTGCGCCGGATGTCCCTGCAGGCCGGGTCCCGTCCGAGCCAACAACAGGCCGTTCTTGACGTATAGCAGTCGTTCACCTTCGCAGCGACCATTGGCACATAACCAGCCGATCGTGCTGACATTTCGTCCCTTGGGCCCGCCGATCAAGATTCGCGAATCGACACTCCAGGCAACCATGTGATGCATCATCGACCATGGGCTGTCATCCCGGGTGTTGAGCAGACGCCCGTAGTAGAAATCGAGCGTCTGTTGCAACAACTGCTTGCGATGCTGTTCCCGCGGAGTCATCGTCTCGGCGGGCAGGTACCAGCCATTTCCTTGCGTCAATCCACGCACAGGTCGCTCGAACGGAAAGCCACTTGCTTTGGCCTCGCCCTCGCCTTTTTTGCGAACGTGGTCGGCGATAATCTTGTCGAGTTTCTCTCGACGCGATTCGGCCGCAGTTTTTCCCTGGCGAATGACCTTCGAGGGAGCGTCGACGATCTTGGCTGCCGAGGGTGTTTTGGGCAAGGACTTGGGCGAAATCAGTTGCTTCGCTTCCTTGAGCGCCGTCGTCGCCAGCCATCCTCGCTGCCTGATTCCTGCGGCGCGAGAGGTGCTGAGTCCGCTGCGTCAGGTTCCTTTTCGCGGCCGCCGCGGCCGCGTCACTCTTGTCGGTAGACATGTGGAATCGGCCCGCTGTGTGTCGCAGGATGACAGGTGCCACCGTGTCGGCGATTTCGAACTCGGTGAGTTCCATCTGCCAGTGGTGTTGGAGCCGTCAGCGGTGATGTGGGCACTGGAGTCAACCGCATCCGATCGAACGGTGGCTTCGTCAAGTGTGTGGGTCGTCCAAGCTAGGGCGACGAGACCGGCGATCATCATCGCAGCCACGACCGGAGCTCGGAGTCCGTATAGATCGCTGGGTTGGGTCAAGGCAAGGTCGTTCAGATCGAGGAACAGGACTCCTGCGCCGACACAAGCACAGCTGGACGCAGTGACTTTGGTATCGACCTTTCGAATGAGACAATTGAAACTGCCATCAGTCAGGATCCGCCGATGCCAGGCATCGTTGTAAGATGTGACGATTGTCCAAGGTGCGTCGCAGTTTTTCCGCGTAGCGATGCTGACAAAACCATTGCCATAGAAGCTGCCGGGAAGCAATCGCCATGAATTGCACATCAATTTCAGGCCGCAGAATCCCCAGTCGCGCCGTGCAGGCGATGGATCCCCTACCTGGAAGCTGCGGTGGAAGGCGGGAATGTCGCAGAGGCCTGGATCACCGAGCTCGATGGCTCTGTCCCGGATTGCGTCGCCAAGTACTTGTACCAGGCGTTCACATCTCGGCCGATTTCCTGCCCGGTGAGGTTGCGAAGTGAGTCCATCACGACCAATTGAACCGCCGGATCTCGGTCGTCGAGCGTCGAGCCCAATAGCTGTACGGCTTGGGGCGATTTGATTTTGCCCAACGCCCTTGCCGCCGCAATTCGGACGTCGCCGTCGTCATCATCGATCAGCAATTTTGACAATGCACCAACCGCCGTCTCGCCATTCCGGTGGCTCCAGGCCTCACAGGCCGCGATGCGTACCAGCGGGCTGGCGTCATTTACAGCGGCCAACAAGGTCGGGTTCGAGTAATCGTCCTGAAGTGCTCCCAACGGCACCAACCAGGCCTCTTCGCAGGAGTGGATCCTGCTCCTTGGCGAGGCTGGCGGTCATCTCCTGAATGAGTTGCTTCTGTTCGGCGGCGGTTTTCGCGGGCAGTTGGCTGGCAACTTGCGTGAATTGCTCGATGCGTTGTGCAGGCGTCAAGCCGTAACTCGTCTTGTATGCCGGAGGCGGACCGACAAATGGGTTGCTGAACCCGGGATTGCCAATACCCTGACAGCCGGTAACCAATGTGATTGTGATGAACCACAGGCTGTTCTTGTAGGGAAGATTACGGAGCATCATGAACGCGACGATTCTTATTGTGGTGACTTGCTAGCTGTCACAGACTGGCTGCTCGGGACGGTAGCAAAAACCAATTGGGCTGGCCATACCTTTCAGCTAATCGGCATAGATTACCAACCGCCATGAATCTTGGCGCCAAAAAATCGACGACGCATGCATCGAGTAACTGCGATCTTATGACAGCTCATCAGGCCTGCAAGCGGCATGCTACGGACGGTGAGCAACAGCGACCCAGGTTTGCCCGGCATGTGGGAAGAGCAGCAGCGTTGCTGGATGATCTCCTTTGAGTCGAAGCTGCCGCTGCAACTCGGCCGGTTCCACCACCACACCGCGTTTCTTGATTTCCACGGTCCCCACACCATGCGTTCGAACGGCCGCTTTCAATCGCTTAAGATCAAACGGTAGCAGTTCGTCAATCACAAACGGCTCCAAGGCTGGATGGTCGAGGGGTTCATTACCGGTGAGGTAGGCAATTCCAGGTTGGATCAGTTGAAGCTGGAATTCGCAAGCCATCGCGGACGTCAGTCGAGCAGCAACCACGGCGGGGGTTGGCTCAAAAATTAATTTGCCCACTGCGTCGGCGACGGGTGCGGCTGCGCGACGGTATGCAGGTTGGCGTCATTTTCCGCAGTAAAGGAATGGAGTACTGCCCCTTCAGCATCCAGTGTCGTCGCTGTGCGGCATCCGGGACGACGAGCTATCGCGCCAAATCTTGCCCAGAGTTGTTGGCATTGCCGATTGTGTCCGATCCATTCCATTTCGGCAGCAGGTGCCCAGTGTGCAGGAACTTCTGCGGCAGGTGCCAACTTCAACGAGCCGTTAGTGTTCTTCGCTAGGAGTCTGTCCAAGACCGGTACACCAGGCTGTGAGTGTACGACTCGCGAGGTCCGATTGCCCGATGCGCGGCGGTCGGGATCGGCGTGCCACCAGGCAAACCGGTCAGTAGCCACGTCGGCCACGTCGCGATTCGTTACGCTGCCCTCCAACGCCGCGACGCTGTCGCAAGTTTGCTTCGGCCAACAACACTGCGATGGGGTCGAGATCAAAGCCAACGACTCGATTGTGTTCGGCCATCGACATCAAATCGCCGCCAATGCCACAGCAGAGGTCGGCGCCATCACCGGCAAGTTGCAGTTCCCGTAGTTGCGCAGCTTTATAGCTTGCGATGCGGTCGTCGGTTGCCTGCTGCAATCCTTTGTCGGTGAAGAACAGCAGCGGTGCCTGGCGAAACCGCGGCCTGGCTCGCTTTCGGTATTGTGCCTGTTGCAAGACGAGCGAGGTTCGCTCGTGAGTCAGTTGCCGCCGAAACGATGCGACAAGCCTGGTAGGGATTGCCGCAGGGGCTTCCATGGCTATAGCCAACCACGGTTCCGCCTCGGCGCTAACCAGCCAGCGATAATCGTCGAGTGACGCTTCATGTGACATGCTGGAAAGTTGTACCTGAGTGTCTTGGCGATCGGTGGCGAGTGATATACCGATTGTACCGGCGAAGTTACCGGTTCGAAGTGCAGCAACGTTTATGCAAGGCTAAAAGCACATCACGTTTGGGATGCGTTTAACAGGCCGGCCGATGGAAGTGACCATGTGCCACCCATCAAGTCGATGACGAGCAGGGAGAGGTCTGTTCTGGGAAACACCCCTGTCGATTTAGGGAGTTGCTCGATGTTTAGTCGAGGTGTGTTATTCATCGCGGTGCTGATTGCTGCGCTGTTCGTTCCGTATTACCTGTCCGAATCGAAAGGACCTGCAGATCGAGCCACCGTTGGTCGCTGGTGGGATTCGATGTGGACCGATCCGGTAGACGGTCGAATGCCCATGGCATCGACGTCGCCGATTCCAAAGCATCCATTGCACTCGAGACCCGTGTCGTACGGACCTGTCGCGGGAGTCGTGCCTGGCGAGACGCCAACGGCTACTCCGTACGGTCCGGCAAACGGTGGGAATTCGCAATTGTCCAGACTGCCAGCAGGAGCAACCGGAGCCACGCCCATGGCAACTCCATGGGTACCTGTGAATCCGCAGGCCGGGCCCAACACGGGACTGCCCGAGGGGCAGGCTTCGATGCCAGGCCTGCCGGCTACCGGTAATGCGCAACCGGGCCTCGCTCAACCGCCGCGCGTTGATGTGCGTCAACTGATCAGTTTCGACATCACCCCTGACTGGGTGTTGCAGAACTGGTCTCGTGTCTCAACCGAAATATGGAAGAATGACCTCGCCGGCATGCGGGTGCCACTCATCAGCGGTACCAGCATTTACGATCTGGCCGGCAGCTTGACTTACTACTTTGATGAACAGCAGACGTTGGAGGCAATCTCCTTTCAGGGAACAACCGGTGACGCCACTTTTATCAAGTCACTGGTTGCACAGCTCGGACTGACACCCCGACCGTCCTTCGGAGGGGCGACGATGGTTCGAGAAACCGAGCAGGGGGTGTCTGATATGTTGCGAGTGCGTCCGATGTCACAAAATGGACAGTCGCAGTTCCAACGCTATGAGGTGTTGTTCGAGCTGACCCGGCCGGGAAGTGAACGCGAAGTGAGTCAAAACCTGGCGAACGTTCTGAAGTCATCGAGCTCGCTCCCATCTTTGGAACCGCTGCCGACCGTGCCCACCGAATTACCCGCCGCCGCAACGAACGAATAGCGACTGCCCACCGGGCGAAAGACGCTGGCGACGCAAGACTCTGGAAAAATGCGCAACGGCGATCTTTGATCGCCTGACTGTTTTCAAGCTGGGCCGTAGCCCGAGGCCCACGGAACGCACGTTCTGACGCCTCAGAAGACGTCAGCAAACGCAAGCGACTGAAAGGAAACCCAACGGACTGCGTTTCGATCACGCCTTCGGTTACGAGGTGCCTCGCCAAATGCATCGCCTGCCCTGACAGTGGTCGACCGTTCGACTTCTGCAGAATTTGGTGGTGAGCGTTAACCTCATCGGTTAAGTTGCTCGCATGACTGCCGAAGAAGAGTTCATGATTGGCCAGCTGCGGACGACTGAGCTGTCTGCCGTTCGAACGCTGGCCGCCAGGCACAATTTGGAAGCCTGGTTTCAAACGGCAATTGCGAGCTCGACGCTGACTGGACCCACCTGCATCGTGGCAACCAAGGCGAACCAACTGACCGGCTTTATTCTCACGCGTTGGTTAGCCGACGGTGTCGGCAGCCTGGCAGGGCCTGTATTCGCTGGCGGCGACCGTGGCAGCGCCGCGGGGCTCTTGCGTGGCTCCGCTGAGTGGTTTTGCCAACACGATGCTCGCTTGGTCACGTCGTTGCGATCGATCGATGAACCTCTGTCTGGTGAACTTAGGCAAGCTGGATTTCAAACGGTGGCCCGTATTGCGTTCATGGTTGCCACGAACCTCGATCCCATTGGGGATCCGCCCCCGTTCCCACCTGCGTCGTTGAAACCCATGACAGGGCCCAGCAGGCTCGATGGCGGTCTTTACTGGCTGCAACGTTTGAGCAGACGATGGATTGCCCGGCATTGCGAGAGTTGATGTCGGCCAATGACACCATGGCGACGTTTCAGTGTTCTTTTGAACAGCAACTGTGGTTCATCGCAACCCGCGCTGGTGTCGATATTGGATGTCTTATCTTGGGGCTGGATGACGATGAACGGGCTGTCGAGATACTATATCTTGGAGTCATCGCTGAAGAGCGGCAGAAAGGTGTAGGACGCGAACTGTTACGCGTTGCTTTTGATACTGCAAGGCAACGCGATTATCGTCGTGTTGGCTTGGGCGTCGATGCCGCCAATTACCCCGCGGTCAGACTCTACGCAGGCAGTGGTTTTTACAAATACGATCAACGCAACTTGCTATGTTTGGCATTTTGAAAGTTTCGTGAACTTTGTTTCGCCTGTCGTGCGAGAACAGTTTTTCCACCTCTTGACACGGGTTGGAGGAAAAAAATTATGTGGTCTCGCGGCGCGTTTCTGCCGGGAATAACGACCACGATCTTCGTCACCAAAGAAAGTTCATCCGCGACCGATGTGCAACGGTTTGACAGTACTCCTGTGCTGTCTACAATCGGCATTCCTGAATCGAACTGGGGAGTTCCATTGGGGCCGGACGATGTCCGGAAAGACTTGGATTTTAGATCGAAACGCGCTTCTGCGCGATAAGTTTTTCAGCGTGGCCAACAAAAGTGAAGCGGAGTTTTCCCGCTACCCTTGCGCTCAGGAAAGGAAGCTGTGAGCAATCGCGATACGGACGTCGTGTCAGTTATCTGCCTTGAGATTGCCCAGCGTGTCGGTGCAGATCGATACGATCTGTACTTCTCCAGCGTGACGTTCACGGTGATGGCTGACGCCGTGAAACTGAATGGTCCCAATCGATTCTATTGCGACTGGCTGCGTTCGTCGTTTGGTCCACAAATCGAACAGGCGTGCAACGCGGCGCTCAAACGGGAAGTGCGATTGGAGTATCGCGTCGAGCCGCGGAACGACGCCAAGTCGCCCTCGCTTGAGCCGACAACTTCGATGCCGGCAGGTGTACCCGACGTGGCTCCTGCGGAGCAATCAGCACAACCGAACGTCAAGAATCGCTTTCAGCGCCGTTGATTTGCCAGCCTTGATTCATTTGTCGCAGGCGAATCAAACCAGATCGCTTACACCTCGGTGCGATCGATCGTGAATCATCCGGGACGCATGTCGCCACTGTTTGTCTACGGTCCTACAGGTGTTGGCAAGACACATCTGCTCGAAGGGCTCTGGAATGCGTTTCGCCGTATGCCGGATCGACCGCGTTGCCTTTACGTTTCAGCTGAGCAATTCACATCAGCGTTTCTGGAGAACCTGCACGGACGCGGAATGCCCCGGTTTCGCAGAAGATTTCGTGACGTCGATCTGTTGATAATCGAAGACGTTCAGTTTTTTCTCGGTAAGTCAGCGACGATCAGCGAACTGCAATACACGATTGAAGCGTTACAGCGTGAAGGTCGGCAGTTGGCTTTTTCGGCGGACCGTTCACCGGCACGCCTGGACAAGCTGGGTTCCGACATGGTCAATCGCTTCTGCGGTGGACTGGTGTTGAGCGTTGATGTGCCGGATCGGCAGACGAGGGTTCGCATTGTGGAGCAAGCGCCGCTTTGCGCGGTCTCGATTTGCCCGAATCGGTCGTGAACATGGTTGCGGACCGGCTTACCTGCGATGTTCGCAAGCTGCATGGAGCGTTGAATCGCTTGCAGGCGTACACGCAGGCTCATGGAAAGGCGATTTCTGTCGAGTTGGCACTGGATGCGTTGGCCGAGTTGTTTCGGGCCGAAACCCGTAACGTCAATCTTGGAGACATCGAAAAAGCGATCTGCGACGTTTTTGGTGTCGATGCCCAGAATCTCAAGTCATCCACGAAATCCCGCAGGATTACCCAGGCCCGCCAGTTGGCGATGTGGTTGTGCGCGCCAGCATACGCGAGCAGCATTGTCGGAAATCGGAGAGCACTTCGGTCGCCGCAGTCACAGCACCGTCATTTCGGCGGAAAAGAAAGTCAATGTGTGGCGATCGGAAGGTACCGTCTTAAGAGTCACGGACCGTGACTGTTCCATCGATGAAGCGATTGAGAGAGTGCAAAGCAAGTTACGCGTTGGTTGAACCGGGGTCAAAACACACCGGAACTCAATCTTTTGGTCCCATCGCGTCAGTGATGAACATTTTCATGTCGTCCTCCCAACTATTGTTGGAGAAATCTTTTTCAAGGCCACGCTGCCTCATCCGATCAGAACGGTACTTCGCCAAATCGTCGATGCCGACCCAGCCGAGCATGGTGCGCCACACGGCGTGGCGATCTCCGATGTGCCCCGTTTTTTCGTTCATCGAGTGGACGTCGATGTGCGTCGCATTGAAACCGATAACGGCAGCGATCAACATGGCCACGATTAGCGACAGTGAGCTGGTCGACTTTTTCAATTTTTCAGTTGGCTGTTTCCCCAAGTTCACGGAATCGCCGGCCATCGCGGCAGCTTTGTAGGCTTCGTAGTCCATCGCATCTATTTCGGTAAGTTTGAGTCGGAGTCCATTGAAAACGTAGATCGCCGATTGGTCGATTGCGTCGTGGCCAAACAGAATCAGCCAAAATGTTGTGGCGAAAAAGCAACAAGTGTTCCGACGATTCCGAATGTCACATTCATTCCGGCCTAGAAGTCACGTCTGTTGAATCAGCGCAAACGCGAGGTGTAGTGAACGAATTCAGCGTCCAATTCCGAAAGGTCGCCGAAATGTTCTTGAAAGAGACGAATTCGGTCGGACGGCGTTACCTCTTCCAGCATCTTCTGGTTGGATAACGCGTCGACATAGGCCACGAATTTCTTTTGATGTTTCTTTAGCAGGAAATAGCAGAAGGCCCACGATTCGGCATAGGCGTCGAGTGCCTGTTGCGAGTTTCGAAACCTGGCATCATTCGCCAACAAATCAGGCAAAGCTCCCTCAGGGCGTCGCCGCAGGTAGTCCTGGAAACGTGCGAGGCGTCGCCAATTGATGTTGCCGATGCCCCGCCAGCCCTTCGAGCTGTTCAAGTCGGGCGTCTCGAAATAGACGGCAAGGCCCTCGCTGAGCCACAGCGGGTTTGCAGCAAATCTGGTCTGCAGTCCGTTGTTGTAGGCCAACTGGTGCGTTGCCTCATGCACAATCGTTGCCACATTCGGTTCGGCCGCAGGTTGGGACAGGACCTGGTTGATCAATGCCGCCGTACGCGGGCGCCCGTTCCCACGTACTGCTTCCAGGCCAGTCAGGTCATACGTGTTGATGCGATTGGTCACCAGGCTATAGAAACCGACCACGGCATTGGCCGCATCGCCCAGCTCACCGCGATTCTGGCGTACGTAGTCTTCCTTGCGTTCAAAAATGACGGCCACGAGTGGAAACTCCGGGTCGCTCAAGTCGACTCCCCGTTTTCGCCAGTAATTCTGAAAAGCACGATACAACCGTTCATATAGCCCGGCACACCACTGGGCATAGACCCGGGAAGTGTCGAATGCGACGAGATAGTGATTGGTGTCCAGGAAATCGAAACCGGCGGGTAAGTCACGTCGCAATTGTGCTTTTAGCTCATCTCTGGAATACGGCTTGAATTCTTCATCCGTTGTTTCACGCTGCAACACATTCTCTGCCAAGACAACCCACATCGAGCCGTCGCGACCCTGCAGCATCACGCCACCGTCGGTCCCTGAAACCAGCAGTTGCCCCTCGATACGACGCGTCTTGTCTCCATCTTTGAACGATACGATATCCAGAGCATCGGCCAACGGACTGGCTGTGAAGACCAGGACCAGTACGAACGCACGCGTCCTCAAACATTGACCGGGATGGATCATGGCGAATGTCAATTCAAGAGTCGTTGCCGAAGCCAGACCTCATTGTGACCAACGGACGCCACAGGAAGCCAACAAGACCGGCAAGTATCGCGATAATGCCAACCATGGCCAGACAGATTGCAGCCAACTGATCTTCGACGCCGTAATGCATGAGCCCGAAGATGCGAATTGCGACGGTCGTTACGCCGGGCGGTACGACCAGGATGCTGGCAGCCAAATCGCCCAACGCGACGATGATTCCGACCAACCACGCACAGACCAGTACCGAATGTCGCTGGGGTAACACGATGAATAATAGCTGCCCGTAAATGCCGGCGCCGGCCAGCCGGGCAGCTTCGGTCGATGAATCGTCGATCTGCGAGAAACTGTTGGACAAGATCAGCAGCACGATCGGTAGTGTGCGGACGGTCAGCACGATCGTAGGAGCTGCCACCGATTGCGAATAGGCGGCAGCCAACCATTCCGAATTCGTCGACTGGAACATGCTCATGACGGCCAAGGCCAGCAGCGGTCCGGGGATGGCGATGAAGACAGCCGCAACGACGGCAATGAGCGTCACACGCCAGCCACGGGAACGGGACCACCACGCCAGGGGGACCGCCAAGGCCAGTGACAACAGGCTGCTCAACTGCGACAACGCCAACGACCAACCGAGCTCTTCGCGAAAACGCCATGGCGAAGCTGTCAGCAGCGAAGCGGCCTTGTAGAGTGACCAGCCGCGCAAACCTCCCTCGCTCGATTGTTCGAATGTCGTTCCACACTTGGACAGCAGATTCAGCAGCGGCACACCGACGATGAGAAACAACGCGAACAACACGAACAGGAACGCAGGCCAACGCCATAAGTCCAAAAGAAACTGCCGTGGCGGCAGGCGGTCGATGGTCGTGCCACGCCGCCACCAGACTTGCCAACCGACGAAAAATACGCCCAACGTCAAGGCGACCAACAAGATCATGCCGTGCAGAACTCCCAACGCAGCCGGTGCCACGGTGGCGTTGCCTTCCAGAGTATCCATGGCAAAACCGACATACAATTCTTCCGCATAGGTGCGCACCTGATAGAGATCGGTGACCGTGATTTCGCCGGCCACGATAACGGTGATCCAAAGCGCGGCCGCCATCGCTGCCGTCAGGACGTGCGGCAAGGTGATGCGGAACGCGACCTGCAACTTGGAACCGTCGAGCAACGCGGATTCCTCCGCGTCACGCGGAGCCAGCCATAAGTCGGCGCCAACAATCAACGAAACCCATGGGATAGCAGCAAGGCCATGCACCAAGGCCGCACCGCGAAATCCGCACAGCAACGGTTCCACACCCAGCCCGCCCGCCAGCAACTGCCACCAGCCCAGTTGACCGAAACCGGCATTCCAGGCAGCCGCCTGCAAGTAAAGCGGCACAGCCGCCGTGATCAACAGGACACTGCCAAAGAACCTGCGGCAGGGCAGGTCGGTACGAACAATCAACATGGCCAGCAGAGTCCCGATCGGAACTGCGATACAATTCGCCCAGCATGCCAATTGCAGTGTGCGAATCAGCAGCCCCCGCTGACGATCTGGGCATAACAGCCAGGCCATCGCAAGGGAGCCAAACAGCAGCAACAGCAATACCAGCCGTTGCCACGTCGATTGTCCCATCCAGCTCGGCCAATCACTCCGCACGCGTGGTCTCCCACTCGGTCATGTCCGGAGCAGCTCCGACCGCGTTGACTTCGCGCACAGCTTTCACAAGGCCTACCAGCAGTTGCAGGATGCCGGCGAAGAGCAGCAGGGAATAACCGTAGAACGCCAATTGGAAGACAGGCAAGGTATCGCCCAAAGTGAGGATCAAAGCTGACTGCACGATTCCGTACAAAACCAGCAGCGACTTGAATTCTGTTGGGCCAAAAGTCGCCAGCGTGAATTCGCCGATCATTTTTGCTTTGATGTTCGTCAATACGGAAGTCGCGTACAGACAGATCACTCCTGCCAATCCCATCCCCAGGTGTCCGATCGACACAGCCCAACCACAAAGCCAATACGAAAACGAAAGTGGGTCGACGAAGTGATCGAGCAATTCGCCACCGTTTCGACACTGGTTCGTTGAACGGGCGTGCGTCCCGTCCATGCAGTCGGCAACATGATTTCCGGCCACACCGATGGCTGCCAACAAACCGCCCCACCAATGCGTCGTAGCGTATGCGAAGCCAAAAGCTCCAAGCACGGCGCAGGTATGGCCCACCGCGATAATGCCTTCCGGTGGAAAATTGGCGGGGATGCTCAGGCGACGATACAGGCCCTGAATCAGCGGCATGAGAAACGGATCAAGCAGGCTGTGTGAGACGCGTTTGGCCATCAATGAGAGCTCCGCTTGGCATGTCGAAATGGGACCGCTGCAATCTTAACTTGGCTGTCGACGTCGTTTCCGCTTTCGGCTGTCCGGGCCGCTGGAACGAGGCTCGAATTTTGCACAGTAACGGGCTGACTGGATACAGGGAATGATCACACAGAGTGGAGCCAACCCCACGAAGATTGCCAGGGACGGGTAGGATTTCAGCGGAATCAGGAACGAAGCTGCTCCCAGTCCCATCAGCATCGCCGCCCACGGCAATGTCTTACGAGCCGCGTACTTGTTTACGGGAAACCAGATTTCGTCGCTGGAGAGCGTCTTCCGCGTCCGCATGCCATAGAGGTGGTTCCGCCCGACCTTTCCCAGGTACAGCGGCCACAGCATCCCGAGGATCAGCAGTCCTGAGAGCAGATTGGAAATACCAAGAGTCAGCGATACGTTATCCACAATGCCCGCGCAATTCCGAAGTGCGTTTCAACCGATAGATCGTAGTACGGCAGTAAAGCCTGCGTCAAATTGCCGAGCTCCCGTCAGCTTGCTGTTCGCCGCGCAAGTTGCTGCGATCCGGCCGCCCTCAATGATCTGCCATCGCAATGCGGTTGGTACGCCTGCTCTACCTGGACCTTGCGACGCGGGCCGATTGATACTCTTCCGTCATGCGAGCCACATATTCCATGTTGCTCGAAGCGCCGTTGAATCCTACGACTTTCTCGTTCCACTCCAACGTTTTCGATACCAGGCGTCCATTTTCGATATCAAATTTGGCCGAGCCGTTGGATAGTTTCTGCACCATCTTCGAGTGAATACGTGCATCGATCGACGGAGTCAGGATCTGCGACTTGATGGAAATCGTGGCGATCCCGGTCTGGACTTTTTCAAGTTTGTACAACGTTCGCGATTTGATCTGCTTGAATGTACCGTCTTCCAATTGAACCGGGACCGTAGCCGGAACCGACCATGCTGCACCGATCTCGACGGGTTCGACAGGCAGTGGCATGACGAGTCCACCTGTACCCATGTCATGTTGCTTGATCTTGTCCTCACGTTGGATCTCGGTGCCTTGAGCATCCATCGTGACGGTCGAGATGGGTTCGCCAATCAGCTGGGCGACTGCCGAGTATTCGGGTGGGACCTCTTCGTCGGTTCGGCTGTCATACCGTACCGGTGCTTGCCCCTGGGTTTCCTGCCACATGTCGACGTACGCGACCGAATGCGTGAATGTCAGCGATTCATCATCGGCCGCTTCGAAGACCCATTTCTTGCCGGACTCGCTTCGGGACTGCGAGCGTTGTGTTGTGCCGTCTACCTTCGTCTTGACGGTTACCATGTGTTCGACTTTGTATTCCAGCTCGTCGCCCGGTTTGGATTTGTAAGCCAAACGATACGTATGGTTGCCGAGAGCCGCGGCCGTGTTGCTGGCTTTCTCGGTCAGTGAATCCTGGGCGGCGCCGGTCGTGCAGACCAGCGCGAACAGCAGGACCAGGGTTGGTGCAAACGTGGTTGAAAGAGGCAACTTCATGGTGCTGGATTTCCAGAAACGGGGTGCGAGTTCAGCTCGGCAGGGAAACGATCCGCGCGAGCGTACGAAACTTTCGACACGCAAGCTTGGCGGGAATTGCCCAGAAACGGAATCCCGATTTAGGAGTCGGGCTCGTTACGATTGTCGATCGATGTGGTTGCTCTGCATGCGTCCGGCCCACCCCAGTTTTTCCCGAAGCGTACGGTAATAGCCGTGTCCCGCAACCTCGATCAGCTGAAACTTGGGGGCAGCACGCTGGATCAGCACACGATCGTGGCGTGCTGAGCTGATGTATCTCGACCCCATCCACAACCACGTGAGGTGCATCCGGAGAATTGGTGGCACGCAGCTCGTAAATACGATCAGCCGTGTCCACGACGGGTCGCACAGTCAAGGCATGTGGGCTGACCGCCGAAATGACAAACGCTTCCAGGTTCTTTCGCAGAATCGGGCCGCCGGCGGACAGGTTGTGTGCTGTGGAACCGACGGGAGTGCTAATGATCAGGCCGTCGCAGCGATAGGTTGTTACAGGTTCGTCGTCAATCAGCAATTCGACATCCATCAGGGCAAACGGAGGTCCACCGAGGATCGCAGTTTCATTCAGGCCAAGGCGACTGACGAGCGTCTTGCCATCGCGGACGACTTCGCATTGGAACATCAAGTGGTCAATGACCCTGCAGCGCACCGCAATGACATCGGGCAGAACGGTCTCGATTTCTTCTGGCTGAATGTCGGCGAGGAAACCCAGTTTGCCGAGATTAATGCCCAACACCGGAACTTGATGCTGGTTCATTTGGCGCCAGCTCGCAACATGGAACCGTCGCCGCCAAGGACGATGGCAAAGTCTGCGGAAACTCCGTCCAGGCTGGCGTCGCCTTCCAAATCGTAGAAAGCCAGCTCGGCAGCAGCATCAACCAGCGATTTGACCTTGGTAACGAGCTCGTCGGAAAGCAGTGGATGGTGCTGTGCCAGGATCATCGCTCGAACTGCTCGATCCGGCAGATTAGCCCAGGCCGGCGTCGAGAAACCAGCCGCTGGATCGCTCATGATGTTACCTGCCGATGGGATGTTCAGGACTCGAAATACTCGCAATGCGATTCGTTGCTTCGCGGCATGCACGCATGATGCCTACTGTATCGAGTCCCAGATCGGCGAGCAATTCGCCGCGTTCACCATGCTCTACGTAAATATCTGGGATTCCCAGCCGTCGGACGTTGGCGGTCGAAATCCCTGCGTCGTTTGCCAGTTCGAGCAGCGCGCTGCCAAAGCCGCCTTGCAAGGCGCCCTCTTCGACGGTGATTAGAAACGACCGGTTCGCCAACAGGTCGAGCAGACAGACTTCATCGAGCGGCTTGGCGAAGCGAGCATTCACGACACCGACGCTCAGGCCCTCGTTGCGCAGATTGTCCGCCGCGGCAAGGCAGTCGGCGAGCAGCGTCCCGTAAGCGACGATCGTGCCATCAGTCCCTTCGCGCAGGACTTCAGCTTTACCCAACTCAACTTCAGCACGTTCGCCTTCAATCACGGCCGCCGTCGTCTTTGGATAACGCATCGCGGATGGGCCGTCGAGGGTCAAAGCAAAAGGAATCATCCTGCCAAGGTCGTGCGCATCACCCGGAGCCATCACCACCATGTTCGGGAAAATACGCAGGTAGCCGATGTCATACATGCCGTGATGGGTCGCCCCATCCGGCGCTGTCAGGCCGGCTCGGTCCATGGTGAAAATCACCGGCAAGTTCTGCAGCGCCACTTCCTGGAAGATGTGATCGTAACTGCGCTGAAGGAATGTGCTGTAGATATCGACGATAGGTCGCAGGCCGGCCTTCGCCTGCCCGCCAGCGAACGCGACCGTGTGAGCTTCGCAAATACCGGTGTCGAAGAAGCGGTTGGGGAACTCTTCGCGGACCGGTTCCAACTTGTTCCCCTGACACATGGCTGCGGTGAGTACCGTAACGCGTTCGTCTGTGCGCATTGCCTCGGCGATGGCGTCTCGAGCGTACTGCGTATAGGGCGGGGTTGATTGTCTGGAATGCGGTATCGCCTCGTCGTCCTTGCGTGTGAAGGTGGGCGGCGTATGAAAGAAGACCGGGTCTTCCGCGGCCGGTTTGAAACCGTGCCCTTTTTCCGTGACGACATGCAGCAGGACCGGCTCGCTAAAATCTTTTACCATCCGCAAGTATTTGCGCAACACGCCGATGTTGTGTCCATCGATGGGTCCGATGTACCGCAACCCAAGTTGTTCGAACAACATGCCACCGTGGACACCTGCCTTGATCGCTTCCTTCATCTGGGCCAGGAATCGCTCGGTGGGGTCACCCAGCACAGGTACCTTGTTGCATAGCTTGACGATTTCCTCTTTGAAGCCAGTGTAGTACGCATTCGTCCGCAATCGATCGAGGTATTCAGCCACTCCACCGACGCGAGGACAAATCGACATCTTGTTGTCATTCAGGATGACCAGGACATTCTTGTCCAGCGGTCCGAGATTGTTGAGTGCTTCGTAGACCACGCCGGACGGAAAAGCTCCGTCGCCAATCACAGCGACCGCCTTGCGCCCTGTTTCGCCCATCAGGTCGTCGCCGCTCTTCAGGCCCATCACGGTCGAGATACTGGCGCCCGCGTGTCCGGTCATGAACAAGTCGTAGATGCTCTCGTTGGGATTGGGGTACCCCATCAAGCCGCCCTTGGTGCGTATCGTGTTGAATTGCGGGAAGCGACCGGTGACCAATTTGTGCGGGTAAATTTGATGTCCTGTATCCCAGATCAGGCGGTCACTGCTGAAATCGAAAACAACATGCAGCGCCAGGCAAAGCTCAACCACGCCGAGGTTGGAGGCAAAGTGCGCGGATCTCGTGGAGACCAGGTTGCAAAGCACTTCGCGGACCTCGCTTGCAACTTGGTTCAATTCATCCAGAGATAGACCGCGCAGATCATGCGGGGAAACAATCTTGGAAAGCAGATGCGTCATCAATTGGATTCCTGGCAATAAATCTGGAGCACACCCGACGTACGCTCCACCAAAACTGTTCGCCTCAAACCTTCCTTGTCGTATCTTCACGCCGACCGTATCAGCGGTCCCGGTCCAATACGAATTGGGCGATTGTTACAAGATCGTGCCCGGCATCGCCAAATCCTGCTACGCAATCACAGGCATTTTGGATCAGCTGCTTGGCACGTTCTTGACTCGACTCGGGACCTAGAACTGCAGGAAATGTCAGCTTTTCCTGGTGGGAGTCCTTGCCGATCGATTTTCCCAGTATGGCTGAATCACCCCGCAAGTCTAATAGGTCGTCCGTAATTTGAAACGCCAACCCCAGGTTCTGGCCATACGTCGTCAACGAATCCAGCTGCTTTGATGACGCCTGAGCCACCCTTGCTCCCAATCGCAATGAAGCGACCAGGAGTGCGCCGGTCTTGCGTGCGTGAATGCGTCGAGCAAATACAACTGTTCGGTCTTGCTCAGCGAGCCAGCGTTCCCGGTCATTCGCAAGTCGTCCGCCTGCCCGCCAACCAGTTTTGTGGCCCCAGCCGCTCGAGCCAACTCGCCACAACAAGCTGCCGCGACCTCGGCGGGATGCAACTCGGTCGCCAACAACTCGAATGCGCGAGTCAACAGGGCGTCGCCCGCGAGGATTGCGTTCGCTTCGCCATGGGCCACATGACAACTGGGTTGACCCCGACGGAGGTCGTCGTCATCCATTGCCGGCAAGTCGTCGTGGATCAAGGAGTAGGTGTGGATCATCTCGACTGCACAGGCGGCCGGCACCGCCTTCTCACGGGGGGAGCCGCAGGCGGAGGCGGCATATAACACCAGCAGCGGGCGCAGACGCTTCCCTCCCGCCAGCAAACTGTGTTTGATTGCAGCCGACAAATGATCCGGACAACCCGCGCCAAAGTCAGAATAACGCGAAAGCGCTGCATTGATTTCGGAGGCCATCGTCGTGGCCGATACAGGAAGTGCCGCTGCTACGTGGTCAACCATTGAATTCCAAAGATTTGCCGACCTGTCCGCCCACCCAGAAATAGAAAAACCGGGCAACAGCGCCGAACGCGAAACATGAATTGTCAATCAGTTCGACGCGATGCATCGACTACTGGTCATTCTAGAACAGGCCCCCCGATACGTCCACGTTGTCCGAGCTCGACTTCGTTGACTTTGGGCGCTTTCCGCCGGCCGTGCGGCGTTTGGACCGTGACCTGGCTTTCTCTTCCAGCCCCATCTCTTCTTCATCATATGGCTCGGTGACCGGGTTGCCGTCAGCATCGGTCCCTGTCAGCAACGAGATTCTCTGCTCGGCCGACTCCAGCAGTTTCAGGCAGTGCTTCAGGTACTGCACCCCGTGCTCGTACCGCTCCAGCGAACCACTCAATCCCAAGCGGCCATCTTCGAGTTCGCCGACAATCGTCGACAATTCATCCATGGCCGCCTCGAATTCGACATTGGTCAAATCAACCACATTCTTCTGCGCAGCCTTCTTTTTTGCCATTGGACTTCCGTTGTGGACTTGTTGGGGTTGGTACCGAGCGCTTTGCGAAACGTCTACCGGACTATTTGTCAGTCGTATTGAACATCGGCTACGGTGCTAACGATTTTACCTTGATCGAGTCGAGTTGTAATGTCGTCACCGGGCTGCACGTCTTTCGCCATGTAAACGACCTCGCCCTCAGCGTTTTGCGTTACGCTGTAGCCGCGACTGAGCACACGTAGCGGACTGAGGGCTTCCAGTCGTGCAGCAACTGCGGCCACCGAAGCCCGTTCGCTCGCCATTCGGTTTTGCATGGCTCGAGCGGCACGTAGTGAAAGTTCATCGGTTTGTCGGGCAAGGCGTTGCGTCAACTCGAACGGTCGTCGCAGCCCGGTGCGTTCGGCGATCGCCGTCAACTGGCCACGCGCAGCTACGACACGATGTTGCAGTAACACGGCCATGCGTTGCCGAGTTGACATCAGTGACTGTCGTACTTCATCTGCCGATGGAAAAACGCGTTCGGCGGCTTCGCTGGGCGTGAGCGCCCGCACGTCGGCAACCAGGTCGGCCAGAGTCACATCAATTTCGTGTCCCACGGCGGATACGACAGGTATTTGCGATTCAAAAATCGCTCGTACAACAGGCTCCTCGTTGAAACACCACAGATCTTCGACACTGCCACCACCCCGGGTTACCACGATCACCTCGGGTGCGGGCGACAACCGGTTCGCATCACGAATTGCCTCGGCAATCTCGCTCGCCGCGTTGGTGCCTTGAACGCGCGTTGGCATGATCAGGATTTCGGGACCTCGCCAACGCCTCGCCGCTACCTGCAGGAAATCACGCACGGCGGCGCCCGTCGGGCTGGTAATGACGGCGACGCGACCGGGAAAACGTGGCAAGGCCAACTTGTGTTGTGGATCAAACAACCCTTCAGCCGCCAACCGATGCTGAAGTTCACGAAGTTTCTTCTGTAGAGCACCTTCGCCGCGTTGCTCCATTTGGCGAACGATCAACTGGTAAGTACCACGCGGCGGATAGACATCGATATCACCGCGGACAAGCACCTCGCAGCCATCGTCGAGGGGAAACTTGATCTTTTGCGCGGTCGCGCCGAATGACTGCGCGAATCTGAGAGTCGTTGTCTTTCAGCGTCAGGTAAACGTGGCCCGACTGAGGCCGAGCCAGGTCGGAGATTTCGCCCACGACCCACACGGACGAGAACTGAACCTGCAGGCACTCCTTCACTTGCGCCGTCAATTCGGCAACGGTAAGTACCTTGTCCGCCGCGTCCGACGACGGTTCGTCAGCCATTTCGCTGGAATAAAGGGGATTCGGCATCGGTCCATCGATTGAGGGCTGGAAACTGGGACGTCCACGCATCGTAACCCAGGACCGTAAGTCGGCGAAGCGGACCACATTGCCGCGAAGGCAAGCAAAAGTCACGGAGAAATTGATTGACCGACGATCCCGGGTGGCGTATTTTGACGGCCAGTCGGCGTCCAACGCCCGACCGTACCATGGCAACACTATTTCGCTCACAACCGTTGAGGATGAACTAATGAACTCGATCAAAACTATTGTTCTTGCGATGCTTGCGTCGTGCCTCTTTTTTTCCCCAGCCGCTCAGGCTGGCTTGCCGACGTACACTTTCACTGGCGTCTCAGATAACGACTTCTTTAATGTGCTCAATTGGGACGATGGAATGGGCGGTAACCCTGCGGCCATTGTCGACGGTGGTACGTCGCGCATTGAGCTCCAATTGCTCATCGATGGCGATGCTGTCGCAGCCGCAAATACAATTGATTTTGGAACCGGATCCCTGTCGTTGTCGACCGGCTCGATGCTCGACGTAACGGTCGGTGAGATGACGTTTCGCAACGGTAGTTCGCTGGCCGCCAAGGGGGCCACGATTAACATCAGCGGTGGGTCGGCAGGGCAGTTCGATATGTTTACGGGCTCGACTGGTGTCATTGTCGACACTTTCATTACGGCTGCGGATGACGTCACGCTTCGCGGCGACGTGACACTTACCGGTGCCACCGTCAGCTCGACGGGCGATGACGTCGAATTCTGGGAAACGGGTACCCTCAATATCTCGGGCAGCACTTTTATTACCGATCCAGGCCAAGTGACGTTTTTCAAAGACGCCGCGTCCGGTGACGTGGCCTATTCGATGACCAACTCCAGCATAACGACTGGTCGAGTCAGCATTGAAAACGATGTGACGCTGACAATCCTCGATACCGTAATTCAGCGCCGCCGGCGACATCGAAGAATCATTGGATGGTGATTCGCCGAACCCCGGCACGCTGATCGCACGAGGGACTTCCACGGTTACGGCAGACCAGATCGAACACAGTGTTCAGTTGGTTCTCGAAGACGCTGCCATGGCAACGTTCACCGACGACGAAGCGGATGCTGACGGCTCTTCTTGGATCCTGGATAATTCGACGGTCACGCTGACCTCGCTCGACAACGTCATCAGAGTGCTCAATCCGTTTTCGACAGATGCCAGCGGAGCTCTGGTTGATGGTCGAACGGGGCTCACGTACGCCGCGGATCCGAATGCCTGGACTCCCAGCAATTGGGACGGGATGGCGCCACTGACTGGAAGCTTGGCGGTTCCCGAACCGACCGGGTTGGTCATGCTCCTGATGAGCGGGCTCCTCTTGCTGCGACGCAGAGTTGCTTGATGGAACTGGGAATTAACCGAACGGGCCAACGCGACCTGGCGTTGGCCCTTCCGGTACCTTGTTGCGTTCAGTTTTATCTCGATTGATCACGGCCACCGTTCCGATTCTGCAGGATGAGTGATATGAAACGATCTCGATCCATTCGTCGAAGGTTGAAGTCTTCTTGGACGCCAAGTTGTGAAATGCTGGAGGACCGTTGCCTGCTTGCGGTCTTTACGGTGACAAACCTGCTGGATTCCGGTCCGGGCACGCTCCGCGACGCATTGAACCAAGCCAACCTGGCGACTGGCGGTGATTCCATCGAGTTTCAGGCGGGCCTGTCGGGGACGATCCCAGTGACCAGTGGCCAATTGACGATCACCGACGACGTCGACATTGACGGTTCAACTGGCGTATTCACGCTTGATGCAAACGGCGCTGGCTCGCGAGTCTTCAATATCGATGACAACGATCCGGGAACGAAACTTTCGGTCACGATCGATAGCTTGACGATTCAGGGTGCAAGTGTAGCTACCGGCATCGATCCCCGAGTGTTTGGTGGCGGCATCCGCAATACGGAGGATCTGACGCTTCTGAATTCGTTGGTCACCGGCAACAGCGCTGACAACGGTGGTGGGATCGCGAATCTCGAAGCCGGTCGACTGACGCTCGACAGTACGAAAGTGAACGCCAATAGTGCATTGAACCGGGGCGGCGGAATCTACAATGGCAGCGGCGGAACATTAATCGCCACCGAAAGTAACGTCGACCAGAATGACTCCAGCGATCTGGGTGGTGGCATCACCACGGGTTCGCAATCGTACGTAACGCTCACGGATAGCACGGTAGAACAAAACTCATCGGTAGGTCGTGGTGGCGGAATCTATGCCAGCAGTTTTGGCACCGGTCTGACCGTTTCATTGACAATCTCCGGTACGTCCATCTCGGGAAACAACGGTGACGATGGCGCAGGTCTGATGCTTGGTTCTGCCGTCTCCGCGGTGATTTCCGAGAGCGATTTGAATAACAACCATTCGCTCGATCGGGGCGGTGCTGTCCATCTGTCCGGGTTTAGCAGTGCGAATACTGCGACGCTTGAATTGCAGAATGTCAACGTTCTGAACAACATCGCGGATGATGATGGCGGGGGCGTTCACGTTGGTACGTCAGCCGAATTGACCGTATTCGAGAGCAATATCGATTTTAATACCGCAGCTTCCAGGGGCGGGGGAGTCAATCTGACCGGCTTTGGTTCAGCGTTCACCTCGGTCGTCTCGATCACTGGCAGCAGCGTTTCGGGTAACTCGACGATGGATGACGGTGGTGGGATTCATGCGGGTTCGGCTGCTGAACTTACCGTCGCGGACAGTGTCGTCTCGGACAACTACGCATTTGACCGAGGTGGCGGGCTGCGGATTTCCGGGTTCGACAACGCTCTGTACCCCAATGTCACCACGATTACCGGTTCTGTCGTCAGCGGCAATCTGTCAAATGATACTGGAGCCGGAATCTACAACGGATCCGCGACAAACACTCTGATCAGCACAACATCTGTCGTTGGCAACGTGTCGGGAGCCGATGCCGGCGGCGTCGCCGTGCTTTTCCGGGGGACGATGTCGATCGACAAGTCGACTATCGCCAACAACACGGCCGCCAGTGAAGGGGGTGGCATCGATTTGGGAGATGCCAACCTTACGATCTCCGAAAGCACAATATCAGGCAATCTGACCGATGTCGGTGGCGGCAGTGGCATCTTTATCCAAATGGAACCGGCGACCGTCGCAAACTATTCGGTGTCGATTCAAGGATCCACCATTGTCCAGAACAAGTCCAATTACATGTACGCCGGTGGAATCGATCTCTCTTTTGCCGAACTGACGTTGACCAACTCGATTGTGTCCGGAAACACGCGGTCGGATGGTGTGCAGGTGGACCTGTACAACTATTACGACATGTCCACCATCAACATCACGCACACGTTGGTCGGTCACAATTACTTGTCGGGCTTGGTGGAATCGGGACTGGATGCAAATGGCAACATCATCGGCGGTGACATCGGCGGCAGCGTTTCCCCGATGTTGGGAAGTCTGGCCGACAATGGTGGGCCGACGATGACGCATCTGCCTCGCGTTGACAGCCCAGTGATCGACGCGGGTGACCCGGCGGTCATGTCAGGCACTGACCAAAGGGAACTGCTACGCGTCGCCGGCGGCCGGACCGACATGGGGTCTGTCGAAGTGCAAGTGCAATCCGAGATCGATGGCGACTTCAATGATGATGGCCTCTACGACTGCACTGACGTAAATGCTCTATCTGCGGAAGTTGCTTCGGGCGCGAATGGTGCGGCGTTTGATCTGGATGCGAATGGTGCCGTTGATCTGGTCGACCTGTCCATTTGGTTGTCGGTCGCCGGCGAAGTCAATCTGGGGCCAGGTAAAGCATATTTGGCTGCGGACGCCAACTTGGACGGGTCGGTGAACGGAGGCGACTTTCTGATCTGGAACTCCAACAAGTTTACCGCGAACAGTGCATTCTGCTCCGGGGATTTTAACGCGAATGGCGCCATCGATGGGTCCGATTTCCTCGTCTGGAATGCAAACAAGTTTACCTCTTCGGACGCTGAGTTGGTCACCATCAGCGCGACCACGCAAGAGTCATATCCCGACCATTGGAGGGTATTAGCGGAATCAAGCGGCGATCTGGAAACACCAAGTCGGAGGCAACTCGAGTCGTTGCCCTCGCACAAAATCCAGTTGGTTTCCAGAGCTTTTGACTCTTGTTCTCATCGGCACGACCGAGTTGTGCAAGCCTTGGACCAAATGTTTTCCGAACTGTCTGATGCCACCATCGACTAGCAGCGGCGAAGTTTTCGTTTGCGGACTGATTTCGCGGTTTTGTTCAGGTCATGCAGCTCGGGCAGTTGACTGGGTTTGAAAAACATTGGCCGGGCGATTTTCGGCTTCGATGACGGCCGAACCAATTCTTGTGGGCAGGTAGGCAGTAGGTGGCTATCTTCTTGTCGTCGAACTGCTGTCCGTTTCGTAAGTCGCCTGTGTCGTGATCTCGTCAGTCGATCGGTTGGTGATTTCGGGCACCGTCGAATTGGTCGACGATGTCGCCGCCAACTCACTTGCACCCAGTTCGGTGGTCTCCGGGAACAGCTGACGCAGCGTGTCGTTCAAGTCGGGCAGGACCTCACGTGACATGATCGGATTGCTTGCCGAGCCGCTGACGCGAACCACCATGAATCGACGGCTGGCCATCCCCAGCAACGGTCGGATGACGGGAAAGTACGAGTCCTCGCGCCCCATCATGGTGTAGAAGTCGAGATTCAATTGTTGCTGCATGTCCATTTCGCCGACCCCTTTCATCGTCAACGAATCCCCTTGCAGGTCCAGCTGGTCGAAGTAGACATGTTTTCCTTTCAGGTGAAACGCAATGTCACTGGACGAAAAGGCGGTGCGGTCGGACGATCCGGTGCTGATTGTCTTCAGCAGAGAAAGAACGAACGGTAACTCATAAAGGTTGGTGTTCCGCAGTTGCATCGTGCCGCTACCGGACCAGGTGTGAGTTCCCTGCGCGTTTCCGGTCAGATTCAAGTCTGCCCAGGCCTGACCAGTAATCCGCGTATCACACAGCTCGCGCGTCACGTCAATCGCTCGAGCATTTTCCAGGTTCGCCGCAATCTCGAACTTGCCGATCTCATCAAGCATCATCTCCATATCTGCGCTGAGGTTCCCGTCAAAGACGCGAGCGGTCAATCTTCGTGGTGGCAGGCCCGGCCTGGCGACCTGGGCACGCTTGCCGAGGACCATACGTTCGCGATCAATCCACACAGGTCCCTGCACGTTGGAAAGCTGTAGTCCTTGGCAGATCATCGAGTCAATATTCAGATTCCCGCTGCAATGACCTCCGCCTGCTCCGGCTGTTCCCTGCAGATGCACTGTTCCCGTCAGATGTTCCAGCGGGATGCCTGCGTTCAGCTGGCCGTCCTCCAGGTCTACATCAAGGTCCCATGTGGCGCGGGTTGCAGCCATGTTCCGCGCATTGCCGGCAAATTGGACTTTTCCTTCCAACGAAACCGGGCCGGATAACTGCAAGTTGTCGAGTAATTGCCGCATCTTGGGTGGCAGAGCGTCCGCAAACTCGTCATCAACACGCAACCTGTCGACGGACAGCGGTCGAAAGTCCATTTGCCAAGGACCATCGCGGCTGACTCGCGCCAAGCCGCTTGTTGTCAACGACACTTTCCCGTGACTGCCACGCAACTTTTCAATTTGCAGTTGGTCATTCGACAAGGTGACGGCGCCGCTTACATTGTCCACGCGATAGGGGAACGTGAGCGGATTTACCGACAGACTATGACCCCGTGCTGATTGAGATGCCGGCAGCTTGCGGACTTTTACGACGAGCTGTTTCTTGCGGCTGGGGAGTTCATAATCGAAAACCGCTTGGACTTGATCAAGTGTTCCCTGCGGCCGCAGTTGAGCCCACAGGTGTTGCGCTGTTGGGGTGAGTGCCTGTCGCAACTCATCTTCCAGTGGCAGGTCGGAACCGGCAAAGTGGAGTTGCAAGCTGCCGCCGTCCGTACTTGCTTGCCAGTCGCCTTCGCAGGTCAGTATTGCGCCATCGTTTTCGCCAACGATTTTCGTAAATTGCCAGTCGTTGCCGTGACGCTCGATGTGTGCGGTGACGTTTTGCAAAGGGTAGGGGAATTGTTCGTGCCGTATCGTTCCCTGCCGGAAATCGATCACGCTTTGCCGGTACGGTGGATGATCGGGACGGCTCCGTTCCGACCTGGTAAATCCGGAAATCAACCCTCGTGGAGAGAAATCGCGAACGATTCGTTGTGCTGAGGGTGACATCGCAGAGAGCACGCGGTCGTTCAATGGTATGGGGCGGTCGACGAATGCCTCGACCCAACCGGTCCAAAGGGGCCCCGGTTGATGTACCTCACCGCGAAACCGGACCGGCTGTTTGTCGTCGATTGAGTGCAGTTCAAAAACGCACTGGCCGGGTCGGAAAGCGACTTCGCCAGCAGCACGTTCTACGGGAAATGGATGTTTGTCCCAGGTGAACGAAACGTCGCGGCAATGGATGTCGGCCCGCGGAGTCCACTGGCCTTTTATGAAATCCAATTGGAATTCACTGTCTACGAGCCCCAGCGGTTGAAAGCGATTCCATTTGGTTTGCCAACGGGAGGGAAACTGGTTCACCATATTGCGATCAATACGTAATCGCGTCACTTGGCCGTGAATTTGAATAGGGCTTTCCGGCGCCGTACCGTCCCGTTGACCGGAAAGCCGAATGGCCGCGTCGCCGTAGCGCCCGTGACGTTTTCCAGTATCTGGTGACCGTGCGTCAGCTTAAAGTCGCCGGTGAGGTCGGTGATGGGGAAAGCGAGCGCAGAGTGACTCCAGCGGCCGTCGGAGAGCTTGCCGTTGACCTGGAATTGGACCGCGGGCATCAGCTGAGGATCCCTTTCCACAAAAAACTCAATATTTGTTCTGCGCCTCAAGTTCGGTCAGCGGCGTAAGGAAGGCTGCCAGTTCCAGTGGCAGGGCGTTTTGTAAATTGGGCGTAATTGCCACGTTCTGCATGGTGCCGGAGACGGTCCATTGCGATCGAATTCGATCGAGTTCGCAGTGCGCGACGAAATGCTGCAGATGGTTTCCAGTAAAGGCCATGTCCACTTGCAGTTTCTTTAGATCGGCATCGCCGCTGGTGACATGGGCGTTCAGGTTGCGAAGGTCGAGCCGCGAGTCTTCGCGACCGGAAATCTGGATCGTGCTGTTTTCAACGCTGATTCGAGGAACCATGGCGTCCGCTTGCGGCGGCTTCAGGAGGCCGGCAAAATTCCAGGCCCCCAATGGATCCTGCTGGGCGTTGAGCGCCGCGTGGCGGACGATGATCTCGTGAATGCGTGGGTTCTTGTTCAGCAGGTCGTCAAGTGTCGGGCGGCAACGCACCAGGATTTCGTCAATGAACAACAGGGGATCATCCGTGGCCCGTTTCGCACCAAATGAAATGCCGCGGATCTCGAACCCTTCACGCTCGATGAGTTTCGCCCCGGCCACGCGGACACGGTATTCAGGGTAGAGCCTGCCCAGATGCTGTTCGACCTGACCACGAATGCTTTCGTCCACATGTCCGTAGAAATAGAATCCACCGAGGACCGCGCACACCAGGCCCACGAGTGTGAACCAACACACCAGGAACCAGATCAAATTTGCAACGCGGCCCAGAATTGAACTATCTCCCCGCGCACATAATCCCCCGCTCGGCGCGCGGACCATCCGCACGCACTTCAATGGTCAATCACGAAGCACAGTTTTCTGCGCGAGGATAGTAGCGCCTGAAGAAGAGTCGCGTCAAGCGATTCGCGGTGATTCGTGAGAACGTTGCCGGACGCTGCTGTGCAGAATTCACCAAGGCGGAATTTGCCTCGCGTTCCTGCCCGTATGTGCTAGCAAGATCGGTGGCCATGAATGTACGAATCGGGGCCAAGGACGATTTCGAGTCCAGGGCCATCGCATGCTACGTGGAGTTCATCAACAACTGGATTCGTAGGGTTGCCACGTATGATTCGAAATGGCTGAGCGTGGCGCTAGGCAAGAGTTCCCTGACGTGTCACCGGCTTGTGCGAACGGTCAAAAAACACATTGCAAGTGTGGCTTCGAATTTCCCTTCACTGCGTTTTGCAGGAGCATTATTCGGCTCGGCGACGAAAGTGAAATTTTCAATTGACCGATTTCTTGCCGCACAAGTTGCGATTCGCTCTTCAAGACTTCCAGTTGCTGTTGCATGAGAATCTGTTCCACGGAAAATGACTTTCGATTCTGGATGTCGTTGATGGCCATTTCCAGTGACTGCTTTTGCTCCCTCAACAGCTCTTCATAGACTCGGACTTCAGATTCTGCCCGGGACTGGGCTGCTTCTGCCTCGGCGGCCTCTGCACCGACGCTAGCCAGAAGTTTGTTCGCTCGCGCATTCAGGAGTCTGTCTTCCAGGTCGGTCACGCGGCTTTGCAAGGCTTTGACGTTATCGATCGTCAATTCCTGTTTTAACCGCGCGGCTGACCGAGTCATCCGTACCCAACTCGACCGACTTCTGATGGATCTGCTCGATCGTGTCCTTCATGGACTGTTCGATATCGCGCAAGGTCCTCTCATGCGCCTCCAATTTCACAAAGCGGTCGTTGCGCTCCTGTTGCACAGACTTCCTGTTGATAGGCCTGCAGGACGACATCAATCAGAACTTTGGCTTCTTCGTCGGAGGCGGCCGGGCACGTCACTCGCATCAGCTCCGAATCTTCCTTGCAGGTCACGATGATATTTTCCTTAAGCCATTCCACTGGGTCATTGACCGACTCCAGGACCTTCAGCTGCGATAACGCGGGGTCCCTCAGGGCGGCAGTAGTGACGAACGGACTGGTCAGCAGAGCGGCCTGAGTCTGTTTATACGTCTCGTTGTACTTTGGGTCGATTTCTTCTCGACTGCGAATTCGTAGCAGGGCCTGAACCTCGTCCGCTTCCTCGCTTGAACAGGAAACGGTCGTGGTCACAAGCAAGAATACCAGCGAAAGTGAGACCAGTGGGTTCAGATGCAGATTAAGGACTCGAGCAGCCATGGTGGACGTACCTGTAGTTAGTATTAATGAGCATTGCATGGTGGGACATCGCAACTTAACGTGCACGAAGCTGGTTCGCAAATAGTTCGCAAGCAATGGTCTTATGCGTGGAGCACTGCTCCAGGCTCACTGCATTCCGGACATGCCAAATTCAAACTGCGCAATCCACATATTGTTTCCCTGCCATGCTGCATAAAACAGCTCGGCTGCGCGTCCGTGTGAATCGTACTAGCGGCTGAGCAGCAGTCGACTCTGGGTGCGTTCGAGGCGGATTCCGCCGGGTAATTGGATGGGTTGTTGAGCCTTCGAATCCAGAACGCACGACGCGAATACGTTCCACTTTTCGAATGACATGTCCTGCTGTGGCCAGGACTGGTGTTGCCAGATCCGGACACCCAGCTGCCGAACCAGGTGCCGTGAAACGTCTCTTAGCCGCTCCGTGTTCAGGAAAACCTGATTGCGATCGATCGTGACGCTCGTGTCGAAGAGTGGTGTCACAACATTCTCTACTTCCTGTTGAGTCGCGTCGGCCAATTTTCCCAATCGAATTAGCGCTGGCACAATTTCCGCGTTGTAATTTTGCTGCAGGTGAGGAATCAGCTCATGACGGATCCGATTTCGAGTGAAGCTTGTGTCCTCGTTCGTTTCGTCTTCCCGGAATTCCTGATCTGACTCGACCAGATATGCTCGAAGCGTCGTCCGGCGGAACGACAGCAACGGCCGAATCAAAGATAGCGAAGGATTCAGCGGTCGAACGCGAGAAATGCCAGCCAGTCCCGCGATGCCTGTGCCGCGGACGATGTGGTGCATGATCGTTTCGGCCTGGTCATCGGCTGTGTGACCGGTCGCGACGAATCGTGCTCCTTCCATCGCTGCCACTTTTTCGAAGAACTGGTATCGAGCTTTTCGCGCCGCTTGTTCGGTGCACAAGGCCGAACTGCCTGTCCGACCGATGTGGCAGGTCAGGCCGAGCTTGTCGCTAAGGTACTCGACCCAGTTTGCATCGAATGCGGAATTTGGGCGCATCTGGTGATCGAAGTGAGCGACGATGAGCCTACCGCAAGATGGGGGGAGAGTAAGCGACCCGACCTGCGCAGCATGGTGTTGCCTGGCGTGCAACAAGAGTCGCAACAGCGCGACGCTGTCCGAACCACCGGAGACTCCGACAAGGACGTTTACGTCGCCCCAATCGATTATCGGCCAGGCGGTTGCAAAATCATCGATCAGGCTGGAAGCCGTTGGTTCCATCACACTGCCGTACGGGTGTTGTCATTGTCGACGCTGTGAAACGCCAACAGTTTGGGCGGGGAATTGCAGGGATTGATGCAAATTTGTACTATACATCTCAATCGCCCGACGCTGTCGGGTTGTTTGTGACACTAACAGGTAGTTTCAGGGCGGATGCAACACTTCGGGTGGCGACGTTCGAACCTGGTGTGATTAAAGAAGATTGTATGTGGATAAACTGGTTCGCCAATCAGTCGGCGAGCAAGCAACAATGCTAGAACTATTGCTCCAATTCGTTTGCTGTTTGATGTGCATGGTGCTGCGTCCGTTTTTTGGACGACAGTCCGTCGGCAATTGGAGCAGCCAGGCGACTCAGGCGGGCCGTCGGTTCGCCGTGCCGTTTGTTGATCGGCTTGTGAATGAGATGTGGCAGTTTGCGGAAACTCGACGTAATGGTCCGGGCCGAAAGCTGTCTGGTGCCCGTGCTCATCCGTCGACATCGGCATATCACATTGTCAAGTCGGCGCTACGTAACCCAATGGGTTGTTTCTCGCGAGACGCAATTCCAGCGAGGAATCCTGGCTCGAAATCCACAATCTCTTTAGTTCGCTGAGTATGGTTCGTTCGTTGAGCTTGGAGGCTCGCAGCATTCGCCCTGACCGACCGCGAGGTACAGGGCCGTGCCAGATAACGATTTACTCAAGCTGATCATTGTCGTAGCAGCAGCACTGCTGGGTGCTTTTGCGATCAAGCTCCTGGATCGCCTGCGAGGCCGCGATGCCGAATCAGAAGCTCGCCAGATACTTCAACAGGCGGCACAGGAAGTCGCTAATCGGAAGAAAGAGGCGGAGCTTGAGATCAAGGAAAACATGATTCGGCAGAAGGGTACGCTCGAAGCCGAAATGAACCGGCTGCGGGACGAACTTCGGGAACGCGAACGGGTGCTCGACCGCCGACAGGAATCGGCCGACAAGAAAGCGGACCATCTGCTGAAACAGGAACGCATCGTTGAAGGGACCCAACGCCGCCTGGCCGAAAAACTACAAGATCTTGAAACGCGAAACAGCGAGCTCACGAAGTTACTCGACATGCAGCGGCAGACGCTGCACGAACTGACCGGCTTGGACAAGGAAGAAGCAACCAAACGGCTGCTCGCGATGCTGGACAAGGAATTGACCCAGGAAACCGGTTCGCTGATCCTGAAGCACAAGAAGCGAGTCGAAGAAACCTGCAAGCAGCAGGGCCGTGAAATGCTGCTGACTGCTTTGCAGCGATATGCGGCTGAGCACACCGCGGAATCGACAACGAGCACGGTCGGGATACCGAACGACGAGATGAAGGGCCGGATCATCGGCCGTGAAGGTCGCAACATTCGTACGTTTGAAAAAGAAACGGGCATCGACGTAATCATCGATGATACTCCCGGTGTCGTGGTCGTCAGTGGCTTTGACCCGGTGCGGAGAGAAGTGGCCCGCAGATCCGCTGAGCAGCTGATTGCCGATGGTCGTATTCATCCATCGCGCATTGAAGAGGTGGTGGCCGAATCGCGTGGAGAGGTCGACGAATTTCTTCGCAAGCAGGGCGAAGAAGCAGCCCACGAGGTTGATATTCACGGGCTGAATGAACGGATCATCTACCTGCTCGGACGATTACACTTCCGTACAAGTTACAGCCAGAACGTCTTGCGACATTCGATCGAAGTCGCATTCATTTCCGGAATGCTGGCCGAGATGGTGGGCATGGACGCGACGCTCGCGCGACGCTGCGGATTGTTGCACGACATTGGCAAGGCGGCCGATCACGACATGGAGGGTGGACATCCCAAGATTGGTGCCGACATCCTGAAACGAAACGGCGAAGGGCCGGAGGTCGTCCACGCCGCCTTCGGGCACCATGACGAAATCGTCACCGACTATCCCTACACCATGCTCGTCGCCACGGCCGACGCGTGCAGTGCCTCGCGACCGGGAGCTCGTAGGGAGACGCTCGAACGCTACATCAAACGGATGGAGGAACTGGAGTCGATCGCCAACGAGTTCGACGGGGTGACCCAGGCTTTCGCCGTGCAGGCCGGACGTGAACTGCGCGTAATTGCCAATTCGAGAGACACCGATGATGCGTCCGCTTCGAAGATCTGTCGTGATATCGCCAAAGCTTTTGAAGAGCGACTGACCTACCCCGGTGAGATCAAAGTCACACTTATTCGTGAGTCACGATTTACCGAAATGGCCAGATAGCGAGTCCTCATGCGAGTCTTTCATATCGGCGATGTTGTCGGAAAACCGGGCCGACAGATTGTCAACATTGCACTGCCTGCGATTCGCAAGAGTGAGAAGATCGACTTCGTCGTCGTCAATGGAGAGAACTCGGCTGCCGGGTCGGGAATTACTCCCGAAGGTTTCAGCGAACTTCGATCGGCCGGCGCCGATTGCGTCACGCTCGGCGATCACATCTATCGTCGTCGGCAGATCATTCCGGTGCTGAACTCTGATGACCGAATATTGAAGCCTGCCAACTATCCGAAATCGGCGCCAGGCAGAGGTTGGACCACGGTCAAGGCTGCGAATGATGTCAACGTGGCCGTGATCAGCCTCATTGGACGGGTCTTCATGAAACCGGCAGACTGTCCCTTCCGATGTGTCGATGAGGTTCTGGCCGGGCTGCCCAACTCGATCAAAGTGATCATGGTCGACTTCCACGCCGAAGCTACCAGTGATATGCAGTTGATGGGGCGGCATCTCGATGGGCGGGTGACCTCGATTCTGGGAACTCACACGCATGTACCCACGGCAGACGAGCAGGTCCTGCCTCAGGGGACCGCCTTCCAGTGCGATATCGGAATGACCGGCCCGTACCAGAGTATCCTTGGTCGTCGAATTGACCGGGTGTTGGAAACGACGATGACTTTCAACCCGACATCATTCGATGTCGCGGAGGGCGATGTGCGGTTGCTGGGAACTTTGGTCGACGTTGATGAGCAAACAGGTCGCGCCAGATCGGTCAAGCGAGTTGAACTTACTGAGGAAAAGGCAGACAAACTTCGCCGCAAGTACGGGTCGGCGAACTTCGACTAGTACGGCGGGGAGTACTGCCTCATTTGCTGTGCCTCTTCAGCGGACTGCCAGCGTCGCTGTGACAGCGGTTGATCCAGATCGACTGGCTCTTGTCTGGAATGAGTGGAATAGCTACAGTCCCGCGACTGTCCCGGCTCCTCTTCGACTCGATTTCGTTCCGACGTTCCAGCTCAAAGGCGTATCATGACGCTCCAGCGGTCGCTTTCCCTGTGTATCGCCTTCTTTGTGTGCCTGACGCTGGTTGCCTGTAGCGGTTGCGTGGGCCTGCTGGCCAACGTATTGCACGCCGGCATGGGCAACTTCGTTCCAGCTCGCTTTGAAGGCCTGGCCGGACAGAAAGTCGCGGTGATCTGCGTGTCCCAGTCGTCCTCCTTTGGACCATCGACTGCCGCTGAACAGATCGCGACCGCCGTTGAGGCCTACCTGCGTGGCAACGTGGAGGAAGTCAATATCGTCCCGCGTCAGGAAATCGTGGATTGGATGGATCGCCACGATTGGAATCAGATTGACTACCGCGAAGTCGGGCAGGGCGTGGGTGCTCAAGTGGTAGTCGCCATCGACTTGCATAATTTCTCACTGTACGACGGCAAGACGCTCTTCAAGGGTCGCGCGGATGTTGAACTGTCTGTGTTCGACCTCACCGAAGGCGATGACATAGTTTATCACGACGAGCCACCAACGATCGAATGGCCTGTCACGGGTGGTCGCCATGTGGCCGATGCCAGTGAATCGGAGTTTCGCCGTCAATTTGTTGATCTCATCGGCAGCAAGATCGCCCGACAGTTCTACCCCTTCGACGCCGCCGAGGACTTCGGCCGCGATGCGACTTTACTGGGTTTCTAGCGTCAATGCCGGGCAGCGACGACGGCTGTCCTTTCCCGATGGCCTGTGAGCATTTCGCGCCTTTTGCCGGCTGGGTCACGTGGCTGTGGATCTTCGCTAGAATGCAGTGATCGCTCGCGTCCCGTGTGGCATGAGTCGCGTTTTCCCGGTTTTCTTGAATTGAGTCCGTATGTCCAGCAGCACCGAGCAATGGACGATCCTTCGACTACTCGAATGGACGACCGACTACTTGTCGGAAAACGGAGCTGAAAGTCCGCGATTGGATGCGGAAGTCCTGTTGGCGGAAGCTCGACGTTGTAGTCGCATCGAGTTGTACACGGCGTTTAACGAACTGGCGGACGAGAAGCTGCGCACTGCATTTCGCGAATTGGTTCGTCGTCGTGCGGAAGGGACTCCCGTTGCCTACCTGGTTGGCCGCCGCGAATTCTATTCCCGCGATTTTCGTGTGACGCCGGATGTGCTGATACCCAGGCCGGAGACCGAGTTTGTCGTGACGACGTTGCTCGACTTGGCAGGGGCCGATCGCAATCGACAGTTCGCCATCGCGGACGTGGGTACGGGAAGTGGCATCTTGGCGATTTCCGCCGCCCTCGAATTACCCGCGTCTCGCATCACCGCGACCGATCTCAGCCCAACTGCGATCCAGGTTGCAAAGGGGAATGCGGAACGTCATGGTGTGGCCGGTCGCATTCAGTTTGTCGAGTCCGATGTCCTTGAAGCGATCGATGGCGGATCGACGTTTGATTTCATCATCAGCAATCCACCGTACGTCAGCGAACCCGAATTCCGCGAATTGAGTCCATCCGTGCGGGACTACGAACCGCGGTTGGCGTTGGTGGGAGGAGCGACGGGTACAGAACTGATCGAGCGTTTGCTGATTCAATCGGCGTCACGCTTGGTGCCGGGTGGTTACCTTATCGTCGAAATCAGTCCGATGATCGAAACCACCGTGTACGAGTTGGCCGCTGCCGGGGATCGCTTCACCGAACTTCAAACGGTCAAGGATCTTGCGAACCATTCGCGCGTCATCTACGCCCAACGCCGCTAGCGCAAACGTGCAGCAATAGCTCACTCCTGCCGGGAGGGATGCCGCTCAGTGGAAGCGTAGCGCAGACCATCTCGGTTGCGCTGCGCAGGCGGGCTGGGTTCGTGTTGAAATTGGGACGCAGGAATTCGCTTTGGCAGGAGCGTTAAGGAGCTTTCCCCGTAAGCCCAACCGTTTGTCAGGACGTCCGTCGTTACATTGAAAATCAGGAGGAGCATCCTCAGACACAATCTTTCCATGAAGAACTTGCCGCGATGTTGCTTCAGCATCTTGCTCGCATCCCTTCGGGATGCTCATGGGATGGTCGACGGTGACCGGTGGTATTCGCTGTGTAACGCTGAAGAAAAGCCACCGATGATGCACCTGCTTCACATCGAGCAGTGGATCAGGCGAAAGGGCCTCGACCCTCGGCTGTGCCGTCTTTTCCACACAGCCTACCAGAGGCCTGCACTTGGTTTTCTACAGCGCAGTCCCCAGCCTTTGCTGCGCTGCAGCGCTGGGCGGCAAGGGTTCACGATGTCTTGCGCACAAAGTCCCGCTAGGCTATCTCAACGGGTTGTCGTCGGACAAATTGCTGAGTTTGTTTTGAAGTTCCACTCGTTCCATTTCCGCGGGGTGGCGGCGCGGGGGGACTCGTTGGAAAAACGTGTCAGGACTGTTCGAGGCAATGGCCGCTGAGCAACGGGTGCGTTCGCATCGTCCGTCGGTTGCACCGTTTCGCGGAACGTCACCGAAGTTGGCTCGGCAGAACGCGGAATGTTGAGCAGGGCTGTTTGGAATTTGTTTGAGTTCCAAATCAGGAAGTCAGCGCCGTTCGTCACTCCGTCTGCATCAAAGTCACCGCCGCACCATGACCGGCCGGTCGTGAACTTGTTGTCATTCCAAATCAGAAAATCGGGACCGTCGACCGTACCGTCGAGGTTGGCATCGCCCAGCAGATACGATCGGCCCGAACCCAGGTTCGTCTCACCCGCCTCGAACAGCCAGGCAGACAGGTCGTTGGAATCCACGCTGCCATCGCCGGTGAGATCGAAATCTGCGTCATTCGCAGCGGCAGCGATCTCGCCCACCAGTTGATCGATATCGACACAGTTGTAAATGCCGTCGTCGTTGAAATCGCCGTCGATCGGATTGATGTAACGCACTCGCAGAACTCGCGCCAGCGTCGATCGGTGAGCCCGCGTCCAGGTCTTTGTACAAGTCGGTAAAGTAAAGTCCATCAGGTCCGGCCGCCAGACCCACAACGGTCGCTCGCCCCGTGCCCACATACTCGACGAAAGAATTCGGACCGCTAACCAGGTTACCATCGTCATCCAGATCAAAAGTGACGATCCTCTTGCCGCGGCTTTGGGGACCGTTGGCATACGTGGGCCCCGACTCGCTGACGAAAGCCATGTCCATCATTTCAGATGGGAACTGGCTGCCGCCGAATGTCTCGGGTTGAGCGAATGCAATGTTCACAGGTGCATGCGCCGGGTCCCAGTTATAAACGGCCTCATTGAACATTGAAGCGTCGCTGCCGTCCCACAGATAGTTGACCCCTTCTTCGACTCGGGAGAAGCGATCGATCGAGGGGCCGTTTTCCACCTGGTAGTGTTCGCCATCGGAGGCCCGCCAAGCTCCGCCAAACGGGTTTCGGAATCCGTAGGCATAGATGTAGTCGGTTGCCGTAATGCCGTTGGCGGCGTTGTAGAACGGGTTGTCGTTGGGTGCAGAGCCATCGAGGTTCATCCGCAGGACCTTGCCGCGAAAAGAACCAAGATTTTGCCCCGTGGAAGCATCAAACCCGTCCCCGTTGTGGACGTAGAGCAACCCGTCAGGCCCGATCGAGACGTTGGATATCTGGTGCGATTGCCCCTGGAACTCGCCGGGCATATCCAGGATTACAGTTTCCGATGCGGCCGTCATCCCGCCGTCGAGGCTGGACAAACGCACGACCTGCGGGTGATGCGGAGATGAATCGTCAAATGGAATATCACTGGTGACTCGGCTGACGATCACATCGCCCGTGGCCGGATCGACGGCCAAGCCCGCCAAGCCTTGCTCGCCAGACCCCGGGAAGTTCCCCGTCGGGTTAAAGTTCAACAACCCGGTGGCGAAATCACTGACTGTTCCACCGTTGGTGATCACCTTCACCGATCCGTATAGTTCGGCGACATACATCAACGGGTCATCGGGAGCGGTCGTCGGGTTGGGGACAAAAGCGATGTTGACCGGCAACTGAAAACCGTCGGCCACCGACTCAACGACATAATTCGGCTGAGTCGCCACGAACGGTACTTCCGCGTCCGATTGGCGGGCGGGGAATGAGAAATCAGGTTCTGTGTCGCTGACCGCGCCAAAGTAAGTCGAGCCCGCAGCATCCACCCAGAACACATGCGTTGTACCCGGGTTCATGTTGACGCTGGGCAAATACACAGTCCGACGAATGAGCGTTTCATCAAAAAACGTCAGATCGGATTCGCCCAAGGTTAGCCCTTGATCGCCAGCCGTGAGCGTCAAGCGAATTGCATTGTGATCGGTTAACGCCGGCGGGTTGGTGACGGCATTTGTCACACCATCGTTGGCAGCGATCGACAGCAAGTCGCCGTCCGCCGTATCGACAAGGAGTTCGGACACGATGGAGCCGGAAGCCGGGAGCGTGACTTCGCCACCCAGCACGAGTTTCCAGGTGGGAGCGGGCGATGGCACGATGTCTTGTGTTTCCAGTGGATAAACGATGCTGGCTGAGCCCGTACGGAATGGCCGCCCGGAAAAACTACTGACAGCTCCAGCCGCATCCCGGAATCGAACGAGCAGGATGTAGTCGGTATCGCCGAACAGTTCGGTCCTTCCCGCATGCGAGTTCATGAAGACACCATCTGCCAGGTGCGTGTGACGCCGTTCGACTCCTTCGATGCCCAACGTTTCCCAGATGGTTTCGCCGCCGGCCGTGAGAATGCGCCAATCGGAGGAGAAGTGCGCGTCTCCTTCGGCCGGGTCGGAATAGCCAGCCGCCTCGAGGTGCGCATCCGTCGGATTCACCGTGTTGGAACCTGGTGCCGGTTCGGTAATCGTAGGTGCCAAGGGAGCTCCATTCCCGGCCGGAGCAAGCCCGACGATTTGCACGTAGTTGATGCGCGTTGCCATCTCGAATGCAGCACCCTGGTCCAGCGTTAAACGCCCATCATTCACCGAAACGATCGCAACCGCCTTCCGAAAGTCACCGGGCGCCAGGGGTAGCTCATTCCACAGATTCGAACCTTCCACATTCAACGTATGAATGCTGTCAAACTGGGCATCGCCGATCGAAACCGTAACGTGGTAATCGCCATTATCGAGCTCGAATTCCCAATTCTGAAATTCGTGAAAGTGCAGCAGCGTGTCCAGTCGTTGGTCAGGTTGGAGCTCGCGATCCCGCGCCACATCGGTGTGATCGCTGGACCATCCATACTGGTATCCGCCAGCTCGCAGCCCAAAAACCTCACCTTTGTCGGCCAGGTAGCGCGTGGGAGTAATGGCTCCATCCAGCTGGAAATTGATCAGGAAAGTTTCGGCGGAAAGGCAGAGGCGGGCTTCCAGATGTTCGACTTGCAAGCGGCTGTATGGAGTTGTCTTTGGCAGGCGGCGGCTCAAGATTAGGATCCTGTCGAAAGAATTGAGACCTCGTGAGACTCACAGAATAACCTGCCACGGTGCCAGCCGCAACGAAACTGCGTTATTGGGACCTACGTTGCCCGGCCAAGAGTCGTTCGATTCTACGAACTGATAACGAGCGGTGCCACGGACGAAACTAGCCGCGCCTCCCGCGCCGTGAAAACTTGTGACTCTTTGGAGAGTCGGTCCAGCATCCCCTGCAGATCACCGCGAATGCGAGCCATCAATGGGTCGACCATTGCCGACTTGTCGCGATGGGTTGAAACTTCAATGGGATCACCGACTTCAATCACAATGTGCAACGGCCCCATCACACGCGTGTCGTCGGTGATGTCTTCTTCGAATCGTTCGACCGTTTCAAAGATCCGATCGACGCTTGGCAACGCTTCGAGATAGTCGTGGGGATAACTGTCAACCTGCTGCGCCAGGTAAATATTTTCCAACTGCAACCATCGTCGGTCTCGCTCTTCGCCGTCCAGCGTGCCTTGCATCATCGGGGGCACAATCTTCATCCGCAGCGCTTTTACGCGGGGCACGATCTCACCCGACTGAGCTTCGCCCAGCCATTCCGTTTCCAGCGGATGCAATAAGTGGTCGATCAGTTTTTCCAGACGATGTTCAAAACGATGCGACTGCGGCGCTCCAATGTGTTCCACCTCCTTCAAACTCAATAAGGTCATACCGACTTTGGTAATTCGACTCATTAACGGCAGGTGGCGTTGCGGCCGCCAAGTAAGTCGATGTTCAATTTCGGTGAGGACCGGATCGACGGCAGCGCGGATGTCGCCGCGGAAGAGGTATTTGAGCGCGACGGGATGGACGACGACCTTGCCATCGGAGGTGGCACGTTGTCGTTTCTTGGCAGCGCTGCGAGCAATGAAGGCAACGCCATCGAGCAGTGCTCGCAATCGGTCATTGGTGCGTGTCACGGCCCCCTCGGGAAACACGATCAAGGGACGCTCGGCAGTCGCCAGGACTTCAACAGCCGTATTGATTGCCTGTCGATCGATACCTTCCCGATTGACGCTGAAGCCACCCATCTTCCGGATCGCGACCGCGGTGAAGCGGTCCTGGTGATACAGGTGATTGCTGGCCATGGCAAAGACGTTGGTTTTTGCCTCACGTGCCAACCATCCCATGGCGATCGGGTCGCAAGGTCGGCAGTGATTGGGTGTCAGCAGGATTCCGTGGCCGGCACGTATCGATGCCTGCAATCGTTCGACATGGCGACACTCCCAAGACGTGACCCCGTGGCTCTTCGCCAGCCAGCGATCGATGAGCCGAAACCGCTGGATGAATGCCGGCCACCAATTCCCGCGATGCGGCGGAATGAATTCGTATGGTTTCTCGATAACAACCCGCTGCATCAACCGTTCCAGTCGCTGTTAGTCGTGCTCGGCGAATCGGCCCATGGGCGTTGCACGGACGTGCGTCAAGGACATTGGATTAGGAATTTCTTAAGGAGGTAGAAGTACCGTTTGAATCCGGGGTCTGAACTACTTGGATGCCTCTGCTTCTGTAGCGTATCCCGTCGGGTGTGCCTGGTGCCAATTCCAGGCCGTCTTCACAATCGATTCAATATCAGTGTACTGTGGATTCCAATCCAGAACGCGTTGCGCTTTCGATGAGTCGGCCACGAGTTCGGGTGGATCACCCGGTCGACGTTGGCCCATGACCTCAGGAATCGCATGCCCGGTTACCCGGCGACAGGCGTCGATGACTTCGCGGACACTGTGACCTTTTCCCGTGCCCAGGTTCAGTTGAATTCCTTTGCCTGCTTCCAGCTTTTCCAGCGCCTTCACGTGAGCCGATCCCAGATCGTCGACGTGAATGTAGTCGCGGATACAAGTTCCATCGGGCGTAGGGTAGTCGTTGCCGAAGACGGTGATGTTCTCTCGCTGGCCCAGCGCCACCTGCAAGACGATGGGAATTAAATGCGATTCGGGCGTGTGGTCTTCGCCGATCTCGCCGCTGGGTGCCGCTCCGGAAGCATTAAAGTAGCGAAGCGCGGCGTAGCCCCAACCGTAGGCATGCGCGTAATCGGCCAGCGCGTGTTCGACGACCAACTTGGTGAAACCGTACGGGTTGATCGGTTTCTGGTCTTCCGCTTCCGTGATCGGAATGGTCGCGGGCTCGCCGTAGGTGGCAGTGGTACTTGAAAACACAAACTTCTTCACGTCGACATGCACGCATTGCCTCCAGCAATTCAAGCGTGGCGACGACGTTGTTCTGGTAATAAAGGTGGGGCTGCGATACCGATTCGCCAACCAAAGCGAACGCCGCAAAGTGCATGACGGCGTCAATCTCTTTCTCTTTCAGGGCTGCGATGACTTGCTGGCGATTGCCGACCTCGCCACGGATCAGTTTCCCCGGTAACGCTGCTGCGGCGTGACCCTTGCTGAGGTTGTCATAGACCCAGACGTCGTGGCCGGCAGTTTGCAGTTGTCGAGTCGCGTGCGAGCCGACGTAGCCGGCTCCACCTGTCACGAGAATCTTCATAATGGTCTCAATTCGAACTGTGGTTTATCCGTTGTTGTCTCGAGTTGAACGGCAGGGTTGTGGCGAGGCCGCTAACTTACCGATCGACACCGGAACCCCAGCAGTTCGCTCTGGCCTGCATCGATTCGGGATGATGGGTAATTGCCAAGCCGATCAAACGGATCGACCGATCAGGTCGGCTCCGATTATCCCTGCTGGACGATTTTCCTGCAGCCATCGCGTCCGTGACACCGACATCGATTATGGCTGATTCTACCCAATGAGAGCGATATTCGTGGTGCGACCTCGACGGAAATTGATGAAAAGGGCTGCCGGGAACCTCGGTAGCCAGGTCGACCATTGGATGGGCTCGTTCAGCGACTACATTCGAACCGAATGCCATTTGTCGCCCAACACGGTCGTCGCCTACGGCCGCGACTTACGGCGTTTCAAGACCTGGCTCAACGGTCGCAGGTTGACGACGTTAAAAATTGCCGAGCTCTCGGACTACGCTGGCTGGCTCCGTGAGAAGCAGCTTGCTCCGGCCAGCATTTCGCGACACCTGGTGGCCCTCAAGGTCTTCTTTCGCTACCTGCAGCTGGAGGGCGTGCTGCAAAAGAATGAAGCCGAGCTGTTGGGGAGCCAAAAACTATGGCAAAAAGTGCCCGAGGTTCTCTCGACCTCCAAAGTCAATGTATTCCTTAACGCACCGGGCAAAGACGATTCGCTGGCTTTGCGCGATCGAGCTCTCCTGGAACTGCTGTACGCCACCGGATGTCGTGCTTCCGAGCTGTCCAACCTGCGAGTCGCCGACGTCCGACTGGACGACGCGTTTTGCAAGTGCACCGGCAAAGGCAACAAACAGCGGATGGTTCCTTTGAATGACCTGGCGATTCGGGCGGTGCGAAATTATTTGGCCGATTTGCGGCCGCAGTTGGCCGCAATTGCCCCGCGGCCGCCTGAATGGCTCTTGCTTTCGGTACGAGGTCGACGTTTGCGCCGAGAAGCGATCTGGGAGTTGGTAAAAAAGTACGCTGCCCGCGCGGGATTGCCACGCACCATCAGTCCACACACGCTCCGGCACAGTTTTGCAACGCACATGCTGGCCGGCGGTGCCGATTTGCGGCAGGTTCAAGAGATGTTGGGCCACGCAAATATCACGACGACTCAAATCTACACGCATGTTGATTCATCGCGACTGAAGCGAATTCACTCGCAGTTTCATCCTCGGGCTTGAAGCACTGTCGATCGGCTTCGAGGCTGTTTCGTGGAAATTTCAAATCGGAAGTGTCAACAGTCACGCCGCCTTCGATTACCTGCAAAGACAAGATTCAACAAGAGGCGTGGAAAATGCCCTATCGAGATTATCGTGACCATGAGCTCAGCCTGAGCGACATGTTGGCAGTGGACCGAACCGCGTTGGCGAACGAACGTACTTTGTTGGCCTATGTGCGCACGACGATCATGTTGGGCGTCTCGGCGATTTCGCTCATCAAGCTGTTTCCTGACAGTAACTCTGCTGTTACCGCTGGCATCTGTCTGATTCCGGTCTCGTTTTTTGTTGCTGGCCTTGGTTTGCGCCGCTACTACGGCATGTTCCGACCGCTGCTCCAAATGCGCAACAGGCGTATGAAGAAACACGAGGATTGAGACCGGGTTCGCCGCAGCGTGGGCAGACCCTCGACGGCGCGATGCTTCTTGCATCGCCGTGCCACCCCATGTTCGACTTGGAGTGAATTCCAAGGCCTGAACTAGGTTGGTGCTTTGGGCGGGGCAAACTTGATCTTTTCGATCAGTTTCACGACCTGTCCATCCGCGGCGACCTTGCCCGTCACCGCGGTAATCGCAGCGACAACGTACTCATAGTTCAGCCCATAGTCACAGTCGAGTTCAATTTCGGCACTGGCAATTGCCGAGTCGGGGCCCGTGTCGGTGCCGACAAGTCCCAGCACATGCTGGTGAAGTTGTTCGAAATTTTCGAAAGAGCGTTCGTTCAATTTGATGCCCGTCACGTTGCCGTCCTCATTAGCGGTGAGTCGCAGTGTCATGGGAGGCAGCAGGTCGTCAGTGGTATTGCTTTGCGACGGAGCTGACGTAGGCATCCGGATATTGAAGTCGCCTTCCAACGCGACGATCTTGAATGTCATGATGAAAAAGATGAGCAGTTGAAACACGATGTCGATCATCGGCGTCATTTGCAGTTCGATCTTTTCCGCTTCGTGCGTGTTGCGAATCTTCATGACGTCTTCAGGTGCGAGGATACGACGGTATTAAAGGTGCAGTAAGGGTCGGCGCAGTCGCTCGGCGCAACGCTCAGTAAGTGATGTCTTCTTTGGCTCGTAACGCAAATTTTTCAAACCGCTCCTGCTGGCAGACTTCGATCAACTGCTGGACTCGTCCTGTCGGAGTGGCGGCATCGGCTCGAACGATCACGGTAGCCTTGTCGGGTGTTTTGTCGTTCAGTGCCAGGACTTCACGCTCGCGGATCAACAACCGACGCAAGCCGTCGAACGAAACAATTTCGCCGTTGAAGATTGCGTCGCCGTCTTGCGTCAAGTTGATCGTGATCGGACTCTCCAGCGGTGCGCCAGGAGGTTTTGCCAGAACACTCGACGGCAACTTGATTCGCTCGTCCTGATCAGCTTCGGTGAAATTGATCAGCACCATGAAAAACGCAATCAGCTGAAATGTCATATCAATCATGGGTGTCAGGTCGCCTTCGGCAATGTTCGATTTCGCTTTGCGGATGCGCATGACGGGTTCTCGTGAAACGGAATAGAAACAGTCGAAGTGCCGGGCCTAGGCCTTTTTCGCCGTGGCTTTGCCGACGTTCTGAAAGCGGCTCATTAACCCTTCACTCAGGATGCCAACCTCCAAAACCAGCCGGGAAATGCGATTCTTCAGGATGCTGTACAGTGCCAATGCTGGAATGGCGATGGCCAACCCGATCAATGTAGTGAAGAGTGCTGTCGAGATGCCTGCGGCGAGCTGGGATGGCTTCGGCGTCGTTGGTGAATTGGCGATCACGCTGAAAGAATTGATCATCCCGTGCACGGTACCGAACAGGCCGATCATGGGACTGAGTGTGCCAATCAACGCCATGTAACTGAGCCGATGATCCAGTTTCATATTCTCCTCTTCACCAACCTCCTGCATGGCTTCGATCGATTGCGCGTATCCGGAAGACAGCTTCGCCAGGCCGGCCGACAAAACACGACCGAGAAACGACTCGTCATTCTTTGCCAATTCGTAGGCGTCCTGGTACTTTTTCTCGTTCAGGTGGTTTTCGAATCCCTCCACCAATTCGGTCGGGCACACGTTGTCTCGCCGGGCGGTCAACAGGTTCATGACAAAAAGTGCCACGAGCGTGAATGACAGCAGCAGGAAAATGGCGGAGTACATGGGGCCCAGAGCGCTGTAGCCCCAACTGAGCCAACTGATTTGTGCCGGCGCGGCAGCCGCTTCTTCCTGAGCCAGCAGCAATGCGGGCGACGGTCCGATTGTCAGGAAGAAAAAGAAAATCGCATTTGCGATAGTAACGCTCGTCCATGACCGCTGTTGCGATCTGCCCATCTTCTGCTCCTCTGTCAAACGACGCCGGGACCCGAAACCCGATCTGGGAATAATCCGGGCTGCGATTCCTGCTGAATCACTGCGGCAGCGATCTGCCACCACCGCGTTCCATTGTAGTCGGCGGGTGAAAGATCCGTAAAGCACGGTGTTCTGCGGCGCGATTGAGCGAAGATGGAAATTCAACACGAGCGCTACGAAGCTACTTGGATGCCCAGGGCGAATTCGCATAACGTTGTTTGAGTTTGGCGTTCGCTTGAGCTGCCCTGTCGGAGTGCCCAACTGTGGACCAAAGCGTGCCGAGGTGATACAACGCCTCGGCGTGTTGGATGGACTGATTTTCGTAAAGCAAATCAACGTGCAGGTAGGCGAGCACGGCCGCGTTGTTTTGGCCGGTCGCCCGGTAGCAGGCGCCAAGCGCATTGTAAGCACGTGCCATCAACTTCGCTTTCCTGGAATCGGTCTGTTGAATGATCTCTTCGACCGTTGCAATGCCCGCCTGTCCATCACCCATCTCGGCTTGGCATAGGGCCTTGCCCAGCAGCGCCGTACCACGCAACTCGTCATCGTCGTCGCTCAGCGCAAGCATCGCTTCATAGCGCTGCAGCGCCTCGTCAAAGGCGCTGCGCGTCATGAGTGACTCGGTGGTTCGCGTCATGCCTCGCAATTTGATCGCAGGTGCCGACGAGCGTTCCAATACGCTGAAGTACCTGGCCGCATCTTCCTCTTTTCCCAGCGCCAATGCCATTTCGCCCAGCACTTCGGCCGAGTCGTAGAAATGGAAGCTGTCCTTGTATTTCTTGACAAAGGCCAGCATTCCTTTGACCGCCGGGACCACTCCCTGACCGGTTTGCAGCGCCCGACGGGCTTTCACATAGGCAATGTAAAACTCGGCATCCATCTTTTGAAGAGGACCGGACACCTTCGACATGTCCAGTCGTTTCAACGCTTGCTCGGCTTTCGTGAAGCTGCCCTTGGCGACCGAGTCGCGAATCGTCCTCAGGTCCTTCGGTTCGTTACTGAACAAAACGAAGCGAATATTGCCGACTTTGACCGTCTTCCCATCGATCACGACCCCTTCCTTCGAGCTCTTCTCGATCGTACCGATTTCCTGAGCACCCGATTTCTGGATGACCGCATCGGCGCGGAACGAGTTGGCCATACAGCCACCTACAAGAAATAGCAGGCCAAACAGCTGTAGAATTCGATAGGTCATGGGTATGTTGATCACGGGTTGCCTGTTTATTCCGGCGCTGGAGCGGTTAAACCGGTGGGTTCTTCGTCGAGCGACTCCTGGATTTCCTTCATCAACCGGTCAAATCTTCGTCGCCACGCCTCGCCGCCCCAGTCAGGGTACAACTTTCCCGTCAGGGTGATTGATCGTTTCGCTGCGGTTAGCAGTTTGTTCTGTTCCTCCGCCGACGCGAGGCCCTGTTCGTACCGGCAACGGGCCGTATTGTAACGCGACTCGAAAAACACGTTGGCGAATCTGGCTCGCAATTCCGCGCTCTTGCCCATCTGCGCGGCCGTTATTTTTGCAATCCGCTCCCAGCCCCAGATCACATTCTTGTTTCCTTGCGGTCGAGCACCCTTGATTGCTTTGTTGTACAAGTCGCTTTGGCCCAGCCGAGCTGCCTCCTGAAACGCCTTGGCAGCATCTACCTGGACATTCAGCATGCTGTTTTTCCTGGCCAGCACTTGTTCAAACAGATCAAACGACTGCTTGAAGTTTGCGGCCCGTAAATTGGCTGTGGCTGCACGTACCTGAATCTGGAGCACCATCGGTTCATCCAGAACGAGTGTTGACCGAGCGTGCTTGTCCAGTAGCTCGCGAAATACTTCGGCTGACCGCCGGTAGTACTCTTTCACTTTTGGCGAGCCATTCGCTACGTCCTGTTCGCCTTCTGCCAGGCTGAAGTAAGTTTCGGCAACCCAATTCAGTGCGCTCGCATCGTTGCTGCTGGCAGCAACCTGGTTGAGGAACGACTCAAAGGCACGAGCAATGTCCGGCCGCGTTTCCGCGGTTGAAAGTTGCAATTGCCGCTTCAGGTCCTTCGCAAGGCTGATGTAGGTTGCCGTCAGTCGCCGCTTGCCATCTGCTGTTTCGCCTACCGCCGTTGAAAGTGCATTCATCGTTTCCATCGCCTGCTGGACCATCTCGGTGCCATCGACGCCCGGCTGGGCAAGTGCACCAATTTGAGCGCGCAACGCCGACTTGTAGGCTTGTTCGATGAAGCCGCCACTCTTCGTGACGGGATCGTCCTTGTTGATCAATGTGAGCGGACCCAGTTCGGGATCGTTCAGCAACTCGATCGCTTTGCCAGGAGAATTCACATCGATGTAGATTTGAGCTAGCGCCAAAGCGCCCTGAACCGTCGCTGCCGAGGCCTTTTCACCGCGAGCTCGATTAATGCCTTCCAGCAGTAAACCCTGGGCTCGCTGTTTCAACTGTTCGGCGTTTGGCAGCGGTTCGCCTTTGGCTGCCTGCATCTTCTGCAAGTAGGTTCGCCAAATCGCCTGGCCGGTGCGCAATTCGGCCCCAGCACGTCGCGGAGACGAGGAGGGAATCTGTTGCAGGAGTGACTCTGCTTCTTCGATCTTCCCGTCGTTGACCATGAATCCGATCAACATGGAAAGCGAATCCTGCGCCTCCTGCGAATCGGGCCAGGTGTCGGCGATGTAACGTGAAAAACGCACGAGGAAGCGGGTCTCGGCCGAGTTGTCCTGGCCTACGGGCACGCCTTGAAATATTTTCACGTACGAAGCCAGCCCGATACTTGCGGATGACTTGCCGTGGGGTGTGTGCGAGGCATTGCGCGTACGTACTCGCCCAGGATTGCCGCTTCATGGAACGATTCGGCGGTGTAGTACAAGTAGCAGCACAGGTACCGTGCGTTGTTGACTTCGTCCTCATCATCACTTTCGTTGGCCAATTCCAGCGCACGCCGATAGGCAGCAATTGCCTGATCGCGTTTGCTGTTCAGCTCGGCCCGCGACTCGGCCAACTGAACTTCAATTTCAGCCCGGTTCTCAGGGTCGCTGCTGCGTTCGAGATTCTCCAGCAGGAGTCTTTCCACGTTGAGCAACGGTTGGAGTTCGGAACGCAACACCTCTGCAGCCGCCTTGGCAGCGGTGAATGAACTCGCGCTGCCGTTCGACGAAACAGCCCCGCCAGAGCCGTCGAAGCCGAAGTTCGTCATCATTTGCAGCGCTTCGGTCTTGCCGCTACCGCCGACTCGTGCCGCATCGGTCAACAAATCTCTGGCTTCGCTCTTGAACCGTTTCTGCTGCCCCTCGTCCGCGGAGGGCAGGGCTGCTTGAATCTGGCGAACGATCTCTAATCGGACCGTCTGACCGATCGGTGAAGCGGGGTCAGTCGACCGCACGCGGATCCAGCTCAGTCCCGTTTCTACCGCTTCAGCAGGGTTATTCTTCTTGTCTGCGGAGCAAGCCATGCTCCGTAGTAATGCTTGCGACGAAATCAGTTCCGGCAGTGCCGGTTCGTTCAGGACCTCTTGATAGATCGCCAAGGCGTCTTCAATTTCATCGAGGTCCTCGTAGCATTGGCCAAGATAAATCTTGGCCTGGACGCCGGCGAGTCTTTTCGATTGCGCGACCGCGAATTCGCCCAGCGATGCCTTGGCGACTTTCAGCTGTTTCTTGTATTCCACCTTGTTCGTGGCGACTGTTTCGGCCAGTTCGTAATCGATCAGGGCACGGTTCAATTTGGATTCGAGGTAGTAAGCACGAAACCGGTCACGGCGAGCTCCATCCAATTGGGAAGTGCGCAGCTTTTTCATGGCGGACAATTCTTCTTCAAAAAAACTGCTGGCCTTGCTGAACTCTTCCTGTGCCTGAACGAACTTTTCCGCCGCCGGTCCGCGGATTTTCCGCTTGGCCGGACCGGTCATCTCAGGCGTCACCGTTTCCAATTCACGTCGCGCTTGATTGGCGAGGATGCGGCCCAGCCAGAATCCGGAGATCCGGGCTTCTGCCAATTCCGGGTGGGCAGTTGCGAACTCCGACAACAGTCGTTCGGCCTCTCCCGTCGCGGCGACAGCGGCTTCGACCGGCTTTCCGACCGAGTTCTCAATCAACGAAACGCCGAGGTAATACGGGATTCGGAAGCGCCAATTCTCGTCAATTAACGGACTGGCTTCAGCCCATTCAAGGTACTCGATCGCCGTGTCGTGATAGTTGAACTTACGCAGCTTGGTCAGGAATGCGTCAGCCGGTTCCTCAGCCCTCGCAACACCTTGCTGACTGGCGGGCAGGCATTGAAAGACCCAGTAGACGAGCACCGCAAGGGCAGCCAATCGCAGTTTTCGGAGACGACAAGTCGTGCGATGCAACCGCATTCGTTTTCTTTGATCATCAAGCGTGCCGATTTTGTACAACTCTATTTACCTTACGGACTGAGCAAAAAGCCCACAACCATACGCCGTAATCTGCGGGTCCGGTCCGGTTCGTAAGAGGCGAACCAGTGCCCGTTGAGCATCGTTGAATTACTCGTGGCCTGCGACGGTGAACGAGCCGTACAAGCCAAGATCACTCAGCTGGGCTATGATCAGATGTCAGCTGTTTCTTTCAGGACTCAACGACCGAACACCATGGCTGCAGACCACCCGCAAGAAGATCCGCTGCCAACAACACGCGCACGTCGTCCGCGAAATTATTTCTCGCGGCGCGAGCAGTACCGCCTGTTGTCGCTGGTGTTCATGCTGTTACTGGTCACGCTGCTGATGTTCGAGGCAGCAAAACCGAAGAACTGGCAGTGGATGTGGCAGCTTGGATCGGTTCCGGCGAACGACTCCTTGGCCGAGGACTCTGACATCGACGCGCTCTTGCCGTCCGGCCATGGTGAGCGTCTGCCGGCCGATGTGTTCATCTCACCGCCCAGAGTGCCTGACGACGCTACCGATTCGAATCTGTTGCAGAGTCGTACGTTGCCGCGGATCGCTGCTTTGGATTTGAGCCAGGTTCGCGACGACACCGTGTTCCGCGCTCAAGAGAGCGAAGCCTGGTACGGTATCCTCGGTGCGCTCGCCGATAGCGACGCAAAGTTGCTCGATACGCATTCTGTTGGCCAGGTCGGGTTCACGCAGTTGTTTCGACAGGCCGAAGAGTATCGTGGTCAGGTCGTTAACATCCGCGGTGTTTTGCGGCGTGCGTTTTCTTTGCGATCTGGCACAAACGAAGAAGGGATCGTATCGTATTGGCAATGCTGGCTACAACCGGACGGCAGCCAGAACCCGGTCGTTGTTTATCTGCTAGAGCTGCCCCACGAATTTCCGGACGGGATGTCGCTGAATGAACGCGTTGACATTACCGGTGTGTTCTTCAAGCGTTGGGCCTACGCCGCGAAAGAGGGAACTCGCACTGCGCCGCTGGTATTGGCCAATCAGCTGCAGTGGACAAAAACACCTGTGGCTGCGGTAAAGAAACCGCCGCAACCAAGCCAGATGTTCGCCGTTGCGGCAGCAGCATTGCTTGCCGCACTTTTTGTCACCTGGATCGTCTACGCACGGACGAAACCGAAACGGCGGCCACCAGACGTCCATCTGCGTGGCGACGCTGCGGGGTCATTGCCCAAGTCGTTGACGGGATGGCTTCTGGTGATGGGACTCTTGCTCTCCGCAACGGCCGAGGCCCAGGAGGAGCCCCCACCGATCGAATCAACGGCTGCGGCAGTCGAATCGATCGCGGATTTTCTCCAGCTGTACAATTTGGATCGTGAATTGCTCGAGTCGTTAGGCGAGGCCAGCCGCGGCGAAACGCTTGACGAAGCGTCCCAGATCGAATTCGCACTGCGGCTCTTCCAGTGTCTGCGGCGATGCCCGCCAAATCTAGTTGAGCGCGAGGCGATCTCCTGGAGCCAGGAAAACGATGCGGAACACCTTCAGGCCGGTCAGTTGGTACGGCTCAGAGCCCAGCTAAAACAGATCGAGTCGATTCACGTGACCGACGAATTGAGGCAGCGGTTTCATTCGGCCCAGTTGTTTCGGTGCCGTTGTCGATTGTCGGACTCGGAAGACTCGAAAGAATTCACGCTTCTGGCAAACAAAATTCCACAGCGCTGGTTGCCACTGATCGCCTTGCGGGAATTCGGCGAACAGATAACTTGCACCGCCGTCGTGCTATCGTCCGGCAATCCCGGTGACGTCGTGTTGCAGACCGATCGAATTGCCTGGCATCCGACAGCCACGGACACACAATTTGAAATTGAGACGGATCATGTCTTGCTCGCGCGGCACGGGATGGACATCGGTCAGTTGGATGAGGTGAAGCCGAAAGGAAGGTTGTCGGTCCATGATCGAGCGGCCTTCTACCAGATGCTGCTGGCGACCGCTCGTATCCCCTCGTCCGAAGTGATGAGTGTGTCCGAGCAAGTCAATGTCACCGACTTGCTGCAGGATTCCGAATCGCACCGTGGCAAATTCTATCGGATCGAAGGGACGGCGAGGCGCTGCGTCAAGATTCTCGTCGACGAAGATCAATTGCGCGAGCACCAAGTTGGCAGTTACTACGAGCTGGTAGTCTTCCAGGACCCCGACGCGTTGGTAAAAATACGCTCAAAAGAAGATGACACGGGCAAGTACTTCACGACCTACCCGGTCGTCGTTTGCGTCCGGACTCTGCCCGACCGGTTTCCACAGGGCGAAGACATTCAAGCCGCAGTTCGGGTTACAGGCAGCTACCTGAAACTTTGGGCCTATCCGTCCGAGTTCATGCAGAGCGACGGCGGTCAGGCTTTGCAGTTCAGTCCGTTGTTGATCGGCGACAAACCGCAATTGATCAACCCACCCACCGCCAGAGATCCGTTTCATGCTCGAGGATTCGCGATCGCATTCGCAGTGTCGTTGATTGGCTTGGCAGCTCTCATCTGGTGGTGGGGTCGCGGTGACGACAAGTTCAAACGCGAAACACTAACTCGAAAATACGAATTGCCGCCAAATGTGCAGCTGGATCAGGAAGGATTTGAAACAACGGGCGAACCGCGATTCGACGACTGATGTGCGCACGGCAGTTCAAATTTGAAATTTTAGATTTGAGGGTGCGATCAGCTCAGGGCGTCAATGATCAACACCGGCGAATCGACCGCTTCGTCGCCAATTTCGATGGCGTCGCGAATCATTTGCGTTGCCGCCTCGCGAGTCGTTTCGTTCGCAAACAACTTCACCAGCGGCTGACCCACATCGACCTGGTCGCCAATACGCACCAGCATCTCGAACCCGACCGAATGATCAAGTTTGTCTGATTTGACTCGACGCCCACCGCCCATTTCAATAATCGACCATCCCAGCTGCTCGGCATCAACGCCAGTCACGCAGCCAGCTCGTTCGGCGACGACGTCGGACGCCGGGGCGACAGGCCGCTCAACGCGAGCATCTCCGCCCTGTGCCTCGATCATCTCGTGGAATTTGGCAAGCGCCGATCCGGAATCAATCGCAGCCTGAAGCTCGACCCTTGCCCCATCATGGTTAGCCGCAACTCCAGCCAGGCACATCGTTTCGGCACACAGTTCCATCGTCACCTGCAGTAAGTCGTCAGGACCACGACCGTCCAACGCAGCGATCGACTCGTCGACTTCCACCGTGTTACCCACCATGCGTCCGAGTGGTTGACTCATATCCGTCAGGATCGCGCTGATTTTCAGATCCATTTCCTGGCCGACGTTCACGAGTGATCTGGCCAACGCCGTCGCTTGCTCACGCGTTTTCATGAACGCTCCGCTGCCGCACTTGACATCCAGCACCAACGCGTCGAGACCTTCGGCCAGTTTCTTGCTCATGATGCTGCCAGTGATGAGCGGAATGGAAGGAACGGTCGCGGTGACGTCGCGCAGGGCGTACAGTTTCTTGTCGGCTGGAGCCAATTCGGCCGTCGCGCCATTGATGACGCAGCCGACGTCGTCCGAGATGCGCTGCATCTCTTCGAGCGACAGGTCGCAGCGGAACCCCGGGATCGCTTCGAGCTTGTCCAGTGTGCCACCGGACGGCCCAAGCCCTCGACCGGAAATCATGGGGACGTCCATCCCGCAGCAGGCAAGCAGCGGTGCCAGGATCAAAGACACTTTGTCGCCGATACCGCCTGTCGAGTGCTTGTCGACTTTCGGCCGGCTACGATTGGGCCATTGCAGGACAGTTCCGGAATTCAACATCTCACGCGTGAGGCAGGCGATCTCGGCAGCCTCCATGCCGTTCAGAAAAATCGCCATGGCCAAAGCCGACATCTGGTAGTCCGGAACCTGGTCGGTCGCATAGCCGCGAATGAAGTCGGCAATTTCCGCTGGCGAGAGTTGCTCGCCGTCGCGTTTTCTGGCAATCGTACTCACTGGATTGATCATGCCAGCTTCCCGTTCGCCAGATCGGTGAGGATGCCATTGACGATCGTCGTCATTTTCGGTTCGGCTCCTGCCGCCGCATCCACCACTTCCTGTCCGTCCGTCGAATCGAGCGTGTCCGGCTTGCAGACATTCGTGACGACCGACAATGCCAGTACACGTAACCCGGCGTGAACCGCGACGAGTACCTCGGGTACGGTCGACATGCCAGCCACGTCGGCTCCGAGTGTTCGCAGCATGCGATATTCTGATCTTGTCTCGTAGGTTGGTCCCGTGAGTGCACCGTAGACACCCAAATGAGCCACAAAATTGTGTTCCCGGGCGATTTCCAATGCCCGATCGTTCAGTTGTTTGTCGTACGGGCGGCACATATCGGGAAACCGCGGCCCCAGGTTGTCATCGTTGATTCCAATCAGCGGGCTGCCGAACATGAGATTGATGTGATCGTCCAATACCATGATGTCGCCCGATTCGTATTGCGGATTCACACCTCCGCTGGCGTTGGACACGATCAGTGTGTCGATGCCCAACTGCTTCATGACGCGCACGGGTAGCGTAAGGTCCTGATACGCGTTGCCTTCGTAGCGATGAAACCGCCCGGCCATCACGACGACGGGTACTTCACAGCATTGTCCGCAGACAAGTCGACCCTTGTGACCGATGACGGTCGAACGGGGAAAACCGGGGATGTCGCCATAGTCGATCGACATTTCTTCCTTGACCTGGCTGACAAAAGTGCCCAGGCCCGAACCAAGGATGATGCCGACGCGCGGTCTTGAATTCCATTGCGACTGAATAAACTTTGCAGCCGCGCCAATTTTCGTAGCCAATTCGAGCATAATCTGCTTTCTGCGAGATGGACATCCGACCCAACGGAACCGTTGAAGGTCGGATGTATCGATCTGATCCTACCGCCTGTAAGCAAGTGCGACAAATGCCCCTGGACGACAAGTGAGTCGGTCCAACCTGCGCGAGATGGTCAGGTGAATAATTTGTTTGCACGTCGATGGTTTGGCAGACTGCTCAGTCCGCATGGCAGCATCGCCGCGGAACCTGTTCAGCAACGTGAGGAGTTGCCATTGGGGAGACGTAGGTCGCGAATGTTTCGAATCTACCGCGGAACGCGAATCGGACAACGTCCGCTTTTCGGATTGGAATGCGTTGCTTTCCGACGCATATGCCTCACAGGCGGGTTGTTCATCCGATGGAAGAGAAACTGCTCATCGTGACCAAATTACGCAGCAAAACAACGCGGAAACTGATCAGTCTTTGATCGTTGGCTGGTGGGGTGGCATTGAGAAAACTCTTGTGGTGCCAACCAAGGTCGATAGAATTGATCGAAACGCGATTCAACATCAACATCAACATCCGGAGAAGATCCAATGCTTAGAGCCATAGTTGCACTTGCAGTCTTATGCGTCGCCAGCACGGTGAACGGTCAGATTGCGGCCAATCTCGTCTTCCAGGAAGGTGATGCGCTGGGCGGTTCAACCGTTGCTTCCGTCAATGCACCCTTTACGAATGGATTGGGCCAAGTTGGTTTTCTGGCCATCCTGGCCGATGACACCCGTTCACTGTGGTTCAACGGAAGTGAAATCTTCAATTCGGCGGACGCCAACCCTGATTTGCTCACGGGAGGTGAGGGTACGATCGGTGTCGGCGATAATGGTGAGTTTATTTACAGTCCTTCCGTCAACGGTGAAGACGCTGTCTGGGGTCAAGGTGGTTTGAGGCTCATTGAAAACACACAAGCTCCTGGATTCCCCAATGGAATCAACTCCACATTCCATTCCCGTCCCACGATGACCGACGATGGGACCGCTTATTGGGTATCTGGATTCAACGATGGAGCGGGCGGCACGAGCAGCATTGGCCGCATGTTGTATCGACAGAATCCGGACGCAACCATTGACCGGTTGTTCGCAGCTGGCGACATCATTGACGGGCTGCCCATTGCGGTCGGCAGTGCCGTTGGTTTCGACTACAACGCTTCCGGCAACAACTCCCAGCTGATCGTCGAGGTGAATTTGGCTACGGGATCGACGGCGGATGATGGCCGACAACTGGTGAACGGCACGGTCGTCGCAGCCGAAGCGGCACCAACAGGCCAGGGTGATAACTGGGACAATTTTGACGTCTCATCGATCAACAATACAGGTAACTACGTGTTCTCAGGTGATACCGATGGTGACACCGAAACCGATGAATTTATTGCCTACAATGCCTCGATTGCATTACGTGAGGGCGACGCAGTTCCTGCCGGCACACTGGATGGATCCGTCGATGCGGTCTCGATCAACAATCTCGACCAGGCAGCGTTTATCTGGGACCTGGACGACGCGGGCGGAGACATCGAAACGCTGTTCTTTGCCTTGGAGGCGTCCAACCTGTCCCTGTCGCAAGCGGTTGCCAGTGTCGGTGACACGCTCGACACGAACAACGACGGGATGGCCGACTGGGTGCTGACCGACTTCAATGCGAGCGGCTCAATAGGACCGGGAATTGATCTGGCCGAGGATGGTTTGGTCTACGTCGAGGTTGATCTTGATAGTCTTGATGGCTTGACCAGCGTGGAGGCAATCGTTTCGTTCGCCATTCCCGAACCCGGTTCGCTCTTCGCGATGGCACTCGGAGCTGTGCTGTTGGTCGCGCCGGTGCGGCGACGCGTCGGTTAGCACCGAGTGCTTCACTGCTGATACTTGAATTGAAGCCCCGTCGAACGCATCGGCGGGGCTTCCGTTTGCGCCAGGATTTGGAAACAATCAAAAGCAGCGTATTTGCGGCATCCTTGTTTGACCGTAGCAAATCGTACGCTGGCAAAAATCAGGCAACGCCTTGAACAGGGATGAATCATGGCTGCACAACTGGTGGATTGGTGGAGCGATGCCGAAAAGGCGTTTCGCCGCGACAAACATCTTGGACCGCTGGTCAAACGGTACCAAGGCGAGGGCCTGCAATGCCGGAATGACCTGTTTCATACGCTGTGTCGTTCGATCGTGGGCCAACAGATTTCTGTAAGAGCGGCCGACTCTGTCTGGCAACGGTTCAATAGCGTTGTCGGGCGGATCAAGCCGAGTTACGTGTCGGCTGCGACCGAGTCACAATTGCGTGCCGCGGGGCTGTCACGAATGAAGGCGAGTTACATCCTGGGGCTTGCGGCAGAGGCAAGGTCGCTACAACGAATGAAATGGGACGAGTTGGACGATGAAGAGGCGATCCGTCGTCTCACCGAATTGCGGGGTGTCGGACGTTGGACGGCCGAGATGGCTTTGATTTTTTCGTTCGGTCGTCCGGACGTCCTACCGCTCGGAGACATCGGACTGATCCGAGCGGCCGAAACAAAGTTGCGCAAGGGCAAGCCCATGCCGATCCAGAAAATCAAAGCGGTGGCTAGAGCATGGCGCCCATTCCGAACCGCGGCAACCTGGTACCTTTGGCGATCGATTGATCCTGTGCCCGTGGAGTATTGATCCGCAAAGGCCGGCCGAGAGCCCAGCGGTTTTGCAGCGGATGCGGCCTGAAGCATTGGTCATCGCATCGCTACACCACGCGAACGTGGTTCCCGTCTACGACGCTGGCTCGTGCGGCGTCGTCGAATGGGGGATTTAGCGTTCCAAGTGGCCGCTGCATCTGGCGGCTGAAGATCTGCAGGAGTTCATGCGAAACGGCGAAGATGCGATCACTGTTGAAGCGAATCAGGCGAACGCGCAGCCCTGGCGACGCCACCGTGCAGTGCTCCTCCGCCGTATCTCGCGGCCGGCCAGGCGTACCCCGGTAATACGACCGTTTCGGCGCGGTACTGTGCGAATTCACTCACTCCTCCGTTGGGCCATCCATCGAAAGCAAAACCGTCAGGCTTTTGTTCTACCGGTACGCGATTTGCTTCTTCACTTCTGTTTAGTGAAATAGCGTGCAGAGACGCGCACTGGCGGTCTGGAGCGCAGGGATGTTCGGCTTTTCGTAACCGGCCAACGAGCTGTTCACATGAGTTGAAGGGGTGCCTCTGTCAAGCACACGCAGACCTGCGGATCGTGATTCTGGGGTTGAGGTGCAGATTTGCACCGAGATTGAGGAAGGACGTTGACTTGCAGCCAAAACCGGGTTCGGAAATTGGCATTCCCTGAAGGAGACGGAAAGATGATTAGAAGCAGCAAAAATCGTCCGGCCATGCAAGTTGGAATACAGATTCGCGATGACCTGCAGTTTGCGTATGCCGATGTGTTTACTCCGGAAGTGTTAAACGCCTTAGCGGCGTTGGCCGATTTCAATCAGGATCAAAAGGATCTGATGGCTGCACGAATCGAGCGGCGACTCAACCGCTTCGGCAGCCAGGAACGGATCGATTTCCTCGATCCGGATACGACCATCCCAGGGACACAGATCAAAGTTCAGGACGCCCGGGACGGCAAGTTTGTAGGATCGGTGATTCCCGCCGACCTGCAGCGGCAGTGGATTCAGGGAACGGGTCCCGCGGCCAAGCCGAATGCCCCCGTCGAATCAAGCATCCGCAACGTCGCCTACGCGCTGCTTTCCGGAGCCGATGGCTGGATGTTCGACGGCGAGGATGCTCTGGGCCAGATCAACACCATGTCGCTGGACAACCAACGGAACCTCAAGCTGGCCATTCACAAAGACGCCGTCTTCATGGATGCAGCCTGCCAGGTTGCCGAGGAAATGAACGCTTGGGCGCAGGGCTTCCTCGGCCAGGAGATCGTCAACGACTGGCAGGCACAGCTCGATTTCACGACGAAGATCTTCCGCGCTCGGGGGCTGCATCTTGACGATCGGCACGTCCGTGACTCGCCGAAGGCCGTTCCTTCTCCGCTTCCATCGTCGACATGATGCTGTATGTCGTCAACAACTATCGGCAGCTTCAGCAGAGACGGCTCGTCGATTGTCCTCTATCTGCCCAAGATTCAGACGGCCGAAGAAGCGGCGCTGTGGAACGACATGCTGTCGCGCGCTGGAAGACCATCTCGAACTGCCCGAAGGGACGATCAAGGTCTACGTGCTGGTGGAGCAACTGGAAGCCACCTTCCAGTTGATGGAGATTCGCGCGGCGCTGGGCAAGCACTTTGTCGGCTACAACACCGGCCGCTGGGACTACATCAACAGCGTGGCCGACGCGCTGGCGTGGAACGCGGACTTCATCAATCCCAACATCGACGCGATCACGATGACCTACGGCTACATGCGGAACTACGAAGACCGCGTTCGTCGAGCGGTGAACACGCCGGACAAGCAGGGCCGCTGCGCGTTGTGGCAGGGAGGCATGGAGCCGAACATCCCGGTCGGCTCGACAGAAGGCGTCGCCAACAGCATGCAGAAGGCCGTGGCCGGAGCCGAACGCGAGCAAGCAGCAGGGGCCAGCGGCAAATGGGTGGCCCACTGGAAGATGGTCCACATCGTGCGGCCGGTTTGGGAACAGGTCGGCGAAGACAACCAGCTGGGACGCAGAGTTCCCTCGCCTCACCTACACCCCAGCCGATGCCGACGGCCTGATGCTGCTGGAGGACGCGCCGCGGACGATTCGCGGCGCTCGAGACCTGATCAGCGTCGGTCTGCAGTACGGCAATGCCTTTGGCCAAGGCTTCCAGGCCGCCGCACTCAAGCCGGCCGACTTCTTTGGCAACGACGACATCCTCTATTTGATGGAAGATGCGGCGACCGGTGAGATCCGCCTCAGCATCCTCTGGGAGTGGGTCCACAAGCAGGCCACGGCTGACCGAGGACGATGCCGAAACGGGCGTCGAAGGCGGGAGACGTTTTCACGGCGGAACTGTTCCGGCGACTGCTCGCCGAAGAGTACGACAAACTGCTCCAGGCGAACGGCAAAGACGTCCACACCGTTTCGAAAACGACGACGCTTGCCGATTGCTCGAGAGATCGTCGAGACCTACGTGCTCGACGAGACGAAGGTGCCCTGGTACATCGATCTGCTGAATATCAATTTGAATAACGATGACCTTGCATACAGCCCAAGACAGGATTGGCAAGTACATGAACACTTCAAGCAAGACGGCACGCGGATCACCGAAAATCTCGATACGGCCGACCAGCTTGTCGACGATGAGGTGGCAGACGTTCGACCAGGAGGTCGAAGAGACCGAGCGGTGGATGGAGAGTCCGCGATTTGCGCGGATACGGCGACTGTACAGCGCACGGCAGGTCGTCGAGCAACGGGGCACGATTGCTCAGGACTACTCCGTCGCGCAAGACGGCCAGTCGAAGGCATGTACGCTCGGCTGCGAGAACTGTTTCAGCAACCAGCAAGCGATCACCACCTTTGGACCCTATTCGCCCGGGCAAGCCGTGGTCATGAAACGGGTCGGCATCGAGGGCATCTATCTTGGGCGGCTGGGCCACTTCCGCCAAGGGATCGATCAATGAAGATCCCGGGGCCGATTTGGCCAGCTATCCGCTCAGCCAGGTTCCCGACGAAGCGGCCCCGATCGTCCGGGCCTTGCTGACGGCCGACAAGAATCAGCAATTCGCCCGATCGCGAATGACGGATGCGCAGCGCGCCGCGACGCCAAAGATCGACTATCGGCCCTTCATCATCGCCGACGCCGATACGGGCCACGGAGGCGATGCCCACGTGCGGAATCTGATCCGCCGATTCGTCGAGGTGGGCGTTCCCGGCTACCACATCGAGGACCAAAAACCGGGCTGCAAGAAGTGCGGCCATCAAGGCGGCAAGGTGCTGGTCCCGGTCGACGAGCAGATCAAGCGGCTGAATGCGGCTCGGTTCCAACTGGATGTCATGCAAGTGCCGGGCATCATCGTGGCCCGAACCGATGCCGAAGCCGCGACGCTGCTGGACGGAAAGTGCGACGAACGGGATCAGCCCTTCATTCTGGGCGTCACCAACCTCGACGTGCCAAGTTGGCGGGTGGCCTACCTGTCGATCCTGAAGCGGTTCCACGAACTTGGCGTGACGGAAATCAACGGCCATCTGCTCTACGAGATCTCGGACGCCGCCTACGAAGCGGCCTACGCTTGGCTGGAACGCGTGGGTGTCTTCGCCACGATGCAGACACTGCTCGACGAGCATCGCAGGACGCGAATGTCTTGCCGGTCGAAGCGATGTTGAACGATGTCGTCGAACAAGTTCGTCGAACGTCTGGGAGGCCGAGGCCGGACTCAAGACGTTTGGCCAGGCCGTGGCCGACGCGATGGCCTTCCACATCGATGAAGGCCAGCAGTTCGACATCACGGTCGACGAATGGCTGGCCTGGTCGCCAGCGGCGTCGGCTATCGAGGAAGCGCAGGAGAAGAGCCGAGTCGATGGGGCTCAATGTGACTTGGGATTGCGAACGTGCGCGCACGCCCGAAGGCTACTATCCCGATTCAGGGCGGCATCGAGTATGCCATCGCCAAATCTCTGGCCGTGGCTCCCTTACTGCGACATCATCTGGATGGAGACCAAGACGGCCAATCTGGCGTACGCCAAACGCTTTGCCGACGCGATTCATGCCAGATATCCCGAGCAGATGCTGGCCTACAACCTCTCGCCGTCGTTCAACTGGGATACGACCGGCATGACGGACGACGAGATGCGGGAATTCCCGGCCGAGCTGGGCAAGCTGGGTTATGTGTTCAACTTCATCACCTACGGCGGACATCAGGTCGACGGCATGGCGGCGGAGGAATTCGCCACCGCCTTGAAGCAAGATGGCATGCTCTCGCTGGCGCGTCTGCAGCGAAAACTGCGGCTGGTCGAGTCGCCCTACAAGACGCCGCAATCGCTGGTGGGCGGCCCCCGCCTGGACGGCGCCCTGATGGCATCTTCCGGCCGCACGGCGACGACCAAGGCCATGGGCAAGGGCTCGACTCAGGTTCAGCACCTGGTGCAGACCGAAGTCCCCGTGCGATTGCTGGATGAGTGGCTGGAACTGTGGGCCCAGCAAGCATGGCATCTCCGGTCCGCTGCACGGCGGAGCTACGTCCCCACACCGCGGGCTCGGAGCTGCTGGCGCTGAACGTGCTCGATTCCGCGGGAGACAAGAAAGCCAGCATCATCTTCGCGACCGATCCAGGATCGACGAGGCAACCATATTCTCTCGATGCGGGACCAGGAGAACCTACGACAGCTCGCTTCGCCGCAAGCGGCTGATGACGCTGCTGCACCTGTTCCTGATCCATCGCTACAAGGCTTGCGTCGGTGCACTACGTCAGCCCGAACGAGGACAATGAGAAGCAGGCCACCGGCATGAAGGCGATGGGCATCTTTGACGAGGTCAACAGCGAAGTCGGGCACATCATCGTCGCTCCGGTCAACGCGGCTCGACTGGAAGCCCTGCTGAACACCGATCGCGTCGAGTTGGAGAAACTAATCGAGAAAGGCCACGGCGAACCGGTCGCGCATTAACGCGGCCCACAGTTGCGTCTCACTTTACGCCGGAGCCCACAGGCGACATCGCGTGCGGGCGCCGGCTTTTTTTGATCTTTGCGACTACCCACGGTCCTGCTCCGCGTCCTGCCGCACCGTGCTGCGTGGTGGCAAGTTGATGAACGCCGTCCGATCGCTGAGAATCGCAGTTCACGACAGGCCGTCAGTGCAGCCCGCAGTCACGGTGAAACGACCGGAAGGAAATGGTGCCGCGTTGTTCGCAGTGAGCCTGAGGCGTTGTAGGAATCAAAATCCGGCAGAAAGCACCAGATCTCAGGCGAACCGTGTAATCGACCGTTGGCGCGCATGATTCCGGGGAATACTATAGGTTATCCAGCTCGCTTCACGCTCCCAGTTGAAATTCTCCCGTGCCCAAGATGGCGACTTCCACCACTTTTCCCACCGTTGATCAGGTCGGCGTCGTGGAACGCGCCAGTCGGTTTACCACACGCAGTATCAAAACGACGGCGAAAATGGAGGGCCTGAAAATGGTCCTCAACATGATCGACTTGACGACGCTGGAAGGGATGGACACCGAAGGGCAAAGTCAGACAACTGTGCTACAAGGCTCGTCATCTGCACGATGCGGTGGAAGGCTTGCCGCACTGTCGCCGCTGTTTGTGTTTATCCCAATTTGTGTCGCGTTGGCCAAAAAGGATGTGGACGGATCGGGAATCAAAGTCGCTTCGGTCGCGACCGCATTTCCCAGTGGCAATTCCTCGTTGGCAATCAAGCTCGAAGATGTCAAAATGGCGGTTGATCAGGGGCCGATGAAATCGATATGGTCATCTCGCGGGGCAAGTTTCACGCGGGCGATTACCAGTACGTTTACGATGAAATTGCCGCAGGTCAAGGAAGCTTGCGGCGACGGCGCGACTGAAAGTCGATTCTGGAAACGGGCGAGTTGGGAACGCTCGACAAAGTTCGCCATGCCAGCGATATCGCGATCGCAGCGGGCGCCGATTTTATCAAGACATCGACCGGCAAAATTCAGCCGGCCGCGACGATGCCGGTCACGCTGGTCATGCTGGAGGCGATTCGGGACCACTATTTCAAGACGGGTGAAATGGTGGGTATGAAGCCGGCCGGAGGGATTTCCGAATCGAAACTCGCGCTGCATTACCTGATCATGGTGAAGGAGACTTTGGGCGAGGCAGTGGCTGACGAACCAGTGGTTTCGGTTCGGAGCCAGTTCACTGGCCAACGATGTGTTGATGCAAATCGTGAAACAATAAACCGGTGCCTACCAGATCGGCCGACTATTTTTCGATCGACTGATCGAGTTGAGAGTCGAGCCGTTAGCTCTGACTACAGAGTGAGTTTAGAATTACCGTTGAGGACACGCGATCAACACAATTTGGACGGAAATTCAAACGGACAAAATTGACGAATGAATCAACCCGGCACCTGGGATTTGGCACCGGCACCGGAAAGTACCGCACATGTCCAGTTGGAGAAATCCGTACGGCCTGTTCATCAATGGCAAATTTCAGGCAGTCGAGTGGCGGGAACAGCATTCCAGACTCGATCAATCCAGCAACTGAAGAAGTGCTCGCCGAGATTTCCGAATCCACGGACGACCGACGTCGACAAAGCGGTGAAGGCGGCGCGCAATGCCTATGACAAATACGTGGTCCAAAATGCCAGGCAGCGAGAGCGGGAAATATATTTTCCGAATCGCTCGCATTGATCCAGGAACGAGCCCGCGAGTTGGCCGTGATCGAATCGCTCGACGGCGGCAAACCGATTCGCGAATCTCGCGACATTGATATTCCGTTTGCGGCGGCGCACTTTTTTTATTACGCCGGTTGGGCCGACAAGCTGAATTTCGCGTTTCCCAATCGCACAGCCGAATCGCTGGGTGTTGCCGGGCCAATCATCCCCTGGAATTTTCCCTTGCTGATGGCAGCCTGGAAAATTGCTCCAGCGCTGGCAACCGGCAATACGGTCGTTCTGAAACCGGCTGAAACCACGTCGCTGACCGCAATCAAACTGGCCGAAATCATTCAAGCAGGCGATCTGCCACCGGGCGTTGTCAACATCGTTACGGGTCATGGCGACGTCGGAGCAGCGATCGTCAATCATAAAGACGTCGACAAGATTGCGTTCACCGGGTCGACCGAGGTCGGCAAGATCATTCAAAAATCGATCGCGGGATCAGCAAAACGTTGCACGTTGGAATTGGGAGGCAAGGCGGCGAATATCATTTTTGAGGATGCCACGATTGATCAGGCGGTCGAGGGCATTGTCAACGGAATCTACTTCAATCAGGGTCATGTTTGCTGCGCCGGCAGCCGCCTGTTGGTGCAGGAATCGGTCCATCGACGAAGTGATTCGAAAACTCAAGCATCGAATGAATTCGCTGATCGTTGGCGATCCGCTGGACAAAAACACCGACATCGGAGCGATCAACTCAAAAGAACAACTGGACACGATCGAGAAATACATCGAAATTGGCAAACAGGAAGGTGCCGAGTTTTATCAGACCGACCTGCAGCTTGCCGACAAGGGTTTCTGGTGCCGGCCGACCTTGTTTACCGATGTCGCTCAGTCCAATCGAATCGCTCAGGAAGAGATTTTTGGCCCGGTTCTGGCTGTGCAGACGTTTCGCACCGTTGCCGAAGTGATCAAGAAAGCCAATAACACGCCGTATGGACTATCGGCCGGCGTCTGGACCGACAAAGGCTCCGAAGATTTTCAACATGACATCGCAAATGCGGGCCGGCGTCGTGTGGGCCAATACCTACAACAAATTTGATCCGACATCACCGTTTGGCGGCTACAAAGAAAGCGGTTTTGGCCGTGAAGGTGGCTTGCACGGATTGGCATGCCTACCTGCGAACTTGAACTTGAGTCGAACTCGATTCGATGCCATCGCTTGACCCAAAACCGCAGAATGCAAACAATCCTATGGCAAAAGACAAACGGCCGCCAAAAAATCGACGGTTGAAGTCCTGAAGACCTACAAAAATGTACATCGGTGGAAAGTTTCCGCGCACCGAATCAGGCCGATATTACTCCCCGGAGGTGAAAGGCAAGTCGTTGGGCAATATCTGTCTCAGCTCTCGCAAAGATGTCCGCAATGCGGTCGTTGCGGCCCGATCAGCACAAGCTGACTGGGCAGCTCGTTCGGCCTACAACCGCGGGCAAATTCTCTATCGCATTGGCGAAATGCTGGAAGGTCGACGGGAGCAATTTGTTGCCGAACTTCAAATGCAAGGGCTGACCGCAGCGGCGGCACAGAAGGAAGTCGATCTCAGCATTGATCGGTTGATCTATTACGCGGGTTGGTGCGACAAATACCAACAGATCTTCAGTTCGCGTCAATCCGGTCGCTTCGAGCCATTTCAATTTTTCGTTGCTGGAGCCAACCGGCGTCGTGTTCGTTGTCGCTTCCGAAACGAGTCCGCTGCTGGGATTGGTTTCATTGGTGGCCCCGATCATTGCCGGTGGCAATAGCTGTGTCGTGCTGGCCTCCGAGTCCAAACCGCTTTCGGCGATCACGTTTGCGGAAGTGTTGAACACTTCGGACGTGCCAGGCGGCGTTATCAATTTGCTGACAGGGAATAAAGCGGAGCTGGGCGAACACTTTGCTCAACACCTCGACATCAACTCGGTGGCATACGACGGGAAGGACGAAGCGTATCTGCAGATGATGAAAGAGAACGCCATCACGAACGTTAAACAAATCAAGCACTATGACTGTGATTGGATCGGCGGTGGGCAGCAAAATCCATATTTGATTCGGGACTTTTGCGAAGTCAAAACGACTTGGCATCCGATCGAGCAAATCTCGGCGTCCGGTTCGGGGTATTAGTCGTTGTCGTGCCTTCGTGGTTAGCTCGGGGGGAGCCTTCATGTCCAAACCGTATCATCTGGTCGGAATTCTTGTTGCCGGATTGTTACTGCAAGCTGACTGCAACGCTCAATCGACAGCCCCGGCCATTTTCATCACCAACAATGTGGGCGACTCGATCACTTCGATGAACGTGAATTCCGACGGGTCGCTATCGTATGTCGGCACCTATGCTTCGGGTGAGGGACCACAAGCGATTTCGCTGTCGCCCGACGGACGCTTCCTGGCGGTCGGTCATGGCACCATTTCCAGCGTCTCGGAACAGTTGCGCATCTTCCAGGTGAATAGCGATTCAAGCTTGACCCATGTTTTTACCAACCTCGTGCCCGATTCGCCGCTCGACGTCCTGTGGCTCGACAACCAGCACCTGGCGGTTACCGAGACCAGCCTGTCGAATCCAAATAATGTTCGTACGTTTGCATTCGATCGTAGCGCGAATACGTTCACGCCGGTCGACGTCGACGGCAGTGGCAGTTTTAATACGGCGTTGGAGCGGTCCAACAATGGAGAGTTTCTATTTGCCAACAGTTCGCTGGGTACCAGTGCGATATACTCGTTCTCGGTGACTGGCGGCATGCTGCATCAGGCCGATGTCGAGTTCATGGGTTCCAATTTCGCGGTCGACATCAAGGCCTCGCACGACGGTCGCTTTCTTTATGGAGCCGGCGGCATCAGTGGCGACGACCACCGCGTGTTTGGCTTCACTGTCGACGAAGCTGGACTCGTCGATCCTCTGCCGGCAGTTTCTTTTGCATCGCCGGGCACGGCGCCGAAAGTGATTGGATTGACGGCCGATGACACGATCCTGGTGGCTGGGCATGGTGGCGACGGATCAATCAGGACGTTCCTGCGAGACACGACGACAGGCGAATTGACGTCCACCTCCTTTCAGATTCCCGGGTCGCAAGGCTCGCTCGGCGATCTGCAAGTCATGGGCAATCTGCTGTTCATGACCGACGAGAACTCCGCGACAGCGTCCTCGTATCGCATCGGCTCCAACGGCAGCCTGACTCAGCTGGGAACCGCCATCCCTTCGCAAGGTTCACGTCCCGAATACATCGCCGCGTGGCAAGGGCTGGATTCGCTCGTGTGTGACTTCGATAGCGATTCGGACTGCGACCTGGCCGATCTGAACCAACTTCTGGTGCAGGGACCGATTTCGGAAGGCGTTGCTGTGACCCCGGGAAGCAACGGTCAATTCGATTTGAATTTGGACGGCGTCATCGATCTCCTCGACCGTGACTTCTGGTTAAGTTCCGCCGCCACTGAAAATGGCCTCGGCAGCCCCTACAAGTTGGGCGATGCCAATCTCGACGGCACCGTCGATGGGCAGGATTTTCTTGCCTGGAATGGCAGCAAGTTCAGCGAAAGGCTCCGCTGGAACCTGGGCGACTTTAACGGCGACGGCAACGTGAACGGGACTGATTTTCTTGCCTGGAATGCGAACAAGTTCACTTCGGCGGGCGTGACCGCTGTGCCCGAGCCCCTGACTTCGAGGGGCGTGGCACTGGTAACGGGGGCCTTGTGGGGATGGAGTCGGCGTCGTCGACGATGGGCCTGACACCGTCCGGCAGCGGAGACCATGAGAGCTGCCCAAACGGAGCGGACCCCACCCTGGCATGGTGGCATCACGGTTTTCCGGCGGTTTCAGGGCTGCAACCGATGGGTGCCATTGCGGATTGGAGTCAGATTGATAGACTTATCGGATTGGTATGTAGACGTTTATGTCAAGTATTGTAGTTTTGTCTGGCAGGTTGTAATCGAGGAGAGAGGTGCCCCGGCTTTCGAGCTGGCCTTAGCACCGGGAAATCAAATCACGAGTATCAGGCCAAGTCACGACAGACAGTCAAAAGCAGTAGTCACGGTAAAAGAATGACCATCACGAAAGAACGCAAGCTAGAGTTGATTCAAGAGTTCAAGAAGAGTGATAACGACACGGGATCACCTGAAGTCCAAATCTCCGTTCTGACAACTCGGATTAACGGATTGACCGAGCACATGCGAACTCACAAAAAAGACTATGCCAGCCGGCGTGGTCTCTTGATGCTGGTTAGCCGCCGTCGACGCCTGTTGGACTATCTGAAACGTATCGACCCGAAGCGTTACATCGATACGATCCAGGCGCTGGATATTCGTAAGTAGGCATTCGCTCACTCGTGGGCGAAGCAATTTGAGACCCGCTGCCGTGTGGGCCGGTTTCTGGCCAGTCGACGGCATGGATGCTGCGTGTTCGCGTAGTGCTGCGACGATGTTTTGCAGCAACTTCTTGCAATGTCGACTCGAGCTGTTTGTCCCTGAGACCGGCGGTTCGTCATCTCCTGTTCGGAAATCCGACTGACGTAAGTCGGATAGGCTGTTGCCAGACGTGACGGTTTGTAAAGGAAAGTGTTGTGCCTGAGATTATTCGCGTAGAAAAAAAGATTGGTAATCACACGCTAAGTTTTGAGACCGGCTTGTTGGCGAAGCAGGCGGCCGCGTGTGTGATGGTTCAATATGGCGATACGGTCGTCTTGAATGCCGTTGCGACGGGAGCGCCGCGTCCGGGAATTGACTTCTTCCCGTTGATGTGCGACTACCGTGAAAGAACATCGGCTGCCGGCAAATTCCCCGGCGGTTTTCTGAAACGCGAGGGTCGTCCGTCGACGAAAGAGACGTTGACCGCCCGCCTGATGGACCGACCGATCCGACCTCTGTTCCCCAAGGGTTTTAATGACGAGGTGCAGTGCCAGAGTTTTGTCATGTCCAGTGATCGGCTGAATGACGCCGACGTGCTGGCAATGAACGGTTCGGCTGCAGCCTGCCATATTTCTCCCATGCCATTCGATGGGCCCGTCTCTTCGGTGCGTATGGCTCGCATCAACGGCGAGTTCCTGCCCTTTCCAAGCGTGGAAGACCTGGAAGAGAGCGATCTCGACCTGATTGTCTCGGGGAACCGTGATTCGGTTCTGATGATCGAAGGCTTTGGCCGCGAGTTGCCGGAAGATGACATGCTTGCGGCCATTGCCGAGAGTCACAAAATCATCAAGCAGATCTGCGACTTGCAGGATGAACTGTATCAAAAGGTCGGTGTGGTCAAGAACGAATTTGTTCCGCCCGCCGATTCTGGCTTGCTCGACAAGTTGAAGACTGGCTATTACGACAAGCTGAAAGCTGCCAAGGGCACAGAAGGCAAGCAGGCTCGTGCCGACGCCTGCAAGGCTGTGAAGGAAGCGGCCAAAGCCGAGTACCTTCCCGATGCGGAAGCGGATGACGCCATTTGCCCGAATGAGTTCAAAAAGCAATGGCACGATTTGGAAGCCATCGTCATCCGTGACTTGATCCTGGCAGGTACACGACCGGACGGACGCGACGGAAAGACTTTGCGGGCGATCGAGTGTCACGTTGGTGTCCTGCCACGGACTCATGGTTCGGCCATCTTCCAGCGCGGCGAAACACAGTCGCTGATTTCGATCACGTTGGGGACGGCTCGGGATGAGCAGCGAGTCGACGGGCTGTCCGAGGAATACTCAAAGAAATTCATGCTCGACTACAACTTCCCGCCATTCTCGGTTGGTGAGTGTCGCCCGATTCGGGGCCCCGGACGTCGAGAAATCGGTCACGGTGCGTTGGCGGAACGAAGTGTCAAGCCGGTCATTCCGGATCCGGACACGTTCCCGTACACGATTCGTGTCATTTCCGACATTACGGAATCGAACGGTTCCAGCTCGATGGCATCCGTCTGCGGTGCGACGCTCGGCCTGATGGACGCGGGCGTGAAGATCACCAACCCGGTCGCCGGCATTTCCGTTGGTCTGGTTTACGAATCGGATGATAATTGGATGTTGCTGACCGATATCCTGGGTGACGAAGATCACTTTGGCGATATGGACTTCAAAATTGCCGGAACGCAAAACGGCATTACGGGCATTCAGCTTGACTTGAAGATCAACGGTGTCAGCGAAGAGATCATCAAGGCAACGTTGGCTCAATCCCGCGAAGCACGCATTGAGATCCTTCGAAACATGCTGGGCACGATTCAACGTCCCCGTACGGAGACTTCGCCGCATGCACCTCGTATGCTCAAGACGAAGATCAATCCGGACAAGATCGGCATGCTGATCGGACCGGGTGGCAAGACGATTCGAGCCATCCAGGAGAGTACCGGTGCTGTCATCGAGGTCGAGGATGACGGTACCGTGACCATCGCCAGTGCCAACCAGCAATGGGCCGATGCGGCGATGAACGAAGTCAACAAGGTGACCGCTTCCGTCGAGATTGGCAAGATCTACGACGGCAAAGTCAGCAGCGTCAAAGACTTTGGTGCGTTCGTCGAAATCCTGCCGGGTCGTGATGGACTTTGCCACATCAGCGAACTGTCAGAAGGTTATGTGAACAGTGTTGCTGATATCTGCAAGGTCGGTGACGAGATGAAAGTTCTCGTCATCGATGTCGACGAGCACGACCGTGTCAAATTGAGCCGCAAACGTGCCATGACAGAACTCGGCATCGAAGACCCTGTCGCGAAGGCGGATGCCTAGTTTGAAGATGTGATACCGATGCACAAATATCAGCCTTCACCGACAGGTGGAGGCTGATTTTTTGGATTACCATTCACCATCATGAAGTCAGGAAAGGTAGCCGCTTCAGGCGAAAGCCGACTGGGCACCATGGTGGACAACCTGTCGGCTGTTTCAGCCCGATTTCCTGACTGACTCACACGCACCCCGTCTTGGTTGAAAAACCTTGCGAACCGCCATGCCTGAAAATAATGCCCAGCAAAACGAACTGATCGAGCGATTGCGAAAGGAGTACAGCGACATCGCTCAACTGGCGGGCGAGCTGGCACACGAAATCAAGAACCCGCTTTCGGTGATTGGCATGAATATGCAATTGCTGGCAGAAGACCTTGGCGAAGCAACGACGCCTTCAGAGCGGCGAGCATTGGCCAAAGTGGATATCGTGAAAGTCCAGTGTCAGCGTTTACAAAATCTGCTCGATGATTTCTTAAACTTTGCCAAAGTCCGACAGCTAAAAATGCTGCCGGGCAGCTTGAACGAACACGTCGAACGCGTGCTGAATCTGTATGAAGCGCAGGCGACTGAGCAGGGGATCGACATCATTCGCTACCTGGACCCGGAATTGCCATCAATCCTGCTCGACGCACCCACGCTGGAAGCGGCGCTGGTAAACCTGATCAAGAATGCCGTTGAGGCGATGCCGGACAGTGGCCAGTTGACGGTACGGACGCGGTTAACGCGGACCGGCGTGGCGTTGGACCTGATCGACACGGGCAAAGGTATGGAACAGGAAACGGCGATCCGGATGTTCGAGCCGTTCTACACGACCAAGGATGGTGGCTCGGGACTCGGTTTGCCGATGGCCAAGAAGGGTATTGAGGCTCATGGAGCGTTGATTAATGTACAAAGTGCACTCGGGCGCGGCACGCAGTTCACGCTCGAATTCCCCATGCCTTCGCGAATTTCGGGCGGCGAAGAGACATTGGGAAGCGACGGGTAACTTTCTGATGAAGCGGGCAGGAAGTGCATGATGCGAAACAGAGGATTCACGAACAACAATACAAGGGTGGTATCGATATGCAGGTTCCGCGCCAGTTGTTGGTCGGCCGGGGCAATTCTTGGGTCACCAACTTTTTCATTCCTATTCCTGCCTTCCTCCTGTGAAATCCGCCGCAGCGGCTTGCACTGAATCTCACGTGCCCCCTTGCCCATCAACGGCCCGGACGTGTTCAATAAAATGATGTCGCCCGCAAAAAAAGAAGATGCTGAGTCCGTTGGAAACACGTCCGCGCGTATTTTGCTTGTTGATAACGACAAGAGTCACGCGATGGCAATGAAGGAAACGCTGGATCGCGTCGGCTATCCGTGCGAGATGGCGACTTCGGGCCCCGATGGTGCCAAAGCGATCGATCAGGGTGACTTCGACATCGTCATTACGGACTTGATGATGAACGAGATCGATGGCATGGAGATTCTGGCGCGAGCCAAGGAACAGCTCCCCGATTCATGCGTGATTATGGTTACCGGACATGCCTCGGTACCGCGGGCGGTCGAAGCGATGCAGTTGGGTGCTTTCAACTTCCTTGAAAAGCCGCTGAATCTGGATCGGCTTCGAGCGGTAACTGCCAAGGCGGCCGAATCGGTCCAGCTGAAGCAGGCGAACACGGAACTCCATCAACGCCTCGACGACAAGTTTGGTTTCGAAGGGATTGTCTACGCCAGTGACAAAATGGCCAAAGTGATCGAGCGCGTAAAGCGAGTCGCCGAGACCGACGCCAGTGTGTTAATTGTCGGCGAGACTGGAACCGGAAAGGAGTTGATCGCCCAAGCGATCCACCAAAACAGTCGACGCAAGAAGAAGCCCTTTGTACCATTGAATTGTGCAGCCCTGTCGGAGCACTTGTTGGAGAGTGAGTTGTTTGGGCACGTACGAGGCGCCTTCACCGATGCGGCAGCCGACCGAGTAGGACGCTTTGAGTACGCACATGGCGGCACTCTGTTTCTCGATGAAGTTGGCGACACTCCCATGCCGACCCAAATCAAACTGCTCCGCGTTCTTGAGAATGGCGAGATTACGCGCATTGGCGAGAACAAGCCGGTAGACGTCAACGTGCGGATCCTGTCAGCGACGAATCGCGACCTGGACGACCTGATCGAAGCTGGCGAATTTCGCCGCGACCTATACCATCGGTTGAAGGTTGTCACAGTGCAACTACCGCCCCTCCGAGAGCGTCGCGAAGACATCGTGCCGTTGGTCGATCACTTCCGCAAACTGTTCAGCAGGAAGCATGGCAAGGCGATCAAGGGTATCTCGGGAGATGTGCGCAAAAAGCTGTTTGATTTGGATTGGCCTGGAAACGTTCGTCAATTGGGGAACGCAGTCGAGAGCATGGTCGCTGTCGATACCGACGGTACGCTGGAGATGGACGACTTTCCTCTTGATTTGCTGGATGAAGCGGAATCGGCGGAGCCGATTTCGTCTGGCGAGGGGGCGGCCGGACCCGGCAGTCTTGTGGGTAGTTCGATGGATGATATCCAGCGTTGGGCCATCGAACAGACATTGCAGCTGACCGGTGGGAACCGTGAAGAAACGGCCAAGATTCTTGGGATTGGAGCGCGGACTTTGTACCGGAAACTCAAGGAATACGGGTTGCGGGAATAAGTTCCGCCGCAGACACGCATCGCGCGTAGGTTGGCAATTGAACGGAAGACAGCGACAATGAATGCGCAGGACGGCGTCTGACTTTTTTTGCCCGTTGTCTCCTGCCTGTTGCCTCAAGAAGGAATGGAACGGATGCCCACGATTACGAGACTGTCTCCGTCGCTGATCAACAAAATCGCTGCCGGCGAAGTGATCGAGCGCCCCGCGAGCGTCATCAAGGAACTCGTGGAAAATTCGGTCGACGCCGGGGCGACTCGAATCGATGTCAGCGTGGCCAAAGGTGGCGTCGACTCGATGCGCATCCTTGATGATGGTTGTGGCATCGAACCGGCGCAACTGCCGTTGGCACTCTCAAGCCACGCGACCAGCAAGCTGACGAGTGCGGATGATCTGTTTTCCGTTGCCTCTTTCGGTTTCCGCGGTGAAGCGTTGGCTTCGATCGCCGAAGTCAGCCAGTTTCGAATTCGCAGCCGAACGCCCGACTCGGATGCAGGTGCAGAACTGGAAGTGGTTGGTGGTAATACCGGCGACGTTTCGCCATGTGCATGTCCGGTTGGTACTTCGATTGAAGTCCGCAACCTGTTTTTCAACGTGCCGGTCCGCCGCAAGTTCTTGAAGACTACGCAGACTGAGATGGGCCACATCAGCGAAGCGTTGACGCGTATCGCGTTGCCGCACGAAGAGGTCCATTTTTCACTCGAACACAACGATCGAGTGCTTTACGATTTGCCGAAAACGACCGATTGGAGACAACGGATTTCTTCGCTGTTTGGGCCAGAACTGGCCGACCAGTTGATTTGGGTCGAGGCCGAAGAAGGCGACTTGCGCGTCCAGGGTTTTGTGGCCGATCCGGCTCACAATCGAGGCAATAATCGGATGCAGTACCTCTTCCTGAATGGGCGTTACATCAGGGACAGGGCACTGGCACATGCGTTGACCGAGGCATATCGTGGATTGCTGATGACGGGCCGGTACCCCATCACGTTTCTGAGGCTGCAGGTTCCAACCAATCAGGTGGACGTCAATGTGCACCCCACAAAAATGGAAGTGCGATTCCAGGAGAGTGGTCGCATCTACAGCCACTTGCTGGGAACTTTGCGTTCCCGGTTTCTTTCGTCGGATCTTTCACGCGCGAGCGGATTCAACCACCGGGCGCGATGGCGTCTGGTCCCGGTTTTCCCTCCGCGCCTGAGTTAGCGGGTCCATTGGGCCAGGCAAATCGCCACCGCCGCGACGCGATTTCCAAGTGGGCGAATCAGAAATCGGCTGCGGGCTCCGGTGCCCCGATCGCTGCCTCCGATCCTGGAACGCCCTCCGAACGACAGTCCAGTTTCGATTTGCAATTTCCGCTCCCCGAGTCTTCGCAGCTTACGAGCCGCTTTGCAAATCCAACAACCGATCAAAGCCCCGGGAGTCTTTTGCCTGAGTCGCCAACGCTTGGATCGATTGCCCCGGAGCCGCGCGACGCGACGGCGTCGACGGCCCATCTTTCTGTTTCGGTCCAGGGCACGCCGGCGATGCAGGTTTACGATCGTTACCTGATTACGGAAAGCGAAGAAGGGGTTGTGGTCATCGATCAGCACGCGCTGCACGAAAGGATCATCTACGAAGAAGTCCGAGAGAAGGTGTTGGCAGGTGACATGGAAATGCAGCGACTGTTGGTTCCTGAGCCTGTAACGTTAATGCCAGAAGAAGCTGCTGCCTTGAGCGATCATCAATCGGAACTCTTGCAATTGGGAATCGAAGTCGAGCTCCTGTCGGGCACAACCGTTGTGATCTCGGCCTATCCGGCGATGCTGTCGAATTTGAACCCGGCCGAGATCCTCCGCAACGTTGCCGAGTTGATGACGAAGAAAGAAGGCGGCGCTGAAAAACGAGATCTGCTGGACGAGTTGCTGCATATGATCTCTTGCAAGGCGGCCATCAAGGCTGGTGATCGATTGACGAGAGAGGAGATTGCGTCGTTGATGCATCGTCGTCAATCGGTGCAGGATTGGCATCACTGCCCCCATGGCCGTCCGACGACGCTGGTCTTCAGCCGCGATGAGTTGGACCGACGATTCAAGCGGATCTAGCGTTGAACGGATGATCGACGGACGGCATTCTCTGCAATCGAGTCGGGAAGGTCGACCGGTACCAGATGTGGTTCAAGACTGTCCGACGCTCGGCTTTGCCCCAAGCATGGGTAGGCTCGCTGCAAAATTCAGCCAATAGACTAGAATGGACGCGGGTGGCGGTATGGCTGACGAATTGACCGACATGCTTCGGGTTAAGAGATGCGGGAAACAGGATGACGATGATTTGCGTCAGCATTGGCCGTGGTCGGCACCAGCAGATGATCGCCGAGCATGCCGCGCTGTGCGAACAGGGCATTGAGCTCGTCGAATTGCGGGTTGACTGTATCCGCCGCGAAGTGAATCTGGCGAGGCTCTTACGCGAGCGACCGTGTGACGCGGTTATCACGTGTCGCCGCGAAAGCGACGGTGGTCGCTGGAACGGCACCGAGGACGAACGGCTCACCATCCTGCGAACAGCAATCGCGGAACAGGTCGCGTATGTTGATCTGGAGTCGGATATTGCGGGAGTCATCCCCCGTTTTGGCAAGACAAAGCGCATCGTCAGCCTGCACGATTTTGCCAAAACGCCCGATGATCTGGACGCCGTCTACAACGAACTCAAGAATCTGGATCCGGACATCATCAAGATCGCCACAATGGCGAACAACCCGCACGATAACTTGCGGATGTTGCAGTTGATCCGGAAGGCCGATATTCCCACGATCGGACTCTGCATGGGCGAAATCGGAGTGCCAACGCGATTGCTGGGCGTTCGTTATGGAGCACCGTTTACGTTTGCCACCTACCAGCAGGAACGTGCTTTGGCGCCGGGCCAAATCAGTTTCCGCAGAATGCGCGATGAATTCAATTTTGACCAAATCAACAGGGACACCGAACTCTACGGCGTGATTGGTGACCCGATCGGCCATAGCATGAGTCCGCTGTTGCACAATGCGGCGTTTCGCGAACGCGGCTTGAACAAGGTCTATCTTCCCTTCCGTGTGCCCTCGGAGACCCTGGACCAGTTCATTGAAGATGCGCCGCTGCTGGGGATTCGCGGATTGAGCGTTACCATTCCGCACAAGGAACAGGTGCTCAAAAAATGCCACAAGGTGGACGGGGCGGTGAAAGGTATTGGAGCTGCGAACACTCTGATCTGGAAAAAGGATGGCCTTTACGGTTTCAACACCGACTACAAGGCGGCCATGGTCTGCCTCGACGAACGTTTGGATACGGCGACGCGAAAGAGGCCGCTGGCCGGGCATACAGCGTTGATTCTGGGTGCAGGTGGAGCGGCCAGAGCGATTGCGTTCGGACTGGTTCGGCGAGGAGCCGATGTGGCGATTGCCAGCCGCACGCAGAGCCGTGCCGAGTCGATTGCTCGGCTGATGGGGTGCCGTTCAGTGCCTTGGGAGAATCGCTTCAAGACGAAAGCCGATGTCATCGTGAACGCGACTCCGATTGGCATGCATCCAAACGTCAATGAGACTCCGTTTGATATGCATCAGTTTCGCCCGAACGCTATCGTCTTCGATTCCGTGTACAACCCCGAACACACGCTCTTCCTGAAGGAAGCCGCCGCGCGGAAGTGCCGGGTGATCAGCGGCGTCGAAATGTTCATCGGGCAGGCGGCGTTGCAGTTCGAGTTGTTCACGGGAACGGAGGCTCCCATCGACAGCCTGGAACAGACGTTTCGTCGAGCCATCGGAGCGGTACGGTATTGAGGGCATACATCCGACGCTGGTTTGCGAACGATCGCCATAAACGAGCGTCGACGGCGTTTTCTTCGAGCAGGTTGTCCTCGCACCCCCATCACCGGCAACATTCGATTCCGGTGTTGATGAGACCGTCGTCCGAATTCCGGTGCGGTGTGATCTTGCTATACTCGCTGGATGAACAACGGCCAGCAGCTCGACCAAATCTCCCTGATCGGCTATCGGTGTACCGGCAAGACAACGGTCGGCAGGCTGCTGAGCCCGAAAGTTGAATTGGGATTTTGCCGATGCCGATGAGCTCGTTTGCGAGTTGGCTGGCAAGGAGATCGCGGATATTTTTCGGGAGGACGGAGAGTCCACCTTTCGAGATCTGGAGCAACAAGCGATCGCGCAACTTGTTTGCCGCAAGCATTTGGTACTTTCCGTAGGTGGAGGGGCGGTTATGCGTTCGGTAAACGCAGCTGCCTTGCGTGCTGCGGGGATCGTTTGCTGGTTGGCCGCCAGCCCGACGGAAATCGTTGCTCGATTGGAAAACGATCCAGTTACCTTGAAACAACGCCCATCGCTGACTAACAAGAGCGTAGCCGACGAAGTTGCCGAAGTGCTGGACACGCGGTTGCCGGTCTATCAGGCGTGCGCCACATTCAAGATTGATACGGACGGCAAAACGCCGGACGAAGTTGCCAACGAAATCCATCATCGGGTTACCTCCAGGAAGTAAGATTGTGCTGAATTGGCCGTTTGAACTGCGGGTCGGTCTTGTCTTCCTGATGGGGCTGTTGGCTGGTGGGCAGATCAATCGCGCCATCTACCGTCTGGCCTGGTCAACGCGACAGATTGGACCCTGGTCGGCGGCTCATCCGGAAGTAACACCGCGTCACTGGTCCGACCGATTGCCTGTGTGGGGCTGGTTTGGAATGGAGCGTGAATCGAAGGTGCATGGGGAGTGGTTCTGGCTGCGACCGATGATGATTGAGTTGCTCTTCGCGGCCGGTCTGTCGATGCTCTACGTGTGGGAATGCAACGGCGGGTTGGCTCCGTTGGTGGCATTGCCCGCCAGCACAATACACTGGCAGTTCTTCTCGCACGCGGTGTTGCTCAGCTTAATGACAGCCGCCACTTTCATCGACTTTGACGAAAAGACCATCCCCGACAGCATCACCATTCCCGGCACGTTATTCGCGATGATGATTGCAGCACTAGCACCACAATCGCTGCTCCCAGCCGCGAACGGAGATCGGGTATTGATGTCCTTGCCAAATCCTTGGCCTTCAGAGATGGACGGTCGCTGGGGTCTGGTCTTGGGATTGGCCATTGTCGCTGCCTGGTGCTACGCGTTGTTCCCCAAGACGTTGACATTGCGACATGGACCCTTCAAGGCGGCCCGGTACCTTTTCGCCAGTATTGTGCGCCACCAGGCGACCTGGTGGACCATCTTGATGGGGTGTCTTGTGGCCGTCGGTGTGGCGATGGTCTGGTGGAACGGTGGGGAACGATGGCAGGGGCTGCTGACGTCGCTTGTTGGCTTGGCTTTTGGCGGGGCGATCATCTGGGGAATTCGGGTTGCTGCCAGCCTGGCAATGGGCGTCGAGGCCATGGGCTTTGGCGATGTGACACTGCTGGCAATGATCGGTGCCTTTTTCGGTTGGCAGGCCGCCTTGATGGTTTTCCTGCTCTCGCCATTCGCCGGTGCTGTCATCGCTGCGCTGCAGTGGCTATTTTCCGGTGAACGTGAGATTGCCTATGGCCCCTTCCTGTGTGCCGGTGCGCTGGGGGTCCTGTTGATGTGGCCCACCATGTGGAATCGCTGGGGCGATTTCTTTGTGTTCGGCATATGGGTCCCAATCTGCTGTTTTGCATGCCTTTTGCCCATGGCATTCATGCTGGCAGCTTGGCGTGCGTTCAGTGATCGGTGGTGGGCGGCGAACAATAGCTGAGCGATCCGAACAGGAAAAAAGAGGTGATTCATTCGAATTGCTCTTGTCTGGCCGCGAGCGGCACGCGTACCATCCCGCCGCTTGTTCACCGGGCGCTGAACGTAGTGCGCTCGAGTCAAACGTCACGATAGAACGAACGCATGGCTCTGTTCCATCGCCAAAGTGATTGCCCCATCCTGCTGCGAGTTGGCATTTGCGTGCTCGTCGTCATCGCCGCTGTTTCATGCGGTTGTCGTGGCGGTGCGTCAAACAACCAGCCCGCGGCAGCCGTAGCCCAGGCGCCGTCCTCGTCCAATCCCTGGGAGCCAGTACCAACGGCGACTGCATCGGACACTCCGTTCTCGAAGTTGGCGGACTTGTTGCGTCGCGAGGAGGAGCAGAACCGCTTGGCTGCGGAACAGCGATCTGCCCTCGCTCAAATGGGTGAAGTTCACCAGGCTCAACAGGAACAGATTGCGCAGCTCGCGCAACAGAAGCAAAACGATGCGATGCGGAAGCTTCAGGAACAAGCGGCCATGGTGCGATCTCAGACAATGGAGCTGGAGCAATTGGCCGAGCTGCGTCGTCGTGCGCTGGAATTGGACGCCAACAACCGCGAGCTTCATTCTCAGTTGGCCCAAACGGAGCAGCAAAAACGCGTTCTTGAAGATCAGACGCAATTGCTTCAACAACAGTTGAATGACACGGCCAACCAGTTGCAATCGTCCCTGGTGGCTCAGCAACAGGCAGACCAGCGAGTCCTGCAGGCACAGCAGGACGCTGACCGACAGTTGCTTCAGGCTCGCCAGGATGCCCAGGAACGCGTAACAACCATGCAGGCTTCTCTGAAACGACGCGGCAGCGCCACGATTACCGCAAACAGCAGCCTGCAAAAAAACCTTACGCCGATCAGTATTGCTGGCCTCCTCGTTCGACAGGACGGCGACGTCATTCGAATCGAACTGCCAGCTGACCAGATTTTCTCACCAGGGACCGCCAACTTGAATGGCGACGCGGTTTCACTGATTGACCAGGTTGCCGGCTCGATCCGACAGCACTACCCCAACCAGGTGATTGGCGTGGAGGCTCATACGGACAACGGATCGATTCAAGGTGGTGGCTGGAACAGTCACCATCAAATGTCGGCCGCGCAAGGGATGGCCGTCTTCGATCAACTTTCCCAGCGTCATAACTTCTCGACGCAACAACTGTTTGTTGTTGGCCACGGAGCCAACTATCCGGTCGCCTCGAATGGCTCGCCGCAAGGCCAGCAGCGCAACCGTCGTGTAGAAATCGTGATCTATCCGGAAACGGTTGGTCAACGATAGTCCTGCGACAACGACGCGAATTCTGCTTCGGACAATGACAGTCGTGTTGTTCTGCTTCGGACAAGCGTTCCGTTGATGCGCTACGGATGCAAGTAACCGCCAGTGCGTCTATACTCGGCGGCAGTCTCCGGAACGGGATTGCACCCGCCTGCCGGACTTTTGGACCGGTGGAAGCTACGGCCATGATCACCATCATCGATTACCAAATGGGCAATCTGCGCAGTGTCCAAAAAGCGCTGCAGCACGTTGGGGCGGACGCGGTGATTAGTGGTGATCCCGAAGTCATTGCCAAATCCGAGAGGGTTGTCTTGCCTGGTGTTGGAGCATTTGGCGACGCGATGGCCGAACTTTGTTCGCGTGATCTCGTGGCGTCGATTTGCGATTTTGTTTTAACAGGTCGTCCATTTCTTGGCGTTTGCCTTGGACTGCAACTGCTGTTCGACTCGAGCGACGAGGGTGGTTCGCATGAAGGTCTGGGCCTCATTCCTGGCAAGGTCCTCCGCTTTGACCGGTTGCCACGCGAACTGAAGGTGCCGCACATGGGCTGGAATACGGTTCGCGCGGTGCGAGATTCGCAAGCGCTTGCTGGAGTGCAGGACGAATCGCATTTTTATTTTGTGCATTCGCATTACGTTAGTCCGGAATCGGATGCTGACGTCGCAGCTCGAACTGATTATGGCCACTCGTTTTGTTCGATGGTGGAACGGGACAACATCGTGGCGACACAGTTCCATCCAGAAAAGAGCCAGGCGGCGGGATTAAAACTGCTCGCCAACTTCATCACGCTCTAGCTGTCGCTAAACCTTGCGCCGTGGGACATCACGGTGGCCGAGTCTCGATTTCACCTCAGCTGCACGCGTTGTCCGATACCGACTGAGCCGGCCCGATTGGTGCGCAACTAATGGTTTGGTAACGGGTTGGAACCTGTTGCCGGGTGCTTGCCAATCAAGAATTGGTTTGAGATATTGCAGTCTTTCCAGAGTTGTAAGTTTTTCAAGTTTTGAAAGTGTGTCGGCGCATGCAGATTTGGCCCGCAATCGATTTGCGCGATGGACAATGCGTGCGACTGGAGCAGGGCAACTACGACCAGCAGACCGTTTTCTCGTCAGATCCAGTCGAGGTTGCCAAGCGATGGGAGTCGGAAGGAGCCCGTTACCTGCATCTCGTGGATTTGGATGGAGCTCGCGCCGGCCGACCTGTCAATCGGAGAGTGATCGAGCAAATTGTCGGATCGGTCGACATGATTTGCGAGGTTGGAGGCGGCATACGCGACGAGCAAACGATCCGACAATTGATTGCGCTAGGCGTTGATCGTTTGGTCATTGGTACAAAAGCGATTACCGATCCGGAGTGGTTCGAGTCGATGTGCCACGCCTTTCCTGAACGTCTTGTGCTCGGCTTGGACGCAAAGTCAGGTAAAATCGCGACGGAGGGGTGGGAACAGGAAAGCGAACAGGAGCCCTTGGCAGTCGCCAAAAGGTATTGCCGGTTGCCGATCGCGGCGGTGATTTACACAGATATCGAAACCGACGGTATGTTGGCTGGGCCAAATCTGGATGCCATGCGGTCGATGCAGTCAGCAGTTGACTTGCCGGTTGTTGCTTCTGGAGGCGTGACGACCTGTGAGGATGTGGCGGCCTTAGCCGCCATTCCGGTGGCCGGAGCAATTATTGGAAGAGCACTTTATGAGAATAGAATTTCCATCGGTGACGCGTTAGACGCCGTCCTCGGCGTGTAACGCCAACTGTTGAAACCCGAATATCGTAGTAGGAGCCGAGCATGACCAAGAATGTCGAGGATATCAGGAACATTGCCGTCGTGGGACATGGTTCGGCCGGCAAGACAACGCTAGTTGACCATTTGCTGGTACGAACAGGAGCGGTTTCCGGTCACCCCAGCGTCGACGACGGAACCAGCATTTGTGACTTCGACGAAGAGGAAAAGCACCATAAGCACTCGATCGAAGCCGCGGTTGCCAACTTTGAACATCGGGGAAAGCACTTCAACATCATCGATTGTCCGGGTTACCCAGAGCTGATCGGCCAGACGATCGGTGCACTCCGAGCTGTCGACAATGCCTTGATCGCGATCGATGCGCATGCTGGCATCAAGGTCAATACACGCCGCGCCTGGAAAGAGGCAGTCGCCGCCGGCATTGGAAAGATCATTGTCGTCACCAAAATGGACGCCGACAACATCGACTTCGACGGCTTGATGGCCGATATTCAGGAAGCGTTTGGGAACAATTGCGTCCCCGTCAATCTGCCGGTCGGCTTGTCCGCCGACTTCCAGGGCGTGGTCAGCACCGTCCAGGTGCCTGACGACACGAGCGGTGCTTTGGGCGACCCGAACAGTATCAGCGAAGCCCTGATCGAATCGATCATCGAAGTCGACGAAGCGATGATGGAAAAGTATTTCGAAGGCGAACTGCCGACTTCTGATCAACTGGCCGCTCTGATGATCCGGGCCATCGCCAGCGGTTCACTCGTGCCGATCCTGTTCGTTTCCACGGCCAAGGAAATCGGGATCGACGAGCTGTTGGATTTCCTCGCTACGAGCGCAGTTCCTCCAAATGCCATCCAGCGGACAACGCAGGACGGCAAGGAACTGAATAGCAGACCCGTCGGCGCCGGTCGCTGCCCAGGTGTTCCGGACCAGGATTGATCCATTTGTGCAAAAACTCAGCTTCATTCGCGTCTACTCCGGCACGCTAAGAAAGGACTCGAGTATCGCAACCACGAACAGCCGCAAGGCGACGAAGCTCTCGCAGTTGCTCTCCGTACAGGCGAACGACACCTCGACATACGAGGAAGCTGGTCCAGGTGAAATTTGCGCCGTTGCGAAGATGGAAGACTTGCACACCGGTTCCTCGATCGGTGAATTTGAATTGGAGCCAATCCGTTTCCCCACGCCGATGGTCGGATTGGCGGTGACGCCGAAAAGCCGCGGAGACGAAACAAAATTATCCGGTGCGCTGCACAAAATTGTGGAAGAAGACAGTACCGTCCAGCTGGACCACGATCCGGAAACCAAGGAAATGGTCCTGACGGGAATGAGTGAACTTCACTTGTCGCTTGATCCAGGAGCGTCTCAAGCGGCGCGATAAAGTGGAAGTGGATACGAAAGAACCAAAGATTCCTTACCGCGAGACGATTCAAGCGAACGCTGAAGGGAGCTATCGCCATAAGAAACAATCGGGCGGTAGCGGACAGTTTGGCGAAGTTCACATTCGCATGTACCCATTTCCCGAAGGGACCGATCCCGGAGGAGTTTTGCATCAAGGATCGGTTTCCTCACTTCAAGGACAAACACTATCATCAGGAAAGCAATTTCGTCTGGGTCGATTCGGTGGTGGGCGGCTCGATCCCGGGCAACTTCATGCCGGCGATTGAGAAGGGATTTCTGGAACGGATCAGGCAGGGTGTGATTGCCGGCTACCCGGTTCAAAACGTGTGCGTCGAAGTCCATTTTGGCAAAGATCATCCTGTCGACAGCAATGAATCGGCGTTCAAGATCGCCAGCAGCAAGGCCTTCGCCGAAGTTTTCCAGAAAGCAAGACCGTCGCTGCTGGAGCCCGTGGTCAATATGCACATTACCGTTCCAGCGGATAATGTGGGCGATGTCAGCAGTGACCTCTCAGGTCGTCGTGGACAAATGGTAGGCATGACAACTGCCGGCGGCGGCCTGACCACGGTCGAAGCCAAAGCGCCATTGGCGGAAGTTTCCACCTACGCCCGAACGCTCTCCAGCATGACGGGCGGGCAGGGCAGCTATACCATGGAATTCAGCCACTACGATACGGTGCCCCCCAACGTCCAGCAGGAAATCATGTCTCAGGCCAAAATGGCCGCAGACGAAGACTAACGAAAGCGTGCGAACCACGATCCTAGCGGTTATTCCGCCTATTTGGGGCTAAAATAACGCCAGCTCCGAACGCGGCTCTTTGTTCGCCCGGATCACGCGGGCTTTTTTTGCCCAGATACGCGGTGGGCAGCCATGGTTTTCCTCTGTCCGAAAAGGCTTGAGCTGGCGATAATGTCCGGTTGGTCTAACGTTTAGCTAACTGCCAGGTCGTGAATTGCCCCATGTCTACTACATCGTCACATTCAACTTCCGAATCAGGTCACTCCAGACCGGTAAAAAGTGGTAGCCAAACCACCAAAAACAAACCCAAAAGGGTTCGGCTAAAACATCCCGAGACGACCCAACCGCTCACCGTAGCGTGGGACTACACCATTGCGTTGACGCTGGTGCATTTGCTCGCGTTGCTCGCATGTATTCCGTGGTTGTTCAGTTGGACTGGCCTGTTGCTTATTCCCATCGGCCATCTGACGTTCGGGATGTTTGGTGTAACGATCGGCTACCATCGTTTACTGACGCATCAAGGATTTACGTGCCCGAAGTGGTTTGAACATACTCTAGCGGTGCTGGGGATCTGTTGTTTACAGGATTCGCCTGCTCGCTGGGTTGCCATTCATCGCGTGCATCACAAGCACTCTGATGAGCAGCCTGATCCGCACTCCCCACTGGTCAATTTCCTGTGGGGGCATATGGCTTGGCTGTTCTTCAAGAATCGCGATCACCTGAGAGTCAGTAACTTCGAGCGATATGTTCGCGACCTTTTGCGAGACCCATTCTATCTCAAACTCGAACGCAATTCGCTTTGGCTTGGTATCTATGTGCTGCACGCATTGCTGTTCCTTATTGGAGGATTTACCGTCGGCTATCTTTGGCCAACCGAGGGCATGACGGCCTGGATGAGTGGCGTCCAGTTTGGGCTGAGCGTTCTCGTTTGGGGCGTGTTCGTGCGGACAGTCGTCGTTCTTCACGGCACCTGGGCCGTAAACTCACTGTCACATACGTATGGGTATCAAAACTACGGAACGGGTGACAGCAGTCGAAACAACTGGATCGTGGCATTGCTTTCGCATGGCGAAGGTTGGCACAACAATCACCATGCCGATCAGCGCACTGCCTCACATGGTCATCGCTGGTTTGAGCTCGATATGTCCTGGTGGATCATTCGCACTTTGGAGAGGATCGGGTTCATCAAAAACGTGGTTCGGCCGCGCTGTTGGACAAAGTCCAAGACGTCTGGCGAGGCGAGTTTGGATTGACGGCTGGTGGCAAGCAGCTAGCGTTCAAGAATTCATCCCAACGGATGACCTTCACGGTTGCGATTCTGTTCGCTCAAGGCCATTCCGCCATCATCCGAAGAATGGTCTATCGGCTTGCTGTACTTCTTGCGTAGACGCGACTGTGTCGCTCGGCATGGAAGACCAACAGGCTGTGGATCGCACGAACAACAGTTGCAGCGGCTTTGGCGTAGAGAACTGCCATGCCAGCGCCGCACACGCTACACGTCCGTGCGGCTCGCGCTGGGCCGCTACAAACTCGGCATGCATAACTTGAATTCCAGCCATGTGACCGCTCAGCATTACTTCCAATATGACTGCTGAATCGGATCCAACTCGCAGCATCTTTCTTCCAGCGGCTTTTGCCGCGCACGCCGGCTGCGTTTGTTGTTGTCCAGCCTAGCTGGACGACCTTTGAACCCCACCGCCCACAACCCGCTCCATGAATCCTGCAATTCAGGAATCGCCACACAGATTTAAAGCGAGCACCCATGGCATCCGATTTCCGACTCAAAGAAGACTTGCCGCAACTGACCGATCGAATCGTTCAAACTTACAAGGACATTGGAACGATAAACCATCTCGGGCATTGCCCTTTGCCGCGTTACGATGAAATCGTCTCGGCAATCGACGATTTGAAGGACATCATCTATCCGGGTTATCGCCGCCGGGAAGGATTGCACCTCGGGAATATTACCTATCACGTCGGCGACATCGTGGACAGTTTGCACGATCGCTTGACTCAACAAATCGGGCGTGCTCTACGACACGATTCGGTCGTCACGGATACCGTGGACTGTGACGATGACTTTGAGGCAAAAGGACAAGCGGTTGCCATCGATTTTCTGAATCGAATTCCGGAACTGCGGGGCATTCTGGCGACTGACGTGCAGGCGGCGTTCGACGGCGACCCGGCCTGCACAAACATCGATGAAGTAATTTTTTGCTATCCCGGGCTCGAAGCGATTACTGTCTTTCGACTAGCGCACGAACTGCACCAGTTGGGAGTACCATTTATCCCGAGGATGATGACCGAATGGGCACACTTGACGACCGGTATCGATATTCATCCGGGAGCCAGGATCGGCAAACACTTCTTCATCGATCACGGTACGGGTGTCGTCATCGGGGAAACCTGCGAGATCGGAGAGTACGTAAAAATCTATCAGGGTGTCACCTTGGGCGCCCTCAGTTTTGATACAGAAACGGATGGTTCCCTCATACGGGGAACGAAACGGCATCCGACGATTCATGACCATGTTGTGATTTACGCCAATGCCACGGTTTTGGGCGGCAACACGGTCGTCGGCAACCACTCGGTCGTCGGTTCCAACGTGTGGCTGACACGGACGGTCGAGCCCTTTACAACAGTTACTATCGAGAAGCCGGAATTGCGGATCCGATCCGAGGAACCGAGCACGTCGGCATCTGGCGCCTATCACATTTAGGGCGAGTCACGCCGACGGATAACCCGGCTGGCGTTAGTTCTCAGGATGAGTTCACCACGCCGATTGTGCGTCGTCGCTTCGACACTCCGTGCATATCCCATGTCGTTCGACCTGGTCTTCAAGGAAGCCGAGCGTTGAAACGGCGACCTGTTTCTGGAGTGAGTAGATGATAATTGCTGCGGCCTTACGCCCATTGGAGACGGCGATACCAACGTCGCACACGCTACCCATCTGTGCGACTTGCACTAATTGCAAAACAGGCAGAAAGCTTGCTTGAGTTCGGATAGCAACAGTCGACTGTGGCAGATGACGATCGTGTTGACCGTTTGCTCGCGTACCGGCCGACCGATGCCTTGCTGACGTTGACGCAACAGCTCAGCAAGAGATGCCGAGATAGTATTGATGCTCTGACGGTTGCGAATTTCCGACGCCAGCTGATCCCACTCAACTCCCTCCCACTCGTTGGAGCGTTGAGGTACCAAGGCGTGTCCGCAGAATCGACTGGGCAGTCGTTGCATCGAAATCCCTTCCCTTATTCCTGACCTGACTCGTCACGCCCAGCTCGCAGGCGATCCTCACCAGTCTCTTAATCGGTTTACCGATGGCAGCACATGAGCCCACGAGTCGCTCAACCCCGAATGATCGGTCCACGAGAGGCCGGGCGGCGGCTCGTAATCGCCCAGCTGCTGCTCGACACTTGGCAAGGTCTCGCCCGACTTGAGTTCCTCACTCGGATTGGAAGCGGTTGGCCAAATCCGGATTGAGAATTCATAGGGCCCCATCCGGAGCCGATCGCCGTGCACGAGTTCGCTCCAACGAACGAGGCGACGATTGACCGTAATTTCCGGGTCGCCTCCAAGGTGTCGCAACATCACCCGATCTTCCGCGACCATGATGTAGGCGTGGTATTCTGCGAATTGCTGATCGGCCAGAACCAGATCGCAGTCGGATCGAGTGCCGATCACGAAGACCGGTGGAGTGATCGTACGAACCCGTTGTTGAGCCACTCCACGGCCAATGATAACGTCGACCCGCGGCAACTGCGCAGCCCGAGAAGGTTGCGTCGGAAAGAGATTCAGCATGGTGATGGTCTTTGTCCTGAGTGAGTTCCCAAGTTGGGTATCGACGCGGGATGCTATCAGTGCTGACAACAGCTGGAAACGTATTCCAACTTTATTCCGACAGCGGTTAACCTGGTCGAGTTGTTCTCATTCCGCGGCCGATGCGGAACTCGGGCGCGGTATCACAACCGGTACGATCCCTTCGAATATTCCCTGGCTGCCCTGTGATTCCGCCAATAGGCGGCTTAACCGGGCGACGGGACGAGCGGAAAATCGGCCGGTGTCTCCCCCTGGTCGCTGTCGATCATTTGACTTGCCGGAAGCAGATGATCGACAGATCGTCCGGTTTGGATGGAGACGCTCCAGATTCACTTTCGCGTCCCTCTCCGGTCATTCGCTCGATGGCCAGTTGAACCAACCGCTGAGTCTTCTCAACCAATTCTCCCGTTCGGATAATCGCAGCGATCTCCTCGGTGGTCAGATTGTCGAAAAGTCCATCCGAGGCAACGACCAGGCAATCTCTGGCCGCCATCTTGATGGGTGGACCGATTTCAATCTTCATTTCCATGGAGCCCAGACAATTGGAAATCAAATTTCGATCGTCATGCAGCAGGGCCTCTTCCTCTTCCAGCAACCCGATCTCAACTGCCATGGCTATAGGTGCGTGCCCGACCGTCGCGAATTTGATTCTGCCCCGGTTGCTGACAAGCAATGCTTTGGCGTCACCGACGTGAAACGAGCGAATCGTCGGACGGTTGTATTCGACGATGGCGAGCGTGGAGCCCGCGCCGATACCCCAACCGAGGATGTCCTGATTCGCGAGTTCGATGGCGTCGAGAATGTGGCCCCGGAAGCCTTCGCCCGATTTCGAATCGACCGCGCCGGCGCGTTCGACTAACCACTCGATTGCTACCTTGGCCGCCTTGCTGCCTGAATTTGCTCCACCAACTCCATCGGCGATCGCCAGCAAACCGAGCTGATCGGATAATTGTGCAACGCAGCCAGCGTCTTCATTAGGAGTATTTTCGCGTGTCGGACAGCGTTGAGAAAAGTAAGCGGCCCGTCCGCCACACAGTTCGACCGATTCGACCGTTCCTGTTTCCACCTCAAACCAGGTTCGATGCTCACCAGTTTTCATCGACGCGCCCTCCGCTCCAGGTTCCGCAAAGCGATGGGATAGACCTCTTCATACACCGCCTCCATCTTCACCGCGTCGACAAAACGGTCGAGCGGACGCGAATTCATCGATTTGCGAATCATCTTTATCAGCGCTGGATGGATGCCCTTGCGACGCAGATTTTGAAATCCGGGCGGTGGCCAGTCAAACGGATAGGTGGGCCAAACGCCGGACAAGATGCGATACATCAAGAGCCCCAGCGAAAACACATCCGAACGCTTGTTGGGCCTGCCCATCGCCTGTTCCGGGGCCATGTACCCGACCGTTCCGGTTCCGGATCCTTCCACCGTCATTTGCGAAACTTTTGCAATACCGAAGTCGGTCAGGCGAATCACGTTATCGTCAAACAGAATGAAGTTCTCCGGCTTGATATCACAGTGCACGATGTTTGCGTGGTGGGCACACGCCACGGCCGCGATCATTTGCTCGATGTAGTCCAGCGCCTTGATGGTCGACAGGCGGCGCGTCAGGCGCGAGTCGAGTGTTTCCAATCCGAGTCGCGTGACGATGATAAAGCGACCATCGATAAAATCCGCGTTCTTGACGGGGAGGATGTTGGGGTGGTCCAACCGTGTGACCAGACGCGCTTCTTGTCGAAATGTCGCCAGCATCTCATTGTCGACGTGGTCTTCGAAGGGAATTTTCAGTGCAACCTTGATGCCTTCGATAGTGTCCATTGCGGCGTAAACACGAGCAAAACCGCCGGAGCCAATTTGCTTGATGATTTTATACTTGCCAACCAATTGTCGGGTGCGAAAACCCCCGTTCGTCGATCGAACTCGGCCGGATCTTCGCGACGAATATGGAACATCTCCGTTCTTCATGTTTTTCTTTATTCGCCAGCGAGGAGTTGGGAGCAAACGGTTCACATCGACGGTAAGTGTAGCGGCTTTTCGTCTGAATGAGACTGCTGTGCCAGTTCCGCACTATCCGTCCTTGCCGGACCAGTGATCCGTGTGGAATCGTCCGTAAGTTTATACTGTTGGAGCAGAAGGAAAGACCAGTACAACGGTCTCGTTCCCACAGTCCCGTTGCCGGCGCACAAGAAAAGCCGCTCTTCGCAAGAGCGGCTTTTCAGTGGAATTTGGACATTAACGCGTTGGTCGCGACTTAGCCTCGTCGACGGTTCAAACCGAGCAACGTCAGGCTGCCCAGCAGGATCAACATGCTCGCCGGTTCGGGAACTGCAGCCACATCGGCCGACGTGAACTTGTTGGTATTCCAGATCAGGAAGTCGCCACCGTTGACCGAGCCGTCGGCGTTAAAGTCGCCGGCACACCAGGCAGCGATATCCTGGAACTTATTGGTATTCCACTCCAGGAAGTCCGCTCCATTGACATTCCCGTCCAGGTTGGCGTCTCCAGGAAGGACCGGGTTACCGGATGCGGTTAATCCACCGACGTCACCGGCTTCCACCAGCCATGCTTCCAGATCTAGCTGATCGACAACCATATCTCCGTTCATGTCGAAACTCGCCGTGTTGTTTCCAGCAGCAATGTCCGCCACGAGACCATCGACATCGGCACATTCGTACAGTCCGTTGTTGTCAAAGTCACCGTCGACGCCAGTCGACATCCCCATCAACCAGATGTCGTTTCCGTCGCCACCCGCATAAGTAATCGTTCGACCACCGCTATTGGGTACGGAATCCCCTTCGGACAAGTTGGCAAACGTGCCAAACAAAGTACCTCCGACGTCGATCAATTCATAGCTGCCGCCGGGCGCTGCGGTCAGGTCAACCAGCAAGGTGGACATGCCGATTTCGGTCCCGTCGTTGAGGTGCACATCGCCGCCAACATTGATCGTACTCACCCCACCTGCGTCCGCAACGAATTCCACGGTGCCATCCAAATCGTTGGGAATGAAAACGCCATCGAAGGCAAAGTTGTTCGAGTCGTCAATGGCGACGTTGAACAGGCCCGATGCATTGATGGAGGCGTCGCTGCCTTCCACCGTGAGGTGGCCCGTGGCCCCGCCTTGGAATCTCGCCACCGAAAAATTGGGCACGTCGACGGCAGAGCTGCCGCTTATGTGCATTGTGCCGCTGGCGCCGCCGAAAGGTAATTCGCCGGTGGCACCGTTTTCGCCAATGCTGAGAAAATCGTTAGCCACCGTCAGCGAGCCGCCGGAAAGATTGTATTCGCCCTGCGCGCGATTCGTTCGGCCAATGCTCAGCCAATCATCGACATACAAGCTTCCGCCCGTTTGATTGACGACTCCCGTGTTGCCGTCGTTACTCCCAACATACATGCGATTGGCCGTAAAGCTCGCACTGTCGGAGAGGTTCAACGTGCCCATGTTGTCGCCGGCGGCACCACTCCCGTCGCTGCCAACTCCCAGATGGAACTCACCGGGACCTGCATTCGCATCAAAGGTGTCAATCTCGCCCGGGACGCCAATATCTGCTGCGAAAGTTCCGGTTCCGGACAGGTTGTACGTACCTGTGGCCCCGGCCCCATTGGCGCCGTCGGCCCCGATGAATGACCACTTGTTGGCGCTGGTTGTTAAATTCCCGGCACTCTGGTTAAGCGTGCCCTCGCCGAGAACACCAAAGCCCAGGCGAATGTCTCCAACCTCAGGGCTGCTCAGGGCTCCCGTGATTTCGGCAGTTACCGGGGTGTTGCCGGAATTGAAGTCGCCGACTCGGAGATTGTCCGCGGGCCCTGGAAGCACTCCGTCAGCCCAGTTTGTCGGATCGTCCCAGTCATTCGACGTATTGCCTGTGAAGATGGCGTCTTGACACATGCCCAAACCACACAAGCTAAATGCTGTGAGCAGTGCAAAAACGATTCGCAGAAGCTTCATAGGAAATTGCCTTTCAAAGTCGGGAAATCAGAAGTTGTTAATAAGGGAAGGCCAAGGCAGGTGCGCAACTCGGTTAGCTTCGTCGCCGGTTCATGCCGAGCAACGTCAGGGTGCCGAGCAGGATCAGGATGCTGGCCGGTTCGGGAACTGCAGCCACATCGGCCGACGTGAACTTGTTGGTATTCCAGATCAGGAAGTCGCCACCGTTGACCGAGCCGTCGGCGTTAAAGTCGCCGGCACACCAGGCAGCGATATCCTGGAACTTGTTGGTATTCCACTCCAGGAAGTCCGCTCCATTGACATTCCCGTCCAGGTTGGCGTCTCCAGGAAGGACCGGGTCGCCGGATACGGTCAGTCCCCCGACGTCACCGGCTTCTGCCAGCCATGCTTCCAGGTCCAGCTGATCGACGACCGTATCACCGTTCATGTCGAAGCTGGGCGTGTTGTTCCCGGCGGCGATATCCGCGACAAGACCGTCGACATCGGCACACTCGTAAAATCCATTGTTGTCAAAGTCGCCGTCGACGCCGGTTTGAAGGCCCACCAGCATCACATCGTTGCTGTCCGGGCCGCCCATGTAGGTAATCGTTCGGCCTCCAGCACCCGGGACCAACGCGCCCTCAGCCAAGCCGGTAAAGGTACCGTTGACGCTTCCGTCCGGGGCAACATCTATCAACTTAACGTCAGCAGTCGATGCGTATGCCGAGAGATCGACCACCAGCGTAGCCATACCGCAACTATCCAGGGGGTTGACGGGGTCCGCACAGAATGCGGGGTCGTCCACACCGTCATTCAGCCACACCGATGCGCCTCCCAGTTCGTCGTCTGGGTTGCCGGCGCGTGGGCCGACAACGCTGATGGGACTCACGCCGCCTGCGTCGGCGACGAATTCGAGGGTGGCATCAATGTCGTTCTTGACAAAAAAACCATCGAAACGACCGTTGTTGGAGCCGTCGTAGCCGACGGTCAAAACGGCCGTGGAGATGCTGGCGTTGCTGCCCGAGATGCTCATTTCCGCATCCGTTCCGCCTTGCTCTGCTTCCACCTCTGGAGTTTCCGGTCGATCGTTCCTTGCCCCGAAACGCCCCACGGCGATGCCGCCGGTAGGTACATCGACAACAGCATCGCCGCTGATCGCTACCATTCCGGACGACCGAGCGAAGAGCGCCGCCTCACCGGCACCCGATTCGCCAATCGAAAGCCAGTCGTTGGCAACGGTCAACGATCCGCCCGACAGGTTATAGGTTCCAGTAGCTCCGCCGGTACGCCCGACTGCCAACCAATCGTCAACGTACAAGCTGCCGCCCGATTGATTGACGACCCCGGTATTACCATCGTTGCTGCCAACATACATACGATTGGCGGTAAAGCTTGCACTGTCGGACAGAGCCAAGGTGCCCAGGTTGTCGCCGGGAGATCCACTACCGTCGCTTCCGATGCCCAAGTGGAATTCACCGGGGCCAAAGTTCGGATCGAAGGTGTCAACCACCCCCGCGACGCCGATGTCCGCCACGAAAGCTCCCGTTCCCGAAAGGTTATACGTTCCGGTTGCCCCTGCACCGTTGACGCCGTCAGCGCCAATGAATGACCACGCGCCTCCCGTAGTCACTCCATCCCCTGTTCGCGTACTCAAGGTTCCCGCGCTCTGGTTTAGTGTTCCCTCGCTCAGAACACCAAAGCCGAGGCGGATGTCTCCCACCACAGGGCTGGTCAGGTCCCCGGTAATTTCGGCGGTGACCGGGGTATTACCAGAATTGAAGTCGCCAATTCGTAGATTGTCCGCGGGTCCCGGAAGTACGCCGGAGTCCCAGTTTGTCGGATCGTCCCAGTCATTCGACGTGGTGCCCGTGAAGATGGTGTCTTGACACGCACCCACAGCACACAAGCCAAACGTTGCGAACAGTGCAAAAACGGTTCGGAGAAGCTTCATTTGAAGTTGCCTTTTCAGCTCGGAAAAAAAGAGATTGCTATTAACGAAGCCCAAGGCGGGTGCGCAACCCGGCCCCAGTAGTCAACATAGTCGAGCTTGTATCCCTATCAACAGATTTGTCAAAAAAATCGCCATGGCAACGTAACAGTTACATTTACCGGTCTTTGCACGTTTTACCTTGGAATCGTTGACCGCCGATCTTGAACACGTATCATGAGAGAAACTGTTACATGGTTTTCATGCATCTTGGCTACTTGGATTTCACGCTGGATTCTGCGAGGGTTGGCATAAATCTGCCGCGTATCAGCTGTTTTCCTGAGGCTAACCCGTTTGCGTCGGAGACAAGATTTAAAGTTCTGGCAAGTTCTTAACAGGGAATGCTAGATGCCTCGATCGAGGCGCAGAGGTCAGAGGCTGTGCCATTTTGAACGACGCCAACAGCATACGAGCCGCAGTATACCAACGTCAGGGGGCACATTGGTCAATGTCACAAGCAGCAGATAAAGAACAGTTGGAAGACGGCTTCGTCCAGCTTGACGGTGAAGACTTCTATCTTATTGGCAACTTTGAAAAGCTGGGGCCATTCCTGGTCAATGTGGTCAGCGCCTACGACTTGTGGATGTTTGTATCCAGCAATGGCGGACTGACAGCTGGTCGCATCAACGCCAACCATTCGCTCTTTGCCTACGAAACGGTCGATCGACTGCATGACGCGCACCATTATGCGGGGCCCGTTACCTCCATCCGAATCGCTGGCCCTGAAGCTGAAGGTCGGTTGTGTTGGGAGCCGTTCTTAGACGATGGTGTGGGGCGGGTCCGTAATCTCTACAAGAACATCGTTGGCAATCAACTCATCTTTGAAGAGCATCTCGTCGAATCCGATTTGACCTTCCGCTACCGATGGTCGGCGGCAGATGGGATTGGCTTTGTTCGGACAGCAACTCTCGTGAATCGTTCGAATCGGACGGTTCGGCTGGACCTGTTGGACGGTTTACGGAACTTGCAGCCGTGGGGAATCGGCCTCCCTCTGCTACAGACGACGAGTTGCCTGACCGACGCGTACAAGCGGTCCGAAGTTGATGCGGCGACAAAAATGGGTATTTACTCGCTCACTGCCGGCATCGTTGATGGTACGTACCCGACCGAGATCTTGAGAGCGAATGTCGTATGGCATTGTGGACTGGACAAGGCGACGGTCTGCCTTTCAGATCATGCTTTGGCCGATTTTCGAAACGGTGCCGAAGTCTCTCCGAAGCAACTATTGAAAGGGCGACGTGGGAATTATTTCGCGGTTCAGCCGGGAGTCGTACTAGCGGCCGGCGAACAGCTGCGTTGGCATACCGTGGCAGATGTTGGGCTGGGACACGTTCAGCTGGCCGATTTACGGCACCGACTGATGAACCAGGGGATTGGGCCCAGGGAAATTGAAACGCAGCTGCAAGAGGCAACGGAGCAATTGTTAATAAATGTGGCTTCATCCGACGGATTGCAGCACACAAACAGTCTTGTGACGACGGCGCATCACTTCAGCAATGTCATGTTCAATAACATGCGCGGCGGAGTATTCGTGGATGAGTCAGAAGTTCATTTGAGCGACGTGGCCGAATTCGTTCAGGCACGAAACAAGGAAGTCTTTCGGCGTCACCAGGAGTTGCTCAGCGGTGACATGCAACTTGACTCACTGCGCCTTCGAGTCACCGAAACGGGTGACCTCGAACTAAAACGAATTATTTCTGAATTCCTGCCGCTAACTTTCAGTCGTCGCCATGGCGATCCCAGCCGACCTTGGAACAAATTCTCTATCGCATTGAAAAAACCGGACGGCTCCAAGGCACTTCGATATCAAGGTAATTGGCGTGATATTTTCCAGAATTGGGAAGCACTTTGTGCCAGTTTCCCCAAGTACCTGGAAAACATTGTTGCCAAGTTCGTAAACGGTTCAACGGTCGATGGTTTTAATCCGTATCGCGTCACCGATCAGGGCATGGAGTGGGAAGTTCCTGAACCGGAGGACCCATGGGCCAACATCGGCTATTGGGGCGACCATCAGATCATCTACCTGCTGAAACTGCTGGAATCGCTCCACGATCGGGAACCGGAGCGGCTGACTGCCCTGCTGCGGTCGCAAGAATTCGTCTACCTTCGAGTCCCTTATCGCCTGAAACCGTACGCCGAAATCGTTCGCAATGTTCGCGAGACGGTAGACTTCGACACGGAACTCGACAAGCAAATTACGCTGGACTGCGAGCGGATTGGAGAGGACGGAAAACTTTTACGGGATGGCAACGAGAACATCGTACACGTCAGCCTGTTGGAGAAACTGATCGTCCCGGTGCTGTCGAAACTATCCAATTTCGTTGTTGGCGGCGGGATCTGGATGAACACGCAACGGCCGGAATGGAACGATGCGAACAACGCACTGGTTGGCAATGGACTGTCACAGGTAACTTTGTGTTATCTGCTGCGTTATTTGAATTTCCTGACGCAATTGATCCGGGCGGATGGCAGTTCATCGTATGAAATTTCAAGAGACGTCGCGCTTTGGCTGCGGGCTACGAAAACGATCCTCGATCAGCATCAGGGCGTGTTGGCCTCCAATAATGTCTCTGAACAAGATCGGCGACGAATTCTCGATTCATTGGGGCAGGTGTTTAGCGAGTATCGAAAGCAGGTCTACGACCACGGCCTGTCCGACAAAGAGTCGGTAACAGCAGATGAAGTTACTGATCTCTGTCGATTGGCGGGAAAGTATGCGGAACATACGATTGCGCTGAGCCATCGCGAGGACGAGTTGTACCACGCCTACAATCTTGCCGATTTTTCACATGACGGTCACCTCCGCGTACGACACCTTTATGAGATGCTGGAAGGACAGGTCGCCGTGCTCAGCGCAGGAGCACTTTCGGTCAAGTCGGCCGCAGACCTCGTTGAACGAATGTATGAGAGTCGCCTGTATCGGCCTGACCAGAACAGCTTCATGCTTTATCCAGATCGGGAGCTGCCTGACTTCCTGGACAAGAACGTCATTCCAGAGGCAGGCGTCCGGTCGAATCCACTGTTAGACCGACTGCTCTCGGAAGGAGATGCGACGATCGTTCAACAGGATAGTCTGGGAGCCTATCGATTCCATGCCGATTTTCAGCATTCCCTGGACCTCGCGAAGGCGCTCGACAAACTCAGCGAAATCGACCTCTGGCAGCCTTTGGTTCTTGCGCACCGTCGAGAGACCATGGAACTCTTCGATAACGTGTTTCAACATGAGTCGTATACAGGCCGCTCCGGGTCCATGTATGGGTACGAAGGACTTGGTTCGATCTATTGGCATATGGTGGCCAAGCTCGCCTTGGCAGTGCAGGAGAACTTCTTTGCCGCGTTGGAGATGAATTCGCCGGAGTCTGACCGATTGCGGGAACTCTACTATCGAGTCCGCGATGGTCTGGGCTTCGCGAAGTCGGCGCTGGAATATGGAGCCTTCCCGACCGACGCTTACTCGCACACGCCCAAACACGCCGGTGCTCAACAGCCAGGTATGACCGGTCAAGTAAAAGAGGAAGTCCTGGCACGATTGGGAGAATTGGGGATTCGAGTTCGTGCCGGCAGAATCGGCTTCGTGCCGTCGCTCTTGAAGGCGGAAGAGTTTTTTGACGAGGCGACGACGTTTACGTATCGAAATGGCCAAGGTGAATGTGCCACGCTGGAATTGCCGGCTGCTGCTTTGGCATTTACCTATTGCCGCATCCCGGTAGTCTACGAACAGGTCGGCTCGGATGAGTCCATTTCTGTCGCGTATGCTAATGGCGATTGTGTTGTCCACCCGGGCCTGGAGCTAGACGAGGCGTTGAGTCGCGATGTGCTGTTTGGCGACCGTGACATCTCTAATCTGAACGTGCGACTGCACACCGCTCGGTTGTTCACATAGGGCCCGACCAACCCTTGCTCCCGGTGGTCTTGTGCCCCGCATTCGAAGCCGATTTCGACCCCTGTTGCCGAAACAGGCGGAAAGTTTTACGTAATCTGCCGCGGTGGCGTAATCGTTTCTTCTAGGCAATTCCGTGCCAATAAAGGGGCGGCGTTGACTTCAATCCACATAAGGTTATTGTGGATACGTAACAGTTTCATCCCTGCGGCCAGCGTGAGATGTGATTTGACCACAATTCGAAAAGTGGCTGCCGACGCCAAAGTTTCCATCGCCACCGTTTCTCGAGTCTTGAATAATCAGGCGGGAGTCAGTGATGGCGTTCGCGCCCGTGTTCTCGAGTCAGTCAATCGGTGTGGTTACGTTGCGAACGTAGGGAAGCGAGCGAATTCCTTCCTGGCATTTGTCTTTACCGGACCGCAGTCGATCTATTCCGCCTACGATTCCGCGATTATGGCCGGCATGGCGGCGGCAATGGAAGAAAGCCATCTTGATCTGGTTTTGTTGAGTCTCTATCGCGATAAACAGGCGGGTGAGTCCTATACGCAGTTCTTCCTTCGCAAGGGCGTTCGAGGTGTCATTCTGCGAACCACGAAGAGGACACGCAGCGTTTGCGAAGAGATCGCATCGGAAGGGTTCCCGACGATCGTGATTGGCGAACGCTTCGAACATGAATCGATAAATTATGTCTCCTGTGACTCCCATCAGTCGACACTTCAGGGTGTAGAACATCTGATTGCGTTAGGGCACCATCGCATCGCCCTGGCAATCAGTGACATCGTACAGGACACTGATCACCAAGATCGGTTGGAAGCCTACGAATCGGCGCTAACGGCACACGGTATCAACGTCGATCGGCGTTACCATTTTCACGTTCCCCCCAGCCGCCCCGACGGCGCTCAGGTCATTCGCAAGATGATGAGCATGTCGGAGCGGCCGACCGCCGTGGTATTTACCGACCCGTTAGTCGCGGTCGGCGCGTTGAACGAGGCTTTGCGACTGGGCGTGAAGGTTCCCGATGACCTATCCATTCTCGGGTTTGATGATTCCGACGCGCAAAACACGGTTTTTCCGCGTCTATCGGCAGTTTGCCAGGACGCCCGCCGACTGGGTTATGAAGCATTCCAGTCGCTGACGAAGATCATCGAGAATCAACGTGGTACCGTTGTCCAGGAAGTCTTTCCCACGTGGTTGGAGATCAATGATACGACCGGTCAACCTCCGCTTGGCGTCAGCCAGATTCTTCCTGATGGGACTCGAGTCGATAGTCGCGGTTAGTGCGTGTCGCACATACGTGTAGCGTTAGTGGCGCTGACATGGCAGTACCAACTCAGAGGAAAGATCCTACAGATATAGTAAGTGCGATCTAGCCCGCATTTCTCACAGACCCATTAGATCCAAGCCGCCCGTGGCCGCGTAGATGCTTTAGCACAAGGCATTTCCGCAGAACCACATGGACGGCTTGGCAATGACAGATTGTACTCAGCGTTCGTTTGAATTTCACCGGGTCGGTCGGCGAGAAGTTACCGCGAGATTTGACGCTCCTGCGATCACTTCGGACGGCGGTGGGCTCCTCCTGCGAGAGCTGGAAGCCAAGCTGGGATTGGTCGAGCTCTTCAGTCGCTGTTTCCGGGACTACCGCGATGCGAGGTACACGACACACTCGGTCGAAGAATTATTGGCCCAACGTGTGTTTGGAATTGCGTTGGGTTACGAAGACCTCAACGATCACGAGCAATTGCGTCACGATCCGCTGATGGCGATTCTGGCAGGCAAGAGAGAGCCGGACCCTGATGACGGTTTTGCCTTGGCCGGGAAAAGCACGCTGAATCGGTTGGAGCTGACGACCACGCGAGCGACACGTTACAAGAAGATCGTGGCGAAGCATGGCGAGATCGAAGACTTCTTTGTTGAAGCGTTTCTGAGCATCGAGTCGTCCAAAGCACCGCCCCAACGGATCGTTCTCGATCTCGATGCGACGGATGATCCGCTGCACGGCCATCAACTGGGCCGGTTCTTCCACGGCTACTACAAGTGTTATTGCTATCTGCCGCTGTACATCTTCTGCGGCTCGCACTTGCTATGTGCCAAGCTGAGGCCGTCGAACATTGACGCGGCAGCCGGGTCGGTCAGGCAACTGGAGCGAATCGTCTCCCAGATTCGAGCGAAGTGGCCCCAGGTGAAGATCGTGATTCGTGGTGACAGCGGCTTCTGCCGAGAGAACATCATGGCCTGGTGCGAGGCGAATCAGGTGGATTACGTGCTCGGACTGGCGAAAAACAGTCGTTTAAAGCGAGTCTTGGGCAAAGAGCTGCACGCAGCAAAGCAACAGTTTGAAGCCACCGGCCAGGCCGCACGCGTCTACAAGGACTTTGCCTATCAGACCAGGAAGAGCTGGCGTCAGAAACGGCGTGTGATTGGCAAAGCAGAGCATCTTGCCAAAGGAGCCAACCCGCGATTCGTGGTGACGAGTCTTTCGGCAAACGAATTCGATGCAGCCAACGTCTACGAAAAACAATACTGCGCTCGCGGCGACATGGAGAATCGGATCAAAGAGCAGCAGCTTTATCTGTTCGCAGATCGTACCAGCGCATCCACCATGCGAGCCAATCAGCTGCGATTGTGGTTATCGAGTGTCGCCTATGTTCTGCTCAACGCCTTGCGTGAACTTGGCTTGAAAGGCACGGAACTCGAACGAGCCCAGTGCCACACGATCCGGCTCAAGTTGCTGAAGATTGGAGCGGCGATTCGAGTAACCGTTCGCAAAGTCTGGGTGTCGATGTCAGCCAGCTATCCATTCATAGCAACCTTCCACCGCGTCTTCGACACGATAGTAGCGTTGCCATTACTTCGCCCGCCTCCGCCGTAGCCCTCTTGCAAGGAAAGCACACCAGCCGAGTCACTTCTGCGCTACCGGTCTGCGCTCAGCGCGAAATCCACGCCATTCTTCTTATCCAACTTCCCAACAAATGCGGCGCAAAGTCGCAACCGCGACCCATTCGCCCGCCGCCAACTCCAAATCGCCGCCAACCGACAAGGTGCCGCCTCAGTCACAGGGCGGGTGAGAAATGCGGGCTAGAGCGCGTGAACGTAAGTGATGCGGTTTTTCGCCAATGCAGACTGCTCATCCGACACCGCGCACGCTGCACTTCATTGTGACTCGCACTTGCCCGACGACGCAGTCGCTGATGGCAATTGTGTCGAAATGTTGAAGCCGGCATTTCGCCGAAGGGAACAGCTGCTCGATGCAACCTGGAGTTGCGATCGGTTCTCGAATGAGAGAACCTGGACGACTTACTTATGCCCGGCGACTCGGAGTTGTGCCCGTGCCTGGCTTACCGCTTTCTCACGTGCGTCGATAAGTTCGTCCGAATTGGCTGGTTGAGCCGCCGCGACTTGGAGCAGTTCCTGAAGCTCGGACGCCTTCAATCGGGCGGCAGGTACGGCTCGCTCGGTAATCACCGAGACCACATTGTCGGCGATCTGAACAAAGCCACCATCAACGTAGTAGCGAACGGTCTGGCCATCTTGCTCGAATCGCAACTCGCCGAATCCAAGCTTGCCGATCATTGGCGCTGGTTGGGTCCGATCCCTTTTTCGCCATCGTGCAATGGTAAGGCAATGAACGTCGTGGATTCCTCCAGCGCGGTCGCTTCAGGCGTCACAACGATGAGGTGCAGGTTCGACATGATTGCGGTTCAGCTGTCTTGCTCAGGGCTGCGTTCCGAGACGCGTACCCAAATTTCCAAAAAATAACTTTGTTCAGGCCCGATTAGGCTTCGGCAGCCATCTTCTTGGCCTGTGCTTCGGCCTGTTCGATCGAACCAACATACATGAATGCCTGCTCGGGCAGGTGATCCCACTTGCCGTCACAGATTTCTTCGAAGCTGCGAATCGTGTCCTCCAGCGAGGTGATCTCACCCGGCTTTGCCGGTGAACACTTCGGCAACGAGGAACGGCTGCGACAGGAATCGTTCGATACGACGAGCACGGTGCACGATCAGCTTGTCCTCTTCGCTCAACTCGTCAACGCCGAGAATCGCAATGATGTCCTGCAATTCGCGATAACGTTGCAGAGTTGTTTGAACGCGTCGCGCGATATCGTAGTGACGATCGCCAACGTATTGAGGATCGAGAATACGACTTGAGGACGCCAATGGATCGATTGCAGGGTAGATGCCTTTTTCGGAGATCGATCGTTCAAGGTAGATGAAAGCGTCCAGCTGACCGAAACGCAGTCGGCCGGTGCCGGATCGGTCGGGTCGTCGGCAGGCACGTAAACGGCCTGGACCGAGGTAATCGCACCCTTGTCCGTCGATGTAATCCGTTCCTGCAAGGCACCCATTTCGGTTGCCAGCGTTGGTTGGTAACCGACCGCCGAAGGCATACGACCCAACAACGCCGAGACTTCACTACCTGCCTGCGAGAAGCGGAAAATGTTGTCCACGAATAGCAGCGTGTCTTTACCGGTCGTGTCACGGAAGTATTCGGCCATGGTCAGCGCCGAAAGGGCGACTCGCAGACGGGCACCCGGCGGCTCGTTCATCTGGCCGAACACCATGCAGGTCTGTTCGATGACTTTTCGGCCGGTCTGGCCGATTTCCGCTTCCTGCATTTCGAGCCACAGGTCGGTTCCTTCACGTGTTCGTTCGCCGACGCCTGCGAAAACCGAGTAGCCACCGTGAGCCGAAGCAATACGGGCAATCAGTTCGGTCAGAATCACGGTCTTGCCCAAGCCCGCTCCGCCGAACAGTCCTGCCTTACCACCACGGACGAAGGGAGTCAGCAGATCGACAACCTTGATACCGGTTTCGAACAGCTCGGTGTTCGTCGACAGTTCGTCGACGCGGGGAGCATTGCGATGAATGGGCCAGCGTTCCTTGGCCTTCACCTCGCCGCGAGCGTCGATCGGATCGCCCAGCAGATTGAACACGCGGCCGAGCGTCTCTTCGCCAACCGGTACAGAAACGGGAGCTCCCGTGTCGACGCAGTCCTGACCTCGGACCATTCCGTCAGTGCTTCCCAGGGCCACACAACGAACGCGTCCGCCGCCCATGTGTTGCTGGACTTCCCCCGTCAGGTGATCGTCTTGTCGCCCTGTTTCACTTCCAACTTGACGGCGTTGTAAATGGCCGGGAGTTGATTTTCCGGGAATTGGGCGTCAAAAATCGATCCGAGGATTTGCGTGATCGCTCCGACATTGCCAGTCGTTGTCGTGCTGCCGGTGGAAGGGGCGGTTGCTGTAGACATGATATAGGCTCTTATTTGCGTCGTGTGATTTTGTTCGTTCGGTATCTGTGATTGATGTTATCGGATTTTCGTCTGCGGTGCCGACGAATTTAAAGCTTCAACGCCGCCGATGATTTCCATGATCTCTCCAGTAATCTGGGACTGGCGAGCTCGATTGTATTGACGTGACAGGCTCTTGATCAGGTCACCTGCATTCTCGGTGGCCCCCTTCATCGCAACCATTCGCGCAACTTGTTCGCTGACAGCCGCATCAAGAAAACAGTTAAACAGTTTGACCTTGAAACTCGCCGGGACAACCTCCGCCAAGATGCTTTCGGCTGATGGATCGAATTCATACATCGATTCCTGCCGAATTCTTCGGCGCGTCGCTGACCTCGTCGCCGCCCAGTGACGTCAACGGAAGCAGCGTTTCCATCGACCGCGTTCTGGCGGGCTGTCGACTGAAACTGCACGTAGGCTACGTCGAAGCGATCGATCTGGCCGGATTCGAATTCCTCAAGGTATCGATTTGCCAGGACTTCGATTTCGTCATAACCTGGCTTGTCTTCAAAATGAGTGTATTTGAACTCGATCTCCTGATGGGCCGACTCGAAAGCTGTGATGCCGCGTTTTCCCGACACCTCGAGCGAAAAACCATCCTGTCCCAAAGTCCGCTTCAGTCGGCTGATGTTCTTTTGAGCCAAACGAATGACGTTTCCGTTGTATCCGCCACAGAAACCGCGATTCGACGTGAGCACGAGCAATACGGGCTCGCTTTGTTTCTTCACGAGCTTCCATCAGCGGGTGACTGACTTCCAGTCCGGTTGCCGCCAGGTCGCTGACGAGCTTCGTGATCCGTTTCGTGTAGGCGGAGGCAGCGGTAGCGCGGTCCATCGCTTTCTTGAACCGGGCGGTCGCGATCAGCTCCATGGTCCGCGTAATCTTGCGGATGTTCTTGATCGACTTGCGGCGTTTATCTAAAGCTCTTGCGTTGGCCATGATTGTCAGTTCGTGGTGGTTTGGCGGTCATCACGAGGTTCGCGATGGTTCCCTTTCAGACTCGAGTCAGGCGAGTGCTTCTTCTTCCTGGGCGACGTAGCCGTGCTTTTCGTTGAATCCATTGATCACGTTAATCAGCTGCTGCTCCAGTTCGTCGTCCATCTTCTGCTTCTCAACGATCGCGTCGTAAAGGTCTTGATGGCTGGCGTGCACGTGAGCCAGGAAGTCGATTTCCCATTTTTGCACTTCGTTGACTTGCACGTTGTCCAGATAACCCTTGGTACCGGCGTAAATACTCATCACCTGATCGGCGACTTCCATGGGGCGGTACTGGGCTGTTTGAGCAATTCGACCATGCGGTAACCTCGATCGAGCTGTTTTTGTGTGGCCGGATCGAGTTCGGTTCCCAACTGGGCGAACGCCTCCAATTCGCGGAAAGCGGCGAGGTCGAGTCGCAGACCGCCAGCTACCGATTTCATGGCCTTGATCTGAGCGGCTCCACCCACGCGGGAAACCGAAATACCGGCGTTCATCGCGGGCCGAATCCCGGCGAAGAAGAGGTCCGGCTGCAGGTAGATCTGACCGTCCGTAATCGAAATCACGTTGGTCGGGATGTAGGCGGAAACTTCGCCTTCCAGCGTTTCGATGATGGGCAACGAGGTCAACGAGCCTCCGCCCAACTCGTCTGACATCTTCGAAGAACGCTCCAGCAGTCGACTGTGGCAATAGAAAACGTCACCGGGGATATGCTTCACGTCCCGGCGGACGACGCATCAACAGCGACAATTCGCGATAGGCCGATGCTTGCTTGGAAAGATCGTCGTAAACGATCAACGCGTGGCCGCCATTGAACATGATAGTGTTCAGCCATCGCCGTGCCCGCGTAGGGAGCGATGTATTGCAGCGGGGCAGGGGCACTGGCACCGAGACCATCACGACGGTAGTGTATTCCATCGCGCCATTCTTGCGAAGCACTTCGACCACGCCGGCAACGGACGAGTCTTTCTGTCCGATCGCGACGTAAAAGCACATCACGCCCTTACCTTTTTGGTTCAGGATCGTATCGATCGCGATGGCTGTCTTACCGGTCTTGCGGTCGCCAATGATCAACTCACGTTGCCCACGACCAATCGGCGTCATCGCATCGATCGCCTTGATACCGGTCTGCATCGGTTCCGAAACGGGTTGACGCTCTGCAACGCCCGGAGCGCAGGATTTCGACCAGTCGCGTTTCGGTTGCGATTCATCAGGGCCTTGGCCGTCGAGCGGATTTCCCAGCGGATCGAGCACGCGACCGACGGTCGCTTCACCGACGGGAACGGAGAGCAGCTTCCCGAGGCTCTTTACCTCATCCCCTTCACTGATCTTGAGATAATCACCCAGGATGATCACACCGACGCTGTTTTCTTCGAGGTTGAATGCCAAGCCGGTGACGCCACCGGGGAACTCGACCATCTCGCCCACCATCACGTTGGACAAACCGTAAACGCGGGCGATACCGTCGCCCACCTCCAGCACGGTTCCGACCTCGCGAACGTCGACACGGTCTTCGTACTGTTCGATTTCCTTCTGAATGACAGAAGCGATTTCGTCAGCATTAAACTTCATGGGTAACTCCGTCTCGTTTACCGAACGATTGGACGTTCGGTGTGCTTATGATTCCGCCGCGAACCTGCTGGCAGTTTCGCGCATTTGACTCACTGTTTTTTCTACGGCTTGATCACGCAGCAATTCCAGCTTGCGGGCCACCGACCCGTCGTAAACCTTGTCGCCCACGCGAATAAGAACTCCACCCAACAGTTTCGGATCGATGCTCGTTGACACCTCAACATCCGACCCCAGTTTCTGTTTCAAGGACTGCCTGACCTGCTCCACGAGTCCGGTGTCGACCGGTTCGGCGGTGACCATCTGGACCTGGATGATGCCTTTTTTCCGATTCAGCATCGTCCGGGCAGCGAAATAGATGTCTTTCAGACTGTCCAACCGCCCGTGCTCGCAAACGACTTTGACGAACCGCAATAATTCGTTTGACACGCGGCCGTTTAGCGTCGAATCGATCAGCTGCAGTTTCTCCGGGACGGTCACACGCGGTGATGCCAGTGCTTCTTCGAATCGCGGCGCCTTGCGAAACAATTCACCCACCATCGCACCCAGTTCAGCCACAACGGTGTCGCTGCCCGACTTTTCCGTCGCTGCCAGCAGGGCCTTGGCATACACTTTGCCGACTTGCTGCTTACCAATGTCGATGGATTGGGAACCGAAGTTCGCCAACTCACCGTTTTCGGATGCTTTGATCATGTTTGCCTGCGAGTCTTCCAAGCCGGAAGTATCCGGGGACCCGGTACTTCCAGTAGTTTGCCGCCGCACGAAATTCTTGATTTTGGAAATCCGGCGAACGAACTTGCGACCGAAATCGGACCAATCAGTTGTCACTCGGGAACTGCTTCAATGCGTCTTGGATCAGTTTGCTGTGATCATCCTTCTTCAGGCTTTGGCCCACAATCCGTCCTGCCAAACTGACTGCCTGGTCAACGCTCGTCTGCGCTAGCGATTCGAGCGCCGAGTTCTTTGCCGCCTCGATCTCGCGGACAACACGTACCTTTTGTTCGGAGGCCGCCTCTTCAGCTTCGGCGATGATGCGTTCCTTCTGGGTTTCCGCATCACGGCGGGCTTCATCCATCAAGGACTTCACCTCTTCCGCGGAAGCGGCCAGCTTCGATTCATGCTCTTCCAACAACCGTCTCGCTTCTTCGTTGCTGCGTTGTGCGTCAGTCAACTGGTCAGCGATTCGCTTTTCACGTGCTTCGACAGCCTCGCGAATTGGCCCCCAGGCAAACTTGCGCAAAATCACCGCCAGCAAGGCAAAGATAATTGCGGTGAAGATCGCCAGATCAGGATCAACCGACAAGGGATTTGTGTTGGCATGAGCCGCATGCCCATCGTCGCCACCATGTCCCGTCGTCATGTGATCGCCTTCGGCACCATGCCCGTGATCACTGTCACCATCCGGGTGCTCGTGTCCATCAAGTTCGGCGTCCGAGTCATGACCCGCGTGCGAATCATGACCTTCGTCGTGATCGCCTCCGTAGGACTCTTCCTGCGGGCTCGCCAAAGCGGCACCAATCCAGCCGGATTGCACCGGCATGGCAAACAAGGCGACTGCCGTTACCAAAACTGGAAATAGCTTTCTCATCATCGATTCATTCCAAAGTTGCTTCGCAAGGTCCGCGACCGCTGAGACATGCGCAGCGGCATCGTTTCCAAACCGGCACGCATTGAGGAACGTGCCGGTCGGGCTGAACCTAGTTGTTGAACAACATGCAGACAATCAGTGCGAAGAACGTTGCACCTTCGATCAGAGCGGCAGCAATAATCATGGCCGTCTGAATCTTGCCCGCAACCTCTGGTTGACGCGCCATGCTTTCGACAGCTGCTGCACCAATCTTGCTGATGCCAAGCCCAGCGCCCATCAGCACAAGTCCGGCGCCGAAAGCACCACCAAGGTAGATCAGGCTGTTATTGCTGGCGTCGGCCGCTTCCTGAGCCATCGCTGGTGTAGCCGCGATCAACGTGATTCCAAAAGCAAATGCAACTCGTACCCATTTGTTCACAGTAAGTTTCTCCTAATCAGGAAGTTCAACTGGCGTCGGTCACTAGTGAGCGTGAACCGCAGCTCCAATAAACAGTGCAGACAAAAACGTAAAAATGTAGGCCTGCAGGAAGGCGACAAACAACTCGAGCATGCTCAACGCTGTTCCACCCAGCACACTGGCCACAGTGACAGTTCCAGACAACGCCGTCGGCAAATTCCATGCGGCGGCAATAAACGCAACGATTACGGCCAAGACGAGGTGTCCGGCCATCATGTTGGCGAGCAAACGAACGGCCAACACAAAGTGCTTGATAAACAGACCGAGCACTTCAATAAAAAAGATACCGATCTTGAGTGGTCCCATGTACCACGGCAGATCCATGTGAGGTACCTGGTTCTTCCAAAATCCAACGATTCCCATTTCCGCCGATCCCGAGATGACAACCATGGCAAATGTCATCAGCGCCAAGGCGCCGGTCGTTGCCAGGGCTCCCGTCGGTGACCCCAACCAGGGGATCATTCCCAGCAGGTTACATGTCAGGACGAAGAAGAACATGGTCCACAGGAAGGGCAGGAACTTGTCGCTGCCATGACCAATCGCCGGACGAGCCACATCGTCGCGGATGAACAGCAGCATCGACTCGAGACAATTCCAGAAGACGCCTCGGGGAGCATCAATGTCGCGTCGGCGAACGTGCCTTGCCAATCCGACAAAGAAAACAGTAATCAGCACAGCTCCGAAAAGCTCCAGCACCATGAACTTTGTCAGCTGCAGGTCGAGCGGTTCGATCAAATCGTTGAGCGGCCCCAGATCCGGAAACTGGACGATCGATTCCGTGGATTCGCGGAACTGTGGAATTACCAATTTTCCCTGCACCGAACTTCCGGCCGCTTCGGCCAACTGCCGGGGGACTTCAAAATGCGGGGCGTCTTTGACATGGCCGATGAGGTGGCCGGCGTCGAAATGATCTGCCATATTTTCGTCTACTTATTCTGTTCGTTCGACGCCAACCGCCGCGTCCAGTACCACGTTTCGGAGAACAGTAGCACCGGTGAAATAATCAACAGGCAAATGGCAAACACGCGAGCTTCGTGCAAGCCAACCAGAATCGCCAAGATGCCGCAGGCAATCAATGGAAGCAGCATCCGGACCCCAATTCCCAGGGCGACAACCATCAAGTAGGTCTCTGCAACCGGGAACAATAGCGGTAGTGATAACACGATTACGCCCACTGCGAAACAGGTCAGTCCCGCCAAAAGGCAAAGCTGAAACCCCTGTTTCGGATCGAGATGGATCGACAACGGCATCGTCAACAAGATCATCACCACGGAAAGGCTGAGCAGCATCGCAAAGGGCTTGCCCAGCTTCAATTGTTTCCCAGGCGACATGATGGCGAGCACTCCCGCATTCGAGCTTTCCATCCGCCGCAACACTCCTCAACACAAAACCCCCGGTCCATCGGAACGAGCGTCAAAAACAACTGTGCAACAACCTCAGCTCGACTTCGTTGGCGTGTCGGACGTCATCTGGATCAAGTGCCAGATGCCAAGCGTCATACCTACCGAGAAACCGAGCAAACAGAAAACGAACTTGGTGCCCAAGTTGCGATCGAGCAAAAAGTAACCAGCAACACCCGGAACCACCATTTCCAGCGAGACCGTCATGATCTTTGACGCCCAGTGGTAGGCCTTGGCTTCGGAACTGCGGTCATCGTCCGACTGGTTTTTCGTCAAACTGCCCCCACAAGTTCATCGTTGCCCGCCAGCGTTCCAGGCGATGTTGACCCACGCGGCCACGCTGCCAAGGCACCCCCAGCCAAAAAATGGCCGTCTGCGGTAGCCCGAAAGCGAGCCGGCCTCCAGGTCAGAAAAACGCAGGAAACCCTTAAACGAAAGCAATTTACAGAACGCCAGCGAACGCGGTCAACCGGCATTGGGCAAACTTTGTGATTTTTTTCACAAAGTCTGAGCCGGGCTGAAAAGAGGCTCACTGAGATGTTGCCCGTAGGCATCATTTTGATGCCGGGCAGTCAAGCGGCATTTGATCATGCGGCCGACCACGACCGCTCAATCCACGATGCCCCACGGAATCCTGTTTCGATCGACCGCCATCCACTGGTAATCCTGCATATCGGCGACAAAACGGGAAAAAATGCCGAAAACGAACTTCCAGAGGTCAAAATGGTTTCGATTTTGCTCCTCTGCTGTTATTGATCTCGCTCACTCTGCTGATTCAATCCAACGCCATCCCGTATGACAAAACGATTCCAGACGACTTACTTATCGCGCGAAACATGCTGCTTTCACGTCGAGCGGCTTGAACTCCGTCGGTTGCTCACCGGTGTTGGGCCCAGCGATGCCACGCTTTACGAGCCAGGCGTCGACCCGAAAATCGGCGCCGTCGTAACGGCATTCCTTGAGAATGATCCGTCTGACGCCGACGATTCGTGGGATATTCGCACGAATTGGCTGGAAGCGGTCGATGAGCTCGCAAGCATAGGTGCTACGGAAGTGACCTTTGCCGTGTACCGCGTCGTCGGTGCCAATGGTCGTATGCGAGGCGGACCTTCGGTATCCACGGTCCATTCCGCCGTCGCCCGGGCCAACCAGCAGGGCTTGGCGGTCACTCTTCTGCCGCTTTTCGAATTGGACCAACTGGACTGGCGGGGTGACTACGATCCAAGCGGTGCCGCACGGACTCGGTTCCAGCAAGATTACTCGGCGCTGGTCACAGACCTCGCGAACATTTCTGGAGTCAGCCGACTGAATATCGGCTCGGAGCTCAACGCCATGGTCAACAACGCCAGCAATCAAGGCTTCTTTCAAGGCCTGATCAATGCGGTCCAAGCGACAGGATTCGCCGGCAAGATCGGCTACGTCGCCAATTTCGATGCCTACAACAACGCACAGCACGCCGCACTCTGGCAAAACGCCGAAATTGACTACTTGGGGATTAGCGCCTATTTCAGCATTATTGCTCCGCAGGACGCTACGTTGGTGGCCGGTACTGGCCCGATGAGCTCGACGTTGGCCAGTCAAATGCTCGCAAACTGGAATTCACAACTCGATCAACTGGAGCAGTTCGCGGCCAATCTCGGATTGCCAATCCTGATCCAGGAATTCGGCGCCGTTCCGTTCAACTACTCGTCGGTCTACCCCTGGGCTGTCCGTCCGGGTGACTTCTTGAACGGCGGTGCCAATCCGGAGGCAGCGGATGCCAACGAGCAATCCGCACTTTACGAGAGCTTCGTTACCGCGTTGGACGGTCGAGCGGACACGATTGAGGCGGCTCATTTCTGGTCTTGGGAGCACGGCGCCGATCGAGGTGAACGTTCCTATAAGGGCGTGGACCCGAACGAGACACGATATATCAATCGCTTTGCTGTTTGGCAGAACGATGGCGGTGGAGGTGAGTTCCTGGCCGATTACCTGGCAACGGCACCAGACAACACCAGCGCGAAGGCGGTCGATGATTCGTACGTTGTCGGCGAAGGAGCTCCCCTGGAAATCAACGCCGCAGTCGGAGTATTGGCCAATGACCAGGATATCGACGGCAACGCACTAACGGTGACACTGGTCACGGGACCGAACGAGGGAAGTTTGGATCTCCACAAGGACGGTTCGTTCTCCTACAGCCACCATGGAAGCGAAGTCTCGAGCGACAGTTTCCGCTACCAGGTCAGCGACGGTCGTGGGGGCCATTCCACTGCATTGGTCACCCTTGCCATCCAGCCAGTCAACGACGCACCCATCGCATCCATCGTTGGAGCGGCGGAAATTCAACCAGGTTATCAATCCTCGTTTTGGGCCGTCGCGTCGGATGTTGATTCGAGCCAGTTGACGTACCAATTCGAGATTCTGGACGATACTGGTTCGACTGTCGCCACATCGACCACAATGCAATTGCCGTTCGCACCGGACGTTTCCGGGGTATTCACAGCTCGTCTCGAAGTCTCAGACGGCGTCGCTGCTACCGTCGCCGAGATGCCTTTCACGGTGTCGCCCATCCTCCAGGTGGCCAACACCTTGAGAATTTTTGGCACGAACCACAACGACAAAATTGTGATCAAGCCCGCCAGGAGTGCATTGGGTGATGGTCTGAACTTTGTGATGAACGGTGAGAAGTTTGCTTTTGAGTCGGGAGTCACGGAGCTTTTCGTTTATGGTGCCGGCGGTGACGACCTGATTAAGGTCTCGAGGTCTGCGAAACTCCAAGCGTGGATCACGGCCAACGGTGGCCTGGGCAACGACCGGCTGGTGGGCGGACGTTACGACGACACGCTAAGGGGAGATTCGGGTGCGGATCGAATTTCCGGTGGCAAGGGCAACGATTGGATTGACGGCGGCGAAGGAGTTGACCAGATCAATGGTGGGGCGGGCGACGATACATTGATCGGTGGCACCGCCGGCGGAGGCGACGACTTGGCGAGTGACCGCTTGGCCGGAAAATCAGGTCTCGATCGATTCATGATCGGTATCGACGACCAGATACTCGACTTCAATAACAAGTTCGACGAAGTGCTGGACACTTAGCGGTCAAAAGCGGATGTCGCCGCCTGTCGGCTGTTGAAGTTCTCAGCGACGTCGCTCTGCACGCCAATCCACGTTTCACTCCTGCGATCGCCGCCGAGTTGGTTTCAGCTCGGACCCAAAGTTTGATGCGTTGACCATCTCGGGTCGATTTCTGCTTCTAAGTTGTTTCATAACAACTGATTACACTTTGTCCGTCACGATTGGAAACCGATCAATTCAACTTGTGAAATCGGCGATTCCGATTAAACTAAAGGAACGTTTGACGGCAATTTTAGCGGTCTTACGGCACGGCGACTGTTGGGCAGGCAAAACTCGGCTTTTTGCCCATTTTTCGCCATTTGTTTGGAACGACGGGGCTCAGCTAAGCTTCTCGTCCAGGCGAGAATCGCCGAATCAGCGGGGCAGGTAGTGTCGTGCAGGTTCGTCGCGTTACCAAGTCAGGGATTGACGCACGAATCGATGAGCGAGCTGGAATTATTAGGTGGCTCGCCTTGCACAACCTCCGGAGGGTTCCTTGATTACAGCAGCGAGTCTCAAGTCCTATACGCATAAGGACTTGGCCCAAATGGCCAAAAAGCGTGGCGTTACCGGTTGGCATGCAATGCGCAAAGACCAGTTGGTGCGGGCGCTCATCAAGGTTTCCAAGTCCGGTACAAGCTCCGACAAACCCAGGAAGGGTGCAGCGGCAAGTTCGCGGACCAGGACCAAGTCGGCGACAGCGGCCAGACCTGCGAAGGCCTCGCCAGCTCAGCGTCGTATTCAGAAAATGCAAGAGCAGCAGGAACAGCTGAAAGACCTCGCCAGCAAGCATGACAAGAAGGCACCTACAGAAGACCGGATCATCTTGATGGTTCGTGATCCGTACTGGTTGCACGCCAGTTGGGAGTTGACGGCGAATTCGGTCGAGCGTGCACAAGCGGCACTCGCCGAACGCTGGCACGGTGCCAAGCCGGTCATTCGTCTGATCGCTCTGCCCACCAATTCGACAGCCACCAGTGAAAACGTGATTCGTGTCATCGAAATCCACGGTGGCGTGAACAACTGGTACATCGATGTTCTCGATCCACCAAGTACCTTTCGTGTCGACGTGGGTTACCAGACGCTCGACGGACATTTTCATTCGTTGGCTCGCAGCAATGTGGTCACAACTCCAGTGCCCGGCAAACCGGACGTCATTGATGGAAACTGGACCGATGTGGTCGAGAACTCGGAACGCATTTTCGCGATGAGCGGCGGCTATCAACGCACCGGCGAACGCGACGAATTACGCGAATGGCTGGAGGAGCGTCTCCGACGGCCTCTCGGTTCGCCCATGGTGACCAAGTTTGGCAACGGTGCCACGGCGGTGCTCGAAGAACATCGCGAACTGAACTTTTCGATCGATGCTGAAATGATCGTCTACGGCATGACCGATCCCTCCGCGTTCGTGACCATGGCAGGTGAACCGGTAACGCTGCATCCCGACGGCACTTTTACGGCGCGGATGCCACTGCCCGATCGCCGGCAGGTCATTCCAATCGTCGCCAGCAGCAAGAGCGGTGTCGAGGAACAGACGATTATCCTGGCCGTTGAACGCAACACGAAAGTAATGGAAACCAAGATCCGACAACCGGGCGAATAGCCAGGTAAAAAGATAGCATTCCGCGTTGCTCATCTCCCGTGGGAGACGATTGGTCAACGCGGTACTGTCGCGGCCGACGGACTCGCGGTGGACGGTCAATCTTCCCAACTGGTACGATGCCCGGGATGAGTACCTGCACCGCGAAAGCCGATCAATTGCTTGCCCGTCTCCGTTCCTACGGTAGCGTATTGGTTGCGTTCTCGGCCGGAGTTGACAGTGCCGTGGTAGCGAAGGCTGCGCAGCTTGCCTTGGGCAGTCAGGCGATCGCGGTGACCGGGAAGAGCAAGAGCCTCGCGACGGGCGAAATGGACGAGGCGATCCGGGTTGCTGCCGAAATCGGCATCCGCCACGAGATTGTCTCGACCGACGAGTTCAGCAAGCCGGCCTACACGCAGAATCACGCCGATCGCTGTTTCCACTGCAAGACGGAACTCTATTTCCAACTGCAGCCGTTGGTCCAATCATTGGGAATTTCCACGATCGTGAACGGTACGAATGTTGACGACTTGGGTGACCACCGACCCGGGTTGGAGGCTGCCGAAGATTTTCAGGTGAAAAGCCCATTGGCCGAATGCCAGTTCAACAAGTCGGATGTTCGTGAATTGGCAACCTATTGGAATCTGAGCGTCCAGGATAAACCGGCAACGCCGTGCCTCTCAAGTCGGGTTGCTTACGGAGAAGAGGTGACCGCAGAAAGATTGAGGATGATTGATCAGGCCGAGCAATTCCTGCGTTGCTTGGGGCTACGCGAGTTGCGGGTCCGCTACCATGGCGGCGACCTGGCTCGCATCGAAGTACCGGCGAAGGAGATATCCCGTTTGACAGACCCCGTGCTACGGCGGCAGATTCTCGACCACTTTCGAACGTTGGGATTCCGGTTCGTTACGTTGGACTTGGCCGGCTTTCAGTCCGGTAGTTTGAATGTGTTGGTGCCCGTTGAATCGCTATACAAATCGCCACACTAGCCACGGCTCGGAATCCTGCCCGGGGAATTATCGCAGTGCCCATCAATCCGGACGACGTTGACCGCTCGGGCCAATCACTGGGCGACTATGAACTCATCCGTCGCTTGGGGCGTGGCGGCATGGCCGATGTTTATCTGGCCCAACAGAAGTCACTGAATCGCCCGGTAGCGCTGAAACTGCTCAAACCGCACCTGGCGCAGGACGCCAACTACGTGCGTCGCTTCCGCAACGAGGCCCAGGCGGCTGCGGCGTTGATCCACCCGAACATCGTACAAATCTATGAAGTTGGCTGTCAGGATCGACAGGAATTCATGGCGCAAGAGTACGTTGCTGGAAGGACGCTGAAGCAATTGCTGGAGAAATCGGGCAGCCTCGAAGCGTCGCATACGGTTTCGATCCTGCACAAGTCACCGCAGCCTTGCACAAGGCACACCAGGCCGGCATCATCCACCGCGACATCAAACCGGAGAACGTGCTGATCGATGAGGCAGGCGTCGTCAAGGTCGCTGACTTCGGCTTGGCCAAACAGTCATTGACTGACGATGTCACGTTGACGACCGTTGGCATGACGATGGGCACGCCGGCCTACATGAGCCCGGAGCAAGTTCAAGGCCATCCCGTCGATCGCCGCACCGATATCTATTCGTTGGGCATCACGGCGTACGAGATGTTGGCAGGCCGGTTGCCCTTCGAAGGCGACACGCCGATGAGTGTGGCACTGAAACAGGTGAATTCACCGGCGCCCCAACTGCAATCCTCTCAACCAACTTTGCCGCCCGCATTGTGTGACGTCGTCCAGAAGATGATCGCCAAGCGGTCCTCCGATCGGTTCGACTCGGCGTCCGATTTGGCTTGCGAACTGCAATCGCTTAGCGCGCTGTTTGATGACGGCATGACAATGTCGGCGGCAAGTCAGGCGGCCGTCGCAGAAACCGAACTGCGCCACCGGCGGGATGCAAACCAGCGCTGCTCAGCGATTGGCAAAAACTCTGGAGCGGCAGAAGCAGGGCAGGGGGAATGGTTGGCGGTGGACGGCATTGGCCGCGGTCGGATTAGCCGGAGCGCTAATGGCCCGGATGATGATTGTGACCGACCCGTTGGCCGCTGGTGTCGTCGCGACCACCGTCCCGCGGAAAGACTCACCACGCACGCAGTATGCTTACGCTTCTCTTGTGAACACCAAAGAGGCCTGGCTGGGAGTCCTGGAATACTACCCGCCCGACGGCACCGGCGAGCGACAGCGTTACTACGCCCAGCGAGCCAAGACGCAGCTGGCTCGTTGGTACCTGGAACACGGTGACGTCACCAACGCCGAGCAACTGTTTCAGCAGTTGGCAGAGCTTGACGCGACCGAACGCGAGTTCCGCGCGATTGGCATATCGGGCTTGGCATTGTGTTACGAGGCGACCAACAATTTGGAAAAAGCCGCCGACTTCCTCACGGACGCGATTCCTCTGATGGACGAGTTGGACGAAACGACGAAGCAACGCCTGGCCCGTCTGGAACGCCGCCTGAAAAACGCGGCGAAGCCATAGTCATTAACCGATGGAGCCAAACCGACTTCTCCGGCGTGTTGACATATCCGGTCTCGATCCGCAAACTGATCCGACTAAGCCCCCTTCGTCTAGTGGCCTAGGACTCCGGATTCTCAGTCCGGCAACAGGGGTTCGACTCCCCTAGGGGGTACTCTGTGAAGATTTTCTACATTTCGCTGACAGTCGTTGCCCGCGGTTTCCGCCCCGGCTGATGCCCCAGGACCTGGCTCCGAGCACGTTCAAATTCGGCCTTGGTCGTCATCGAATAATGCGTGCGTGCGAATTGCTTCGAATGCCAAGCCGGTTGGGCTCGTCCTGAAACGGCTCGTCCGCGTACCTGCGTTGCGCTTCCAGCCTTGCGCCAGGTGATAAGAAACTACCCCTGATTCCGCAGGGATGTACAGCAACCACGCAATCAGTGCATGCGTGGTCAGGCCGTTGGCCGCGCCTGATGCCTCGTGTGGAATGCGGTCGAACCGCAAGGCGGTTCGGAAGATACCGGTTGTGCTGGTCATCCCGATTGACCTGCGAAACCTCGTGATGCCGAACGAACTGATCGATAATCAAGTGGCGTGCATTTCCAGCTGCGCATGGAACCTAATCGATTGGCAACTCCTCGAGCGTCACCATGTCTGGAAAGTCGTTGTTGCTAATCGCCATTGGATTCATTGGCTGCGCCGGATGCCGTACGACCGCCTGTGCCCCCTATGGACCACCTCGAGGTCCCGCTTGTGCTCAAGGTCCTGTGCCGGTTCCCCAAGACGGACGGCCGCGCAAGGCAAAATTCTCGCTGTTTGGGCCAATTGTCTCCAATCCGTTCCTCGCCCAAGGAACCGGGCCGCCCCCATTGCAATACATTTACAACCTCGGCGTATCGACTTCTCAGCTGAGCAATACGCTACTGGGGGGTGATCCGGACGAGTCATTATGCTCTCGGTTCGGACGAGCGGATGCCGGAGGTGTCGTCATCGTCCAACATGGCATCGTACCAGCGGTTGACTTCTTCTTGGGGGAAGACCACTGTCAACAGGCGGCGGTAGCCGAACAATCGCATTCACGAGAAGTCTGGGCATGGGGTGGCTCCGGCAAACAACGTACGAGTCCGCAAGTCGCACGGATGCCACACACTTCATGGCCAAATTCCTCCGCCCACCGACTTGCTCCCGTCGTTGCTGAGGACACTCAACGTCCACCCGCGCCGTGAGCGTTGCCGTCATTGTCACCATTTCATCGTTTGAGCGATGATCACTCGGGCAGGGTAGACGGAAGCAAGGGAACACCGGAGGCAAGGGCGTGCTGGCTCCAATCGGTATTCCGTTGGAGCCAGGTGCGCATGATGGCTCGGCCAGATCGATAGGAACGCTAAGTAACTCGGCTCCATCCTCAGCGATCTGGAGTGTATCCCAGAGGTACTCTCGCAGCTCCGGGAATAGCATTCCTTTGGGCCTTTTCGAAGCGATTGGTTTTCTTGCTGCGGACGGTAAACTAATCGTGCTCCCAGTCAAGTTCAGTCGACGTTCATGCACCTCGCTCTGGCAGCGGAGGCACCACATCGGCAAATTGGAATTCCCCAAGAAAAGTTGACAGTGAATCAGTGTTAACGACTGGGTAAATGGTGGCGTGATTTTCTCTGAATCCACCAACAAAGGCAGGGTCGAAATCTTCCATCTCTGTCACCATTCATCGATCACCAGTTCCTGGTGAGTGATCGACGAATGGCTCCGACGAAGGCAGATTTCTAAGCCTCCACTGTTTCAAAACGCTTGCGTTGCTCAAACTCGTGTGGGCTAAGGTAATCGAGAGCGGAATGCAATCGCTTTGGATTGTAGAACCGTTCGATGTAATCATTCGCGGTGCGCGTAGCGTGCTCGTGTGATTGATATTTGTCGTGGTAAACCTCTTCCACTTTGAACGATTTGAAAAAGCTTTCCATCGGCGCATTGTCGTAACAATTCCCTCGACGGCTCATGCTTTGCCGAAATCCGCAGCTGGCAAGTCGAGCCTTGAATCGCTGACTTGCAAACTGCGATCCTCGATCAGAATGAACGATCATTCCGGCATTAGGGTTTCGTAAAGCAATCGCCTGGTTGAGCGCATCGAGCGCCAGGGAGGCATCAATGCTCCGACTTGTGGCCCAACCGACGATTCGTCGCGAGCAGAGATCTTTGCAAGCACAGAGGTAACTGAAGCCTTCCGTAGTGGGGATATAAGTAAAGTCAGTGAGCCACACTTGATTTAGCCTGTCAGCCACAAAGTGCTGATTCAACAGGTTTTGAGTAACTGGCAACCCATGGTTTGAATCGGTGGTTGAAACTCTGAACTTCGGTGTATTGCGAGCCTTGATGCCTTCGACTCGCATCAGTTTGGCAACGGTGTTAACGGAACAATCGGTTCCATTCTTGAGAAGTTCTCGATGGATCCGTGGACTGCCGTAGTCCTGATGTCTTGGCAACGAGTGAATGCGTTTGATTTCGTTCACGATTTGTTTCTGCTTCTGTTGTGTCTTTGACGTGTTGCGATGAAGCCACTTGTAGAACGCGGCCCGCGTGACCTGGAGCACGCGGCAGAGCAAGGCAATTGGCCAGTGTTTCTGCTGCTCCAAGATGAACTTCAGCCTCAAGTGTTTTCTTTTGCAAAGAAGGCCGTCGCTTTTTTTAAGATATCGCGCTCCATCTTGAGCTGCCGATTCTCTTCACGAAGGCGCTTGAGTTCGGCTTCCACCGACGGGCTCTGATTGACCTCCGCCTGAAGCGTTCCGTCCGCTTCAAAAACCTTGCGCCAGTTGTGGATCAACGTGTCGCGAATGCCCAAATCACGAGCGACTTCGCAATACGACAACCCCTACTCCAAGACCTTCTTGACGGCTGCAAGCTTGTAATCTCGACTAAACGTTCGACGTGCCTTCTTCATGAATCTTCCTCCGCCATCAATCATGGCATACGGAGACTCACTGTCTACCAACCTTGGGGAGCTTCAAATGGCGATGATGGCTCGCCACTCTGCCGAACGCGCCGACTCAATGATGTCCTGAATGACGGCCCGCAATACAAAGACTTTTCGCTCTTCATTTCTTTCTCCGCCTGCACTGAGGTCAGCGAATACGTTAGTGTCAGCAACTCCTATACGGACTGCGTATGGTGCAAATTGCATGACGTGATTGGCCCACTTAAGAATGGGTTGCTGAAGAATATCTGTTGTCCCCTTTTGTCGATGATGCAGCACGAACTGGATCTTGGCAGTGAATGGGCGATGCAATGTTCGCGAGTCCGTTGGGTCGAAAAAGACGGTCGGTGCATCTCCACGATGCAGCTGTCGCCCTGCACGTGAATAGCGTTGCGGGAGAAGAAATGGTCAAGTCCGCTCGGCGACTGGGTGTTAGCCGCCGAGAGACTACCCCATAGCGCAACGAAACGATATCATCAGCGCTCGATTACTTTGCCGGTTCGAAACCGTTTTTCTCAGGAGCGTGTCATGGTTTTCTCTAAGGTCGCATTTGCTTTGGTAATCTGCCTCATGTCGGCTGTCGCTAATGGTGGCGAGCCGGTCAACATCCTGAACTACATCCGTGCCGAGAGCGACATGCAGTTCAAGGGATACGCCGCCAAGGCTGGCGGCGTCGGCAAGCTGATGAACTTTCGCGAGGTGTATTCGGTCGAGAACCAAACGACGATCCGCGGCAACCGGGACACGTTGTACTCGTTCGGCGTGTACGACCTGACCAACCCGGTGACGGTTATCAAGCCGGAATCTCCAGACCGATTCCAGTCGCTGCTCGTGATCGACCAGGATGAGTACAACCCCGTGCTCAAAAATGGCGAGGGCAAGGTGACGTTGACCATCGACAACGTCGGCACGCGTTACGTGATGCTGTTGTTCCGCACGTTCTGCGATCCGAACAGTCCGGAAGACATGAAGAAGGCGCACGCGCTTCAGGACGCGATCAAGGTCGAGCAGGCGTCGGCTGGCAATCTCGAGCTGCCGGACTGGGACGAGGCAGTCGCTTGTGGCGACCCGTCAAACGCTCAACGGGCTGGTTTCGAAGCTCGACGGCCTTCCCGAACGCCTTCGGGCCAAGGGGTGAGGTCGACCCTACCCAGCACCTGCTCGGTGCCGCGTTCGGCTGGGGCGGCAACCCGCAGCGTGGGGCGATGTACTTCAACGTCACGCCGGAGAAGAACGACGGCAAGACCGCTTACACGCTCACGATGCCCAAGGACGTGCCCGTTGAGGCCTTCTGGTCGGTCACCGTCTACAACAAAGAGGGCTTCTTCACGCCCAACGACCTCAATGCCTACTCGTTCAACAGCATCACCGCCAAACGCAACCATGACGGCACGGTGACCATCCATTTCGGCGGCGACCCGAAGGCAACCAATTATCTGCCAATCACCGACGGCTGGAACTACATCGTCCGCTGCTATCTTCCCGGCTGGCAGATTGTGGAGGGCAACTGGACGCCGCCTGCGCCGCAGCCTGTCGAATGAAGTCTGAACGCAGGCCGCGGCTTGGCGCGTACGGGAGCGAAAAATATGTTTGAGCCAACGAAGAACGCGTGGTTGCGTCCTTGGCTGGACGCCCCTGTCATACGCACGGGTGCGGCTGTAAAGCTCGGTATCTACTGCGAAAGTGCTGAGGAAAAGAGTTTGCCCGGAAGTGGTTAGATCGCGGAGAGTACCTTGCGGTTGTTCTTCCTCTAGCGTGTACTCAAGATAAGAGGCCTTGGGGAATGGCGATGCGCCTCCTCGTTGGGAACCGCGCCGCCTCTGTTTCCGATCTAGTTCAACTGCGCGGCAATTGAAACTCGATGCCTAGCGTCGTCTAAGCGCCGCCAAACCTAACAGGCTCAGACCAAGCAGCATTCCCGTCGCTGGTTCGGGGACGATCGTTCGAACGTTGTCGATGTAGACCGTCATCGGACGCAACCAGCCAAAAGTCTAACCACATAACGGCCTCGTTCATGCAAGAAACGTTACCGCTTGCTTCGGCAAGACTCCCGTCGCGGCAGATTCCGATGTAGTCAAATTGATCGCGAATCAACCTAGGCTCAAACTGCATCAAGAAGTTAGTCAGCGCAGGTTAGGGTTTTGAGATTACCCAATAACGTCCGTCTGCTGTAGTCCGACGACCGTTCTTGAGCGGCGCGAGCTAATTGCCGTGCTGTCCGCCTCGCACTCGATCTTCCGAAACAGAAGAATGCGGCCGCCGCTCCTTTACCCTCGTTTGAAATTTGGTACCGTGCGAAGACCGAAATGCGGCGTGTGTTTTCCAACGAACGCAGACATCTGGAGCGAGTTCTATGACGATTGACGAAACGAAGCTGCACGAAATGCTGACAAAGATGGTCGGTGACATGGGGGCTGCGGCGGTGGCCTCGCTTGTGGTTTTGGGAGACAAATTGGGGCTCTACAAGGCGTTGGCAGCCCACGGGCCGCTATCGACCAGCGATTTGGCAGACCGAACCGGAACAACCGAACGCTATGTGAGAGAATGGTGTTGGCGCAGGCCGGATCGGGATACATCGAATACGATCCGAATGGCGAGACGTTTCACATGACGCCCGAGCAGCAAGCCGTCTTTTCCGATGAAAATAGCCCGATGTGTATGACCGGCGGCTACTACGCGATCAGTTCACTGTTCACGGATGAGCCCAAGATCACGCATGCATTCCAAACCGGGGAAGGGGTCGCCTGGGGGGATCACAGCGAGTGCCTGTTCTGCGGTACCGAGAAATTCTTCCGACCCGGATACATGGCTAATCTGGTAAGTGAATGGCTTCCAGCGCTTGATGGAGTTGTAGAAAAGCTTGCACGTGGAGCAAAGGTTGCCGATGTTGGTTGCGGTCATGGGGCGTCGACGCTGGTCATGGCAAAGGCGTTTCCCAAGTCCACTTTCACTGGATTCGATTTTCACCAAGCTTCGATTGATCAGGCCAATCAGCATGCCGCAAGAATCGGGCCTGGAAAACGTGCGATTTGAAGTCGCCGCTGCAAAGCACTTTCCGGGTGAAAATTACGACCTGGTTGCGTTCTTCGATTGCCTGCATGACATGGGTGATCCTGTAGGGGCCGCTGCTCATGCACACCAGTCGCTTCATCCTGACGGTACGATGATGCTTGTCGAGCCATTTGCCCACGACAATCTGGCGGACAACCTCAACCCGATCGGCCGCATGTACTATTGCTTTTCGACGATGGTGTGCACGCCAGCGTCGATCAGCCAGGAAGTCGGACTGGCACTTGGCGCACAGGCCGGCGAGAAACGACTTCGGGATGTTGCGACAGAAGGTGGATTCACTCGATTTCGCCGAGCAACTGAAACCCCCTTCAATATGGTACTGGAGGCCAAGCCTTAACGCCGGTTGATTAGCTTGCGAGATGGAGATCGCAGCGCATCCGGCAGCATGATGAGGTGTGCGCCGCTCCCAGCCGGCGGTTATCCTGCGGGCTTCCCTTGGGGTGGATTGCCGGTCCGTATTGCAGCGATTACCAGGAGGCCGAGTTGGGCGCCGTCGACACAAGCATTATCGTTGCGTATTTCGTCGCCATGCTCGGGTTAGGCTGCTGGTATCAGCGGCGGGCGGCTGACAGCTTGGGCAGCTACTTCCTGGGAGATCAACGCATTCCCTGGCTGGCGTTGGCCATGTCCGGTTCAGTCTCCAATTTCGATATCACCGGCACGATGTGGATCGTGGCGTTGATTTCTCTGTTTGGCATGAAGTCGATGTGGAACCACTGGATGTGGGGGTTCCTCATGGGTGCTTTCTTCCTGTCGTATATGGGGAAGTGGATTCGACGCTCCAACGTCATGACCGGTGCCGAGTGGATGTTGACTCGGTTTGGGGAAGGGAAGGAAGGTGTCGCAGCGCGCAGTCGCCTACGCCTTAATGGCGGTGGTCACGATGGTTGGATTTGTCGGTTACGCATTTCAGGGGATCGGCAAATTCGCCGTCGGTCTACATCGACGCCGACCCACGGCGTTTGCGCAATCGCGATTTTCGCGATCACGACGACTTACGTGATGCTGGGTGGTCTGTACAGCGTCGTTATTACCGATGTGATTCAAACGGTCATTCTGACGATGGCGGCCATCTTGATCATGTTCGTGGCCTATTCGCAACTCACGCCGGCAGCGATCGCCGCGAAGCTGCCGTCCGACTGGGCTTCGCTCACGCCTCCCTGGCGGTTGGATGCTGAAATGGCCCGTACTCTACCCTCGGACTACGGCGTCTACGAATGTTTTGGCGCACTGGTGATTGTCTGGGTCATGAAGGGGTTGCTGCTCAACCTGGGTGGACCGGCTCAGATGTACGACTTCCAGCGATTCCTGGCCGCTCGGAATCCGCGGGATGCGGCGAAGGTAGGCGCCGCCTGGAGCCTGTTCCTGATTGTTCGTTGGGGCATGGCCACTGGCATTGCCCTGCTGGCGATCGTCGGAATTGGAAACGTCACCGATCCAGAGCAGGTGATGCCGGTCGTGTTGCAGGAGTACCTTCCCGTCGGGGTTCGTGGCTTGGTCATCGCAGGTTTGCTGGCGGCCTTCATGTCGACGTTTAGTTCCACGGTGAATGGAGGCGCGTCGTATATCATCCGTGACTTGTGGCAACCGCTAGTGCGCCCCGACGCAGGCGATCGAGAACTGATTCGAGCCAGCTATGTGGCGACTTTGGCCATCGTCGTCGTGGGTACGCTGATCGGGGTGAATTCGGGTTCCATTCGATCCGTTTTCGATTGGATCATGGGTGCCCTCGGCGCTGCCTTCGTTATCCCGAACGTATTGCGATGGTATTGGTGGCGATTGAATGGGCTAGGCTACGCCATCGGCACGGTGGCCGGATTGGCCATGTCCCTGGCGGTGCCATTTTTTGACGAGCTGGCGCCGCTTTACGTTTCGTTTCCGCTCATCTGTACTGTGTCCCTGATTGCTACTCTGGCCGGAACGTGGCTGACTCGCCCGACGAACGAGCGTGTACTGATTGCTTTCTACGAAAATGTGCGTCCATTTGGATTCTGGGCTCCGATACAGCGAGCCAGTAGCGTACCGGTGAGACAATTACGCGGTGAGGGGATCGGCTTGGCTGTCTTCAATGTGCTGACCAGCATGGTTGCCATCTTTTGCGCTTATGTGGCACCCATGTATTTAGTGAGTCACTATCATGGTCCAGCAATCTTGTGTGCTGTCCTCGCTGTGGCAGCCGCCGTCGTGCTGAAGTTCAGTTGGTACGACCAATTGCCGAAGGCGGAGGATGCGTTGGTGTCGAAGAGTGGCTAATATTCGCCTTTCGCGGAGGAAAGGCGACAATCTTACGACAAGCCGTCGCGGGTGACGGTGTAGAGTTTGCCCTGGTAGGCAAGATCCACCAGGCGGGCATCGGGGTCGAAGGAACCAAACCGGGGTTGAGCACTGATTCCGCCGCCGGGTGTGGCTCGTACTCCAAAGATTCCTTCGATGACTGCTGTCACGTAGCTGCCGATCGATGAACAGGCCCAGTCCGTGATGCATGGCATGTGCGGATGGCATTTCAAGGCTCCGCCATCTTCTTGGTCGACAACGGTGTCGGCAAAGTGTGCTTGTCCGAAGACGCCCTGGTTCGCCGAGCGGGCCAACGATCGCAGGAATTCGAGCGCAACATCCGTTGCTCCGATGTGGAACAATCCGCGGGCTGCCTCGGGTGGCCAGGCCGGGTAGGCACCGGTCCACTGATGGTCCGGGCGGACATCGTACAGCACATTGTCATCTTCCGGTGAAAGTGCGTACATCCAAGTTTCCGAGCGGAGTTCACGATTGAAAAAGTCAACCATTTCGGTCCGCTGCGATTCGGTAAGGTCATCGCCGATGGTGTTCAGGACGGTCAGGAAGTCGTAGCAGTGGCGCACTTCGGCGCCGAACCGTCAGGCATTCGAGTACACCAGTATCCCTTGCCGTCAACGTACAGGGACTGGACCGCAGGAAGCAGTGCTGCCGCTTCACTTCGCAGCTGGTTAGCCTGTTCCATCGACCTACCAGGTCCAGCAACTCGGCCGCGTTACGCATCTTATAGACGTTTGCGGCATTCAAACTGGCAACTCCATGCACATAGGCGCCGACGCACTCCAGCAAGTTATTGATTCCACCGTAGTCTGCCACGCCGCCAATATTCGGCAGTGTTTTCCAATGCAGCGCGAAATCAGCGAGGTAATCAATGACCGGTCGGTCGGTGCCCTCAATCACGCGATTGAGCCAATCGACATCGCCGGTCCACCGGACGTAGTCGCGAATCATTGACGTCATCGCGTAGTCGTTGACAGAGTACCAATAGCCGACCGTGCCGCCGGTCAGGTCTCGGTGCCGAAGTGTTTATAGAGATCGGCCTTGATCCAATGTTCGAGGTATTTCTTCATCACGCCCGGGTCAAGCTGTGCGTGAGCAGGCGACGACAGAAAATAGTCCCAGAGGAAAGTCACGCTTTGCCAGTAGCGTGGTATCAGCGTGTCGTAGGTTCGTCCCATCACGGAATACGGTGAGTCACGTTTGAAGTAGGCCAGCCCCAAGGCTCCCATCCAATAGACCTTGCGAATGGCTTCGTCGCTTGTTTCCAGCCGTGGAAGGTGGCCTCCGTAACGTCCGTTGTCAGGAGTGAACAACGCCTCGAGTTCGGCGTTCCAGTCTTTTCGGCGGCTTCGATGTGTTCATCTGTACGACCGATCAAGCGGTCGAACAACGCGATGGCCTGCTCTTCCGAATCGCCGATGGCATACACGAAGCTCATCGTCCAGGATTCACCTGCCGCCAGCCGTAACGCATAACGAATACCTGTCGCCCGCATCGTCTCGGGTTGCGGGAACACCCCTTGAACGGCAACGGCCGAACTTTCTCGTGCCGAAAAGACGATCGCCGAGCGTTCGTTATCAACCCGCGTGACGTTGTTCAGCTCGTGCGGTGGATAGGCGTCATTCCAGGGGCGTATATGTTTACCGAGGCAGCCCTGAATGTTGATTCCCGCAATGGTTTCGACCTCGCTGCTGCCACGATTTGTGACTTCAACGCGCACGATGGCTGCCATTTCGCCGACGGCGAGCACCGTGGTCGATTTCACCAGTAACTGGTCTATCTGGGCTTCGCGATCAACGCGATCCGGGTACCAGGTGAGCGTTACCGGGACACCGAGCGATTGAAAGTGTCGGCCGTGCAGCACAAAAGCCCCGCTCAACGAGAACGAGGTCGAGAAAGGTGGGAAGTTGAGACAACGCAATCCGGTAATATCAACTTCCGCCTGCAGTACGCCCAGCGAGTTGGCTAAAGCGGGTGGGTTGTAGAGGTCGCAAGCTCGATGCACCATTGGCGAGCTCTTGAGATCATCGACGCTGGGAATCATGTCAAATTCACTTCGATTAGGTGTGGAAAATATTCGTAAGAGTCAACGTAGGTCAGGTACAAGACGCGACCCGAATCGCCGGCAAGAACTGGATGCTCCTTGCCGGCGTAGAACGATTTGGGGGGTTCGCCTGCGGGAACGGTGCGCTCGCTTTCGGGTACCGTCCAAAGAACAACCGGTTCGCTCCACGGCCCCCACGGGTGCTCCGAAGTTCGCCCCACGATGTCAGGCGTCAACGACCACGAGTGTACTGCCAGGTATTGGCCCAGGTATGGGTTATAGGAAACGGACATCTCGTTGGGCTGTTCGGAAAACAATGGCGCCGCATCGCGGATGTTCGAGGTCCACTTGCGACCGTCAAAGTACTCGAATTTGGCGAGCACCTCGATCGAGTCGGGTTGGACCCGAGCGATATAGGCTCGTGAACCGGTTTGGCTCCGCCTTGCAAGCTGCCATAGAAGTACACGTAGCCTGTTACCTTGTCGTGCAGGATCGCCGCACCGAATTGCGGTGCGGTGACATCCCACCAAATCGTGTCCTCGTAGGGTGGCTTGTGTTTGCCGCCGCCGATTCGTCGAAACTCCCAGTCGTTGGCGCTGCCTGCGGCCAAGCCCGATCCGACCACCTCGAACCCCATGTCGTCGGGGCCCGCGATCGCCTGATGCATCAGGACCAGCATATAGCCCAGGTAAATGCGCTCGCCCAGTTCGATTCCATGCATACACCAAACACGTTGCAACTCGGCATCCTCGCCGGGCAAACTCGGTACCAACTTCTTCAGTCGCCCGTCGCCGTCCGGAATATGGGAGAAGTCGCTCAGCCCGTTGGCGCCGGTTTGCGGAGGCAGCAACAGGCCGGTGTTGGTGATCATCTGCTCGAATGGACCGGTGCCGGTTTCCACTTGGCCGTCAACCACTTCGCGGAAGATGGCGTAAAGGCTTCGATGGGGTCGCTCGCCGATCAACGTGTCACCGAAATACCACAACGAACTGCCGTTGGCCAGCGGTATCGAAGTAGGCGCATCCTGGCCGACCATCCGGTCGTTATTCTTGACGAGTTGAGGTCCCAGGTCAGTTGCTTTATCGACGCAAAGCGCCCTTTTGGATTGTGTCACTCTTAACCCTTCATCCCGCTCATCATGAAGCTTCGAATGAAATAACGTTGGAACATGACAAAGATGATAATCATCGGGATCATCATCAGCACGGAGGCTGCCATCAGGATGGGCCAGTCGGTACCGTGTTGGCCGACGAACATCGCGAGCCCCACGGCAAGTGTGTTCTTGTTCTGATCGGTCAAATAGATCAGCGGTCCCATGAAATCGTTCCAGGTAAACATGAACGTTAACAGTGCGACGGTAACCAGCGCCGGGCGTGCCAGCGGCAGGGCGATGTTCCAATAAACTCGCAATTCGGAACATCCGTCGATGCGGGCGGCATCAAATAGTTCTTTGGGGATACTGAGGAAGAACTGGCGAGCAGGAAAATATTGAAAGCTCCGCCCCCAAGAAACGCGGGCACGATCAGTGGCTTATACGTATTGAGCCAGTCGAGTTCCTTGAAGATGACGAACATCGGGACCATCACGACGTGTAATGGAATCATCATCGTGGCAATGACAATGATGAAGTGCGGTCCCGTCCTGGCCAACGCAAACAGGCGAAGGAATAGGCAACCATCGAACTGGAAAGTACCGTACCGAAGATGGTCATCACCGTGATCAAGGTTGTGTTGCGCAGGTATAGCAAGAACGGAATACGGTCGAAGACCTCCGCATAGTTCTCCCAGCGTGGCTGCTCGGGAATCCAGGTCGGCGGAATCTTGAAGATTTCTTCCGAACCCTTGAGCGACGTCGAGAACATCCACACGAATGGCATCAGCAAGAAAGTTGCGATGGCGACAAGCAGGATGTAGATGATGGTTCTTCGCATTTGGTTCAGAGATTGCACTGGATGAAAGCGTTTGTACCATTGGCGGTAACTGGAATGATGAACCTACAACAACTGGCCGACGAAGTTACTCTCCCGCATAGTAAACCCATTTCCTGGCAATCCAGAACTGCAACAGGGTAAACACCAACGTGATACAGAGCAGCACCCACGCCAACGCCGAGGCGTATCCCATTTGAAAGTCTTCGAACGCTTTGAAGTACAGATAGAGGTTGTAGAACAACGTAGAATTAAGCGGGCCACCTTTCGTCATGACATAGGCTTCGGTGAACACCTGGAAAGAAAAGATGACTTCCAGGACCGTCCACAGAAAGATAACGGGTGTCAGCATGGGGACGGTTACCGAGGTGAATTTGCGCCACGTGCCTCCGCCATCCAGTTCGACCGCTTCATACAATTGTGTCGGGATCCCCTGCAACGCGGCGATGAAGACAATCATGCGAGCTCCGCCAATCGACCAAAGCCCCATCGATGCCAATCCTGGCTTGGACCACGTTGTACTCTGCAGCCACAATGGCCCTTCGATATTTATCCAACCCAAAGCGGTATTTACCAATCCGATCTGTGGATTCAGCATCCAGAGGAAGATAACGGACAGCACGACGCCAGTCACGATCGATGGGAGAAAGAAGATTGTGCGGAAAACCCGGATACCTTTAACCGTCTGATTGGCGAGCAACGCCAGCAACAGCGACCCGATAATGACAAGTGGCACACGTTGTGCCATGAAGATCAGCGTGTTGTGGATGGCTATGCCGACGTAGGGGTCGTGGGCGATCGTTTCATAGTTGTCTGCCCCAATGTACTGAGGCACGCGCAAGACATCGTAGCGGCAAAGGCTGTAATACATTGACATCCCAATCGGGTAAATGCCGAAGAGCAGAAACCCGATCAACCATGGGGAGAAGAAGAGGTAACCGATCAGCGTTTCTTTGGCCCTGGGAGAAATCACGGTGGTTACTCAAAGCTCATGCGGGATCGGACAAACGAGTCATATTCGAAAGCACTGGTATTGGCCTGTTGGACGATGCGCTCCGCTTGTTCCAATGCCTCTTGCACCGATTGAGTCCCCGTAACGGCTCGTTCCAGTGCTCCGTAGAATTCACGCCAGAAGACACTGTGGGCCAATGGCACCACAACCGGTGAATAGGAATGTTCCATCTGTTCGATGAAAACATCAACGTGCGGCGAGTCCTTGAATCGCGGGTCGGCAGCCGCTAATCGGTTGGCGGGAAACAAAGTGTCGTCGCGTGACAACGCCTCTTGAACCATCGTCGAGGCTTGAACGCAGTGGTGGATAAACTGCCACGCTTCATCGGGGTTGCTCGCGCCGCGCGGAATTCCCAACCACCAGCTACCAGCGATCGATGCTGACTGTCCGCCCGGGAAAACAGGAGTGGTGGCCACGCCGAAGTCCAGATCGGGCCGGTACTTCTTGATCTCTGCGAGGAAGCTCAAATCGAGCACTGCCATCGCGAGTTTCCCCGTAATAAAACCGTGCTGGTCTTTGGTACCAAGTCCGCCGATAAATGATGCGACGGTGTAGAGGTCGTAGTCGTCGTAATACCGACACGTCCACTCGAACGCTTCTGCGACCGCCGGAGTTGCCAACTGTACCGTCACCCCGTCGTCGGCCAAATAGTCGGCTCCCAGTTGCCAAGCCATCAATTGAGATGCTCCGGCATTCCCCAGGACGACGTTCTGAATCGGACTGAATGAAGGCAGGAATCCAGCTCGCACCAATTTTCCTTCGTCATCATAACGTCGGATGCGTTGGCTGATTGCGATCACGTCGTCCCATGTGGCTGGCGGACGTTCGGGATCGAGTCCTGCTTCGCGAAACAATTCCTTGTTGTAAAAGAGCGCGTAGGATGCTGTGGATACCGGCAAGGCAAACGTGTGGCCTTGCCACTGCATTTCTTCCATCAGAGCCGGAAAAAAAGTCGATATGTCCAGGTTCGATGACTCGATGTACTTGTCCAGCGGCTGCAGTGCCATGCGCGATGCCCATTGGACCACGGGAGCGAATTGACTGATGACATCTGGTGGGTGGCCGCTGAGTACGGCTGTGAGGATTTTCTTTTCATGTTCCGTCCAGGGAATGGACATCGGTTCGACCAGGATCTGATCCTGTTGCTCATGAAAAGATCGAATCGCCTGTGAATCACTCTCTTCCGGGCCGACCATGACCCAGTAGCGGACCACCGTTTTACCGCGGCTGTCTGTCGACTCGGCGGGCGTCCAGGCCAACAAGATGCCCACGGAGATGACACCTGCCAGTGCGGCGATTATCCGGACGAAAGTCATGCTGCTTCTTGAACCGGGAATTAGCGAATCGTTTTGTTACTCGATTTGGAATGTCTCACGTTGTCTTGCATTGCCGACCGGGTGACAATAGCTGTTGTCGGGTGCGTAGCCTGGCTGCGTTCGCGTTGAGCATCGGCAGGCCGATTGTTCTCACGTCGACCGCCGAGCGACCGACGACCTCGAGCATTAAGCTCATCGTAACACGCGAGAAGCAACGCGAGGAACCCAGTGATGCCGATTACTTCCAACCTGGTGGAGACTCTTGACCGCGACGGCTATGTGATCGTCCGCGACGCGATCGACTCTGGTCTGGCAAGCGAATTGGAAGCGCACGTGCATTGGCTTGATCAGAAGCATGAGGACTTGCGTCCGGAGAGCTTTCACCATGGCGTTCTTGTGCACGATCCATTCATTCATCGTGTCGCCGGCGACCCACGACTGCTGAAGATTGCCGAGCAATTCGTAGGCCCGGACATTGGGCTCTACGCATCCCACTATATTGCCAAGCCACCCCTCCATGGTCGAGCGGTCGGATGGCACCAGGACGGCAGCTATTGGCCACTTGAGCCGATGGAGGTAGTTACGTTATGGGTTGCCGGGTCGGACTCGACGCCAGAAAACGGTTGCATGCGGGTGATCGCAGGAAGCCAGCAAAACAAATTATTGAAAAAAAGCGAGCTCAAGCAACTCGATCAGAAAGACTACGTGCTCGCAGCCGGCATGCATCCCGACGACATCAATGAAGCCGATGCGGTTGATATTGAACTAAACGCCGGCGACGTGTCGATTCATAACCCGATGATCATCCATGGATCCAACGCCAACCATTCCAATAAATGGCGCATCGGTCTGACGCTGCGGTACATCCCCACTTCGACCAAGGTGTTGGATGCAGCACACAAATGCATTTTGCTTCAGGGGCATGCGGCTCGCGGCATCGACAATAATTACGTTTCCCGACCCGTGTTCGATCCAACGGAACACATGCATTTTCAGGGTGCGGAAGGCTGGCATTGACCTGTCGCTATGCGTTGAATGACCACGCCAATTGTTGTTGCTGAATTAGGTTAGATACGACGGGTAGAGGGAATAAACATGTTCAAAATCAGACGCAGCGATTTATCAGATCATGTCAAACTCGTATCGAAGGTGTTCCCGGTTGTTACTGTTGCGGCGAGAGCAATGGCCGTCTTGGCCGTCTTGGTCGTCATGTTGGGGGTCAATGATTCGTGGGGGCAGGACTACTTCGCCATTGAGGTACTCGATTCACAGACCGGCCGCGGGGTCCCGTTGGTTGAAGTGCAATCACCGAGCGGCCAGAGCTACTACACCGATAGTCAAGGGATTGTCGCCTTCGATGAACCGGGCGCGATGAATCAGAACTTGGCTTTTACGCTGAATAGCTACGGCTATGCCGGCACCAACCAAACACTGCAGACAAACGCAGGTAGTTCTGGTTCGATTCAAATCAAAAGAATCAATCGCGCCGAACGTCTGTATCGCGCCACGGGGGCCGGCATCTATCAGGATAGTGTTCAGGTTCAGCGAAGCGTACCGATCAACAACCCGTTGCTGAACGCCAACGTTCAAGGACAGGATTCCGTGCAAGCGGCGATTTACAAGGGCCAGCTGCGTTGGTTTTGGGGGGATACTTTATACGAGACCGGTGGCCTCGGGAACTTTCGTGTCTCAGGGGCAACGTCACTGCTGCCGAGTCAGGGTGGCTTGAGCCCTTCCCAAGGCGTAGATCTCGAATATTTCGTGAATGCCAATGGTTGGTCCCGCTCGATGGTGCCTTCCACCGATCCCGGCCCGATTTGGATCGACGGCTTGTTTGCCGTTGAAGATGCCAGCGGCACTGAGCAGTTGTTTGCACACTTTGTTCGAGTGCAGAGCTTCGTGCCTTACTTGCTGTATGAACAGGGATTGGTGCAATACGACGATGCCACGGACACGTTTTCGCGAATTCAGCAGTACAATCTGGATGCGGCACTAACGCCGGCGGGACACTCATTTCACCATGATGTGGCTGGCGAACCGCATGTTTACTTTGCGCAAGACTATCCCAATGTGAGAGTGAAAGCCAACGCGAGTGATGTGCTGGATATTGGAAGCTGGGAAGCCTTCACGCCCTTGAAGGAGGGCTCTACTTACGATCCCAGCAATCCTGCGCTGGAACGCGACGCAAACGGTCAGCCCATCTACAGTTGGAAGCGAAACACGGATCCCCTGTCGAGCGCCATGTTGCATGAGCTCGTGCAAAACGGCCATCTCGACCGTGCTGATGCCCCATTTCGATTGCGGGATGTCGAGTCGGGAAACGACATTTACCTGCACCGAGCGTCCGTGTATTGGAACGAATTCCGTGATGCCTGGGTCATGATCGGGAATGAAATATTTGGTGACAGTTTTCTCGGAGAAGTCTACTACGCCGAAGCACCGACGCCCGAAGGGCCCTGGAAGGGCGCGATCAAGGTCGCTACGCATGACTCACCCGATGGAGACTACGATTTCTATAACCCCAAGACGCATCCGTTCTTTAACGAGCAAGGCGGGCAGATCATCTTTTTCGAGGGCACCTACTCGAACAGCTTCGCGGGAGGTGCGGCAACGCCGTTATACAACTACAACCAAATCATGTACCGACTCGACCTGGCAACCATTCCCAACCTGTTGGTCAATCTGGCCGACATCAACGACGATGGTTCGTTCGATTGCGATGATGCGAATGCCCTGGTTGCCGCGATCGCCGATGGCGGTACGGCATTGAGATTTGATCTGAACGGTGACCGGGTAGTTGACCGTCTGGACCTTTCACGGTGGCGGGAACTAGCGGGTACTGCCAATCTGGGAGAAGGGAACGTGTACCTGGAAGGCGACGCAAATCTCGATGGCATCGTCGATGGGCAGGATTTTTCGTTCCAGTTGGAGGGATGCAGCTGGCGATCCAGCCTGCCCGCGTTATCAGTCCAGCGTCATTCTGTTGGGACGGTTTCGGGAAAAGCGAGCGGTTCCGGAGTTGATGGAATTGATCGACGATCCTCGAACTTGCTCGCCCTACTTGGCCTCGTTCGTCATCGTCGCACTGGGACGGATCGGGGATCCGGATGCGGCAGAGGCCATACGTCCCTTTCTGCGGTTGCTCGACCATCGCCCGCCGGAAGAGCGCCGGCAGGTCAGCCCAGACTGCGTTGCGAGAACGAAACCAATTCCTTCGAGATCCTGTACGGCACACCAACCCATGCTGCTTGGGCATTGGCGCAATTGGGCGATCTGTCCGGAGTTCCCGTGTTGGCAGAACTGCTGGACTCCGAACTCGCCCTCGTACGCGACCATGCGCAACGACTGTTGCAGGAGATCACTGGCCAACCCCAAGCATTGACATCACCAGCTATGTCTTACCCTCCATTTCCACCGCCCAAGGAACCTGACATGCCACGCATCTTCCTCCGACTATTGACGTACAGCTTCTGGGCTCTCCTGTCGATCTTGTCGTTCGGGCCCCTTTCGGCAACGGCCGCGAACGGAGTTCTTCGTGGCCACCAACGGAAACGACTCCTGGTCGGGCAAGCTGGCCGAGCCGAACGCGGAAAAAACCGACGGGCCCTTCGCCTCGCTCCAGAAAGCACGTGATGCCATCCGCACGCTGAAAAAGGCCAGCGGGCTCCCGGAGGGCGGCGTGACCGTCTTCGTCCGTGGAGGCACCTACTCGCTGCCTCAGACGCTGAAGCTCGAGGCCCAGGACTCCGGCACGCCAGGAGCCCCCGTCACCTACCAGGCCTACGAGGGCGAGACGCCCGTCGTCATCGGCGGCAAGCCGATCACCGGCTTCGAGCCATACCAGGGCAAGATCCTCAAGGCCGACGTCGCGACCCAGGGGCTGCAGGGCGTGGAGTTCCGCCAACTGTTCTGCAACGGCCGGCGCATGCACCTGGCGCGCTACCCGAACTTCGACCCCCAGAATCCGTACGGCGGCGGCTGGGCGTACGCCGACGGCAAGCCCGTGCCCATGTACGCCGATGTGCCCGGCGAGGACAGACGCACGCTGCACTACAAGTCCTCCGACGCGCGCAACTGGGCACGCCCTGAGGAGGGCGAAGTATTCGTGTTCCCCCGCTACAACTGGTGGAACAACATCGTGCGCATCAAGAGCATCGACCGCGAGAAGCGGCTCGTCACACTGGCCGGCGACTGCTCTTACGCCATCCGGCCCACGGACCGGTACTACGTGCGCGGCATGCAGGAGGAGCTGGACGCGCCGGGCGAATGGTATCTGGACCAGCGCACGTGGACGCTCTACTTCATTCCGCCCGCAAGACGCGGATCCGGCCACCATGGCCGTGTATGCGCCGCACCTGCGCACGATCGTCGACCTCGCACCGGGGACCGCCAACATCACGTTTCGCGGGTTCACGTTCGAGTGCAGCCAGGGCACGGCCATTGTGCTCAGGGACACGACGAACTGCCTCATCGCCGGCTGCACGATCCGCAACGTGGGCGACTACCGCGGCAGCGGCGTGTCGGTCGAGCGGCGGGGCGAACAACGGCGTCGTGGGCAACGACATCTACGAGGTCGGCCGCAACGGCATCAGCATCGGCGGCGGCGACCGCAAGACGCTGACGCCCGCGGGAAACTACGCGGACAACAACTACATCCACCACATCGGCGTCTTCTACAAGCAAGGCGTCGGCGTGTCGCTGTCCGGCTGCGGCAACCGCGCATCGCACAACCTCATCCACGACGGCCCCCGCTGGGGCATCGGGTTCCGAGGCAACAACCTCGTCATCGAGTACAACCACATCCGCCACGTGAACCTGGAGACCGCGGACACCGGTGCGGTCTACACCGGCGGCCGGGACTGGCTGGGCTCGCGAGGCACGGTCATTCGCTACAACTACTTCCACGACATCCTGGGCTACGGCCAGGAGCACGGCCGCTGGGTCTCGCCCCACTACGCCTGGGGCGTCTACCTGGACGACAACACGGGCGGCGTGGACGTGATCGGCAACATCGTCTCCCGCTGCGTCCGCGGACTGATCCACCTGCACAACGGCCGCGACAACCTCGTCGAGAACAACATCTTCATCGACGGCAAACAGCAGCAGATCCAGTGCAGCGGCTGGACCGGTTCGGGCAAGCGGTGGAAGCAACACCTGGACACCATGATCAAGGGCTACGAGTCGGTCATGGACCAGCCGGCGTGGAAGAAGATGCGCAACATGCACATCCACCCCAACGACGCCGTTCTGCCCAACGACATGACCATGACCGGCAACGTGTTCCGGCGCAACATCTGCTACTACACGGACCCCGACAGCCGACTGCTGAAGCTGCGGAGCATGCCGCTGGACCACAACGAGTTCGACTACAACCTGTACTGGCACGCCGGCCTGCCCATCGAGACCGGCCAGTCGGGCGTGAAGGGAACGATTGGCCCGAACCTGGCGCCCAACCCAGGCTTCGAGGCCGGCGAGCCCGGTGCGGTGCCATCGGATTGGCGGTGGCAAGTGCGGCCCGACGACTCGAAAGCCGAGGTCGACCGGGAGGTGCGTTGCGAAGGCAAACAGTCCGTGCGCATCGACGGCGGCGGCACCGTCAAGAAGCCCAACGGCCAGGTCCTGGTGCCGAACTTCGTGAGTTCCGACATCCCCCTCGAGCCCGGCCGGACGTATCGGCTCACCGCGCGCATCAAGGCCGCCGAGCCGGACACCGAGTTCTCCATGATGCCGCAGTCCTACAAGGCCGGCGCCTACTTCTGGGCGAAGGGGATGTCCGGCAAGGCCGGCACGGAGTGGAAGCAGTACGACGCCCTCTTCACGTTCCCCGGGCCGGGTGACAGCAACTACCGCGAGCAGATGAAGACCGCCTGCATCCGCTTCGACATCCGGAAGGGAACCGGCACGATCTGGGTCGACGACGTGACCTTGCACGAAGCGGTCGCCATGGACCCGTGGGAAGCGTGGCAGGCGTTGGGCATGGACACGCACTCGCTTGTCGCCGATCCGCTCTTCGTCGACGCAGCCAACCGCGACTACCGATTGCGGCCCGACTCGCCCGCGCTCAAGCTTGGCTTCAAACCCATTCCGGTCGAGAAGATCGGGCCTTACCAGGACGACCTGCGGGCGTCCTGGCCCATCGTCGAGGCGGAAGGCGCTCGCGAGCACCCGCTTCCGGCCGCGCGGATGCAGCTTTGGCCCGATACGGCCCCGGTCGGCGACGGCACTCGCGAGCCGGCCGAAACCGTGATGACGGTCTTCCTGCCGCCACGCGAGAAAGCGACCGGAGCGGCCATCGTGATCTGCCCGGGCGGTGGCTACATTCGCCACGTGCTCGACCGTGAGGGCCCCATCGTCGCTCGATGGCTCACCGAGCACGGCATCGCGGGAATCGTGCTTGAGTACCGTTTGCCGAACGGTCGTCCCTATGTTCCGCTGCTGGATGCCCAGCGAGCGATTCGCGTGGTCCGATCGAACGCGGAAGACCTGGAACCTCGACCCGCAGCGCATCGGCATCATGGGCTTCTCGGCGGGCGGGCATGTAGCTTCCACCGCGGGCACGCACTTCGACGCCGGCGACCCCAAGGCCACCGACCCGATCGACCGCGAAAGTTGCCGCCCTGACTTCATGGTGCTGGTTTACCCGGTTGTCACGATGGGCGAGAAGACGCACGGCGGATCGAAGCAGAACCTGCTCGGCCCCGATCCGCCGCCCGAATTGGTTCAGTCTCTTCTCCAACGAACAGCAAGTCACCGATCAGACGCCGCCGACGTTTCTGGCCCACGCCAAGGATGACCGGCCGGTGCCGCCGGAGAACACTGCCCCGTTGTCACCCGTCCCCTACTCTTCGCCCGAGGAGAAACATGAACACAGTTCTCGGCTCGCCTTCTGCGGCCTTCTTGTCATCGTTGGCAGCGGGTTTCCTCAGCAACCCGAAGTGCCGTTCACAATCGAACGAACCGTCGCTACGCAAGGATTTGACGGGAAGACGTGCTGGGTTCATGCACGGGCAGGCGGATCCCCATTGCAGGAGACGCTCCCAGTCCCACGGTCTTGATGACGCTGCAGAGACTTCAGCTCTCAGGCTCAGATGTCTTCTACGCGCCTGAACGAAATGCGAACGTCCGATGGAGGGAGACACCTGGTCCATTCCGGTCGAGCACCGGTCCTTTGCTAGAGTGCCGTTCTCGTCTTCGACGGGCATGACAATCTGGAAATCACCGTATGTGACTTCTGGCCCAAGTGGCATGCCAAGACCGGCAAGCTCCTCGGGACCGGTCACACTGTCGTCTATGAAGACAACCGGTGCGTCACGTCCGCCCGCGCGGGACGGCCTATGCGTCTACGACCCGAAAACGCAACCTGGTCCCCTGGCGGACGGTCCATATGCCTGCCGAGGCGAGTTCGAAAACGCCGGCGCCGGTTGCGCCCAGCGGCTCGATCTGCCCAGCGGCGACATCCTGCTGCCGGTCTATTTCAAGGAGATCGGAAGAGACAATACTCGACCACCGTCCTGCGATGCACTTTCGATGGCGAGACGATCCGCTATTGTCGAACATGGCAACGAACTCTCCGTGCCCGTGCAAGCGGGGGCTCTACGAACCCTCCGTGACGGAGTTCGACGGCCGCTACTTCCTCACCATGCGCAACGACGATCACGGATACGTCTCCTTCAGCACGGCGATGGTTCCCTGACGTTCTCCGAACCGAAGAAGTGGACCTTCGACGACGGCGCAGACCTCGGCAACTACAACACCCAGCAACACTGGCTGCGTCATCCCAGACACGGTTTGTGGCTCGTCTACACACGCCGCGGGGCGGAGAACGACCATGTTTTTCGCCATCGTGCGCCTTTGTTCATCGCCAAGGTTGATCATGAGAGCCTCCACGTCATCCGCGCGACCGAGCATCTTCTCCTCCTGAAAAAGGAGCCCGGCCTCGGCAATTTCGGGATCACCCAAATCAGCGAAAACGAAACGTGGGTCACCGTCACCGAATGGATGCAAGCGCCGGGGCCGAACTACCACGACCCGAAACCGCTCATCGCTCGTGGTGCGAACAATCGCGTATGGGTAGCGAAACTGAAATGGACTTGTGGCAAGCAAAAGTTGGACATTAACAACACAGGGCTTCAGACGCTGGTTCATTCCATGTAGTTGTGGTTCCGTATTGCTCACTCCGCTTCCAGGGCTTTCTTGCCGACGGTGTCGATCGGGCCCGTGTATCCCGGGCCTCCGGCGGCGACGTAGCCGTCGCTGCGACCGCTTTCGTCGCGGCTGACCCAGAAGGCATAGAGCGAACCGTTCGTCATCCGAAACCTGAATCGCACGGGTTTGTCCTTCAAGGACGACAGATCGCTGCCGCCCTTCCAGGTGACTTGCTGGATCGTGCTGTCCGCACGCAGCGGCCGGCAGTTCTCCAGCGTGAACGGGCTGATCGGCTCGCCCGATTCGTCCGACGATCTCCGCCCGCAACTCGCCTCCGTCGACGTCGGCGTTCACGAACAGGCACTTGCCCGTGAACCGCACCGGTCGAGTGAGCAATTCGCCGGGTTTCTCCCGGGCGTCCATCGAGACGAAACCGTCCCGGCGCATGAAGGCCACGCCGGTGCTGCCGCGGTCGTACATGCCGTCGCTCAGGAAATGGCTGGCTCTTCCTTTCGACGTTTCCCTGGAACCCCGTGTAGTAGAACCAGAGTCTGTCGCCGTGGATCGTACAGATTCCGCCGACCGGCTGGACGTATCCGCGGTCCCAGACGTCGCGGCGTTCGGCTCGAATGAACGGCCTGCGATCCGGCCGATACCAGTGGAATCCGTCGCGGCTGTACGCCAGGTTCAACTCGGTGATCTTCGGCAAGCCCAGCTTCGGAGCAGACGTCGTTCGGCGGGCCGAGGTGAATCTCGAAGATGCCAAGCATGATGCTCTCGTAGGCGACTGCGTCCAGGTTGTACAGCTGGGCCGGTTGTCCGATCTCCGGGTCGGGCGGGTCCTGATTGTCGGCGGCGCACCAGATGACGGGCTGGCCCACTTCCCACTTGGCTCCGGCGAGGAAATCGTCGTGTTCCCAGTAGCGCCGCGAGCGTTGTCGCCAACTGTCGCGCAGGCTGTAGACCCACTTCTTGCGGAACGGGTTGTAGAACATCGAACTCCGGTCGCCCGTGATCCCCGTCGCAACCGGATCGCTCCAATGGACGCCGTCGGCGGACACCATCGACATGGCCGGTCCTTGGCCGCCGGGCATGACGAAGATCTTGTACTTCTGTGTCGGGTCGTTCGTGTCGTAGTCGGGCACGACGTTCCACGAATCGCATTGGTACTGCTTCGGAAGCACGCGATTCGTGCCGGGCTCGATGTCCAACTCGGGCCGTTCCCAACGAAGACCGTCTTTGCTCGTGGCGTAGCAGATCGTGTGAATCCATCCCGCCTCGTACCACATCTTGAAGATCTGCTCCGCCGGGTCCCACCACACACCGCCGTCCTTGGGGCAGGCGATGGAGTTGCGGGGCCGATTGGTCTCGAGTCGGGTCTCCGGCTTGAGAATCGGATTGCCCTCGTATTTCTCCGCCAGATGGTACGACCGCGTCAGGTCCGTCTTCTCGATGAGGAAATCATCGACGAACAACTGGCGCCCGACGTCGATCGGAACGACGTCGGGCCGGTCGTCCAGATAGGGGACCGGCATGGGATTCATGTCGTAGGGGACGATGTCGTCCGGCGGCCATCGCTTGGGAAGCCGAATCCCGTTGTAGAGCAGTTCGCCCTGGTTGTTCGTCCAAGGCTTGCGTTCCGGAAGAATGGCTTCCGCTTTGGAGAAGCCCACGACGACGGCCCATTTCTTCAGTCGAAAGCGTTCGCCCTTTTCGAGTTTCTTCTGATAGGTGCGGACGAGGTCGTAAGGCTGTTCACCGAAGAGCTGAAACACCTCGGAGCCGTCGATCCGTTTGAACCCGGCCGCTTCCAACTCCTTGTACCGGCTACATGCCTTGGCGATTTTGTGGACCGGATCGGGCGTGAGCACGCATATCAAGCCGGGCGCGGTGCACTCGAAATCGACGAAGTCGATGCTGCTGCGAAGGAAGAGCTTTCCCTTGACGAAATCGGGGCACTCCGCGACGACATAGGGGCGGTTCGTGTAGAGTACGGCACCGGGAACGAAGGTGTCGACGTGACACGGCCCCCGGACGCCGATCTCGGCGCCGCGCTGTTCGGCCCGGGCCAGTGGAGCGACGGCCAGCAGAGAAACGACACCGATTGTCCAAGCGTTCTTCATGTCTGTTGCCCAATGATGCTCTTGAATGCGAGGCGTAGGCCCCCGACTTTACCAACAGCAGAGGCGAAAGGCAATTTTGAGGAGGCTGGAATGGATAACCAGGCTCTATATTGGAAGGGCACGATAACGATCGGGAATCCGAAAGATCCGGAGGCTCTGCAGACGATCAAGGAGAGCCTCTGGCCTGCGCTCGCCTACTCCGCTCCGATCAGCACGACGCGGTCGACGAAGATCGCGTCCAGCTCGGGATTGTGTCCGTGGGCGAACCAGAAGTACGCGCCGGGGACGAAGTCGATAACGCCCAGATCAATCCAGCGGAATTTCCTGTCGAACGAGCCGTCTTCGGTCGCGAAATCCTTCGGGTAGAGGACCATGCTCTTGAGCGACTTCTTGCCCTGCGCGTCGTAGACGCCCCAAGAGCCGAGTTTGCCTTCCTTGATGGTTCCTTCGCAGCGCAGCGAGGCGAGAAGGCGGTATTTCCCGCGGACCGGCGGGGTATAGCTGGTATTCCAGTCGACCTTCGTTCCCATGCGGACGCTCTTGCCGTTCCAGCCTTCCGCGTCGTCGATAATCGTCGCCGCGTTGTTGTAGTTGTTGAACGACAGGGCGTCGAAAACGACCCAGGCGTCTTCCGGAACGTCCTTGCAGATTTCCGGCGGATTCTTCTGCGCGATGAATCCCGCCTTCAGACCTTCCAGGTACAACCCGAAGTTCTTTTCCTGCGAAATCACCGCTGCTTTCGTCTGGAATCGTTTGCAGAGCTGTGCGAACTCCTCCGCCGCCTTGAGCGGGTCTTTCGGACCGAGGAACGGCAGCTTCTTTTCGCGCGCTTCGCAACGCAGCGGATAGTAGCGGCTCAGCCAGACGTGGTCGACGCCCATCTTGGACTTCTGCAGCCGGCGCAGCTCGTCGGAATCGGGACCGTAGACTTTCGTCGCCGTCTCGACCGCCTTGTTCATGATCTCGGTAACCTGATTGAGAGTCGCCAGATCAATCCATTTCGCCGAGTTCATGCCGAAGCAGCCCAGATAGATTTTCGTCCTTTTCCGCCCGCGCGATCAGGACATCCCAATACTGCTTGATCAGCGGGGCGACCGCTTCGCCGTAATAGCCGCGTACGAACTCGTCGATCAGCTTTTCGCCGTCGAGGTTCGGCTCCCACATCACGCGCATGAGCAGCCAATTCTTCAGTTCGCAGAAGTCGTCGCCTTCGCCTTCTTCAAACAGGCCGACGGCCCCGTGCTTGACGAAATAGCGCACGTTCGGAACGAGAACGCGCAGGTTCGGATGCGGCCCCAGGTAGTCGTTGTAGTTGGTCGTGTAATCCCAGATAAACAGGTGCTTGGCCAGCTTGCTCCAGCCTTCGATGTCCGCGGCGAACTTCTGGTTCTGCTCGCCGTCCAACGGCTGGATATAGGAACATTCAATCGTGCAAAGACGAATCAAAACGTTGTCGCGCGGCTTGATGGTCTTGGGCGGCTTGCGGGTGTACTGGTACGCCAGCGATTCGACCAGAACGTCCGGAAACTCCTTCTCGACCGCCTCGGCGACTTTGTTGAGCATCAAGACAAGCGTGCCCGCGTGACTTTCTTCCGCGTCGTCGACCGCCTTACATTTTTCGCAGGTGCAGAACCCGTGCCAGTCGTTCTGAGAAACGTCGATGATCTTCGCGTCGGGATTCTTCCGCAGCGTTTCCAGGACGTTCTTGATCAACTCCTGGGTCATTTCTTCGTTGGTCAGGCAAAGCTGCGCGCGTTCATGCTTGCGTTTGCCGTCGATTTCCGAATACCAGTCCGGATGGGCGTCGAAGTACTTTTCCGGCGGGAGATACTTGTAGAACGAATGGACGAAATTGATGATCCGGACCGCGCCGCCGTATTCCGGGGTCAAGAACCCGTTGCCCTTCATGCGGGCGGAGAAGACGGTCGGCTGGGCCTTTCGATGGTACATTTCGCGCGAGATCATCTGCGGCGCGTAGGAAACGAGCAGGTCGTCCGCGACGACCAGCGTCGGCTTCTTTGGAATGAAAGTATCTTCGGGCGTCCACCAGCGAACGCCGACGACGTCCTGCAGGAACGAATAGACGGCGTACAGACAGCCTCGCTTCTGATGTCCGGCGAGAATCAGGTTTCCGCCGTCCATCTTGATCAGGATTTCGTCGAACTTGTAGTCCTTCTTCGGGGCCTTCGCCGTATTGCCAACGAAAATCAACGACTGCCCGTCGGCGGGGACGTCGTTTTCGGCTATCGTCTGGAAATCCGCGCCGGTAACGAGTTTCAGATGCTCGGACAGTTCGCGCGCGGCTGTCTTCTCGACGATCGTCGGTTCGTCGGGCAGAACGATTTTCCAACCGGTTGCGCCGTCCTTCGCCAGTTCAGCGGAATACAGATACGTCTGCAGAAACAGCAGGCAGGACAATAGAAGCAGGGTTCTTTTCATGGCTTCTCCGTATCGTTGCGGCTGCAAATTATCTCGGCGGGAGTGGAACGGCCGCCACACTCGGTGACGATCCTCGAATGCGTGCGAGCTACTCCGCAGCAATCAAAGCGGCGAGCTTCGCCCGCGCGGCCATGATAGGCTTCCGGACTCTGGCTCCAGTCGGTGAAGGAGCGCGCGAGGCTGCCGACGATCTCGTCCACCTGCGCCTTGTGGCCTTGCTTGCCGGCAAGCGTCATGTACTCGAAGTCTTCCAAGGCCTCCCGGATCAGCTTGAGCCTGATCGAGGGCGCCGGTCCGCTGAGGCCGGCGTCCTTCCCAGGGTAGAGCAGCATCCCCTCGCCCCAGTACTGATCGCGGAAGTGCGGCGTCGTCCACGGATCTTGCCCCTTGGTCCAGTAGATGCTCGACCAGTACAGGAACCCCTTCACTCCATAGTGCCAACTCACCCAGAACGGCGCGCGAAACTGCACGGGGGAGAAGTCGATCTGCCAAAACGGCGCTGTGCCCTTCCCCTGGCACAGCGCGGTGTAAGTCCAGATCTCCTCGCCCAGTTCCTGCCGCTCGCGCGCGGTTGTCTCATCGTACAGACACCACAGCGGGCACCAGATGTCCACCGCCCCGTACAGAGTGCCCCACTCGGATTTGGAAGCTGACGGTCTGCTCGGTGCACAATCGCTTGATGCCCGACTCGCGGATCAGCTCGCCTTGCTGACGGACGGTCTCGTACTGCTCGGCATCGTTGGGCTCGTCTTCCATATAGATGTAGGCCAAATCGAGCCAGCCTTTGCTCCGCAGGTAGGCGGCCATGTCGCGCAAGTAGGCTCGGCATTTCTCCGGTTCGGTTCGATAGGCGAAGGGAACGCACAGCGAGTTCACGTGGCGGTCTTGGACCATCGCGCGAAGCCGCTCGCCGCTGCTGCTGTCATCGATGCCGCCTTCCGGGGTCCACTTGGGCCAGATGTTCCCCAGAGACGAAGGAATCGCCCGGTGGGCCAGCAGCGTATCAATGTACTGGTCCTCAACAGCGGCAAACTCCTGGGAGCCGGCGTCCATCCCGAGTTGACGGGCCAGCCTGCCTCCGAGGCTCCCGAAGTTGCTGCGCATCGCGATGTTGTCGGGCAGCGTGAAGGGCTGCACGCGAAGCTTCACGGGAACCGAACTGAGCCGCGCGCCGTCCGCCGTCACCATGATCGTCCCGGAATACTCGCCGGGTGCGGTATCGCGGGGGATGTACACGTCCACCCAGAAACCCTGGTTCGTGCCGGGCTCGACGCTCACCGGCATCGGCGGATACTTGGGCCGCGGGGTCGCCACCAGCGATCGGAATCAGTGCGTCCGGGTACCAGCCGGTCGGCGCCTTGGAGGCACGACTAGGCTGGAAGACATGGATGTAGTGTTCGCGAAACAGGGCGACGTTTCCCGCCTCGATTTGCCCCGCGGGCCCGGTCAGAGCGCTGGCTTCCACGCGCACGTTGGCCAGTGCCTGCGCACCCGCGTGGATGATGACCCGCAGCGGCTCGTACTCGTTGCGTGCGGCGACGATCTCCGCTGACTTCGCCTCGCCCGGCTCGGTACTGCGCAAGACATGCTGCCAGGGAGAGGCCACCCAGACCACGGGCTCCTGACTCCACACCGGGCTAAGTCCCGCCAGACCAACAAGCAGTGATAAGACCATTCTGGGCATGACACACGTCCTTTCATCGGGTGGGAAGGGGGTGACAACCACTCGAGTCGTGGAGTGCGGATCTGGGTGTTACCGAAACAGCCTAGATCACCATACCCCAGGTCGTCGGCGAAAATCAAAATAAAGTTGGGCCGTTTGGTCGGATTGGCGGCGGGGTTGGCCTCCTGCGAACGAACCGAGCCTTGGTCGCCGGGGAGATGCTTACGAATAAACTGGGCGACGGCGTCTCCGAGCAATTCCCGTCCTTTGCGAATGACGTGCACTCCGTCAGGGCCGATCAAGTCGGCCGTTGTGGCAGGCTCTTGGACGTTGGCCAACACGGTGTGCAGGTCGTCAACCGGCACGTCGAGTTCAGCCATTAGTTGGCTCGCGATTTGATTGTATTGCTCGACGCTGCCGCCGAGTAATTCGTAGTCTCGGCCGCTCCTGGCCCGAGCAGCACGCTCATCGAGAATCGGCGTTGTGGTGGCGAAGAGAACTACTGCATCGGTCTCTGCGCGGATGCGCTCAACAACCTCGCGAAGATTCGACTCGTATCGCTCTGGCGGAACTTGGAAATGGCCTGTGGTCTTGAATCGTTTCGTGTCGTGTATGCCGCAGTTGAAGTGAACGACTGCGGGCCGCTGGCGAATGACCCACTCGTCCAGGTGTTCCAACACATTACTGCTGTCGCCGCCGTTGGCCGGATGACTTATGACGGTCGCCTCACCATCGAGCATTTCCGCGACGATTGGTGCATAGCTTAGGCAAATCGAATCACCGACCAGGACGACTTTCGGCAGGCAGGGGTCGGCTGGCTCGGCAGAGACTGCCGGACTTTGTATGCAACAAGGAAAAGGGCGATGCAGAAGAAATGGAGAATGAAATATCGCATGGTCTGCCTTGCCTCCGTACAGACGGATCCGGATTTGGAGCGGGTCGTATGGGCCGATCGTCCAGTCTCGATGCAGTCAAAACCCACCTGATGATTGGCTTGAGATGCTTCGTGGTACTCGACGACGCTAAGTTCCAAAAGGCTCGCTCTCCCGGACCCGTGCGTGTGGTCGGCGAAGCGTCCGTGACGAAGCCTTCGACGATCCGCATGCGGCGCTGTTGATCGGCTGTCGCAACATTGTCATCATGCAAGCGACTGGACGCCGCCTGCGCTGCGAGCAGAAGGGGGCACGCCCAGGAAGAGAATCCCATTCTCAGGAGTCTTGCTATGCACTGGATTGTCCTACTGGCGATGGGTGCGGCGGCCGATTCGGGGAACGTTGCGGTGGCATCGGTTCCGTACGACGTTGGCTCCTGGTCTGCCGAACTGGGAAACCACCGGGCGGTGATCCAAGTGGAGCCTGGGCCCGACGCCGTGTGGGTCGCTCTGCCGTGGCGTCGCCGCGATGCCAACCCGAAAGAAAGCGGGTCTTAGTGGTCGACGCGGCTACGGGAAAGCGGATCACGAATGCAATGGCCATGAAAGTGACACGGGCTCGTGGCGAGGTTGTCTTCCAGCCGGCAACCGTGCCGGGGAAATACTACGTGTACTACATGCCATCGAAGCTCGCTGGAAGCAACTTCACACAAGGCGAGCGACTACAGCTCCCGACGGACACGGCCGATGGTGCCTGGCGAACGCGAAACGGACTGACGTCAGATGCGATGGAGAGCGGTCAGTGGCCAAGCTGCCCAGGCCGAACTGGTCGCGTTTGAGGCCATCGACGAGTACGACAAGCTTACGACCATGGAGCAAGCCGCGGCTTCGGGCGAGCTGGATCGCTTGCTCTTGAAACACCCTGATGTCGCTTACCTGCTGTTCGCTGAAGACCGGCAGCACCCGATTCGCATGCGGGACCATCTGCCGCAGCGATGGGTCGACGTTGAGCAGCAAGACGAGTGTCTTCAGGGATCTGCGTGTCGTGGCGAATTCTACGCGTTTCAGATCGGCGTGTTTGCCGCTGGCCAAGAAGCGATTGAAGATCTAGCCATCGTAGTCGAGGATCTTCGGCCGCTCTCAGCAATGGGGCGACCGATCCCCGCCTCCGCGGTCCGTTGTTTTAACACGAGCGGCATCGACTGCTGCGGTGGACCATTTGAGAAGACCGTGTCGGTGCAACAAGGCACGGTCGGTGCCCTTTGGTTCGGCGTGCAGATTCCAGCGGACGCGGAACCCGGCGCATATCGAGGGCGTGATGAAATGCACCCAGCGGGAGAGCCGGGAAAGCGCGTCGTCTTGAGATTGGAGGTTGGCGATGAGTCATTGGAGGATGCGGGCGACAGCGAACCCTGGCGGCATTCCAGGCTACGCTGGCTGGACTCGACGATCGCCCAAGACGACGAGCTGACGTCGCCGTTTACGCCGTTGGTGGTCAACGACAACACCATTGCCTGCCTCGGCCGCTCCGTGACGCTCGCGGCAACGGGACTGCCTGAGAGCATCCGAAGCTTCTTCACGCCCGAGATGACGCATTTGACGTCGGAAGACCGCCAGATACTGGCCAAGCCGATCCGGTTCATGGCGGAACTGCCAAAGGTTGGGACAACCGCGTTTGAGGGCGGGGAATTGGAAATGGTCAAGCAGTCGGCGGGCGAAGTGGCTTGGCGGTCCACGAGCAGCGCGGACAGTCTGCAGCTCTGCTGCGCAGGCAGTATGGAGTTTGACGGCCACATCACATTCCACATGCAGCTCAGGGCCGACCGTGCGACCCAGGTAGACGATCTCATCTTGGAGATCCCTCTCTGTTGTGACGTGGCGAGTTACATGATGGGCATGGGACGTCCAGGTGGTGTGCGGCCGGCCGAGTACGACTGGCGGTGGGACCGCAGAAACAACCAGGACAGCGTTTGGCTCGGCGACGTGAATGCGGGACTTCGATGCCGCCTGTTCGGTGAGAACTACCGTCGGCCCGTGATCAACATTCACTACCACCACCTGCCGTTGAATCTGCCGCCTGCCTGGCATAACGATGGACTCGGTAGCTGTTCGGTTCGCGAACAAGGAGACGATTCCGTCGTATTGCGGGCCGCCACCGGACCGCGGACCGTATCGCCTGGCGAGGTACTGCACTTCAATTTCACGCTACTTATCACACCACTGAAGCCGCTGAATACCGATGGCCACTGGGCCCGGCGATACTACCATGCGTACCATCCGCCGGATCGGTGACCGCGCCGGGGCGAACATCATCAACATTCATCACGGCAATGACGTCAATCCCTACATCAATTACCCGTTCCTGCGAGCCGACAAGCTCAAGCGTTACGTCGACGAAGCACCCGGCCAAGGACCTGGAAGCGTCGAGTACTTCCCGGTTGATGAGCTCAGCAAAACGGCCTGGTGCCCTGACGCGGAGCTGTGGGCGTTGCGAAGTCTGGGCGACGAGATCTTGGCTTCAGGGCCCGGCGGCGGACACACCTGGCTTCAAGAGCATCTCGATCCGCCCTACGTGCCGGCGTGGTACACCGCTGGCGTGCGTGATGCCTCTATTGTGACGACGGGCATGTCTCGCTGGCACAACTACTATCTCGAAGGGCTCAGCTGGCTGGTTTACAACGTGGGCATCGACGGGCTCTATATTGACGACGTGGCCTATGACCGGGTCGTGATAAAGCGGGTTCGCAAGATACTCGACCGTTCTGGGCGCGAGCGCCTGATCGATCTCCACTCGTGGAATCACTTCAACGAACGGGCCGGCTATGCGTGCTGTTTGAATCTCTATATGGAACACCTGCCGTACATTGACCGCATCTGGATTGGGGAAGCTCGGGATTACAGCACGAGGCCGGACTACTGGATGGTCGAGATTTCCGGCATCCCGTTTGGGGTGATGGGAGAAATGCTTCAAGGTGGCGGAAATCCCTGGTCAGGCATGATCTACGGCATGACCGCACAGGTTGCCCTACATGGCCGACCCTCGTCCGATCTGGAAGGTGTGGGACGACTTCGGCAACCAGGGTAGCGAGATGATCGGATACTGGGTTTACCAACTGTCCTGTCAAGACCGACCATGAATCCGTTTTGGCAACCGTGTATCGGAAGCCGGGCAAGGCACTCATTTCGCTCGCCAGCTGGTCTGAAGACAAGGTGGACATTGCCGTCTGACGATTGACTTTGCCGCCTTCGGGGTCGATCCAGCTAGGGTTCATCTGCCGGCGCCCGCCATCCCGGACTTCCAGCCGGCGGCCACCTTCGGACCGGGCGAAGCGATCCCCGTTGAACCTGGCCGGGGCTGGTTGTTGATCGCGGAGGAAGACGAGTAGCGCAGGCGCTGAAGCGAGGGGTATCTTCATCATGACGCGAGCGATTCTGTCCGTGGGATGCTACCTTTTTCTGGCCGCCGTTGGCAGTACGGTGATCGCTGGAGAGCAGGCACAGGCCGACTTCTACGTTTCGGTCGAAGGAAACGACCAGTGGTCGGGAACGCTCCCCCCCCCTGGGGCGGACGGCAAGGACGGGCCGTTCGCCACGCTGGAGCGTGCCAGGGACGCGGTCCGGCAGCTTCGCTGCTCAAGGGCGACCCCGGCACAGGACGATTGGTGCGTCACGTGATCCTGCGCGATCTGGGCTTCGCCCACACCAACTGGACGCTACCCGCCGAGGGCTGCCCTACATCCAGGCCGAACTCCCGCCGCCGGCCGCGATCCACGCCGACGGGGCCGACGAATGCCGGATCGAGGCGTGCGAGCTGGCCCGCATTCCCCCTGGGGAATTGAGCTGCGCGTGGTTGCCGCGACAACACGATCGCCCGCTGTACGATCCGCGACGCGGCCAATGGCGGGATCAAGATCGGCGAGCCGGACAACTGCGAGTGGGATGTCGACGAGACCCGCGGCACGCTGGTCGCCGACAACCGCGTGTTGGACGCCGGCCAGGCTTTCTTGGGCTCGTCCGGAATCTGGATCGGACAGTCTGGTGGCAACACGGTATGCCACAACGAAATCGCCGGACCGCTGATGTGGGGCATCTCCGTCGGCTGGAACTGGTCCTACTTTCCCTTTCCGATGTGATGATCAGCAAGACGGAAGTCGCCCGCTATGAGACCGTGGAAATCACGTTCCGGATGTTGGGCCAATGGGCAAATCCGTTCGACCCCGACGAAATTCGTGTCGATGCGGTCTTCACGTCGGAGGTCGGTCGGCAAGCGGCTGTGCCGGGTTTCTTTATGAATGGAACCCTCGTACTTGAAACGCCAACGATAAGGCAAAGAGCTTAGTGGTGCGTCTGCAGCGAACGATGTGAGCTGAATGCAAGAGGCACGCCAGCTGTCCATCATGTGACGAAAGAGGAGTCCCTTGACTTTGGTGAACCACGCTTCCCCATACGCGTACATCGAGCCGTGGTATTTCGGAGTGCGTCACGGGATGGCCTATGTGCTGATGTTCCGCGAACGCGACCGCATCTGGCTGGCTCAGTCGCCCTCGGGAGGCGGATAGGGGAATCCGGCCTGGGACTTTCAATGGTTCATACCGGACTACCAGGTCGGTGAAGCCTACGGCTTCGTCATGCGTGCGGCCTATCTGCCCTATGAAAGCCACGAGCAAATCGAGCACAACACGCGGTATCATCGCGAGACACTGAGTCCAAGCAGACAACCGTTCCGTTCGTCAGACTCAGGTAGGCCGCTGTTCCCCACGGCCGCCATACCGTTGAACACCGGGGCCGCATCCAGCCGAACCTCCCCGACCTGCTTCCCCGTCGCCTTGTCGACAGAACGTAATACGGCGTGCTTCCCCTCAAAGTCATCTGGGTCCGTGTGCCAATTGCCGGATGGACCTGCGATGAATAGCTCTTTGTCCGTCACCATCATGGACCGCACCCAGACATCGGTGGGAATGGACCAGGTCCGGGGCTCTGGCTGAGGCTCCTTTGCGGTGGCGGCCAGGAAGTAAGCGGGAACCAGCGTCTGTTTCGGGTGCGCCATGGTGAAGCCTCTCTTCCCGAAGTGGTACACGGTTTCGGCGTCCATCACCGCAAGGTGGCTGCCGAAAGACTGACGCACGGGGGCGTTCCCCTTGCTTGCCGCCTCGCTTTCCTTTGCCGCCGAAGACCCACGCATAACGGAAAGCCACGGTACCCTGGTCGTACACCCAGTAGGTGCGGTGGAAGAAGTTGTCGTCCAAGAACCCCATCGAGGCGTAGCAGATGGGGCACGCCACCGGGTTCCGGGATCATGTTCATTTCGTTGTCCAGCGACAGTGTCTTGTGTCGCAGGAACAGGTGCTTGCCGTCACTCGACAGAATGTCCGGGCCGGTGAGATTCGATCTGGTCATAGGCAATGATTTGCCGGTCTTCCTTACACTGCAAGGAACCGCCATCGCAAATGCCCTTGATCGTGCGATTCGCCGTGTCGACAAACTCGATCCCCGGCCACGACGTGAGGATGTACTTATCGACCGCCTTGGGGATGTAACAGCGATGATGAATGATCCCCACCTCCTCCGGGTTGACATCAATCTGCTTCTTTAACTCACCGGTCTGATAATCAAACCCCTTGAAAATCCCTTTCTCCGCGCCTTTCTTCACCGCCCCGTTGCGAGGCCAAGCCGGATGGGCCGCTGTCCAGACCAGTCCATTCACCAGGAACACGCGCATGGGGGATAGGCAATCGCTGGTCAGCGTCTTCTGCTGCCAACGCTTCACTCCCGTGTCGGCGTTCACGCCAAGCGGCCGTTGCCTGGAGACCGCTGCCGAATTGCAGAGCGAGCCTTTTGTCGACCCAGAGGATTTCCGTACCAGCCATGTCGGATACGCCGGGGCCAACAACCAGGCAATTGACCATGTTGTTCGCAAACGGCAGGTGGTTCCCGGTACACAGCCGGACACTGACTCGGCCGCTCAACCCGCGCTTACCGATCTCACCGCGCAGAGCCGACAGTTCAACAGAGTCGGCAGCGAGGCACTGCACTTGGCACTGCCTTTCCTTGGGCAGTTCCACGCTCAGACGCATGGCGTTGGCTGATCCCAACCCCATCAACGTTACCAACCCGTGCGAAGCACTGTCAGCGATCAGGCTTGCCGCAGCCAAATCGGCCGCTTGAACGCCTGGGGAACCAATACCAAATACGCGAGAAACAGGCCGGCGGTACGGCATATTCTTGAATTTTGGGTCATCCGAGGCTTTCCTTTGCGGTGTCCAACCACGCATGTTCTTTTTCGACCGTTTCGATTGGCCCTGGCTCGACGTTTCGGAGTCGGTACCGTGGGCAAGGGGCATTATTCTGCGCAA